>OY759747.1:4800000-6438990 GCA_963662775.1 Spirochaetia bacterium
TACGAAGTGGCTGCGCCCGGAGAGAAAGGTGTCGTAGCCGGCGGCCTCCAGGTAGTTGCCGATCGTGGGAACGGACGACGGAAACGGTGAGCCGTTGTCCCAGGCGTTGACCGTGTGGGCGTACCTGCCCGACCAGAAGGAGAAGCGGGACGGCACGCACAACGGGCTGTTGCAGTATGCGCTGTCGAGTGCACACCCTGCGCCGCCATGCGATCGATGTTCGGCGTGTGCACGAATCGGTTGCCGCCGCAACCGGTTACGTGGGGATCGTGCTCGTCGCTCATGATGACGACGATGTTCGGACGACTCACGGTGCTGTTCCTCGGGCGATGGGACCGTCTGCCGTGCAATGGATCGTCATAGTTCCTGGGAGCGGGTGGTGATGCGGTCCTGTACGCGGTCGATGAAGTCCTGCCGGGAAAGGGTCTCCCGCGAGCCTGCGCGGGTGCGGAGCGCCACCGTGCCGTCGGCCACCTCGCGGTCGCCGAGCACTGCCATGTAGGGCACCTTCATGAGCTGCGCCTCGCGGATCTTGCGGTTCATGCGCTCGTTGCCCAGGTCCGCCTCGGCGCGGATGGCGAGCGTGCGCAGCGCTTTCACCAGGTCCGCGGCGGCATCGTGGTGGTCGGAGCCGATCGGCACCACGCGTACCTGCTCGGGGGCCAGCCACACCGGGAAGCTGCCGGCGTAGTGCTCGATCAGGAAGCCGATGAACCGCTCGTGGGTGCCGAGCGGCGCGCGGTGGATGCACAGCGGCGTCTCGTCCTGATCGTCGCGGTTGACGAATGACAGGTCGAAGCGCGGCGGCACCGCGAAGTCGACCTGGTTGGTGGCCAGGCTGAACTCGCGGCCGGCGGCGCTCCACACCTGCACGTCGATCTTGGGGCCGTAGAAGGCCGCCTCGTCGGCGACCTCGTCGAAGGGGACGCCGGAGCGCTGCATCGCCCGCCGCACCATCTCTTCCGTCTTGAGCCAGAGCCGCTCGTCGTCCACGTACTTCTTGCCAAGGCCGCGCTTGTGGTGGGTGCTCAGCCGCATGCTGTAGCGTTCCAGGCCCATCAGCTCGAAGTAGCCGAGGTACATGTCGACGACTGCCAGGAACTCCTCCTCGAACTGCTCCTCCGAGCAATAGATGTGGGCGTCGTTCATCTGCATGGAGCGCACCCGCAGCAGGCCGTACAGCTCGCCGGACTGCTCGTAGCGGTAGCAGGTGCCGTACTCGGCCAGGCGCATGGGCAGGTCGCGGTAGCTGCGGGGGCGCTCGGCGAAGATCTTGTGATGGAAGGGGCAGTTCATGGGCTTGATGTAGTAGGAGAAGCCCTCCATCTGCATGGGCGGGAACATGCTCTCGGCGTAGTAGGGCAGGTGGCCGGAGCGCAGGAACAGCGACTCCTTCGTCAGGTGCGGGGTGCGCACCCGGTCGTAGCCGGCGGCGAACTCGACCTCCTTGGCCAGCTTCTCCAGCTCCTCGATCAGCACCGCGCCGCGCGGCAGCCAGAGCGGCAGCCCCGGCCCCACCTCGTCGTCGAAGGTGAACAGCTCCAGGTCCTGGCCGATCCGCCGGTGGTCGCGCTTCTTGACCTCCTCCAGCATCTGCAGGTGGTCGCGGAGGTCCTGCTTGCGCAGCCAGGCGGTGCCGTAGATGCGCTGCAGCATCGGCTTGTGCTCGTCGCCGCGCCAGTAGGCTCCGGCCACGCTCATCAGCGTGAAGGCGTCCGAGGGGATCTTTCCGGTGTGCTCGACGTGCGGGCCGCGGCAGAGGTCCTCGAACTCGCTCTGCCGGTAGGTGCTCAGGACCGGCGCGGCGGCTTCACCGTTCTCCTGTTCCTGCCCGTACTCGTCGGCCCCGCCGGCCAGGATCGCGTCGATCAGCTCCAGCTTGTAGGGCTGGTCGGCGAACTGCGTGCGGGCGTGCTCGGCGCTCAGCTCCCGGTACTCGAACGGGTCGCGCTGACCGATGATCTGGCGCATGCGCCGCTCGATCTGCTCGAGGTCCTCCGGCGTGAATGAGCGCGGCCGGCCGTCCTCGCCCGGACCCAGGTCGAAGTCGTAGTAGAAACCGGTGTCGATCGGGGGGCCGATGCCCATCTTCGCCTGCGGATAGCGCTCGACCACCGCCTGCGCCATCACGTGCGCCAGGCTGTGGCGCACCCGGTACAGCCGTTGCTGCTCAGCTTCGTTCGCCATAGTCGATGATACCCTACGGCATGGATCGTGCGATTGACACGGCAGCGGCGCCACGGCCGCCGAACTCAATAGTCGTCGGAGAAGCGCCGCGGCGGCCTGGGCGTCCGGTCGGCCCCGGCGGTGGCGAGCAGCGCCCGCGGGTCAAGACGAGTGCCGCCGCGGATCACCAGTTCGATGTCGCGCAGCGCGCGGATGTCGCTGCTCGGATCGTCGCGGACGACGATCAGGTCGGCTTCGCGGCCTGCCTCCACGCTGCCGATGCGGTCCTCCATCTGCAGCGCCGCGGCCGCGTCGCGGGTTGCCGCGCGCAGGCACCGGGCGGGCTGCATGCCGCAGTCGACCAGCAGCGCGAGCTCGTCCACCAGGCCGAACCCGGGCATCACGTGGCAGAACGGGGCGTCGCTGCCGGTGACGAGGCGGGCGCCGCGCTCGGCCAGTGATGCGGTCACGACCTGCATGGCGGCAAGCGCGCGCACGCGGCGCACCCGCTCGGCTGCCGGCGCGGGCCGGCCGTAGAGCTTGTCCCACCAGGCGCGCAACTGGGCGGGGGCGTAGGCGAACTGCCGGTGACGCAGGTGGCGGGGGTTTCCCGAGTCCGTGATGCGCTTCCAGACGATCCGCGTCGGCGCCAGCCACGTGCCGTGGTCGATCACCGTGTCCAGCAGCTTCTGCACGCGGTCCGGATCCAGGTCCGGCCAGAGGTCCAGCCAGTGCTCTCCGGCGGCATGGCGCTCGGGCCACATCGCCTCGGCAAACCCCGAAAGGTGCTCGATTTCGTCCAGTCCGGCGGCGATCGCCTCGGCGGCGTGCATGTGGTCCTGCAGGTGGGCGACGGTGAACCTGCCGTGGCGCTGCGCGCGCTCCAGCACCGCCAGCGTGCACGGCCGGTCGAGTCCCGCATAGATCTTGATCTGATCGACGCCGGCGTCCACCAGTCGGTCCACTTGGGTACGCGCTTCCTGTGGCGTGCGGATGATCTCGGCCGCGCCGGTCCAGCTCTTGCCCGAGTCACCGTCGAGCAACGGGCCGGTACACACGAAGCGCGGCGCGCAGGCGTCCGCGCGGTTCCAGGCCTCGCGCCTCGCGATCGCCTGACCGAGCCGGCAGCCGACGTCCCGCACGGCCGTCACGCCGTTGGCCAGGTAGAGCGGCGCCTGCCAGTCCTCGGAGTGCACGTGGACGTCGATCAGCCCCGGCAGGATGAAGGCGCCGGTCACGTCAACGCGCTCGACGGGCGGCAGTTCGCCGGCCGGAACCACGCCGGCGATCCGGGTGCCGCGCACGTGCACGGCCCGACCGGTCAGCCAGGTGGAACTGCCGGTGTCGAACACCTGTCCGCCGACCAGCGCGAAATCCCTCCGCATCGCTGTCACCGCCCGGGCACGGGAGCTTCGGGCTACGCCGGAGCGCCCTCGGCCTGTGCGAGGTGGGCTCGCCGCAGTCCTTCCCGGAAGCCGACCATCTGCCGGGTCGTCTCATCGTAGAGGCGTACGGACATGCATCTCGCCGTGTCGCGCAGACGGAGCACCGGAACGTGGCGAAACATCGGCTGTTCCCGGTGGGCGCGCGCCAGGTAGTAGTTGGGGATGCCGGGATTCAGGTGGTGCACGTGATGGAAGCCGATGTTGCCGGTGAACCACTGCAGGATCCACGGCAGCTGCAGGTAGGACGATCCCTGTAACGCCGCGTCGGCAAATTCCCAGCCCTCGCGGCGGCTCCAGTACACGTCCTCGAATTGATGCTGAACGTAGAACAGCCAGGTGCCGACCATGGACGCGGCCACGAACACCGGCGTGAAGACCCGGACGAAGTCGACGAACCCGAACGTCAGAGACATGGCGGCCACGAACAGCGCCACCCCGAGGTTGGTCCATATGATGGCCCGGTTGGCGCGAGCGCTGACGTGCTTGCGGGGAAAGCGGTGATTGAGCAGGAAGCTGATTGGAGCGATCAGGACGAACAGCACCAGCGGGTTCCGGAACACCCGGTACGCCAGGCGCAGGATGCGCGGCGCATCGGCAAACTCCTGAACGGTCATCGTCCATACGTCGCCCAAGCCGCGCCGGTCCAGGTCACCGGCGTTGGCGTGGTGCATGGCATGCATGTGGGTCCAATGGTGGAACGGAGTGAAGGCGAGGATTCCCGCGACGAAGCCGATGGCGCGGTTCCAGCGGCTGACGGGGAGAAAGGACCCGTGTCCCGCATCGTGGAATATGATGAAGATGCGGATCAGGAACCCTGCGGTCGGCAGGGCCAGGAGCAGGCTGAGCGGGTAGGAAAGCTGCGCGATCGCGCCCATGGCGAGGATCCCGGCGACGTAAGGGACTACCGAAGTCGCAAGCTGGCCGACGCCCCGTGCCACCGACGGCTGCCGGTACTGACGGAGCGCGCCCTGCAGTGCGCGGGACTCGTTTCCGGCAGCGATCAACTGGTCATTCACGTCCTCTTGCCCTCCATGACGGCGAGGGCCGGTTCCTGACCTTCCCAAGCATCTCCGGGTGCTCGCGGCGTACCCGGTAACAGCGCTCGCTGCCTTGCTTCGTTCGCCGCGGACGATAATAGCCGAAACCTCGCGGTAGTGCGCCTAGCGGTGACGGACGTGCGCCAGCTCAGCGGCGCGCCCCGTGCCCGCGCAGCAACGCGGCCAGCTCGCCGTGGCCCCGCCTCGACGCCCACGCCAGCGGCGTCGCCCACGGCCCGGCTTCGGGTTCGTCCACGGCGGCGCCGCGCGCGATCAGGAGTTCGGCCAGCTCGCGGCGCCCCCAGCGGCACGCCCAGCCCAGCGGCGTGGAGCGGAGTAGCGGGTCGCGCCGGGTCAGGGCGGCGCCCGCGTCGAGCAGCAGCGTCGCAAACGCGACGCGCTCCTCCTCCGTGATCACCTGGCGGCCCCACGTCTCACCGGACTGCGCCGTGTGCTGCAGGGTCGTGAAGCCGTGGTGGCCGGCGACGTCCGGGTCGACTCCGGGAGCCAGGATCATCTCCAGGCAGCGGGGATACGTGGAACGGTCGAAACCCTTGCCGTCCAGGGGTCCGTGGTTCCAGATGCGCATCGGCTGCTGAAGGATCTGGCTCCACCACGGGTCGTCGGACTGCCGTTCGATCAGCGGCAGGCAGAGCTCGATGATCGCGGGCTCCCCCCCACACGCAGCCGCCCACAGCAGTTGCTCGTAGGCGGTCCGGTCGCGCCGGTCGGTCACCGCCGGCGCCCTGCCGGCGACGACGTCCCGCGCGGCCGTCACGTCGCGGTACAGACCGATGGTCTCCACGGACACGAACGCGCCGCGGCGCCGGAGCAAGGCCGTCATGCGCTCGTCACGTGCCCCGTATGCGCGCTCCATCGGCGGGCCGGAGGCGTACACCATCGCGTTCACGTCCGCCCCGGCGTCGAGCAGCGCCTCGGCCATCGCATACTCGCGGTAGGCGGCTGCGTGCCAGAGCGGCATGCCCCAGCTCTGCGCCGGTTCGTCGACGTTGCCCAGGTCGATGCGTTCGTCGGGATCCAGGTCCCTGGCGAGCAGCAGGTCCAGCACCGCCGGCTGCCCGTAGGTGACCGCCAGCGTGAGGAGACCTCCCACGTTCCCGGTGGCCTGTTCCAGCCGCTCCTTCGGGATCGGCCGCAGAAAGGCGAGGTCGCCCAGCGCCGCGGCGCCCCGCGGCGTCTGCTGCGCTCCGGCGTCGAGCAGCGCCTGGGCCGCGGCCCGCGCCGCGGGCGCCCGCTCGCGCTGCGTCCAGCCGAACGACAGCACCGCACGGTCCAGCGGCGTCATTCCCGCTGCATCCCGTTGGGAGGGGTGGTCGTCGCGCGCCGCCAGATAACGCACCAGCGGCAGATCGGCCTGCGCGGCGGCGGCGTGCAGCGGCGTGCAGCCCTGCGCGGCGACCTCGGCGATGCGCTCCGGGGCTGCCTCCAACAGCCGCCGGACGCCGTCGAGGTCGCCGTCGCGGACCAGGTCGAACAGCTCGTCGCCCCGTTCCGGGTCGGCGCCCGCCTGCGCGGCGGCCCAGCTCGTTGCGGATGAGCGCGACCACGTCGTCGTAGCCGCGGTCTTCGGCCAGCGTCAGCGGCGAGGTGGCGTCACGGTGCGGGTAGATGCCCTTATGCGGGTCCGCGCCGGCCTCCAGGAGGTAGCGCGTGCAGGCCAGGTCCCGGTTGAGCACCGCGTAGTGCAGGGCGGTGTGCTCGTCGTTTTCGGCTCGGTCGAGCTTCACCAGATCGGGACGGGCGGCCACCAGCTTGCGGAGAGTCGGGAGGTCCCCCTCCTCGGCGGCTCGGAAGAAGCGCGAAGTGGAAGTGGCAGCGCGATGCATCTCGGCAGACCTCAACCCAGCTTTTCGGTCAGGATTCGGCGCGCCCGGCGAAAGCTCGGCAGGTTTTCTTCCAGGACGGTCGGATCGAGACTGCTCAGCACCTCGAACGAATTCGTCCCCTTGCCGTAAGGGGCCTGACAGCTCCGGGTGGCGTCCTGCAGCCGATCCTTCACGGCGCCACGTTTCAACTCCTCCAGACCGTTGAGGTCGGGAAGTTCGCTGACCAGAAGGCACTGACCGAAGTGCGCGCACAAGGCTGACCGATCCGCTACGATCCAGGTCTCCATGCACGTGGTCATGAGAAGGACTTGGTCATCCCGGGCGTCGGGAGGGCGCTGCCAGTTTTGCTCTTCGGTGAGGTGTTTCCACGTCTCTTCAATGTTCGAGACGGGAGACTCGCTGTCGATCAGAAGCGCGACATAGTATTCGTCTCCGGCATCCGCATGTGCGTCCCGGAAGTCGTTCCGAGCATCTCCGCCTCCTCCACAGGCGGTCACTTGGAATCTGCTGTCGTCCAGGCCGCACTTGGCAAGCAGCTTGCGGAACCCCTCACGGCATCGAATGTTGGTGAGCCTGTCAGGCGGCCCACCGCCCTCGACGTAGATCTCCGCCCTCACCAGCGCACACCACCCAGCTTCCCTTTGGTCCAGAGCTGCCCCAGCCCGTACCGTTCCAGCCAGCGGGCGAGGTCCGATCGGTCGAGACGCCTCATGCTGGTCCGGCCGTCGTGCTTCTCGCATACGACTACCGACTCCGGGTGCTCGGACAACGCGTCGACCAGCAGGTCGGAGTGTGTCGTTACGACGAGCTGGCACCGGCTTGACGCGTCGACTAGCAGGTCCGCCAACTTGGGAAGCAGGTCCGGGTGCAGCCCCAGCTCAGGCTCCTCGATACCCAGGAACTTGGGAGGCTCCGGGTCCAGCAGCATTGCCAGCAGAAAGAGATACCTGAGGCTGCCGTCGGACAGGCGCGATGCCGGGATCGAGTAATCGCCCTCCGTGAAGAGGAGTTGTACGGTGCTCGGATCGAAGTAGAGTTCGAAGTCGGTGACGCCTTCGTAAAGCTCGGTCAGATGCGCCGTCAGACGCGCTCTGGCGGCCGGGTACGGCGCCAGCCGGTTGAGGAACATTCCAAGGTTCGACAGGTTCTCGGCCAGCGGACTCGGGCGAACGTCGCTTCTCTGCGCGTCACGGATGCCGGCGTCTCGCCCGAATTCCCAGGAGCCGTACAGGTTGATGCCCTCGTAGAACGTGCTCAGATAAGCGAGCTCCGGATACTGATCGGGCTCTTTCCGCTGCGACAGAATCGACCGGTCGGGTTCGACGTCATCCCGTTGAAGCGCCCGCCGTTCGTTTCCGACTACGTTCAGCACCGGGCGCCCGCCCTGGAGTCTGTAGTAGAAGTACGAGTCGGGTTGTCCAGGATAGGGATTCTCGTTCTCGATCCGCTCGTCGTCCAGGGTGAACCGGCGATCGGACTCTCTGAACGCGATCACGTGCCGTAGCGGTTGTTGTCCATGCGGGTTGTCGATGGTGGCCTCGACGGTCGCCGAGGACTGCGGCTGGCCTCTCCATATCCAGTCGCTGACGCCGCCGCCGGTGCGGACGGGATCGGCCAGATCGTGGGGAGCTGCTTTCAGCAGCCTGATGACTTCCAACAGGTTCGACTTTCCCGAGCCGTTCGGACCGATCAGGACGTTGAGGGCAGACAGTTCGAGGTCGATCCCCTCCGGCCCGAAAGACAGCAGGTTCCTGGCGCTGATCCTCCTCAGAGTCGCCGGTTCGATAAGTGTCCGTCCGGTCATGGCGCGTGACCTGCCGGCGGTCATCCCGTTCGGGACCGTCCGGCGGCAGTTGGCCCGGCGGATACCAGACGTAACCCAACCAGAGCAGTCCTCGCGGGCGGCCAGTCGGCCGGAAGCGGAGGGACCGGTCGCGACGAGGGCAGCGTCGATGGCGTCATCGGAAACGGCGGCATCGGAAGCAGCGGCGGGGTGGCGCCCGTGCCGGGGGTGAACAGACCTGCCTCCGGCACCGTCATGACGACTAAACCTATATCGGCCGGCCGGCGCCGGCAACCGGCGGAGGCCGGCCGATCCCACCCAAGCCGCTGCACGCCAAACAGATGCCCACGCAGAGGCTCCTGTCGCGATGATCCTTCTTCGACTCGTCGGTGGCAACAGCGTCCAAACTCTTGATATCGATCCCTCATTCTGGGAATGCAATATAGCTGGCTACACGGATCACGCCTTGCTCGACATCGAGTAAGAATCGGTGGTACCGTTCAGTTGCGATCAGTAACCTTCCCTTAGTTCCATTCTCCAATCTCCGTCGGCGACGATATACAGTATGTACTCCTTTCCTGGCATGATGCCGGTACCCTGATCTTCTATTGCGAATTGCCCCTCGTCCTGGTAGTACATACGACATTGGTGCGTCCCATCGACGGCCAGAGCGACGATGGCGAATGCCCCTTTACCTCGATGCTGAATGCCGGCCAGAATTGGGCGCGAGTTCGAATGGTACGGACCGACAATACGAGCGACGCTACCTGACTCCCATTTCTCAGCACCGAATGCATCGATCAATGGCCCGCAAGACTGCCCGATATCTGGCTGGACTAGGTCTACTCGCCATGGATGTTCCGACTCCACTTCTAACCGATACTTGCCTTCTCTAAGGCTGAGCCACGACTGGTATTTCGAGGTAGAATTCTTGTCATCGCTACTGATCATTGCGACATCAAGACCGGCCGGCTTCCAGAATCTGGGCTTGATCCTATCGTGTGCCTTTTCGGCCAACCGCCGCGCGATCCCCCCTACGCCAATTGCTCCCTCCACGATGGTCTTAGCAACAGAACCCACACCACTCGACGGGGCACTCCCAGCCATCCCAGCAGCCCCGAGGGCGGCACCGCCAGCCATCCCGGCAGATAGGCTACCGCTGCGTGATAGCGCAGTCGCACCTCCTATGGGTGATAGCAAAATCGCACCTCCTACAATCGCACCTTTTGTGGGCGGTAGTCCCTCTGTCGAGATCATCTTCAGAACGAAGTCATCGGGTTTCGGCTTCACGTCGACAATCACTATCCCTTTGGAAAGCGTGAATACCCGACTTGATTCGGCTCTAGCGTCCGAACGGCCCGAGCCTCGAAATGACTCCTTTGCTCCTTTCAAGGAAAACGGATACTCGCTCTCGGACATAAGGTGTTCCCTCTTTGGTTCAAATTGACGGCGTCTTATCAGCTCGACAAAGCCGCGATTATCGACGTTCAAATACAGGATTATGATACATGATAACGCGACATCATCGAGCACCGGTTCCTAAGTTAATGCGGATTTCATCCCATCGCATCAGCGCCGAGTATCCTGTTTCGTAAGCGAACATGTCATGGCATCGAGGACTGCAGAAATAGGTGCCTACCAAGTTTAGAGGCAATCCATCGTCCAAGGCACGTAGTACGCGCTTGACCGAACTTAGGGCATATAATGGTAGTCCGACCGTCTGCAGTATAGGTGCAACGGTAACGACCAAAGGGCCAGCACCAGGAAGAAGAGCCACGGCCCCAGTTACCGCAAAGGCTACTATCGCTCCAGAGGTCACCGCAGCGGCGATCGATTTTCCCGCGTCCATTAGGGCACTCTCCTCGGTCTTACGTCCTTGCCGATAATGGATGAGATTTTCGATTGCCGCGACAGGTGCTTCCAACAGTCCTGCGTACAGTGCCGTGGTTGTGGCGGCATCCAGGCACTCACGAAACACAATGGAAGAAGCCTGAAAGGAATTCGCCTCATGGGCTCTATACAACTCTTCGGAGGTCATGTCTCTGGATCCTCGCGAGCGGTTCGTTGTGGATTCTTCCCAGATAAGGTTTCTGTTATCGCGTGCTATGTCAGGGTGATTTCTGCGCGATAGTATGTGGCTTAGGTCTTTTCCATCCAGGTATGACGCCAACGCATCTTCGTCTAGATTTCGCACCTCAGGGGGGATGCTGTCATGGAAAAGGCTCTCCGCCTCGCTGAGACTGCGTTTTGGATCTGCGCCACCGGCAGCGTGGAACTTTGCTCTCCATTGGTCGCTCAAGTTCTCGAAAGAGCTATCGTAGCGTTGGTCTGCGAAGTGTCGAGCGACGGCCGTGGTTGGAGCCGAGAATTGAAGAACGCCATCTACTGGTCGGGGACGTCTTGAGTCGGATGTTTTGGGCCAGTCATAATAGACGCTAGCACAAGATGATTGGCCTGCTGCGATCCGTATACCGCAGCGGGCACAGGGCAGGCTACGCGGTGTCTTGCGGATGCTTCTGTTGTTCTCGACGTAGCGCAAATAGCAGGAGGATCTGCCTCTCTTCCAGCATTCAGGGCACCCTATGCAGTAGTTCCTGAAGTCGTATCTGCTGACGTCGGGCGGTATTTTCTCGGGCACTTCGGACAAACACAAGCGGCCCGGTTGGATGTTATGTTTGCACTCGGCGCACCTCAGGCTTGACTCAGCAATCATTGGCCACATCGTGCATTCCTTTCCGCTACTGTAGTCGTGCCATCGTGTGACACCGGGCGGAGGGCCGTCGAGAACAGAACAAGTTGCATGACACGCCCCCATCTTGCCTCGGATGACCGCACGGGTCAATAGCTATCGCATATATGCGCGGGTGGGATGCGTGACATTGGCGTATCGTCTTGGGGTCCGAACGTTGATCGCAGGCTGCGAAGGCTGGAACAGCGAGGGCCGTTACTTGCCCTCGGTGCCGGTACATCCCGGTGCGTTGGTTACGGACGAGGGATGTATCTGACGTGGGCCCGTATAGCCAAGCAGAACCGTACTGCGCTCGTGGCCGTTGAAGCAGGAAGGGAGGACGGGGCGTGCGTCGCTACAGCGTGACAGCCCTGCCGGAGCGGACCGATTCGTCGGCGGCCAACACGATGCGCAGGCTGTCGACGGCGTCGCGCAGGTCGGAGGAAAGGTCGCGACCCTCCCGGATGGCATCGAGCAGGTAGCGCTGCTCGCGATCGCAGAGCTCCTGGTGGTCAGGCTCGTCGGACGTGTCGATGAAGCGGTCGGCGGTGGTGAAGGCGCCGGCGGCGTCGGTCTCGGCGGCGTGCAGCAGCAGGCCGCCGGTGGTGGTGTGCTTGTCGATCACGTCCGATTCGCCGGGCGGGTGATCGACCATGCTGACGCTGCCGAGCGGGCCGATCACGTCCTTCACGAAGTAGGCGGTCTCGCTCACCATCGGCCCCCAGCCGGCCTCGTACCAGCCCACCGAATCGTCGTCGAAGGTGACCTGAAGTTGTCCGTAGTTGTACATGTCCTTTGCGATCTCCGCGCTGAGCCGGGCGCCGATCGCCTGCACCCGGATCGGCCGTGCGCCGGTCATGCGGCTCATGACGTCCACGTAGTGCACGCCGCAGTCGACGATCGGGGACATGGACTGCATCAGGTTGCGGTGGCCGAGCCAGCGCTCGGCCGAAGACTGCTGGTTGAGGTTCATGCGCATCACCAGCGGCCGGCCCAGCCGGCGCGCGTGCTCGATGAAGGTCCGCCACGACGGGTGGTGGCGGAGGATGTAGCCCACCACCACCTTGCGGGCGGCGTCGTGCGCGGCGGAGACGATCTCCTCGGCCTCGGCGACCGTCTCTGCCAGCGGCTTCTCGACGAACAGGTGGCAGCCGGCCTCGAGCGCGCGCATGGCGTAGTGGTAGTGGGAGTCGGGATGGGTGTTGATCGACACCACGTGCGGCGAGACGGCCGCGAGCGCCTCTTCCAGGGACGCGAACGGGGTGGCGTCGAGCTCGCGCGCCAGCGCCTCCCGCGACGATGGGCCGCGGCTGACCACGCCGGCCAGCGCGTAGCCGTCGATGCGGCGGTACGCGCGCGCGTGCGACGCGCCCATCGTTCCGCAGCCGACGACGACGACCTTGAGATCCTCCTTCATCGGGGCGCTACCGCCGGTCGCCGTCGCCGCCGATCGTGCCGCGCGCCTTGCGCGAGAAGAGCTTCTCCAGGTTGGCGGCGGCAACCTCGCCCAGGTCCAGGTCCAGCTCGGTGCAGATCTGCGCCAGGTACCAGAGCACGTCGCCGAGCTCCATCTTCAGCGACTCGCGGTCGGCGTCCGTGATGCGGCCGCCCTTGTCCCGGAACAGCTTCTTGATCTTGCCGGCCACTTCGCCAGCCTCGTTGGCCAGCCCCAGCGTGGGGTAGACGATCGGGTGGTCGGTCCTGACGAGTCCCCACGTCTTGCGGGACTGCCGCTGATAGGCGGCGAACTCCTGCACATCCATGTCCGCCACGCAGGGTAGCCGTCGGGTACGGCATGGGCAACGAGGGACTCGGGTCAGAACTCCCCGTCGTAGTCGTAGGTCGCGGCCCACGGCTCGTACGCGGTCACGCGCGCGGGGTCGGTGGCGCTGTAGCAGTAATAGCCGCTGCCGCGGCAGCGCCGGGTCTCCTTGGCGGCCAGCCGCGTATTGGTGGCGTCGAAGTAGCGGACGTCCAGACTCCACCGGGTGCGATCGGACACGTTGTCGACCGAGCGGTGGTAGATCAGCTCCGAGAACAACAGCACGTCGCCGGGCTCCATCGGGCAGGAGACCGGGTGCAGGCCGGCCAGGTCGCGCTCGTCCAGGCCGAGGAGGTTGTTGCGTGGCACCCGGATCTCCGGCCGCAGTCCGTTCCGGTGCGAGCCGGGTATCACCTGCATGCAGCCGGAGGATTCGTCGACCGGCACCAGCGGCAGCCACGCGCCGACCGCCCGATCCGCCGTCGCGTCGTACTCCTGCATGTAGTGGGCGTCCTGGTGCCAGTCGATCGTCTGCACCGGTTGCTGCGGCGCGCGTGGTCGACCGTTCCAAATCACCGATGCGTACAGCTCGTCGCCGATGAGCCGGCGCATCAAGCCGACCAGGGGCGGGTACTGCCAGACGGCGTGGATCTCCGGGCTGACCAGGATGCGGCGCCAGCTATTGGAGAAGGTCGGCGGCAGTTGGGCGCGCAGCGCGCCGTAGCGCCGTTCGAACGGCTCGTCCCGGCACCGGTCTGCGATCAGCCCCTGCTCGTACCACTCGTCGGCCTGCCGCTCCACGGTGCGCTCCATGACACGGCGGATCGGTTCGAGATGCTGGTCCGAGAGCACCTGCCGCACGACCAGATAGCCATCACATTCGTAGCGCTGCAGCTCATCGGCGCTCAGCACCTCGGCCGGCTCGTTCCTCTCGCGGTTGTGGACATCCATCGATGACGCGCGCAGGGTAGTGCCGGGAATGAAGCATCGGCAACGGGCCGCCCCATGAGGACGGCCAAAATGAGGACCGTAGGGTGACGCGCATCGGCGCGCACGTGTCGATCGCCGGGGGCGTCCAGAATGCCGTGAGCAATGCGGTGGAGCTCGGCGCCACCGCCATCGGCATGTTCACCCGCAACCAGCGGATCTGGAACCAGCGCCCTCTGTCGGAGGACGCCGCCGCCGCCTTCCGCGACGCCTGCCGGGAGCACGGGTTCGCGCCCCGCCACGTCCTGCCGCATGACAGCTACCTGATCAACCTGGGCAGCTCCGATGCGGAGGTGGTCGCCAAGTCGCGCGTCGCCTTCCTGGACGAGATGCGCCGCTGCCAGATGCTCGGGCTCTGCTACCTGAACTTCCACCCCGGCGCCCCCAAGCAGGGCGTGGAGATGTCCAGCGAGCGCTGCATCGAGCAGATCGCCAGGCACGTCAACGAGACGCTGCATCAGACCGAAGGCGTGACGGCCGTGGTGGAGTGCACGGCGGGGCAGGGGACGAACGTCGGCCGCACCTTCGAAGAGCTTGCCTCGTTGATCAAGCGCATCGCCGATCCCGATCGCGCCGGGGTGTGCCTGGACACGTGCCACCTGTTCGCGGCCGGCTACGACCTGCGCACGCGCTCAGGCTACGAGCGGATGCTCGACGAGTTCGACGCGACCGTCGGCCTGCGCTACCTGCGCGGCTGGCACCTCAACGACTCCAAGGGCGATCTGGGCAGCCGCGTGGACCGGCACGCCGCCATCGGCGCCGGCCTGATCGGCCGCGAGCCGTTCACCTGGATCGTGCAGGACCCGCGCTTCGACGAGATGCCGCTGATCCTGGAGACGCCCGAGCCCGAGCACTGGGCCACGGAGATCGCCGAGCTGCAGCGCCTGGCCGCGCTGGACGCTTGTGGCGCGCGTACCGATCTGCCGGCGGCGAACGCGAGCGGATCATCGCCGACTTCGTGATCGGCGCCCATGCCCAGGTGCAGGCGAGCCGGCTGGCGACCCGCGATCACGGGTTCTATCGAACGTACTTTCGGGACCTGCCGGCCGTGCAGCCGTGATCCCGTGCGTCGTTACAGGGGATCGAAGTAGGTCAGGTCGGCCCCGTGGTTCTCCATGGCCGCCACCGCGTCGCCGCGCAGACGCACGCGGATGTCCCGCGTCCGGTGGTGCAGGACGATCTCGCGCTCGGCCAGCGGAAAGCGGATGTCGATGGGCTGGCCGACCGGCGGTTCGGCGATCAGCAGCGAGCCGCCGGTCCAGGTGACGCGCGCCGCGCCCGGCTCGACGGCGAGGTCCGGCGGGTTCACCCACGACGGCGTGCGCACGTACAGGGGGCCGGCGGTCTTCACGGTCACGCGCAGGTGATCGTGCGTGTAGGGCGACTCGACCGCGACGTGGTCGGTCTCGCGGTCGAACAGCAGGTTCACGCGATGGATGCCGTGCTCGGTGCGCACCGACTCGCGGACCACCTCGCACAGCGAGCCGACCCCGCCGCCGACGATGTCGGTGTTGAAGCTGATGTTCCGCTGCGGGTCCACCGGCTCGTGCCCGTAGGGCGCCGGAAACCCGAAGCCGCCGAGGTGCCGGTCCGCGACGCGGTGCAGACGGTCGGCGCCGCCGGGGTTGGGCGGGTCCTCGATGAAGCTGGTGTCGCGAAGTTGCGACGGCATGATGTGACAGCGCGTGATGCGCTCGGCGTCCTCGAAGTACTCCGGATACCCGCGCCGGCCAAGGATCAGCGCCGTCTCCACGATGTCGCCGCTGTTGTTGATCTCCCCCCGGTCCGGGACCGCGTCCTCCCGGCTGGACTCGATCACCCAGCCGATCTCGTCGCGGATCTCCCACAGGCCGTTGTCGTAGAACGCCCTGACCCGCGCCAGCAGCTTCGCGTCGTCGAGCAGGTCGGCGAGCTGCGCCAGCGAGGACATCACGCAGGTGGTCGAGTGGGTGTGCGTGCCGAAACGCTCGCGGTCGTAGGCGCCCGACTCCGGGAAGAACTCGCCGGTGGTCTTGTCGGCGAGCGTCACGGCCAGCTCCAGCGCCGGCCCGGAGCCGGTCGCCCGGTAGTACTTGACCAGCGGGCCGATCGCGCGGGCGATGCCGGTGATGAAGGTGTCTTCGCGGACCCTGAGCGCGTTGCCGCGCTGCAGGCGGTCGAGGTCCCAGCCCGTGTCGGGACCGAACAGCTCGGCGAGCTCGCGGATGCTGCGCTCGGCGAGCTCGCGGGCGCGCTCGGAGCCGCGGAACTTCACCAGCGGGTACAGGGCATGGAACCCCTCGCGCACGTTGTGGGTCGTGAACAGGTCGAGCGGTCCGCCGATCCGGCTCCGGTTCAGCGGCAGGGCGAACGCGCCGCCGTAGGAGAAGAACGCGGCGTTGGCGTGCTTGTCGACCGCGTCGTCCGGCACGGCAATGCCGGCGGCGTCCTCGGCGTTGAGCAGGGCGTTGAGATGGCGTCCGGGCACGTGCGACTCGGTGTGGGCGCCTGAGAAGCTGAACTGCGGGTCGGGCTTGACCTCCGAGCCGAAGAAGGGGATGTCGCCGTCGTCGGCGTTGAAGACGTTGCACATCATCCGGCAACCCAGCCGGATCGCGCCGGTCAGGTCGGTGGTGTTGACGTCGGCCAATCGCATCGTTCCTCCTCTCAGCCGTCCGGCCGCGGTACGGGCGGCGCCGCGTCGAAGCCCAGCGCGTCCCGGATCGTGCGGGCCGCAGCCAGCACGGCCGCGTCCGATCCGGCCGGCGCCGCGCACTGCAGCCCGAGCGGCAACCCGTCCGCGCCGAGCCGCGCCGGCAGCGACACCACCGGCGCGCGCACGTGGGTGAACGGCAGGTTGGCGCGCGGGTCACCGGTGATGGTCAGGTCGCGCGGCGCCGCGCCCGGTGCCGCCGGCGCCAGCACCACGTCGACGTCGCCGAACAGCGCCGCGAAGCGCTCCTGCGCGTCCGCGCGCGCCGCGCAGGCGTCGGCGTAGCGCGCGGGCGAGTCGCCGGCGGCGGCCGACTCCAGTACCGCCTTCATCTTGGGCGGGTAGGCGTCGCGGTGGCGGGCCCAGAGCGCGGCGTGCGCGCGGGCCGCCTCAACTTCGAAGATCACGCGGTTGTTGTCGTAGACCGCCGCCAGCTCCGCCGGCAAGGCCAGCTCCCGGGTGGGAATCCCGCACTCCCCGAGCCGCTTCGCGGCCCAACGGAGCGCTGCGGCCATCTCCGGGTCGAAGGGTCCGCTCAGGAGATCCCCGACGATGCCGACCACGGGAGGCGCCGCCGGCTCCCGTGCGGGCGTGGCGCGGGGAGAGACGGCGCTCCACAGCGTCGTCATGTCTTCCATGGAGCGAGTGAAGAATCCGATCGTGTCGAAGGTGGGGACCAGCGCGAAGCAGCCGTCCGTCGATATCGTCCCGTAGGACGGCTTGAAGCCGACCACTCCGCAGAACGAGGCGGGCCGGCACACCGATCCCACCGTCTGCGTGCCGATCGCGGCCCGCACCATGCCGGTGGCGACCGCGGCCGCGGAGCCCATCGACGAGCCGCCCGGCGTGTGCTCGGTATTCCAGGGGTTGCGCGTGGGGCCGGGGTCCAGGTAGGCGAAGCAGGTGGTGACCGTCTTGGCCAGCGCGTACGCGCCCTGCTCCTGAAGCTGCTCGACGATGCGGGCCGAGGCCGTCTTCGGCTCTGGTGGCAGGAAGTCCACGCCGCACGCCGTGGGGGCGCCGGCCAGATCCAGGATGTCCTTGACGCCGATCGCCCAGCCGGCCAGCGATCCGCCGCCCGCGGCATCCGCCCGGCGCCGTGCCGCCCCGGCGTCCCAGCCCACCAGCGCCCGCACCACGGGCTCCCACCGTTCGATCGCTTCCAGGTGGTCGGAGAACTGCATGGCCCCGTTCACACCATCCTGGCCGTGGAGACCGGCGAGCCGATCGCCGTGAGCGCCGGGTCGACGATCACGCGGGCCCGGCGCAGTTCCTCCAGCGTCCGCGACCCCGTCAGCAGCATGACCGAGCGCAGCACGCGCCCGAGCAGCCGGATGCGCTGCGCCACCCGTTCCGTGCCGCCTTCGAACACGTCCTTGATGAACGGCAGGGCCAGGGCGCCGATCTCGGCCCCCAGGGCGATCGCCTTGGCCAGGTCCTGGCCGCGGCGCAGGCCGCCGGAGGCGATGATCGAACCGGTCAGCCGCGGCTCGTCGCGCATGGCGGCAAGCACCGCGGCGGTAGGATTGCCCCAGTCGGCCAGCTCGCGCGCAGCTTCCGCGTCGTCGCCCTGCAGGCGCTGCGCCTCCACCAGCACCCAGTTGGTGCCGCCGGCTCCGGCCACGTCGACGTACTCGACACCGCCGTCAAGGAGCCTGAGCGCCGTGGCGACGGAGATGCCGAAGCCGGTTTCCTTGACGATCACCGGCAGCCGACAGCGCTCGGTGAACTCCGCGATTGCGGCCTCCAGGCCGCGGAAGCTGCGGTCGCCGTCCTGCTGGAACAACTCCTGGCCGGGATTGAGGTGCAGCGCGATCGCCTGCACCCGCAGGTGGTCCAGAGCATCCGTGACCCGATCGTGTTCGATCTCGCGGAGTTGCGCCGCGGCGAGATTGGCGACCACCGGCACGTCGGGCGCCTCCGACTTGACCGCGAAGTGGTCGAGCACGCCGGGGGTCTCGATCCCGACGCGCATCGAGCCCAGGCCGACGGCCACTCCGCACTCCTGCGCGGCGATCGCCAGGTCACGGTTCGCGTCGCGGCCCTGGTGTGTGCCCCCGGTCATGCAGGAGATCATCAGAGGGAGGGCGAGATCGGTGCCGAGGAAGCCGGCCGTGGTGTCGATCTCGTCCAGATCCAGCTCGGGCAACGCCTCGTGCTCGAGGCGGACCAGCTCGAAACCGGTCGGAACCGTGCTGGAAATGTCCTGCTCGGGGCCGTCGACGCACGCGTCCAGGTGGCTCTTCTTGCGCGACTGTATCGGGGACAGGGAAAAGGACACGGCGTGGGTACGGTTAGTATGGCACGCGTCCGATGTCACGGCGAATGATCGTACTGGCCTCCGGTTCGGAAGGCCGCCGCGAACTGCTGCAACGGGAGGGGCTGCCGTTCATCGCGGTCCCGAGCGGCGTCGAGGAAGCGCCTCCCTCCGCCGCCGACGCGGCCCGGCCCCGTGACTATACGCTTCGGCTCGCGCGTGACAAGGCGATGGCGGTCTGCGCGCGCCTGCAGGCCATTCCGTCCCTCGCGGAGTCGCTTCGGCCGGGGGCGCGCCGGCCGTTGGTGCTTGGCTGCGACACCTGCATCCACGTCGACCGCACCATCCTGGGCAAGCCGCGCGATGCCGGCGAGGCGGCCGAATTCCTGCGGAGGCTGTCGGGCCGCGAGCATCGCGTGGTGAGCGGCCTGTGCGTGGTAGATGCCGGGAACGGCTCCGTTCTCCAGACCAGCGTCGAGAGCGGCGTGCGGCTGCGGCGACTGGGCAACGGCGTGCTGCGTGACTACCTGCGGAGCGGTGAGTGGGCCGGCGCCGCCGGCGGATACCGCGTGCAGGGAAAGGGGGCACGGCTGGTCGAGCGCGTCCGCGGCTCGCACAGCAACGTGGTCGGCTTGCCACTGGAGGCCCTGTATGGCATCTTGCAGCAAACCGATACTCTGGAATAACGACAACCAACCAGGGAACCAACCAAGGGGGAGAGCGTGGCGGTAGTCACGATGAAGAACCTCCTGGAGTCCGGTGTGCACTTCGGTCATCAGACCAAGCGCTGGGACCCCAGGATGCGCAGATATATTTTTGCCGAGCGCAACGGCATCCACATCATCGACCTGCAGAAGACGATCGCGGCCATCAAGAGTTCGTATGACGTGGTTCGCGAGGTCGTGCTGGAAGGCAAGTCCGTGCTGTTCGTGGGCACCAAGAAGCAGGCCCAGCAGTCCATCGAGCGCGAAGCGAAGCGGTGCCAGATGTTCTACGTGAACAACCGCTGGCTCGGCGGCATGCTGACCAACTTCTCGACCATCAAGCGGTCGCTCTTGAAGCTCAAGAAGATCGAGAAGATGGAGGTGGACGGCACGTTTCGCAACCTCACCAAGAAGGAGATCTCGCTGATGCTCAAGGAGCGGGCGCGTCTGGAGCGCAACCTCGGCGGCATCAAGGAGATGAAGGAGCTTCCCGGCGTCGTGTTCATCATCGACACGCGCAACGAGTCCATCGCCGTGGAGGAGGCCCGCGCCGTCGGCGTGCCGATCGTCGCCGTGGTCGATACCAACAGCAATCCCGAGGGAATCGATTACCCGATACCCGGCAACGACGACGCGATCCGCGCCATCAACCTGTTCACGCAGATCATCGCCAACGCCGTGGTCGAGGCGGAGAACGAGGTTGGCCTGGAGGTGATCGAGAACCTGCAGGATGACGAGATGTCCGAGGAGTACGCGGGGTATCCCGAGCAGGCCGCCGACGGCCGCGACGAAGACGACAAGGAGGCGGACGAGGTCGAGACGGTCGCGCTCGGCGAAACGCTGCAGGCCGACGACCCCGATGCCCCGGAGCGGTTCACCGATCAGGACTACTCCGACTTCGACCCCTCCAAGTACGAGCGTGACGAGACGGTTGCCGAGCAGCCGACCGTGGAAGAGACCGCCGGCATCGACGAAGACCGGCTCTACGAAGACCTGTGAGCCCCCCCGGACCTTCGGGCCCCCCCGGATCTTCGGGCCCTCCCGGACCTTCGGGCCCTCCCGGACCTTCGGGCCCTCCCGGACCGTCGGTCGTTAGCGCAGCCGCAGTCAAGGAACTGCGCGCCATGACCGGCGCCGGAATGATGGACTGCAAGGCGGCGTTGGTGGAGGCGGACGGCGACCTTCAGGCGGCCGAGCGCAAGCTCAAGGAACAGGGCCTTGCCGCGGCGGCCAAGCGCACGGGCCGCGCGGCCGAGGAGGGCCGTGTATTCGCGGCTGTTCAGAACGGCGGCGCCGCCCTGCTCGAGCTGTCGAGCGAAACCGACTTCGTCGCACGTAACGATCAGTTCGTGTCACTGGGGCGGTCGCTGGTCGTCCATGCCCTGGAGCACGCCCTGCATGATCCTGATGAGCACATGCAGCAGGCGATCGGCGACCTTGCCTCCCGGATCCGCGAGAACATCGGCTTCAGGCGGTGCGCGGTGGTGGCGGTCGACGCCGCGGCCGGCGAGCACGTCGCGCAGTACGTGCACGGCGAAGGCTCGATCGGCGTGCTGGTCAAGATGCGCACCGGCGGGACGGTCGACGACCAGGTGCGACAGACCGCGCACGATCTGGCGCTGCACGTCGCCGCGTTCGCGCCGCGCTTTCTGTCACCGGATGACGTGGACGCCGCCTACCGTGACGAGCAGGAGCAGATCTTCCGCACGCAGGCAGAGGCGCTCGACAAGCCGGAAAAGGTCACCGAGGGGATCGTCCGCGGCAAGCTGAGCAAGCACCTGTCCGAGATCTGCCTGCTGGAGCAGGGCTTCGTCAAGGACGAGAAGCAGAAGGTGAAGCAGGTTCTCGCCGGCCTGGGCAAGAGCCTGGGAGAGCCGGTGAGCGTCGCCGAGTTCCGGTACTTCAAGGTCGGCGAGCAGGTTTGACGGCCGGTAATTGGGAGAACGCAGATGGCAGATGCGACCGCCGACGCGAAACAGCGCATGACGAAGGCGATTCAGGCGCTTGAGTCGGAATTCCGTACCATCCGGACCGGCCGGGCCTCAGCCTCGCTGTTCGACCGCATTACGGTGCGGTATTACGACCAGGACATGCCGCTCAATCAGGTGGCCACGATCACGGTGCCGGAAGCGCGTCTGGTCGTGATCCAGCCCTGGGACCTCACCCTGTTGGGGGAGATAGAGCGTGCGATCCAGAAGTCCGACCTGTCGTTCAACCCCAGCAACGACGGCAAGGTGATCCGCATCGCCATACCGCAGCTCACCGCCGAGCGCCGGCAGGAGATTGCCAAGCTGGCCCGGGCCGCCGGTGAGCGCGCTCGCGTCGGCATCCGCAACGTGCGGCGCGACGCCAACGTGGCGATCAAGAAGGCCCAGAAGGACGGAGACACCAGCGAGGACGACGCGCGTCGCATGACGGGCGAGATCCAGAAGCTGACCGACGAGCAGATCGCCAAGGTCGGCGAAATGGTGGAGCAGAAAGAGCAGGAGATCCTCTCGATCTAGGATCGACCGGTTTCCGGGGGAGGGTTGGGCATGGCGGCACCCGCTTCGCGGCCCTCCGGGGCACGGCAGAAGGATTCGGGCCACTCCATGCCCCAGCGCTCGCCGCAGGCCGAGAGCCGCCGGGAGACGGCCGGCCGCCTGCTGCTGTTCGCAGTCTCCGTTCCATTCTTCATCGCCGTGACGCTGCTGCTGCCCGGGCATCGGCACCTGGCCCTTGCGGTGTCGACCACGGTCGCTACCGCGTTCGCCGCCCACGAGGTGGTGAGGCTCATGCTGGGAGCGAACCGGAGCCGGCTCGGGGACGCTGCCGCGATCGTTGCGAGCGCCGGCGTGCCGGCGGTGACGTGGCTGCAGCTCGCCGGCCTGGCCGGTGAGCAGGCTCTGGTCGCCTACCTGGCGGGAGGCGCCGCCGTGGTGCTGGTGGTCAGCACGGTACCCAGCAGGCGGCCGGCGTCCGAGCCGCTTCGTGAACGGGCGGCGGCGGCGGTGCTGGTTCTGCTCTATCCCGGGCTGCTGGTCAGCTACGTCGTCAGGATTGCCTCGCTGGCCCATGCCGGCGAAGCGCTGCTTGCCTTCTTCATCCTGGTGTTCGGCACCGACATCGCCGGCTATCTGGCCGGGCGACTCAGCCGCGCCCGTCCCTGCGGCCTGCCGGTCAGCCCAAACAAGACCGTGGCAGGTTTTGCCGGCTCTCTGATCATGGCGCTGCTCCTCGGGGTTGCCGTGACGAGGCTGTTTCCGCTGGCCGTGCCGTTCGGCGTCGCGGCGGCTCTCGGTCTGGGCGCTGCCGTGGGGACCGCGACCATCGCCGGCGACCTGGTGGAGTCGGGCCTCAAGCGCGCCGCCGCCGTCAAGCACTCGGGCCGCCACATTCCGGGGCGCGGCGGCGTCATGGACTCGATCGACTCCATCCTGCTTGGTGCCCCCGTGTTCTACGCGGTAGTAGCTTAACGTCGTGGACACGGTGCTCACCGTCGCCTTCGGCGTGGTCGGCCTGGGCGTGATGATCCTCGTTCACGAGTCCGGTCACTTCCTCGCCGCGCGCGCGGCAGGCGTGCACGTCGAGATCTTCTCCCTTGGCTGGGGTAAGCGGCTGGTCGGCGTGCAACGCGCCGGCACGTGGTATCAGATCTCCTGGTTTCCGTTCGGCGGGTACTGCAAGATGCGCGGCGACGAGGTCATGCGAGGCGGGCCGGACGCGTGGACACCAGGGCTCACCGAGCACGGAGCCTTCTTCGCCGCGGGTCCCTGGCGGCGGATCGCGATCGTCGCCGCAGGGCCGATCGCCAACCTGGCGTTCGCGCTGCTGGTGCTGACCATCGTCGCGTGGGCGGGCTTCACGATCCGCACGCCGGACAACCGCATCGTGGTCCCGGCAGACCGGCCGTCGCCGGCGCTCAGCGCCGGGCTGCAGACAGGAGACCGTATCACGGCCATCGACGGGCGCCGGGTGGAGAGCTTCCGAGACATCCGGCGCGAGGTCTCGCCTGCAGCGGAGCGGGACCTGCGGGTCCGGTTGGAGCGCGCCGGCCGGGAGCTCGCGGCCACCATCACTCCCGAGCTCGTTCCCGGGGCGCAAGAAGGCAGGATCGGCGTCTACGCGTGGGTCGACCCCGTGATCGGCGCCGTCGACGCCCACGCGGAGGAACCCGGCCAGGGAGGCGCCGCCCGGCTCGTGCCGGGTGACCGGATCGTGGCCGTGGAGGGGACAAGCGTCGCGCACACGATCGACCTCTACGAAGCGCTCCGTTACAGCGACAGTCCGGTCGAGCTCACGGTGGAACGCGACGGCCGCTCGCTTGCCGTGCGGCAGGCGCTCACGGAGACCGCCGCGGGCGTCGATCTCGCCGGAGCGCGCGTGCGGATCCCGTTGACGCGCTACCGGGAGCCAGGGCCGGTGCGGGCGTTCGGAGCCGCGCTCCGCGAGGTCGTGCGCACGGTCGCCCTGACGTTCGAAGGGATTGGCCGGCTGCTGCGTGGCGGCGATGTGCGGGATTCCGTGGCGGGCCCGTTGAGGCTGACCTACTACGTGGGCGCGGTGGCGGCCGGCGGCCTGCAGATCGGCATTGCCGCCGGCGTGACCGATTTCCTGCGCTTCGTGAGCGTGATCAGCGTCGTCCTGTTTCTGATGAACCTTCTGCCGATCCCGGCGCTGGACGGCGGTCACATCGCTCTCTACGCAGTCGAGGTGATCCTGGGGCGCCGTGTCAAGCCCTCGGTGGTCTACCGGATACAGACGATCGGCGTGTCGCTTCTGATCCTGGTCGCGATCTCGGTAACCCTGAGCGACATCCTGTTCCTTGCAGGGCGCCGCTGATCCCGTGGCTCCGTGCGGCGTACCTTCGGCAGCGGGCGGGGGCCGGCGATCTGCGCGAGGGGCGGCCGTCCTGGCGATCGCGCTGTCGGCCATCGTGGCGGCGGTTGGGGGTGCGGAGGCACCTGGGGGTGTCGATGCAGCCCGGCAGGGGGTGGGCGCGTCGGGCCGCATTCCCCGGTCCGGACTGCAGTTCAACACCGGTCACCAGGGGGCGGTTGCCGGGATGGCGGCGTGGCGCGGCGGCTCGTTCCTGGTGTCCGCCGGTGTCGACGGGAGCCTGAGGGTCTGGGACCCCCGTGACGGATCCCTCCGCCACGCGGTGGCGCTGCGAGGAGTGCCGTCGGCGCTGGTCGTCCACCCGTGGTTGCCGCGTGCCTTCGTCGCGCTCGCGGACGGCTCGGGACAGTGGCTGACAGCCTGGGACTGGGAGAGCGGGGTGAAGCTGTTCAGCATCCCGTTGAGCGATCCACCGCTGTTCCTGGGTCTGTCACGTACCGCCGGATCACTGCTCGTCGGGCGTGCGTCGTTCGATGGCCTGTGGCTGCTCGATCCGACCACGGGGGAGCGGCAGCCGGGACTGGAGAGCGGCACCGGCATCGTCACCTTCGCCGTCACCTCCCGCGACGAACGGACCGTGTTGACCTACCTGCCGTCGGGCTCTCTGGTGTATCGCGATCGGGCGACCGGTCGGGTGCTGCAGAGCCTGCGGGTGCCTGCGGACCTTGCCGATCTGGGCTTGAGCAGCGCCCGGCGCCACCTGATCGGCCGCTCCGGAGAGTGGTTGGTGGCGATCGATGCGGTCGACGGCGCGGTAACCGACCGAGTGCGCATCGGCGGCCTGCGCACGGTGCAGGTCTGGGGCGCTGCCGACCGGGTCGTGGTGGCGGAGGAAGACGAGTCCGGCCCGTCGCTGCGCACGGTCTCGGTCACGGCCGGCCGTTTCGACGCGACGCGATCGGCGTGGCGGGTCGCGGAGACCCCGACGGCACTGTCGTACGGCCACGAAAAACTGTTCGCCGGCCTGACCGACGGCACGGTCCTGACGCTGGACCTGCGGGATCCCGAACCGGCGGTTGCCGTGCTCGTACGCGACGAGCGGCTCGCGATCCTGGACGTGGCAGCCGCGGGCGACACGATCGTGCTCGGAACCCGGGCCGGTGTGGTTACCATTACCGGCGGCTTCGTCGGCGGGGCGCCGCTGCGGCTCGCCGACGGGCTGAGAAGCGGTGTGGAGGCGACGGTGCTGGCGGGACCGTTCGCGGAGGGCAGGTCGAGCGCCATCCGGGTCACGGCGCTCGACGCAGAGCGCGTGCTGGTCTGGTCGGTTGGCGACGCGCCCGGGATCGCGGTCCTGCACCTTCGGGAACACCTGCTCGGCGCACCGCACCTGCCGCTGCCAGCGCCGCTGGCGAACCTGACCGCGACCGGCACGACGATTGCCGTGGTCGACCGGACCGGCCGGGCCGCGCTGCTCGCCGCGCACACCGGGGCGGGCCTGTCGGAGTCGGGCGCGGAAGCGTCGATGCCGCCTGCGACCGAGTTCGAGACCCTGTATGCCGTCACGATCCCGGGCACGACCGACGTGGTGGCGGCGACCGCGGACGGGGGTCCGGCCCTGGTCGCCGCCCTGGCAAGCTTCGGAACGATGGGCACCTCGATCGTGAACATCGCCGCGGCAACGGGCGAGACGGTGGCGATGCCCGACCAGCGCAGCTACGTCTACGACCTGGAGTACGACCCGCAAAGTGGAGCGCTGTACTCGCTGGGCGTGTACGAGGGGGCCGGGAGTCGCACCACGTTGATGCGCCACACCGGCGCCGAGCTCGATCAACGCCATACGCTGTTCGTCGCCGCGGGTGAGGACCTGCGGGCATCCGTGGCGGTGGCACCCGCCGTCGACGCGGCCGAAGAAAGGGTCTTTTTCTCCCTGACGGGGCGGGTGCGGCTGTGGGACGGGCAACGCACGCGGCCGCTTGCCGAGACCGGTCGGGAGGCGCGCCGGCTTGCGGTGCATCAGGGCTGGGTTTACGCGGCCAACTCCGACGGCACCCTCAGCGCGTGGTCGGCCGATACCTTGGCCCATCGGTTCGATCTTCACCTCTGGCGTGACTGCGAATGGGTGTTGACCTCCGGGGACCGGTACTGGACCTCCCCCGACGGAGCGCGGTACGTGCGTTAGGTCAGGTCAGGCCGCGGACTGTCCTTGCTGGAAGGACTCGAACCGGACGTACCGGGGGATGAACGCCAGCTTGATGTCCTCGGTCGGACCGTTGCGCTGTTTGGCGACCATGAGCTCGGTTTCGATCTGCGGTCCTTCCGGCTCGCGATCGCGGTGCAGGAACATCACCACGTCCGCATCCTGTTCGATCGAGCCCGACTCGCGCAGGTCGGCCAGCGCGGGGCGTCTGCCCTCGGTTTCGCGCCGAACCTGGGACAGCGCCACGACCGGAATGCTGAGCTCTCGTGCCAACGCCTTCAGCGATCGCGAGATCTCCGCTATCTGTTCGTGGCGGGGCAGGTCCAGGTGCTCGGATGTCACCAGGGTCAGGTAGTCGATGAAGATGATGCCCACGTCATGCCGGGCGCGCATGCGGCGGGCCTGGGCGCGCAGGTCGAGCAGGCGGAGTCCCGGCGTGTCGTCGATGTAGAGCGGTGCGTCGTAGATGCGGCCGGCAGCATCGGTGATCAGCGGCCAGTCGGACGGCTTCAGCAGTCCGGCGCGAATTCGCGTGGAGTCGATTCGTGCCTCACTCGCCAGCACACGCTGCATCACGGCGTAACCTGACATTTCGAGGGTAAACAGGCCGACGGGCACCGGCCGGTCGGCCCGGATCGCGATGTTGGTCGCCATGGACAGCGCGAGTGCGGTCTTGCCAACCGACGGCCGCGCGCCGATGACGATGAACTCCGATTCCTGGAACCCGCTGGTCAGGCGATCCAGGTCGGGATACCCGCTCGGCACACCGGTGTAGGCGGAGCCTGCGCGGGACAGCGCTTCGATCTTTTCCACAGTCTGCGTGACGATCTCCCGGGCGCTCTGGTAGGAGCCCGAGAGTTGCAGGTCCGAGAGGTCGAAAATACGCTGCTCGGCGTCATCGATCACCTCGCGGACCTCGCGGCCCGCGGCGCGTGCGTCGGCCGACAGCTCCGCGGACAGCGTCAGAATGCGTCGGCGCAGGCTGCACCCCTGAACGATCCTTGCGTAGTACTCGACGTTGGCGCTGGTCGGAACGCCGGTGGTGAGGCCGGAGATGTAGGACGCGCCGCCGCAGGAATCGAGCGCTTCGACGCGCTCCAGCTCGTCCGTGAGCGTGATGAGGTCGACCGGGTCGCTGCGGTTGAAGAGCGCGACGATCGCTTCGAAGATCCGCCGGTGGGCGGGGCGGTAGAAGTCCTCCGGCCGCAGGTAGCGCAGCACGAGCGGCAGCGCTTCCTCGTTGAGCAGCAACGCGCCGAGCGACGCCACCTCCGCTTCGAGGTTGTGGGGAGGGACGGAGTCGGGAAGGCCTCCGTCAGCCACGGAAGCGGCTACGAGTCGCTCGGGTCAATGCGGATCGAGAGCGTCGCCACCTCTCGGTCGTAGAGGCGCACGACGGCGTTGTGCTCGCCCGTGGTACGCAACGAATGGCTGGGCACGTCGATGCGGCGGCGCTCGATGTCGTAGCCCCGCTTCTCGAGCTCGGTGGCGATGTTCGCGTTCGAGATCGACCCGAACAGCTTGCCGGTCTCCCCGGCGGCAACCTCGAAGACGAGCAGCTCGCCTTCGAGCCGTTCCTTGAGGCTCGCCGCATCGTGGCGCTTCTGCTTCTTGCGCAGGTCGATCTCGGCGGCGCGGCGTTCGATCGCGCGCACGTTCCGCGGGGTATGCGGCAGGGCCAGTTCCTGAGGAATCAGGAAGTTGCGTGCGTAGCCCGGCTTGACGTCGCGGACGTCACCCTCTTCGCCCAAGCCGATGACATCGGAGTTCAGAATCACCCTCATGAGGCACCTCGTTTCATGTTTCCGTCTGGACCGCGCCCGCTCCGGTCACGGTCGATCGGCATCGTCTTCCCGGTCTCCACGGGCCTGCAGGCGCTGGCGGTAGTGGACCCAGATCTCGGAAGCTCCGAACGCGGAGATGATAAGCAACAGCCACGGTAACGCAAAGAGGCCGATAATCAGCATCGCGCCGATCAGGAGGCTGGTCGTCGTGCTGGATTGCCCGTATCGGCCGGCGAACACGCGCATGATCGCGACTCCCTGGACACCGAACACGAACGCCATCACCAGGACCGCGTTCCAGCCGACCGCGGCAAGCAGATCCAGCCCTGTCTGGTCGAGTGCCCCGGTCTGGTCGATCGCAACCACGGCGAGACCGCCGACGAGCACCCAGACCAGGTGGTCCGGAGCGTGGAACTCCGTCACCGGCCGCAAGGGTGACGGCATCCGGGCGCTGCGGGCGCCGACCGCGGTGCCGATCCACCACTGGCTGGTCAGGAACACGAAGTAGATCAGCAGGTAGCTGCGCAGGATGCCGGGGGCAGCCTCCCGGAACGTGGCGGCCATGTTGCGTGCGGCCGTCATCGCGTCGGTGGCCAGCTCGTCGCCCAGCGACGCGGAAGCGTTGTAGGCCCAGTTCATCAGGAGTGACTCTGCCGCCTGGCTGGCGGTCTCCAGGAATCCCCCCATCAGGGGCATGGTGGCCACGCCGGCCGCCACGGTAGCGCCGATCAGCCGGTACAGCACGCGGTACTGCCTGAAGCGTGCCGATGCCAACACGTAGAGGCCCCCCACCGTCAGGATCAGCACCAGGATCTCGGCGCGCATCAGGCCGTCGCCGATCTGCTCGGGCAGGTCGCCCCAGCCGGTGAGCAGGCGGAACGACACCGCGGCGATTCCGAACAGCGCCGCGGCATAGCCGAACGCCGCGATGCCGCGACGGATGAGCAGTGCCTGCAGCGGCACGAGACAGAGCAGCGGCCCGAGCAGCGGCAGGACCAGGTAGCTGACCGACGCCGCGACCGCCAGCAGGATCACCTCGATCCAGTAGGACCGGGCCGCGCGTGTCTCGTCGACTTCACTCATGGCCGTTGACGTCCGGAAAGCCGAGTCTGAATCAGTTCTCTTGTTCTTTCGTATGCGTTCTCAGAACGGGATGTCGTCCTCGAAGTCTCTGGAGGGACCCGGATCGGGAGCCATGCGTTCGCCGGCGGCACCCGATGGGGCCGCAGCGGATGCGGCGGGACCCGGACCCGTGGCGTCGCCGCGGCCGCCGAGCAACTGTATGTTGCGGGTGAAGATCTCCACCTTGCTGCGGCGCTGGCCGTCCTGCTCCCAGCGGTTCTGGCGCAACTCCCCCTCGAGTCCGATCTGCTTACCCTTGGTGAGGTAGGGCGACAAGCTCTCCGCGGTCTTGCCCCACACCACGCAGTCGAAGAAATGCGCTTCATCGACCCACTGGTCATCGCGGCGCCTGCGGCTGTTGATCGCCAGCGAGATGTTGGCCACGGCGCTGCCGCTGTTCGTGTACCGCAATTCCGCATCGCGCGTAAGGCGCCCGACGAGGACCACGTGATTGATGTCCAACTCACGCCTCCTTGCGCACGATCAGGTACTTCAGTATCTCCGGGGCAAGCTGCAGTGCCCGCTCCGCGTCGCGGATGGCCGTCGGTTCGGACTCCACCTCGTAGTGGAAGTAGTGACCTCGGTCGGATTTCTTTATGGCATAGGCCAAGGGCCGCTCACCCATGTCCTCCTCCGTCAGGAAGGTCCCGCCGGCCTTGGAGAAGACCTCCTTGACCAGACCTTGACCGCGGTCGACGTTATCGGTTTCCGGCTTGAAAATGAACGTAGCTTCGTAGACGCGCACAACTGAACGCAACCTAACACCGCCCGATGGGCGCAGTCAACGGCAACCTGTCGGGTTGTCGGGTCAGGCGCAGTTCGATGCGCCCTCGGCCAGGTGCCAGCACACGCGGCCGACCGTGCCTCCGTCGAGAGGCCGTACCAGGACCAGGTAATCGCCCTGTACCAACTCGAAGCGGCTCAAGCCGGGCTCCTGGGGAATGATGTTGATCATGCCCGGCAGGTAGAACACCGCCACCTCCGCGAGCGCCACCTCCGCGAGTGTCTCCGACGCGGCCTCAAGCGATATCTGATAGGCATCGCGGTCGAACACCCGCAGGTTGTGGTGCTTGAAGGGGCCGAGGTCAGCCTGCTCGACCCAGGCGCGGTCGGCGAACACCCGGGGCGGCGTCACCACGTCGAGCGCGACGCTGTAGCGCTGTCCCAGATCCTCCTCCCCGGCATCCACCTGGAGGACGGCCGGGTCTGCTCCCATGTACAGCGCGCCTACCAGTTCCCCGGTAGCGGCTGGAATCAGAGGCAGGAACGGAGGTTCGTCTCTCGCGTTGTGCAGGCTCGCGCGCAACGAGTCGGAATCCGACCGGATCGTCACGCTGTAGAAGACGCCCGGCCGCGCGCTGAGCTGAAACCACTCCCGCTCCTGCCGCAGCGACCGCTCCTGCGGCTCCCCGGGCTGCAGCTCCGCCGCCTGGGCGAGCGCCTCGACGCCGTCGGCGTCGGTCGAGGGTTCCGCCGGCGGGTCGCCGGCAGGCTCGCCAGCGTCCTCGGAAACAAGCGGGGACGTGTTTGCCGAGAGCACGTAGGCTCCGGTGGCGGAGGCGTCAGCGGCCATCACCTCGATCACGTAGACGCCGGCGTCCATCTCGCCTGCGAAGCCTCTGTCGTGGAGTCCGAACGGGACGGCGCTGCCGGCATGGTACAGGGCGATCAGCGTGTCGAGCTCGGCCTCGATGGCGACGGTGACCGTCGACGGTGCGGGCAGCGACAGCTCGAAGCGGTCGCGGTCGTTCGCGTTGAGCGCGCGCTCGAAGCGGGCGTCCTCCTCCAGCGGCAAGGGGACTTCGTGGCCGGCGACGTCGTCCGGCTCGTACGGATCGTCGGCCAACGGTGGCTGGGCGGCCGGCTGCCCAGCCGGCGCGGGTTGCTCGAGTGCCGGTGGCGCCACGGGCTGAGCCACCGGCGGTACGGCTGCCGGTGGGACGTCTTCCTCCTCTTCGATAGGTGGAACGGGGGGTGCGGCGGACGGAGGAGCCGCCGCGGGGGGGGCCGCAGGTTCCTGCGGACTCTCCACGGGGCCGGGCACCGCCACGGCCGGCTGCGGCGCTTCGGGTTCGGGCGGCGCTTCGGGTTCGGGCAGCGTTTCGGGTTCGGGCGGCGCTTCGGGTTCGGGCAGCGTTTCGGGTTCGGGCGGCGTTTCGGGTTCGGGCAGCGCCTCCGGTATGCCCGGCGTCACCTCCACGGGGGCGGCATCGGCTTCGAGGGGCGCTTCCGGTTCGGCATCCAACGACATCCCCGCCTCTGCCAGAATGTCCGGTTGCAGCAACTCGGAGATGCCGGTGGAGCGGGGCATTTCGACCAACTCGGCGTCGACGAGCAGGCCGTCCCGATCGAGGATCCTGACCAGCGCCAGCACCTGGTGATCGAACGGCTGCAGCTCCACCGAGACGCGAACGGCCGAGGGCGGCCGCTGGCTGGAGGCGGGGGCGTCGAGCAGGCGGGCGTTCCGGTAGTGCTGGAACAGCATGACCTGGAGCGCCCCCCGCAGGCGGGCGCCGAGCCGGGTCATGCGCTCCGAGTCGGTCCGCACCGGCTCGACGTAGAGGATCGTGTGGACGTGATCCGGCACCGCGCGCGTGACCACCTCCGCCGCCTGCTCCGCCGCGCGCGCCACGGTCTGGCGAGCGGGCACCTCGAGCACGGCTTCGAGCTCCTGGCCTGATGCCGCCGACGACGGCCACAGCAGCAGCCCGAGGACGCACAGGGACACGGCGGGAACGGAGGCCGTCCGCCGGCCGGTCGCCCGGCTCAGAAGTGGCTCCATCCGACCGGCCGGGGCAATGGGATCGGGTCGGGGGCGGGCTGGTCGCGCTGCAACGCGGCCCAGTCGGCCTGCAGATCATCCACGAACCATCGGTCGGACTCGAGGACCAGGTAGAGCTCGGCCGGAATGCTGCCGAGCGGCCCGGACAGCCTTGCGCGCAGGACCGCGGTATCACCGGTCCGTTCGACACGTCCCAACCGAAATCCGGCCAGCGTCACGCCGCGGCGCAGGTGATAGTGCAGGGTCCCGGCCACGTGCACGCGTCCCTTTGCGGACAGGGGAAGGTCATGCAGGTCGCCGCTCCGAACGGCTCCGAGGAATCGATCGACCGTGCGCAAGGCGGCGCGTTCGCTCGCGGTCGCGTCCACGTCATCGGCGAGCGGCCCGATCAACGCGTCGTCGGGCAGCAGCCGTCGCGCCGGCCGATACGCCAGGAAGTGCGACGAGTGAGTCCCCGCCGGCACGGGTTGATCGTCGGCCGCCGGGGCAACCTCCGCAACCGGCTCCGATCCCGGCGCGTTCTCCCCGGACTGAGCGTTGTCCCCGGAGCGGGCGTCGCCGGCCGCGGTTTCGTCGTTCCGGGAGCGCGCGCATGAGGATGCAATCAACATGATGCCGAGCAGCACGCAGGGCACGGAAGGGCGAGCCCAGCGGATCACGCAGCACGTTATCCGGTCGCGACGGGACAGGTCAAATCCCGTGCGTAACGTGCCCTGCGTAACGTGACCCTGCGTAACGTGGTAGCCTTGGCGCGTGCCGTCGGACGCCGCCCGAGTGGTGCGCGAGGTGCAGGCCGAGTTCACCCGGCCGGTTCGCGACCCCCTGTGGCAGAACATCGACCTCAGCCCCGGTCTCTACCGGCTCGCGCAGACGGGCCCGTTTCAGCGCCTGCGGGACATTCGCCAGCTCGGGCCCGTGTATCTGGTCTATCCGGGCGCTACCCATACCCGTCTGAGTCACTCGATCGGCGTGATGCACCTTGCCGGGCGCATGATCGCCGCGATCGCCGACCGGTCTCCGGAGTGGCGTATCGAGCCGGAGGAGGTGCGCGCGTTTCTGGCCGCGACGATGCTGCACGACCTCGGGCACTATCCGAGCGCCCACTCCCTCAAGGACCTGGCGGTCGCCCGGCACGAGACGCTGACCGCGGAGTTGGTGCAGGAGGGCGAGGTGGCGCGCACGCTGCGCGAGCGAGTCGGTGCTCCGCCCGATCTTGTCGCGGCCATCGTCGACGTCGGCCTGCCGCACCCGGCGCCCGGTCTGCCGTTCCTGCGGGCTCTGCTGGCGGGAGTGCTCGATCCCGACCGGCTGGACTACCTGAGCCGCGACGCGTTCTTCTGCGGCGTCCCGTACGGGATCCAGGACGTGGATTTCGTGATCGGGGAGATGCGCCGCACGGAGTGCGGCCGCGTCGCGATCACGGAGAAAGGCACACTGGCCGTGGAGAGCCTGCTGTTCTCCCGCTACCTGATGTATCGGGCCGTGTATTGGCATCGGACCGTACGCGTCGCCACAGCGATGATCAAACGTGCGGTGCTGCTGGGGATGAAGGACGGGGAGATCCAGGCTCGCGACCTGTACGGCCTGACCGATGCAGGCTTCCTGCGGCTGCTCGACGTCAGACGGCACCCGGCATTCGTCCTCGTCGACGACGTCCACGCCAGGCGCCTGCACCGGCAGGCATGCCGGGTCCGCTTCGACCCGGGGCGCGGCTCCCATCGGCGCCTGGAGGTGCCGATCGACCGGTTGCAGGTCGAGAGCCGGCTGCGTGAGGCGGCAGCGGCCGAGCTGGGCAAGCCCGTGGACGACCACGAGGTGCTCATCGACGTGCCGGAGCGCAACAGCTTCGCGACGGACCTGCTGGTACAGCCGGACGACGGAACGGTTCCGATCCCGTTCTCGGGAACGCACACGGTGTTCGGCCCGGACGTCGTGGCCCGCTTCGGTGCGACGCTGCGCTCGATCGCCGTCATCGGCTCCCGGCGCCCCGGTCTGGACGCCGCGCTGCGCCGGGTCGCTCCGGCCGTGATCGACGGCGCCTGAAGTCGGCGGCACCACGTGCGCAGGGGCTCACACGTGCGCGCGGCTCAATAGTCGTCCTCCGGGTCGTAGTGCTCGGTGAACACGCGGGCACCGCTGAGACGGTCCGGGACGGCGTCCTCCACGAAGCGCATCACCTTCTGCAGGACCGCTTCGGTGTGCACGCCGCTGTTGGCGACCACGGCGAATGCCAGCACGGCCTTCCCCAGGTCGTCGTTCGCGGCGACTTCGGCGGCGGCGACCCGGAACCGGGTTCCCACGCGCTCCTTCAGCGAGGCGATGACCCGCCGCTTCTCCTTCAGCGACGTCGTTCCCGGCAGATCGATACGCAGACGCAGCACGGAGACAACCATGGAACACCTCCCGCCGGGCGTCGGTCGCGCAACGTCGGCGTCGATATGTGCCGATAAACATAGCAGATACATCCTCAACCACGGACAGGCGGGGTTCATTGATGACGTCATACGCTGCTCGGATCTTCACCGGTCGCTGCCACGCGGCGCGGGTCGCGCTCGCCGCCCTGGTGCTGGCCGGCGCCGGGGCCCTGGGCGTTGCCCAGGACGGCGACGAGGCTGCCGGCGGCGAGGGCGAAGGCGTTGCCCTCGGAGCGCTCCTGGGCATCGGCGTCGAGCACGTCCCCGACGACGACACCGGCGGCGCAACCTGGCAGTCGCTGACCCTCGCGCCGGAGCTCGGCGTGGGCAAGTTCAGCCTGGGCCTGGGCGCACAGCTCCGCTTCCGGTTCGACGGCGGGCCGAACGGGAGCGACTGGGAGATCCGGGAGGGCGACTGGAGTCCGGACGACTCGGTTGTCGGCCGGTCGTTCCTGGACCTGTTCCTGCCGATCATCCGGTACGCGCGCTACGGAGGGGATGACGAGCCCCTCGTGATGCGCCTCGGATCCTTCGAGAACGCCACCGTCGGCAACGGGTTTCTGATCGGCGAGTACGCAAACACCGCCCTGCTGCCGGGCCGCCGGTTGTTCGGGGTGGACCTGGACATCGATGGGGCCGTGTTCAACGTGCCGGTGGTCGGGCTTGAGACGGTCGTGAGCCATGTGCCTGCCCTGGACATGATGGGGGCCCGGGTCTGGGGTCGCCCGATGTACGCCCTGAGCGTGCCGTTGCTCTCGTCGCTGCAGATCGGGGCCGCGGCAGCCGCCGACTTCGATCCGTTCCGGTACGTCCCGGATACCGATGAGGAGGGCAGCGTGTCGGCACTCGGATTCGACCTCAGGGTCCCGATCTTCGCCACGCCGTCATTCACCGCTGCCACCCACGGCGACGTGGTGCTGCTGGGGACCTCGGAAGCGGAGTCGCGGTCGGTCGGGACGGCGGTGGGTTTCTCGGGGACGGCGATCAGCTTTCTGCGCTACGGCCTGCAGGTGCGGCTGACCGACGACCGTTTTCTCCCCGTCTACTTCGATCGCGACTATGATCGGCAGCGTGCCGACAAGTACCGGGCGCTGCGAGCCGCGGAACGGGCATCGACACGGTCCGACGCCCTGGAGGGCCTGGTCCATGCCGGATGGGCTGCACGAGTCGGCGCCTCCGTGCTGGACCGTCGCATAGACCTCGACCTGGGGCTGTCCGGACCGCTGACCGGCGCGCGCGGCGCCCTGGCGGAGGTTCCGTACGCGCAACTCGACGGCCTGGACGTCAAGGGCCGTGTCGGCGTGCGCGACCTTGGCCTCGACGGGATGTCGTTCGACCTGGACTACCGCAAGCGCCGCGTCGGGAGTCTCGGGGAGCTCACCGACCCGGAACACCTGACGGTCGGTACGGCGCTTCGCTACCAGACGGGCGGTACGCTGATCATACTGTCGTACCGGGGCTACTATGACCCTGCGGCGGACGGTCTGGTGGGAGCGCCGGCCGTGGAGAGCTGGATCAAGCTGTTCTAAGGCGACAGACTCCCGGCATGGGCCGAATCCGCGTCCTTGCCGACGATACGGCTCGGCAGATCGCCGCCGGGGAAGTCATCGATCGGCCGTACTCGATCGTCCGGGAGCTGCTCGACAACGCCATCGACGCCCGTGCCGGCACCGTGCGGGTGGAGATCGTCAAGGGAGGGCTCGATCAGATCCGCGTGGTGGACGACGGCACCGGCATGGACGAAGAGGATCTGTGCCTGTGTGCGCTCCGGCATGCCACCTCCAAGATCGCCGACCACCACGACCTCGCGCGCGTGCGCACCATGGGCTTCCGCGGTGAAGCGCTGGCGAGCATCGGCACGTGCAGCGTGCTGACGTTGACCTCCCGGCGCAGGGAGGAAGCCTCCGCGCACCGCGCGCTGGTGCGTTTCGGCCGGGCCGAGGCCGTGCGGCCGATCGCGGGAGTCGCGGGCACCACCGCCGAGGTCACGTCGCTGTTCTTCGAGCTCCCGGCCCGGCGGCGTTTCCTGAAGAGCCGCGGCGCGGAGACGGCGCTCTGTCGGCGCACCTTCCTGGAGAAGGCGCTGCCGCATCCCGAGATCGCCTTCGAGTTCGTGGTCGACGGCAGGCAGGTGACGAAGCTCCCTGCCGGGTCGCCGCTCGAGCGGGTGGCGGCCGCTGCGGGACTGAACACCTCCGACTTCGCGTGCCTGGACGGTGGTGCTGACGGCCTGCGAGTTGCAGCCGTCGCGGCGCGGCCCGAGCGGGCGCGTCGCGACCGGTCGGGCATCCACGTGTACCTCAACCGGCGGCGCATCACGGACTTCGGGCTGGTCCAGGCGGTGGAGTACGGGTACGGCGAGTTCCTGGCCGGGGGCCTGCATCCCGTGGCATTCCTGTTCGTCGAGATCGATCCAGCGATGGCCGACTTCAACGTGCACCCGGCGAAACGGGAGGTGCGGCTGCGCCGTCCCGGCGAGCTGCACCGGGCGATTACCTCGACGCTGCAGCGGGAGGTCCGGAGCTGGCAGTCGCAGCCCGGGCAGCGGGCCGGCGCCGCCGGGGAGAGTCGGACGGCATCCCCCCTCGCGTCCTTCCTGGCCGAAGCTCCGCCGGTGCTGCCGACGCTGACCCGGCCTCTCCGGCCCGGCTCGGACGAGTCGCCGTCCGCCGAGCCCTCCTCACGCACGGAAGCGGGGACGGCACCAGGGACCTGGCGCGGGCGAGCCCCCGACCCGGAGGCGGAAGTGCGCTACCTCGGTCAGGCTTTCCAGCTCTTCCTGGTGGCGGAGGTGGGCGACCGCGTCTACTTCGTGGATCAGCATGCCGCCCACGAACGCGTGCTGTACGAGCAGCTTCGCGGCGGCCTGATCGAGCGGCAGACACTGCTCGCCGGGCCATCCGTCGAGCTGTCACCGGAAGAGGAAGCCGAGCTGCGCGGATTCCGCGACGATCTCGAACGGTGCGGGTTCCGCTTGCGGGTTGAAGGCGGGGGGCGCTACACGGTCACGGAGATACCGGCCGCGGCGGCCCGTCTGCCGGCGGAACATCTGTGTCGCTTCGTGCGTCTGTGCGCGGGGACCTCGGAGGATTGGGACCGGGACGTGTACAGCGGTCTGGCCTGCCGCCTTGCCGTCAAGGACGGGGAGGTGATCGACGAACGGTCCGGCCGCGAGCTGCTCGAGCGCTCATTCCGTATCGATCCTCAGCGCTGTCCGCACGGCCGTCCCCTCTGGTTCGAGATCAGCAGGCAGGCGCTGGCGGGTTCGGTAGGGCGTCCGTCCCGCTGACAGAGCGCGCAGAACAGGTATACCAGGTAGAATCGGCTACGGGTCGCCCTGGGCACGGCGCTGCCGCGAGAGGCGTGCGTACAGGCGTCCCAACGGGCGGACGACCACGGCGCGGAGCAGGCGGGTCAGTCCCTTCATCGCGCGCTGCCACCACCTGACGCGCTGCAGCCGCTGCATCCGTTCGATCGCTTCACGCAGCTCTTCCGGCCGCAGGTCCTTGCGCTGGACGTTTTCCTCCAACTCCAGCTCCAGGGTCTCGCTCTCCGACTCCTTGTCGATCACGATCGCGTTGATGCTCTTCCACCCCAGCCGGCGGGCGCTTTCCAAGCGGCGGTTTCCCGCGATCAGCTCCGACCGGCGATTGATCAGGATCGGAGAGAGTTGACCGTGCTTGCGCAGGCTCTCCATCAGCGACGAAAGATCGCCGAGCGAGTACCGGACCCGCTTGCGGATCACGATGGTATCGATCTCCACCTGCATCAGTCGGAGCTCTCCGCAAGCCCGATCAGGTCCCGGTACTCGTCGCCGTCGAGCAGATCGTCGAACTCCGCGTTGTCGTCGATGCCGAGCTCGAAGATCCATCCGGCTCCTTCCGCGTCGTCGTTGATCAGGCGGCCGGCCCCCGCTTCACGCAGCCGCTCATTGACGGCAGTCACGACTCCGCCGACCGGTGCGTACAGTTCGGTTGCCGCCTTCAGCGCGTCGATGGCGCACACCGCTACGCCGCGTTCGATGCGGGTACCCACGTCGGGGAGCTGCACGAAGGTGATCTCGCCGAGCTCCTCCTGCGCGAAATCGGTCAGTCCGACCCGAACGCCCACCCGCACGCCGGACCGATGGCGCAACGCCCAATGGTGGTCGCGGGTGTAGCGGCGTTCGTTCGAGTTCATCAGTCGAGCAGCGGATTTCCGTCGGGCGAGTGCGATTGTCCCGTCCCGACCGAGGGTTCGTCCAGGGGTGCCTGGAACAACTGCGGATCGAGGTCGATCGTTGCCAGCGACCTGCGCAGGTTGTTCGCTACCACCTCCCGGCGCGCGTCCACGGCCACGGCAAGCGTGTCGCGCGTCTTGGGCTCCGTACCGGTCAGAAACAGCTCGTGGATGATGGGCTCGTCTCCTGACGGCAGCAGGCCGGAACGCGCGTCCACCGCGACCCGGATCAGGCCGGTGGCCGGCCGCTCGAAGTCCCGGACGGGCGAGCCCGCGTGGATTCGCTTCATGTAGTCCGCCCAGGTAGTGCCGGCGGCGCGTCCGCCCGACAGGCTCCGTCCCAGCGATTCTCCGGGTTCATCGAACCCCATCCACACTGCGGTCACGACGTCAGGAGTGAACCCCACGGTCCACGCGTCGGACCAGTTCTGCGTTGTGCCGGTCTTGCCGGCGATCGGGAAGTCGAGACCGCCCACCCGGCCCGCCGACGCGGTCAGCGTTCCCGACCGGACGGTGCTGGTCAGCAGGTCGACCATCAGGTAGGCGGCGGCCGGATCCATGATCTTCAGCCGGTCTCCCGCTGCCCGCTGGCGATCGCGCAGCTCCTTTTGGACCTCCAGCACGTCGTTTCCGTCCCGGTCCCTGACGAACCGGATCGCGATCGGTTCCACTTCCCGTCCCTGGTTGGCGAAGGTCGCATAGGCTCGCGCCATCTGCAGCGGCGTCACCGTGACCACGCCGAGCCCGAGCGGGTACGTGCGCGGGAACGCTTGCTCGATTTCGACCGGATCGGTAATCCCGAGCAGCCGGCTGGCGCGGTCGATCGCCGCATCGAAGCCGACGGTGCTCAGCACGCGCAGGGAGGGAATGTTCATGGAATGCTTCAGCGCGGTTCGCGTCAGCACGCGCCCCTGCCACTCGCCAAGGTAGTTCTGCGGGATGTAGGGGGTACCGTCGGGATTGTAGAACACGACCGGCGCGTCCATCAGCATGGTCGCCGGCGTCACCGCTCCGGAACTGATGGCGGCCGAGTAATACAGCGGCTTGAATGCCGATCCCGGCTGAACCTTCGACTGCACGGCGCGGTTGAACTGGTTGCCGCGCGCGAGGTCGCGCCCGCCGACCATGGACAGGATGTGCCCGCTTGACGGGTCGATCGACACCAGAGCGCCCTGCACCTCGACGCGTCGCTGCCGAAGCGCCTGTTCCTCGCGGACGCGCCGGGTAAGCGCCTTGATCCGTCCGGTGTCCCAGATCGCCGAAAGCAGGTCGAGGGCGGGGCTCAGCTCGTCTTCGAACCGTTGACGTCCCGCCATGCGTTCCGCCTGGTTTCCGATTCGCATGCGGTCGATGTCGAAGGCGAGCGACATCAGGTCCACCACGGGCAGGAACTCTTCCTCGGCCACGGCGATGCGGGTGCCGCGCTGGAGGTTGCGCAGGTCGTTGACCCGATTCAGGTGCTGCTCCATCACCGCGTTGGCGATCGCCTGCTGGTCCAGGTCGAGCGTGGTGTACACGGTCAGGCCGTCCCGGTACAGGTCCACCTTCCCCAGCAGCAGCTCCTCCAACTGCAGGCGAACGTATTCGCTGAAGTGCCGGGCCCGGTCGACGCGTTCGTAGAACGCGCTGGTCACGTTCGAGCGCGTGAAGTCGAAGTCGTCCCAATAACGGACCAGGGAGCGATCGGCCTCCGCCTGGTGACGTAACCCAGCTCCACCATCTGTTGCAGATTGTTCGTCTGCAGCTCGCGGGCGCGATTGGGGTAGGTGAACGGTGAGTTGCCGCCCGGCCGGTTCAACTGGACGACCAGCATGGACGCCTCCGCCACCGTGATGTCGCGGGCCGAGTGACCGGTATAGAACTGCGCTGCGGCTTCGATTCCGTACGTGCCTTCTCCGAAATAGACCAGGTTCAGGTAGCGCTCGAGAATCTCGTCCTTGGTCAGCCAGCGTTCGAGCTGGATCGCGTACCACAGCTCGACGAGCTTGCGGCGCAGCGTGATCTCCGAGCGATCCGCAAACAGGCTGCCGGCAAGCTGCTGGGTGATCGTGCTGGCGCCTCCCCCGAAACCGCCGCGCAGGGTCGTCCAGGTAGCCCGCAGTATGTCCGGTACCCGGAATCCGGGGTGCCGGTAGAAGTGCCGGTCCTCGCGCGTGAGCAGCGCGTCGATCAGATGCCGGGGCAGTTCCTCGAAGCGGATGATCTCGCGCTTCTCCACCGAGAAGAACTGCGTGATGAGCCGCTCGTTGCGATCCAGTATCTGCGTTGGCAGGGCGGGACGGTCAGTCCCGTAAATATCGAACCCACGGATGTTCCGCGTGCCCGCGAAGGCAAGGCCCAAGCCCGTGCCGATCACGGCGGAGAGCAACAGCAGGGCCGCGATGAGGAGCGCTGCGGTGCGCGGGCGGATGCGCGCGCGCGGCATGCACGGGATACTACGGACCGCTGTCGGCGTCCGTCAAATTCCCCTCGTCCCCGGCGCGGCGTACGGACGCATTCGGTTTACCTCGTCGCCGGCCAGCGTGCGAAGGCGTGAACGGACATGAAATGGCCGGCCCCATATGGGGCCGGCCAACCCTTTCGGGAATGCCGGTTACGGTATAGTAAACTGGGAGGGGAACTATAGATAACCGACACTCTCCTTATCGACACCTGCCTCTCGTACCTTAGCGGCACCGGGCAAATGTCGTCAAAGATTGTCCATGAGCATAACTGCTTGCACCGACGGGTCAAGCCACGCGGCGGGCGGTCACTCGCGACGGTCGGCAGCGGCGCGTCTTCCCGAAGTAAGCAGGATACCGATCGCTCCCAGATCGACGACGATCACCAGGATCGCCATCACGACCGCGCCGCTGCTGAACAGTGCCAGTACGAACAACGGCGCAGCCGCCAGCGTGGCCACCCACGCGACCAGGCGAGCCGCCGCCGCGGCCGCCGCGGCGAGCGCCGTTCGGAGGTCGGTCTCCTCCGCCCGGAGACGGATCCGGCGAACGATCAACACGCCCACGCCGATCGCGAATGCGGCGATCAGCAGGACGTTGTAGACGGAGCGCATGCGGGTCGCAACCAGCCAGAGCGGCATGACGATCGCGGCGCTCACGGCCACCACCGCACCGGTCAGCAGCAGTCCCGCGCCGATCCGGCGGGCAACCGCCGCGTAGGCGGCTACCGCCGCTCGCGCCGCGCGCCTCAGCGCCGCCGTGGCTGCACCTCCGTCCCCGGAGAAGCGGCGCGAAACGCGGCGGGAAGCGCGCTGGCAACTTCCCGCGGAATCGGCTGACCGGTGCGCCAGCACCCGAGCTTCCGGCCGGGCGAATGCACGCCGTGATAGTCGGAGCCGCCGGTGACGAACAGACCGAGGCGTCCGGCGAGCGTCCGAACGACCGACGAGCGCTCCGGGGACAGGGACGGGTGATACGCCTCGACTCCCGTCACGCCGGCCGCGGACACCGCGTGCAGCAGGGCGGTCAGCTCCTCGGCCGTCCCTCCCTCCGGATGGGCCAGCACGCCGTGGCCGCCGGAGGCTCGCAGCGCGTCGATCGCCTCGCGGAGTTGCACGGCGCGGCGTGGTACGTGGAACGGTCGTCCCGAGCCGAGCAGCCGGCGGAACGCGTCGGCGGTGCTCGTGGCGACTCCCCGCCTGACCAGCACCGCGGCCATGTGCGGCCGGCCGACGCTGGCGCCGCCCGCCTCCGCCTGCACGTCCGCGTAGTCGATCGCGACCCCGTGCCGGCGCATCCGTTCGACCATCGCCAGGTTGCGCTCGACGCGGCGCTCGATGACTCGGTCCAGTAGTTCCGAGAGGCGGGAGCGGCCGGCGCCGGGCTCGAAGCCGAGGCCGAGCAGGTGGACATGGCGTGTGCCGTGCCGGAGCGCCAACTCGACTCCTGCGATGAAGCGCATGCCGCGCCGGGCGGCGGCGCGCGCAGCATCGGCGACGCCGCTGACGGTGTCGTGGTCGGTCAGCGCCAGCGTGGTGATGCCTGCGCGGTGGGCGGCCTCGACCAGTTCCTCGGGACGGTCGCTGCCGTCGGAACAGGTCGAGTGCGTATGGAGGTCGACTGACGCCGTCACCGCAATGCGCTCAATAGCCGCGCGCCAGGTCGCAGCGGAAGCGGAGCTCCTCGCCGGCCAGGTAGCGGCGCAGGTTGTCGATGAAGATCTCGCCCCGCCGTGCCAAGAGCTGTGCCGACTCCGCGGAGACGTGGGGGGTCAGATAGATCCGCGGGTGGTCCCACAGCGGGCTGTCCGCCGCCGGCGGCTCCACGCTGGTCGCGTCGATCGCCGCGCCCGCCAGACGACCGCCGTCGATCGCTGCCACCAGCGCGTCCTCGTCCAGGATGCCGCCGCGCGAGACCACGACGACGTGCGCCCCGGGGCGCAGGCGCGCGAGCTGCTCGGCGCCGATCATGTGCTCGGTTGCGGCCGTGCGCGGCGCGGTGATCACCAGCCAGTCGGTGCGCGCAAGCATCTCGTCCAGCCGGTCGACCGTCCATACCGCGGTGACTCCGGGCGGGCAGGGGACGGGCGCCAGGTCGACGGCGTACACCTCCATGCCGAACGCCATGCCGCGCTGCGCCACGGCCCGGCCGATGTCGCCGAAAGCCAGGATTCCCAGGGTCGATCCGGACAGCTCCAGGATGCGGCCGCGGTACTCCGCGCTCCGCCATCGCTTCGCGGATTGGTCCTCGAACGATTCGCGGAGGTGATGGGCGAGCGCCAGCATCATCCCCAGCGTGTACTCGGCCATCGGGATCACGTGCGTTTCGCGGGCGTTGGTCATCGCCACGCCGCTGGACTCGAACTCGGGCACCTTGCGCAGCACCGAGTCGAAGCCGATGCCGATGAAGTGGTACCAGCGCAGGTTCGGGGCGCGCAGGAAGGCCTCCCGATCGAGCTGGCCGAAGATGACGTCCAGCTCCGGAGCGATTCGGCGCTGCTCTTCAGGCGTGTAGGCAACGGTGAAACGGGTGTCGGGGAATTCTGCTCGTAGTCGGGCCTCGAATTCGCGGCCGAGGTCGTAGCAGACCCCGACGTGCAGTGGTCGTGCGGGTGCGTGCATTGGAACCCATGATAGCCGACGCCCGGCCGCATGCGCTTGGCGATCGCCACCGCCCGGCGGGACGCGGCGGAAATGGGACGCTATGATCGGCCGGCATGGAAGCGCGGCGGCTCATGGACAAGGCGGCCCTGGTCACGGGCGCCGGGTCCGGAATCGGCGCAGCCATCGCCGGCCTGTTCGCCCGGCACGGGGCGCGGGTCGCGGTCGCTGACCGGGACGAAGACGCGGCGCAGCGGACCGCTCGCGCGATCGCCGCCGACGGCGGAAGCGCGGTGGCGATCATCGCCGACATCTCGACCGGCCGCGGGGCCGAAGGGTGCGTGGACGAGGCGGTTGCCGCCCTCGGCGGACTGCAGGTCGTGGTCAACTCAGCGGGCGTCACCCCACGCTACGCGCCGGAAGACTGGGACTACGAACGGACCTGGGACTGGGTGATGGCGGTCAACCTCAAGGGCGCGTACTTGGTGTCGCGCCGCGCCGTGACGGCGATGAGCGGCGGCGGCGCGATCGTCAACATGTCCTCGATCTACGGGCTGGTGGGCCGGCCGATGTTCTTCGGAACCGGCGACGACCCGTATCCTCCCGGCAAGCACGGCGTCATCGGGCTGACCAGGGACATGGCGAACAACTTCGGCGCGCGCGGCATCCGCGTCAACGCGCTGTGCCCGGCCTTCGTGTACAGCCCGCTGACGCGCACGCTGACCGAGGATCCGGCGTGGCGGGCGAAGATGGAGGCGATGCAGCCGCTCGGCCGGCTGGGCACGGTTGAGGAAGTGGCCCACGCGGCGCTGTTTCTGGCGTCTGACGAGGCATCCTTCATCACCGGTGTCGCGCTGCCGGTGGACGGCGGCTACACCTCCGTATGATGGCACGGCGTGTGAGCGAAGGGAGGTGAGCGTCGGCACCTTCGATCTGCTCACCCCGCACGTGGCGGTGCAGGCGATTGAGTCGGTCATCGGCGTCCACGTGGACGGGTCGCTGACCAGCTTCGCCAGCTACGTGAACCGCGTGTACGGCTTCGGGGCCGCGGACGGCCGGCAGTACGTCGCCAAGTTCTATCGCCCCGGACGCTGGACGTTCGACGCGATCGAGGAGGAGCACCTGCTGGTGGGCGAATGCGCGGCCCTGGACCTGCCGGTCGTGGCGCCGGTGGCCGACGCCGACGGGGACCGCCTGCACGTGGTCGGAGCGGCGAGCGCGGAGCGGGAGCAGGAGTTCCCCTTCGCCGTCTACCCGAAACGCAACGGGCGCAACTTCGACGCCGACCGCGACGAGGACTGGCTGCGTATCGGCACGCTGGTGGGGCGGCTGCACGTGGCCGCCGCGCATGGCTCGGCCGAGCACCGGCTGACCTGCACGCCTGCGGCATCGACCGCACGGTTTCTCGACGATCTGGACGAGGCCGAGCTGGTGCCGCCCGAACTGGCCGACGAGTTCTTCGACCTGGCAGACGCCGCCGTGGAGCGGATCGCGCCGCTGTTCGAGGGCGTCGCGCTGCAGCGCCTGCACGGCGACTGCCACCGCGGCAACATTCTGGATCGCGCCGCGGAGGGGCTCCTGATCATCGACTTCGACGACATGATGATCGGTCCCGCCGTGCAGGATCTGTGGCTGCTCCTGCCGGGCCGGGTCGCCGACAGCCGCCGCGAGCTGGGGTTGCTGCTGGAAGGCTACGAGGAGTTCCAGCCGTTCGACCGGGCGACCGTGGGCCTGATCGAGCCGCTGCGGCTCATGCGGATGATCTACTACCTGGCCTGGCAGGCGATGCAGCGCCATGACCTGCGCTTCCGCGAGTCGTTCCCACAGTGGGGCGGCCGCGCCTTCTGGGAACAGGAGATCGAGGACCTGCGCACGCAACTCCGGGTGATCGACGACGGGCTCGGCTGAGTCGATGCCCGTGGCGCCGCCTACTGGCGGCCGGCGTCGGCGATCGCGGCCTTGAGGCTCGCTTCGATCCGGTCGCAGATCTCGTCGAGCTGCTCCCGGCTGGCCGTGAGCGCCGGGGCGATGGCGAACCAGCCGGGGTCGATGCGCATGATGAGGCCGTCTCCGACCGCCCGCCGGCCCAGCGCGGCACCCACGCGCGAATCGGTCAGCTCCACGCCGAGCAGGACGCCGCGCCCGCGCACCTCGCGCACCACGCCGGTGGCGTGCAGCGCCTCCAGGCGGGACCGCAGGTAGGCGCCGTTGCCGTGCGCCCGCGCAAGCAGACCGTCGTCGGCGATCGTGTCGATCACGGCGATGGCGGCGGCGGCGGCCAGCGGATTGCCGGCGTACGTGTGGCCGTGCATGAAGTGCACTGCCTCGCGCTCCGAGCCCCAGAAGGCATCGCCCAGACCGCGGCGGGCGGCGATGGCGCCGATCGGGATGACGCCCGACGACATCCCCTTGCCGCAGCAGATGATGTCCGGGGTGGCGCCGAAGGTCTGGGCCGCGAACATGCTCCCGGTCTTGCCGAAGCCGGTGATCACCTCGTCGAAGATCAGCAGCACGGCGTGGCGGTCGCAGATCTCGCGCAGCAGGGTGAGGTACTCCGGGGTGGGGGTGATGATCCCGCCGGTGTTGCCGATCGGCTCGACGATGACGGCGGCCACCGTTTCCGGATCCTCGGCCACGATCGCATCCTCGACGGTCCCGGCGGCGAAGCGGTTGCACTCCTCCCAGGTGGGGAAGCGGCCGCGGTAGTGGGTCGGCGGAAACACCTTCACGAAGCCGCCCATCTGCGGCTCGAACTTGCTCTTGCGCGGCCCGGTGCCGCTGGCGGCCATGGCGCCGAAGGTGCCGCCGTGATAACCGAGGTAGCGGCTGATCACCTTGTATTTGCCCGGGTGGCCGCTCTGCTTCCAGTACTGGCGGGCGAGCTTGAGGGCCGCCTCGTTCGCTTCCGAGCCTCCGGAGAAGGTCTTGACGAAATCCAGGTCACCCGGCGTGACCGCTCCCAGCTTGTCGACCAGATCCAGGGTGACGTCGGTCACCCCGTGCATGGGCGGGGCCAGCGTGACCCGCTCCATCTGCTCCCGCACCGCGGCGAGCACGCGCGGGTGGCGGTGGCCGAGGCTGGCGACGAAGACGCCGCCGATCGCGTCCAGGTAGCGGTTGCCGTCGATGTCCCAGTAGTAGATGCCGTCGGCCCGCTCGATGATCAGCGGCGCGTCGGCGAAGCGCTGCATGGGCATGAAGTCGACCCAGGTGCGCGCCAGCAGCTCCCGCTGCCGAGGTGAGATACTACCCATCGCCGGCAGCGTACCACACGGCCGCTGCCTGCCGGATTCAGGGTGCGTCGCGCGGTAGATTCGGGTTGCAGAGCCCGAACGGGGTACGTGCTAAAGCAGCTTGTCGACTGCCACCAGTATCGCCACGGCAGCGGCGATGGCAGTCCCCATACGGACCGTCATACGCTCCTGAACCTTGCTGATTTCCGCTCGGAGACCGGCCGCCATCGCATGCATGTCACCGTGGAGACTGGCTGAGGTCTTGTCGATGTCGCCGCGGAGGCCGGCCGCCATCCCATTCATTTCGCCGCGGAGACCGGCCGCCATCTCACTCATTTCGCCGCGGAGACCGGCCGCCATCTCACTCATTTCGCCGCGGACGCCAGCCGCCATCTCACTCATTTCGTCGCGGACGCCAGCCGCCATCTCGTGCATCTCACCGCGGAGGCCGGCTGCCGTCTGCTCCAACTCGCCGCGGAGACTGGTTGCCGAACGCTCCAGGTCGCTGCGGAGACTGGTTGCAGACTGCTCCAGGTCGCTGCGGAGGCCGGTTGCGGTCTGGTCCATGGCGCCCCGCAGCCCCGTGAGGTCTTCCTTGGTGGCCAGCGTTGTGATCTCGGCCCGCACCTGACCCATCTCGCCGCGCAGCGTCGCCACCTCCTCCTTGGTGGCCAGCGTTGCGATCTCCGCCCGCACTCGACCCACCTCGCCGCGCAGCGTCGCCATCTCTTCCTTGGTGGCGAGCGCTGCCAAGTCCTGCCTGGTGGCGAGGTTCCCGACCATGCCCCGGGCGAAGGTCGAGACCAGCGCGCGCGCCTTGTCCTCTTCGAAACCCGCCTCCTGCAACTGGGTCGCCGCCCTGAGGGTGTCGAACGCTGCCGTCACGCCGGCCATCCTATCCCCCCGGCGGCGATGGATACACCACGGTGTGCCATGTCGCTCATGTCACAGGTAACGGGCTTGCCGGCGCTCCTGCTTCATGGCGGTGCGGTCACTCGCGCGGCGTGAGCCGCAGCGTGCTCACCGCCTGCGGTGCGGCCGCGGATCGATCGAGCGGGAGAAAGTGGTAGCGTCCCCCGAGCCACTCGGCGAGCTGATCGCAGTAGTGGGCGCTGCCGGGGTGTCCCGATTGCCCCTGCGCGTCGACTGCCCAGAGGCCGGCCGGTTCGGCGCCGAAGTCGGCGATCATGCGGTAGTTGGCGCCCATCGCCGCCCCCCAGTTGGGATCGAAGCCGGTGTTGCAGACGGTGGTGCCGTTGCCGCTCACCGGCAGGCCGCCGCGGTCGAGCAACGAGCCCAGGTCGCCGCGCGGTGAGAGTACGTGGCGCAGGTGGATCCGGTGGAGGCGGCCCCAGCGCCACTCGCTCACGTCCGTGCCCAGGCGATCGGTGAGCTCGTCCAGTGCCGCCGTCATGGCGCAGGCGATCGCCGCTTCGCGCCGGCCGTCCGCGAACCAATGGGCCTCGTCGGCGCTCAGGAGCGCGGTGGCCAGGCCGGCGTTGGCGCCGGCGACCAGCGGTGCCGTGTCGTCGGGAAACCGCTCGGCGGCCACGCGCCCGCACCAGTGACCGAAGAACACCTCGAAAATCGCCGCGCCGACGCGATCGGTCTCCATGCGGCAGTCCCACTCCGCCAGCCGCTCGGACGCCTGCCGGATGCGGGGATCGGCATGTCCGGCAAGGACCTGCGACAGCGGCGGCACGCAGGCCACGGCGCGTAGCGACAGGACGTCCTGGTGCATCCGCGCGCAGTCGTCGCGTGAGTGCCGCCCGTGCGCTTCGAGCATCTGGCGGATGCGGCGGGCGCGATACCCGCTCGCCCAGCGGCCGTGCAGGGACCGGGGGAAATCCTCCGGGGCGGTGCGGTTGTTGGCCGATGCGATCCAGCCGCGCTCCGGGTCGCCGAGCTGCGGCATGCCCTCCGGCGGGATGACCCCTTGCCACCGGTGGGCCGGATCCCAGCCCGGGCGATAGCCTCGCTCCTCGACCGCGCGGACGGGGATCTCGCCTGCGACCTGGTAGCCGATGTGGCCGTCCGCATCGGCCAGCATCAGGCTCCACGTCGGCACGCGCCATCCCCTGACAGCCCGGCGGAGCCCATCCACGCTCGTCGCTCGATCCATCGCCAGCAGAGACGTGAGCCAGCCGCAGCGGGCCGCGCCGAGCCAGCGCAGCGAGACCGGAGCGGTGGCGCGCACGGCCTCGGGGAGCAGCTCGTCCACGATCGGGCCGTTGCGGGAGCTGCGGATGGTCCTGGTCACCGGTTCGCCGCCGCGCACCGCGATCGTCTCGGAACGCTCCCGCGCCGGCTCCCACCGGCCGTCGTAGAGGAACGCTCCTGGGTGGGCGGGATCCGTTCGCTCGCGGTACAGGTCGCGCTGTGAGCAGATGTTGTTCGTGATCCCCCAGGCAACGCGGCGGTTGCGGCCGAACATCACCGCCGGCATCCCCGCGTAGGCCATGCCGGTCACGTCGAACGAGCCGCCGGCCAGGGTCACCTCGTACCAGCACGACACCGCGGCGAAGGCGATGTGCGGATCGCTCGCCACGATCGGCTTGCCGGTTGCCGAGCGCGACCCGGCGATCACCCAGTTGTTGCTGCCCGCCCCTTCCGAGGCGTCGGCTATGGTCGCGCCGACCGGCCCGGTGCCGGCTGGCCCTTCAGAGTAGGAGCCGGACGGCACGATGCTCTCGTCGTCGGCTTCGCCCTGCAGGAACGCGCGGTAGAGCGCTCCGTCGCCCAGGACGCGCTTGCCAAGTTCGGGGATGAAGATCACCGGCAGGCGGACCGTCAGGTAGGCGCGGAACTCGCCGGCGATGGCCAGGCAGTCCACCGGCGACCACGGATCGGGTGCATAGTCCAGCAGGCCGAACTCGATCGGCAACCGCTCGCCGGCCGCAGCGATGAACGCGTCGATGCCGCCCGAGAAGGCGGTCAGCAGGCGTCGTGTCTCGGCCGGGGTCCGCTCCCACTCGGCTTCCGCGATGCGTCCGATACCGATGGTGCGGGCGGTGAGGTCCAGCTCCAGCCCGTCCGGCCCGAGCACCTCGGCAAGCCGGCCCGCTGCCTTGCGGCGCAGGTAGTCGAGCTGGAAGAGCCGGTCTTGCGCCATGGCATAGCCGAAGCCGAAGAACAGGTCGTCGTCGGTCTCGGCCGAGATGCGGGGGATGCCCCAGCGATCGCGATCGATCCGTACGTTCGCTCCGACCGCGGACTCGCGGCTCCCGGTCTGATCGGGCACGCGGGCGCGAGTCTCCGCTTGCCACCAGGAGTGAAACTCCTCCTGCGAGAGGCCGGCGGCCGTGCGGACCGCGCGGAGCGGCTCGCCGGCGCCGAGGCGCGCCAGCAGCTCGCGCGCGTCGAGGTTCATCGCAGAGACTCCCGGCTGAGGCCCGGCACCATGCCACAGTGTGCCGCGGTTGCCGGCGTGTCGCCATCGTCGTCAGCGCGCAGGTAGGATGCGGCGCATCGATGGCACAGGAAAGACAGGACTGGCGGCAGCACGGCGTGCGCGTCGTCACGAGCGAGCGAGTGGATATCGATACCCCGCAGACGCCGGGCATGACGCGGGCGGCGGCGATCAACCGCGCGACGGCGGGCGCCGAGAAGCTCTGGGCCGGCACGGTGGAGATCCTTCCCGACGCCAAGACCGGCGCTCACCACCACGGAGCCCTGGAGAGCGTGATCTACGTGGTGTCGGGCAGGGCGCGCATGCGTTGGGGAGATCGCCTGGAGTTCGTGGCGGAGGCAGGGCCGGGCGACTTCATTTTCGTGCCGCCCTACGTTCCGCACCAGGAGATCAACGCGAGCAAGGATCAGCCGCTGAGCTGCATCCTGGTCCGGAGCGATCAGGAACCGGTCGTCGTGAACCTGGACATCCCGGCGGTCGAGGAACCGGAAGAGGTGCGCTGGGTCGATCCCATTCATCGTGGATGATAACGCGACACCACGCTGACTCGCATGTACTAGAAAATTGATAAGGACGTATTCAATATCATTCTCCAGTGTGCAAAATAGGTCATAGTGCCATGACCATGTATGGTATTGTATTCATGCGTTTCTGTGCGTGCTCATGTCGGTCCCAGCCCGGCGATTGACTCTCGCGAACAACCGCACCATCGCCGTCACCGGCGTCAGGCGTACCGCCAGCTCGCGGGCGAGGCACAACAGCGGATTCACCGCGCGCATGATGCCGGCCGTGCGGCGGCCCTGCCGGACCAGTGAGGACGTCCGCGGGATTCGGACGCGTTCATAGGACCGTAGCGCCTTGGTCACCTCGGCGTGCGCGCCGAGCATGGTGCCGAGCGTTACCGCGTCGACGATCGCCTGCGCCGCGCCCTGGCCGGTGTGCGGGAGCAGGGGATGGGCCGCATCCCCCAGCAGCGTCACCACGCCCCGGCCCCAGAACACCAGCGGATCGCGGTCGGCAGGCTCGTCGCACCGCAACTCGTCGGCGGAAGAGGTGATCGCGCGAAGGGTCGCATCGGCCCCGGGCAGGATGCGCGTCAGAATCGCCTCCGGGTCCCGCGTGCCCGGAGGAGTCAGCTCACGCGCCACGGACAGCGTCCAGTAGACACCGGTCTCGCCGGCGCGGGTCACGATCGATTCCACCCCCGGACCGAGATAGTAGACGCCCGAGAGAGCCCCCAGATGGCGGACAGCGTCGTGCGCGATGCCGCGCACGACGACGATGCCACTCGACCGCGGCGGCGGCTCCGTCGGATGGATCGCCCGGCGGATGGCGGAGCCCGCGCCGTCGGCGCCGACGAGCAGGTCGCCTTGGGCGTCGCCGCCGTTCACGAGGTGCAGCGTGACCCGGGCGTCCGTGGCCGTGAACCCTGTGGCTTCGCTGCCGAATGACACCACGCCCTCTCCGACGGCGTCGAGCAACGTCCCGTGCAGGGCGGAACGCAGAGCGACGACCGTGGGGCCGCCGAGCGCCTCCGGCGGCGGGAGTCGGACTCGTTTCAGTATGGTGCCGTCGAGCCGTCGCACTTCACCGTGCGTCGGCGTGAACCCTCGCGCCGTCACGGCGTCGGCCACACCCAACTCGCCCAGAGCCGCGATGGCGTTCGGCGCAAGGAGCAGCCCGAAGCCGAGCTCCCGCGCGGACGCCGCGCGCTCGAAGACGCGGACCTGCCATCCCGCACGCTGCAAGGCGATCCCGGCGGAGAGACCGCCGATGCCGGCACCCACGATCAGCGCCGTGCGCTTCATCGCGGCGAACGATACTGCAGCCTTGGACATCGTCGAGTTCATTCGCGCGGAGCGCGAGGCACGGAGCCGACACATCGTCTCGGCCTTCGAGTGATGCGGACCCTGTTCGACACCTCGGTGCTGGTACCGGCCCTGGTCGATCAGCTTGGAAATCACCGCGCAGCGTTCGACGCGCTCCATCGCTACACGGACGACGATGACCGGGGGTACTGTTCCACCCACGCGCTGGCGGAGTGCTACGCGACCCTCACGGCGTTGCCGCTCCCGAAGCGCGTGCTGCCGGAAGAGGCGCGATCACTGGTCGAGGAGAGCATTTGTGGGCGGCTGTCGGCGATCGAAATGGTGCTCGATGACTACCTGGAGGTCCTCTGCCACGTCGCCCGGCTGGGACTGACGAGCGGTGCGATCCACGACGCGCTCCACGTGCGGTGCGCGCAGAAGGCTGCCGTCGACCGGATCCTGACCTACAACGTCGCTCACTTCGAGCGGTTCGATCTTGCCGGCATCGACGTGATGGCGCCCTGACGAGCGCTGATGATCTCGTTTCAGACGGCCTGATTGTTGGAGGGTGTCGTGGACGTGCTGCACGGACGGGCGCGCATGCGCCGGGGAGATCGTCCGGAGCGTCGGACCTGCCGCGTCGTGCGGCAGGTCCGACAGACTCCGAGGCGGGATCAGTTGACCGGGAGCGGTCTCAGGCCCGGATTCGCTTGGTAGTACTCGTTCGTCTTTTCTATGTAGATGCCTCCTCCCATCTTGCGGAATTCGGCGTATATCTCCCTGCCGCGGGCGATCTTCTCTTCGACGTCCATGTCCCTGTCCATCAGCACGCCATCGAAGAACTCGCTGGTGATGAAGGCGAAGGAGTCCGCGACCTTCTGCTGCTCCTCCGGGGTGTAGACGAAGCGCGCGAACACGTACGGCTCGATGGTGCTGTTCTGTGCGTTCAGAGCATCGAACAGGTCGTGGATCTCATTGCCCGCGAACGTCAGCCCGGCCCGTTCATACCTGCGGTCGTAGTTTCCGAGCAGCCACCGGTGCTCGAAGCCCATGAGCTGGTACGGCTCCTGGATGGTGTCGGTCATTTCGGATTCCGGGATATGGAGACTCGTGTCGCCGCCGGCCGTCTGCTCGATCTCGAAGGTAAGGCCCTCGATCCCGTGGCGTGCCAGGTTGTAGTTCGCCTCATCCTTGGAGATCCAGTTGATGAACTGCAGGTATTTTTCGAGCTGCTCCTGCGTGTTCCGCTTGGTGAAGAACAGTCCCCTGAATCCGGCGCTCCAGATAGGCTGTTTCTTCGAAGCCACACCGTAGACCAGGATCTTGGTTTCGTTGACCGGATCTTCGTTGATCCATTCCTTGTAGGTCGGGTTGCCTCCGTACCAGCCCTGGCCGTCTCTCCCCAGAATGGTGCCGTTGATGAAACCCCTGTCCCGCTCCGTACCCGACGGCTCGGCGAGGCTGTGCCAGTAGTATCCCTTCTTCAGGAACTTGTCGAACAGCCTGACCGCGTCCTCGTAGTACTCGGAATCGACCCAATCCTTCCAGATCCCCTCCTCCTGGTCGAAGTAGTTCACGTATCCCTGGGGGTTCCAGTTCGACATGGAGATATTGTCTTCGAAGGCGCCCAGGAAGGTCTTGAAGGTATGGTACCACATGATGCCCATGCCATCGGGCACTTCGCGGTTGAACGCCTCGCCCAACTGCTCCAGGTGATCGAACGTGAGGTCGAACCTGCCCTCCGGCAGCGGCGGCAGTTCGACTCCCAGCTTGTCGACCAGGTCCTGGTTGAACAGGTAGATCAGCCCCCGCATGCGGACCAGGTGGGGAAGGCCGGCAAGGTTGCCGTCCTTGTCGCTGAACGTCTCCAGCAGCAGCGGATTGTAGTCATTCACCAACTCCAGGTAGTCCGGCGCATGCTCTTCCACGAGACCTTCCACCGGGATCCACATCGGCGCCCACTCGGTGGCGCCGCCCATTTCACCCGTGCCCTGGACGATGTGGATCGGGTCGCCGCCGGCGGCGGACAACTGGATCAACTGATTGACGGCCATACCCGCTTGGCTCAGGTCGGTCACGTCGATCGTGAATCCCAGCTCGGCCGCCATCTTCTCGTCGAGCGCCGCCTTGACCTCATCGTAATGCTTGAGCTCGCTGCGCTCTATGGCCTGTGGCGCGGGGCCTATGATCACGTATTCGTAGTGCGGCACCGTGCCTTCCCCGCCTTCTTCGCCCTCTGCCGTAGCGAACAGCAGGGGGGTGGCGAGAGCGACCAGCAGCACCGCTATCGTTTCCCTCTTGTTCATTCGTTCAACTCCTTGTCACCGATGCTCGGCATCGATGCACGTCGATTCGATCTGTTTCCGAGGATTCTCCGCACGAGTTCCCTCCCCCCTCCCTCAAGCTTTCATGTGCATGCCCTTCACCTCCTGTGTACGTTCACCCTCTGTGTACGTTCACCCCCTGTGTACGGATGTCCGTAGCGAGTCCGCAGCATCCTTTGGATCACCCCTTCACGGCGCCGATCATGATCCCCTTCGCGAAGTGCTTCTGCAGGAACGGATACAGGAGCAGGATGGGAACGGTAGCGATGAACAGGGCCGCCATCTTGAATCCCTCGGACGGCGCCTCCGACATGTCGACGCTCCTCCCCAGTTGCTCGGCGAAGTCGCCGCTGTAAACCTCGATCATGCTCTGCAACAGGCGCATGACCACCATCTTCTTGCGGGACGGTACGAACAGCACGGCTTCCATGTACGTGTTCCAGAACATCACCGCGCTGAACAGCGCGATGGTCGCCATGATCGGCAGGGCCAGGGGCATGACGATGCGTATGAGTATCTGGAACGTGCTGGCGCCATCGAGCTTCGCGGACTCCTCGATCGCTTCCGGGAGCGCCATGATGAAGTAGTTCTTGATCAACAGGTAATTGAAGACCGCAGCGGTCGGCATGATCAGCGCCCAGTAGGTGTTGATGAGGCCCATGCGCTGCAATACGAAGAACTTGGGTATCAGGCCGCCGGCGAAGAAGCCGGAAAGGTAGAGGAAGATCAATATGATCTTTCTGCCGGGGACATCCCTCTTGGAGAAGGCATACCCGGTCATCGTGCTCAGGAACACCGTGACGCTCGTGCCCATCACGGTGAGTGCGAGCGTGTTGACCAGCGCCCGCCGGAACAGCGTGGCGTCCACCAGCAGCGAGCGATAGGCAGCGAACGTCACGTCGTTCGGTAGCAGCCGCGCTCCTTCGAGATAGAAGGCCTGCGACGTCGTGATCGACACGGAGATCACGTACAGGAAGGGCATGATGCAGGTCAGCGACAGCAGGACGATCACGCCGTTGGATACGATGGAGAAGAGCGTGTCGGAGGCCGTCTCTCTCACCACAGCACCTCGTACCCGATCTTGCCGACGAGGTAGTTCGCGAACAACGACAGGACGATCCCGAACATCGTCTGGAACAGTCCCATGGCGGTCGCCATCCCGTAGTTTCCCCTGAGCAGGCCCCAATCGTATATCCAGGTCTCGAAGACCTCGACGTTGGGCATGTTGCGGCCCAGCAGCAGGATCTGCGTCAGGTTCTCCATGAAGATCGTCGTGATGGCGAACACGAACGAAATCGCGATCACCGGGAATATGGCCGGGATGGATATGTGCCACATCTGCGTGAGCTTGCCGGCACCATCGACGATCGCGTTCTCATGGAGAGCGGGGTCGACGGCGGACAATGCGGCGAGGTAGATGATCGTGCTCCAGCCCATGGTCTTCCATATGCCGCTGCCGATGAGGACGGCGCGGATCCATTCCCGCTTCCAGGTGATGTCCTCGTAGGGCAGACCGACGGCGCCGAACAGACGGCTCAGAACCCCGGAGTGCTCGTTGAAGACCATGTAGAGCAGGGTCGCTATGATCACCCAGTTGAGAAAATGGGGAAGGTAGAGCACCGACTGGGATACGTTCTTCAGCGCCCTGCTGCGCATGTCGTTGAGCAGCAGCGCCAGCAGTATGACGATGGGGAACCCGAACAGGAGACGAAGGAAGGTTATCTCGACCGTGTTCCGCATCAGGCGAAAGAACCGTGGCATGCCAAACAGCACCCGGAAGTACTCCCAGCCGATGGACGGGCTGTTCAAGCCGTCCTGGAAATTGAAATCGAGCCAGGCTATCTTCAGCCCGTAGGTGGTGAACAGGTTGAAGACGACGACGGTGAGAATCGCGGGCAGATACATCAGATAGATCTGCCTGTTCATGAGAATCCTGTGGCGCGTGGACCTGTCGATGTGAAAGGTCCCGCGTATCCCGTTCCGGTTGCCGCCCAGGCGCCGGGGGAGAGCGTTCTTCGCCGCCGGGTTCAGCGTTCGCATGCGGGCGATGTCCATGCGTTGGGTGACCATGCGTCGGGTGACCGGATCGGGGATGGAGCTGAGGGGAAGAACGCCGCGTGTCGATGCTGACGGGAGGGGAGTGAATCGGAGCGGCGGCGGGCTGCCGGCGATGCGGCGCGAGACGCGGGCGGTGAGCCGATGACGGCCCGGGTGGGTTGCCGCGTCCGGACGTGAAGCCACCGCGGGGGCCTTGATGAGGTGGCCGAGCGCGTGGCGGTTCCACACGTTCGATCCGATGACCGCGGACGCCGACCTGCTCGGATCAGGGCGACCAACTCTCGCGGCATACTGCTACTCCTTGCGGAACGCGCCGGCCTCGGATCTGCGGTCATTCTCCATGGACGGGCGACATCCCACAAGCCTCCCCGGGAGTCGGGGGAGTCGGGGATTCGTCGAAGTCGGCGGCACCGCCGCCGCTTCGGTGCAACGGGACGACGTGCGGGCGATGCGGACGGAGTGAACGTAGCGAACCTCACTCGAAGAGTGACAAGACTCCGCCGGCCGGGTACGGTGGCGGCACGAGATCAATCGGCTGGGATTCATGAAGCTCTACAGGGCGAAGGAAGCGCCGAGCCTGAAAGAGACCGGAATCGACTACATCCGCCGGGACATCCCGGATCTCGAACTTCCCGAATACCGGGGAGAGCCCTACGAAGATCTGGTGCCGGACACCCTGGACATCCAGGAGCGGGCCCTCCTGGGGATCAGCGGGATGACCTCTCCCACAAATCCGCAGCTCGACTACGAGGTGTACTGGCTGGTTTCGTTCTACCGCAACCCGCCCATGATGTTTCACCAGGTCCATGACCATGTGCAGGCCAAGTTCCTGGAGAGCGTTCCGCTGCTGCGAACCATCACCGGATCTGATCACAACAGCCACGTCGACCGGCGGTGGTTCGAAGTGCTCCTGCACTGGCAGGGGCCCGACGGCTGCTTCTACGAACCGGTCGATCCCAAGAGGCCCTGGAGCGACACCACGTTCTTCGACTTCTACCCCACCAGCGGCCTGGGCCACTACGCCATTCCCATCGTCTGCTCCGTGCGCATGGCCGCGGCAGCGCTGATGCACGAGCTGACCGGCGACGAAGGCTGGAAGGAATCCTCCCTGCGCGCGGCGAACGGGCTGTTGAAGCGGTGTCTCCCCTGTGAAGATCACCTCTACCTCCCGGACATCGTCTTCGGGCCGGACACCCCCGTCGACGCGCACGCGCGCAAGATCGTGGCCACACCGAACGTGGACGTCAGCTCAAGCCCCGTGGTGGACAATGCTCAGCTCGCATGCAACGAGGGGTGGATCGGCCAGGCTCTGGTGCAGGTGTACCGCACGCTTGGCTGCGAAGAGGCTCTCGACGCGGCGGGGAAGCTGCTGCGGGGCTCCGCGTTGCACAGCGTCGCCTTCGATGCCGACACCGCCGAGTTCATCAACTCCCCGCACTTCCACGGTCACACCCGCGTGCTGCTGGGAATGACCGAGTACGCGACGGAGACCGGCGACGAGGAGTTCTGGGACTTCATCGGGCGCGGATACGCCTGGGGCAAGAAATACGGCGAGCCTCTGGTCGGCTTCTTCCCCGAATGGGTCAGGGCGGGCAAGCGCTGCACCTGCGAGCTCTGCGGACTGGCCGAGATGATCGCCCTGGCCATCAAGATCAGTCAGGCCGGACGGGAAGACCTGTGGGACGACGCCGACCGCTGGATCCGCAACCACTTTGCCGAGGGTCAGCTCACCGAGATCTCCTGGATCCAGCGGAGGATCGATCGCCGTCCGGGCATCCCGGCGCAGTCGCCGGAGACCGAATCTCCGGACGCCGTGCACAGGGTGGCCGAGCGACATGTCGGGGCCTTCGGCGGTTGGCTCTCGGGCAACGAGTGGGGCAACAACGTCATGCACTGCTGCACGGCCAACGCGACCCGCGCCCTCTACTACATCTGGAACGGCACGTGTGACTACCAGGACGATGCCCTGCGGGTGAACCTGCTGCTGAACCGCTCTTCCCGGTGGGCCGACATCGACAGCCACATCCCCTACAAGGGGCAGGTCGACGTGAAGGTGAAGCGCCCGCTCGCCAACTGCGCCGTGAGGATCCCCGCAGGGGTGAGACCGGAGGACTCGGTGTACGCGGTCGACGGAGAACGGCGAAACGCGCGGTGGGATGGCCGCTATTGCGCCGCCGGTCCGGTCAAGCCGGGCCAGACGGTCTCGGTGTGCTTTCCTCTGGGTACCGGAGACGAGCTCGCATACATCGAGAAGGTCCCGCACACCTACACCCTGAAGGGGACGACGGTCATCGACGTCGATCCACCGGGCAGGGACGGAGCGATCTATCGCAGGGAGCGCTACCGGCAGGACGAGACGCGCTGGAAGAAGGTCACCCGGTTCGTACCGGAACGGGAATTCAGGTGGTGAAGAACGCGCCTGACCGCTGGTACCGTATTGTTCGCGCGGATTGCTCCGGGGTGGCGCTCCCACTACGATGCGGGCATGGGCGATCCACGTCTGACGCGACTGAGCAACCACCTGTATCATTTCGCAGACACTTGTAACATATACATTATTGTAGACAACGGCCGGGCGCTACTGATCGATGCCGGCTCGGGCGCGGTCACCGGGGCTCTGGCCGAGACGGGAGCGGCCGGCGTGGAGTGGGTGCTGCACACCCATCACCATCGGGATCAGTGCGCGGCCACGCCGGCATTGGCTGCCGCAGGGGCCAGCGTCGCGGTGCCGGAGCATGAGCGCCACCTGTTCGAGGAGGCCGAGCTGTTCTGGCGGACGCGCCGCGTGTATGACAATTATGACAATCGCAACACGTTCTTCACGACGGCGCGCGACATCGCCGTCGATGCCGTGCTGGAGGACTACGAGACGTTCGCGTGGCGCGGCTACCGGTTCGAGGTCGTTCCCGCCAAGGGCCACACGCGCGGCTCGTCGATGCTCATTGCCACGATCGACGGACAGCGGGTGGCGTTCACGGGCGACCTGATGAGCGCCGGCGGCAGGCTGTACCAGCTCCATGCCATGGAGTACGCGTACAGCGGGATGGAGGGGATCGGGTTCACGATCGAGTCGATCGACGCGCTGGCCAGGCTGGACGCGCACGTCGCCTATCCCTCGCACGGGGATGTGATCACGGACGTCGCCGGCGACATCGCGCGGCTGCGCCGCCGGCTTGCCGACTGCGTCGCGCTCGGCAACGGCCTGCGCGTGGCCGGCTCGCGCGAGGATCTGCCGGCCTCCCACTTCCTGCCGGACGCCAGGCTGCAGCCCCTGTCCCGCCACCTGCTGTGGGGCGGGCCGTGGACCTGCAGCAACTTCTACGTGGTGCTGAGCGATTCCGGCAAGGCGATGTTCGTCGACTACGGCCACTCGCTGGCAACCCACATGCACACGAACTCCGAGCACCACGGCCAGGAGTCGCTGCGCTTCGTCGCCCACCACCTGGAGGAGTTGCGCGACGACTACGGCGTGACCGAGCTCGACCTGGTGGTGCCCACCCACATCCACGACGACCACACCTGCGGCATTCCCTACCTGCAGCGCCATCACGGCACGCGCTGCTGGGCGCTGGGCGAGGTCGCGCAGGTGCTCTCGGACCCGGCCGCCTGGGCCAGCACGCCGTGCACGTACCCCCGGCCGATCCGCATCGACCGCTGCCTGCGTGACGGCGAGTGCTTCGCGTGGGAGGAGTACCGCTTCGACATCTATTTCGCCCCCGGCCAGACCGAGTTCCACTCCGTCTACGCCGGCCTGATCGACGGCCGGCGGGTGGCGTTCACGGGAGACAACTTCTTCCTTTCGAACGAGCTGCGCGCCGGCGAGACGATCAGGAAGCCGATTCAGACCACGGTCATGCGCAACAGCTTCCAGCTCGGCATGCACCGCCGCTGCGCGGAGGTGATGCGCCGCGCCGACCCGGAGCTGATCTGCCCCGGCCACGGCGGCGTGATCGACTGCTCGAAGCAGCAGCTCGACGAGTACGCCGACTTCATCGCCCGCAAGGAGCGGGCGTTCCGGAACCTGGTGGCCGAGCCGGCCGATCACTACGTCGATCTGTTCTGGGCGCGGCTGCTGCCGTACCTGGCCACCGTGGAGCCGGGCGGCTCGGTCGCCTACCGGCTCCTGCTGCGCAACAACCTGGAGCGCGACGCGACCTATACCGCGGAGCTCGACCCGCCGCCGGGATGGAGCGCCGGCGCCGCGGCTTCGGTGCGGCTGCGGGCAGGCGAGCGGGGCGAGGTTGCGCTGCACGCGACGGCTCCGGCCGGCGGCGACGGCATCCGCCGGCTCGCAACCGCGCGGATCGATGTCGACGGACAGTCGCACGGCGCCATCGCCGAGGCGCTGGTCACGGTCGCCGGCTGAAAGGACGCGGCGGAGCACACCGATGAACGTCCTGTTCTTCCACCTGATGCCGTACGCGGAGCTTCCCGAAGACTTCCGGGAGTCGCACCCGTCGATCTGGGTGGACATCGACTCGCGGCTGTTCGATCCGCAGCGAGGCGGCGCCATGTACCGCGACTACCTCGACGAGCTGGAGGAGGCGGCGGCGCTCGGCTTCGACGGGGTCTGCGTCAACGAGCACCATTCCAACGGCTACGGGATGATGCCGTCGCCCAACCTTATGGCGTCGGTGCTGGCCCGCAACACGACGCGCGGCGCGGTCTGCGTGATGGGCAACGCCCCCGCGCTGTACGACCCGCCGCTACGGGTGGCCGAGGAGATGGCGATGCTGGACTGCATCTCCGGCGGACGGCTGATCGCCGGGCTGCCGCTCGGCACCCCCATGGACACCTGCTACGCCTACGGGCGCAACCCCAGCACGCTGCGCGACAAGTACGTCGAGGCGTGCGAGCTGCTGGTGCGCGCGTGGCAGGAACCGGCGCCGTTCGCGTTCGCCGGGCGCTTCTTTCAGCACCGCTACGTGAACATCTGGCCACGGCCGATCCAGACGCCGCGCCCGCCGATCTGGATCCCCGGCGGCGGCTCGCCGGACACGTGGCGGATGTGCGGGCGCGACGGCTACGTGTACGCGGCGCTGTCGTACTTCGGCTACAACACCGCTCGCGGCGTCCTCAAGGGCTACTGGGCGGAGCTTGCGCGCCAGGGCCGGGAGCCCAACCCGTTCCAGGCCGGCTACCTGCAGCTCGTCGGCGTTGCCGAGACGAAGCGCGAGGCGCTCGATCTCTACCGCGAGCCGGCCGAGTACTTCTACACCAACTCCCTGCACACCAACCCGCGTTTCGCCGTGCCGCCCGGATACGCGACCGAGGAGTCCGTCCGCTTTCGCGCCCGGCAGGCCAATCCGGGCAACCCGGTGGCGCAGTTCACCACGGCGCCAACCTATGACCAGATCCTGGAGCGAGGCTACGTGATCGTGGGCACGCCGGACGAGGTGGCCGAGCGCCTCCGGGACATCGCCGTGGACCTGAACATCGCCCAGCTCATGCTGCTGCTGCACTTCGGCAACATGGACCGCGGCCTGACCCGCCACAACACGACGCTGTTCGCCGAGCGGGTGCTGCCGCAGATCCGCGACCTGTTCACCGACCGCTGGGAGGATCACTGGTGGCCGGAGGCGGCTCGCAGGGCTTCGGTGGAAGACTCGTGAGCGAACCGCGCGAGCGTACGGTCGGGGCCGGCGGCGTGTCCTGCCGGGTGTGGGAGCAGGGGGCCGGCGCGCCGGTCGCGTTCCTGGCGGGCGTGGGCGGCCTGCCGCGCTGGACCCCGTTCCTGGAGCGGCTGGCCCGCACGCGGCGCGTGATCGTCCCGAGCCTGCCGGGGTTCCCCGGAGCGGACGCCGTCGGCGCGCTCGACGAACACCTCGACTGGCTCCTGGCCACCCACGACCTGCTGGCTGCCGCCGGAGCGGAGGGAGCCGACCTGATCGGCGTCTCGGTGGGGGCCGCGCTGGCCGCGGACGTGGCCTGTGTGTGGCCTGATGCGGTGCGCCGGCTGGTGCTGGTGTCGCCGCTGGGTTTGTTCGACGCCGCCGACCCCACGGCCGACCTGTTCGCGCAGGGGCCGGGCGACCTGGGTGCGTTGCTGTGCAACGACCCGGCCACCTGGGACGCGCACGTCGCGCTTCCGGAGTCGGCCGATCGGGTGGAGTGGACGGTCGTGCAGGTGCGCGCCCAGGAGGCGGCGGCGCGCCTGCTCTGGCCGGTCGGCGACACGCGACTCTCGCGACGGCTGCATCGGCTGACCCGGCCGGCGTTGCTGGTGTTCGGCGGCGCGGATCGCGTGCTCCCCGCCGGATACCGCGGGCTCTGGGCCCGCGCGCTCCCGGACGCCGCGGTGCAGGTGATCGAGGGCGCCGGGCACCAGCTCGACCTGGACGCCCCGGAGGCGGCCGCCGCCGCGATCGATGCGTTTCTGGAGTGAGCGCAGCGAACCTCACTCGAAGAGTGAGCGCAGCGAACCTCGAAGAGTGACCGTCCCGGCACGTATGACTACACTCGAAACCGGGCGCCACGATGATCACCGAGTCCATGGAACCTCAGCCGCACGCCAAGGCACGTGCGATCCTGATCCTCGCCGCCTCCCTGGCCGCAATACTGGTTGCCGTAATCGCGTTCAACGTTCGCGTTGTACCGGAAGACGCCAGGCCGCACTTCGGGGACCAGCGAGTCGCCACCCAAATACTCGTCGTAGGTGATGAGATCGACCTGGAGCTGCCCGCGGCGACCCGAGCCAACGGTCCGCTGATCTACGCGCTGTATCCCCCCGTGCCTGGCCTCACCCTGACGAAGAACGCGTTGCGGGGGACTCCGGCAGAGCCGGGCACCTACTCGATGGTCTACACCGTAGTCGACTCGGACGACGATACCACCGGAAACGACAAGGACTGGCTGACGTTCACGATCCTCGTCGAGTCGCCTCGCTCCGAATGGAGCGTCGACGAGCTCGGCGAAGATGTCAACGCGATCGACGATGGGGGGACAGCCCTGTGCAAGGCTGCGCGATACGCGGGGCATGCCGAAGTGAAGATGCTGTTGGAGCGGGGCGCCGATCCGAATCTCCACCATGCCGACAGGCATGAGACCCATCCGATCTCCTGTGCCTTGGCAAGTGGGAAGCCGCTGACGGAGATTCGCCTGATCATGCACGCGCTCGCCGACGGCGGAGCGGCTATTCCCAGTGATGGATTTATCGTGGTGCGCGGGTCGCACGTGGAGCAGGAGGACGTGTTTTCGCTGTTGGGCCCGTTCTTCGAGGGCAGGCGATGAGCGGACCTGCAAGGGGCGCTCCCGACCCTGCGCAGGGAGTGATGCGCCGGCTTGGAGTGCTCTTCATGCCGCATCCCGCCGGGATCGATCCGTCCTGGGCCGAGGATGTCGTGGCGGCCATCTCCGGCAGCCATGACCTGCGCGTGTTCGATCCGGACCAGGCGGCCGGCCCCCAGTTCGAGGGGGTGGAGGTGATCGTCGACCTGGGTGGCAACATCGGCGGCGAGCTGGTGGACGCCGCCGCGAACGCCGGGGTCAGGTTCATCCAGGCGCAGACGAACGGCCTGGACCACGTCGAGGTCGACCGGATCCTCGACGCCGGCATGCTGCTGTGCCACTGCCCCGGTCACCTCAGCAGCGTCGCTCTCGCGGACCGCGCCATGCTGTTCCTGCTGATGCTCGCGCACCGGTACGAGGAGGGGCGGCGCACCTTCATGCAGGGCGAGCTCTACTCCCCGAACGGGACGGAGCCGGAAGGGCTCAGCCTGGCGGTCGTCGGCTTCGGAAACAGCGGCCGGTTGCTTGCCCGCCGCGCCCAAGCGTTCGGGATGCGCATCCTGGCGGTCGACGTGCGGCCGATCGAGCAGGAGGTTCTCGACGAGCTCCAGCCGGAGGTCCTCGGCGGCCCCGACGACCTGGACCGCGTGCTCGCGCAGTGCGACTTCCTCTCTCCCCACCTGCATCTGACCGACCGGACCCGGCACATCATCGACCGGCGGCGCATCGGGCTGATGAAGCCCACCGCCTGCATCATCAACGTCGCCCGCGGCGAGCTGATCGATGAGCAGGCGCTCTACGAGGCGCTGATCGAGAGGCGGCTCGGCGGGGCGGGGCTCGACGTGTTCGCCCACGAACCGGCCGATCCGGCCCACCCGGTGTTCCGGCTGCCGAACGTGTACGTCAGCCCGCACACGGCCGGGGGAACCGACGGCACGTCGCGCAAGCGGGCCCGGTTCGCGCTGGAGAACCTGAACCGCTATGCCCGCGGAGAGGAGCTGCAGGCGGTCGTTCGGCGGTAGCTCAGGCCGGGCCCTCGGCGAACCCTTCAGGGAGGTACGCGAGCATGGTCGGCACGTACCGCGTCTCGTGACAGAGGGAGGGTCCGACGCCGCGCGCGCTGGAGGCCCCCGGCGCGCCGAGCGCCAACGGCTCGGCCGCTCTGCGCTCGGCCCCCAGGGTGTGCAGGCCGTGGCGGACGATGTCTTCGAGCTCCGCGTCGGGCCGCAGGGAGAGGGCGTACACCAGCCCCTCGATGACCTGCTGGGTGTGGGCGGGACCGCTCTCTCCCCGCGACGGGCTGGAGGTGTACCTGAAGTGGCGTTCCTGCCGGTCGTAGGTGTGCTCGACCAGCCAGTGGGCGCCGTCCAGGATCGCGGTCGCGACCCGCTCGTCGCCGGTCAGCTCGTGGTAGCGCCGCAGCGCCGACAGGCAGACGCCCACCATGAAGCTGGCCTCGCCGCGGGTCCGGGGAGGACCCGCGAAGCAGTGCCCTTCGCCGAGCAGTCGCTCCCAGCCGCCGCCCGGCGTACGCCGCTCCAGCAGCCGCTCGGCGACCAAGTGCGCGGCGTTCATGAAGCGGGGGTCGTCGCTCCAGCGCGCCAGGGCGCACAGGTGGATGAGGTGCCAGCCGGCGTCCCGAAGCTGCCCGTAGTCGTAGGCGTCGAGCCCCTGCCGGTCGGCCGCCACGCTGCCGCCGATGACTCCGTGGGTACGGCCGGCCAGCAGCCATTCGCCGGTGCGTTCGAGCGTCTCGCGCACGCTTTCGTCACCGGTGAGCAGGTAGTGCAGGACCGGGCCCTCCACCCACGAGTGGGAGTAGAACATGCAGGAGCCGGCGACCTTGCTGCGGAAGTAGGCCGGCAGGTAGCCGCCGGCGTGGCCGGGCATGTGGCCGTACTGGCCGCCGACCTGGGCCGGGTCCGACGAGTGGTTGCAGGTGTCGACATCGGCCAGGTGGCGCGCCGCCTCGGCCGCCAGGACGGCCCACTCGGCCCGGCCGCCGCGCAGGAACTCCTGGTAGTGGGCGAAGGCCGGGTCGTACTCGTTGTTGCCCCACGACCAGCCGCTCTCCCCGTACCAGTCGCCGAAGTTCAGGAACCCGTACTGTCGGAGGTTGTCCCGTTCCCGGAGCCACTCGTCGCAGGCGCGGTCGACGGCTCGTTCGTAGCGCGGGTGGGGCGAGGCGGACTTGGCCAGGATCGGGCTCATGGCGCCGGTCCGGTTCAGCCAGTCGATCGCCGGGCGCACGAGCGCCGGCTGCTCGCACCAGGCGGCGATGCGCTCGGCTTCCTCCGGCGTGGCGGGCAGGCTGAGGGCGATCTCGCCGGTCAGTGCCTGACCGGCCTTGAGGAGGTAGCCGCGGCTCGTGCGCCAGAAGAGGAGCTGGTGCCAGCTCTCGGTGTCTGGCTGCCCGGCCGTGGGCTCCGGCGGCAGCGCCGGCAGCAGCTCCACGGTGGCGCCGTCCCCGTCGACCCGAAGTCCCGTGGGACAGGTCTGCCAGAACCGGCGCACCGCCAGCCCCACCAGTCCGTCTGCCGTTTCCAGCAGGAGCCGGCCCGAGAACCGGCCCTCCGCAGCCTTGATCCGACTGTCGGATGCTTCAACCTTGTATACTTGGTATCCCTGATCGTCGGCCTGTATCAGGCGCCAGTTGCCGTTTGCGGTCAGCTCATGGCGGCCGCCGTCTGCGATCAGCGCCCGGGTCCCGGGGATCGCGACGCGGGCGACGGCGGAAGAGATCTCCAGCAGCGTGTTCTCTTCGCCCGGACCGCTGCCGACACAGGCGGCCACGTCCGCGGCAGTGGCCGTCGAGCCTCCGCGGCCGGCTTCGGTGATGCCGCGCGATGCGGCGCCGGACTCCACCGGCACCGGCGTCTCGCGCGGGTCGCCGGCGGCCGGCCCCAGCGCCGGGCTCACGACCTCCAGCCGGTGCTGGACGCGCAGGTGGCGCTGCGAGCGGTACACGTGGATGCGGACGATGCTCCTGAGGTGCGCGGTCCCGTCGCGGTCGCAGTGATCGACGTGGTAGCGGAGCACGCTCCGTTCGTGGCCGGACTCCTCCAGGACGGGGGGCGAGCTGCGCGGAACCAGCGCGGCGCCGTTGGCCAGGCGGATCTCCACGGTCGACGTACCCGGGACGTGAGCACCGCCTTCGCGTTCCGAGAGCACGGTCGGAAACACCGGGCGCTCGGGGGAGAGGTCGATGCGCAGACCATCGCGTTCCAGGAGGGCGCTGCCGCCCGCGCGTACGCTCGTGCCGGGGGCGGCCGCGGGTGACAGGTGCACGGTCCCGGCGATCCGACCGTCCGGCGGAAGCGGTGCCGGGACGACCGCGTCCACCAGCACCCAGCGGGCGCTGCCGTCGGGCCACGGCGAGTGGACCCGGCACTGGGCGGGGCTGGATACGCCGCCGGCCTGCAGCCGGCCGGTCAGTGCCCGCGGGAGCCGTCCGCGGGGCACGGGAACACCGAAGGTCGCCGGCATTCCCGCCGCTGCCTGGCCGGCTCCCGACAGGTCGACGATCTCGACCGGCACCGACGCCTCCCGCCCGGCGTGGACGGGGAGGGAAGGGGAAACGGTGTCGTCGCGGACGGAGACATCGAGCGACCTTCGCTCCGTCTCGCCGGCGATACCGGTGGCCGTCACCTCGCAGCGGTAGTCGCCGTCGGCCAGGTTCTTTAGCGCCACAGCGTGGAGCTTGGTCAGCCGGTCCGAACGCGACCGGCCCACGACCGTCTCACCGGATCTGGCGACCACCTCGGCTCGTGCGACGTGGTCGGTGGTGAAGTGCAGCTCGGCGCCTTCCGGACGCGAACGCGCGGTGAGGTGGCGGATGGTCGGCGCGAAGCTTCCCGGCTCCGGGCGGGCGGCCAGGAAGACCAGGGCCTCGATCCGGTAGGTGCCCGGCCCCGGCGCGGTGAGCTGGAACACCTCCATGCCGCCGAAGAACTCCACCTCCCGATCGGCGATGATGAGGTGGCGGCGGTTGTCGTGCCGGGCGGGTTCCAGACGGCCCACGGCGCGCCCGGCCACCTGCAGCTCCATCGGACACTGCTCGCCCTGCTGATCGTAGATCAGCACGCCGATCCAGCGGGTCCCGGTGTGGTCCATGAGCCCCTGGCTGGTGCGCCAGAAGCGATGGGCCAGGGTGGTCGCCAGTCCGGACCGCGCCAGGACCGGCGGCCGATAGATGCTCCGGTGGGAGTAGGTGGTGAGGCCGATGTCGGGCACCCAGCCGCCCAGCGTCTCGCAGGTGACCGCCTCGACCACGGCATTGGCCGGATCGTGCAGGATCGCCTCGATGCGCCGGTCGCCGCCGATGTCGATGTGGGGTAGGGGCTCCATGCTGCCCGGCAGTGTAGTGGAGTGTAGCGCGGGCGACTTGGCAGCGGGCGCCGCCGCGGTGCAGAGTGCGCGGCCATGCCGGGCGACAGCGTGCGAAGGTGCATCGTCGTCGGTATGGGCGGGATCGCCAGGGTCATGACGCCCGGCATCGCCCGTCAGCCGTGGGCGGAGGTCGCCGGCATCGTCGATGTCCGTGACGAGGCGCTCATCCGGGGGCAGGCGTTGCTCGGGCTGCCGGACCGCGCGCTGTTCCAGGACCTTGACGCCGCGCTCGAGGCCGCCGAGGCCGACGTTGCGGTCATCAACACGCCTTCGGAGTGGCACTATCGCCAGTGCACGTCCTGCATCGACGCCGGGCTGGACGTGCTGGTGGCGAAGCCGATCACCAACGACTTCGATGAGGCGGCAGCGCTGGTCGAGCACGCCGAACGCGCCGGCCGGTCACTGTCGGTCGGCCAGCAGGTGCGCTACAACCGGCACTATCAGGCGGTCCGCCGGTTCGTGGCCGGCGGCGAGCTGGGGACGCCCGAGAGCGTGACCTTTCTCAACTCCAAGCCGCGCCACAAGGCGCTCAACCTCACCACGCTGCCGCAGCCGGCGCTCTACGAGATGTCGTGCCACCACTTCGACAGCCTCATGGCCATCTTCCCCGAGCACGCCCCGGAGAGCATCGCCTGCGACGGGTTCCGGCCTTCCTGGTCGGTGTATGCCGGCCCGTGCATGGTCAACGCCCTCATCCGCTGCGCCGGCGGGCTGCACGTCCTCTACCACGGCGGGTTCTCCTCGCAGAGCGATCACTACGAGCTCCGCATCGAGGGCTCCAGGGGGGTGCTGCGCTGCCGCGGGATCCACATGAGCAACGACGAGATGGAGTACGAGTTCGCCGAGCGCGGCGGGAAGCTCGCCCGGCGCGACGCCGTGGACGCCGACCTTGGGAACGTCGACTCGTGGCAGGTGTTCTACGATGCTTGGCACGACTACCTGTCGGGCGGCCCGGAGCCGTCGTTCAGCGGCAGGAACAACCTCAAGGTGTTCGCGTTGCTGAGCGCCGCGATCGACTCCATCGACGGCGGGCGGCCGGCCCGCGTGGCGACCGGTACGCGCTACGCCGCCGCGTACCGGCACGCCGGGGAGTGGTCCATCCGCTGAGCCCGCAGCCCGGCGCCGTACCCTGGACCCGGTACTGGGCGACCGGTGCGCTCTCGTCCCTGCCGGAGGTGTATGGCGATCCGGCCGAGGGGCCGCTGGCAGCCGTCTGGCGGCGCGAGTTGGCCTCGCTCGGCAACCGGGCATGCATCCTCGACCTGGGATGCGGCAACGGGGCGGTGGCGCTGCTGGCGGCCCGAACCGCGGCGGCACGCGGCATCCACTGGGAGATACACGGTGTCGATGTCGCAACGATCGATCCCGCCCGCGCGGTGAGAGGACGCTACCGCGACTCGGTCTGTGGCGTCACGTTCCATCCCGGTACGCCGATGTCGGCCACGCCGTTCGCCAGCGACTACTTCGATTTGGTGGCCGCCCAGTTCGCCGTCGAATACGGCGATCCTCCGCGGGTCCTGGCCGAGGTGAGCCGCGTGCTGCGGCCGGGCGGGAGGGCGGCGTTCGTCGTCCACCTGCAGGAGTCGGCGGTGGTGGCCACGGCCCGCGTGGAGCTGGCACAGCTCCAGGAGGTGCTCGCTCCCGGGGCCGTGCTCGATCTGGCCTTCGCGGTGCTGGCTGCCAGTGCGGGCGCCGCGTCGGCACGGGAGCGAAGCTTCGCGTGGAGCGCCTTCGCGCGCGAGGTCATGCGGCTGGATCGGATCGGGAGCTCTCAGGAGGCAACGTGGCCGACCGGGACACTGCGCGACGTTCCCGCCACCCTGCGCGACGTCCTGACCGGCGCCGTCGACGAGGTCGGCGGTGCGGCCGATCCGTCGCGTGCCGCCGCATGCCGCAGCGAGCTCACGGACCTGGCGGCGACGCTTCGCGACCGGTCGGCGCGATTGGCCGAGCTGCTGTCCGCCGCGCCCGACCGTGCCGGCGTGGACGGCCTGCTCGCCGCCGCCGGGCGCCTGGGTCTGCAGGTGGACGGCCGCGATGATGTCCATGATCCGCGCGGTCCGCTGATCGCCCACGCGGTTACACTCGACAAGCGCGGTCGACCGGGTGGGCAGGCGCGCGAAACGACCGCTTGACACGCTGCCCGGAAGATGGCGGGCACCAGGACGGAAACTTGGGGTCCTAATCGGTGCGCGCCAGCATACCGCCGTCCACGGTCAGGGCGGTGCCCGTGATGAAGGATGCCTCGTCCGAGGCCAGGAACAGCACCGCGTTGGCCACGTCCCGGCCGGTGCCCAGCCGCTTGGCCGGCACCATCCGTGCCAAGCGCTGCCGTTCCTCATCCGGTGCGTCGCCCCAGAGCGGCGTCAGGATCGCGCCGGGCAGCACCGCGCAGACGCGGATGTCCGGCCCGTAGTCGATCGCCAGGGTGCGGGTGAGACCCAGGATGCCGGCCTTGGCCGCGTCGTAAGCGGTGTGGGTGGCAAAGCTGACCAGCGAGTGCACGGAGCCGGTGTTGACGATCACGCCGCCGCCGGTCTTGCGCATGACCGGGATGCCGTGCTTGGCGGCCAGGAAGACCGCCTTCAGCCCCACGTTCAGGGTGCCGTCCCAGTCGGCTTCGTCCAGCTCGGTGGCCGGCCCCAACCGGAACCAGATGGCGTTGTTGTGGATGATGTCGAGCCGGCCGAACGCCGACTCGGTGCGTTCGATCATGGCGAGCACATCCGCGCTCACGCCCACGTCGGCGCGGACGAAGACCGCCGTGCCCCCGGCGTCCGCGATGCTCTCGGCCACCTGCCGCCCACGATCCGCGTCGACGTCGGCCACGCAGACCGATGCGCCTTCCCGCGCGAGCAGCCGGGCGGTGGCTTCGCCGATGCCGGACGCTGCACCGGTGACGATGGCCGCCTTGCCGGCCACGCGGCCGTCTGTCCCCATAAGTCGCTCCATGCCGATCAGGTTGCGGCGATTGTCGCAGGTCGATCACTCCCAGCGGAAGAGCCGCACCGACAGCACCGCGGCGACGGCGAGCCAGATGCCCAGCACCAGCGCGTCCAGGCCGAGCGCGTGCACGGGCGGGGCGCCCACCATGGTCTGCCGCAGCGCGTCGCCGAGGTAGGTGAGCGGGATCGCCCGCACCACCGGCCGGATCCAGTCCGGCATCGTCTCCAGCGGGAAGAAGATCCCGGAGAGGAACATCATCGGAAAGTTGAGCACCGAGGTGATGCCGAACACGCTCTCCTCGGTCTTGGACAGGGCGGCTATCAGGTACCCGAGCGAGACGAAGGTCAACGCGCCGAGCACGCAGAACAAGGCCAGGAGCCCCACCCGATCCCCGATCTCCACGCCGAACACCAGCCGGCCCACGGCGACGATGATCACCACCTGGGCCAGCGCGATCGTCAGCCGGTGCAGGAGCTGTGAGAGCAGCAGCGCCGAGCGCGGCAGCGGGGTGGCGCCCAGGCGGCGCAGCACCTGCCGTTCCCGGAGTTGCACCAGCGGCGCCGCGGTCCCGAACAGGCCGAGCTGCATCAGCGCCATCGCCAGGATCCCGGGCACCAGGAAGTCGATCGTGCGCAGGCGGTCGGCGGTCACGGTGGTGAAGCGGGTCGAGATCAGCGCCGGCCGCCGGCGGATGACGCCGTCCAGCTCGCGCAGCGCGGCGCCGATCACGGGCACGGCGATCTGGCGAGCCGCCGCCGAGGTGGGGTCGAAGATCACCTCGACCTCGACCGCCCGGCCGCCGGCCACGTCGCCGGCCAGACTCGGTGGCGCATCCACCACGACCCGCAGGTCGCCTGCGCCGAGCTGGTCCATCAGCTCGTCCCTCGTTCCCGCGTGGACCGCGAGCGCGGGGATGCTGTTCAGCGCTGCCAGCACGGGGTCCGGCGCGCCGCCGGCACCCGCGGCGCTCACCACGCCGACGGCGACCGGGTCCTGTCCGGAGCCGGAGAAGATCACCCCGAACAGGAGGATGAACAGCACGGGGAAGGCGAGGGTCCAGAACAACGCCATGCGGTCGCGCAGGAAGGTCCTCTGTGAGGCGACGTACAGGGCGAAGACGGGCGTCATGCCGGTCAATCGCGGATGCGACGGCCGGTGAGCCGCAGGAAGACGTCTTCGAGCGTCGGGCGGCGCACGTGCAGGCCGTCGATGTCGGTGCGTCCCGCGGCCGCCAGGGAGGTGAGCGCGCTCAAGCTCGCGCCGGTGTCCGACGAATACAGCGTCACGCCATCGCCCTCGCGCTGCAGGCGCTCGACCCCGGCCACGCCGCCCAGCTCGTCACCGCCGGCGGGGAGCTCGATCGCGGTCTCCCGGAAGTGCTCGTCGACCAGGCGGGCCGGCGGCCCCTCGGCAATGATCGAGCCGCCGTCCATGATCGCGACCCGGTCGCAGAGCTCTTCGGCTTCCTCCATGTAATGGGTGGTGAGCAGGATGGTCGCGCCGCGGTCGCGAACCTCGCGGATGGTGTCCCACAGCGCCCGCCGCGCCTGCGGGTCCAGGCCGGTGGTCGGTTCGTCCATGAACACCAGCTCAGGTCGGTTGACCAGCGCCAGCGCCACCGACAGCCGTTGCGCCTGGCCGCCGGACAGGTTGCGGGTCAGGCTGGCCGCCTTCTCCGTGAGATCGAGCATCTCGATCAGCTCGTCGGCACTGGCCGTGGCTCCGGCGTAGAAGGTGCGGAACAGTTCCAGCACCTCGCGCACCGTGAGCCGCGGATACAGCGCGGTCGTCTGGAGTTGCACCCCGATGCGTTGCCGCACCGCCGCCACCTCGGTGCGCAGGTCATGGCCAAGCACGTGGACGGAACCCGCGTCCGGCCGTCGCAGGCCCTCGATCATCTCGACGGTGGTGGTCTTGCCGGCGCCGTTGGGGCCGAGCAGGCCGAGAATCCCGCCTGACTCGACTGCGATCGAGACGCCGTCCACCGCCAGGATGTCGCCGTAGCGCTTGCGCAACTCGACGGCGCGGATCGCCTGCATGCGGGCTCTCATAGCACGGGCGTGCCCGCCTGTCTTGACACGGGCGTGGAGACGGAAAACGCTCGGTACGATCTCAGGGAGGATCTGTCGATGTCCAGCGTACATCCGCCGCTCGCCGACGTCCGCCGCACCCTGCGGGTACGGTGGTACCGCAGCCCGATCGAGCCCGCCGTCCTGCGCCGGCTGATGCAGCGCAGCGATCTGCGCGGAGCCTTCCAGGCGGTCGGCCACCTGGCTCTGGCGGCCGGGACCGGGGTGTTGACCTGGTACCTGTTCTCGCAACGGCTGTGGGTCGCGTGCGCGTTCGCGTTCCTGCTGCACGGAGGGGTCACCAGCTTCTTCAGCTCCGGGTGCCACGAGCTCGATCACGGCACCGTGTTCCGTACCAAGCGGCTCAACCGCCTGTTCCTGCACGTCTACGGCCTGCTGGCGTGGTTCAACTTCCACGACTACGCGCTCAGTCACACCTATCACCACCGCTACACCCTGCATCCCGACGGCGACCGCGAGGTCGAGCTGCCGAAGACGCCTTCGCTGCGGTTCCTGTACCTGCTGCAGCTCTGCACGATCAGCATCACCGGCGGCTTCGAGTCCAAGGGGGTCTACCCGCTGCTGCGTACCATCGCCGGCACGGCGCTGGGGATCTTCCCCCGTCGCGGCGTCGAGAGCTCGCCGGAGACGACCGGCCCGAACTCCGAGGAGTGGGTGCGGGCGCTGTACGACGCGCATCCGGAAGAGCGCGCAAAGTCCGTGCGCTGGGCGCGGATCACGCTGCTGTTCCACGCGACGGTGACGGTCGCCGGGATCGCGTCAGGGCTGTGGCTGCTGCCGCTGCTGGTGAGCTTCCCGATCTTCTTCGGAAACATCTGGAAGTACTTCGTCGGCGCGCCCATGCACTGCGGCCTGCGCGACAATGTTCCCGACTTCCGCAAGTGCGTGCGCACGATCACGCTCGACCCGCTGTCCACGTTCGTCTACTGGCGCATGAACTGGCACATGGAGCACCACATGTACGCCGGCGTCCCGTGCTACAACCTGCGCGAGCTGAGCCGCACCATTGCCGACGACCTGCCTGCGCCGCGCACGCTGGTGGGCGCCTGGCGGGAAATGCGCGCGACCTGGAAGCGCCAGCAGACCGAGCCCGACTACCAGTACGATACGAGGGTGCCGACCGAGGCCGCCGTCAAGGATCGACCGCGGGACGACGACGGGCTCGGCGCTTCCATCGGCGACCTTGCTCCGGGCATCCTGGCGCGGGCCGGCGCCTGAGCGGGCCGGGGTCCGGGGAAAAGGAGGAAGCCGTGCGTTTCGATCGCGATGCCTGGACCTTCGACTGCCAGCCGACCATGACCGACTCGGAGGTGCTGGCCTTCTGCCGCGACGGCTGCGTGTTGCTGCGCGGCGTGGTCCCGGACCAGGTCAACCGGCGCGCCTGTGACTGGCTGGACGGCGCGATTCCGGCGGATCCCGGCTTCGTCCCGGACGGGATGACGCACGCGGAGATGGACCGCATCCGGGGAAGCCACGAGCCGACGACGATTTTCCTGGAGGACTGGTTCATCGAGCACGTGCTGCTCAACCCGCAGGTGGTGGGGATCATGCGGTCGCTGCTCGGGGCCACGGTCGGCCTGCCGATCCTGGCCAGCCAGCACCGGGTGGAATGCCCGGGCGATGCCGGCGGCTGGCACCAGGACGCCGACTGCGTATTCGGCCCGGAGCTGCACTTCGTGGAGGTGTTCTACTTCCCGCAGGACACGCCGCCCGAGATGGGGCCGACCGAGATCCTGCCCGGCAGCCACCTGGCCAGATTCGATCGCTCAGGGGAGCCGACGGGCGGCGTGCTGAGCGACGGTCCGGCCGGCACCATCGGCATCCACCACCAGAGCATCCTGCACCGCAGGGCGCCGTCCGTGGCATCCGGCAGCCGCCGCATGCTCAAGTACAACTACTGGCGCACCTCGGCGCCGCGCCGGGACTGGCTGGACGACGCCGACTTCGACCCGCGAACGGCCGATTACGGCGGGCACTTCGTGGCGCGGTACGTCGCTCACATGATGGCGTGGCTTGCCGGCAAGGGGGAGGAGTTCCGCGTGATCGGCGGCCAGGGGTGGCCCTGGCGGACCGAGAATCAGATCCGCCCGTCCTATGGTTTCGGCTCCGCGAGCGGCTATGTCCCCGACTGGCGCAAGGGCAACTCCGACGGCTACGCGCAGTCGAGTTGACGAAGCGTGCGCCCGGGTGCGATCCTGAAGGGGTAGTTACCTCCTGATACGCGGCGTTCCGTCCTGGGCGCCGCTACCTTGACGACCTGCAGGGCCGTGACGGCCCGCCATCCTCTTCCACAGGGACATTCTCTTGTCATCGAACAACTTTTCGTCTCTCGGCCTGACCGAGACCATCGTCCGCGCGCTGCGAGCCAGAGGCTACGCGGCGCCCACTCCCATCCAGCAACAGGCAATCCCGCGGCTCCTGGCCGGGGATGATCTGCTTGGCATCGCCCAGACCGGAACGGGCAAGACCGCAGCATTCGCCCTGCCGGTGCTCCAACAGCTTGCCGAGGCCCGCGAGCGGGTCGAGCCGCGCACGCCGCGGGCCCTGGTGCTGGCTCCGACCCGTGAGCTCGCCATCCAGATTCACGACGACTTCCGCGACTACGGCGCCGGCCTCCGCCTGCGCCAGACGGTCATCCTTGGCGGCGTCGGGCAGGGCCCGCAGGTGGCGGCGCTCGCCAAGCGCATCGACATCGTGATCGCTACGCCCGGCCGCCTCCTGGACCTGTTCGAGCAGGGCCACGTTCGCCTTGACCGCGTCGCCTTCTTCGTCCTCGACGAAGCGGACCGCATGCTGGACATGGGGTTCATCCACGACGTGAAGAGGATCATCCGCGAGCTGCCGCGCCGCCGGCGCTCGCTGCTGTTCTCGGCGACCATGCCGCCGGACGTCGCCAGTCTGGCGGCGGAGATCCTGCACCGGCCGCAGCGCGTCGAGGTGACCCCGGCCGCCACCACCGTGGACACGGTACGGCAGTTCGTCTACTTCGTGAAGAGCGCGGACAAGTCCAAGTTGCTTCACGAACTGCTGGCGGACACGAAACTGTCCCGCGTGCTGGTGTTCGCCCGGACCAAGCACCGCGCCAATCGGGTCGCCGAGCACGTCTCCAAGCTGGGAGTCGAGGCGGACGCCATCCACGGCAACAAGTCGCAGACTGCCCGCCAGCGTGCGCTGGAGCGTTTTCGAGCGGGCCGCTCGCGCGTGCTGGTGGCGACCGACATCGCCGCCCGCGGCCTCGACGTGGACGGGATCAGCCACGTCATCAACTTCGAGCTTCCCCACGAGCCGGAGAGCTACGTGCACCGCATCGGCCGAACGGCGCGTGCCGGTGCTTCCGGGACCGCGCTGTCGTTCTGCGATCCCAGCGAGGCGTCGCAGCTCCGCGGCATCGAGAGGCTCACCGGCGTCGCCCTGAAGAAGATTCAGGGCCAGCCTTTCCTCGATTCCGAGGCGGTCGACCCGCCGCCGGAACGACGCCGGCATGGTCATTCCCCCGGTGGCGCCGCCGGCAACGGTCGCAGTGGCGACCGCGGGCGCCGCGGCGGGCCGCGCCACCGTGGCCGCGTTCGCAAGGGCACCCCGGCGCTTCAGGGAAGCTGAGCGTCCTGCCGAGTGCCGGTCTGCGGCAGCCCCGGATCGATCGGGAAGGCAGAACCAAGTGTACCTGGTAAGATGCGCAGCGGGAGCTTCATGACGTTGACCGACCGCCACGTGGTGCAGTTCGAGACCCTCGGCTTCGTCGTGCTGCGGGGTGTGCTCGACGACCGGGAGCTCGACACGGCGCGCGCGGAATTCGAAAGCGGCCTGGTCAGGGCGGTCGCCGCGACCGAGCGGCGCGGCATCCGCAAGCAGCTCAACTGGTCCAACCTGGGGCCGGAGACGCCGTTTCTGGGCTCGTTGCTGGAAGATGCCCGCTTCGTCGGCGCCGCCGAGCGCTTCTACGGCGGGGAGGTGATCGGCTACTACGCCAACTCCAACTCGTTCGACGGCGACCGCACGGAGTGGCATCCGGACACCTCGATCCTCCTGAGGCGCGGGGTCAAGTTCGCCTTCTACCTGCAGCCGCTGGACGAGACGAGCGGCGCACTGCGGTTCATCCCCGGATCGCACAAGGAGCCGCTGCACTCCGGCGTGCGGAAGATCGGGATCAAGGAGTCCAACCTGCGCGTCGTGGACGCCGAAGGGCTGGAGGTTGACGAGGTCCCGTCGTACGTGGCCCGTTCCGAGCCCGGCGACGTGATCGCGTTCGACAGCCGCGTCTGGCACGCGAGCTGGGGCGGCAGACCCGACCGCAGGATGTGCAGCCTGGGCTACTTCGCCGTTCCGGCGACGGCGGCGGAGGAGGACTCCATGACTGAGCTGGCGCGTCAGGACGCCGAGCTGCTGGAGGCGTTTCCGCTGGTCGCCCGCCCGCCACACTGGCTACGCAACCGCGCGGGCAACCCGACGCGAGGGCGCTGGATCCGGGCGCTGCGGCAGTGGGGTTTCGCCGGCGTCGCCGGCTGAGGTCAGGCCGGTCCGGTCGCACCCTGCCTGGCGGCGTCCGCCGCGATCTCGGAGGCGCGCCGCACGCCGTGCCGCTCCGCCCACGCGCGCAGCGGACCGTCGTCGATCTGGGTGTTGGGCTTGCGCAGCGCGCCCAGGAACTGGCGCTCGATCGGATCGTGCGCGTGCTCCAGCACCTCCGCGTCCTGCACGACGTAGTCGTTGGGACACAGCCATGCGTAGGAGTAGCCGATCATCAGCGCCTTGCGAGTCCGGTCGGTCAGGTTGAGACCCTGCCGGTGAAAGGTGCGGTTCTCGAACAGGAACGCGTCGCCCGCCTTCAGCTCCGGCTCGAATGCGCCGGCGGGATCGGTGCCGCCCGGCACCAGGTCCAGCTCCCGGTCCAGCGTGTGGCTTCCCGGCGCCAGCCACGTGTTCCCGTTCCCCGGTCCGGGGCAGTCGCTGAAGTGGTAGGCGACCCTGACCTGCATGCGGGTATTGCCGTGCAGGCCCAGGTCGTCGGAGCTGTTGGCGATGTCGCGGTGCCAGTAGGTCGGTTGCTCGGCGGTGGGCGGATCCGGGTGCTTGTAGATCAGGTGCGACTTGGTCAGGTGGATGTTGTGGCTGAGGAGCTGCACCACCAGCGGCACCGTGGTGGGCCACGTGAGGAGCGGCAGGAGCTCGGGCTCCGCGGCGACCACGTTGGTGAGGCTGGCGCGGCGGGCACCGGCCTCCCGGTAGCACCGGTCGACCAGGCGGTCGGCGGCGGCGATGAAGCGTGCGAGCGGTTCCGGCGCGATCGCGTCGCGGATGACCAGGTAGCCGTGATCGTCGAAGGACTGCCGCTGTTCGGCGGTCAGCCGAACGAACCGCATCAGGGCCGCCAGTCGTCGACCAGCGCTGCGTACTGTCTGGCCTGGGCGGGAATGTCCACACCGACGCTCGTCGACCACGCCTCCAGCAGGCGGCGGTAGATCGGTCCCGGCGTGCCCGACCCCACCGGCCGGCCGTCGAAGCGGGTCACCGGCACCATGGCGATGGAGGTCGAGGTGTACCACGCCTCTTCGGCCTGGCGGACATCGTACGGCTCGATGTCGGTCTCGTGGAGGGTGATGCCGGCCGCATGAGCCAGCTCCATGCAGTAGCCGCGCGAGACGCCGCGCAGGATGTCGTGCGGCTTCGGGGTGAGGATCTCGCCGTCGCGCACCATGAAGAAGTTGTTGCCCGTGCCCTCCGTGATGAAGCCGCGCTCGTCGGTGAGCAGCGCCATCGAGCCCGGCTCGATGCGGGCGGCCTCCAGCTCCGCGAGCTTGTAGTAGATGCGGCTGCGGTTCTTGGCCTTCGGGTCGATGTAGCGGGCCGGAACCGAGCGCTGGGAGGTGGTGACGAAGTGGGCGCCGCGCTTGTAGGCGTCGGCGCCGCGGCCGATGTGACGGATGAGCGGGATCACGTTGATGGTCACGACCGGCGCGGTCCCCTCGCGAATCAGCTCCGCATACAAGTCCATGCCGCCGCGGGTGACGTTGTGCATGATCTGGAAGTCGTAGTCGCCGAGCGCGGCGCGGTTGCGCTCGATCGTCTGCTCGGTGGCGGTCAGCATCTGCGGCTCGCTCAGGCCGCAGTCCAACTGCGCATAGCGGATCGAGTCGTACAGCCGGTCCAGGTGGCGGTCGAGCAGGAACGGCTCCTGGCGGAACGTCCTGGTCATCTCGAACACCATGTCCCCGTACATCAAGGCGCTGTCGAAGATCGAGATGCGGGCGTCCTGCTCGGGAACGAACTGCCCGTTCAGATAGACGAGGCGTTGCGCGGCCGTGGTCTGGTTCACGGCGCCAACTATGGCACGGGCAGGGGGTGCGGTTCAGCCAGCAATTCTCGGCGAGTGGGTGAGAATCGACATGTTGACACGGTTCCGGCGAGTGCGGACTATGACCTGTCACGTATCTCATTGCAGTTGAACGAGTTACGGGACTAGACATTTATCGCCGTCCTCGTCATGCTGTGTTCGCATGGCCAGGGGACTGCGGAGAGGTCCGAATCTACTTCGTTTCCGCTCCCTCGTCGACTCGATCGCCGAGTACGTAACCGGTATCCTCGACGCACGCCAACCAAGCAAAGTCCGCTACGCCCTGCGCGACTGTTACCTGAGCGCTCTGGCGATGTTCTACGTCCAAGACCCCTCCCTGCTGCAATTCCAGCGCCGCTTCCAGCAGCAGGTGCAGACCAACAACCTCTCGGCCACCTTCGGCGTCGGTCAACTGCCCTCCGACTCGCAGTTCCGCGATCTGCTCGACCGCCATGACTATGCTCCCATCCTGCCGTGCTTCGCCGAGTGGATCGCTCGCCTGCAGCGCGCCAAGTGGCTCCAGCACTACCAACTGTTCGGTGCCCGCTATCTGATCACCCTCGACGGCTCACGATATTTCAGCTCCGAGTCCGTGCACTGCGAGCACTGCCTGAGCACCACCTCGCGCGACGGCGGTACCTGCTATCACCATGACATTCTGCAGGCCGCCATCGTCCATCCCGACAAGCGCGAAGTGCTCCCGCTGGCCCCCGAGTTCGTCCGCAACAGTGACGCCGACGGCGGGCGGTACCGCAAGCAGGATTGCGAACTGAACGCCGGCTACCGGATGCTGGAGCGGCTCCGTGACGACTATCCCCGCATGGCGGCAATTATCGTGGCCGACAGCCTTTATTCCAAGCAGCCGTTCGTCGAGCAGTTGACCGCCAAGCGCTTGTCGTTCCTGTTGGTCGCCAAGCCCGGTGACCATCGCAGCCTCTATCAGGACGTCGCCGGCCTGCGCGGCGGCAACCTGCTGAACCGTCACGCTACCTCAGACCGCGGCGAACGCCGCGAATACGAATGGGTCACCGATCTACCGCTGAACGGCAATCCCGACTCCCCGCACGTCAACTTCATCCAGTTCCGCATCGTCAAGAACGGCAAGGTGACCTATCAGAACGCCTGGGTCACCGACCTGGTGCCCGACACCGCCAACATCGTCGGACTGGTCCGTGCCGCGCGGGCGCGCTGGAAGATCGAGAATGAAGGGTTCAACACCCTCAAGAACCACGGTTACCACCTGGAGCACAACTTCGGCCACGGCCGCCAGCACCTGTCGGAGGCGTTCTTCGTGCTCAACCTGCTGGCGTTCTTCATGCACCAGATCTTCGATCTGGTCGATGGGCTGTATCAGCGGGTGCGCACCTTCTTCAGTTCCCGGCGCGGGTTCTGGGACGAGGTGCGCTCGGCGTTCCGGCTGTTCCTGTTCACCTCCTGGGACCAAGTGCTGGTACGGATGAACTCGCCACCCGAGTCGCTACCCCCGTATCAGTCTCCGTAGTCCCCCGACCCGTTGCCTGCAACGCCGCCTGCGCCTGCCGTACGCCCGCCCACCGGTCGCGAAACCTGCGCCCGCAAGCTCCGGTGTGCCTCCTACCGGCCACGCAACGGCTCGCCGCACCGCTTGTGATTCTGAAATCCGGTCGTGTGGCCACTGGCACGCCTGCCAAAGTGCTCGCTCGCCTCCACTTGGGCCGGGTCACTACCGTCAGACCGCCCTACAAGCCGCTACCGCCTCTCACCGAGAATTGCTGCGGTTCAGCCTGCGTCCTGTTCTCCGGGCGGCGATCCGTACTATAGTGTACGGGTCGCGCGTACCGGCGGCGCGGCGGACCGGCCAGAATAGCTCAGTTGGCAGAGCGGTTCACTCGTAATGAACAGGTCGTCGGTTCAAATCCGACTTCTGGCTCTCGCAGGTTGATGCGCGTCTGTTGGTGCGCTTCCGCATCGGGGCGGCCGGGCCTCTGGGGCGGCGCCGTGCTACGTTGCCGCCCGCCATGCTGCCACGCGACCTGCTGCCACGCGATCCGCAGAGCCGATCGCTGTTCGCGGCGCTCGTTCTGCACATCGGCGTCATGGGTGGCGCGGTCGCTGCCCTCGGTGCGCTGATCCCGGAGATGATCCGCGACTTCGGCTGGCCGTACACGCATGCCGGGCTCGTCGTGGCGGCCGGGTCCGCTGCATTCGTGCTGTCGACCACGGCGGCCGGCTTCGTGCTGCCCCGGCTGGATGTACGCCTGACCGTGACGGCCGGTCTCCTGCTGGAGGTGCTCGGCCTGCTCCTGTTCGGCGCGTGGCCCGGCGTCGCGCTCACCGCCGCGGTCTACGCGCTGCTGGGCGTCGGCTTCGGCGCGATGGAGGTGGCCGGCAACGAGTTGACCATCTCCATGGAGCGCGGCGGGCGCGGACAGCTCATGAACCTCGTGCACGCCGCGTTCGCGGTCGGGGGGATCACCGTCACGTGGACGACGTCGTGGTTCCTGCAGAGCGGCGGCGACTGGCGGCTGGTGTACCGGCTGCTCGGCGGGGCGACCCTGCTCGTGGCGCTGTTCCTGCTCACCCGCCCGGCGCTCGCCGTGGCCGGAGTGGCGCGCGGCGCCGGAGGCGCCACGCCGGCCCGGCGACGAGGCGTCCCGGACCGCAGCCTGACGCTGCTCATGATGATCCTGGCCGCGATGGGCGTCTACGTCGGCATCGAGCTGGGCGTGGCGGCCTGGATGAGCGAGTTCGTCGTCGCGGCGATCGGCGGTTCGGTCGCCCAGGGGGCCCGGATCGTGTCCCTGTACTGGGTCGGCCTGTGCCTCGGCCGTGTGGGCACGGGCATTCTGCATCGGGGCACGGGCCATGCCGCAGTGATCCTGGCGTTGGCCGCGGTCGCCGTGGTCGGCCTGACGGTCACCGTTTCGGCCGGTGGCCTGGGGTGGGCTGCTGCCGGGGCGGTCGTCACCGGCATCGGCCTCTCGGCGCTCTATCCGTTGCTGATCTCGTTGGCGGGGTCCCAGTACCCGACCCGCCGCAGCCAGGCGATGGGCCTGACCGCCGCCAGCGGAGGGCTCGGCAGCATGCTCGTTCCGCTGGCGATCACGGTGGTGGCCGATGCGTTCGGCATCCGCAGCGGCATGTTCGTGTACCTGGGACTGGCCGTCATCCTGACCGCGGTGTCAGCGGCTCTGCTGTCCATGACACGGAGAGACCGGGTGTGAGCGGGCTACGTGGTCTCCCACGGCACGTCGGCCGGCCAGTCGGCGACCGCCTGCTCGGCGGCGAGGATGGGCTCGACCATCGACCGCAGGCGGGAACGGTCGCACGCGCGAAGCTGCGGCGCCGGATCGAAAGCGCCCGACGGCCAGCGCTGAAGCGTGGCGAATTCGGCATAGCTCCGCGGCCAGCTCGCATACTTCAGCGCGATATAGCGCCGGGCCGGGCGCACCTTGAAGTACACGGAGTGATACAGGGTCTGGGAAAAGAGCACCGCGTCGCCGGGGTTGGTCTCGATGACGTGCGCGGGGATGTTCGAGCCGTGCTCGCCGAAGAAGAACGGGTCCGGCTCCACGTGGCGCCGGATGAAGGGGAGCAGCGCCTGGTGGAACGTCGCGCGGTGCGACCCGGGTATCACCCGCAGGGCGCCGTTGTCCTGCGTCATGGGAACGAGATACAGCATCACCTTGATGCGCAGGTAGCCCAGTTCGGCGGCTCCGGGCCGGTCCGCATGCCAGTGGTGGGCGGTTGGCGATCCCGCCACTCCGTGGTTTCCCTCCGATCCGCAGAAGACGAGGCGCTCGCCCAGGAGTTGCTCGAGCTTGTCGTACAGGCGGCCGTCGTCGATCAGGGGCATCAGGACCGGGCTGCGCTCGACGAAGCGGTCCTGGTGCAGGGTTGCGGCGGGATCCGGCCGGCCGCCGAAGTCCTCGTGCCAGAGGGCGTCGGCGGCGTGGATGACGGGTCCCATCGTCGCGTCGTCGAACAGCCCGCGCAGCAGGAGAAACCCGAACGCGTCGAAGTAGTCGATCTGGTCCTGCGTCAGCAGATATCTGGATGCCATCGGGACAGAAGCCTACCGTACCGGCCGGTCATGACGCACACCTGCTATGATCGCAGGCGTATGAGGGGCACACCGGATGAGTGAGGCAGCCGATCCGCTCGCGGGATACTGGGATTCGCTGGCGAGTACCGTGGCAGCGGCGGTGGATGCCGGCCGGATCGGTACGCCCAAGGCGCTGCGCTTGACCGTGCACGTCCATGCGCCCGATTCCGCTGCCGCCGCCGATGCAGGCGCGCGGACCGTGGCGGCCGCGCGGCGCTGCGCCGCCGAATGGTTCGGAGGAGAGGCCGACGGCGACTACGGGGTGGGGGATCCGCGCCGCGCCTCCGCGCGGCTGCTGCGCTGGCCCGGCGGCCAGAGCGCGCTGCTGGCGGTCAGCGCGGGCCGCGGCGCCACCGCCGGCAACCTGGTGCTGATGGGGTCGCACGGCAGCATCTATCACCGCATCGCGCTGAGCGCCGGACCGCTGCCCGGGGAGGTATGGTAATGGCCGCCCATCGCGTGGTGGCGCTGGGCGGCAACCGGACCCATCTGGAGAGCTACGCGCGGGAGTTCGCCGCCGATCCTCGCTGCGAGCTGGTCGCGGTGGCCGACGAGAGCGGGATCTCCCAGTACCGGGAGGGTTTGAATCGGCTACTCGCCGCCGAGCTTGCGGTGCCGTACCTGTCGCTGCAGGAGGCGCTGGCGCTGCCCGGGGTGGACGTGGTCGTGAGCTGCGTCGACGTCGAACGGCGATCCCGCGTGGCGCAGGCGGTGCTGGCGCGCGGCAAGCACCTCTTCCTGGACAAGCCGCTGGCCGGCAGCGTCGATGATGCGCGCGCGATCGCCGATGCCGCCGATGCCGCCGGCGTGGTCACGCAGATGCTCACCACCGTGCACACCCCCTGGGCGCAGGACGCCAGGGCCGCCCTCCGATCGGGGGCGCTGGGACGCATCGACGCCGTGCACTCAGACATGCTCATGGCCAAGGGCCGGCCGGGAACGGTGCCGGCCGGCACCGTCCGTCGCGAGCACGGTTCCGACGGCACCTTCACCCGCGTCGCCGCGAAGCGGGAGCTGTTCGACATGGGCGTGTACCCGGTGGCCCTCATCCATTGGTTGACCGGCAGGCGCGTCACGTCGGTGTTCGGCGTCACCGGCAACTACTTTTTCGCCGAGCATGCCGAGCTGGGGATCGAGGACTACGGAGCGCTGCTGCTGACGCTCGACGACGGCACCGTCGCCACCGCGTGCTCGGGCCGCATCGGCATGCCGTGCCACCCGCAGATCGGCGAGCGGCGCGTCACTCTGGTGGGCGAGGAGGGGCTGGCGACCTTCGGCGGATCGGACCCCCACATCGAGATCTACAACACCGAGCCCGTCGTCACCACGGCCCCCGTGCACCCCTACGACCCGATGCAGATGTGGGCGTCCACGATGCGGGAGACGCAGCCGCCGGCGAAGGAGCGCAGGGTCCCCCTGCAGCGCGAAGAGCATTCCGACATCGAGGCATTCCTGGACTGCCTGGATGCAGGCGTACGCCCGCAGGTGACCGCCCGCGACGCCCTGCACCACGTGGAGGTGCTGATGGCGGGATACGAATCGGCGGCTTCGGGTCAGCCGGTCAGGATCTGAGCGCAGTCAGGAGCTGACCGGCCGGTCACCAGTAGCGCAGCGCGCTTGCGAACAGTCCCCGCAGGACCACTTCGTCGAAGGGCCGGGGCGAGAGCTTGGTGACCCGATGCTGGGGCAGCGTGCCGCGCACCAGCGTGTCGATGTCGGCCGGCGTGTAGCCCACGCCGGACAGGCCGTTGGGCATGCCCGTGCGCCGCATCAGGTGGATGATCGCGTCCGCCGCCGACTCGCCTGCTGCGTCCGGGCCGATGCCGGAGACGTCGGTCCCCATCAGCGCCGCCGCCCGCAGATGGCGTTGCGGGTCCGCGGGGCCGGTCCAGCGGAAGACCGCCGGCGCATTCAGGATCACTGACATGCCGTGCGGGATGAGCGGGTGGTCGTCGGGATAGCCTTCCGGGTGGAAGTCGCGCACGTTGCTGGACACGGCATACGACATCCCGTGCGGGAGGTGGACGCCGGCGTTGCCGAACCCGAAGCCGGCAAAAGTGGCGGCCAGCAGCATCTGCGCCTGCGACGCCGCATCCCCGGCCGTCGCGGCCGGCAGGTTGGCGGCCACCATCTCGATGGCGCGGGCCGACCAGACGTCGCTCATCGGGTTGCTGCCCTGGTACGCCGGCCGCAGGCCCGGATCCCCCGGCGCCGGCCTGTGCGTGTAGGGCAGGGCGGTGTAGGACTCGATCGCGTGGCTGAGCACGTCCAGCCCCGTGCACGCGGCCGCCAACGGCGGCATCGAGCGGGTGTTGTCGGGATCGACGATGCCCACCGTGGGCTTGAGGGCGCGGTGGGCGATGCCGGTCTTGGCGTGCAGCTCTTCGAGGTCGAAGATGGCAACGCCGGTCGTCTCACTGCCGGTTCCTGCCGTGGTCGGCACCGCGATGAGGGGCTTCAGCGGGCCCGGCACCGGCCGCCCGCGGCCGATCGGCGCGTTCACGTAGTCCAGAAAGTCGGCCGGGTAGGTGTGGTACAGGTTGGCCGCCTTGGCCGTGTCGATGACCGAGCCGCCGCCGACCGCCACGAAGCCGTCGTAGTCCCCGCGGTCCGCCTCCCGGACCGCTTCCCGGAAGGAGCGGTCCGTGGGCTCCACCCGAACCCGGTCGAAGACGGTCCAGGCGACGCCGCTGTCGTCGAGGGAGGTCAGGGCTGCGGAGACCTGCGGCCCGTCGCGGAGCCGGCGATCGGTCACCACCATCGTGCGTGACAGCCCCAGACGGCGCGCTTCGTAGCCGACCTCGCCGGTCGCGCCGGGACCGAACTTGATGTTCGCCGCATCCAGTGTGACGATGCTCTCGAACACGGCGGGAGGGGGTACGGTCGGCGGGGTCATCGCGCCCGATCATAGCGGAGCCGGGACGGCACTGCATGCGCAGGGCGTCAACGCGGGCGGTGCCCGCGCCGATACACGACACAGGCCGGTGAGTGCGGATCCGGCCGCGCGGCCTCCCCGGAGCGAGTGTGCTTGAAGGATAAGAAGACACCGAAGAAGCATCCGTCGCAGCTCATGCTGGTACGTGCCGCCGGCGGCCTCGGAGCATGTGCGGTGGCGCTCGGAATCCTCCTGGTGATCCCTCCCGGAGGCGGCCGTGCGCCGGCCCCCTTGGTGGCGCACGCCGTCGAGCCGGCGTTGCCCGGCATCGACCTGCCGCCGGCCGCGGCGCCCCGGACGCTCGACACGCCCGGGGCTTCCACGGGCATGTCCTACCTGCGAAGGCCGCGCCCCGACGGGCCGCCGATCCCGCTGGCGTTCGTGGTGGATGACGCCGGCCACAGCATCGCCGACGCAGAAGCGTACCTGCGCTTTCCGGGAAAGCTCACCGTCGCGGTGCTGCCGCAGCTCGAGTTCAGCGCGCAGGTCGTCGAGCGCGGGATGCAGGCGGGAAAGGAGGTGATCCTGCACCTCCCCATGGAGCCGACCGGCTCCTCCGATCCGGGACCGGGCGCGATCAGGGTCGGCTACGATCAGCCTGACGTGATCGGGTTGCTGGAGCGCCACTTTCGATCGGTGGTCACGCGTGGCGTCAACAACCACATGGGCTCGCGTGCCACCGCCGACCCGCTCATCATGGATACGCTGATGGCCTACCTGAAGCGGACCGGCCGGTTCTTTCTGGACAGCCGTACCACTCCCGACACGGTAGCCGAGGAGGCGGCCGTTCGCCACGGGGTGCCATTCCTCAGCCGCGACGTATTCCTGGATGTCCGCGTGGACGAGGCGACGGTGAGCTCGGCGATCGACCGCGGCATGGCGATCGCCCGCGAGCAGGGCAGCGCGATCCTCATCGGTCACGTGACCAACCGCGTGGTCCTCTCCGTCCTGGAGCGGCGGCTCGCGGAGATCGAGCGGGCCGGATTCGAGCTGGTGTACCTCTCCGAGCTGCTGCCGCAGTGAGGGCTGCCGGCGCGGCGAGCCTGGTCCTGGGCATCGAGACATCGTGTGACGAGTGCGCGGCGGCGGTGGTTCGCGACGGGACCGCCATACTCTCCAACGAGGTGGCGTCCCAGGTGGAGGCCCATCGTCCGTTCGCGGGCGTCGTGCCGGAGATCGCCTCGCGCATGCACGTCGAGTGGATCGACGCGGTGGTCGCCCGCGGACTTGCCGCCGCCGGCTGCGCCCTCGCAGACGTGGACGCGCTGGCGGTCACCTGCCGGCCCGGCCTGATCGGATCACTGCTGGTCGGCGTCTCGTACGCCAAGGGGCTGGCGCTGGCCACCGGCAAGCCGCTGGTCGCCGTGGACCACATTCGCGCGCACGTGTATTCCCCCCACATGGAGCGGGACATCGGCTACCCGTACATCGCGCTGCTCCTGTCGGGCGGACACACCATGGTCATCGACGTGCAGGGGCTGGACCGCTGGGAAGTGCTCGGCGCGACCGTCGACGACGCCTGCGGCGAGGCGTTCGACAAGGTCGCCAAGTACTTCGACATCGGCTTCCCGGGTGGCGTGGCCATCCAGCGGCTCTCCGAACATGGTGACCCCGATGCCTATCGATTCCCGGTGCCGTCGGTGCGCACCGGGGCCAACCGGTTCGACGTGTCGTACTCGGGCCTGAAGACCGCGGTGATCCATCAGCGCAACCAGTTCCGGGTCGATCCGTCCACGCCGGAGCGCGTTGCCGACGTCGCCGCCTCATTCCAGAAGACGGCGATCGACATCGTCGTCGATCAGGCGATAGGCGCGGCGCGCTCGCGGGGCAGGGGCCGGATCGTCGCTGCCGGCGGCGTCGCCGCCAACCGCTACCTGCGCCGGCGCCTCGCGGGCGAGCCCGAGTTCGAGGCGTTCTTTCCCAGCATGGCGCTGTGCACGGACAACGCCGCGATGATCGCCGGCCTCGGTTACCACGTGCTGCACCGCGACGGACCCACGGACCTGTCGTTCGGTGCGGCGGCGCGTGTCGCCGGCTTCCGGCGCGTCCAGTAGGGGAATCCCCGTGTCCGGCGAACCCCATGCGTGGATCACGCTTCGCGTTGGTTGACAGAATATAGATTATCGGAAGTTATGGGAATCGGCGGCGTTGAACCGCGGGAACGTGGAGTCAGCGGCGGCCGCCGGCCCTGGACAGCAGCCAGATGCACAGCAGCGACGCGCCGGCAGCGGCATACAGGTTGACGGTATTGACGTCGGTCAGCCGTGCGAACACGCCGGCCAGAAGCTGGTCGGCGATCCCGCCGAGCACGGCGCCGACCAGTCCGACGACGAGCGCTCCCCAGAAGCGGCCCGGCATCTCGCGCCGCGCCACGTGGAACATCAGGATCGCGCAGCCCAGGGCGACCGCCACGTACGTCAGCGCGACGTTCAGGTATGCCAGCACCTACTGGAACGTCAACGGAGATCCAGGCGGCCGATCCTAAACGGCGCGCTGTAGAGCCGCTGGCCGCGATCGGACCCGTAGCTGACCGCGTACGCGTACAGGCGGGTCACGCCACCGGTCCCGGCGATCGCCTCCGCGGCGGCCGGGGTGACGTCGATGTCCCCGGCCTCGTAGCCGTCCTCGTCGGAGAAACGCCGGCATTGGCCAAACTCGTCCGGGACACCCCGACGGACGGGGATCTCTCCGGAACGCCACGACAGCCGGATGAACGGTTCGGTGTCTGAGGTGTCCGTGAGCCCGAACACCGTCAGGTCAAGGTGCACGGCGTGGTCCGGCTCCGCGTCGGTCGCTCGTACCAGCGGCGGGCGATCCTCGTCGCAGGATCGAACGTCAGCGGCTGACAGACGGCCGAATCTGGCCTGCAGGTCGTCGTGGTGAAGCGGCTCCGAGGGAGCGCCCTCGTTCGCCGTTCGTATAGTGTAGTATATTTCATACCCTTGGAGCGGGGGCTGTACGGATGAGCCGCAGAAGCTCAACACGCCGGGCGTCCCCGCGCCGGGCGTCCCGGCGGGACAGCTCTCCGGGCTCGGCAGCGTCGATGGAAACGGCAGCCCACACGCGCCGACCAGGACGCACGCACCGATCAGGCCACACTTGCCGATCAGGGGGGCCGCCGGTACCCAGCGGAACGAACCGCGGCCGGCCGCGGCCCGTTCGCGGTGGTCAGTTGCCGTCAAGCGCGCCGGTGGCGCGGAGGTGGATCCGCCGGTTGAGGGCCAGCAGCGACCAGAGGCTGTCTTGGTACTTCGTCTCCAGATCGACGTACGCTTCGTTGGCCCGGACAGGATCGCCGCGTTCTTCTTCAAGCCGCGCAACCGAGAACAGCGCGCGGGCCGCCAGCGCCACCTCATCCGGGTACCGGGTTGCGACGTCACCGTAGAGTTTCGCGGCGGTCTCTCGGTCGCCGAGCTCCTCGTACGCGACCGAAGCGTTGCTCAGCGCCAGCGCGGCCACGTAGCCGGTCGACCGGTCGGCCAGCTCCGTGAATCGGTCCGCGGCCTCCTGCCACTCCCCGCGCTCGGCGTACCGGGCCGCCAGGAGCTGCAGCGCCCGCCTGCCGGCGTAGCGTCCGCGATGGCGTTCGGCCAGCGACTCCAATTGGGGGAGCACTTCGCTGTCGAGGCTCGCACGTTCTTCTTCCGAGGCGACCAGCCACCGTCGCTCGACCTCTTCGATCAATTCCGTCGATCGCTCGAGCACCGCCCGCCGCTGCTCGGTGACCACCACGATCGCGATCAGCACGATCCCCACGGTTGCCAACAGCACCAGCAGCGGCACCCGGAACCGGGTGATGACGTGGCCGACGGCTTCATCTATGCGAAAGGGCTCGCGTTCCTGCGCTTCGCTCATCGATTCGAGATCTCCAGTTCCTTGATCAGGCGCGACAGATAGGTGCGCTGTATGCCCAGTGAACGGGCCGTAGTGGTCTGGTTCCAGCCATGTGACTCAAGCGCCCCGCGAATGAAGCGGCGCTTGTAGGCGCGCACGGCTTCTTTCAGTGACTCTCCATGGTACGCGTCGCTGGACTGCTCCGGCAAGGCGCTGTCAAGGCCGAGATCGATGTGCCGGGTGTCTATCACGGAATCGGCAGCGATCGCGGCTCGTTCCACGACGTTGGCGAGCTCGCGCGCGTTCCCGGGCCAACGGTGACCACGAAGCGCTGCAAGCGCGGCAGCCGTGAACTTGAGCGTCCCGCGGCCGGCGGTGGCGGATGACCGCTTCAGAAAGTGCTGCGCCAGCGCGGCCACGTCGTTCGGCCGTTCGCGCAACGGCGGAAGGTAGATCGGCAGGACGTTGAGCCGATAGAACAGGTCCCGCCGGAACTCCGCACGTTCCACCTGACCTTCCAGGTCGACGCCGCTGGCGGCTATGACGCGCGTGTCCACCATCCGCGCACCGCCGCTCTCCTGGTAGATCCGGCCGTGCTGGAGCACGCCGAGGAGCCTGGCCTGCATGTCCGGGGACAGGGCGTCCACGGCGTCCAGCATTATGGTGCCGCCATCGGCGCGTTCGAATCGGCCCGGCCGATGCACGGGGCCGTTCGCGGACGGGCCGCCGTCGGCGTGGCCGAACAGTTCGTCGTCGATCAGGTCAGGGGGCACGGCCCTGCAGTTGACTTCCTCGAACGGCCCTGCCTGCCGGGCCGATGCGGCGTGGATCATCCGAGCGAACAGCGCCTTCCCTACCCCGTCTTCACCGAGCAGCAGCACCGACAGGTCGGTCACCGCGGCCTTGGTGGCCACTTCCACCTTTGCTCGCATCGTGCGATCGGCGACGATGACGTCCGGACGCATCACTGCACCCGGATCGTGGAGCACACGGCACGATCGAGCCAAGGCCCGTAGGGACGCGGCATCATGCGTCGCCTGCGCGCTCTCTATCCTACCCCGGGTTCTTGCGGCGAATCAGGTCGCCCAGCGAAACGGTGTCGTCGCTGCCGTCGGTGTGCGCGTACCGGACCAGTTCCTCGCGCTCCTGGCGCCGCCGCAACTCGCGAACGGAGAGCGCGAGCCGCTGGCTCTGCGGGTTGATCTCGAGCACGATCGCCTGGATCGGATCGCCAACCTTGAGCGCGTTGGAAGCTTCCTCGAAGGAGGTCTCGCCGGAGGTCAGATGGTTCTTGCTGATCAGTGCCTCCAGGTCGCCTTCGACGGACACGAACACACCGAAGTCGGTCTTGCGGCTCACCGTTCCGGAGATTCTCGACCCCTTCTTGTAGGCGCGCGCCAGCGTCGTCCATGGATCCTCTGTCATCTGCTTGAGACCGAGCTTGATGCGGCGCTGGCGCGAGTCGACCATGAGCACCATCACCTCTATCTCGTCGCCGACCTTGACGAGCGTCGAAGGGTCGGCAATCCGTTCGGTCCAGGACATGTCCTCGACATGCAGCAGTCCGTCGATCCCCTCCTCGATATTGAGAAACGCCCCGAAGCTGACCAGATTGCTGACCCGGCCGGTGATGCGCCTGCCAACCGGATAGCGTTCCGGGACGTCATCCCACGGGTTCGCAAGGAGCTGCTTGAGGCCGAGCGACAGCTTGGCGTGTTCCAGGTCGTACGCGAGAACCTTGACCTCCATCTCGTCGCCCGGTGCCAGTATCTCCTTCGGATGCCGCACCCTCTTTACCCAGGACAGGTCCGAGACGTGCACCAGCCCTTCGATGCCGTCGGCGATGGCCACGAACGCACCGAAATCGGTCAGCTTGGTGACCGATCCGTGTACGGTGTCGCCCACCTGGAAGCGCTCTTCGAACGTCGTCCAGGGATCTTCGGTGAAGTGCTTGAGGCTGAGGTTCACCTTCTGCGATTCGCGATCGAGCCGGATGATCTTGACGGTGAGCTGCTGGCCGAGCTCCACGAGGTCGCGCGGCGACGCGACATGCCCCCAGCGCATGTCGTTCACATGCAGCAAGCCGTCGAAACCGCCCAGGTCGACGAACGCTCCGAACGACGTGAACGACTTGACGACGCCGTCGACGACATCACCGATTTCGGCATGTTCGTAGAACTGTTCGCGCCGGTTGCGGATCTCCTGCTCGAGCCAGTCGCGACGGTTGACCACCACGTTGGCGCGTCCCTTGCTGAACAACTGCTCGATGAAGAATGACGTCTGCAGGTTCAGATAGTCGTCCTCGTTGCGGACACGCATGATGTCGACCTTCGAAAACGGGACGAATGCTCGCGTCCCGGCGCCGAGGTCCACCTCGTAGCCGCCCTTGATCTTGCGGCGGATGATTCCCTGGACCGGCGTCCTCTGCTCGGCGGCTTCCTTCAGCGTGCGCCACAGGACCTGCTCCTCCGCCTTTCGCCGGGAGACGATCACCTCTCCGGAACGGCTCTCCTTGCGCAGCAGGACCACGTCCACCGATTGCCCGACCTCCGGGATCTCCGTGAACTCCGAAGCCGGTACACGGCCCTCGGACTTCAGGCCCACGTCGATGTAGACCATCTCCGGTCCCACCTCGATCACCTGTCCGGTCAACAGCTGTCCTTCCTCGACGGGCTGGAAGGAGTTTACGTACTGCTGCTGCAGACTTCCCTCGGCGGGACCGGTTTTGCCCCGATCGTCTCTATCACTCACCAGACTGCTCGCTACGACTCAATCGCGCCATCGCGCGTGAGGGACTTTTTTGGCACATGAACTCGATGGAGAATACAACAATTGGAAATGCACGGCCGAACGCAATGATTCAGGTCCCGCACCGCACGATCTTCTCCAGCTTGTCACACACCGCACCAGGGGTCAAGTCGGTGGTGTCGACGCGGATCGCGTCGGCTGCCGGGGCAAGCCGGCCCCACTCCTTTGCGCGGTCGGCGGCGTCGCGATCCGCGATCGCACCGGCGACGGCAGGGAGGTCGCCGCCCTGCTGTCGCTGCCGGCGGCGTGCGCGAGCGGCGGGCGAAGCGTCCAGGAACACCTTCGTCTCCGCATCGGGGAACACGACCGTGCCGATGTCGCGGCCTTCGATCACGCAGGGCGTCAGGATCGACGCTGCGTGCAGCAGGGCGTTGATGTGCACCCGTAGCGAGCGCATCGCCGTATGCGTGGGCAGCCAGCGGGTCACCTCGGCGCCGCGCAGGATCCGGTCGTCGAGGGGGAGCGCGCCAGCGCTGACGCCATGGAGGTCGGCGGCCAGACCGGCGGCCTCCACGGCCGCTACGACGGCAGCCTCCTGCGTCGCGTCCTCGCACTCGCGCAGGGCGATGGCGGACGCGGCACGGTAGAGCAGCCCGGAGCTCAGGTATCGGTATCCCAGACGGTCGGCCAGACAGCAGGCCACCGTGGACTTTCCGGAGGCCGCCGGACCGTCTATCGCGACGACCGCTTTCCGAGCCGGAGGAACCATGCGACCTCGTCGGTGGTGAGCTCCCGGTGATGGCCGGCGTCGAGCGCCCCGAGGCGCACCGGGCCGACACGGACGCGATGTACGAGGCTGAGGTCGATGCCGGCGGTAGCGAAGACGCGCCGGATCTCGCGGTTTCTGCCGGTCGACAGCGTGAGGAGCACTTCATCGTGGGCACGCCGTTCGTAGCCGGTCGACCGATAGTGCTCGCCGTCCACCGACAGGCCGTTCCGGTAGCCACGCAGCAGGTCATCCGGAATCGGCGCCCCGCCGGCGGTCCGTATCAGGTAGTCCCTCTCCACCCCATAGGAGGGATGTGCCGCATGCTCCGCGAACTGCCCGTCGTTGGTGAACAGCAGCAGTCCGCTCGATCGATAGTCGAGCCGGCCGACGCTGAACAGGCGGCCGCCCTCTCCGTCAACCAGCTCCACCGCGCGCCGTCGTCCCTGCGGGTCATGGGCGGTGCAGACGAACCCGGGGGGCTTGTGCAGGGCGAGGTAGCGGCTGAGCTGCGCGATCTCCACGGGAGCGCCGTCCAGGCAGACGCGATCGCCGTGCTCGACGGTGATTCCGAGTCGCGTCACCGGTTCGCCGTTCACCGTCACGCGGCCGGCGGTGATCAACGCGTCGGAGGAGCGCCGGGAAGCAACGCCGCCGCGCGCAAGGTAGCGGTTGAGCCTCATGTCAGACTCGCCGGAACCTGCTCGCTTCCACCTTGTCCAGCTTCGGCAGGTCATCGATCGTCTCAAGACCGAAGGTCTCCAGGAATCGGTTGGTAGTACCGAACAGTGTCGGACGGCCGACGGAGTCCTCCTTGTAGCCGACCGGGCGTATCAGTTTCCTGTCGCTCAGCAACCGGATCATCGCGTCGGCGGAAACGCCGCGCATCGCTTCGATCTGGCTTCGCGTCACCGGCTGCGAGTAGGCGACGATGGTCAGGGTCTCCATGGCCGCGCGCGACAACCGCTTGCCGGAGCCGGTGCCGTAGTGGTGACGCAGCCGTTCCCACAGCTCCGCCTTGGGCATGAGCGAATAACTGTCGGCGACTCGGGCGACCTGCAGGCCGAATACCGGAGAGGCGTAGCGCTCGCGGAGCACCGCCAGGCAGCGTTCGATCTCCGGGACGGGCAGGCCGGTGATCCGCGCAAGCCGCGCGGCCGTCGCCGGATGGCCTTCCAGCAGAAGGGCTGCTTCGACGACCGATGCGTTGCCGGTCCGAGGATGGAGTCCGTTCGACGCGTCGCGTTCGGCGGCGGCATCCTCGTGCCCGGCGGCCGCCGGCGTGGCATCCACCGCCGTCGGCACCGCTGTCGTGCCCGCGTGCCCGTTCCCCGAGCCGTCGATCTCCGGATGCACGCCGTTCGAGGATTCCACCGGCGGCGCGGGTACGGACGGTTCCCGGGCGGCAAGCGTATCGCCGCCGGCAGGCCGGGAGGCGCGGTCGTCTGCGCTCATCGGCTGGCCACCAGCGAGATTTCGGCGAAAGGGGCATGCTGGATGACCCGGGCCCGACCCGCCTTGACCACTTCCAGGATCGCGAGCAACGCGCAGACCAGCTCCACCGCGGATCCCAGGCGGATCAGGACATCGAACCTCACCCGCGCGTGGCGGTCCAGTCGTTCGCGCAGCAGCGTCACCTTCTCTGCCACGGTCACGCCGTCATCCAGATCGAATGGCACGGCATCGGCGATCCCGGACCGCAGCTCCCGATAGACTTCGACCAGCTCGGCGATCGATCCGTCCATCTCCGCGTCGTCGTCTTCATCTTCCAGGGCCTCCTGCGCCGCGTGGACGCGGCGTTCCGGCTCGATGTGCCACTCGCGCGGCTCGAAGCGCTCGGAAAGCGCCTCGCCGAGCAGGCGCAACCGGCGGTACTCGATGAGCTGCTCGACAAGCTCGGCGCGCGGGTCGTCTTCATCATCACCTCGCCCCGCGGCACTGCCGACCGGCAGCAGCATCCGCGACTTGATGTGGAGCAGTGTCGCAGCCATGCGGTAGAAGTCGGTGGTCCGCTCAAGGTCGAGGTCGTCCGAGGCATCGAGAACGGCCAGGTACTGTTCGGTGATGGCGGCGATCGGGATGTTCCAGATGCTGATCTGGGCGCTTCGCACCAAGTGCAGCAACAGGTCGAGCGGCCCGTCGAAGTCGCCGAGCCGGTAGGTCATGCCGCTATCGGTGGCGTCGCCGGCATGTCGTTGATCGCTGATCGCTCCCTCCCCTCCCCCGGAAGAGCGGCTCTCAGGGCTGGCCGTCAGGCCTCCCTCGTGCCGTTACCCTCGGTCTGCGACAGTTCTGCCGGTGGCGGCGCGGCGTCCGGAAACAGCAGCGCGCGCACCTTGCCCTCGATGGCCGCGGCCGTCTCCGGGTGCGCTTCAAGAAACGCCTTGGCGTTCTCCCGGCCCTGGCCGATGCGTTCCCCGTCGTAGGAATACCAGGTGCCGCTCTTCTCGACGATGTTCTCCTGCAGCGCAGCTTCCAGCAGGCTGCCGGAAGCGGAAAGGCCGGTGCCGAACATGATCTCCAGCTCGGCTCGGCGGAACGGCGGCGCCACCTTGTTCTTGACGATCTTGATGCGCACCCGGTTGCCGATCGCATTCTCCCCGGTGCGCTGGATGGTCTCGATCTTGCGCACCTCAAGGCGCACCGAGGAGTAGAACTTCAGCGCGTTGCCGCCTGTCGTGGTCTCCGGATTGCCGAACATGACCCCGATCTTCATGCGGATCTGGTTGATGAAGATCAGACAGGTGCCCGACTTGGCGATCGTGGCGGTAAGCTTGCGCAGCGCCTGGCTCATCAGCCGTGCCTGCAGGCCCATGTGGGAATCGCCCATCTCCCCTTCGATCTCGGCGCGCGGCGTGAGCGCGGCGACCGAGTCGACGACCACGATGTCGACCGCGCCGGAACGCACCAGCGACTCCACGATCTCGAGCGCCTGCTCTCCGTTGTCGGGCTGCGACACCCACAACTCTTCGGCGTTCACGCCCAGGCCCTTGGCGTAGACCGGGTCCAGCGCGTGCTCGGCGTCGATGAATGCGGCGATGCCACCGGCGCGCTGCGCCTCGGCGATCGCGTGCAGGGCAAGCGTCGTCTTGCCGGAAGACTCGGGCCCGAAGATCTCCATGATGCGGCCTTTCGGATAGCCGCCGACGCCGAGCGCGGCATCGAGCAGGATGGAGCCGGAGTGGATCGCCGGGTGATCGCGCTGGGCGCTTTGTTCCCCCAACTGCATCAGCGATCCCTTGCCGAATTGCTTCTCGATCTGCAGGCGCGCCGCGTCGAGCGCCTGCTTGCGTTCGGTCTGCAGGGTGTCGTCGCCGGTGCCGTTACCGGTTGCACGTGCACCGCCGGTCGCACGTGCAGCGCGGGTCGAACGAGTCCTGGGTACGGTTTCGGAACGGTTGGCCATGTGTACTACTCCTTCCCTGGGGCTTCCTTCCCCGGGTCTGCGCTCGGCCTTGGGACCAGGCCTTCGCAGACAGATACGCACCTCGCCGCCGCAGCGCTTCCGTGTGGCGGATTGGAACGGCGTTGATGGCCCACCGATGTGACCCTCCCAGTGTCGCCGGGAGTCTACCGGGGCGAGGCAGCGCCGGTCAACGCGCTGTCCTGTTCGCTCCCGCGGGGCTCCGGCCCTCTCCGTCGGCCCTCAGAACGTCCGGCGGGAGTCCAGGAGGATGGTCACCGGTCCCTCGTTGCACGACTCCACCTGCATGGAGGCGCGAAAGACGCCGGTGTTGACCGGCAGTCCGGCGGCTCGGAGCAGGGACACCAGCCGCTCGTACAGTTCGTTCGCGCGATCGGGATCTTCGGCCTGCGTGAACGACGGACGCCGGCCGCGCCGGGCGTCGCCGGCCAGGGTGAACTGCGACACGACGGTGACCGCGCCCGCGACCTGTGCGACCGAACGGTTCATCTTGCCGTCATCGTCCAGGAATATGCGCAGGCCGGCCGCCTTTTCGGCGATGTACGCGGCATCGGCCTCGCCGTCGCCGCGCTCGACCCCCACGTAGAGCAGCAGGCCGGCGCCCTGGTTCCGTGGGGCTTCGCCTGCGGGACGCACGGCACAACGTGAGACCCGCTGTACGACCGCTCTCATCGTTCACCCCCGCTCGCCGGTCCTTCCCGAGACGCTCGGCGCCCCGGCCTCCGCCTCACGCAGAGCCGGCCGGGGCGCCGAGCGCCGACCGGATGGCGCGAATCTCGTCGGCGGGCACGGACGCCCGCCAGATCGCCGACCCGATCACGGCGATGTCGATGCCTGCCGCAACGGCAGAGCCGACGTTGCCGCGGTGCAGGCCTCCGTCCGTGGAGATCCAGAACGACCGGCCTGCGCGGTGCCGCCGCTCCGCGAGCTCCCGCGCCTTGTCCAGACACGCCGGAATGAGCTCCTGGCCGCCGGCGCCCGGATGCACCGTCATGATCAGCGCCACGTCGATGACGTCCAGCACCGGCTCCAGGGCGGCTGCCGGCGTCGGCGGCGAGACGGCGATCCCGGCCCGTGTCCCGCAGTCCCTGATCGCCTGCAGGAGCGCCCGTGGATCGTCCCCCGCGTCGCGGCACGCTTCCAGGTGCACGGTGACCAGGTCGGCGCCCGCGTCGGCGAACCGTTTGACGTGGCGAGCCGGTTCCCGCACCATCAGATGCACGTCGAACGGCAGCCGGGAGCGGGGACGCAGGTCCGCGACCAGCTTGGCGCCGAAGGTGATTTCGCCGACGAAGCTGCCGTCCATGACATCGAGGTGGACCAGATCCGCGGGCGCCTCATCGGCGGTCGCCAGCGCCCGGGCCAGCTCGCCGAAGTCGGCGGACAGCAGCGACGGCGCCACCCGCACCCGCTTCGGCGCTTCCCCGGTGTCCATGGCGGCATCGTAACGCCGCTGCGAGGGCGTGCACAGGAGGTGCGAGGATTTGACGTCAGGGCCTCCCCCGGCGCATACTTTAAGACGTATCCGGATGGCCGAGCGGCAACTCAGTTTTACGGCCAACGAAGTCGCACATCTCGTCAATCGCGCAAACGTGTGTTTTCGCGAAGGTGCCTTCTCCAAGGCGATCCGTGTGTTGGAGCGAGCCCTGCGTTTGGATGCCGGGCTCACCAGCGTCGCGTCGGCGTTGAAGTGTGCGACTTTCTGGCAGGATCGCGAGGCGCGCCTGGATACCATCACCGGCCCGTACGAGCGGGCCGAGTACCTGGAGCAGCAGTGGGAGCTCTTTCAGCCGTTCGCAGGCCGCCTGGAGGACATGTCGGAGCGCACGCTGTTCGACATCCGGCGGTACGTCATGTCCGAGTGCCTGCGGGGCTACCGCAATCTCCTGGAGGCGCATCCGGAGCGGGAGAACGCAGACCTGCTGCTGCGTATCGGCCGCAGCTACAAGGGCCTGGGGAACTACGCCAGTGCCATCGAGCACCTGGAGGCCGCAAGCGGAAAACACCGTCGTTCGCCGGAGGTCCTGGCCGAGTTGGCCGACTGTTACGGACTGGTCAATGAAGAGCGATTTTCGCGCGTGCTGTTCCGCGAAGCCTTCTTCGTCGGATCCGATTCGATCCAGCTCGAGCGGCTTGAAGCACCGGTCATCCGGCGGCTGATCGTGACGATGGAGCAGGCCGGCCGGACGCCTGAGGAATTCGCCCCGTGGCTGCCGGTGTACGCCACATTGCACGGCTTATTTACGGTGAAGCGCGAGCTCAAGCCGGTGGAGCTCGGACGGCTGAAGCAGACGATCTTCGCCATGGAACGACAGCTAGCCGCAGGCGAGGCGCCGCCGGAGGTCACCCCGCGGCTGCTCAACCACTACTTCTGGCTTATCGACCATTTCCTCGTGACCGGCGAAGAGCAGCCGCGGGTCCGGGAAGTGTTGACGAAGATCCGCGACCTGGATCGCCAGGTTCACGACGAGTACGTTCGCTAGCGAGAGACGACACGACAACCCTCTGATGGGAAAACAAACGCTGGCGCCGCATGGAGGCGCCCAAACCGAGGTAAGCATGACTCCTACCGCGACGGATACGCCGACAGGGACCACGGACAACGGCGCCGCCGGCAGCTTGACCGCCAAGGTCACCGAGCTGCTCAATCAGGAGAAGTGGACCCGAGCTGCGCTGAACAGCTACGTGACGTCCAACTTCGTCGAGCTCGACAACCTGCTGGAGGACGCGAGGAAGGAAGAATGCGAAGCGGAGCTGATGGAGCTCTGCGACGAGCACCTGCGCAGCAATCGCAACAGCATCATCGCCTTGTACCTGTCCGGGATCGTGTCGATAGGCCGCCGTCTGGTGGACGATTCCAACCTGGTCCTGCTGGTGAACATATTCACGGACAACCACAAGTGGAACATCGTCGAGTATCTGTGCAACCGCATTCTCGAGTTCGGCGAGAACCGCTTCGCGCTGAGAACGCTCGCCGAGAGCTACGACAACAAGAACGAGGAAGCCTCCAAGCTCGAGGTCTACGAGCGGCTGATACGCGTCGACTACGAAGAGGCGGACTTCGTCAAGGTGCTCGCCCGCAACCGCGAGCAGGCGGGCGACGTCAGCGGCGCGGTCAACTACTACCGCAAGGCGCTGCACCGCTACATCAACAAGCGGAACTACGCGAACATCAAGGAAGTGTGGGACAGGCTGATCGAACACCAGCCGGAGGACACGGAGTTCTATCTGCAGCTCGAGCGCAAGGTCGCGCGCACGGTCAGCGAGGAACGCGCGGTGGCGCTGCTCGAATCGCTGTACCCCCACCACTACGAGAAGGAGGACTGGGACACCACCATCGAGATCCTCAAGCGCATCCTGCGCTACGAGCCCAAGAACGCGGAGGCGCGAGCCCAGATCGCGGAGGCCTATACCGAGAAACACGCCGGCCACAGCCACCTGGACGAGTACCTGCGCATCTCCAACCTGACTCAGGCATGGCGCAATGCCCAGGAAGCGATCGCGGACTTCGAGAAGCACATCGCTTTCGACACCGGCAACTTCGTCTTCCACCGCAGTTGGGGAATAGGGAGAATCTCGGCGATCAACGACGACGAGATCACCATCGATTTCCCGAAGAAACGCAACCACCGCATGTCGCTGAAGATGGCCGTCAGCGCACTGAAGATCCTGGCCAGGGACCACTTCTGGGTGCAGAAAGCCACCACCTCCCGCACCAGGCTGCGGGACGGCGTGAAGGGCGACCCGGCGGCCACCCTGCGCTCCATCATCAGGAGCTTCGGCAATCAGGCCGACATGAAACGCATCAAGATGGAGCTCGTCCCGCGAATCCTGACCGCTTCGGAGTGGTCGAAGTGGAGCACGGCGGCGCGACGCATTCTGAAGGAAGGTGAGGAGTTCGGCAGTCACGAAGAGAAGCCCGACACCTACGTGGTGCGCGACACGCCGATGTCCTACGCGGAGAAGACGTTCAGCAAGTTCACGGCCGAGAGGGTGTTCCTGAATCGGGTCAAGATACTGCAGGAGTACCTGCAGAAGATAGAAGAAGACCAGAAGGACGGCACCGATACCGCCCTCGACGGCTCCGAGTACCTCGGCGAGATGGTCGCTTACTTCAGCGGCTTCCTGAAGACGTACACCGCGGGCAACGATCAGGTGATCGCCAGCTTCCTGCTGGTGCAGCGGATCGGCAAGAAGCATCCCTACCTCGCCACCGGCGTCGAAATGGTGTTCGCCGACCTGCTCGCCCACGTCGACGATCTCGACGGGTTGTTCCTGGCTCTGGACAACAACGAGTTGCGCAAGGACTTTCTCATGCACGTGCGGGAGGAGGTCGCCGAGTGGCCGGCGGTCTACTCCCGGTTCTTCTATCTGAAGCCAAGCCGCTTGCTGGTGGATGAGCTCATCCACCACAACGAGTTCGGGTCGCTGGAGCGCATCGCCGCCAAGGTGTTCGAGAGCTATCGCGACCTGCGCGAGCCGTTCGTCTGGCTGCTGCGCAACTGTGAGGACGAAGCCTGGTTCACCGGCGTGGCCGCCAGGCAGGAGAAGTGCCTGACGGCGCTGGTCCACCTGCTCGATCTTACCTACCGGGACATCGAGAACAGGCGCGACGTCTCCGCCGGCCGCCGCCTCAACAAGCAGATCCACGACTATCTCTTCAAGGACGGCAACCTGCTGCGCTTCACCCTCCTGGCCGACCTGGAAACGATCACCCGTATCCATTCCATGGTCGCCGATATCGAGCACCTGGATCCGTCGATCAAGATCCGCCTCAAGGAGAAGATCACGGACCGGTTTCCGGAATTCGAGTCGGTCGGCGAGCCGCTGGCAGTGGAACGCACCAGGGCCGGACTGTTGGTCACGCGCGGCGGCTACGAAGCCAAGCAGCGCGACCTTCGCCACCTGATCGAGGTAGAGATCCCGGTCAACTCCAAGGAGATCGGGGTGGCGATGCAGAAGGGAGACTTGCGCGAGAACGCCGAGTACAAGGCCGCGCTCGAGAAGCAGGAGTTGCTGAAGAGCTCCGCATCACGGCTCCAGGAAGAGCTGCAGGAGGCACAGATCTTCGACTCCAACCAGGTCGACGATCAGACGGTGTCGTTCGGGACCACGGTGCATCTGACCAACGTCGCCACCGGCGACAACGAGCACTTCACCATCCTCGGTCCGTGGGAGTCGGACCCCGCGAGGAACGTGATCTCGTATCTGTCCCCGCTCGGCGCCGAGCTGTGGAGTCACCGCCCCGAGGACGTGCTGCAGTTCACGATCAACGAGAAGCCGTTTCACTACCGGGTGGAGAGCATCGAGCGGGCCGAGGCTCTGCGATAGGCGGTCCGGACTGCCTATCGCAGAGGTTCAGGGCGCGGGGTGGCCGGGCCGCCCCGCAGCGAGTCGCCGGACGAACGGCAGGCCGACGAGCCGGTACAGCGTGATCGTGACCAGCGCCGCTGCCGCGACCACGCCCACGAGCAACGCCACGTGTTCCACGCCGGCCGGTCCCTCTCGCGGATCGGGCAGCCAGGAGGCGGCGATCCACATGAGAGCGCCGGCCGGCGTGGCGCCTGCCGCCACCTGCAGGGCGCCCTTTGCCAGCGCCCTCCATGCCACGAGACGAGACGGCAGCGCCAACAGCAGGGTCCCGGCCGAGAACGCCACGGAGTTGGCCAGGGCGAGCCCGGCCACTCCCAGCGCCGTCTCCTTCCACCAGAGCGACAGCGCCACGTCGACGATCGCGACCACGATGGCCGCCCGCAGAGCCCGGCGGGGAGCGTCCAGCGCGTAACAGAGGCGCTGCAGATAGCTGAACACGCCGACGCTGGGCAACCCGATGGCGAAGCCGCGCAGCACGGAGGCGGTCAGCTCGGTCGCGTCCGCGTCGAACCGTCTGCGCTGCAGGGCGGCGTGGACGATCGAGTCGCCGAGCAGGAGGTACGCGACCGCTGCCGGCACGAGGAGCGCGGCGAGCGTCACCACTCCGTCCGTCGCGCTGCGGCGCAACTCCGTGGTTCGGTTGTCGGCCGCCATCTCGGCCAATCGCGGGAACGCGGCGGTTACCACGGACACCGACAACACGCCCAGCGGGAGCTGGAAGAAGACCACCGCGTAGAAGATCGCACTGGTGCTGCCGTCCTCAAGGCCGCTGGCAAGCAGGAGCGAAATCTGCTGCATGGCCGCGAACACCAGGGCTGACGCGACCGCCGGCCCCCAACCCCGGAGGATCCGGCGCATGCGATCGTCGAACCGCAGGCGCGGCACCATGCTGAAGCCACGGCGCACGAAGAACGGCACCTGGAACAGGAAGTGCAGCACGCCGCCCGCGATGACCCCCGCGGCGGCCGCGAATATGCCCCAGGACGGCGCCAACACCAGAACGCAGGCGATCACGCCGACCGAGAACAGCAGCGGCGCGAGCGCCGGCACCACGAACGCATCGCGTGCGTGCAGGCCTCCCATGAGCACCGCGGCCCCTCCGGCCAGTGCCGCGTACGGCACCATGACGCGGAAGAGGGCGACGGCACCGGCCATCTTCTCGGGTTCGGGAAAGGCGACGAGGATGCGGGTGATCGGCGCGGCGGCGAGCACCGCGACCACGATCAGCGGCACGGTCACGGCGAGCTGCAGCCCGAACGCCGCCTGTGCCAACTCGCCCTGGGCCCGCGGATCCCGTTGTCGCGCCAGCGCCGGTACCAGTGCGGCGGAAAACGCGCCCTCGGCCAACAGGCGGCGCAGGGTGTTGGGGACCTGGAACATCACGGTGAACACGTCGACGGTTCCGCCGGCCCCGAACACGGCGGCGAGCACCGCCGCGCGCACGAAGCCGAGCGCGCGGCTGGCCGCGGTACAGACCATGAGCACCGCGGCCGTCCGTTCGGTCCTGCCGGAAGCGGCCGGGCCGGTGGCAGCGTCCGTCCTCACCGGCGTTCGTCTGCGCTCGACCGATCCAGATATCCGTCGAGAAAGGTGCGCTTGAAGGCGGCGAATCCGCCGAAGGCGATCGCCTCTCGGGTGGCCTCCATCAGGGCCGCCATGAAGGCGAGGTTGTGGTAGGTCGTGAGCACCGCGGCCATGATCTCGCGCGCCTTGAACAGGTGGCGGAGGTAGGCCCGGCTGTGCGCCGCGCACACCGCGCACGCGCACTCGGAGTCGAGCGGCTCGTCACGCAGGGAGGCGCTTCCGGTGCGCAGCGAGAGGGTGCCGGAATGCGTGAGCGCCAGCGCGTTGCGCGCCACCCGCGTCGGATACACCGAATCGAAGAGATCCACGCCATGCTCTACCCCGCACAGGATCAGGTCGGGGCTGCCGACGCCCATCAGGTAGCGGGGCCGCTCCGGGGCCAGCAACGGGACGGTGTGGGCGACGGTCGCCTCGAAGCGGGCCGGCGACTCCCCTATCGACAGCCCCCCGATTGCGGTTCCGGGAAGATCGAGATCCCGGATCTGTGCTGCCGACCGCGCTCGCAGGTCGGGGAACAGGCCACCCTGCACGATGCCCCAGAGCTCTCGGTCGGTCGGTGCTCTGTCACCCCGCCAGCGTGCCGCTGAACGGGCTGCCCAGCGAGCGGTGATCTCCGCCGCCTGTTCCGCCCCGGCGCGGTCGACATCGGCCGCCGAGCAGACGTCCAACGGCATGATGACGTCACTGCCGAGTTGGGTCTGGACGTCGACGACCGACTCCGGAGTCAACCGGTGTCGCGATCCGTCCAGGTGCGACCGGAAGGACACTCCGTCTTCGTCCACCGTGCGCAGCGACGCAAGGGAAAAGATCTGGAACCCTCCCGAATCGGTCAGCAGATTGCCCGTCCACGCCATGAACCGGTGGAGTCCGCCGTGGCCGGCAACCGTGCCGGCGCCGGGACGCAGGTAGAGGTGGTAGGAGTTGGCCAGAACCATCCGGAAGCCCAGGTCGACCAGGTCGCGCGGCCAGACCGCCTTCACCGATGCGTTCGTTCCCACCGGCATGAACGCAGGAGTGTTCACGGTGCCGTGCGGCAGAGCCACGCTGGCCGCACGGGCGGCTGACTGCGTGTCCTGGAAGTGGATTCGGAAACTCACGTACGCGCCCGTCGCAGCAACGCCGCGCCCAGCACCAGAAAGACCATGGCCGACAGTGAGGCGCCGAGCAGCGGAGATATCACATCGGTCCTGGCCAGGATGCGGGCGACCATCTGCAGGACGAAATACCCTACCGAGCCGATCAAGGCGATCAGCATGCTGGCGAGCAGCACGTTGCGTCGCAGCAAGCCACCGACCGCCGCGGCGATCACCGACACCACAAACGGCGTCATGGCGAAGCCTGCCTTGGCGTACAGGTCGGTCTGTGCAGACCGGTAGGGCAACCCGGCGCGGCGGAGCGTCTGCACCCACTCCCAGCCTTCCCGCAGGCTCATGTCGGTCACGTCGCGCGACTCCTGGCGGAAGGTCTCGGGACCGGGAACGCGATCGTCGGCCAGCTCGGCGAAGCTCTCCCGGATCAGTCGTTCTCCGGTGGCGTCCCACTGGTAACGGCGGACGTCGTGCAGCATCCAACGGTCGCCCCGCCACTCGGCACGCGCCGCGTCCACACGGCTGGCGAGGTTACCGTCCGCCGTCCGTTCGACGATGACCAGCCCTCGCAACGCGCCGTCGCGGTCGTTGTAGTAGTCGGCGCGGTAGACACGCTGCCCTCCCCCGTCCATGACCGTGACGTCCGTGTTGCTGAGATACAGCGGCTGGCCTACAGCCGCACGGTACCGTTCGTTGTAGGCGCGCAAGGCGGGCGTGCCGACGCTCTCGTCGAAGGCCAGCAGTGCCGGCGATGCGATCAGGCCGACCAGGAGCAGCGGGCTCATGAAGCTGCGCAGCCCGACGCCGGCTCCAAGGACGGCGATCAGCTCGTTGCGGGCGTGGATCGTGCCGAGCGTATAGGTGATCGCAAACAGCAGCCCGATCGGCACCGCGAACCGGGCTGCCGTAGGCGCGTACAGTGCGGCGATGCCGGCGATCTCGACGACGCTCACGTCGTTGGCGGCAAAGCTCGACAACTTGGGATACAGGTCGACCAGGAGCAGGATCAGCACGAAGAATGCCGCGGCCGCCGCGAACACGGGCAGGAACGCGCCCACCAGCATGCGCTGCAGGATGGTCATCGCGCGCGGTGCAGCACGGCGATGATCCCCGCTGCCACCAGAACCACGACGTTTGGCAGCCACACCGGCAACGCCGGCGCGATGCCGGCGCGCAGCGAGGTCGTCTCACCGACGGTCAGCAGCGTCCAATAGAGAAAGCAGATGCAGATGCCGACCAGGAAACCGAACGTACGCCCCGACCGCCGTGAGAGCAGCCCGGCGGGAAACGCCAGAGCCAGAAAGGTCAGGCAGGCCGCCGGTATCGCGAACTTCTTGTGAAACTCCAGAAGGTAGCGGTGCAGGGTGCGTTGCGAGGCCGTTCGGCGCAGAGTCCGGTCGAAACCGGTGGCGACGGCTGCGACCCGGTCACGCTCCTCCTGCAACCGTCCGGGGTCCGCGGTGACGGTCCGCTCGGCGGAGGCAAGCTCGGCGAGCAACCGGTAGCGGTCCGCTTCCCGCGCGTCGGCGCGCTCTTCCCCTTCGGACTGCAGTTGAACCTGCATGCCCTGGATCTCGCGGCGCAGGTCGACGGAGCTCATTTCGGTCGGCCCGGCGGCGACGAACGCGCCGCTGACGTCGCGAAGCAGGATGTTGTACTCCATGGAGTCAGCCCGCAGGTACTCGTGGCGCTCCTCGTCGATGTCCGCGACGTGGGAGAACACGTCCCGAAGCCGCAGCGATACCACTCCGTCCTGGTCGGTTCTCTCCTCGAGGGAGGCGCTGTCGGCGACGATCAGGCGTCGCTCGCCCGCTGCCGTCCGGTCCAGGATCAGGGGCGCGTCAATGGTACCGCCGTCGATCGCCCCGGTCACGATCGCCATCGCCTGGTAGCGCTCGACGGAGAACGGCTTCAGTTCCACCCCCGGATTGGTGGCGAGCATGCGGCGATAGGTTCTGCTGGCCTCGATGTTGCTGGCCGGCAGCAGCAGGTCGTTGGTGACGAACGACAGCGCGGCCAGGATGACGCCGGCGGCTGCCAGCGGCAGGAACAGACGTCGCAGAGGGATGCCCGCCGCCATGACGGCGATGACCTCATTGTCGGCCGAGAGGCGGCTGACCGCCATCAACGCCCCGAGCAGCGTCCCGAACGGCACCGAATAGGAGACGATCAACGGCAGGGAAAACAGCGTCAGGCGCGCCACCTCGCCGATCGGCACCTGATTGGCGAAGATCTGCTCCGCGGTGACCAGCAGCACGTTGGCGACGAACACGAAGAAAAAGAACAGGAACGCGACCAGGAACGCGGACAGGAACTCCCGCGCCACGTAGCGCGACATCACACCGAACAACGGTCGGCACTCCTGCTGCTCACGCGGCGGCCCGCTAGTACCCCATCCAACTGATGTCGACGGGTCACCATAGGTGGCTCCACGAGCTTCAAGCGCGCTGGAACAGCGCGCACGAGGTCGAGTCGCGTTGCACGCACCCCCAAACTACAGTTTGATGGGGTACTAGTTGGAAGCCGCGTCCGCCGCGTACTGCAACGAGTCGGCCAGCACGGCGACGCCGCACCCCTGAGTCCCGAAGTACGCGAACGGCCCGGCCTGAGCCACCGCCCTGATCTCGTTGGCCCCCATCCCATGCCTGGGCGGGCAGTCGACGACGGGCGTCATGTCGAAATGCGTCCACCCGCCGCCGTCCAGAGCGTACCGGTACGCGCCTCCGCCGTGGGTCCCGAACAGAATCGTCCCGGGGGCTGTCGCGGAAGCGAGGATGTAGTCGTCGCCCAGGGAACCGGGCCGCTTGGTGAACCGGGTGACCTCGTCGCTGTCGGGGTCCCACCGGTAGAGTCCGTTGCCATGGTCGCCGACCCAGAGCCGCCCGGATTCATCGAAGGACAGAGCGTGTATGTTCTTGGCACCCGCGGCCCACAGGCGATCGACCCTGCGTACTCGTCCGGTCGTCAGGTCCATGACCGCAACCCCACGATCCAGGGTTCCTATGTACAGGGTGGAGCCGCGGCGCAGCAACGCCTGCACGAATCGAACCAGTGAGTCCGGGTCCTCCACCTGCGTCCACTCGCCATCCGGATCGTCGGCCAGCCAGAGCCCCTGGCCAAGGGTCCCGGCCGCGATGCGGCCGTCGATTCCCTCCAGCGCCCACACGTTGGGCCGGCTGCTCCCGGCACTGAACCGTTCGACTCTCCAGAGGCGGCTGGTCGCCTTCGAGTACACGGACAGACCCTCGGCAGTGCCGATCCATACCCAGTTTCCGTCCACTTCGATCGCGCGGATGGTGTCGGACAGTGCACCTCCGGTGGTGGCGCCGGTGAAGCGGCGGGCGATGCCGGTGTTCTGCGAATACCGGGCGGCACCGCCATTGGAAGTGCCGATCCACACGTCGTCGGCATCCACGGCGATCGCCGTGACGTTCCCGTCCGGAAGCCCCAGCATCGCGGGGGTGATGGTGCTCCACAGGACGTCCCGAACGAGACGGTCGTAGGTGCGGCGATCGGCCGGTTCGAGCGCCTGCGGCTGGACGATCTGGAGTGCCAGGTACGCGGCGGCGGCAAGGAATCCCTTTCGTTTCTCCTCATCGACCGCAAGGTCCACCAGTTCATAGAAAGCGAGTTCCGCCGCCTGAAGGCGCACCTGGTCGAGCCGGAGCCGAGGGATTTCGGCTGGCTGGATCCGCAAGGCGCGTTGCATCTCTCCCAGCGAATCCTCGAGGAGGCGGTCCCGCCGGGCAAGCTCGGCCGCCGTCACCGCGATCTCGAAGTGAATGGCGTCGGAGGTCTGCGCGTGGGAGCGGGCCTGATCCAGGAAGAAGCGGGCCCGGAACGGCTCCGAGACCAGCGCGGCCTGGGCGGCGAGCAGCAGCGCTTCCGGAAGGTGTCGGCTGTTGGGCGCCTGGATGCGCATCGTGCGCACCACGCCCAGCGCCTCGGCGTAGTCACCGCTTGCGAACGCAGCCCTTGCCTCCGCCAGCGCCGTGGCAGGGTCCAGTGTCTGGGCGGACGCCGAGCACGCGGCCAGCAAGCCGATCGCGACCAGCGTGATGCGGATGGCGGGGCTCGTCAGCGGCGTCTCAATCGGACGACTGCGGCTCGACATCATGGTCAATGGGGTCCCCTCCGTACGCTACGAATGCGAAGGCGTCGGTGTCCGCGACCAAGCCGGCCATGGCTTGCAGCTCGTCGGGGCCGACGCCGTGGATGTACGAGTCCATCTCCTCGAAACTTAATATCGGCCCGAACGTCTGCCGTTGGTAGACCATTCGGCGCATGCGCGCCTCCATGTCCTCTCGGGCGAAGACCAGGGCGCCGCGCAGATGGCTGGCTGCCTCGTCGATTTCCTCCCTGTCCGGCGGATGGGCGCGCAGTCCGCGCAACTCGGCCCGCAGGCAGTCGATGAGCTCCTCGCGAGCCTCCGGCACGCAGTTCGCGAACACCGACCACAGCCAGACGTCGCTGAAGTGTGTCCGGAACGAGCCGATCGAGTAACACAACCCGCGTCGCTCGCGCAGATTCTGGAACAGCCGCGAGCTCATCGACTCTCCGGCCAGGGTGCTGAGCAGCGTCAGTGCGTAGTAGTTTCGCACCGTTCGCGGCACGGGTAGTGAACGGCCGCCATACAGGTACGTCTGATGACAGCTGTCCATCTGCTGCCAGAGGCCCGCGCGATCAGCGGGCGTGGATCGTTCGGCCTGGTCGTGCGCCGTGTCGCCGAGCCACGTGCCCGCGCTCCGCGTCAGCGCCTCCTCGATCGCGGCGACCACCTCGTCGATCGCGATCCGGCCCGCGACCGAGATGACCAGTCGCGAGGGATGGAAACGCTCCCGGAAAAAGCCATACAGCAGATCGCGATCGATCTCCGCAATCTCGTGTATCTCACCGGCAACGCGGCGCGAAAGCTCGTGCGTGCCCCAGAGGCGTTCGACGTACGCTTGATAGGCGCGCTCATCGGGGGAGTCGTCAGCGGCCTGGACTTCGTTGATGACGATCTGGCGTTCCTTGGCCAGTTCGTCGGTATCGAGCGTCGGAGCGGTGGCCAGGTCCGCAAGGACCGCGGCCGCGGCCGGTGCCGAGCTCCCGGGAACACTGCAGTACAAGCAGGTGCATTCGCGGTCGGTGAAGGCATTGATCGCGCCCCCGACGCGATCGATCTCGCGAGCGATCTGTGTCGCCGACCGCGTCGGGGTCCCCTTGAAGACCATGTGTTCAAGGAGATGACTGCAGCCGTGTTCGTGGGCCCGTTCGTCCCGGGACCCGTGACCGTACCAGAAGCCCAGGGCCGCGGTGCCGGTATGTTCGACCGGATCGACCAGCAGCGTCGCCCCCAGGCTCAGCTCAAACTCCTGAATCAATCCGATGCATGCTCGTCGTCTGGTCTGCCCTGACGCCGCGGACCGCGCCCTCCGGACGTGCTGCGCGATCGAGGCGGGCGTCCGGAGGGCCCACCATCCCTGCGTTCGCGCCCATCCCTGCGGTTGGGTCCGAATCGGTCGCGCCTCCCCGGTCCGGGGCGTCGGCCGCCGCCGACTCGGTCGCGCAGGGGATCGCCGACCGGCCGCGATCCGGGGGCGCCCGCGGAGTCTTCCACGTCCGGGCCGACGGCATCCAGGGTGGCCAGATTCAGGCGCCCCATGCGGTCAATCTCGATGAGCTTCACCTTCACTTCGTCACCCAGCTTGACCACGTCCTCGACCTGGCCGACATGGTCGGCGGTCAGCCGGGAAATGTGACAGAGGCCCTCCTTCCCGGGGAGGATCTCCATGAAGGCGCCGAAGTCCATGATGCGGGTGACGCGCGCCGTGTAGGTCTTGCCCACCTCCGGCTCCTCCACCGCCTGCTCGACCAGTCGTTGGGCGTTCTCGGCGCCTTCCTTGCGGCGGCAGTAGATGGTCACCACGCCGTCGTCCTCGATGTTCACGTCCGCCCCGGTGCTCTCGGTGATCGAGCGGATGTTGGAACCGCCGGTGCCGATGACGGCTCCGATCTTGTCCACGTCGATGCGCATGGTGATGATCTTCGGCGCGAAGTCCGACACCGCGTCGCGCGGTTGGTCCAGGGTCCCGCGCATGATCTCGAGAATCTTCAGGCGGCCCACGCGTGCCTTGTCAAGCGCCTCGCGGAGGAGCTCGGAGCTGACGCCGGCGATCTTGATGTCCATCTGGAACGCCGTGATGCCCTGCTCGGTACCCGCGACTTTGAAGTCCATGTCCCCCAGGTGATCTTCCTCGCCCAGAATGTCGGACAGGACCACGAAGCGGTCGCCGTCGGAAATCAGCCCCATGGCTATGCCGGCGACCGAGCGGGTGATCGGCACGCCGGCGTTGAGCAGGCTCAGCGTGCCGCCGCACACCGACGCCATGGATGAGGATCCGTTGCTCTCCAGGGTCTCGGAGACCACCCGTACCGTGTACGGAAACTCTTCCTTGCTCGGGATGACCCGTTCCAGCGCCCGTTCGGCCAGGTGGCCGTGGCCGACCTCCCGGCGTCCGGTGCCGAGGCGCCCGGTCTCTCCTACCGAGAACGGCGGGAAGTTGTAGTGCAGCATGAAGTGCTTCTTGCGGTCGACGTCGGTCTCCAGGGCGTCCAGGATGCGCAGTTCGTCATTGGCGGTGCCGAGGGTGGTCACGGCCAGGGCCTGCGTCTCCCCGCGGGTGAACAGCGCGGCGCCGTGCGCGCGCGGCAGCACGTCGATCTCGCAACTGACGTCGCGGATGTCGTCCGGGGACCGGCCGTCGGTGCGTACCCGGTTGTCCAGGATCGAGGTCCGCACCACGTCGGTCTCGATCTTCTCCAGCAGCGCTTCGAGCGTGTCGGCGTCGATATCGGCGAACTGCTCGAAGCTGTCCTGCTTCACCTGGCGGATCGCGGCGTAGCGCGCTTCCTTGCCCTTCACGAAGCAGGCTTCCTCCATCTTCGGACGCACCCAGGCGGCGATCTCCGACTCCGTCTCCGCGCCGGTGACGTCGGGGAGCGGGAGCTTCTCGCGGCCGCCGAGCTCGGCGAGCCGCAGTTGCGCGTCGCACATCTCGACGATCACTTCGTGCGCGCGCTCGATGCAGGAGATCATCGTCTCTTCGTCGACTTCCTGGGCGCCCCCTTCGACCATGGTGATGCCGTCCCGGGTGCCGGCGACGACGATGTCGAGTTCGCTGGACTCGATCTGATCGTGGGTCGGATTGATCACGATGTCGCCGTCATGAACGGCAACCCTCACACCGCCGACCGGTCCCTCGAACGGTACGTCGGAGATGGTGACCGCCGCGGACGCCGCCACGATGGCCAGCATGTCGGGAGGGTTCACCTGGTCGGCCGAAACCACGGTGGGGACCACCTGGATGTCGCGGCTGAACGACTTGTGGAACAGCGGACGCAGGGGCCGATCGATCAGGCGGGACACCAGGATCTCACGATCCCGAGGCCTGCCTTCGCGGCGGAAAATCGACCCGGGGATCTTGCCCGAGGCGTACGCCTTTTCGTTGTACTCCACCTGCAGGGGGACATAGTCGAGCCCCTCGATTTCCTTGGCGGAGCAGCAGACGGTCGCCAGAACGGCGGAGCCTGCGTATTGTGCGTAGACCGCGCCGTTGGCCTGCTTGGCCAGCCGGCCGGTCTGCAGTGTCAGCGTCTCGGCGCCGACCTTCAGTTCTACGGTATGTGTCATGTTACTTCCTTGCGCCGCGGCTCCACCGCGGCGCCGTGCCGCGTGACGCTACTTTCTCAGGTTCAGCTCTTTGAGCAGATTCCGGTATGTCGCTGCGTCCGTGCGGCTGAGATAACCCATGAGCCGACGCCGCTGCCCGACCATCCGTTGGAGGCCGTGGCGAGAAGCATGGTCCTTGGGGTGTGTTCTGAAATGTTCGGTGAGCTGGGTGATCCGGCGGGTAAGCAACGCTACCTGAACCGCCGAAGTTCCGGTGTCGGTGTCACCCTTGCCGAAGCCGTTTACGATCTCTGCTTTTTCCTCTTTGGTCAATCCCATCCTGTACTCGATCCTGTCCTGTCGCTCGATCCTTCAGGATTCCTTCATGAGAAACGAATTCCGCTCAAGGAACCCGTCGCCCCGCGCACGATCACGCGATCGGACTCCACCACGATCGGGGCGTCCGAACCGCCCGATGCGCTGCGGGCGGACCCCGAATATCGGCCCGGTCGAGGCAGAAGCTGTGTCAATGACGAGGCCGGAAACACCAAGCCGTCCCGCGTGCAGTCGGGCGAGACGTGCTCGACATCCAGTTCATAGTCCCCTCCGAGCATGGACCGTACCACGGAGAAGTCACCGTTGTCGATCGCCTGACGTATGCCGCTGCTGCTCACCTTGGCTCCGTCGCGACCGTGCCCGGCAGAGCAATCCTGCCCGTCGAAGTGATCCTGCCCGTCGAAGTGATCCTGCCCGTCGAAGTGATCCTGCCCGCCAAAATGATCCTGTCCGTCAAAGCTTCCCGATTCGTTGCGGATCAAGTCCACCACTTCCAGTTCCACTCCGCGCCGGTGCAACAATTGATGGAGCTGTTCGGTATCGGTGTCGCGCTGTCGCCCGCACCGAAAATCTCGTCCGACCACGATACCGCGGACGGCGGCGCGGCGAAGCAACTGGTTGACGAACTCTTCCCCCGTAAGCTTACTGAAACTGAGCGAAAAGTCAACGACGATCAGGTGACGGATGCCGATACGCTGCAGGGTCCGTTCCTTCTGCCGGCGCGACAGAATCAGGCGTGCGCTGGTCCCGAACAGCACCGAACTCGGCAGGGGATCGAAGGTCAGCACCGCGGGCGCTCCCCCACCGTGCGCGATCAGGCGTTGCAGCAGCGCCCGATGGCCTCGATGAAGACCGTCGAACACGCCCATTGCGAGCACCACGCCGACGTCGAGCGGCCGAACGGCGAGTCCCTGCCAGTCGGCGACGGTCACTCGGCGAACTCCGTCATCGGCCCGGCGCCACGCTGCTCACGGATGGCGCCACGCGGGCTTCCGGCCGATCGGCAAGAACGCAGCGATAGCGGTAGCGGGGGCGCGAACGGTCGCAGCCAATGCCGTCTCCGGCCGTCCCGCGCTCCCCCGGTTCGAGTATGGCGAGCGGCTCAAGTATGGCGAGCAGCTCTTCGCCGCTGAGGAGCGCACAGAATCGTTCGCCCGACGGTTCCTCCGCCATGAACGACGGATCCGCCGGCTGCCCGTCGCGTATCCGCCGGGCGCCTTCGGGCGTCACCTGCCGCAGTTCCAGACCGTCGATGCGGTCGAGGAACCCGGCCGGCGGGATGACGTCGCCCGTACCTGCGGCGTCGACCGTCGCGGCGGCGTCCACGGAGAAGCTGCCCACCGACAGCCTGCGCAGCGCGGTCAGGTGACCGCAACTTCCCGCGGCCAGGGCAAGGTCGCGGGCAAGGGAACGCACATACGTGCCCTTGCCGCAGACTACCTCGATCTCCACCGCGGGCAGGTTCATGGCGATGATCCGCAGGCTGTCCACCCGCACGTCCCGCGCGCGCGGTTCCACGGGGACGCCACGGCGTGCGCGCCGCGATGCGCGTTCGCCGTCGACGTGCACGGCGCTGTAGGCGGGCGGCACCTGGCGTATGCGGCCGACGAAGCCCGGCAGAGCATCGTGCAGCGCCTCCGGGGACGGCAGATTCCGGCGCAACTCGACCGGACCCTCCGGGTCAAGCGTGGTCGTCTGTTCGCCGAGCCGGACGGTCGCACGATAGCGTTTCGGCAGCTCGGTGATCAACCAGCCGACGCGGGTGAGGCGGCCGACCATGGCGATCAGCAGTCCGGACGCGAACCGATCCAGCGTGCCGGTATGGCCGATGCGGCGGGTCCCGAGCACGCGTTTCAGGCGTCCCAGCGCCGCGAATGAAGTCATCCCGGACGGCTTGCTCAGCAGGACCATCCCGCCACCCTGTCGCACTTCTGTCGCGTCCGGATTCCCGCTTACCGGCACGTATCGCGCACGCGGTTTCTCAGGAAAGGTTGCGAATCTTCTGCAGCACGCGGAACCCGTCCGCGACCGAGGAGTCCGGTACGAAGCGCAGCTTTGGCGTTTCCGCAAGCGGATGCGGCGGGCCAGCTCCGCCTGCAGGTAGCCGGCGGCATGGTTGAGCGCATCCGTTGCGGGTCCGACAACGGGATCTTCGCCGTGATGCGAGACGAACACGATGGCGTGCTTGAGGTCCCTGGAGACCTTGACGCGGGTCAGGTTCAGCAGGGGATCGATCCGCGGATCGGCCAGCTTTCCGCCGACGATCATCTCACCCAACACCTCGCGCAGCAGTCGGCCGACCTTCTCTCCCCGCTGGTTCGCCATGTTCCCCTCCGTCCCTGCTCTGCCGTTTCCGGCGCCGACGAGTCTCAGAGCGTCTTGGCGACCTCTTTCGTCTCGAACGCTTCGATGCTGTCGCCTTGCTTGAGATCGTTGAAGTTCTCGATGCGGATGCCGCACTCGAACCCTGCCTCCACCTCGTTGACGTCATCCTTGAAGCGGCGCAGGGTGAGGATTCTGCCTTCGTACAACTGCGCTCCGTCGCGAACGACGTGGACCATCGCGTTCCGGCGCACGTGTCCGGAGGTGACGTGGCAGCCGGCGATCGTGCCAAGCCGGGAGATGCGGAACAGCTCGCGGACCTCGGCGACACCCACCGACTCGGTGCGCACCTCGGGTTTGAGCATCCCCTCCATGGAAGCGCGGATCTCCTCGACCGCTTCGTAGATCAGGTCGTAGCGGCGAATCTCCACCTTCTCCTGGTCCGCCAGCTCCTGTGCTTTCGGCGTCGGGCGGATGTGGAAGCCGATGATCAACGCGTTCGACGCGGAGGCGAGCATCACGTCGTTCTCGTTGATCGCTCCGGCCGAGGAGTGGATGACCGTGAGCTTGATGTCGTCCGTGGACAAACGCTCCAGCGCGGAGACCAGCGCCTCCACCGAGCCGTGCACGTCGCCCTTGGCGACGACCTTGAACTCCTGGACCTCCCCTTCCTTGATGGTCTCGTACAGGTTGTCGAGCGTGATCTGGCTGACCGATCCAGCCTCCCGTACCTTGCGCAACTCCTGCCGCTTGGCTCCGACGGTGCGGGCCGTGCGCTCGTCGGCAGTCACCTGAAACGGGTCGCCGGCGGCCGGAAGCCCGGAGAAACCCAGAATCTCCACCGGCAGGGACGGCGTGGCATCCGTCACCGAGCCGCCGCGGTCATCGAACATCGCCCGCACCTTCCCGGGAAACACGCCGGCGATGAACGGATCTCCGCTGCGCAGCGTACCCCGTTCGATCAGCACCGTGCCGACCGTGCCGCGGCCCAGGTCGACCTTGGACTCGATCACTCGGCCTTCCGCGCGGACATCGTACGGTGCGCGTAGTTCCAGCAGGTCCGCCTGCAGCAGGATGGCCTCCAGCAGCTCGTCGATCCCGGTCTTGGCGAGCGCTGACACCTCACGGTACAGGGTATCTCCTCCCCACTCTTCCGGGACCAGCTCGTGGTCCGAGAGTTGCTGCTTCACCCGCTCGGGTTTGGCGTCCTCCAGATCGCACTTGTTGACCGCGACGATGATGGGGACTTCCGCCTCGCGCGCGTGCGAGATGGCCTCCACCGTCTGCGGCATCACACCGTCGTCGGCTGCGACGACCAGGACCACGATATCGGTCACCTGGGCTCCCCGAGCCCGCATGTTGGTGAACGCTTCATGGCCGGGGGTGTCCAGGAAGACGATGCGGTCCGAAGCGGAGGCATCCCGGTCGAAGGAGACCGCGTACGCACCGATGTGCTGGGTGATGCCGCCATGCTCCTGGTCGGCGACGTTCGCCTCGCGGATTGCGTCCATCAGCTTGGTCTTGCCGTGGTCGACATGGCCCATGATGGTCACGATCGGCGGCCGCGACCGGTCATCGGAATCGCCGGGCTGCTCCGATTCGATCACCGTCTCGTGGTAGAGCGACACGACGTTGACGGTGCACTTGTACTGCTCCGCGATCACGGTAGCGGTATCGGAGTCGATCTGTTGGTTGATGGTGACCATGCTGCCCATCTCCATCAGCTTGGCGATCAGGCTGGAAGCCTTGAGGTGCATCTTGCGCGCCAGCTCGGAAACGGTGACCTGATCCATGATGTCGATCTCGCTCGGCACGGCCGCCGCCTCGTCTTCGCGGCGACGTTGCTGTACCAGCTTCTCGGCGTGTTCCTCGAACCGTTCGCGCGAGTACCGGCCGCGCCTGCGTGGCTTGCCCCTCGACCGCCCCGGACCTCTCCCGGGGGCGGTCGGAGGCCCCGAGCCCCCTCCCGGGCCGAGCGGTGGCCTGCCGGGTCCTCTCCCGGGCTGCGGTGGACGGAAGTTGAGCGGCCTGTCCGGCGTTCGCCGGTCCGGCCCGCCGGGCACTCCCCGCTGGCCGGGCGCACGCGGCCCTTGCGGTGGGCGGAAGCTCCGCGGCGGCCGAAATCCAGGCGGCGGCGACGGCCGATCGGGCCGCTGGATGACCGGTCTCGGGTCACGTTTCGGAAGCTGAAACGGCTGATGCAGCGGGTCGATCCGTGGGCCGGACTTCGCCGGGGCAGCCGGTCGCGCCGCCGGTGCCTCTTCCTTGGGAGACTTGGGTTCCTTCGGAGACTTGGGTTCCTTGGGAGACTTGGGCTCGGGCGGCGCGGGTGCCTCGGCTGGCGGCGGTGGGGGCGCCGGGCGCGCCTGCACCTCGATCGGACGCCGGCGGATGACGACCTTCCGCTTCACCGGAGGCCGGGCCGGCTCAGCGTCTCCCGATGCCTGAGGCTCGGGCCGCTTCTTTATGAGCGTGACCTTCGGCTTGGGCTGGCTCTCGGTTTCGTCTTCCGGGGTTCGTTGCGCGCCCTTCTGTTTCTTCTCCGCCATGTCTCCGCTGTCCGCCCTTACTCGTCGCCTTCCGACGGTTCCTCGATGATCACCACGCTCTCGTCGATCAGTTGCCGTATGCCCGTCACGTCATCCGGGCTGAGGCCGGTCACGCCGGCGAGTTCAGCATCCGACATCGACATGAGAGCTTCGGCCTGGTGCACTCCGGCCGCCGCCAGCGCGTCGGTGACGTGCTGCTTGAGACCCAGTTCCGACACGGCGGTGATCTCTTCGACCTCTTCCGCCAGATCGTCGGCAGGTTCAGGTTCAGGTTCGGCGGCCGGCTCGGCTACCGGCTCGTCGGCCTGAACGGCGGGCGGTGGAGCTTCCCCCATCTCGTCCTCTTCGTCCTCTTCGACGATCTCCACCGTCTCGTCGAGGAGGTTGCGGATCGTCGAAATGTCCTCGGACGTCAGGCCTCGGGTCGCCGCAAGCTGATCATCCGACATCTCGACCAGATCCTCGATGCGTTCCACGCCCTGCTCGGCCAAGGCCGCCGCGATGCGTTCCGGAACTCCGGGAAGCTCGGAGATTCGGTCGATCTCCTGCGCCTCGTCTTCCGAGAACAACGCCGCCGCTTCCCGTTTCTTCTCTCCGCCCAGGTCCATGTCCGCGACCTGGGCGCGGGTCTTCACGTCGATGTTCCAGTCCACCAGGCGGTTCGCGAGCCGGACGTTCAGTCCCTGGCGGCCGATGGCGAGCGAGAATTGAGCATCGTGGACGACGGCCAGGGCATGCCGGGTCGCGTCGTCCACGATGATCACTTCTTCGACCTCGGCCGGCTGCAGGGCGTTTCTGATGAACGCGGCCGGATCGGGATCGTACTTCAGAACATCGATCTTCTCGCCTTCCAGCTCCCGGACGACCGCCTGGATGCGTGCGCCCCGCATGCCGACACAGGCGCCGACCGGATCCACGTCATCGCGGGTGGAGTACACGGCCATCTTGGTCCGGTAGCCGGGCTCCCTGACCATCTTGTAGATCTCGATCGTGCCATCGTAGATCTCCGGGACCTCGAGCTCGAAGATCTTGCGCACGAACTGCGTGTGCGTGCGCGACAGGACGATCTGCAGGCCGGTGGGGGTCTTCTCCACTTCGTAGATGAGAGCGCGGATGCGGTCATTCGGCCGGTACACTTCCCGCGGGCTCTGGTACTTGCGCGGCATGACGCCTTCCGTCTTGCCCAGATCGACGAAGATGGCGCCGTTCCGCTCGCGCTGGTGGTAGCCGATGATCATCTCACCGACCTTGTCTTCATACTCCGAGTACAGCGTGTCCTTCTGGATCTCGCGCAGCGTCTGTCGAGCGCGCTGCTTGGCGCTCTGGATGGAGACGCGGTCAAAGTCGCGCGGATTGATCTCGATCAGCAGCTCGTCGCCGATCTCCGCCTGCTCGTCGTACCCCAGCGCGTCGTCAAGTCCGATCTCCGTGACCGGATCGTCAACTACCGCCACGATGCGCTTCTGTGCGTAGATGGTCACGTCGGTCGCGTCGTCGTTGAAGCGGATGACCGCGTTGTCGGCCGTACCGAACCGGCGCTTGTAGGCGGCGAGCAACACGTCTTCGACCGTCTTGACGATCAGGTCCTCGGAGATGCCGCGGTCCTGCACAAGCTGGCGAATCGCCAACGCCATCTCACTGGACATCGGTTCCGTCCCCGTCGTCCTTGCGGTCAATCATGTCTTCGCTCAACCGTCCCTTCCTGATCCGTCCCATCTCGACCTTCAGCTCTTCCGTGCCGGTGTGAAGCGTTACTATACCGTCTTCGGCCGATTGGATGACGCCCCGCATCCAGTCGTCATCGACGAGCACCGCCGCCGTTCGCCCCCGGAAGATCGCGTACTCGTGCGGCGCCTTGATCTGACGGTCCGTCCCGGGCGTGCTGACCTCCAACCGGGCATCTTCGGCGCCGGGGACCAGTGCCAGCCGATAGCGTACGGCCCGAGCCAGCTCTGCGCAGTCGTCCACCGTCATCGCGCCGGCCCGGTACACCACCAGCCGGATCAGGCTGCGCCGCGCGAGTCGTGCAGCATCCAGCTCCACCAGGTGAAACCCATACGAATGCACCGCCGGCTCCACTTCCGCGCGTACCTGCTCAGCGAATCCGCTCACCTGCACGAAATCGCTCTGCCGCGTCGCAGATCCCGCAACGGACGGCGGGACGGCCGCTGCCGCGTCGCCACCGTTCCCGGCGCCGTACTGACCGTCGCCTGTCACTTCACCTCCCGGACAACCCGGACTCCGAGGCCGGACCATGGGTCCCGCGACCCATGCCACCGCCTCAGGCACAAAAAAGGAGTCGAACCCATCGACTCCCCACCGATACAACCCTGCCGGATTGCCGCTGCTCGCGACTCACCGGCGCAACATGAAGGTAGAGCGGATCGGCCGAGCCGGTCAAGGCCGTGGGTGCCGGCGGTGCCGGCGCGGCCGACTCACCCCAGCGCGACGGTCACCACGCGGGTTTCCCGCACCCCGCAGCGCGCCAGCACCCGTGCGCACTCGTGCGCGGTCGCTCCCGTCGTGAACACGTCGTCCAGCAACGTGACCCGCTCGGGCAGCGGCCTGGAGGTGGCGGCACGGATGCGGCCGGCGACGTTACGCGATCGGGCATCGTAGTCGAGCCTCTTCTGGGGCGGCCCGGGGCTGCGACGGAGGGCGTTGTGGACGGTGCATCCCGTGCGGCGGCGCAGACGGCGCGCGATCAGTCCGGTCTGGTCGAATCCCGTCGACGTGCGTTGCAGCGGGCTTCGCGGCCGGGCCGGAACCGGGATGATGAAGCTGTCCCCGTCCACGAGCCCGGCGGCGTCCAGCGCTTCGGCGAACAGGTCGGCCAGCCGCGTTCGCGCCTTGAACTTGTAGTGGTACAGCAGGCGCCGGGCCGCGCCGGCATAGGCGAGCAGCGACGTGTTGCCTGCGAACGCGTAGTCCCGGTTGCGGCACCGTGTGCACCGGTTCTTCTCAGACAGGAGTTGGCGGCTGCAGGTAAGGCACCGGCGTCCCGTGATCGGCTCCAGCCGGGACCGGCAGGAGGAGCACACGGGACCGCGGCAGTCGCCACCGCACGCCAGCGTGACGCCGCAGGCCAGACACCGTTCCATGAGCGCGTGCGCCACGAGCGTCCGGAGCGCCGCATGTGCGCGGCTCACCGGACGCGCTGCTGCCATTCGTGCAGAAGGTTGAGCGCGTCGATCGGGCGCAGGATGCCCAGGTCCAGCCGGAGCAGCTCGTCGATGACGGCGGCGCCGCGCCCCGGCTGGCTGCCGTCGGGTTGGCGGGGGTCGAACAGGTGCGGCTGCGGAGGTACCTCGGTCGCCGCCCGGGGTCCTGCCGGCGGCGCGCGATCCACGGCGAGCGCGTCCTCGAGATACCGCGCCGCCAGGTCGCTGACGCTGCCCGGTATGCCGGCCATGCGCGCGACGTGGATTCCGTGCGAGCGGTCGGCAGGCCCGTCGACCACCGTCTTCAGGAAGACGACGTCGCCGTCGCCCTCCATGACGGCCATCGACCGGTTCACGAGCTGGGGATGCTGCAGAGCCGTCAGTTCCCGGAAGTGAGTGGCGAACAGCGCCTTGGCGTGCACGACCTGCAACAGATGCTCCAGGACCGCCCGGGCGATCGCCAGCCCGTCGTCGCTGCCTGTTCCCCTGCCGATTTCGTCCATGATCACCACGCTGGTCGGGCGCGCCAGGCGCAGGATGCGCGCCGTTTCGGCCATCTCCACCAGGAACGTCGACTCTCCGCGTGAGATGTTGTCGCTTGCCCCGACACGGCAGTAGACGGCGTCGACGACGCCGAGGCGGGCCTGCTCGGCGGGCACGAACGAGCCGACGTGTCCCATGATCGCGATCAGGGCCGTCTGCCGCAGATAGGTGGACTTGCCGGCCATGTTGGGTCCGGTCAGCAGCACCACCCGCTCGGTCGTTCCCAGGTCGATCCCGTTCGGGATGAAGGCCCCGCTTGGCATCGCGGCCTCCACCACCGGGTGGCGGCCGCCGCGGATCTCCAGGATGTCCTCGTCGACGAAGGTCGGACGGGTGTAACCGAGCTCGGTGGCGGCGGTGGCCAGTGACTGCACCAGATCGACTTCCGCGACCGCGGCGGCCAGTCTCAGCAGAGCGGCCGAGTGGCTGGCGACCTGTTGCCGCAGGGCGATGAGCCCGGCCCGCTCCAACTCTTCCCGGTCAGCCTGCGCTCGTCCGATGCGGGCGTCGAGGTCCATGAGCCGTTCGGTCGTGAATCGTTCCGAGTTGGCAAGGCTCTGCCTGCGGATGAAGTGGCCGGGCACACGGTCGAGGTTCGGCTTGGTGATGTCAAAGAAATAGCCGAGCACGCGGTTGTGCTTCAGGCGCACGGACGCGATGCCGGTTTCCGTCCGCACCTCGTCGGCGTAGCGTGAGAGTTCCCGTTCGGCCGCCGCGGCGGCGGCCTGCAGGCGGTCCAGGTCCGCGGAGTGCCCGGCCCTGAAAGCCGGGCCGTCGGAGGCATCGCACAGGGCGTCCCGCAGCGCTTCGAGCAGCGCAGCGAGGTTGCCGTCGCGATCGCGGAGCGCCGCGGCCAGCCGGGGGACGGTGTCCGCCAGCATCTCGGCGACGGTGAGCGCGCACTGCAGGCAGGTGCGGATCGCCAGCAGCTCGCGCGCGTCGGAGCGGCCCAGCGAGCTGCGCGCCGTCAGCCGCTCGAGATCCCGAAAACGGTCCAGCTCCGCGCGCACGCGGGAAAGCAGCGCCTGGTTGCGGAACAGGCCCTCGACGTCGTCCAGGCGGCGCTCGATCGAGTCCCGCTCTCGCAGCGGTGCGAGGACCGACCGGCGCAGCAGCCGGGCGCCGACCGACGTGCGCGTGCGATCCAGCGTGGCGAGCAGGGTGTGCTCGCGACCGCCGTCGAGGAGATTGGCGGTCAGCTCCAGGTTGCGTTGCGTGGGTTCGTCGATGCGGAGATTGGCGTCGACCGCCTCCACGACCAGGTCGTGGAGGTGCGGGGTGTCGTGCAGGGCATGCTGGCGGATGAAGCCGACCAGAGCGCCGGCCGCACGCACTTCCGCGTCCGAGCGCTGCAGCCCGAACGAGCGCAGGTCGACCACCCCGAACTGTCGGCACAGGATCTCGTGATTGGCATCGGGCTCGAAGTGCCAGTCCGGGTAACGCTCGAGCACCAGGTCCGGGCGTTCGGCCAACACCCGCTCCGCCGGCGACCCGGCGTCCAGCAGGCTCTCCTGGACGATCAGCTCGCGCGGCGCCAGCCGCTGCATGTGGTCGCGCAGCCACAACTCCGTCCGTTCGGCCGGCAGGCGCGTGGCTCGCAGCTCTCCGGTCGACAGGTCGGCCCACGCCAGCCCGAGGGCGGTGCCTGCGTCGGCCACCGCCGCGAGGTAGTTGTTGCTGGCATGGTCGAGCAGTCGTTCGTCCACGATCGTGCCGGGCGTGACCACCTCGACGACGCGCCGTTCGGTCAATCCGCCCTCGGGCACCCCGACCTGCTCGCAGATCGCCACCTTGCGGCCGGCCCGCAACAGCTTCGTCAGGTACGTCTGCGCGGCGTGATGGGGTACGCCGCACATCGGCACGCCGTTGCGTCTGGTGAGGGCGATGTCCAGAATCGGCGCGGCCTGCTCCGCGTCCTCGGCGAACATCTCGTAGAAGTCCCCGAGCCGAAAGAAGAGGATCGCACCCGGCTGAGACGCCTTCAGGCGCAGGTACTGCCCCATCATGGGGGTTGGTCCGCCCATCCGCTCAAGCGTACCCGTGCTCGAGGTAGTCCTGCAGCATGAGCGCCGCCGCCATGCGGTCGATCCGGCCGCGGTCGCCGCGGCGCCGCCCGGGACGGTGGCGTCCGATCGCGGTGGCCGCGGCGCGGCTGGTGAACTGTTCGTCCCACGTGCAGGCCTCGACACCCCCGTCGGTCAGCCTTGCGGCAAGCCGCTCGGCGCGCACGCCGAGCGGAGTCGGCGTGCCGTCGGTGCGGACCGGATGTCCGATCACGATCAGCCGAACGCCGCGTTCGCGGCAGGTGCTGCGGAGCTCGTCGAGCAGCGCCGCCTCGGTCGTGAACTGCACGGTCATCAGCGGCGAGGCGATGATCCCGGCGGGATCCGTCATGGCCAGACCGATGCGCCGCGTACCCAGGTCGACTCCCAGGAGCCGGCCCGTGGCGCTAGCGGCGCGCCGCTCGCCGGGCAAGCTCGGAGATGACGTCGTCGGTCAGGTCGACGTCGGTGTCCCAGTGCAGCACGTCGTCGGTGTCGAGAATCACCGTGTAGCCAAGCGCCTCCGCCACGTATCGGAGCGCCGCCGCCAGCTCGCCGATGAACAGGTCCGATGTCTGCAGCTCGCCGTACATGCGCTGCAGTTGATCGTTCATGACGCGCACGTACTGCGACAGGTGCTCGGTAGTGTCGAAGACCTGCTGTTCGAGGCGCAGCGCCAGGCTGCGGTCCCCGCCCTGCCGCGCGTCGACGAGCCGCAGTTCCAGGCGGTGCAGGTCCTCTTCGATCCGCTCGCGTTCGGCGATGACATCCGCACGTCGTGCCTGGTAGGTCCGGAACGCCTCGGACTCGAGGTAGAAGGCGCGCACGACCCGGTCGAGATCGACGACGCCCATACGGGTGATCAGCTCCTGGGCGGTCGCGGGCGCCGGCAGCGCCAGCAAGGCAGCGGCCAGCAAGGCAGCGACCGGGGCACGCAGCCGTCCCCGCCGTACGTGCATGATCATCCGACCGTCCCGGCCACCGTGGCGACGCCCTCCCGCGCGCCGACGGGGACGCTCCTCAGAACGTATCGCCGCCGAGCCCCAGGACGAGATTCATGCCGCCCAGCGGGCCGCTGCTCTGGGTGCCGGGAGGATCACCGAGCCTGCCGTCGTGAAACGCGAACGGCTTGGCGAGGTAGAGCCGCAACGGCAGTTGCGGGATCGCGAAGCGAAGGCCGAACCCGGCGCTGAAGTGCACGTCGTCCAGCGAGGTGGCGCCGATGGCGCCGCGGTCGTCCCACAGCAGGGCGGCGTCCAGGAACAGCACGCCCCAGAGGATCTGCGGATCGATCGGCACCCGCAGTTCCACCTTGTTGTCCCACAGCGCCTCGCCGTCGAATACCGGCTCCCAGCCCCGGCCCACGCTGGTCCCGTCGATGATGAGCAGGTCTTCCTGGCCCAGGACCTGGTCCCAGCACAGTCCCGGATCGCCGTTGACGGCACCGCAACCACGGAGCTGGGGAAGGATCACGGAGAAGCCGGTGTGGCCGGCGAGCACCACTCTCAGATCGAAGACATCGGACAGCGGTATGGCGAAGAGCGTCGCGAAGGCTTCGGCCTGACTGTCCAGCACGATGAAGTGACGGTCGCCGGACAGCGGACCGCCGGTCAGGGTGACCCGCTGGCTGAGCAGCGTGCCTTCGGTGGGGTTCAGGAAGAAGTCGCGCCGGTCCCATGCCACGCCCGTCCACAGGTTGTTGACGACGCTCCACCGCTCGAACTGGTCGCGGACCGTCTTGTCGAAAGGCCGGTTGACCTGCGGGTCGTAGACCAGGAACTCGAGGCTGGAGCCGAATCCGCCGCGCACGATGATGCGGCCGAGGAGGGTGTCGAACCGGTAGCCGCTGGAGACTTCCGCCGAAATCGCGAACGTGTCGTACTCCATGGTGTACTGGTCCGGTATCAACGTACCGGAGGTGTAGTCGTCATTCGAGGTGTAGGGATCGGGCACGGCGTGCTCGGACTCCGCGTCGGTGAACACCGGGTGGAGGACGTCCTGCGCCACGCCGCGAACCACGGCGTGCTCGCCGCCGAGGGTGATGCCTGCCGACCACGGCTGACCAAGCAGCCAGGGCTCGCGGAAACCGAGTGACAGCGCCTGCCGGAGCTGCGAGGCGGACAGGTCGACGCTGATCGTCTGCCCCAGTCCGGCGAAGTTGCGCTCCGACCAGCGCACGAATCCGGACAGCGGGAAGTCGCCGCCGGAGAAGGTGGCTCCGAAGCCGATGTCCGCGGTCGTCCCCTCCTCCACGGTGATGTTGACGTCCATCAGGCCCGGGGCGCTGCCCGGTGGCGTGCCCGGTTCGACCGACGTGAAATACTGCAGGTTGTACAGGTTCTGCAGGCCGCGGACGATCTCGGTGCGGTTGAACACGTCGCCGACCTCGAACGGCAGCTCTCGGAGCAGCACGTGCTCCCGCGTCTTGACGTTGCCCGCGATGGTGATGTTCTCGATATGTGCGCCGTCGCGTTCGGTGATGGTGACCCGTACCCGGATCGTTCCCGGCTCGTCGTCGCGGGTCAGTTCCTGATCGAAGCCGTTGAAGATGTAACCGTTCTCGTAATACAGGTCCTGCACCCGCGCGAAGTCGGCTGCGACGGTTTCGAGGTTGATCGAGCGGTCGCCGCGATGGCGCACGAGCGCCTGCAGCTCTTCGTCGGTGAACACGCTGTTGCCCTCGAACTCCGTGCCCGCGTACTCGAACGTCCGTCCTTCGCTCACGTGCAGGGTGAGGCTGAGCAGGTCCTGGTCGCCGCCGGCGTCGTGCTCGATGCTGCGCTCGACCCGGTCGATGGAGGCGTCCACGTACCCGTTGCTCCGGTAGTAGGAGACGACGCTGCCGAGATCGCGCTGAAAGGCGCTCTCGGAGAACAGGCCGCGTTGCAGCAGCGCCCGTTCGCGGGTCTCCATCTGGCTGCGCAGGGTGCCTGCCGAGGCGAACTCGTTGCCGACGAAGTCGATCGCGACCACGGTGGTGCGGATGCCCTCCGTGACGGTGATCCGTACGGTGACGCGATTGGCGGACGCGTCGGGGACGACCGTGGACTCCACCCGTGCGCTGGCGAACCCGTCCGCCTCGTACAGGTCGCGGATCGCGTCGAGGTCCTCCTCGAGCCGGCCCGAGTTCAGGATCGAGTCCGGTTCCGACGCCATCGCGTTGAGGATCTGCCCTGCCCTGATCCGGCGCTCGCCCTCGATGACGATGTCGTCGATGGTCGGCCGCTCCCGCACCGACACGCGCACGATGACCGTCGATCGCTGCTCGTCGCCCTCGGCGGCGTCCGCCTTCAGGCTCTCGAACAGCTCCGTCGCGTACAGCGCGCCCTCCATCTCCAAATACAGGTCCAACTCGAAGGGTTCACCCAGGTACGGGGCCACGATCGACCGGAGATCGTCCTCGGCGACCGTGTCCAGGCCGACGAACTCGACCGCTCTGATCGGCTTGCCGTAGAACCAGTTGTCTCCCTGCTGCGCCGACTGCTGTGCGGTGGCCGGCACGGCGGCAAGCAGTACGGCCGCAACGGGAAGGGCGCGGAGGATGCGCGCGGGCGTCGAACGGGGACGCATCAGTAGTTGAAACGCCATGACAGCGACAACGCGCTGCCGGTCTGGAACGGGTCGGTGAGAGACGGCAAGAGGGACCACTCCAAGAGGAAGAATGGCGTCGCCCATTCCAGGCTGAGCTCCAGATTGGTGCGCAGTTCGGGTCCCGGCGACACGGTGTCTGATTCTACCCGCACGAGCGCCTCTAGGAACAGGCCGTCGCCAAGGTACTTGCCGACGACGATCTCGGTGTTGTCGAGCAGGTCGGGGCTGGAGACGCCCAGCGGGGTTCGCAACAGGTTCTCCACGAGCTGCGAGCGTATGCTGAACAGGTCCAGGCCGAGCGAATCGCGGAGCGCCCGCTCCATGGGGCGGACCATGCCGAATTGGGTTGCCATGCCGCCGGCGACCGCCAGCAGGTCGATGTCTTCGTCCGCCGTGCCGTCGGCGAACGGCGCACCCAGCATCGCGCGCAACTCCGGCAGCGGTCGCGGGGGCGCGGAACTGAGCCGAACGGTCTGCGGGTCGAGGGCGCTCAGGGGGGAGTCCGCATCCAGGTAGATCCGCAGCGTGCCGTCATCGGCGCTGCGCTCGCGCGTCTCCGCCCGGACGGTGACCATCGGGTCGAACCGTCCTCCGTCCTCGGCGAACGACACGAGCCCGTCGCGAAGGACGAAGGTGCGGTTGAAGAAGAACAGCTCGCCGCGGCGGATCGCCACGTCTCCCACGACCGAGTAGTCGCCGCTGAACCCGTCGTAGCTGACCGAAACGGTCTGATCGACGTCGACCAGCGCTTCCAGGATCGGCAGGTCGTCCGACGGCCAGGTCAGCTCGACGCCGCGACCGGTGGTGGCCTCCAGGTCGACCGTCAGCGGTTCCCAGGCTGGAGGCGAGCCCCGTCCGGCGTTGTCGATGAACACCCGCGCCGAGTCGGCTTCGACGGCGCCCGCGATGTGGGTGGCGTCCCGGTCGCCGGTAATCTGCACGCTTCCCAGGGCGACCCCGGCGATGGAGATCGGCCCGAAACGGTACTCGACCGGGACCCCTTCCTCGGTAGCCGTCTGCACGCTGAAGTCGTAGGCGGTCGGCGCCCATTGCCCGAATCGCACCGTCCCGTGCACCTCTACCGGGGCGACGCCCCGCTCCGGGCGCGTGCGCCCCACGGTCAGCTCCCGGTCGGTGGCAGCGACCGGAAACGCGAGCGGTCCGACCCGTTGCGGGATCAGCGACGACTCCAGCACGACGCCGGTCGCCTGCAGGGCGCCGAGCATGGCGGGGTCGTTGATCGGGCCGTGGAGGCGCACGGTTCCGGCCGCCGATCCGGACACGACCGTCACCGCCGAGGTGTGCATGAGGGTGTTGAGGAGCGTCAGGTCCAGCGCGGCGATCGACAGTTGCGCGGACAGCTCGCTGCCGGACAGCGTCCCCGAGGCGCTGCCCTGCAGCGGCAGCGCCGAGACCTCGACCTCGAAGGCTCCGTCGGTCGCGATCCTGCCTGACAGGCCGTCCAGAGGTCCGCCCGAGAAAGCCAGCCCCCCCTCCTCCCAACGGACCGCGGCCTCCCAGGAAGGCTTGCTCAGGTCGCCGACCGTCACCGCGCTAGCCGCGACGGTCAGGGCGGCTTCCACGGGCAGCGATCGCTCCGCTGCCGATCCCGCGGGGAACGATGCGGTCCCGGTCACGGCCAGGTCGAGCGACAGCGGTTGCCCCAGGTACTCGCCTTCGTACCGTCCTCCCACGGCCACCGTTCCCGTGCTCGTATCGATGCTCCCGGCCACCCCGCGGATCCGATGGTCCCGGAAATCGACCGCCAGGTCGTCGATGGCGATGCGTCGTCCGTCGTACGTGCTCTGCAAGGCGAGCGTCACGTAGTCCTTGTCGAGCGGGACGTCATGGGAGGTCAACTCGGCGGTGATCAGCGGCTCCGCGAGGGAGCCGGTGATCCGGATTCGGCCGGAGGCGGTGCCCGGGATCGGCAGAGGCACGAGGCGATCCAGCCGCAGGAGGTTCACGTCGACGTCGACGTCGAGCATCCCGGGAGCGATCGAGACGGCGGCGTCGTAGCGTTCCTGCCCGCTCTCCAGCAACACCTGCCCGGCGGCGCGGAATCCGTCGTGCGTCGTCACGTTCAGCGTGCCCGCGCCGGTGACGTCCTGCTCGCCGACGGCGAAGCGAATGCGGTCTGCGCTGAGGACGTCGAGGTCGTAACCGAAGTCGATCTCCAACCGCGCCGGGAGGTCGCCGACGGTCAGGCCGCGCAGGGCGAGCCGCGAGTCGGCCAGCACGACGCCGGCGGCGGCCAGGTCCGTCAGCGCATCCGCACCGCGTCCGCGCGGACCGAGGCTGCCGAGGAACGCCCACGGCCGCCGCACGATGCCGGCAAGCGTGGCGTCGGCGGTAACGTCTTCGCCGGCCGCAGCGACCGGATACCCCTCCAGGTTCATACGGAACGGCGTGGGCCCCCCCGCCTCCGTTGCCGCGATTCGCGCCAGAACGTCCGCCGGCCGCAGTTCCTCATCGGGCCACAACTGCACCATCAGCCCCCACGGCCCGCGCACGGTGACCCCGTCACCCGTTTCCAGGCGGATCGTGCCCGGCACCTGCTCGCCGTCCAGCTCGATGCGGCCGGACGCGTACAGCCTTTCGGCGTCCACCGTCGCGCTGCCGACGGCACGGGTCGAGGCGCCGACGACCAGGTCCAGATCGACGATCTCCAGCGATCGTTCCGTGGCGACCGCGTTGAAACGAGCCCGCAGGGGGCCGGCTCGCTGGACCACGGACGCCGCCGAAACCTCCAGCGCCAGCAGGTCCGTCCCGACCGACCCCTCCAACCGCGCGCTGACGAGCAGCCCGTCGGGCAGGTCGGATGCCTCCGCATCGTCCGAGTCCGCCGGGCGCAGCAGACCGTACAGGACGCCTGCGTCGACGTTCTCGAGGTCGACGCGACCGGTGAACACGGGCCGCCGCCCCAGGGTGACGGCCCCGGTCGCCGTCGCCGTTCCGTCGCCTGAAACGGGCGGGACCCATGTCAGATCGACCTGCAGCGAGGGAGAGGCGGCCGCCGCGCCGCCGTCGGGCGCGGCACCGTGCAGGACGACGTGTCCGGCCAGTTCGCTCAGCGCCGCATCGCCGATGGCCACGACGCCTTCGCGGAGACTCAGCCGCATCGCTTGCAGGTCGGCCTCCACCTCCGCGCTCGCCCCGATCGGCCGGCCGTCCAGGTCCAGGTCCGTGACGGCCAGCCGGCCGGCCGCGATTCCGGTGCGGGTGTCGATCGTGCCTTCGTACCGGGCGGCGCCGGCGGTCGAACGCAGCACGAGGGGCGCGACCGTTGCGGTCGTGCCGTTGCCGCGCACGGTGAGATCGACCTCCACGGGCTCGTCCGGCAGCCCGCCGAGCAACGCGGGAGGGGCGGCGAAACCGATGTCGGCGTCGTATCTGAGCACCCCGTCGGGGCCGGCGATGACCGAACCGGTGCCGGTCACGGTCGTGTCGAACCACGGACTCAGGCGGGCCAGCGGACCCGCCGGCCGAACGAGACCGATCGGGCTGAACTGCTCGGCCTGCAGGTCCGCGCGGATCAGCCGCCGCTCCGGTTCGATCCACACCCTGAGCACCGATCCGCGGTCATCGGCCAGCGTGGTCAGGCCGAGCGTCGTTCCGTCCCAAGCGGCCTGCACCTCGCGGGCGGGTATCGTGCCCAGGCTGCTCTGCACGGCGCCGACCCGAACCGTCGCCCGCGAGGCGTCCCCCGGTCCGAGGCGTCCGTCCAGGCGGATCCTGGTATCCAGTTCCGTGGCGTGCCCGGCCAGGTCGGCGAGCGCGGCATCCAGGCGCGCGCGGGCGTCGACGATGCGCACGCCGTCGCCGTCGGGCTCCAGCCGCAGGGACAGCTCGCGCAGGTCCACGTGGCCGGAGCCCGAGGTGTGGCCGGAGCCCGAGGTGCGGTCGGAGTCCACGGTGACGGTGACGCGCGCATCGGCGATGGTCAGCGGCCACGGCAGGACCGAGGCCTGCGCGGTGCCGTCGGCGGCCGCGCCGAGCCCACCGAGCGCGGCGGACACCGGGCCCTGGTCGCGCGGCAGGCGCAGGTTCGCCACGACGCCGGTCAACTCGACCCGGTTTACGGCGTCCACCGCGCTGCGGGTGCTCAGCAGCGTGCGCAGCGAGTAGTGAACCCGCAGGCGGCGCGCCGACAGCAGCACGTCGCCGGACGTGCCGAGCAGTTCCAGGTCGCTGATCTGCAGTGCGCGCAACGCCGACCGGGCGACGGTTCCGTACCGTATGCGCGCCCCGAGCCGGTCGGCTACCTGGACGGACACCTGCTCGCGAAGGTGGCCGACCATCCGGTCCAGGCGGTCGCGCGCATAGCCCACGCCGAACACGACGGCGGCGAACAGGCCCACGAACACGGCGATCTCGATGGTGATGATCGCCGCGCGGGGAAGACGCCGCTTGTCGCGAGCCCTCATCACCGCCGGCGCGGGTCAAACGTGATAGGCACCCTATAGGTCGTATCGGCAGCGCCGAGCTTCGCGTCGAATCGGCAGTCGCGCGCCACCGCCAGCGCGGCGATGTCGATCGACGGGAAGACCGACTCGTCGTCCTCGTCGATCCAGGCGTCGGTGACCACCCCGCGCGCGTTGACCGTCATGTGCACCGTCACGGCGACGGCGGCTCCCTCCCGCGCCATCCGCTCCGGGTACTTTCCGTCCTTGAGGTAGCCGACGACCTCCGGGCACTTGTGCGTCCGCGTCGTCTCGCCGCCCGCCTCGTCGCCGGGCCCCGACGACACGATGGGGCGGTTCAGTGCCGCGTCGGCCAGACCGATCGTGTCGTCCTCGGTAGGACCGGGGACGGACAGATCCGAGGTCCACGCCGGTCCGGTGTCCACGTCGGTCATGGGCACCGCGGGCGCCTGATACGGCGTGCTCTGGATCAGATCCGCGGCGGCCTTGGCGGCCGCTTCCCGGGCCAGCGCCGCCAGGTCGACCTTCGGCTCCGGCGGCGGCTCGGGTTCCGGCTCCGGCGGCGGCTCCGGTTCGGGCTCTGGTTCAGGCTCGGGTTCGTCTGCCGGCTCCGGCGTTGGCTCCGGATCCGGTTCGGTCGTCGGCTCCGGCGGCTCGGGTTCCGGCTCGGGCTCTGGTTCTGGTTCTGGTTCGGGCTCTGGTTCTGGTTCTGGTTCGGGTTCGGGCTCGGGTTCGGGCTCGGGTTCTGGCTCCGGCTCGGGTTCTGGCTCTGGCTCGGGCTCCGGTTCAGGCTCAGACTCGGGCTCTGGTTCGGGTTCGGGCTCCGGCTCGGGCTCAGGTTCCGGTGCGGGTTCCGGCTCGGGCTCGGGTTCCGGTGCGGGTTCCGGCGCCGCCGCCGACGCGGGCTCCGGCGCCTCCTCCTCGGCGGGCTCCGGACTCCCGGCCGGCGCGCTGTCTCCCGGCGACTCGGCGACGATCTGCACGGCGATCGCCGTCTCGACAGGCGGCGTCGGCACCGACAGGCGCGACGCGAGGACCAGGAGAATGAGGTGAACGGCCACCGACACGGCGAACGACGCCGGCCGGCGCGGGCCTCTCACGGCGCGGATTCGGGGTCGGTCAACAGGGACAGCGCGCCGATTCCCGCATCTCGGACCGCGCCGAGCACGTCGATCAGGACCTGGTACGGAAGCGTGGCGTCGGCATTGACGTATACGGCCAGATCGGGGTCGTTCTCATGCTTCTCGCGCAGCACGTTGACCAGTTCCTCTTCGTAGAACGGCTCCTCGTCCACGAAGATCAGGCCGGCGGCGTCGATCGTGACCATGATGGCGCGGTTGCCCGAGGTGGCGTCTCCCGGTTCGTCGGGAAGATCGACCGGGATCTGCGAGGTCACCGCGAACACGGCGTTGATCATGAAGAAGATGACCACCAGGAAGATGACGTCGATGAGCGCCGTCAGCGGCAGGGCGGCGGACACCCCCAGATCGCTGCCGGTGACCCGGATGCCGCCCCGGCGGTTCACCGTCCGTGCTCGACACCGACGGTGACGACTGCCACCAGCGACTCCAGCTCGGAGGTGGTGACGTTCAGTTCCGAGGTGCGCCTCTTCACGTAGTTGGCGTACATGTGATGAAAGAACGTCGCCGGCACGGCGACGCCGAGCCCGGCGGCGGTGGTGACCATCGCCTGCGAGATGCCCTGCGTCAGTCCGCCCATGTCCGCCGTGGCGACTCCTCCCATGCCGATGAAGGCGGCGATCATGCCGACCACCGTTCCCAGCAGGCCCAGGAGGGTGGCAACGTTGGCGATGCTGCCGAGCGGCGCCACGTTGTGCTCCAGGGCGGTGACGACCTCCAGCAGCGACCGCTCCAGTCGGCGGTGGGCATCGCCGGGTTCCGCCCCCTGGGCGTCCAGGCCCACGCGGGCCAGCGTCGCTTCCGGCGCGATGCTCGTCCCCAGCCTCTCCTCAAGGCCCGTCGGCGGCTCCCCGCCGAGGAACGCGGTCAGCGCCTGCTGAAGCTGTGGCGTCGGTCGCGATTGCAGGAAGAAGATCGCCCGCTCGATGATCAGGTACACGGCTGCAACCGACAGCAGGCCGATCGGCCACAGGAACACGCCGCCGCGCAAGAAAAACTCTATCACTCGTCTCCCCCGTTGTTGTGAGCGCTGATGTTGTCACGAGCCGTCGCGGAGTCCGTCGCGGAGTCCGTTGCGGAGTCCGTTGCGGAATGATGGACGCCCAGGGCGTGCATCTCCGGGATCGGAGGTTCGCCGGGCTTCAGGAAGATCGGCAGCCGGTCCGAGAGCGCGGACAGATCCATGCACACCGGCTCGATCACGAATACCTCGCCGCGCGGGGCGTCACCCGCGGTGACCGGATCGCACCAGGTCGGTGACGGCAGGAACGGCAGCGGCTGCAGCTCCACCCGCGGCACGGGTATGCTGCCGCCGGGCAGAACCGGAAGTGGCGGAACGATGATGATCGCGTCCTCGCCGGTGATGACGACGTCGGGGACCCGCAGCGGGCTCACCTCGATGGCCGGCGCTTCCGCCTCCTGGCCCGGCGCCGCGATCGCGACCAGCAGCAGCGCCAGGATGGAGACACGGCGGTGGTACCCGCGTAGTGTCACGGTAGTCGGTGCGATCATGATAATCGGCATGATGATCGGCATGGCCCTCAGCATGATGATCGGCATGATGGTCGGTGCGATCATAGCGTGATGGACCGAAGCGGCAACCGTATCCTGTCGCGATTCGTCGCGGTCGAGGGGCTCGACGGCGCCGGCACCACGACGCAGGTGGGGCTGATCGCCAATCGTCTGCGCTCGCGGGGCGTCCGCCACTTCCGGACCCGCGAACCCACCGACGGCGCGATCGGTCGCCTCGTCCGCTCGATGCTGGCGACGCGCCAGCCGGTGTCCGGCCGGGCGTTCGCCCTGCTGTTCGCCGCCGACCGGGCGGAGCACTGCCACGGAGCCGGCGGTATCCTGGAACGCCACGCTGCCGGAGAGGTGGTGATCAGCGATCGCTGTATCGCTTCCAGCCTGGCGTACCAGAGCCTGGACGTCCCCGCCGACTTCATCGAGGCGGTCAACGACTCCTCGCCACTGCCCACGCGCATCATCTTCCTGACCAGCCCCGTCGAGGTGTGCCAGGAACGGTTGCGAGATCGCGCGGGAGTCCCGCAGCGATTCGACGGGGCCGCGACCCAGCAGCGGGTTCTGGCCGCCTACGGCGCCGCGCTCACGCGGCTGCAGGAGCGTGGGGTGTCCGTTCACCGGATCGACGGCTCGGGCAGCCGGGAGGAGGTCTTCGCCCGGCTGTGGCCGGTCCTCGGACTCGACTGATCGCCGTCCGCGCGAAGGCCGTGAGGGCATCACCCAATGAGACCAACGGCGGCGCCGTTTCGTTACAGGACGGCATCGTCACAGGACCAGCATGGCGTCGCCGTAGGAATAGAACCGGTAGCCGCGCGCCACCGCTTCCTCGTAGGCAGCCAGGAGACGCTCGCGGCCGGCGAAGGCCGCGACCAGGGCGACCAGGGTCGATCCGGGCGTGTGCAGATTGGTCAACAGGCGCGTGACCACCCGGAATCGGTGTCCGGGCCGGATGAACAGGTCGGTACGCCAGCGGCCGGGAGCCAGCGCCGCGACGCGGCCATCGTCGGCGGCCGCCCGCGATTCGAGGGCGCGGACCACCGTCGTCCCGACCGCGACCACGTCCCGGCCGCCGCGCCGCGCCGCCTCGATGGCCGCCGCCGCCGAACGGCTCAGCGCCACCGACTCCTCGTGCATGCGGTGGTCCTCCAGGCGTTCGCCGCGGATCGGCAGGAACGTGCCCGCGCCGACGTGCAGGGTCACGAACTGGACGTCGATGCCCCGCTCGCGGATCGTCCCGATGAGCTCCCGGGTGAGGTGCAGTCCTGCCGTCGGCGCCGCCGCCGATCCGAACTCGCGCGCGTATACGGTCTGGTAGCGGGCGTCGTCCTGGCCGTCCGGCGCACGCTCTATGTACGGCGGCAGCGGCATCGTGCCGTGCCGGTCGAAGTAGCCCTCCCCGATCGCCGGCCTGAGCTCCAGCTCCCTCTGGTCGTCATGGACCCCCACCACGCGGGCCTCGACGTCCTCCGGCAGGAACAGCCGTTTGCCGACCCGCTGGCGTCGGGCACGGCGCGCCAGCGCGAGCCAGCGTCCCGGCCGGATCTCTTCCAGGAACACCAGCTCCACCGAGCCGCCGTTCTCGGACGTTCCGAACACCCGCGCCTTGCGCACGCGCGAGTCGTTGAGCACCAGCACGGAGCCTGCGGGCAGCAGCTCCGGGAGGGCCGCCATCGTCGTGTGCCGGCTTCCGGACCGGGCCCGGTCCAGGATCAGGAGCCGTTCGGCGCCTCGCGGTCCCATCGGCCGCTGCGCGATGAGCCGCGGCGGGACCTCAAAACAGAAGTCCCGGACGAGCACCGGTTCCCTCCTGGTCGCCTCCCTTCTGGCCTCCCTCCTGATCGCCCGCGGCTCCCCTGACGTGGCGCACGGCAAGATCGGTCACGACGCGGCCGCGGGCGGTGCGCTTCAGGAATCCGCTCTGCACGAGAAACGGCTCGTACACGTCCTCCACGGTGTCCGCGGTCTCCCCCAGCGAGATCGCCAGCGTCTCCACCCCGACCGGGCCGCCACCGTAGCGGTCGATGACGATCGACAGAATCTCCCGATCGGTGCGGTCCAGGCCGTACCGGTCGATGCCCAGCGCGCGCAGCCCGCGGTCGACGATCGCGCCGGTCAGGGTGCCGTCGCCCCAGACCTGCGCGTAGTCCCGCATCCGCCGCACCAGCCGGATGGCCACCCGCGGGGTGCCGCGGGAACTGCGCGCCAGCAGCGGCCTCACGTCCGGCGCCATCTCCATGGACAACAGCGAGGCCGTTCGGTCGACGATCTGCTCCAGCTCGTCCTGGTCGTACAGGTCCAGCCGCGCGGTGATCCCGAACCGCGAGTACAGGGGCGCCGACACCAGCCCGGTCTTGGTGGTGGCGCCGATCAGCGTGAAGCGGGGAAGCGAGATCTTGATGGTGCGGGCGCTTGGCCCCTCGCCGATGACCACGTCCACCTCGTAGTCCTCCATGGCCGTGTACAGCAACTCCTCGATCGGCGGCCGCAGCCGGTGAATCTCGTCTATGAAGAAGACGTGGTGCCGGCCCAGGCTGGTCAGGATCGCCACCAGGTCGCCGGTCTTCTCCAGCGCCGGTGCCGAGGTGCTGCGGAACTCGACGTCCAGCTCGTTGGCGACGATCGCCGCCAGGGTGGTCTTGCCCAGGCCCGGCGGTCCGGAGAAGAACACGTGGTCGAGCGCTTCCTCGCGGTCGCGGGCAGCGCTGACGAACACGCGCAGGTTCTCCCGCAACTGCTTCTGCCCGATGAAGTCGTGTAGCAGTCGCGGCCGCAGTTGTACCTCGTCGCCGTCCCCCGGTCCCGCTCCGGGCGACGTGATGCGGTCGCTCACCTCCCGGCACCCAGAAGCTGAATGGCCGCGCGCAGCAACTGCGCCTCATCGGGGTCGCCGCCCGACTGCTCGGCGTCCTGCAGGGCGGCAGCGACCGCCCGCGCCGCCTGGCGCTCGGGGAAGCCCATGCCCGTGAGCGCCCGGATCAGCTCGGTCTCCACCCCGGCGGACACTTCGGCCGGCGGAAGGAGTTTGCCGCGCAGGGCGAGTATGATCTTCTGCGCACTCCTGGCGCCCAGTCCCGGCAGGCGGGCCAGGGCGTCGGCGTCACCCGACTGCACGGCGGCGCGAACGTCGCGCTCGGTGGCCGCCGACAGCATCCTCATGATCAGCCGCGGCCCGACGCCGTTGACCTGCATCAGGCTGAGGAACAGCTCCCGCTCGGCCGCCGCGGCGAAGCCGTAGAGCTTCATGACGTCTTCGCGATGGTGCAAAAAAGTGAACACTTTGGCTTCCGCGCCCGGCTTCGGGAGGGCGTCCGCGGTGCTGCCGGAGATGGCCAGGTCCCACTCGATCCCCGCCAGCGTCAGGTGCAGCCGCTCGCGGTCCTTGAAAGTGACCGTGCCCGTCAGGCTGTTGTACATCTACTCGGCCGCTCGCTCGTCCAGTGGCGAGGAGTGGGCGTGACACACCGCGACCGCCAGCGCATCGGCGGCGTGGTGCGGCAACGGCTCGTCGGGGCCGAGTTGAAACAGGAGCCGGACCATGGTGCTCATCTGCTGCTTGTCGGCGCTGCCGTGGCCGAGGATGGCCTGCTTGACGCGCAGCGGCGTGTGTTCGCCGACCGTCACGCCGGCGTCGGCCAGGCACAGCAGGATGACGCCGCGCGCCTCCGCGACCGGCATGGCCGAGCGGACGTTGCGGGAGAAGAACAGCGACTCCACGCCGGCCTGCTCCGGGCGGTAGCGCCGGAGCACCGCGGTCAACGCATCGCGAATCGCCAACAGCCGGCCGCCCCGATCCGTGCCGGCCGCCGTGGTGAACGCTCCGTGTGCGACGTGGCGCAGGCGGCTGCCCTCGACACGGATCACCCCGTACCCGGTAGCGGCCAGTCCGGGATCGATGCCCAGGATTACCGCCAACGTGGCCCGCGCTCAGTCGGCGACGAGTGAGGGCTCCGGGAGCTCGATGTTGCCAAGTTCGAGGTTGCTGGCCACCGACTGCACGTCGTCGAGGTCCTCGATCAACTCGATCAGCCGCAACGCGGCCGTTGCCGGCTTCGGCGGCAACGTCAGCGGCGCGTCGGCGACCCACGTGATCTCCGCTCCGTTCGTGGCCAGCTCCGCCTCCTGGATCGCCTGCAGCACGTCGTCGAATTCGGCCGGCTCGCTCAGGACTTCGACGATGCCGTCGTCCGTCACCACGTCGAGGGCGCCGGCCTCGATCGCGACCTCCATCACCTCGTCTTCGGAGTGCTGCTCGCCATCGACCGCGACGACGCCGCGCCGCTTGAAGAGGTAGGACACCGAGCCGGTGTCGCCGAGGTTGCCGCCGTGCTTGGACAGGGTGTTGCGGACCTCGGCAGCGCTGCGGTTCCGGTTGTCGGTGAGGATCTCGATGAGCATCGCCACGCCGCCGGGACCGTACGCCTCGTAGAGCAGCTCGTGGAACTCGGTGTCGCCTGCCTCTCCGGCGCCCTTCTTGATCGCGCGGTCGATGTTGTCGGCGGGCATGTTGGCGGCGCGCGCCTTCAGCACGGCCTGCCGGAGCCGCGGGTTCGCCTCTTCCTCGGAGCCTCCCAGGCGTGCGGCGACGGTCACTTCCTTGATGAGCTTGCCGAAGAGTTTGCCGCGCTTCGCGTCCACGGCGCCTTTCTTGTGGCGTATCGAGTGCCACTTGCTGTGTCCAGACATCTCGGTTCCGGCGCCAAGGCTAACAACCGGAGCCGATCCCGGTCAAATCCGACGGGCTCCTGCAGGCCGACTATCGGATCCCCGCCCAGCGGGCCGGCGGCCAGTAGTGGAACATCGCCTTGCCGAGCACCCGGCGGAGCGTCACCGGTCCGAAGTAGCGGCCATCCCTCGACTCGTCCCGATTGTCGCCGAGGGGAAACACGGTGCCGGACGGAACGACCCAGCCCCGCTCCAGCACCTGCCACTGACGGGCGGCATTGCGGTCGGTCGGGTCCACCTCGGCCTTCGTGCGGAGTCGCCACTGGTCCCGGAACACCAGGTCCGTGACTCCCGCGCTTCTCTCCCAGCGGTTCACGTCGATGCGTTCCTGCTCGGTCAGGGGCACGCCCTCGTTGAGCCGGGTGGCTGCCGTGACGCCGGCCTGCAGGATGCCGTAGTCGACCAAGCCGGGGCTGCGGCGCGTCGCGTAGTCGAGTCCGAACGCAGCCTGCAAGGGCGCTTCGTCGCTCCATCCGTCCGCGCCGGGAAGGAGCACCTGCACCTCTCCGCGGCGCAGGCGGATGCGGTCCCCGCCCACGCCGATCGCGCGCTTGATGAGGATGTGAGGCTTCGCGTTGCCGTACTCGTCGCGATCGATGTCGACCATCGACAGCGTCAGCATGTAGATGATGCGCTTCAGGATGTCCTTGAGCGGCCCGATCGGCTCGTAGGTGGGGTTCTCGAAGATGATCACCTCGCCGCGCCCGGGGCGCCGGGGGCCGGGAAGCTTGACCTGCCCGGGCACCAGCTCGGGCCCGTACACGAGCTTGTTCACGAAGATGCGGTCGCTGATCTCCAGGGTCGGGCGCATGGACTGGGACGGGATCTTGTAGGCCTGAAACAGGAACTGGTTGATCACCAGGACGATCAGCACCGCCGAGCCGATCGCATCCAGCCAGTCGACGACGGGGTTGCGGCGGCGATGGCGTTCGCGGCGGCGCAGCTTTCTGCGGCGACGGCCGGTGAGCAGCCGCTCGGTGCCGTGCTGCAGCGCCTCGCTCCATGCCCGCCACCCCGAGTCCGTGCGCCTGGAGCGCGCCATTGCCGCGGCCACGGCGGCGAGCCTACCGGCCGCCGGGGGCGCGGGCAAGCCGCGCCGGACGGCGTGCTTTGACACCGCGAGCGGCGCCACTCCATCCTCGGCGTCGCCATGAGACGGGAACTCCGGCCGCCGGCCGCGCGCGCTGCAGCTCCCGAGACCGCGGACCTCGAACGCGCCTCCCAGGTCCGCCTGCGGCCGTTCCTGGGGATACCGCCCGGGGCCTATCTCACCGGTATCTACGCGGTGATCCTGGTGCTGGCGCTGTTCCTGGTGCTGGTGTATCCCGGACTGCGTTCGCCCGGCGGCCGCATCGCGGTCAGCGCCACCCCCCGGCACGTGAGCGTGTGGCTGGACGGGCGGTTCGTGGGCACCACGCCGCTGTCGGTGGCAGCCGGTCCGGGCACGCACGACCTGGAGCTTGCGCGCGCCGGCTTCGCCGCGGAGCGGCTGCAGGTAGCGCTGGCGCCGCGGGTCCTGGGCACGCTGATCGTGCGCAAGCGGGCGTCCGTTCACGCGGACCTGGAGCTGGTCGATGCGGCCGGCGTGGCGCGGCGAGGCGTGGCGGAATTCGGCGGCGCAGCGCACGTGACCGGGATCATCGAGGACGCCGGACGCGCCCTGGCTCGGGCCGAAGCGGACGCCCAGTACGCGTTTCTGCGCGACGTCGTGCCATTCGTCGACCGCCGGCAGGCGCTCGGCGCCCTGGTGCGCGCCGCGGCGGCGTCGGCTGCCCGCGGCGGGCCGGTCACGCCGCAGGCCGCGCGCATCCTGTTCGACCGGTGGTTGCAGCTCGACCGCGACTACCCGGGCCTGCCGCTGTGGCTCGCCGCCGCCGTGCCGGGCGAGCTCGGGCAGCGCCTGGCGGCGCAGCGGTGGTACCAGGAGCGTGGCGAGGACTACCGGCGCGCCGTGTCCTCCCACCCGTCCCCGGCGCCGGCGGCGCTGCAGGACGCCGTCGTCCTGGACGGCATACGCTTCCGGGCGGTCCCCGGCGGGACGCTGCTGATGGGGGATGACGTGGACCGCCCCGTGCGCGCCGACGCCGCGCACGACCATCAGCCGCACCTGCGCGCGGTCGGGCCGTTCCTGATGGCCGAGATCGAGGTGACCAACCGGCAGTTCGCGCGGTTCGTGGCCGAGGTGCCGCGATGGTCGCCTGCGGGAACCGCCGCGCTGGTGAGAGAGGGGCTGGCGGAGCCGGCCTACCTGGCATCGTGGTCCGAAGGCGTTCCCGCGCCGGGCACGCTCGATCAGCCGGTCACGCACGTATCCCACCACGCGGCGGCAGCGTTCGCCGCCTGGCTGGGTGCGTCGGCTGCGGCGCGTGGTCCCTGGCCGTACGGAGACATGATCGTGCGCCTGCCCACCGAGACCGAGTGGGAGTGGGCTGCGCGGGGCGGCCTGTCCGGACACCCCTACCCCAACGCCTCGGGCACGGGCGGCGCCCGGCTCGCACAGAGTCGGGTCGACGGGACACGCGTCTCGGGGCCGGGTTCTTCGCCGGTGTCGGAGGCGAACGGCTACGGACTCCACGACCTGCTCGGCAATGTCTGGGAGTGGACGGGCACGTGGTACGCGCCGGCCTCCTATCTGCTGTGGACGGGTGCCGGGCCCGTGCCGCCGTTCGCCGGACAGCCGCACGCCGGCGCCGAGCGGGTCGTACGCGGCGGCTCCTGGGCGAGCGAGCGTGACCTGATCCGCGTCTACTCGCGCGGCGCGCAGGAACCGGCGTGGGCCACCCCGTACCTGGGGTTCCGGGTCGTCATCGCCCTGCCGGATGCTCCCGATGGCTGAGCGGGCCGGCCCGCGCACGCTGGCGACCAACCGGCGGGCGCTGCACCGCTACCAGCCCATCGAGCGGCTGGAGGTCGGCGTGGTCCTCTCCGGTACCGAGGTCAAGTCGATGCGCGCCGGGCGATTCGCCTTCGCGGACGCGCACGGGCGCGTGGAGAACGGCGAGCTGTGGCTGCATGGGCTGCACATCTCGCACTACGAGCACGGCAACCGCTACAACCACGAGCCGGACCGCCCGCGCCGGCTGCTCGCCCACAAGAAGGAGATCATGGCGTTCCGCCGGCAGGTTTCCCAGCGTGGATTGACCCTGGTCCCGCTGCGCTTCTACACTGTGCGTGGCTTGGTCAAGGTCGAGTTGGCCCTTTGCCGGGGCAAGCGCGATGTGGACAAGCGCCAAGACATACGGCGCCGGGACGACGAGCGCGAGGCGCAGCGTGCGTTGAGAACCGATGCACGGCGGACTCGCCCGTGACGAAACGGCGCGCGACGGGGGTGAACGGCCTCCACGGGGGTGAACAGGGCTCGACTGGAAGATCGTCGCGGACGTTGCAGGTGGAGAGCCATTCTCCTAAAACATGGCACCTTCTTTTTAACTGCCAACAACAACCTGGCACTGGCTGCTTAAAGCAGCAGTCACGGGGTTTCGGGAGCGCAGCTCTGAGCGACCGTCACCCTGGTGAAAATCGGGGCTTACCTGAAGGCCGGCTCGCGGGCCATCGGGGACACTACAGCGGGATTGGATGGGACGCGGCCGCCGGCGGCCTCACGTCCACATCGACAATGAAGCGCCGGACAAACCTGTAGAAGCGTGCGTGGTGCCTTTCAGGACGCGGGTTCGATTCCCGCCACCTCCATTCGGGACCGGTTCGGGTGCCGGTCGCGGCTCGGCGCCGGGGGCGTACCCCCGCCGGTCCCGGGCCGGATCAGCCGGATCACGCCCAGCGCGCCGCCGATCAGGCCGGCCAGCGCGAACACCGCCGCGTAGTCGATGAAGGGGATTCGCACCACCTCGGCAAGCCGCTCCCAGCCGAGCGCGCCGTACACGGCCAGGACGCCGGCGACGTAGGCGGCCAGCACCAGCCCGCGCACCCACGGCGGCCAGCGGAGTCCGTGCATCTGGGTGATCACGAAGATCCCGCCGAACCCGAACGCGAACATCGGCCACATGCCCTCGCCCTGCATGATCGCCACCAGCGTCCCGTGCGCCAGCACCGACACCTCTAGGAAGAGCGTCCACCACCGGTTCACGTGCGCGCGGGTGAAGAACAGGCTGCCCTGCAGCAGCAGCAGGAACATGTACAGGAACCCGATGAGGTGGCCGCTGGTGGCCTCCGTCGGGTGGTACCAGAGGGTGTAGACGGTGGCCCAGGCGAAGTAGTAGCCGTGGTAGCGGCGCGCAACCGAGGTGACCCGCGTGGGGAAGGCGATCTTCTTCCCGAAGAACAGGCCGCGCCGCGGGTTCTCCATCAGCAGCACCCAGACCAGCATGAGTGCGACCGAGCCGAGCGAGCTCCAGATCGAGATGTCCTGCGCCAGGCCGTCGTACCAGAGGTGCGTCTGCCCGCAGCGCGATGAAGAAGCCGTTCACCCCGAGGGCCAGCCCGTTGGCCAGGCGCAGGGACCCGCTGTAGCGCGGCGTGCCGCGCCCGAGGCGGCGCTGCGCGTAGAGGATCACGGCCCAGAACGCTACTTGGTGCAACAGGTAAAACCCCCAGGCGGTCAATCTGCTGGCCAGCGTGGGGTCGATGAGCTTCCAGTAGTACCACGAAGCGCCCGCGTCCTCGGCGTGCGGGACGTCGGCCAGCCGCCCCGCGAGCAGCCAGATGAGGGCCGTGAAGCCGACGCTGAACAGGACGCCCACGGCCAACGCCCGATACGCCGGGGCCGGTGCAGCCTTTGGGACGGGAGTACGTTCGCTCGCGTGCACGGGTTCCACCGGCAATGTCGCCCGCTCTTCCGCCTCGGGCAACGTCATCGCCGCCCGCCGCCCAGCGCGCTCGCCGCGATGGTCGCCAGGATGCGGGCCGCCGACGGCCGGACCTTGCGCCGGTAGACGACCAGCGGGTCCTCGCGGATGCGATCGGCGGTCCAGCGGTACATGTCGGAGGCGGTGCGGATCGCCACGCGCGGACGGCGCGGAATGAAGTGGAAGCCGGCATCGGCGGCCCGCTGCCAGCCCAGGTAGCGGTCGATCTCGGCCCGCACGAAGCGGCGGAACGCCGGCACGTCGCGGTGCGCCTCTGCCGGGTCCAGGCTGCGCAGGCCGGCGGCGGCCAGTTCCGTGGCCGGCAGATAGGTGCGGCCGAGCTCCAGGTCCTCGGCGATGTCGCGGATGAAGTTGATGTACTGCATCGCGCGCCCGAGCAACCGCGCCGGTGCGTACGCCTCGGCCGGCAGCTCCATGATGGCCGCCATCATCAGCCCGATCACCTCGGCGCTGCCGTACACGTAGGCCAGGGTGTCGTCGAGGGCCGGGTAGTCGGTCTGCGTCAGGTCCTGCGCCATGGCGTCGAGGAACGCCGCCACCCACTCGTCGCGGAACCGCTTGCGGACTGCCAGCTCCACGAAGGAGTCGATGATGGGGTCGCCGTCCGGGCTGCCGGCGGCCGCCGATGCGTAACGCTCCCGGAAGCGGTCGAAGGCAACGGCGTCCTGCCGGCCGGGGGGCTGGTCGACGAAGTTGTCGGCGGTGCGCACGAAGGCATAGAGCGCGAACACGTCGTCGCGCAGGGCCGGCGGGAAGGCGACGCTGGAGAAGAAATAGGTCCTGCTGCCGCGGCGGAAGATGCGGGTGAGGCGGCGGTCAGGCATCGTGTTGCCCTCCGGCCGCCGCCGCGATGCGGTCGCGTGCGATGGTGGCGGCGATCAGCGCCATCGGCACGCCGATGCCGGGCGTCGTGTACTGGCCGGCGAAGAACAGGTTGCCGACGCGCCGGCTCCGGATCGACGGCCGCAGGAACGCCGTCTGCCGCAGCGTGTGCGCCAGTCCCAGGGCGGTGCCGCGGAAGGCGTTGAAGGTGGCGGTGAAGTCGCGGTGGGTGAACAGCCGGCAGACGCGGATCGAGTCCTCGATCCCCTCCCCGATCGTCGTCTCCAGCGCGCGCAGCATCAGCCGCAGGCAGCGCTGCCGCGCCTCGTCGTCGTCCTGCAGCCCGGCCGCCGCCGGCATCATCAGGAACAGGTTCTCGCCCCCTTCCGGCGCGACCGCCGGATCGGTCAGCGACGGCCGGCAGACGTACAGCGCCGGGCGCGCCGGCCACCCCGGCCGGTCGAAGATGCTCCGGAAGTGCTCGTCCCACCCGTGCTGCAGCAGCAGGTTGTGGTGAGCCAGCGCCGGCACCCGCCTGTCCAGGCCGAGGTAGACGATACACGCCGACGGCGCCACCACGCGACGAGCCCAGTAGCGCGCCGTGTAGGAGCGCGCTGCGGGCGGCAGCAGCGCCTGCTCCACGTGGTGGTAGTCGGCGTTGGCCAGCACCGCGTCGGCGGGGTAGCTCCCGGAGGCCGAGTCGACGCCGGTCGCCCGGCGCCCGGCCAGCCGGATCGCGGTCACCGGCGAATCGAACACGAACCTGGCCCCCTGGCTCTTCGCCAGGCGGTACAGGCTGCGCGCGACGCCGTTCATGCCGCCTTCCGGATACCAGACGCCCAGGTTGAAGTCCGCGTGCGCCATCAGCGCGTACAGCGCCGGGGCTCGGCTCGGCGAGCAGCCCAGGAAGACGAGGTTGTACGTCAGCAGCTTGCGCAGGCGGTCGTCCGCGAACGAGCGCGCGACCAGCCGGTCCATGCGGCCGAACAGCCGCATGCGCGTGCCGTGGACCAGCAGCTCCCGGTCCAGCAGGTCGCCGGCGCCGCGGTAGTCGCGGTAGATGAACCGTTCCATCGCCACGCGGTACTGGTACTCCGCGCGCGCCAGGTAGCCGCGGAGCGCGTCCGCGCCGCCGCGCTCGATGCGCTCGAACAGCGCCAGGTTCGCCTCCAGGTCGGCGGACACGTCCGTGGGCGGCCCGTCGCCGAAGAACACCCGGTAGGCCGGATCCAGCCGCGTCAGCCGGTAGTGATCGGCCGGCGCGCTGCCGAAGCGGGCGAAGAACCGTTCGAAAACGTCCGGCAGCAGGTACCAGGACGGACCCATGTCGAACGAGAAGCCGCCTTCGCGGTAGAGCATGGCGCGTCCGCCGGGCTGATCGTTGCGCTCCAGCACGGTCACGTCGAACCCGTCCCCGGCCAGCAGCGCGGCGGCCGCCAGCCCGCCGAAGCCGGCGCCGATCACCACGACCCGCTTCATCGCCCCGTGTTCAAGGCGGATTCGGAGGATCAGACAAGCCGGACCTCCAGTCCCGCGTCTCTTCCCAGCGCCGCCTGCCGGCTGTCCCCGGTTACGAACAGGTCGACCCCGAGCAGGCCGGCCGCGGCAACGTGCAGGACGTCGAGCGACCGGCATCCGATCGTCGGCGTGCGTGCGGTCAGCTCGATCGCACGCTCATGCAGCGCGACGGGGTCGAGGTGGGGCACGTGGTACTGGCCGCTCCGCTTGCGCTCGGCATAGGTGGCGATCAGACCGTCGACATCTTCCCCGGCCAGCTCGCGAAGAAACACCTTGAACCGCAACGCATTATAGAACTCAAGTTCTACCAGGCTCCAGATCGGCAGCGGCTGCTGCTGGTGCACTACCGCGTCGTGGACGGCGTGCGAACCCTCCTCCTCCAGGTACAGCTTGATGAACGCGCTGGTGTCCAGGTAGATCACGTCCGTCCGGCCCGCTGGGACGCGATGATGTCGGAGCCCTTTGTGCCGTGGTTCGGGAGGGCGGTGGCAAGGTGGTCCGGCCACTGCAGCACGGGGCGCGGTTGCGGAGGGACGATATGCGCCGCGACCCGCCCTCGGTTCAGAACCTCGAAGGTCTGCCCGGCGCGAACCTCCGACTCGATCTTGGCCCAGTAGGCCTTGAGTTCCTTGACCGTAATCGTTTTCATGTACCAAATGTATATTTCCGGAGTGACGGCTCGCAAACATCGGCGGAGCTCATGACTTCAAGCCTCCTCCGGCAGCGGCGGGCCGGGGTCGCCGTCCAGGACGGTCGACGCAAAGCTCGCCTGCATGAGACGCAGCTTGGTCGCGGCCAGCGACGGGACGTCCCAGAGGTTGACGAGCTCGTCGGGGTCGTCGTCCAGGTCGTAGAGCTCGCCGACGCCGTGCGAGTGGTACACGACCAGCTTCCAGCGCGCGTCGCGGAACATGGTGGCGACGCTCGGCCGCCGCCCGTCGCCGCCGAGGCCCTGCGCGTCGTGGAACTCGGCCCTGACGAAGTCGCGGTGCGGCTGCCCCTGCTCTCCTCCGGCCATGAGCGGCAGCAGCGAACGGCCGGTCACGAGGCGTCCGGGAGCCAGCCCCACCGCGTCCAGGAGCGTGGGCACGATGTCGGTGAGCTCCACCAGGGCGTCGCTGCGCAGGCCGGCCCGCACGTGTCCGGGCCAGCGCCAGATGAGCGGCACGCGGACCAGGCCCTCGTAGAACCGGCACCCCTTGCGCACCAGGCCGTGGTCGCCCTGCATGTCGCCGTGGTCGGAGGTGAACACGACCACGGTGTCGCCGCGCTGGCCGGCATCGTCGAGCGCGTCGAGCACCCGCCCGATCTGCGCGTCGGCCAGCTCGATCATCGCCAGGTAGGCGGCGCGCAGGTCGCGGGTGCGGTACTCGTCTGGGTGGCGCGCCGTGGTCTGGAACTCGACCCCTGCCAGCGCGGCCCCGGTAGCGAGGTCCGCCGTCTGGAACGGAGGTTCGGGCAGAGCATCCGCGTCGAAACGCCGGTAGTACTCCCACGGCGGATCGTAGGGAGGATGGGGATCGAAGAGGTTGAGGTTGAGCAGCCACGGCCGGGCGTGCGGCCGGCGGATGAACTCGATCGCCGACTCCGCGCACCACGTCGAGTGGTGCAGGTCGGCCGGGACGTTGTCCGCATCCGGCGCCGGCGGCAGAAACGGCGTGAGTCCGTGTTTGCGGTCAGCCGCCCGGCCGAGCAGCGCCGACGGATCGTGACCACGCTCCCGCAGCCAGGCGTGGTAGGAGCTGCCCTCCTCGGCCGGACGGTCCGGCCGCGAACCGTAGCGGACGAAGCCGTACCCGTAGTCGTTTTCGGCGACGCCGTGCGGGTGCCCGGCAAGGTCCAGCTTGCCGACCAGGCCGCACTCGTACCCCGCCGCGGCCAGCCGCTGCGTCACCAGCGTCGGCTCGCCGGCATACGGCGCCGGGAAGTGCGCGGCGCGGTTGCGGCGCTGGCGAACGCGGCTGGGGTACATGCCGGTCATGAAGCTCGCGCGGCTGGGCGTGCAGACCGGGCTCTGGCAGTACGCGTGCGTGAATGCCGCTCCCTCCCGCACGAGGCGGTCCAGGCTGGGCGTGTGTGCGTGCGGATGGCCCAGAGCGCCGACCGTGTCGTGGCGCTGCTGGTCGGTGGTGATCCACAGGATGTTGGGCCGGCTCCGTTCCCACGGGACAGGTGCGCCGTGGGAGGCTCCGTCGTCCCGAGGGCGAATCAGTGGAGGGTGCCGCCGCCGGGTACGACGTAGCCGAGCACCACGGTCAGCAGGTAGGCCCCGAGGAGCGCGAAGCCGAACGCCTTGCTGAACTGGCCCGTCCCGGTGCGGCTGATGCCGAAGCGCAGCACCAGCACCACGAACAGCATCGACGGGAAGAACAGGTAGAAGAACTGCGGCGGCACGGCCAGTCCGCCCGCGGTCACCGCGGCGGCGGCGCCGCTCACGAACAGCACGTTGAGCACGTCGGCGCCGAGCACGTTGCCGATGGCGAGCTCGCCATGTCCCCTGCGCACGGCCGTGACCGCGGTCACCAGCTCCGGCAGCGAGGTCCCGAACGCCACCAGGGTGGCGGCGATGATCGCGTCGGGGATGCGCAGGCGCAGCGCCGTCTCCTTGACGGCGGCGATCAGCACGTTCGAAGCCAGCACGACCAGCACCACGCCCAGCGCCAGCCACGCCAGTGTGACCAGGGGTGCGCTCGCTTCGCCCTCGGCTTCCTCGGCGGCCTCTTCCGAACCCCCACCGGGCGCGGTGCGCGACCAGGACACCGTGCGCCACAGGTACAGGCCGAGCAGCACCAGGAAGAGGATGCCGACGGACTGCGGCAGGCGGCCGCCGTCGGTGAACATGCCGCGCAGCGCCAGGTAGGGCACGCACACCAGCACCAGCAGCACGGCGCTCGACACCTGGATCCAGCTCTGGCGGCTCACGAGCTGCCGCTCGGTCGGCACGCGGCCGATCAGGATCGCCAGGCCCAGGATCAGGCCCGTGTCGGCGATGATCGAGCCGACGGCGTTGCCAAGCGCCAGCCCGGGCGCTCCCTGCACGGCGGCCAGCACGCTGACCGCGGCCTCCGGCAACGTGGTGCCGATGCTGACCACGGTCGCCCCGATGAGCAGTTTCGGCACGCCGAGGCGGCTCGACAGCGAAACGGCCTGGTCGACCAGGATGTCGGCGCCCTTCGCGAGCACCGCCAGCGATATGACGATCGCGATGAGCAGGCCGATGAGCGGCGCGTCGGCGGCGATCCCGGACAGCAGGGCTTCCAGGGTGTTCGCGTCGGCGGGGAGCTGTTCGTTGATGCGCGTACCTTACTATCAGCCCATGGGAAAGGCGAAACCGCCAGGGAGACGGCGTGCGAACGGCGGCCGCAAACAGGCAGTCAGCACCTGGAAAAGATGAACCAGTTGTTCTTGGTAATACCTCTTCGAAGGCCAGGAGAGGCCCCTGGGGCACTCGTTACCCTGTCACGCACGCTCGAGATTCGATCATGGTCAGAAGCCCTCGGTTAATACGGGGAAAGCACCCACACCTTGGGAGGCACCAACGTGTCCGGAGCGATTGCAGTGGCCCGGCGCCTCTGCGTGCCAACCATTCAGATCGAAATTGCCCGGACCAACCTGTGAGAATAGAATGTGCGCTCAGGGAGGGGTGACCGAGGGTAATGGTGCTGAGCTGATACCTCAAGGCACGGGTGCACAACCACCCGTCGCAGGTTCAATTCCTGCTCCCTCCGTTACTTACGTAGACGAAGACCCCCGCGACTCAGGGCGTCATCTCCCTGACGCACGATTAAGACATGCCGAATACGGCAGGATTTGTCAAGAGCAAATCCTCATCTGCCCCAACCCATTCTGTCACAGCACCATCTCCCGCGCCCCGGGCGGCCGGCCGTTTGGCGCGATCAGCTCCCGGCAGGGACAGTGAGATCCGCCAAACCGCCTTCTGCGTTGGACGTTTCGCACGGTCACTGATGGGAACGGGCGGTACGGTGTACCCTGCCCGCGACGCTCGGATGGGTTGGGAACATGGGTAGGCTGATCGGCGGCTGTTGCCTGATCGCGGTGGGGCTGTTCGTCCTGCTCGGATTCACGCAGGCGGACGTGGCCGGCGGCCCGGCCACGGTCGTGGCGCTGCTCATCGGCGCGGGTCTGCCCGTGGCGGGCGGAGCCTGGCTGATCGCCGGGCACCTTGGTGCCGGCGGGCTCTTCGGCGCTGGGCGGGTCCGCGGGGAGCGGCGGGAGGCGTTGCGGCGCGAGACGCTGGAATCGGAGGTCCTGCGCCTGGCGGGACGGCACGCCGGGCGGCTCACCGCCGTGGAGGTGGCCGGAGAGCTGGCGGTGTCCCCGGCGACGGCCGAAGAGGCGCTGCATGCGCTCGCGCTGAAGAAGGTGGCGGATCTCGAGATCACCGACTCGGGCGTGCTGGTGTACGTGTTCCACGATGTCGTGCACGCGTCGGAGAAGGATCAGGCGAGGAGGTTGCTGGACTCATGAGCGAACCCCGCTGGCCCTGCCCGGTCTGTCTCGGGGTCAAGATGGACAAGGTGCGGATGGACGGAGCCGGCGCGCACGGAACACCTGCCGGCCAGCCGCTCACCCTCGACCACTGCAGCCGCTGCGGCGGCATGTGGTTCGAGCTGGGCGAGGTCCAGCGCCTTCGCAGCCACCGCCCGGAGACGCTGCGGGCGCGCGTGCCTGCGCGTGGCCACAAGCATCGGGCGCAGTGCCACTCCTGCCGCGCCTTCCTGGACCGCGACAGCCCGGTCTGCGGAGCGTGCGGCGCCAAGACTCAACTGGCCTGTCCGGCCTGCGAGCGCCCCATGCTGCAGGTGCCGCGCGCCGGCGTCACGCTCGACATCTGTACGAAGTGCAAGGGGGTGTGGTTCGACCACCACGAGCTCGATGCGATCTGGCAGATGGAACGCAGCCGCGTTGCGGCTCGAAGTGACGAACAAGGCTCGGATCTGGTCGCTGAAGCCCTGCTCTGGGCGGGTCCGGACGTGGCGTTCGTCGGTGCGGTCGGCGCGGCACACGTCGCGGGCGCGGCGGCCGAAGCCGCTCCCGGGTTCCTGGAGGGGGTGGCCGAGGCGGCCGGCAACGTGTTCGAGTCCCTGGTGGAGATCGTGACCGGCCTCTTCGAGTGAGGCTTCGGACCTGGCCGAGCGGCGGCGCGAGTTGATGGAGGGGGCAATACCTCTGCCCTACCGGTGGGTAGCGGGGACGCAGGTCGTTTGGTGGGCTATGCTTGCTTCAAGAGGCGCCCCGGAGGAGAGATGGGCCGCGTGGTACGGCTCTGGACTGATACCGGGTTGATTATCGGTGCGGAACTCGCGTCGTCTGGCCGGAGCGATACCGGGCCGCTCACCGCGGCCGCCGCGGCGCCTACCGATCGTCGAGAACCAAAGCGGCCGCAACTTCTATAAGTTGTTCCAACCTATAGAGTTGCGGCCGTTGTCGGCATAGCCCCTAGGGGAATCGAACCCCTCTTTCGAGAATGAGAGTCTCGCGTCCTAGCCGATAGACGAAGGGGCCGCAGTCTCTGATCCGAAGTATGAACATCCCGGCCGAAAAGATCAAACCGCCGTGCTCAGTACCGGAGGTTGAGGTCGATGCTGACGGTGTGCTCGGGGCGGGCGGCGCCGTGCTGGCGGCGCTCGCCTGCGAGCTCGGCGCCGAGGTGCGGGCGGGACGCCTCCAGGCGGGTGCCGATGCGCACGCGGCTGGCCCCTTCGCCGAGGCCGGCTTCGGCGAACGGCGTGAGCAGTCCGGCCCCTCCGGGCAGGGTTGCGCCGTAGCCGATGCGCGCGTCCAGCGCCGCCGCCTCGGCGCCCGCCGCCGCGGCCGGCCGCGGCATCGCTTCCGCCCACAGGGCGTCCGCGGCGCCCGCGGCCAGCCCGATGCGCGGCGCGATGGCCAGCGACAGCCCGCTGCCGTCCGGCTGCGGGCTCAGCCGCGCAGTCAGGCTCACGCCCCGCTCGCGCGCCTCCTCGGCCGTATGCACGGCCAGCAGCCGCCCGCGCGCCTCGACGTGCAGCAGCCCCGTGCTGAGGCGCAGGCCGCCGGCCAGCTCCAGCCCCGTCCCGGTCAGCCCGTCGCCGCCGTCCTGGCGGCCGGCCACTTCGGCGAACGGCACCAGCGCCGCGCCGTCGCCGAGCGCCAGTCGCGGCGCCACCTCCAGCCCCAGCCGCCCGCGCCAGCCGTCGGCCAGCAGCCGGTCGACCGCCTGATTCCCGTCCGCCGTCCACAGCCGCGCGTAGCCGCCGTCGGCGCGCGCGGTCAGCTCCAGCCACGACTCCGACACGATCCGTCCGCTCAGGCCCACGGAGCCCATCAGCATCCACAGGTCGCTGCTCTCCTTCGCCGCCCCCCCGCCGGGGGCGTGCCGCGCTTCGCCGATCCCGGCGCCGCCCACCGCCTGCACCGCGAAGCGGTCCAGGAACGAAACCGACGCGTACGGATGGATCGACGTCAGGGTGGTCTGCAGCTCGCCGCGCTCGGCGGGCGCGGCTCCTTCGGTCAGGGCGTACTCGGCCGTGGTGCCCGTGCGCGAGACCGCCAGGCCGCCGAGCCACGCGCCCAGGCGTACGTCGGCGCCGAGCCAGCCGCCGAGCGTGCTGCCCTCGTAGCGCGCATCCGGCTCGAGTCGGCCCGCGAAGTCGCCAAGGTCGCCGCGGCCCCACAGCGCCCAGCGCACCGCGCCGTCCGTGCCCGCGTCGAGCGGCACGTCGAAGGCGCTCACGCGCAGCACCTCGGAGAGCTCGACCGCCTGGCCCTGTGCCTGTGCGGAGCGCGGCTGCACGAGGACCCCGCCGGCAGCCGCCGGCGCCACGCCGGGCCCGGCCGCCGCCACGGCGCCCGGCGCCGGGGCCGCACGCGCGAAGCGCGCGCCGACCTGGTCGAGCGTGCTGGCCAGCGTCCGCGTCGCGACCGACGCCAGCGCGTGTTGCAGGACCCGCGTGCGCTCGGCGTCCGCGGCGGGGGCGCGCGAGGAGGTCGTGCCCGCGGCCGATTCGGACCAGGGCCCCGCTGCGTCCCCCACTGCCCGCACCTGCACCCGGTAGGCGGTGCCCGCCGCCAACCCGGCGATGGTCGCGCTGGTCGCCGTGCCCACGTGGTCGTGGCCGCCGCTCTCGCCCGCCTCGATCCAGTCCGCCACGCTCGCCGGGTCCGCGGCGCCCGCGACGTAGCGCACGTCGTAGTCCGTGATGGGGCCCACCAAGCTCTCCGACGGCGCGCTCCAGCTCACCGTGAGGCTGGCGGCGGTCGCCCCCGTCACCGTCACGCCGGCCGGCGCGCCCGGGTTGGTCACCGTGATGGTGACCGTGATCGTGGCGTCGACGGTCGGCGTGGCCTGCGGGTTGCCCGCGGCGTCCTCGCCGTCGGTTACCTGCACCATGACCGTGTAGCTCGCCTGCGCCGCGCGGCTCAGTTTGACCCCCGTCTTCACCTGGATCACGCCGTCCTCGTCGATGGTGAACGATTCGTTGTAGCCGCCTGCCGCCAGCGAGTAGGTCAGCTCGTCGGCGTCGTCATCCGCCGCCGCCACCCGGCCCACCACGGCGCTGTCCGGGTGGTTCCGGGCGATGGAGAAGCTCGCGGCGGCGGCGTCGACGAACCGCGGCACGGTGGCCGCCAGCGACGCCGCGGCCGTGCTCCCTTCGCCGGACGCCGACCACGGGCCGGCCCCGTCGCCGACCGCCCGCACCTGCACCCGGTAGGCGGTGCCCGGGTCGAGCCCCGGGATCTCCGTGGTCCTGGCCGTGCCCACGTGGTCGTGGCCGCCTCTGTCGCCCACCTCGATCCAGTCCGCCTCGCTCGCCGGGTCCGCAGTGCCGGCGACGTAGCGCACGTCGTAGTCCGCGATCGGCTGCGCCCCGAGGTGGGACGGCACGTTCCAGCTCACCGTGAGGGTGGTGGCGGTCGCCCCCGTCACGGTCACGCCGGTCGGCGCGCCCGGCGGCTCGGCCACGTCCCTCACCGTGATGGTGACCGTGATCGTGTCGTCGATGGTCACCGGGGCAGGGGGACCTCGGGGTTGCCGTTCTTGTCCTCGAAGTCGGTCACCCGCGCCGTGACCGTGTAGCTGGCCCGCGCCTCGTGGTCCAGCGTGATGCCGGACGCCACCGCGATGGAGCCCGCGGCGTCGATCGTGAACGAGTCGTTGTCGCCGCCGCTGGCCAGCGAGTAGGTCAGCTCGTCGGCGTCGTCATCCGCCGCCGCCACCCGGCCCACCACCGCGCCGTCGGCGTGGTTCTCGGCGATGGACAGGCTCGCGGTGTCACCGCCGAACTGCGGCACGGTCGGCGTCTCTGACGGCAGGGCCGTCCTCCCGCCGGCGGACGCCGACCACTCGCCGGCCCCGTCGCCGACCGCCCGCACCTGCACCCGGTAGGCGGTGTCCGCTGCGAGCCCCGCGATGGTCGCGACAGTATCCGTGCCCACGTGGTCGTGGCCGCCGCTCTCGCCCGCCTCGATCCAGTCCTCTTCACTCCCCGGACCCGGATCCGTGGCGCCCGCGAAGTAGCGCACGTCGTAGTCGGTGACCGGCGGCACCCCGCCTGCGGTCACCGCGCTCCAGACCGCCTCGAGGCTGCCGGGCGTCGTTGTCCCGATCCCCACGGCGGTCGGCGCGCCCGGCGGTTCCTCCACGTTGGTCACCGTGATGGTGACCGAGATCGTGTCGTCGATGGTCGCCGTGGTCTCCGTGTTGCCGCCCGCGTCCTTGCCGTCGGTCACCCGCGCCGTGACCGTGTAGCTGGTCTGTGTCTCGTAGTCCAGCGTGATGCCGGACGCCACCGTGATGGAGCCCGCGCCGTCGATGCTGAACGAGTCGTGGTCGTCGTTGACGCTGACCAGCGAGTAGGTCAGGCTGTCTTCGTCCTCGTCGCTCGCCGCCACCGTGCCCACCGTGGCGCCGCTCGGGTTGTTCTCGGCGATCTTGAACCTCGGGGTCAAATCGTCGAAGCTCGGGACGGTGTAGGTGTGCGTCGGGGGCTGTGGCTGCGCGACCCAGATCGAGAACGTGTCGATCGCCGCATCGGCGTCGCTGGTGCTGCTGTCGGCGTCGTGGGCCTTGTAGGTGACGGTCCAGGTCCCGGTCTTGTGCTGCGTCCCCGAAATCGTGCGCGTGAACGGATCGAAGCTGAGCCCCGGCGGCAGCCCGCTCACGGAGTAGGCGTAGCCGAACCCCGGGTGGTCGCCGCCGGTCGCTTCGGGCAGCACCCGGGAGTATGCCTCCCCGCTTTCGGGGTACATGTCGCCTCGGGGGTTGGCGAAGCTCGGTCTCTTCGATCCAGCCGTAGAGGAGATCGCGATCTTGAACTTCTGGATCGCCGCATCGGCGTCGGTGGTGTCGCCGTCGGCGTCGTCGGCCCGGTAGGTGACGGTGTACAACCCGTCCGTGCTCGGCGTTCCCGACAGCGTGCCCGTGTCCCGGCCTACCTGGAGCCCCGGCGGCAACCCGGTCGCGGAATAGGCGTAGCCGAACACCGAGGTATCGCTGTAGCCGAGGTCGCCGCCGGTCGCCGCCGGTCGCTGCGGGCAGCGCCTTGGAGACGATCCCCCCGTTGGTGTAGTGCACGAAGCCGCTCAGGGTGCTGGAGAAGCTCGGGGTCTCCGATCCAAGAAATGTACCCACCGAGTAGATCACGTGAGTGCTCACCGTCCCGTCATGCGGGTCCGATGCCTGCAGGTTCACACGCACCGTCGCCGCCCCGCGCGCGGCCTGAGCGCGGAATTGGAGCGTCCCGGCCGTCCCGGACGGAATCTCCAAAGGCCCCGAAGGCGCGATTTTGGGAAAGTCGGGGTAGATGTACACGTCGCTCGGAGGATTCGAAACGGTGGCGGTGATGGTCAAGGCGTCGCCGTCTTCATCGTCGAATACGGGCGAAATTTGTGACGAACTGAACGGGCACTTACCAAGCCCCACCAGGGGCGTGAGCTGGACCCCAACGCCGGCAGGTGCGTTGAGTGTGCGATACGGCCCCGTGCCGAACCACTCCGTGCACCCTGAACCGCCGAGCTTCATCAACCTCGGCGCATTATTGGTTTCGTGCCCGTCATGCGCCGCGGCCGGGACGGCCAGCAGCAGGCCAAGCACCAGCGCGGCGCCCAGTCGACCGTCCCCCGCCGGCACGCTTCATCAGGCAGGCAGGCAGGCCTCTTACCAGTTTCGCCCATCCCACGTGGGAACCGCAACTGCAGACCGACTCGACTACGGCGCGACCGCAAACAGTGATGGGCCTCATGCGGCCGGAATTTATCAGGAACGCGGGAGAGGCCGTCAATAACCAACACGTATTATTTTCGACTATTTTCTTTCCATAACGTGTTTATTTGCCGCAGAAAGTGTATCTTTGACCGGGCCGCGCATGCCGGGCCGGCGTCGCCCCCGGTCAGGACGGTGCCTACTCCAGGCGGAAGACCTCCTCCAGGAACCGGATCGGCTCGGCCTCCTGGAAGTCGAACGATCCCTCCACCATCGTGCTGGTGATCGCGTTCCAGCGCCGGCACGCCTCCGATGCGGCCAGGTAGCGGAACGCCGCCTCCACGTCGTCGCACTCGAAGGTGTAGAAGAACCGGTTGCCGTCGCGGTAGATGGAGTAGTCGCTGATGCCGGCCGCGGAGTGCTCGCGCATGATCTCCGGCCACGGCTCGCGGTGCATGCGCACGTACTCGTCGATCCGGTCCGGCTTGATCCGCCACGTCCACGCGTATCTCATGCGGCGAGCTTCGCAGATCGCCGGGAGCGAGTCATGGCGGAGCCGGAGGTTGCGGAGGACCGGCCAGCCGATGTTCCATGCGTGGCATGGGAACGCACGCATTCACGACAGGAATCTTCATCGGCGAGCTGCCGATCCCGGACTTCGACCGTGCCCTGGAACGGGTGCGGGTGATCGGCGCCGAGCACATCCTGCTCCATTCGCTGGGGGCCGAGGGGCCGGTCGGCGAGCTCACCGACGCGCAGGCCGACCGCCTGGGCAAGCGCCTGGAGGCGCACGGCGTACGGCCCCTGCTGTTCGGCGGGAACGTCTTCAAGGAGGTGCACCTGGCCGACCTGGAGATCGGCACGATGGCCGGGCACCCGCAGTTCCAGGACCACTTCGCGCGGCTGGAGCGCGGCATGCAGATCGGCGCCCGGCTCGGGTTCCGCGACGTGTGCACCTTCACCCTGGCGTGGCCGGGCGAATACGCCGCGCAGGGGCGCAGGTCGCCCACGTGGCCGATGCGCTGGGCCACGCGCGGCGGCATCATCGGCGGCGCAGACATGGACAAGCTGGAGAAGGCGTTCACGCTGATGCTGGAGGCGGCCGAGCGCCACGACGTCAACCTGGTGCTGATGCAGATGCCGTGGAACTACACCAACACCACCGGCAACTTCCGGCGCGTTGCCGAGCGGCTGGCTTCACCGCGCATCAAGGTGATGTGGGGGCCGGCCGACAACGTCAACTGCGGCGAGTCGGACACCGCCACCGCCGGCTTCCGCAACGTCCGCCCCTACGTGCACGGCCTGCACATGAAGGACCTGCGCGTCAATTGCGGCCCGGAGCTCGACTTCACCTACTGCCCGATCGGCCAGGGCCACACCGACTACGAGACCGTGCTGCGCAACCTGCACGAGCACCGAGTCCCGGCCTTCCTGTCGGTCGCCAGCCACTACGTGCCGGAAGGCCGCGATCCCAAGGACCCGGACGCCTGCGAGGAGGCGCTGCGCGCCAACTACCGGACGGTCACGGCGCTGGTCGACAAGGTCACCGCCTGAATTCGATCGGCGCCGGCGCCTCGCGCGTGTCCTCCAGCTCAGCCGTCATCCAGGCTCGCCAGGCATCTCGCGCCTCGGAGATGGCTTCTTCGACGGTCTGGCCATCCGCGATGCAACCGGGAAGACCAGGAATGGAGACGAGGTAGCCACCTCCCTCGTCTACGGCTATCGGGTTGATCGTGATCGGATAGTCTTCGAATCTCACGGTTCGGCCTCCTGGATCAAAGTATCGTCATCCAGAGTCATTCCGGCGCGGCATGACAAGCGGGGGCTTCGTGGTGTAGGACTCCGGTATCCGTATCGGCATCATCTACGGCGGCCGCTCCGCAGAGCACGACGTCTCCCGGCAGTCGGCGTTCAACGTCCTGAACGCGATCGACCGGTCGGCGCACGAGGTCGTGGTGCTGCGCATCGACCGGCACGGCTCCTGGCGGCGCGAGGATCCCGACGCCTTCCTGGCGCGCACCCTGCTCGCCGACGAGCGCGGCTCGGTCCCGACCGGCGGCGGCGATCTGCCGCTCCGGTCCGGCGATCAGCCGGTTCCGGTCCCGGCGCGCCCGATCATGTCCGCGCCCGCGGCGCTGCAGGCGCTGGACGTGGTGTTCCCGGTGCTGCACGGGCCGTACGGCGAGGACGGGTCGGTGCAGGGGTTGCTGAAGACCGCGGGGATCCCGTTCGCCGGGCCCGGCGTGCTGGCGGCCGCGGTCGGCATGGACAAGGACGTGATGAAACGGCTGCTGGCCGGCGCGGGCATTCCGGTGGCGGACTTCCGGGTCGCGCATGCGAGCGGTCCGCGGCCCGCGTGGGATGCGATCGCGGGTGCCCTTGGCTCGCCGGTGTTCGTGAAGCCGGCCAATATGGGCTCGTCGGTCGGCATCCGCAAGGTGGCGGAGCCGGCGGAGTTCGCCGGGGCGCTGGAGGACGCGTTCGCCTACGACACCAAGATCGTCATCGAGCGGGCCGTCGCGGGGCGGGAGATCGAGTGCGCGGTGCTCGGCAACGACGAGCCGGTCGCCTCGGTCGCAGGCGAGGTGATCCCGCACCACGAGTTCTACAGCTACGAGGCGAAGTACCTGGACGAGGACGGGGCCGAGCTGGTGATCCCGGCGGACCTGGAGCCGCCGGTGAGCGAGCGGGTCCGGGAGATGGCGCTGGATGCCTTTCGGGCGCTCTGCTGCGACGGCATGGCGCGTGTCGACTTTTTTCTACAAGAGGACGGCGTGCTGCTGGTGAACGAGCTGAACACGATTCCGGGGTTCACGCGTATCAGCATGTATCCAAAATTGTGGGAGGCGTCGGGGATTGCGTATGGGGAGTTGGTGGAGCGGTTGTTGAAGCTGGGGATCGAGCGGTACGAGAGGGAGCGCGGGCTTCGTTGCGACTGACCGGTCACATTGCCACCAGGTCCTTGATCTTCATGAGGCGGCTGATGTTGCCGCGCTCCAACTCCTGCAGCTTGGAGCTGATGTACTTGATGGTGTCCGCCTGCTGCGGGATCAGCACGTACTCCAGGGCGTTCACGCGGCGCCGCGTGCGCTCGATCTCGTCGGCGACCAGCTCGATCGTCTTCTCGATCTCGGCCAGCTCGACCATGCGCTGCAGCGTCTCGCGCAGCGCGCCCATGGCGTCGTCCAGGTCGCTGGTGGTCTCGTCGATGCCGTAGGAGATCATGTTGCCTTCGATCGAGAAGTCAAAGACCGGCACGTGCACGTTCATGATCATGCGCTCGCGCATGGACAGCCGCGCCTCGCACTCCGGGAAGGCCAGGGCAGCGCGGTAGAGCGGCGCCGGCATGGACGCCGAGGCCATGATGAACCGCTTGAACAGCTCGGCGATCTCCGCGTCCACTTCCCGGCGCAGGACCTGGTAGCGGCGCACGATCTCGGTGAAGTCCTGCAGCAGCCCCTCCAGCTTGTCCTTGAGGAGCTTGTGTCCGCGCTCGGCCACCACCTGCTTCTTCTTCAGGCGCAGGAGCTCCATCCGGTTCGGACTGACCGCGATCGCCATCGGCTGCTCCCCTGCTCCGCTCGGGCTTGCTAGGCGCTCGCCGCCGCGGGCTCGGGCTGCTCGGCGTCCAGGTACTTCTCGATGTACTCGGTGTCGACGCGCTTCAACTCGCCGCGCGGCAGCAGGCTGAGCAGGCGCCAGCCGATCCGGAGCGTGTCTTCGATCCCTCGGTTCTCGTAGAAGCCCTGGTTCACGTACTCGCGCTCGAAGCGGTCGGCGAAGGTGACGTACTGGCGGTCGACCTCGCTCAGCGACGCCTCGCCCAGCACGACGGCCAGTTCGCGCATCTCGTTGCCGCGCGCGTAGGCGGCGAAGAGCTGGTTGGCGACGTCCTGGTGGTCCTCGCGCGTCTTGCCCTCGCCTATCCCCTTCTGCATGAGCCGGGACAGCGACGGAGACACGTTGATCGGCGGCAGGATGCCCTTCCGGTAGATCGCCCGCTCCAGGAAGATCTGGCCCTCGGTGATGTAGCCGGTCAGGTCCGGGATCGGGTGGGTGCGGTCGTCCTCCGGCATGGTCAGGATCGGGAACTGCGTGATCGAGCCGTTCTTGCCCTTGATGCGGCCGGCGCGCTCGTAGATCTGCGACAGGTCGGTGTACATGTAGCCGGGATAGCCGCGGCGCCCGGGCACCTCCTTGCGCGCCGCCGACACCTCGCGCAGCGCCTCGCAGTAGTTGGTCATGTCGGTGAGGATGACCAGCACGTGCATGTCGTGCTCGAACGCCAGGTACTCGGCCGTGGTCAGCGCCACGCGCGGGATGGAGATGCGCTCGACCACCGGGTCGTCGGCCAGGTTGATGAACAGGACCGCCCGCTCGATGGCGCCGGTGCGCTCGAAGTCGTCGCGGAAGAAGTTGGCTTCCTCGAAGGTGATGCCCATGGCGGCGAACACGACCGCGAAGTCGCCGGAGTCGCCGAGCGTGCGCGCCTGGCGGGCGATCTGCGCGGCGAGCTGCGAGTGCGGCAGGCCGGAGCCGGAGAAGATCGGCAGCTTCTGGCCGCGCACCAGCGTGAAGTTGCCGTCGATGGCGGAGATGCCGGTCTGGATGAACTCGGACGGGAAGTCGCGGCTGAACGGGTTGATCGGCGACCCGGAGATGTCCCGGAATGCCTCCGGCACGATCTCTCCCGAGTCGTCGATCGGTTCGCCGATCCCGTTGAGGATGCGGCCGAGCATCTCGCGCGTGACGCGCACGCGCATGCTCTTGCCAAGGAAGCGCACGGTCGCCTCGCCGGTGCCGATACCCTGCGACGACTCGAAGAGCTGCACCAGGGCGCGGCCCGTGGATGCCTCCAGCACCTGGCCGCGGCGGATGCTGCCGTCGGCAAGCTCGACTTCGGCCAATTCGCCGAACTTGACGTCCTCTATTCGGTCGACGATCAAGAGCGGGCCTTCCAGCCCTTCGACGGTACGGTACTCGCGGATCATCTCGCCCCCTACCCGGTCGTCGCCAGCTCTGCCCCGGTCGCGGAACCGGCGCCGAGCGACGCGATATCTTGCTTGATTTCTTCCTGGAGCTCGTCGAGCGACTCGCGCTCCTCTTCCGGAAGGAATTTCATGCGGCCGATCCGTTCGCGGATGGGCCGCTCGGCGACGGCGTTGACGTCGGCGCCGCGGTCCAGCGCCGCAAGGCCGTGCTCGTGAAAGCTCAGGATGGTGCGCAGCATCAGGCGCTGCTTGTCGAGCGACGCGTAGGTGTCCACGTCGTGGAAGGCGTTCTGCTGCAGGAAGTCCTCGCGCAGCGAACGCGCGGTCTCCAGCACCAGCCGGTCCTGCGGTGACACCGAGTCGATGCCGACCAGGCGCACGATCTCCTGCAGGTCCGACTCTTCCTGCAGCAGGCGCAGCGCCTCGGCGCGGTCGGACAGGAACGCGGGCGAGACTTCCGTGTCGTAGAAGCGGCCCATCGCGTCGGAGTACAGCGAGTAGGAGGTCAGCCAGTCCACCGACGGGAAGTGCCGGGCGTAGGCCAGCCGCGCCTCCAGCGACCAGAACACGCGCACCTCGCGCAGGGTGCCCTGCACGACCGGGTCGGACAGGTCGCCGCCCGGCGGCGACACCGCGCCGATCACCGACAGCGAGCACAGCTCCTCGGAGCCCATCGGGATCACCTTGCCGGCCCGCTCGTAGAACTCGGCGATCCGCGACGACAGGTAGGCCGGGTACCCCTCCTCGCCCGGCATCTCCTCCAGGCGGCCGGAGATCTCGCGCATGGCCTCTGCCCAGCGCGAGGTGGAGTCGGCCATCAGCGCCACGTCGTAGCCCATGTCGCGGAAGTACTCGGCCAGGGTGATGCCGGTGAAGACCGACGCCTCGCGGGCCGCGACCGGCATGTTGGAGGTGTTGGCGATCAGCACCGTGCGCTCCATGAGCGGGCGCCCCGACTTCGGGTCGGTCAGCTCCGGGAACTCCAGCAGCACGTCGGTCATCTCGTTGCCGCGCTCGCCGCAGCCGACGTAGACGATGATGTCGGCGTCCGCCCACTTGGAGAGCTGGTGCTGGACGACCGTCTTGCCGGATCCGAACGGGCCGGGGACGCAGGCGGTGCCGCCCTTGGCCAGCGGGAAGAAGGTGTCGACCACCCGCTGCCCGGTGACCAGCGGCGTGTCGGGGTTGACCTTGCGCCGGTACGGACGGCCGATGCGGACCGGCCATCGATGCGCGAGGCGCAGCTCGTGGGTGGTGCCCAGCTCGTCGGTCAGCGTGCCGATCACGTCCCTGACCGTGAACGAGCCGGAGCGCAGGCCGCCGAGCGTGCCGGACAGGCCGGGCGGCACCATGATCCAGTGCTTGACGATCTCCGTCTCCTGCACCCAGCCGAGCCGCTGTCCTGCGGTCACCTGCTCGCCGCTGTCGGCGGTCGCGCTGAACTCCCAGATACGCTCCTGGTCGATCGGGGGCGCCTCGATGCCGCGGGCGATGAACTCGCCGTGGTCGCCGGCGATCACGTCCAGCGGGCGCTGGATGCCGTCGTAGATCTGCTCGATGAGGCCGGGGCCGAGCTCGACCGAGAGCTGCGTGCCGGTGGCGGCCACCTGCTCGCCCGGGCCGATGCCGCCGGTCTCCTCGTAGACCTGGATCGACACGCTGTCGCCCTCGATGCCGATGATCTCGCCGAACAGGCCGGAGTCGCCGACCTTGACCACCTCGTACATGATCGGGTTCTCCAGGCCTTGCGCCTGCACCAGGGGGCCCGAAACCCGCGTGATGATCCCAGCCATTTCCTGCTTCTCCCTCTCGTTCGTGTGCCGTGTGTCAGCTCGCGCCGAGCAGATCGATGCCGATCGCCCGTTCGACGGCGTGGCGGATGCGCTCGTAGCCGATGCCGCGAGTCCCCGACTGGTCGGGGACGATGATGATCGCCGGCACCGCGCCGGTCTCTATCCGTTCGATGGCGTCGAACAGCGGCTCGGCCAACTGCTCGGTGATGAAGATGATCGCATACTCGCCGCTCCGCGCCAGGTCGGTCAGCACGGACAGCGTCCGCGCAGGATCGTCGGGGTCCTGCGGGAAGCCCTGCACGCCGCCGGCCGCGAAGCCCGCCACCGTCGACGCGTCGCCGATCATGGCGATCTTGAAGCTCGTCTGTGAAGGGCCGGCCATGATCAACCGAATCCCAGGTTCAGGCGGGCCGCCTGCGCTTCGTTGGACAGCTCGCGCAGCGCGCCCAGGCAGGCGATGCGGAAGCTGGCCAGGTCGTTGAGCTTGCGGCGCACGAAGTAGTAGGCGTACTCCAGCGACGCCGGCGCGTAGCGGGAGGCTCCCAGCCGCGCGGTGAGCTCGCTCTGCAGCCGCAGGATCGTCTCCCGCGTGCCCGCGCCCTGGCCCAGCGCCTGCACGGCGGCGGTGAGCAGCGGGCGGGCGAACACGCGCATCTGCGCCCATTCACCGGTGGGGCTGTCGAACAGCTCCTGCAGCCTCGCCTGCTCCGGCAGTCCGTGTGATCCCCAGCGGACGACCCGCCACGGAAGCCCGGCGTCCTTGCCGCGCATGATCGTCTCGGCCACGGCCAGGTCGCTCCAGTCGGCGAGGATCGCGGCCAGGGCGGGCGAGCGCCGCGCGGCGATGTCGGCCAGCAGCAGGCTGCGCGAGCGGTCCATCGCCAGCTCCAGCGCCTGCGGGGAGCGATCGGCGCCGTAGTAGGCGGTGAGGCCCGCCTGGATGGCGGGCAGGTAGTGATGCGGGACGCGAGCGGTCGAGAGATCTCCCACCTCGGCCAGCACGTCGCCGTCCACCAGCGCGGTGGGCTGATACAGGCCGGTCGACTGCTCGCCGCGCAGATGGCCGAGCAGCGCCGTCTTGAGATTGTGAAGGTCGAGCGGCGCGGCCACCAGGTCGCTCAGCTCCGGGACCGGGGCATGGTCGGCCACGACCTTCCAGAGCTCCGCCAGCTCTTCGGTGGCGGCCCGCTCGATGCCGGCGTCCGTGGGGTCGGCCGCGACCACCTGGGCGAAGCGGCCCGGCGGCAGCGCCGCGGCCACCTCGGTCAGGCTGCGTGCCGACACCAGCTCCCGCGCGAGGGACTCGTCGCCCAGCTCTCGTTCCCGGCACTTGAGAAGGCCGGTCAGGAAGTTGAAGTCGCGCTCGGTTCGCGGCATCGCTCGCTCAGGCGCTCCCGGCGGATTCGGTCCCGAACAGGACCTCGGCCGCCTCGATCTCGGTGTCTTCCTGAAGCTCGCCGAACGCCTGGTCCAGCGTGCAGTTGAGCCGCACCTCCGCACGGCCGGCAGTGCCGCGCTGGCCGGCAGGGCCGCGTTCGCCGGCAGGGCCGCGTTCGATGATGAATCCGGCGCGGAACCTCCCCTGCTCCTCGGCCAGGGACACGCCGTGATCGGCCAGCAGGCCGCTCAACTCGCCGGCAAATCGGTCCGCCTCGCGCTGCGAGACGACCAGCCGGTCGCCGGGCCTGGCATGCTCGCGGAGCTGTCCCTCCAGGTAGCCGCGGTAGGCGTCCCCGGAGATCACCTGCTCCCACGCGTCGCGGTACAGTTCGTCGATCAGGCGCCGGCGCAGTGACACGAGCTGCTTGTTCTGTTCGAGCCGGGCCCCCGACAGCCGCTGCCGCAGCCGGTCCTCGGCCTGCCGGTTCTCGCGCTCGCGCCGCTCCTCGATGGCGCCCGCGAGCTCGTTCAGCCCCGCTCGATGCCGCTCGTCATAGTCGGCCTGGGCCTCCTGCAGCGCCTGATCGCCGCGCTCGCGCGCCGCGGCAAGGATCTGCTCGACCAGATTGTCGCCGGCCATGTTCAGGCAAGTTCGGGGATGGCGACCTGCAGGATGATCAGGGTGGCGATCAGCGCGAACAGGCCGAACGTCTCCACCATGACCGGCAGGATCAGCGCACGCCCGAAGGTGTCAGGCTTCTTGGCCACCGCGCCCATCGACGCGACCGCAACCTTGCCCTGCCAGATCGGCGATATCAGCTCGCCGAACATCGCCGGCACGCAGGCCGCGAACACCCACAGGCCGCTCTTCAGGTCGAGGTCCACCAGGGCGGTGCCGCCGAGGGCTCCGAGCTTGAGCAGTACCAGGATCGCTACCACCAGTCCGTAGATCGCCTGCGTCGCCGGCAGCGCCTGCAGGATCAGCATCAGGCCGAAGCGGTCGGGATCTTCCGAGATGACGCCGCCGGCCATCTCGCCGGCCAGACCGACTCCTACCGACGATCCGTATGCCGCCAGACCGGCGGCCAGGGCCCCGCCGAGCAGGGCGATCGCAAAGCCGAGAGAGATCTCCATCCGTGCCTCCTTAGGTCACCGATTCATTATGGTGTCGATGATTCGATAGTGCTTGGCTTCGCCGCGCATGGGGGAGAACGCACGTCCTCCGCCGTCGAAGTACCGCTGGAAGGACTCCAGGTAGTTCAGCCGCAGCGAGTGTACGAATGCCCCCAGCATGCTGAGGACCAGATTCAGGATATGGAACAGGACGATGATGATCACGCCGATGAGCACGCCGATCACCATCGTCGCGCCGCCCTCGGCGGCGAAGAACAGGCCGCCCATGATGTTGCCGACCTGGCCGATGAAGGCCGAGGTCAGGGCGAGGATTCCCAGCCGCATGTAGGACAGCACGTCCGAGAAGAACGCCACCAGGCCGTAGTAGCCGACGATCCCGTACAGGGAGACGATGCCGGCCAGGATACGGCCGATGCGCCCTCCTTGCCGGACTCCGAACAGCACCACCACGGCGGCGGCCGCCGCGACCAGCACCGTGACGGGCGTGTCCAGAGCGGCCGCACCGGCAGCCTTTACGGCGATCCAGAGCAGCAGCGTGACCAGGAGCGCCAGCCACGATCCCTGCTCCAGGACCGCGTCGCGCCGCTGGCCTGACTTCCAGACGTTGATCAGCCCGGCGACGATGGACGCGAGCTGGAAGATCACGCCCACGCCGATGCAGAACGCCATCAACGGCACGATGTCGCGCGTCGGGGAGATCAGCGGCAGCACGCCCAGCACCGTGGTCCCGGCTTCCGCATCGTAGCCCGGGCTGGCGCCGAAGAAGCTCCAGGTGAGCACGCCCACCACGATCGAGGCGATGCCCGTGATCACGAACATGCGCAGGAACAGCCGGGTCTCGCCGGCCGACTCGTAGCGGCGCATCAGCCACAGGCAGAGCAGCACCTGCAGCAGCCCGTAGCCGGCGTCGCCGAGCGCAAGGGCGTAGAACAGCGTCATCGCCACCGCCACGAACGGGGTCGGGTCGATGCCGAAGTACTTCGGCATGCCGAACATGCGGATCAGGAACTCGAATGGTCGGATCAACGTGCGATTGTTCAGGTCGACGGGCGGATCATCGGCCGTCTCCGGCGCCGAGAACCGCGCCCGCGCCCCCGGGCAGGTCTGCGAAAGCACCACCCGCAGGGGATCGGCGTGCTCGCTGCGCACCCAGCCGGTCAGGACCGCCGCGCGCTTCGAGTAGTACAGGCGGCGCCGGGCTTCCTGTTCCGCCCGCTTGCCGGACGCGGCATCGGCGTGCGCCAGCAGCGCGCCGCGATAGCGCTCGGAGGCGGTCACGAACCTGCGCCGCAGCTCGGTGAGCAGGCCGTCGATCTCCGCGACGCGGGAGTCGGTTGCGCGCAGCGCGGCTGCCGGGGTCAGGTCGTCACCGGGCAGGTCGACCACCTCGCCGCGCAGCCGGCGCAGGCCGTCCTGGGCGTCGGCGAGCTGTTCGTTCAGGACCGCCAGCACCCCGTAGCTCTCGCGCTTGCCGGCCGAGACCGGCGCGTAGGCCGCCGACGGGCCCAGCGAGCCGTCGCCGACCGCCGCGGTCAGGGCATCGGCGCCGCCGGGCATCCGCACCGGCAGCAGCGTGGTGTGGCGTCCGGCGGACAGGTCCGCGAGGCTGACGCCGAGCGGCTCCCAGGGTTCGAGGTTGCTGCGGCGCTGCCGCAGGAGCGCCTGCTCCGAGAGCAGCTCGTCGTAGTGGGTGAGCTCCGCACCGAGACGCGCGCGCAGCTCGGCCACGTCGACGCTGTCGACCAGGTGCGTGAGCTGCGCGCGTGTCCTTGGCGGCGGGGAGCCGAAGAACTCCTCCAGCAGTCCCTTCTTGATGGGTGCGAAGCGCTGGAAGAGCTGCAGCAGGAAGTCGATGTCGGCCTGGCGGCCTGCCGCGCCCGCGCCCGCCGCGGGTTGCTGTGCCTCATGCTCGGCGAGCTCTGCGTCGAGCCCGTCGTGGATGTCGTCGACGTGCAGCAGCCCGGAGCGTTCCAGTCCGGACAGAGCGCTGTCCAGGTCGTCCTTCGGCAGGACGACCTCCACCTTGGTGAGGTCTGCGATGGCCACGCGTGGACTACCGCGGTATTCGCTTCAGGATGAGCTGCAGTGCCGCGTCATGGCGGCTGCGCGCAGACGCTTCCGCCGCTTCGCGCCGCTGGCGCCCGGAGGCGACGATCGTTTCGCGTTCGGCGTGGAACTGGCGATCGAGCTCGGCGGTACGCCGTTCCAGCTCGCCGTCGAGCTCGGCAGTGAGCTCTTCCCGGCGTTCGTCGAGTCTGTCGGTCACGGAGGCAAGCAGCTCGGCGGCTTTGGTACGGTAGTCCCGTTCGATGCTTTCGGCGTCTTCCTCCGCCTTCTTCACGTCTTTGAGAACGTCCATCGTACCGGGCTCCAGTGGGTGTTTTGCCTAAAGGGAGTAATCGGGCGGCTGTACCGCCACAGGCGGCTGGTTGCCCGTAATATGGCCGATCGTCGGCGCTTGCGTCAACCCTACCACCGGACCCTCAGATCCACCGGGCCGGCCTCCGTCAGGTAGTCGGCCAGCGACCGCGAGAAGCGCGCGGTGCGGCGGTCGGCGTCGATCGTCCCGCCGCCGGCATCGCGAATGTCGCGGGGTGCGACGACCACGAAAGTCACCCGGGAGTCGCCGGCGAGGGACCGCACGAGCTCCACCATGCTCTCATCGGGCGCATCCTCCGCGCGGCGCCCGGGGACCACGCGTTGCGACAGCTCCCCGCCGCCGTCCCCGGACGCCGTAAACGACACCGGCAGGTCCGCGAAGCCGGGGACGGCGCGGAGCGCGTCGACGCTGTCGAAGTCGATCCGGGCCTCGATCCGCACCTCTTCCTCTTCGTCCGTGCGCCGGAAGCGGCGCAGGCGGACGCCGTCCGCGCCGGCGAGGGATGTCTCGAAGTCCGCCCGGTCGATCGGCAGCGGCACGGCCGGGGCACCGTCGGCCGCGTCGAGCAGGGTGGTCGCCTCGCGCGGGATGCGATAGCTGAGCTCGAGACGGCCGGCGCCGTCGCGCCGCATGACGAAGCGCATCTCGATGTCCACGCACGAGGTCAGCGCGAGGGTTGCCACGCACGCGGCCGCCAGTGCCCGCAGCGCGCTCAACGCGGCGCTCCGTCGGCGCCGCCCTGCAGCGCGAGATAGCTCTGACGGCACACCCAGGCGTCGGTGGCCGCGTAGCGCTGCTGCGCGCGCGTCAGGCGGCGTTCGGCCCAGTTGGAGACCTGCGTGCTCTTGGAGATGCGCATGCCCAGAAAGTGCGCGGCCTGCCCGCGCACGCTCGAGGGGGAGAATCCCGCTTCCCGCACGATGCGGCCGACGTCGACCACTCCGCGTGGCTGCACGCGGTAGAGCCCGCGCAGCGCGCGCAGCTCGTCGGCCGGCGCCTGCGCGGCCTTGACGATCCGCTCCGACTCCAGGAGGTCGCGCAGCGCCGGCGGCACACCCGCCCAGCGAAGCTGCACCAGCACCGCGTGTTCATCGGACGCGAGTTGCAGGACGGCCACCGGATGCCGCTCGCCGCGCCGGAACGAGGGGCGGGTCTCGGTGTCCAGACCCAGCACGCGGACGCCGTCGAAGGCCGTGAGCGCCGCGGTTGCCGCCTCGGCCGAGTCGGCAACCTGGATGGTGCCGGGGAACCAGCCGAGCGGCAGCGCCGCGATCTGCGCCTTGTCGAGGGTGCGATCCGCCAGGCGGCTACTGTCCGCCGGACGCATCGACCGGAAAGCGCAGCAGCTCGACGTCGAAAACCAGATACGCGCCCGGCGGGATCCCCGCCTGCGGGACGCCGCGGTCTCCGTAGCCGAGCTCCGGCGGAACGATCAGCGTGCGCCGCTCGCCCTTGCGCATGTCCTGCAGGGCTTCCTGCCAACCGGGGATCACGCGGTTGACCGGGAACACCGCGGGGTTGCCGCGTGCGCGCGAGCTGTCGAATACCGTGCCGTCCAGCAGGCTGCCGACGTAGTGGACCTCCACGTAAGTGTCGGGCCCGGGCCGTTCCTCTCCCTCGCCCGCTTTCTCGACCAGGTATCGCAGTCCGCTCTCGGTCACCGTGGCGCCTGGCCAGCGGCGGCTGACTTCGGCGTCCGCCTCGGCGCGGGCGGCGGCCGCGCGCTCCGCGGTCCGTTCCGGGGCGCTGCCGCGCAACTCGTCGAACACGCGCTGGTCGACCCGGAAGGCGTCCGCCGACGGACCCACCCGGAGGATGCGCAGCTTCTCGATGCTGTCCCCCTGGCGGATGGCGTCGACCACCTCCTGCCCGGACACGACGTAGCCGAACACGGCGTGGCGGCCGTCGAGCCACGGCGTCTCCACGTGGGTGATGAAGAACTGGCTGCCGTTGGTGTTCGGGCCGGCGTTGGCCATCGACAGGGTGCCGGGGCGGTCGTGGCGGAGCGACGGGTCGATCTCGTCCGCGAACTGGTAACCCGGGCCGCCGCCGCCGGTGCCGGTCGGGTCGCCGCCCTGGATCATGAATTCGTCGATCACGCGATGGAAGGTCAGTCCGTCGTAGTACGGGCCCGCTTCCTGGCCGCTGAATTGAATTGTTCCTTCCGCCAGGCCGACGAAGTTGGCGACGGTCAGCGGCACCTTCTCATGCTCCAGCCGCAGGATGATCGTCCCGCGGTCGGTCTCCATCTCGGCATACAGGCCGGGGTCCAGGTCGGCCGCGGCGCTTCCCTCATCCGCCTGGCAGGCGACGGCCAGCAGCGCCGCAAGACCGGCGCTGCCGATCCGTGCCGCCAGGCGCCGGGCGCCCACGTTTCGATCGATTGCAGTCGATGTCGAGTCGTTCACGGACGGCATTCTACGTCAGACGGGCCCGTCCGTCGCGTCCGCCCGACGTGATTGACGTGATTGACCGCGAGCCGCGTCATCGCCGACCCTGCCCGCAAGGAACCTGTGATGCCGCGACTCTCGGACAAGGTCGCCGTCGTGACCGGCAGCGGGCGCGGGATCGGCCGCGCCATCGCCATCGCCTACGCCGCCGAAGGGGCGGATCTGGTGCTTGCCGCGCGCAGTGCCGCGGAGCTTGCGGCGGTCGCCGCGGAGATCCGCGCTCTCGGCCGCCGCGCCGTCACGTTTCGCACGGACGTCACCGGACGCGAGGCGGTCGACGATCTGGCCGGCGTCGTCCGGGCGGAGTTCGGCCGCCTGGACGTTCTGGTCAACAACGCGGGCGGGGGCCTGGAGAAGAGGGGTATCCTGGACAGCGACCCCGACCTCTGGGTCGAGGACGTCACGGTCAACTGCATCAGCGCCTACCTGGTGTCGCGCGCGCTGCTGCCGCTGATGATCGAGTCCGGAGGCGGCCGGGTGATCAACGTGGGCTCGGGCATGGGCCACCGGCCGACGGCGAGCGGCTGCGCCTATCACGTGGGCAAGGCCGGCCTGTGGATGTTCACGCGCTGCCTGGCCGAGGAGGTGTGGCAGCACAACGTCACCGTCAACGAGCTGATTCCGGGCCCGGTGGCCACGCGGCTCACCGCCGGGGCCGGGCCGCCTCCCTACTCCGACAGCGAGGTGATCAAGGACCCCGAGGACGTGGCCCCGCTGGCGCTGTTCCTGGCCACCCAGCCGGACCACGGCCCGACCGCGCAGAGCTTCAGCCTGACCCGCCGGTCGATCTAGTACCCTGCTGAGCGGGGACGCGGATGCCCGCGGCGACCACGGCGGTCACGCCGGCGATCACCGCCGCGGCCACGAACACGGACTCGTAGCCGAGCGTCTTCCACAGCACGCCGCCGGCCAGCGGCACCGTCATGGAGAAGACGTGGTCGATCGTCACGCCCATCGACAGGGTCGGCGACAGGTCGGAGCGGCCGGGCGACACGCTGCCGGCATACACCGAGCGGGCGGAGCCGGCGAAGAACAGCAGGTGGTCGAGCACGTAGGTGGCGCCGACCACGATGAGCGCCACGCCCGCGGAGAACAGGTGCTCGGCGAATCCGTACAGCAGGCAGACCAGCAACAGGATCAACGCGTCGACGGTCAGGGTGAGGCGCGGGCCAACGCGGTCGATGACGGCGCCGATCAGCGGCTGCGTGACCAGCCCCGCCCCCGAGAACAGGAACCAGAGCAGCGCCACGGTGCTGAGCGGCTGGTCGTACACCGTCACCAGCGTCCACAGCGCGAACGTGATGAACACCTGCTTGCGCACGCCGAACAGCGCGCACAGCAGGTAGTAGCGGTTGAACCTGCGCTCGAACAGCAGGCGCCGCCGCGTGCCGCGCGCACTCGGCAGCCCGCGGGTCGCGGCGGCGATGAGCACCGCGGCCGCCAGCGCCAGCGCCGCCCCCGCGATGAAGTACGGCCGGTTGCCGACGTCGAACAGCGCGCCGATCCCGAGGATCGCGAGCGCGGCGACCAGGGCGGCGATGGTCCGCCAGAACGCGACCCAGCCCAGCCGCCGCCCGGCGCCCTCCAGTCCCCCGGACTCGATGACGATCGACTGCTCCATCACCATCGCCAGGTGCATGCCGGCCGAGTGCACCATCACCAGGCCGATCAGCGGCAAAGCCGGAGCCAGTCCGGCGATCGAGTCCGGGATGACGCGCGCGGGCAGCAGCGCCAGCGCCGTCATGCCGACCGCGGTGACCGTCGCCGCCAGCGCGAACAGGCGCCGTTCGGTGGCCGCGCCCAGCAGCACCGCGTAGAACACGACGGCAAAGCCCTGCGACTCGCGCGGGAACTCCAGGAAGCTGCGGAAGCCGGCGCCCATATGGAACTGCCCGCGCAGGTAGTGCGGGAAGTTGATCTCGAACAGGGTCATCGCCGCCGAGAACAGCGCGAACGCACCGATCAGCAGCACGAAGCGCGTACCGCCCGCAGCGGCGGTCCGCGCGCGCAGAGCCCGTAATCGAGTCAAGCTCGGAACTGCGAGAGCGGAAGGTGGGGCTGGGCCAAAGACGGAGCCGGAGGCGACGACTTTGGGGCTAGGTGAGGTCGACGCTGGCGGCGCCCACGATCTCCATGGAGACCGGGTCGTGGACGATGCAGATCAGGGACGCCATCGCCGGGTCGACTTCCTCCGGAATCTGCAGCGTTGTCGTTCCGCTCGTCTCCCGTCCGAACCGTCCCAGGTCGTGGTGCGCGCGGACCACCTCGTCATGGCGCAGCGTCTTGCCCCGGTTCTCGCCGCGCGGCACGTGGTTGCCGACGCCGCGTTCGACGACGATGAACATCACCGCCGCGCGCCGCGGCGCGCCGCTGACCGAGAAGGTGACGTCCAGGGCCCGCTCGGCGAGGTCGGCGCTCAGGGTCACCTCCGCCTTCGCCGGCTTCTCCAGCGCCAGCTCCGCCTGGTCGAACACGAGCTGCCTGCGCTGCGCGGGCCGCACGATGGTGGTGCCGTTGATGATGATCTGCGGCGTATAGGGCCCGCGCTGGCCCAGGGCGCGGGCGTAGCTCCGCTGGCGCTGCGAGTGCTCGGGTGCCCCGAACGGGTCGGGCCAGCCCAGCCGGTCCCAGTAGTCGACGTGCCACTCGATCGGAAAGATGCGCAGGCCGGACTCACGCGCGTGCGCGCTCAGGTCGCGCAGCACCGCCTCCGCGCCGGGGCACGAGTTGCACCCCTGGGAGGTGAACAGCTCCACGACCGCGAACGGCTCGGCCGCCACGGCGACTCCGGCGGAGGTGAGGGTGACGAGCAGCGCCAGCAGCAGGATTCTTCGCACAGGATTCAGCCTCCGCTTACGGCCGGTACGAACAGGATCGTCTCGGCCTGGTCGATCCGTCGCAGCGACGCCGCGCGAATGTTGTCGGCGACGATGTCGCCGTCCACGGCCACGGCCGAGGTCAGCCGCAACTCCCGGCCGAGGCCGGGAAACCGTGTTTCCAGCTCCTCGATGAGGGCGCGCACCGTCGGGGCCGAGCTCTCCACCTCGCCGACGCCGCCGGTGAAGATCCGGAAGCGAGCCGGAATCTCGACCCGCATGCCGCTGCGCCCGGTCCCCGCCCTACCCGGTCCCCGCCCTACCCGGCCGCCGCCGCCTGCGGCGAGCGGGCCTTGGCCTTGATCTCGGCCAGCACGCGCGGCGGCGACATCGGGCAGGCGGTCATGCGTACGCCGGCCGCCGCGTAGACGGCGTTGGCGATCGCCGCGAGGGGCGGTACGATAGGCACCTCGCCCACGCCGCGCACCCCGTAGGGATGGCGGGGATTGGGCACCTCCACGATCACGGTGTCGATCATGGGCAGGTCCAGGGCCACCGGCATGCGGTAGTCCAGGAAGCCGGCGTTCTCCATCACGCCGTCGGCGTTGAAGATGTACTCCTCATTGATGGCCCAGCCGATGCCCTGGGCGGCGCCGCCCTGCATCTGGCCCTCCACGTAGGAGGGGTGCAGCGCCTTGCCGGCGTCCTGGCAGACCGTGTAGCGGGTGACCAGCACCCGGCCCGTCTCCGCGTCGACTTCGACGTCGGCGATGTGGACTCCGAAGGCGGCCGCCGCCCCCGGCGCGTTGAACGAGCTGGCGGCGGTGATCATGCCGCCGGTGGCGTGCGCCTCCGCGACGATCTCCTTCAGGGTCAGTTCCGTGCCGTCGCTTGCGAGGACCGCCTTGCCGTCGGACCACTCGACCTGGGCGGCGTCCACCTCCCAGATCCTGGCCGCGCACTCCCGCATCTGCCTGATGGCGTCGCGGCAGGCGTTGGCAACAGCCCAGCCGGTGGCGTAGGCGACCCGGCTGCCGCCGGTCACGCCGGTATAGCCGACCGACTCGGTGTCGGCCACCTGCGGGCGCACCTTGTCGACCGGGATGCCGAGCTCCTCCGAGACGATCATCGCCATCACCGCACGCGTGCCGCCGATGTCGGGGCTGCCCTCGGCGACGGAGGCGGTGCCGTCCTCGTTGATCTGGAGCGTCGCGGAGGAAAGGCCTCCGCCGTTCATCCACCATCCGGCGGCGACGCCGCGGCCCTGGTTGGGTCCGAGCGGAGCGCTGTAGTGCTCGTGTGCCTGCGCCGCCTCCAGCGTCTCCTTCAGGCCGATGACCGGCCACTGCACGCCGGTGGCGTTGGTGACTCCCTCGACGGCCGCGTTGCGCAGGCGGATGTCCATCGATTCGACGCCGAGCTCCTCGGCGATCTCCTCCAGGATGGTCTCCGCGGAGAAGGTGGCGTTGGGCGCGCCGGGCGCCCGGTAGGCGGTCGAGCGCGGCTTGTTCACGCACACGTCGTAGCCTTCGATCTTGAGGTTGGCCAGGTCGTACGGCGCGAAGATGCCCATCATGCCCGCTCCCACGGCGGAGCCGGGGAAGGCGCCCGCCTCGTAGGCCATGTAGGCGTAGCCGGCGGTCAGCCGGCCGTCCCTGGTGGCGCCGAGCTTGCAGCGGATGTAGGAGGCCGGCGCCGGACCGGAGGCGCGGAACACCTCGTCGCGGGTCATGACCAGCTTCACGGGCCGGTCGGACTTGCGCGACAACAGGATGCCGACCGGCTCCAGGTAGACGGTCGTCTTGCCGCCGAAGCCGCCGCCGATCTCGGCTGGCAGCACCTTGATCTGGGAGATGTCCATGTGCAGGAGCTGCGCGGACAGCTCGCGGATCATGAAGTGGCCCTGGCTGGAGGCCCAGACCGTCACCTGGCCGTCCTCGCTGGTGCGCACCACCGCGGCGTGCGGCTCGATGTAGCCCTGGTGCACGGTGTTCACGGTGTGCTCACGCTCGATCACCACGTCGGCCTCGGCGAATCCGGCGTCGATGTCGCCGAGCTCGTAGACGGAGTAACTGGCGACGTTGGTGGGACGGTCGGGCGGATCGGCCAGTCCCTTGGTGCGCATCGACTCATGCAGAACCGGCGCGTCGTCGCGCATGGCGTCGAGGACGTCCAGGACCGGCGGCAGCACGTCGTACTCGACGGCGACCGCCTTGGCGGCCTCTTCCGCCTGCCGCATGGTGGTCGCCGCCACGGCGGCGATCGCGTGGCCGTGATAGAGGGCCTTGTCCTGCGCCATCACGTTGCGCGCCAGGTCGGAAAAGTCGGCAGGGGTCTCGCCGGACTCGGCGATGCCGACAGGCGGCGGCGGAAAGTCCGCGCCCGTGACCACCGCCTTGACGCCGGGCATCGCCTCTGCCTTCGAGGTGTCGATGGAGAGGATCCGCGCGTGCGCGTGCGGGCTGCGCACGAACTTCGCGTGCAGCATGCCGGGAAGCGACAGGTCGGCGCCGTAGTTGGCGTGGCCGGTGACCTTGTCCAGCCCGTCGTGGCGGACCGGCCGCGTGCCCAGGACCTTGTAGGCCCCGTTCGCGGAGCCGTTCTTGCCGTTCGTGTCTGCCATGTTCCTTCCCTCCTACCCGGTTGCCGCGGCGGCCTGCTGTACCGCGCGGATGATCTTGTCGTAGCCGGTACAGCGGCACAGGTTGCCGGCCAGCCAATAGCGTATCTCCTGCTCGGACGGATCGGGGTTGCGTTCCAGCAGGTTCTTGGCGGCGACGATGAAGCCCGGCGTGCACACGCCGCACTGCAGCGCCGCGTTGTCCAGGAACGCCTCCTGCAGGGGATGCAGCTTCTCGCCGTGGGCGACGCCCTCGATCGTGTCGACGGTCTTGCCCTGCGCCTCGGCGGCGAGCACCAGGCAGGAGCACACGATGCGGCCGTCCAGGACGACCGTGCACGCCCCGCAGTCGCCGGTGGTGCAGCCCTCCTTGGTGCCGAACAGGTGCAAATCCTCCCGCAGCACCTCCGAGAGGCTCTGGTGGGCCTCACACAGGAACTCGGTCGGGTCGCCGTTGATGGTGGTCTCTACGTGGATCTTGGCCATGTTCTTCTGGTTCCTTCTTCTTCTGGTTCCTTCGCCTGTCAGGTTCGCGCCCGCGCGCGGTCGCGCGCAACGGCCGCGGTCCGTCGGGTCAGCACTTCGGTCACATCGTGCCGGAACTCGGCCGTGCCGCGCCGGTCGCTGATGGGCCGTGCTGCCGCCGAAGCCCGCCGGCCTGCCTCGGCCAGGGCGTCGTCGCCCAGGTCCGTGCCGACCAGGGCTGCCCCCGCTTCCTCCGAGACGAACGCGGTCGGAGCGACCGCGCCGAGCGCGACGCGCGCCGCCGTGCAGGTGCCCGCCGCGTCCACGGTCACGCTCACCCCCACGCCGACCACGGCGATGTCCATCTCCGTGCGCGGGATGAACCGGTGGTAGGCGTCGGACGAGCCGGCCGCCGGCACCGGGATGCGGAACGCGACCAGCATCTCGCCGGCCGCCAGCGACGTGGAGCCTGGGCCGGTCGGCACCTCGCTCACCTTGACCGTGCGCGTCCCCGCAGGACCGGCGATCACGGCGTCCGCGTCCAGCGCCATCAGGGACGGCACCGTGTCGGCGGCCGGGCTGGCGTTGCACAGGTTGCCGCCCAGCGTCGCGCGGCTCTGGATCTGCGTGGAGCCGATCAGCTCCGACGCCTCGACCAGGCCGGGAAAGGCCGCGCGGACGTCGTCCCGGTCGGCGAGCGCAGCGCAGGAGACGGCGGCGCCGAGCTGCAGGCAGCCGTTCTGCAGGTCGATGACGTTGACGTCGGGAATGTGCTTGATGTCGACGTAGTGCTCCGGGTAGGAGCCGGTGATGCGCACCTGCACCATCAGGTCGGTGGCGCCGGCCACCACGCGGGCGGACGAGCCGTGCTCGGCCAGCAAGGCCGTCGCCTCCTCGATGGTTCGCGGTGCCGCGAACTGTGAACTCGTACTCAACGCTCTGTTCCTCTTTGGTCTCTGTTCTTCTTTGGTCTCGGTTCTTCTCTGTCGGGCCTCTCGCGCGCGGAGTCGAGGGGCACGTGCCGGCGCATCTTACTCCCGAAACTGGGTCTCGTACAGCCGCTGATACAGCCCGCCGGCTGCGTTGAGCTGCGCATGGGTGCCGCGCTCCACCACGCGGCCGCGGTCAAGCACCAGGATCGCGTCGGCTGCCAGGATGGTGCTCAGGCGGTGGGCGATGATGATGGAGGTGCGGCCGGTCACGACCCGGCTCAGGGCCTCCTGGATCAACGCTTCCGAGCGGGTGTCCAGGTGGCTGGTCGCCTCGTCCAGGATCAGCACGCGCGGATCCTTGAGGATCACGCGGGCGATGGCGAGCCGCTGCTTCTCGCCACCGGAGAGACGGTAGCCGCGCTCGCCCACCACGGTGTCGTAGCCGGCCGGCAGCGCGGCGATGAAGTCGTGGATGTTGGCCGCCCGGCAGGCGTCGGCGATGCGCGCCTCGTCCGCGTCCGGGGCGGCGTACAGCAGGTTGGCGCGCACCGAGTCGTGGAACAGGTAGGGCTCCTGGGTGACCATGCCGATCTGGGCCGCCAGCGACTCCATGGTCAGCTCGCGCGTGTCGTGGCCGTCCAGCAGGATCTGCCCGCGCGTCGGGTCGTACAGCCTGGGGATCAGGTAGGTGAGCGTGGTCTTGCCGGCGCCGCTCGGTCCCACCACGGCCGCGGCCTGCCCCGGCTCGACGGTGAAGCTCACGTCGTCCAACGCCCATTCGCGCGCCTGATGGGCCGGCGGTGGCTGCGCGTCCGTCGAGACCGCCCGTTCCGGCCGCTGCCGGCGTCCGTCGGGACCGCGCGGTCGCGCGCCCCGCGGCCCCGGCCAGCCGGCCGCGGGGCCGGTGCGCGCGGCTCCGGTGCCGGCCGGCCTGCCTGCGGGCGGCGCCTCGCCGCCGCTCGCCGTGAACGCCATGTCCTCGACCCGCGCCGCGCGCCGCGCCTCGGTGAGCAGGAGCTGCTCGTCGCGCTCGTAGCGGAAGCTGACCTCCCGGAACTCCAGTCTGCCCTCGGCGCGATCCAGCCGGTGCGCGTCCGGCGACTCCTCGATGTCGACCGGCAGGTCCAGCACCTCGAACACGCGCTCGAAGCTCACCAGCGACTGCGCGACCACGACCACGACGTTGCTCAGTGAGCGCAGCGGCCCGTAGAGCTGTGCGAGGTAGGTGCTGAAGGCGACCACGGTGCCGATGGTCAGGCCGCCGCGGATGTGCAGGTGACCGCCGACCAGGTAGATCCCGGCCGTGCCGACCGCGGTGGCGATGCCCATCAGCACGAAGAAGCGGCTGCCGATCACCGCCTGCCGGATGGCCAGGCCGCGCACCCCCTCGGCCTGCTCGCCGAAGCGGCGCTGCTCCTCCGCCCGGCGCCCGAACAGCTTCACCAGGACCAGGCCGCTGATGTTCAGCGTCTCGCTCATGATCGCGTTCATGCGCGCGTTGCGCTCCATCGACTGCCGGGACACCTCGCGCAGGGCCTTGCCGAAGCGGCGTCCGAGCAGCAGGAAGATCGGCAGCACGGCCAGCCCCAGCACGGTCAGGCGCCACTCCAGGGCCAGCATGATCGCCAGCGTGCCGGCCACCTGGATCAGGTTGGTGGTGACGTCGACCAGCGTGTTGGTGACCGCGCTCTGGGCGCCGATGACGTCGCTGTTGAGCCGGCTCATCAGCTCGCCGGTCTTGTTGCTGGTGAAGAAGCGCATCGACATGCGCTGCAGGTGGGAGTACAGCGCCGTGCGCAGATCCAGGATGATCCCGGAACCGATCGTGGCATCCAGCTTGCGCTGCCCGATGCGGATCACGGCGCCCGCGACGGGGATGGCGATCAGGCCGGCGGCCAGCAGGTTGAGCCGCGCGGCGTCCTTCGCAGGCAGCGCGGTGTCGATCAGGTCGCGCACGATCAGCGGCGTCAGCAGGCCCAGGCCGATGGTCGCGCAGATGCTCGTGAACAGCAGGATGATCCTGCCGGCGTACGGGCGCGCGTAGGCGAGCACCCGGCGCAGCAGCGCGCGGCTGATCTGCGGGCGTGCCTGCTCGTCCCCGTGGCGGAGCAGGTAGCCCATGCCGCCGCGGCCTCCACCGCCACCGCCGAACATGCCGTACACGCGGCTATCCTACTCCGGAATCAGCGTCAGACGGTCAGGGCCCGGTCCCGCGCGGTCACCTCGTACGTCGCCTGCACGCGGCCGTCCTGGACGGCGTAGAAGTGCCGGTGCAGCGCCACGGACGGGCATACGTGCCTGGGCACGACGTAGTGCTCCTCGCCGACCCGGAAGCGCAGATCGGGGGAGACGGCCAGCAGCCAGTGCTCCTCGTTGTGGATGAGCGTGCGCGTGTCGTCGATCGCCAGGAAGCGGCCCCGCTCGCCCGGCGGATCGGCGGCGATCGCCTTGTTGCCCAGGTCGAAGGTCACGTACCCGGGCGTGGAGGCGCTCAGCACCCGCGTGAACAGCAGCGCGGCGAACTCGAACGTCAGGTCCGGGAGCATGTCGGCGTAGCCAAGGTCGTGCAGGAAGCAGGTGCCGGGGGACACCTCCTCGTCCGCGTGGCGAGCGTGGCAGGGAAAGGTGGGCGTGCCGCCCATGATCCGGCGCGGCACCGGCAGGCCGGCCGCCGCAAGCGTCGCCTGCAGGGCCTTGATCGCTGCGGTCCCGCGGTCGCAGGCCGCGATGCGCTTGGCGCGGCTCCGCTGGTGGTTGTGGCCGTCGTAGCCGTGCAGGCCGGCGGGCTCGACCCCCGGCAGGTCGGCGATGAGCCGGTAGAGTGCGACCGCCGCTTCGCCGTCGGGTGCGATGCCGGTACGGTGCATGCCGAGGTCCACGTCGAGCATGACGCCGATCGTCACCCCGGCGTGGGAGGCCGCCGCCGACACTGCCCGCAGCGGGCCGGGGTCGTCCACCAGCGTCGAGAACCGGGTGCCGGGGTGGCGTCGGGCCAGCTCCACCAGGCGTCGGGGATGCGGTCCCAGGAGCTGATAGGCGACCAGCACCTCCGGCGCACTCACGCAGGCCAGCATCTCCGCCTCGGCGATGGTCGTGCACTTGAAGCGGCGAAACCCGCGCCGCATGAGGCGGCGCGCCAAGTCGGCCGACTTCTGTGTCTTCATGTGCGGCCAGACGCGGTCCGGAGACCCGGCGATGGCGATCACGCGATCGGTGTTGCGGTCGAAACGGTCCAGGTCGATCAGCAGGGCCGGACTGGGCAGGTCTCCCGCGTCGTGGAGTCGGTATTCCGTGATCGACCTCCGATGTGGCTACGGGTCAGGCATCGCGATGCAGGATGATGCCGCGCATGCTGTGAAAGAGCGTTTGCAAGCGCTCACACTCCGGTGCGGCCAGCGCCGCCCGCGCCAGGATGTCGCGGAAGAACACGCGCAACTCCTCCGGGCCGGCCTGGCGGAAGAAGTCTATCCCGACCAGCAGATCGAGCAAGGGGTCCAGGGCGGCATCGAGCTCCTGCACGGCGACCGGTTCGTAGTAGCGGGATGGGAGGTGCCGTCCGCGGGCGCGGAACAGCTCGTAGGTGACGATCTGTACGGCATGCGAGAGGTTCAGGGAGGGGAAGTCGGGATGGGTCGGAATCGACAGCATGCCGGTGCAACAGGCGAGCTCCTCGTCCCTGAGCCCCGTCGCCTCCGTGCCGAAGACCAGTGCCGTGGTGCCCGGACCGCGGGCGGCCAGGTGCTCGGCAAGGTGGGAGAGGGGCATGGGCGCCTGCTTGCGGCGCTTGCCGCGGCGCCGGCTGATCGCGATGGCCTCGTCGCAGTCGACGATGGCATCCTGAAGCGTGTCAGGGCGCCGCGCGGCATCGAATACGTCGGCGGCGTGCACGGCGGCCGCGCGGGCGTCGCTGGGATCGAAGTCGCCGGCGACGATGGAGAGGTCGCCCAGCCCCATGGTCTTCATTGCCCGGCACACCGAACCGACGTTGCGGCCGTCGCGGGGGCCTGCCAGCACCAGCCGGACGTGCCGTTCGGGTGCCGTCATCGCGCGGCGGCGACGATGCGGCGCAGCGCCTCGAACTCCTCGAAACAGTCGCCGCATGCCTGCAGGTGCAGGTACACCAGCGGCAGCAGCGCGCGCACGTCCTTGCCGTCGGCGTGCATCTCCGCGAACAGGTCGAGCAGCCCGTGACACTCGTCGCAGTCCAGCTCCTCGTCCCGCGTGATGTCCAGCGCGGCGCGGAGTGCTTCGCGAGCCAGGCGCGTCATCTCGTCATGCAGCGCCGCGGCCCGGGGCGGCACCCGCGCCGGGCGTCCATGCGCGGCCTTCAACTCGCGGTACGGATCGCCGCTACGCACGGGCATTCCTCGTCACCTCCTCCGTTGTCATCGGTTCGTCAGAATGCCGCCAGAATGTCGTCCGGGCTGATACCGTCTTGGAGCATGCGACGCCGCAAACGCTTACGTGCGTCGTGCAGGAGCTTGTAGAGGGCGTTGCGGTTCATGGACATGCGCCGCGCAACCTCCTCCAGCGGCACTCCCCGGAGAATGGCGGCGGTCATGGCGGTGCGCTGCTTGTCGGTGAGATCCTCGCGGATGTAGCGCAGCACCCGTTCCAGGCTGGCCGCACGCTGCGCCGCTGCGTCGGGACCGACGGACGGGTCCGCCAGCGCACGAGGGATCGCCTCTCCCTCCGAGGACACGAGCAGGGTGTCGAGCGACACGTCGTTCCAGCGCTTGCGGCGCAGCTCGGTGAGGGCGACGCGGATGGCGATCTTGTGCGCCCAGGTTACGAAACGGCTCTCCTCCCGAAAGGAGTCCAGGCTGGCCAGGATCTTGACCAGCGCTTCCTGGGCAAAGTCCTCCGCCTGCTCGGCGAATTCGCGCCGTCGCATGCCGCGGCTGCCGAGCAGCCCGCGACGCAGCCCGGCCACCAGGATCTGGCGGAGATCGGCGATCGCGGCCGACCGCTCCGGGGACTCGGGAGCGAGCGCCGCCAGCCACTCCGCGTTGCTTCGCTCGGCCGCTGACGTTCGCGGAGCCATCGCACTCACATAGTAGGCGCGCCGCGCTCACTCGCCAACCGTCCGGGGGCGGGAACGGCCATCGCCGGTCCCTGAATACCTACCTTGAATACTTGGTAAGGACCGAGGAGAGGCAGTTTTCGCGGCGCTCGCCGGCCAGGGAGAGCCGATAGCGGTCGAGGCGCAGGGAATCTCAGATCGCGTGCCGTGTCATCGGTCGGCGCCGGCAATCGACCAATCCTCGCTGTGGAGACCTTCGACGCGCGAGAACTCCCGGTCGTTGGCGGTTACCAGCACCAGGTTGCGGGCGCGCGCCTGACCGGCGATCAACAGGTCGTACGGCCCGATCGGTCGGCCGATCGCTTGGAGCTCGCTGCGGATGGCGCCGGCCATGCGAGCGTCGGCCGCGTCGAAGGGCACAATCTCGAACTCCATTCGATCGAGCAGATCGACGTTGCGCCGGGCGTGACGGCTCTTGTACGCGCCGTAGTAGAGCTCATAGGCCACGGGCGCCGGCATCCCGATGTCCGGCGGGGCGCAGCGACGGACCCGCTTCAGGAGTTGAGGCGATGTCTTGTTGAGCAGTGCGATGCACGCATTGGAGTCCAGCAGGTAGCGCATCACCCGAACGCGCGGTCAAGCTCGGGACGAGGTTCGAGTTGGGGCTGGTTCCGCCCTTCGACAAGGAAGTCTGAGGAAAACCGACCTGCGATGGCATCCAGCCATCGCCAATCGTCCGCTATGGGCTCAAGCACCACGGCAGTGCCCTGCTTGCGGATACGCACCTCGTCTCCGTTCATTCGAAACTCCTTGGGCAGCCTGACAGCCTGCGAACGGCCGGACCAGAAAATCTTGGCGGTCTTCGACATGCGCGTCCCTCACCATGAACGAAAGATCTATCATTGATATATATCACCCCAGCGGCACATGTCGACCCATCACGGGGTGTCCCTCGGTGTCCCCATTCCCCGACCCGGTCGGTCCCGGTTGCCGGGGGTCGGCACCGCCGGTTCTCGTTGGTTCGCCGTCGAAACAGCGTCGCCCTTGGCGCCGCTGCCTGCTGCGAGTGCCGCTTCTGCGTATCTCGGTCGGTAAGGGCGAGGATCGATCAACGACTATTCGACGTGACCCGGGCGGCGGATCCGGACGCTTCCGGGGGAAGTGACACTGAACACGGACGCCAGCTCGTGGCCTCGGTTGGCGAGCACATCCGATACGGTCTCTGCTTTCATGTCCGCAGACAGCCCTGCGAGACGAATGAGTACGACGCCGGTGCGAATTCGGCCCATACGGAACACGAGTTCGCTGAAATCCTTGTCCGCCGTGATCAACACGCCGCCACTCCGGTTCGCTTGATCCAGCACGGTATCGTCATGGATGCCTGGATCCGAATCGGCGATGTAGCGGACGGCGTGACCGTCCTGTCGGAGACCGTCGACGATGGGTCTGTCGACGTTCTCGTCCGCCAGCAGGTTCACGCACTCGGCGCAGCGGTCGGGTACACGACATCCGCGCGCAGGGATCGAGCGGCGAAACCCAACGCTGCGAGAACCGCATCTCTCGTCAAACGGGGATGAGCCTCAAGGATTTCGTCGATCGTCTCGCCAGCGGACAGCTTTTCCAGAATCAGCTCGACGGTGATGCGCGTTCCGGTGACGACCGGCTTGCCCATCATGACCGCAGGGTTGGACTGAATGAGTTCAGCATCCATATTCATCTCCTTGGAGTCGGCGGACGACGATTCTGTACCCATTACGGCATGGCGGATCAATTCGGCCCCGGTCGCGGAAGCGACGGCCCCGCATGGCGATGCCGATGATGGGCATGACAGAGCAATCGGAGATTGTCGAGGTGGGCTCCTCCTCCCCTCGCCCAGGGCCGGATGTGGTCGATCTGGAGCAGGTGACGGGAGGTGCAGCGCCGTCCGGTCGTCGGATCGACGTATGAGCAGAGGCCCTGATCCCGCTCCCACACGGCCCGCTTGATCGCGGCGGGGATGACCCGCCCGGCCGGCGCCGACGCCTGCCGGCCGAGATCGCCGGTTCCCGGTTGGTTCCGCTCCGAAGGAACCGTGCCGCCGTCCGCAGCAACGCACTTCGCCGTCGAAACAGCCTCGGCCGGCGCGCCGTGGTGGACAGGCTGCGCCTCCCGCTTCGACGCCGAAGGAGCGCCGGCCGCGGCCGCAGCGGGCTTCGCGGTGGCGGCTCCGTTACCGCCGGGATGTCCGGCCGACTCCTCCGGCATGGTCCGCTTCGCCGCCGAACCGTCCGTTGCCGCCGGCCGGGTATCGCGTCCGGTCGGGCCGTGCAGGCGGGGGTCGCGACGTCGCAGCTCATCCTGCACGAGCCGGTTCACCAGTTGCCCGTACGACATCGCCGGATCGACGTGGGACAGCAGGGCCTTGAGGTGATCCAGCCCCTGACGGCACTCCCGGTCGACGACCACCGTGAAGGTCCACGAGCCGTCCCCGCGCGCCCGCAGTTGCTCCCGTGGCGACGTCAGGCTGGGGTCCACCGATGCGAGCAACTCCTCGACCTGGCGCGAGCTCTTGCCGGTGGCCTGCTTGACCAGCTCCCGCTGTCCCGTGGCGTCCAGCACCACCACCGGCACCTGCACCCGGACGGACCCGGCAGCTTCCGGCGACGCCGCCGTCCCGGCAGGCAACCGGTCCGTCGCCTGCCCGTCCCGCGCCGCCACGGGTGCCGTCGTCGAGGCCGCCGCCTGCTCCGACCGCCGCTTCTGCTGCTGGGCCCACGCCCGCCGCCGCTTGCGCTCCTGCCGCTCGAAAGCGCTCTGCAACTGGGCCGCGGTGCTCAGCGTCAGCGAGCCGTTCCGCAACCGCGCACGCACGTCGGCCATCCGCCGGCACAGCCGCATCGCCAGCGTGCGCCGCCAGGCGGCGCCGTTGCTGTAGCCCAGCTCGTTGACCGCGTAGTCGAACAGGGTGGAGAAGCCGCGCGCCAGGTGCAGGTCGCGGTCCTCGATCTCGCGCAGGTGGTCGACGATTTCCACGTGGAGATGGCGCTCCCGATCGACGAGCTGTCGGGTGCGGGCGAGCAGCACGCGGTCGGGCAGGCGGCTCAGCGGACGAGCCGTCGTTGTCTGCATCGGGTCTCATGCCTCCTCACCTACGTCAATGCACACAACGGCCGCCCCGCTTTTCGGCCCGACTGTGACCATGAGGCGGCCCGACGGACGCCGGAGCGACTCTCGATGTCCTACGGGTTGCAGGTGGCCGACTTCTGCTGCTGGGCGGTTTCCGCAAATGGCAGACAGGAGACCTCGCCTGGTACAACCTCATCAGGCCGGCGGTGCAGAACGTACTGGAGGTGTACGCGCCGTCTCGGGGCACTGGCGACGATGGGCGGCTCAACAGATAAAGCGACCCCCCCGACTACTCCGTTGCCGGAGAGAGCACCCATGGCGCTCTTGTCATCGGGGGGGAACCTTTGAATCGAGGCTACGCGCGAGACGAAGGGGGCGTCAAACGCGCTCTCCTGCGGCGTCGCGCCAGCGATTGGGCGCGACGTCTCAAGGTTCGGCCCCGAGAGGTGCGCATCCGCCCCATGACGCAAGTGGGGCTCCTGCTCCACCTTGGGAATCGTTACGCTGGCCGCCGATCTGGCCGATCAGCAGCCGGGGTTTCAGGACTTCGTCATCGCCATGAGCTGTTGCACCTGCGCGTGCCCAACCATGGCCGCTTGTTCAAGGCGCTCATGACCGCCCACGTGCCGGCGTGGAAAAGCTACGACCTGGAGCGCCGGAGCGCGGCGGATCGTTACCCGGTACGCGCCAAGGCGACCTCTTCGTCGATCAGGTGGAGGATCTCCCGTTGATCTCGCTTGGCGTCGCGATCCTTGATCTCCTGAACGGTGACGTCCAGGACGTGGCGCCGCATCGCTCCATCAGGCAGATCCACACGGACCGCCGCCGCGGTGAACGGCGACGAGGTTCTCGCCCAGATCGCCGGTCTGCATGAGTACCTCGAAGCCGTACGACTCCACTTCATCGCGGAGGCGCGGGCCGTTGCGATAGCGGCGGGCCGGGAAGAAGCGCGCCCCGTTGACGATGATGGCACCGTCGATGGCGACCTCGCCGTCGTAGGGCTGGTAGCACAGGTCAGTGTCCGGGTCGTACAGGCAGTTCTCGTCGAAGCCATCGAACCCCCGGCCCGTCCTGCGGTCGACGACCCGGCGGTCGGGGTGGTGGCGGTGGGCTTCGTACATCGCGGTGCTGACCAGGTAGTAGCCGCGGGGGACGAGCCGGGCCTTCACGGCACGGAACACCGCCTCCCGGTCCGCGTCGAGCGCGATGCCTTGCAGGCAGTAGCTGTCGACGATCAGGTCGTACGCCGGCCCGTCGTCCGGGATGCGCGTGACGTCCATGACCTCGAAGGTCACGTCGAGGCCGCGCTGCGACGCGGTGCGCCGGGCTTGCGCGATCGCCTCCGGGATCAGGTCCATCGCGTGGACCACGAACCCGTGAGCGGCCAGGAACAGGGCACCCGGCCCCACCCCCGTTCCCAGCTCCAGCGCCGTGGGCCGCTCCCGGCCGAACCGGAGCCGGGGGATCACGTCTTCCAGAAAGCCGCGCGAGGAGAAGTCCGGTTGGTCCGTGCCGCCGTGCTTCGGCTCCGCCCTCACGTCGACGACGCGGTCTCCCACCTTCCGGTAGCGCGTCGCGTTCTCCAGGACGTAGTTCTTCATGCCGCTACCGCTCGTCCAGCAGGGCGCTCAGCTTGCGCACGGAACAGCACGTTGCCGCCCACGTTGATGCCGCGCAGGAGCGCGAGGTGGTGCTCAGGCATCGCCGCCGCCTCCGAGCCGGCCGCCGGCGCCTTGTCCTTCTCCCCTCACAGGAGCGGACGAGAGCGGCTGCCGCAGCAGCGCCAGCAGCTCGGCGGGGTCCAGGCGGGTGGGCGTGCCGCCGGTCGCAAGCAGGCGCTCGGCGAGCTCGCGCTTGTGGTGGTGCAGGTCGACGATCTGCTCCTCGATCGTGCCCCTGGTGACCATGCGGTAGATGGTCACCGGGCGGGTCTGACCGATGCGGTGGGCGCGGTCCGACGCCTGGTCCTCGACGGCCGGATTCCACCAGGGGTCCATGTGAATCACGTAGTCGGCGGCGGTCAGGTTCAAGCCGACGCCGCCCGCCGTCAGCGAGATCAGGAACACGTCCCCCTGCCCGCCCTGGAACGCCGCGATCCGCTCGCGGCGCGCGCCGACGGAGATGCTGCCGTCGAGGTACTGATAGCCGATGTCCGCCTCCTTCAGGTACGCCTCCAGCAGCTTCAGGTGGCCGACGAACTGCGAGAACACCAGCACCTTGTGGCGGTTGGCAAGCAGCTCGGTGATGGTCTCGGCGAACATCGCGAGCTTGGAGCTGGCCGGCGCGCCGGACGGGTCCACCAGGGCCGGGTTGCAGCACGCGCGCCGCAGTCGCGTCAGGTGCGCCAGGATCAGCATCCGGCCCTCGTCGTCGTCGGACTCGCGGGCGCGCTGTGCCTGCAGATCCTCCACCGCCCGCCGGCGCAGTGCCTCGTAGAACGACGCCTCGGCCGGCGACAGCTCCACGTGCAGCGTGATCTCGGTGCGCGGCGGCAGGTCTTCCAGCACCTCCGCCTTGAGCCTGCGCAGGACGAACGGCGCCACCAGGCGCCGCAACCGCGCCCGCGCCGCGCCGTTCGCGTCTTCCTCGATGGGCGCGGCCAAGGTGCGCCGGAACTGCTGGAGAGAACCCAGCACGCCCGGGTTGATGAAGGTGAACAGCGAGTGCAGGTCCGTGAGGCTGTTCTGGATCGGCGTTCCGGTGGTGACCATGCGGAATCCGGCCGCGAGGCCACGGGCGGCGCGCGAGCGTTTGGCGGCCGGATTCTTGATCGCCTGCGCCTCGTCGAGCACCGCGCTGTGCCACTCGATCCCGCAGAGCCGCTCCGCGTCGATGTGCAGCAGCGCGTAGGTGGTGACGACCACGTCGAACGGCCCGAGATCCGCGAGCAGGGAGGCGCGTGCGGCCGCGGCGCCGGTGCACGAGCGCACCTGCAGCGTCGGCGCGAAGCGGCGCGCCTCCTCGATCCAGTTCGGGACGACCGAGGTCGGCACGACCACCAGCGCCGGTCCGCCCGCCGCGCGCTCCAGCAGCAGCGCGAGCGCCTGCACGGTCTTGCCGAGCCCCATGTCATCGGCCAGGCAGGCCCCGGCGCCCCAGCGGCTCAGGCGCGACAGCCAGCGGAACCCCTCCTGCTGATAGGGGCGCAACTCCGCCTGCAGCGTGCTCGGCACCTCCGGCTCGCACTCCTGCGCGTCCCGCAGCCGCTGCTGCCGCGCGCGCCACTCCTCGTCCGCGTCCAGCCGGGTCTCATCGATCCACTCCGCCAGGGCGAGCGCGGCGACCGCATGCAGGCGCCGTGCGCCGCGCGCCGCCGCGGAGGACACGCTGTTCAGATCGTCCAACTGGCGGCGGAACGACGCCGTCAGCGAGACGAACTCGCCCTCCTCCAGTTCCAGAAACCGGGAGCCGGGATTGGCGTCCAGCAACGCGAACAACTGTTTCAGATTGAGCGTGCGCCGCTCGTCGATGCGGAGCTGACCGGATGCCTGCACCCAGTCGTCGGCCGTCCTGATCTTCAGCCCGAACTGGCGTATGTTGGCGCGCCGTACGATCTTGAACCGCTCGCCCTGAGGCCACAGGCACGGCGCGCCGGCTGCGTCGAGCTGCTCCAGCAGTTCCAGCGCGCCTGCCGGATCGGGCAGCTCGACCGACCACGGCGCCGCATCGCTGCCGGCGAGCCGTGGACACGCCGCCGCGATGCGCTCGGCCGCCGTCCGTTCGGCCGCCAGATCGCGCCGGACCTGCACGGGCTCGCCGGCCTGCTGAGCAAACACCAGCGCGCCGCCCGCGCCGGGTGCGAAGTACGTGTCGGAGCCGGCGATCGGCTCGACCACCACCCTCGCGGTCAGCCCGGCGTCGAACGGCTCCAGGCGTACCCTGGGTTGCACGTCCGCCTCGATGCGGCGCGCGGAGCCGGCACTGCCCTCGACCCCGCCATGAACGCGCAGCACGGGCACGAGCGCCGCCGCGGCCTCCAGCAGGCGGGGACCGGCCTTGGCCGGCAACTTCAAGCCCCCCTTCGGGATGATCTTCCGCAACTGCTGGTGCTCGGGCGTGAACCGGATCACCACGCACCGCCGTTCGTCCACCATGCGGGCGTGGTAGCGCTCCTGATCCCAGTCGTCCGGCACGATGGTGGCCAGCACGCCGCGCGAATGGCGCTCGATGACCAGCTCCGGCTCGCCGCGGACGACGTCGATTACATCGCCGGCCGCGTTGAAGACGTGGGGATGGCCGATGAGCTCATGCAGCACCGCTTTCGCGAAGCGGGACTGCGACGGCGTCTGCAGACCGAACCGTTCGCGCTTGATCACTTCGGCCGCAGCGCGGTCCCGTGCCTGCAGGAATTCGGTCCCGTCGGCCGAATTGGCCAGCCATGTCAGCGACCGCACGCTGCCTTTCGACCACGTGCCGTTCGCGGAGCCGCGCTGTTCCCGAGGGGTCACGGTGATGGCGTCTCCGTCGTGCGCCACTTCCCATGCCAGGCGGCGCCGGCGGCCGGGCGCGGTATCCGTGCCGGCCTTGGCCGTCTTGCCGCGGATCTCGAATGCGAACTGCTCCAGCGTTCTGAGCGGGTGCTCCCATCGTGCGGACGCCGGCACCAGCGTTGCCAGCGTCTGCGTGCCGAGTTGCCGGTGCATCGCCTGCGCCTGCTTGGCTGCGGCCGCCGGCGACCGGCGGCGGGGGTTCAGCGTCGCGCCGGCCTGACCGACGATCGCCAGACACTCGGCCAGCGCCCACGAGAGACCATGCGTTGCGGCACGATCGAGGTAGCTGCCGAATGCGGAACGCGCATCGGACCCTAGGTAGGGAGTGATGACGCGTTGCGCCCAGCAGCAGACCCATCCGCCCAGCAACGCGCGAAGGTCGGGGGCGAAGTCGATCTCCCTGGCGGGTTTCATGCCGGCGCGGAGCTCCGTGGCGGCGGCGACCGTCTCCAGGACTCGCGGTGCGAACCGCTGCCGGCGGCCCGCGTTCAGGAGGTCCGCGACCAGGATTCGGTTGGACGGCGTATCGGTGCGCACGAGTGAGAGCAGGGAGAGGACGAAAGGGGTCGATTCCGGCACCGACGCGTCTCTCCGGCCGGCGGCTCTCCGGGCCGCGACGGCCGCCTCGATGGAACGGAGTGCCGACTCGTCATCTCCTCGGAGGGTGGAGACCAGGGCATCCACGGCGGCGCGGCCGGTGCGCACCGCGCTGCTGTCCTGCCGCGGCGCAGGCAGCTCGTCGAAGATGGCCGGCGCGTCGTCCAGACGTCCCTGCAGGATGCGGATGAAGGCGATGTCCACCGCGAACGGTTCGAGGCCGGAAGCGACCTCTCGGCAGGCGACCACGGTGGGCTCGGGGGGAGCGGCGGCGCCGATCACCTCATCCAGACAGCCTCTGAGGGCGGCGTCGCGGTGCTGCTCGGGCAGGGTGCCGAGCAGTACGGTTGCGCCGGGCTGAGCCAGGAATCCCCAATCTGACGGCTCGATGTCGTGAGGCAGGAGGTCGAAACGACCGGCAACCGCGGCGCAGCGCAGCCTCATCGGTTCCTGGCCCGGCCGTCCGTAGCCGTAATAGGAGGGGATCGCCTTGTCGTGGGCGGTCTTGATTCGTTCCAGCAGGTCGACACGGTGGGCTTCCATGGTCAGCCACGGCGTCCAGTGCGGTGCGGTTGCCATCCGCGAGCTCTGATCGGAGCGGTCGATGACGCCGCTCCGCTCCAGTTCTTCGACGGCTTTCTTGACGAGCGTGACGGTGAAGGAGCGCCCGTCCGACTTGATGCCCGCGGACCGGAGTGTGCGTGCCAGGTCCGAGGCATCGAAGGCGAGAGGAGTCAGGACCCCGCAGGCCAGCGCCATGGACCGCGCCGGCGGCGACAGGGACTGGAAGACGGCTTCCAGATCCATCCGTTCAGGCTGCGGGAAGTTCACGACAGCCGGCCGCCGATGCGCAGCGGCGCGCCCGCCGGGTCCGGGCGGTCCTCGACCACGGCGGCGACCAGCGGGCCGAGCACCCCGCCGAACTTGAACGCGTGGCCGCTGCCGGCGCCGGCCACCACCAGGCGCTCGGTCCCCGGCACGCGGTCGATCAGGAAGTGCGCGTCCGGCGTCATCGTGTACAGACAGCTCCGCCCGCACGCTCCCGCCGCACCCGCCAGCGCCGGGATGCGCCGCCGCAGCATCGCCTCCACGTCGGCGGCGAATGCGGCGGTGCCGGCGCGGTCCGCGTCGGCGTCGACCGCGGGGCCGAGCCTGTCACGTGCCACCTTGACGGACCCCTCGCGCAGCAGCGGGAAGCCGTACCACTCCTCCCCGCCGGGCTCGGCGCCCCAACTCGGCATCCGCGGGTAGGAGAACGACGCCGGGTCCGGCGCCGGCAGCAGCAGCATCTCCTGGCGGGTGACCGTCAGCGGCCGGGCAAGCTCCGGCAGCAGCCGCCCGATCCAGGCGCCGGCGGCGACGACCACGCGATCGAACGCCTGCTCCGCGCCGTCGGAGCGCACGGTCGCCGTCCGGGCGCGCTCCTCCACGGCCGTCACCGGCGTGCGCTCGCGCACCGTGACGCCCGCGTCGCCCGCCAGGTCCACGATCATCCGAATCGCGGCCGCGCTCTCCAGGTAGCCGCCCCACGGGTCGTACACGCCCACCTCGTCATCGGCGACCGTGAACTGCGGAAAGCGCCGGCGCAGGGCCCGCGCGTCCAGCGCCTGCACCTCGACCGCGCCGCGGCCGTGCAACAGGTGCACGCTGTCGTACATCAGCGATCCGGGACCGGCGTCACGGAGGATGCTCAGGTGGCCGGTGCGGTGCAGGACGTGGCGGCCGGTCGCCCGCTCCCAGGCGTGCCACCGGTCGGCGGAGCGCTCGACCAGGTCCACGTAGCACTCCTTGTCGCGCACGTACCAGACGCGGCGGATCGCCTTGGACACGTCGGTGGAGGCGGCGCGCGGCGCCGGCACCTCGTCGGCGTCGAACAGCGTGACCCGGTGGCCGCGCAGGGCAAGCTCCAGGGCGGCTGCCGCTCCGAAGACGCCGGCCCCCACCACCGCGACCGTCATGCCGGTCACGCTATCACGTCAGCCGGACACGTCAGCCGGACACGTCAGGCGTCGTTCATCGCCTGCAGCATGGCGCCGAACCGCTCCAGCGCCTCCAGGTTGTGCGCCGGCAGGTGGAGGTCCACGAACGGAAGAGCCGCCTGCAGGCCGCGGGTGCGCGGCTCGAAGCCCGGCGACCCGGCCAGCGGGTTGAGCCAGATCAACTGCCCGCAACTGCGCTGCAGCCGGTCGATCTCCGCGCGCAGCAGCGCCGCGTCGCCCCGGTCCCAGCCGTCGGAGATCAGCACGACCACGGCCCGCTCCGACAGGACGCGCCGCGCCCAGCGGTAGTTGAAATCGTGCAGCACGTCGCCGATCCGCGTGCCGCCGCCCCAGTCCAGCACGCGATCGGACACCGTGCGCAGCGCCTCGGCGATCCGGCGGCCGGTCAGCAGCCGGGTGATGCGCGACAGCCGCGTGCCGAACACGAACGCCTCGCCGCGCGAAAGCCCGCGGGCGGCGGCATGCACGAAGGCGAGCAGCGCGCCGCTGTAGCGCTCCATGGAGCCGGAGATATCGCAGATCAGGATCAGGCGGCGCGGCCGGCGCTTGCGGCGGCGCCACCGCAGCCGGGTCAGCTCGCCGCCCGAGCGCAGGCCGCTCCGCAAGGACCGGCGCATGTCGATCAGGTGGCCACGGTGTGCAGGGCGCGTGCGGCGCGCCGCGCGCAGGGGCAGCTCGAATCGAATCATGTTCACCAAATCGTACATCGACCGCAGTTCGGCATCGTCCATCGTCCCGAAGTCCTTGCGCCGCAGGCGTTCGGACGCCGACCAGGTCAGCGTCCGGTCGGAGCTCTCGGACTCCTCCTGCCCGTCCGTCGCCGACGCCGCTTCGCCGATCACCGTCCGCTGCACCTCCACCTCGGGCGGCGGCAGCCCTTCCCGGTCGGGCAGCCGCCGGTGGCTCCAGAATCGGTCGAAGGCGCGGTCGAAGCGCTCGTGCTGGGTGACGGAGGTGGTGAACAGGGCGCGGGCGGCGGCGCGAACGTCGTCGCGCGAGCGGATGCCGACCGCCTGCATCGATTGCAGGAAGGCGGTCACGTCATCGGCGGCGACGCTCAGCCCCAGGCCGCGCAGCACGCGGGCGAACAGGAGGGCGGAGCGCGGCAGATGCGGCGCGCCGGTCATCGCGACGGGACTCAGGCGCTGGCGCGCGCCTGCTCGATCAGGTTGGGAACCGAGCCGCGCACCGACTGCACGTCGTCCTGATACTTGAGCAGCACGCCCAGGGTGCGCTCGACGACGTCGGCGGCCAGCTCCTGCTCGCCAAGGACGCGCAGGGCATGCAGCCAGTCCAGGGTCTCGGCGACACCGGGGCGCTTGTACAGCTCCTGCGAGCGCAGCTCCTGCACGAAGGCCACCACCTGCGCGGACAGGACCGCGGCCGCCTCCGGGATGCGGCGCTGCACGATGCGCAACTCCTTGTCCAGGTCGGGGAAGTCGATCCAGTGGTACAGGCAGCGCCGCTTGAGGGCATCGTGCACCTCGCGCGTGCGGTTGGAGGTGATGATCACCACCGGCGGCTCGCTCGCCCGGAAGGTGCCGATCTCCGGGACAGTGACCTGGAAGTCCGAAAGCGCTTCCAGCAGGAACGCCTCGAACTCCTCGTCGGCGCGGTCCAGCTCGTCCACCAGCAGCACCCGGCGGCGCGTCACCGCGGGGTCGATCGCCTGCAGCAGCGGGCGCGCCAGCAGGAACTCGCGGGTGAAGATGTCGGCGTCGGCGGTGGCCTCCCCGGACGCCTCCAGCATGCGGATGCGCAGGATCTGGCGCGCGTAGTTCCACTCGTAGACGGCGGTCGACACGTCCAGGCCCTCGTAGCACTGCAGCCGGATCAGGTCGGCGTCCAGGGTCGACGCGAGTACCTTTGCGATCTCCGTCTTGCCGACGCCGGTCTCACCTTCGAGGAACAGCGGCCGGTCGAGTTGCACCGCCAGGAACACGCAGGTGGCAAGGTCGCGGTCCGCGACGTACGCGCACCGCTCCATCGCTTCCTGTACGGCGTCGACGCTGTCGAGCGCCGGCACCGGGTCAGCCACCGGCACCGCCTGCGAGATCGGCGGCAGTCCGGGCGCGGTCGCGGGCGGCGCGCAGGGCGCGGCGGGCGTACACGCGTGCGAGGTGCGCGCGGTACTCCCCCGACGCGAACGTGTCGGCCAGCGGCTCTTCGACACGCAGGCAGTCGCCGACCGCCTGCGCGATGGCGGCGTCGTCCAGGTCGCTGCCGGCCAGCTCCGCGGCGACCGCGCCGGCGTCGAGCGGCACCTCCGTGACGCCGTTGAAGCAGAGGCGCACCCGCGCGCAGCGGCCGTCCGCGTCCAGCTCGACGACGGCGGCGGCACCGCACACCGCGAACCCGGACGCCGGATGCTCGAACTTCAGGTAGACGGAGCCGGTGCGCGGACCGGGCGCGGGCAGGCGCAGCTCGGTGAGGACCTCGGCCGGCTCCAGCGCCGTGGTCAGCAGGCCCTGGAAGAACCCGTTCGCCGGCAGGCGCCGCGCTCCGCCCGGACCGGTGGCGCAGAGCTCGCCGTCCAGCGCCAGCAGCGCGGCCGGCAGGTCGGAGGCCGGATCGGCGTGCGCGACGTTGCCGCCGGCGGTGCCGTGGTTGCGGACGATCGGGTCGCCGATGCTCGCCGCCGCTTCCGCGAACGCCTGCCAGCGGCCCCCCACCTCGGCCGAGGTCGCGACGCGATGGTGGGTGGTCAGAGCGCCGACGGTCAGGCCGTCCGCGCGCGCGCCGATGCCGGCAAGCGGCAGGCGGCCGATGTCGACCAGCGCCTCCGGCTGCGCCAGGCGCAGCTTCATCATCGGCAGCAGGCTGTGTCCGCCGGCCAGCAGCTTGGCGTCCTCATGCTCGCCGAGCAGCTCGACGGCCGCCTCCAGCGACTCGGCGCGGTGGTACGCAAAGGCTGCCGGGTACATGTCAGCCCCGCTCCGCCATGGCGCGGGCGGCGTGGCGGACGGCAACGACGATGTTGTGGTACCCGGTGCAGCGGCAGAGATTGCCCTTGAGCGCCTCCCGCACCTCCTGGTCGGACGGATCCGGGTTCTTCTGCAGCAGGTCGACGCATGCCAGGATCATGCCCGGCGTGCAGTAGCCGCACTGCAGCGCGTGCTTCTCCCAGAATTCCTGCTGCAGCGGGTGCAGGGTGTCGCCGTCGGCCAGCCCCTCGATGGTGGTCACCGCGCGGCCGTCGGCCTGCGCGGCAAGCTGCGTGCAGGAACGCACGCCCGCGCCGTCCATCAGCACCGTGCATGCCCCGCACAGCCCGGTCTCGCAGCCGATGTTGGTGCCGGTGAGCCCTGCCTGCTCGCGGATGAAGTGCACGAGCAGCGTGCGCGGCTCCACCTGCGCCCGGTGGACACGGCCGTTGATCGTGATGGTGACCGACACCGGCTCCGGGGTGGCGATGCCGCTCACGTTCCGCTCCCGCCGCCGACGCGCCGGCGAATCTCTGCGGCCAGCCCCTGCAGGGCGTCGCGCACCAGGGAGCGCATGGAGCTCTCGACCAGCCGCTGCCCGATGCTGGCCAGCCGGCCGCTGATCCGCGACTCCAGGTCGTACTGCAGCAGCGTGCCCTCGCCTTCCGCGCGCAGCCGGAAATCGGCCTCGCCGGTGACGATGCCGACCGGTCCGCGGCCGATCGCGCTCAGGTGGTAGGAGGCCGGAGGCTGCAGGTCGGAGAGCTCGATCGCACCCGCGAAGGTGCCGCGGATCGGGCCGAGCCTGACCCGCCACGACGCATCGAAGTGTGTTTCGTCGATCCGTTCCAGCCGGTCGGTTCCCGGAAGCGTCGCGCGCAGCACGTCGGGGTCCATGAGGGCGTCCCATACCGCTTCGGGAGCCGCTTCGAACGAGAATTCGCCGGTGAGTCGCATGTCGGTATCAGGGTGGGCCCGCCGCTCCGAGCGGATGATCGCGGCGTCTGGTCCTGGGTGACCGTAGGGAGGGTGGCCCGCCGCTGTCAACAGAGAACCGCAACCCGACCGGGGACGACCGGGCCGCGAGTCCGGTACTGTCTGCACCCGGATGCGCGACATAGAGGCCGCGGTGCGCCGTTGGCACGCGGCCGGCACGAGGTTCGCACTGGCATTCGTCGTGGCGACCTGGGGCTCCGCACCGCGCCGGCCCGGCGGCGCGATGGCTGTCACCGCGGACCTGCAGGTCGCGGGTTCACTGAGCGGCGGCTGTATCGAGGGCGCGGTCATCGAGGAGGCGGTGCGGCTGCTGGCCGGCGAGCGCGGGCCCGGCCGCCTGGAGTACGGGATCGTGGACGAGCTCGCCTGGTCGGTCGGCCTGTCGTGCGGCGGCAAGCTGTCGGTATACCTGACGGAGCCTGGGCGGGAGCTGTGGGCAGCGCTCCTGGACGGCCTGCAGCGGCAGCGGCCGGCGGTCCTGCTCACCCGGCTGAACGGCGGGGGCGCGTCACAGGCGCTGATCGACCTCGCCGAGCGGCGCGTGCGGACATCCGGCCGCGGCCACGCCTTCGGGGCGGACACCGTTGCCGCCGCCTGCGAGTTCGCTGCCGCCGAGCGGGAGAGCGCGCTGCTCGAGATGGACGGGGCGGATACTTTTGTGCACTTCCTCCCGCGGCCCGACGAGCTGCTGATCGTCGGCGCGGGCCACATCGCCGTGCATCTGGTCGCCTTCGCGCGCGAGCTTGGCTTCCGCACCGTGGTGATCGACCCGCGGCGGGTGTTCGCCGCGAGCGAGCGCTTCGCCGTGGAGCCGGACGAGCTGCTGGCCGAGTGGCCGGACCGCGTGCTCGCTGATCGGCCCGCCACGGACGGCACCTACGCGGTGCTCCTCACCCACGATCCCAAGATCGACGACGCGGCTCTGCGCCACCTGCTGCCGAGCCCCGCCGTCTACATCGGCGCGCTGGGCAGCTCACGCACGCACGCACGCCGGCGCGCGCGCCTCCGGGAGGCCGGCTTCGACGAACGGACGATCGACCGCGTCAGAGGCCCCGCGGGACTCGCGATCGGCGCCGTGTCGCCGGATGAGATCGCGCTTGCCATCATGGCGCAGGTGATCGAAACCAAGCGCATGGCGCGCGGGCCGCGATGACTGCCGAACGGGCCCGAAGCCGCACGCAGGAGCGCATCTACCGCATCATCTTCGAGTCGGACACGGCGGCCGGCAGGGGCTTCGACATCCTGCTCATCCTGGCCATCGTCGGCAGCGTCGTGGCGGTCATGCTGGACAGCGTGCCCAGGATCCGCGCCGCGGCCGGCCGAGCGCTGTCGGCCGCCGAATGGGTGTTCACCATCCTGTTCACGGTCGAGTACGTGCTGCGCCTCTACTCGACTCCCCGCCGGCTGCGCTACGCCCGCAGCTTCTTCGGGGTCATCGACCTGCTGGCTCTGGCGCCGACCTACCTGAGCATCCTGCTGCCCGGCGGGCAGTTCCTGCTGGTGGTCCGCGTGCTGCGGGTGCTGCGCGTGTTCCGCGTGCTCAAGCTGGTCAAGTACGTGGCGGAGGCCGAGATGATCGTGGCCGCCCTGAAGGCCAGCGGGCGCAAGATCGCGGTGTTCCTGTTCGCGGTGCTGTCGATCGTGATCGTGGTCGGGTCGCTGATCTACCTGATCGAAGGCGAGGCCAGCGGGTTCACCAGCATCCCGCAGTCCGTGTACTGGGCCATCGTCACGCTGACCACGGTCGGCTACGGCGACCTGTCGCCCATGACCCCGCTGGGCCAGGCGCTGGCCGCGGCCATCATGATCCTGGGCTATGGGCTGATCGCCGTCCCCACCGGGCTGGTAAGCATGGAAATCTCGCTGGCGCTGAGCCGCCACCAGAAGCGGACCTGCCCCGAGTGCGGCACCTCCGAGAGCGATCCCGACGCCCGGTTCTGCCGGCGCTGCTCCGCGGGCCTGGTCTGAGCGCTCGATCGCCCATGGCTTCGCCCGACCGCAGGCCGCTGGCCGGCATCGTCGTCGTCGACATGACGAGGGTGCTCGCCGGACCGTTCGCGAACATGGTCCTGCGCGACCTGGGCGCCGACATCATCAAGGTCGAGCCCCCGCACGGGGACGACGCGCGCGGGTTCGGGCCGTTCCTTCCCGGCGGCGCCTCCAGTTACTTCGTCAGTCTCAACTGCGGCAAGCGCTCGATCGCGCTGGACCTCAAGAACCCGGCCGGGCGCGAGGTGCTCGCCGACCTGCTGCGCGCCGCCGACGTGCTGATCGAGAGCTTCCGCCCCGGGGTCCTGGAGCGGCTGGGCTTCGACGACGAGCGAGTCCGCACGCTCAATGAGCGGCTGGTGTACGTGACCTGTTCCGGGTTCGGCTATACCGGTCCCGACGCCGGCAAGCCGGCCTACGACATGATCATCCAGGGCCGTTCCGGCTTGCTTTCGATCACCGGCACCGAGTCGGGTGAGACCGTGCGCGTCGGCACGTCGATCGCGGACATCGTCAGCGGCCTGTACGCCGTGATCGGCGTCCTGGCCGGGCTGTTGCGGCGCGAACGAGGCGCGGCAGGCGGCGGCGCACGTGTCGACATCGCCATGCTCGACAGCGTCGTGTCCGTGCTGGAGAACGCCGTGGCTCGCTATCAGGCTACCGGCGCCGAGCCCGTACCGCTGGGGTCGCGGCACCCCTCCATCACGCCGTTCGAGACCTTCCGTACCGGCGACGGCCAGATCGTGATCGCGGCCGGCAACGACCGGCTGTTCGCGCGGCTGTGCGAGGTACTGGAGGTGCCGGAGCTGGCTCTCGATCCGCGGTTCGCCGCAAACGCCGCCCGCACCGACAACCGGGACGCCCTCAAGGCGGCGCTGGAGGCGGCCCTGGCGCGGTGCGGCACCGCGGACTGGACCGCGGCGCTGGAGGCAGCCGGCGTGCCGGTGTCGCCGGTCGCGGGCATCGCCGACGTGTTCGCCGATCCGCAGATATCGGCCCGGAACATGCTGGTGGAGGCGGCCGCCGCGGACGGATTCCGCGTGACCGGCACGCCGGTCAAGATGGCCGGCGTCGACGACCCTCCGGGAAGGCCGGGCGCGCCTGCCCTTGGCGAGCACCGCGAAGAGATCCTGCGAGGCCTGCTCGCCTACTCCTCCGAGCGCATCCGCGACCTGGAAACTGCCGGCGCCTTCGGAAACCGCTGAGGAGCGGAATCTTCGAATCTTCGATAGGGGTGGCGGACCCTATCTTGTTCTCCGATAACCGATCGAGGGTGGATCAGATGGGCCACGCTGTTGGCGCCAAGATGGCTAATCCCTTTTGTCGTTCGGCAATCTCGACGGGGCTCCAGTCTGCACAATTACCGATCTGGGATGTCAGAATATACTCCGATGCCAAAAAGACAGGCTTCTTGTCAACAATGCCAACGCTCTTAAGGTTAGAATTGGTGCTTGCTTGCAGCAAGGCTTGGTTTCCAAGTCGATTGACGTACATGCCTGCCTCGTCGTCCGTGAATAGCGGCCAGTTTCCTTCAGGCTTCTTGGGCAGCACATGTTCTAGGTTGATTACAGATGGATCCTGGGTCGGCAAAAACCAAGGCTCTGGTTCGTTTCGAGCCGCCATCTCGAGCGAGCGCAGATAGTACCGGGCGAGCTGGGCCTTAGATACCCGAGCTGTCTCAAACGCTGTCCTGAATTCCTCATCTGTCGGCGTGACGCCGTTCAGTCGTGCCTTCAATTCCTTCGTGCTAGTGATCGCTCCGGCGAAGACTGTGTTAGCTGCCGCGGCTAGCGGCAACTCAACCGATCCGCTTCTTGTCGAACTTGCGATCAGCAATCGAACGCCAAGAGAGACGCAGAACTGAAACGTACTAGCTGTCTCCGCAGCCGAAAAATTAGCGGATACAGCCAGCAAAACGGGTCTCATAGGTCGAATATTAAGAAGGTTCAGGACCTCAATTGAGCGCCGGCAAGATTCCGGGTAACTGTTCCATTTCTCGTGCTCAGGATTAAAAGTGGCTACATATGAGGTGGCAAGACTCTCCAGTTGCGAGGCGAATCCGATTGCTGCATGTTCGCTCTTGGCATTCTCCTGAACTGCGTCGTAAACTTCCGATTCCCTTGTGTATCCACGAATTGCGATAAGGGCGTGCCTCAGGAAGTCGACGGTTATGTTCTCTTCTTCAAGGCTCTCCAGAGTGCCACGCATGTAACTCCAGCGACTCTGAACTTCACGAATGCGCTCACCGGATCGACCAAAGAGATAGTTCTTGATCAGATCCGCCTGCGACGTGCGCAAGCCTCGGTCGTTGAGTGTCTCGAACATCTTGTATGCGTTCGCGTCATTGGGTACTCTGAGCAACACAACTATGGCTCGTCGTTCTACGAAAGACACCCAATCGTTCAAATGATCGCCATGGATAGTCGGATCAATCGTTGCTACTATCTTGCGAACAAATCCTCGACAAAATTTGCTCGCATTATCCAGTAAAGTGTGAGAGTCCTTGACTGGCGCAGGGGGTTGCTCACCTTCATTGCGTGCAATGATCCATTGAAAGTACTCATTGTCGTCAACGTTCAGTTGGAGCTTTGGTATACGCGAACGTTTCGCGCGATCGATGCCAGTCAAGAATTCATTGTTAAGTGCCTCGACGAGAATGTCGTCGCGGCCAACTAAGTAATCGCGGATGGCCGCAAGCAGAATTGCGGTCGTCGCAAGACGCTGCTGGCCATCGACTACTTCAAGCGACCCATCTGGCCTGGGTATTGTAACAACCGTTCCAAGAAAGTACCCGGGCTCCCCATCGTTGATGGCCTTGGCGAAGTCTTGGAGCAACTGAGTGACTTCCCGGTCAGTCCATGCGTATTCTCTTTGGTTCGGAGGAACGAAGAGTCTTGACTGCTTCAACACGCTTCCAAGACCGAGCTGCTCAAACGCTATTTGATCTTGAGCTTCAGACATCGTTGTCCCTCCCTATTCTGGCAGTCGCGTAACTCCGGCGATGACGTCTTCGGCGCCCAATCTCAACGCCTTCGAGCCGTGCCGGTCACCTGCGTTACCCTCGTCCCAGGCGCCGGTCCTCGTGCGCCAGCCACTCCGCGTACGGGCGGGGAGCGGCCGGCGGCGTCCCCAGCCCGTGCTCGGACCGCCAGCGCAGCAGCGGGTGGTCGCGCCGCTGTTGCGGCAACTCGACCGGACGGCCCTGGGCGGCCGACTCGAACGCCGCCATGATCATCTCCAGCGAGTGGGTGCCCACGGTGCCGCTCGACTCGTGCTCGTCACCCGCGTCCAGGGCGCGCACGTATTCGTCCACGAACGCCAGCTCCATGCCGTTGCGGAGCTCGGGGGTGTCGCCCCGGCCGCCGAGAGGGTGGTCGATCTCCGTCCAGTCGTCCGGCGCCTGGCCCGGACGCGGAAACGGGGTGCCGAGATGCCACGCGGATCCGTGCTGGAGCAGGACTCGTCCATCGGTGCCGAGCAGTTCCACGCCCATGGACCCGCCGCTCACTGCCGGCATGCGGCCATGGATGAGCGTCAGGTTGACCCCGCCGGCGAACTCCAGCTCGGCGGACAGGCGCTCGCCGGCGATCGTGCCCATGCCGTTCGGTGACGGCACCACGTCGTCCGGCGTGATCGGCCGCCCGTCGGTGCGCAGGCTGGCCGTGACGCGGCGGCAGCGTCCGACGAACGCCTGCGCGCCGGTCAGGAGGTGGCAGCCGATGTTCATGATGCCGTAGCCGCCGTAGTAGCCCTTGCCGCGGGCAAGGACGTGCACGACCCGGCCGATGAGCCCGTCCGCGACCGCGGTGACCGCTGCCCGTGCCGCCGGGCTGACCCGCCCCTGGTGGTGGACGGCGACCTGCACGCCGCGCTCACGCGCCCGGCGCAGGACGGCGTCGGCCTGCTCAAGATCGACGCAGATCGGCTTCTCCACGTCGATGTGGTAGGCGCCGTGGTCGAGCACGCGCATCGCGAGCTCGTGGTGGAACTCGGTGCCGGTGGGGATGACGACGATCTGCGGCCGCACGGCTTCGAGCATCGCCTCCACGTCCGTGAACCGCGCGCTCACGCCGAGAGCGTCGCCCAGGGTGCGCAACCGCTCCGCATCCAGGTCGCACAGCCCCACCAGCTCCGTCCGGGGGTGCTCCGCGTAGCCCCGGCCGATGGCGGCGCCGCGCGGGCCGCAGCCGATCAGCGCGGCGCGGTACACGGCCGCCATCAGATTTGCAGCCGTTGCAGCGGGTGGCTGCGGTCGGCCAGCGGCACCGCCACGCGCGCCCCGGTGATCTGCGACGCGTAGATTCCGTGGATCATTTCCAGCGCCGCGCGGGCCGCGCGGGCGCTGGACAGCGGTTCGGTGTCCCCGTCGATGGCGGCGATCAGATCCTCGATCGCCAGTCGGTTGCCGTCCTTGTGGAGCTCGCCGGTGCCCAGGTCCAGCGGGTCCCAGCCGTCGATGCCGTCCCACGGCGCCCAGTGGTCGTGGCGGGCGATCACGAAATCGCTGCCCGCGCCGCGCATCGCCACGCTGCCGCGGTCGCCGATCAACTGCAGGCTGAACCCGCGGCCGTCGCCCGGCTGATCGGCCCGCGAAGTGAAGCTGCCGACCGCGCCCCCGGTAAAGCTGTAGTAGCCGGTGATCGCGTCGCCGGCGATCAGGCCTATCGGCTCGGTCGCCTCGCGTGCGTCGCCGGTGCCGATCTCGCGGCCGCCGACGGTGACGTGGCCTGCGATCCAGGCGACGTCGCCGGCGAAGGCGCGCATCGTGTTGAATACGTGCGTGCCGAGCACCAGCATGTCCTCTCCGCCGCCGCGCCGATCCTGCTTGCCGGTGCCGCGCAGCTCCAGCAGCGTGCCGATCAGGCCGTCGCCGACACGGCGGCGCAGCTCCTGGAGCTGCGGCAGGTAGACGTTCTGGTGGGCGACCGCGATCTTCAGTCCCTTGGCGTCGGCCGCGGCGATCACGCGGTCGGCGGCCGCCAGGTCCGCGGTCATAGGCTTCTCGCAGTAGACGTGGCAGCCCGCGTCGATCGCGGCCATGAGCAGTTCCTCGTGGCGGTCGACGTAGCGCGGGCAGACCGCGACGATGTCCAGCGACTCGGCGGCCAGCATCTCGCGGTAGTCGGCGTAGGCGTTCGCGGCGCCGATCTCCTGCTGGGCGGCGGCCCGGCCGGCCGGATCGGGATCCGCCACCGCCGCCGGCTGCACGCCGTCGACGCCCACGAAGCCAAGGTGCAGGCCGTGACCGAAGTTGCCGCGCCCGGTGTGTCCGATCGCGCCGACGCGGAAACGCACTTGGGTACTCATGGCGTCGAGTATACCCTCCGCTCGGGGGATACGGTGATGTCGATGGAGAACGAGGTGGCTGCAGGTGGTTCCTTCGGCGTGGCGGTCAAGGCGGCGATCATGAACGGGCCGCGCCTGCTGGTGCTCTACAAGACCCGCGAAGAGGCCTGTGGCGATCCCGATCCCGCCGTCCGTGTGGATCTGCCGGGCGGGAGGATCGAATTCGGAGAGTCGCAGTTGACGGTCGAGCCCTCCGCATGAGCACGCCGTACCGCTACCTGGGCCGCCCGCGGCCGTCCATCGACGGGCGGTCGAAAGCGCTCGGCGCAACGCGCTACGCCGCCGACGTCGATCTCGCCGGCATGCTGCATGCGCAACCGGTGTTGAGCACCGAGGCGCATGCCCGGCTGCGCGCCGTGCATGCCGAGGCGGCGCGCGCCGCCCCTGGCGTGGTGGCCGTGCTCACCGCCGCCGACCTGCCGGTGACCGCCGACCCGCCGGCGATCCGGCAGGAGATGGTGCTGGCGCGCGAGGTGGTCACCTTCGCGGGGCAACCGGTCGCCCTGGTGGTCGGCCAATCGGCGGCAGCCGCCGCGGACGGTGCAGCGCTCGTCGAGGTGGACTACGAGCCGCTGCCGCCGGTCGTCGGCGTGTCGGCCGCGACGCGGGTCCGGTCGCCGGCGGCAGACGGCGAGTATGTCCGTGGCGACGTCCAGACGGCGCTGGAGGCCTCCGCTCACGTGGAGAAGCGGACGTGCCGCACGCCGTTCGTGCACCAGGGCTACCTGGAGCCGACCGCGGCGGTGGCGGCCCCGGATCCAGCCGGTGACGGAGTGAGCGGAGCGAACCTCACTCGAAGAGTGACCGTCTATTCCGGCTGTCAGGGCCAGTTCGACGTGCGCGCCCGGCTCGCCTCGATCCTGGAGTTGCCGCCTGCCGCGGTCCGTATCGTGCCCATGGCCGTGGGCGGCGGCTTCGGGGGCAAGGGAGGCGTCATCGATCCGCTGGCCGCGGCCGCGGCCCTGCACCTGAACCGGCCGGTGAAGCTGGTGCTCGATCGATCGACCGACTTGGCGACCACCACGCCGACCCCGGCGATGGCGATCGAGCTGGAGCTGGGCGCCGACCGCGATGGCCGGCTCACCGCACTGCGCGTGGACATCGCCCTGGACAACGGCGCGTTTCCGAACGGCATGGGAGGCGGCATCGCCAAGCGTCTGGCGGGGTGTTACCGGATACCGCATCTGGCCATCCGCTGGCGAGACGTGTGCACGAACGTGCACGCTACCGGCGCCTATCGCGCGCCCGGCGCGCCGCAGACCACCTTTGCGCTCGAGACCGCGGTCGACGCTCTGGCCGCCGCGCTGGAGCTGGACCCGCTGGAGTTCCGCAAGCGCAACGTGGTGCGGGCCGGTGACCCGCAGCCCGACGGCACGCCATGGCCCGCGGGCGGCCAGCTCGCCTGCCTGGAAGCGGTCGAATCGCATCCGCTGTGGCAGTCTCGCCACACGGACGGCGACGGCGGTACGGGAATCGCCATCGCCGGATGGATCCCCCTGGTCGATCCGTGCGCCGCCGCCTGCCGCGTCGACCCGGACGGCACCGTGGTGGTCACCCTGGGCGCGGTCGACATCTCCGGGGTGTACTCGTCGCTCGTGCTGGTGGCCGCGGAGGAAATGGGCGTCGACCCGCAGCAGGTCCGCGTGCAGATCGCCGACTCGGCCAGCGCTCCGTACGGGCCGAGCGCGGGCGGCAGCAACATCGCCTGCTCGGCGGCCGATGCCGTGCGCGCGGCCGTCGGCGACGCCAGGGGGCAACTCCTTGCCCTGGCGGCCGACCACTTCGAGGCCGCGGTGGAGGATCTGGAGATCGCCGACGGCGCCGTGCGGGTTGCGGGGGTGCCGGACCGGACGATTTCCGTCGGCGCGCTGGCCCACGCGGCGCAGAGCGCAGAGTCATCCCTGCCGCACCGGCGCGGACCGATCCAGGCAAGCGGTCAAGCTTCCGGGCCTGGCGGCGCGGCCGTGTTCATCGCGCACGTGGTGCGCGTCGCCGTCGACCGGGAGACCGGCCAGATCAACCCGACCGATTACCTGTCGGTGCAGGACGTGGGCTTCGCGATGAACCCCTTGCTGGTGGAGGGCCAACTCCACGGCGGAGCCGCGCAGGGGCTGGGCATCGGCCTGCACGAGGCGCTGCGCCACGACGACGCCGGCCAGCTCCTGACCGGCACGCTGATGGACTACGGCCTGCCCAAGGCGACCTCGGTACCTCCCGTCACCGCCCATCTCATCGAATCGCCGTCGCACGGGCCGTACGGAGCCCTGGGCGTCGGCGAGCCTCCCATCGTCGCCGGCGCCGCGGCCACCGCCAACGCCGTCAGGGCGGCCACCGGAGCGCAGCCGGCGTCGCTCCCGCTCGACCCGGAATCGGTCTGGTCGGGATCTACCAGATCGACAGGATGATGCCCACGATCGGATAGGCGGCCAGCCGGTAGCCCAGGTTGATCAGCACCAGCGGTCGCGGCCGTCCCTCGAAGGCGCCGTTGGAGATGATCGACATCCCCGAGAAGGCGATCGCCAGGCCGAGCGCCGCGACGATGCCGGCGCCGACTCCGGAGATACCCGCAGCCTGGAAGACGATCGCCAGCACCAGGGAGGTGAGGATCGCGTCCGCGAGCGCGGCGACCAGTGCCGGGCTGGGGCCCGCGGCGCGCATCTCCTCCTCGCTCTTGCCGAGCGCCGCCATCCACGCCTTGCCGAACAGGAACGGCGCGTACCAGGCGAATCCCAGCGCCATCAGCACCACCGCCGACACGGCGGTCGCCACGTAGTTGATCGCACCGAAGTCTATCGCGGTCATCGAGTCCTCCCTTTCCGCGCCCCTGTCACGGGCGGGCCGGAGCCGCGGACGCCTGGGAAAGCCGGATGGTGCCCCACAGCACGATCAGGCCGATCCCGACCGTCGCCGCCACCGAGCCGGCCACCGTCCAGGTGTTCCAGGCGTCGATCTGCTGCTGTCGATTCGCCGTGGCTACCGGCATCGCCTCCCACCGTTCGGCCTCCAGGTTCGCCAGCCGCGCACCGGCCAAACCCCCCGCCACCACGCCGATGCCGGCCACCAGCAGCGGCCAGTAGTCCCTGACCGGCTCCGCGGGTGGCGCGGGTCCGGACAGCGCGTGCACGGGCGCATCCTCGGACGGCCCGTTCGTTTCCGCCGGCGCTTCCTGGGCGACGGCCGGCGCGCCGAGCAGCGTCACGAAGACCAGCGCCGCGATCAGCCGCCATCCCAACGAGCGGTCCACCGCCGCGACGGTAGCGCAACCGCCGTGCCGAGCCAAGGGCATGCGATACGCCAGGCACGGTATGATCCTTCCCGCATGGTGAAGCGACGTCTTGGCCGCACCGGGCTCATGGTGTCCGAGATCTGCCTGGGAACGGCAGGCTTCGGCGCGCAGCCGTTCGCCGACACGAGCGATCCGGTGCTCGATGCCTTCGTCGAGTGCGGCGGCACCTTCATCGACACCGCGGACATCTACGGGCCGGAGGCAGGCTCATCGGAGGCTGCCCTGGGCGACTGGATGCGGCGGCGCGGCAATCGTCAGGGGCTGGTGGTAGCGACCAAGGGCGGCTCGCCGACCGGCCCGTACCCCACCGACCGCGGGCTCAGCCGGCGGCACCTGCTTTCCGCCGTGGAGGCCAGTCTCCGCAGGCTGGGGACCGATTGGATCGACCTGTATCAGACGCACTGGCCGGATCCCGACACGCCCGACGAGGAGACGCTGTCCGCGCTTGACCAGATGGTGCGCCAGGGAAAGGTCCGCTACGTGGGGTGCTCCAACGTGCCCGCCTGGCGCCTCGCGCACGCACAGGGCATCAGCGCCGCGTCGCACCTGGTCTCATACGCAAGCGTGCAGCCGCACTACAGCCTGCTGGCACGCAGCGGCTTCGAGCGCGAGCTGGCCGACGCCGCGGTCGCGCTCGGCGTCGCGGTGCTGCCGTACCGGCCGCTGGCGCGCGGCATCCTGGCCGGGCGCTATCACGGGGAAGTCATCCCGGAAGCGCGCTGGCGCAGCGGGCCGCACGGCTACGACCTGGACCCCGGCCGCGCCGCCGCCCTGGTGACCGAAATCGGCAAGATCGCATCGCGCGACCGGCGCACGGTTGCGCAGACGGCGCTCGCCTGGCTGTTCTCGAAGCCCGGCGTCACCGCTCCGGTGGTCGGGGCCTCCACGCCCGGGCAGGTGGCCGAGCTGGCCGGCGCCGTCGGGTACCGGCTCTCCGCCGAGCACCTGGAGCACCTCGATGAAGCATCAGAATGGAAATCCTGAAATAGGCCGTTGCCTAAGTGCGCGGCTCCTGCTAAGCTGTCCGCGAGATGGGAAAAAGACTCTATATCGGGGGCCTGCCGTTCAGCGCTACCGATGAAACGCTATTCCAGCTGTTTGCACAGCATGGCAAGGTTGAATCCGCTGAGGTGGTGACGGATCGTTACTCCGGAAGCTCGCGCGGTTTCGGATTCGTGGAAATGGGCTCGGACGAGGAAGCCGCCGCCGCGGTTCGCGGAATGAACGGGGCAGAGCTTGACGGGCGGTACCTGACCGTGGAGGAAGCGCGCAGCGCGCGCGGTGATCGCGGCGGAGGCGGAGGTGGAGGCGGTCGCCGCGACCGCGGACCCGGACCCGGACCCGGCGGCGGCGGCGGCGGCGGCCCCAGGCGCTGGTAGGCCGGGCAGCCTGCCGGGACGGCGTTCATTCTCGATCGACGAGCATTCTCGATCGACGAGCGTGAACGCCGCCTGCGTATCAACTCAACTCTCTTTCCAGCGCGGTGCGGGCAATCTCGCTGCACCGCATCCAGATGAGTCGGTCGCCGTAATGGCGGCCGATTCGCTTTAGCACCTCATCGAGGTCCCGGAGACCGGCAGCCGACCCGTCGTCGAACAGCGACTGCCAATGCGTGAGCATGACGACCGGCTGTCCGCGGCGGATCAGTTCCGGAATGCGGCCGCTTCGGCCGTCGGAACTGATGATGCCGTCGATCTCGGAGGGGTGACGGCCGAGCAGGTCCGCGACCCCGCACGGCTGCGACACCACCGCGATCCCGCGGTCCGCATCCTGCCATGCCACGAACGGGTCGCGGGGACGGCCGCGCACGTCCATGTGCATGAAGTACCAACTGAACGTGCGCCCGTTGACCGCGTATTGCGCCTCTCCGATCGCGCGGGCGAACTGCTCCTCCTTGCCCATGCCGGCACGCCAGCATGACGTGACGCCGTTCGCCGGCAGGCCGACGTTGTTCAGGATGGTGAGCGCCAGGCTGATGTAGCGCACCATCTCCGCCACGCTGGCTGTGGCGATCCATTCATCTTCGTAGCGGTGGAGCAGCCGGTCATTGTCGATGTCGTACGCGGCAAGGTGCGTGAGGATCTCCGCCGTGATGTCGAAACGGACCGTCAAACGGGAGCGGACGATGTCCAGGAACCGTACGAGGTCGGACGGGGCGACGTAGCTGACCCGGCGGTCGATGCGTCCGGCCCCGGACGGCATGGGCAACACCGAATACTTGCCACGGACGCCGTGCGATTCGCAGACCGACGCGAACTCGTCGGCGAACGAGTTCGGGATCGACAGGACGTGCTCCTGCTCCGGATGCATGAAGTACGCGGCGTTGATCGGCGCGCAGTCGTCCAGGATCAGGGAGAGCGGCAGCCGGGGCGCATGGGCGGCGTCGGCCGCCTCAGACATGGTCGGTGCTCGGCGTGGACAGCAGGACCGGCAGCCGGTCGCCCGCCACCTCCGTCACCCGTTCCGGGCCGAACAGCGCCTTGACCAGCATCCGGCGCGTCAGCTCCTCCTCGCCGCCCGGGCCGCTCAGCACGAACAGGTCACCGCGCCTGCTCACCGCCACGTCGTTCAGGCCCAGCTTGCGCAGGACCGCGGCAGGATCGATAAGCTGCAGCATGTGCCACGGCGCGCGCGCCACCGGGACGCCGATCCGGTCGAGCAGCGCGATCAGGCCGGCCTGCTGCGGGATGACCTCGACCTGGAGGCCGCTGGTCAGATCGCCCCGGTCCCGGTCGTCGCGCGCGGTCGTGGACCGCCCTTCGTTGACCGCGTCAACCCGCGCGTAGACGGCGCGCAGCAGAGCCGCCACCAGTTCCGGCGGCCCGCCGTGCTCCTTCACCAGTCGCGACGCCGGTTGCACCACGGCGTACGCGACGACCTGGCCGCGGCGCTCGGCGACGAACAGCTCGGGCGAGGTGCGGCCCACGATGACGGGCACGTCCTCCTCCGAACGAATCGTCCCCGCACCGTCGGCCGTGTGGATGCGGTGGAGTTGGGCAGCGTACCGCGCGAGCCCGATGCCGATCTCCAGGTCGGCGGGGTCGGGCAGCAGCCCGACGTTGCCGCGGTTCAGCTTGTAGGTGAGCAGGCATCCGCCGTCCTCGAAGCCGAAGCGGCGATACCACTCCGGCACGCCCGCGTCCAGGTGTACGAGGTCTCGCCCGGCGGCGCGCGCCCGCTCCTCGACGTCGCGCATCAGCAGGCCGCCGAACCCCCGCTTCCTCCAGTCGGGATGGGTGGTGGTGCAGTTGACCCCCACCGTGTCGAGCACCGCGCCGCCGGTAGCGATGCGCATGTGCAGCGTCCCCACCGACGCGCGGAGCCCGCCGTCGGCGCGGATCACCCGTACGTTGTCGAGGTTCTCCGTCCGGTAGATGTGCGGGTAGTCGCGCTCGATCGACGGCGATCTGCCGCGGGACACGCGGAACACGAGGTTGGCCAGCGCCAGCAACTCGGAGCGCTCCTCCGGACGGCAGGCGCGTGGGCCTTCGATCCGCGATCCCATGCTCGGCTGATGTTGGTGTGTGGCCCCGGCGACGGCGCGTGAGACGCGCCCTGAGACGGGCAGCACCGGCGGAATGCCGGCTCCTGTCCGGATCGGGACGTGCGCCGGCGCTACGAGATGTCCCGGTCCTTCACCGTCTTGCGCCGATCCTTGCGCGCCGCTTCGATCGCCGCGTCGCAGACTTCCTTGACCTTGCTCGACAGTGCGTCGACTGCCGTAGCTGACGTATTAAATCCTGCTGCGGACTTGATATACGCCTTTACCTTCGACGCGACTACCAGGACCTCGTTCGACATGAGCGCACCTCCAGAGTGTCTGAGTTGCGGGTGCCCGGTCTCGGGCTCCGCAATCGCAGGAGTCTAGGACGAGTTCGTCGGGCATGGCAACGCCATGCCGGAAACCTCGATAGAACGTTCGTTCCGGGCGCGAGCACGACGCTATCCGGGGTTGTCCGTGCGCTTTGCAACCCGCTGGCCGCTCCACACGGCGATCGCGGCGGCGGCTGCGCCGAGGACGGCGCCGAGGGCGTCGGCGGCCAGGTCGTGAATCTCCGCCGTCCGACCGGTGAGCGGCTGCAGCACCTCGATCAGGGCCCCGAAGCAGATGGCGGCCAGGGCAGCCAGCGCCGCCGCAACGATCGGCGCGCGGGACTTCGCCCACGCGAATGCGGTCAGGAACGCCAGCACCGTCCACGCCACGAAGTGCAGTGCCATGTCGATGCGCGGGACCGTGCGGCCGGGGTGACTCCACGGCACCAGCGTGGCCACGACCAGCGTGGCGGCGTACCCGGAAACACTCACCCACCGCATTGAACTCGTGCTACCGTGCACCGCGGAGCGAAATGATGGAACAGGTACCACTCGGACGGACGGGACGGACGGTCAGCCGCATCGCCCTGGGGACCACGACGTTCGGCCGGGAGATCGATGAAGACGCAACGCGCAGGATCCTGGACTACGCCGTCGAGCACGGCCTGACCCTGCTGGACACGGCCGAGGCGTATGGCGGCGGCAACGCGCGCCTGTACCGGCGCGACGTGATGGGCGTGCAGGACGTGCGCGAGACCACGGGGGAGGTGTCGAGCTCCGAGCGCATGATCGGCACCTGGATGCGCGACCGCGGCGTGGCCGACGAGGTGACGGTGCTCACCAAGGTGTCGAGCGGCAACTCCCCGGGCAACATCGAGCGTGCCCTGAGCGCCAGCCTGGAACGGTTGCAGCTCGACTCCGTACCCATCTACATGGTGCACAACTACGACGCCGAGGTACCGCTGGACGAGACCATGGACGCGCTCAACCGGACGGTGGCCGACGGCCGTGCGCAGGCGCTGGGCTGCAGCAACTTCACCGGGGCGCAACTCCGCGATGCGCTGGCGATCAGCGCCGCCAACGGCCAGGCGCGGATGGAGATCGTCGAGAACATCTACAACCTGGCCCGGCCCGAAGAGGAGCGGGACAGCATGGCCGTGTGCGCTGACGAGGACATCACCTTCCTGGCGTACAGCCCGCTCGGCGCGGGGTTTCTGGCCGGCAAGTACACGGCCGACCGTGACGCCCTCCCCGAGCGCACCCGCTTCCACGTGATTCCCGGGCACTGCGACGTATACTTTTCCGAACGCAACTTCCGAGTCGTCGAGCAGCTCCGCGCGAAAGCTGCGGAACTGGACGAGTCGATGGTCTACCTGGCCGCCGCCTGGGTGATCGCCAACCGCTCGGTGGGCAGCACGCTGTTCGGCGCGCGCACCACCGCCCACCTCGACAACGCCCTGCGGGCCTGCCACGAAGGCATACCGGCGGAACTGCACGCCGAGATGTCCGCCTGGGACTGAGCGCAGGATTCGACGGCTCCGTGCCCGGTCACAGAGGTGCGCCGCTTACAGAACGGTGCGGACGGCGCTGCGCGGGTCCGTGACCACCTCGCCCGAGTGGTAGGTGCCGGCCAGGCATCGCTCCCGCCAGTACGCGCTCGCGTCGTACAGTCTCGCCTCCGTGTCGATCGTGTTCACCCGCGCGGCGGCGCGATGGCGTGGTGCCCGGTCGATCACCCACCCTTCCTGGTTGATCACGAAGCTGGGCCACGCGTAGCGGCGGGCGCCGTTGGTGGCGCTGACGGCGAAGAAGTTGCTGGCCGCCGCCGCCTGCAGCGTGGCCGGCACGGACATCAGGTAGTGGGCGTCGCGGTCGGCCGTCATGCCGGCGTTGTGGAATGACACCAGCATCAGCTCCACGCCGCGCCGCTTGTATTCGCGGAACAGCTCAGGGTACCGGTAGTCGTGGCAGATCAGCAGGCCGCAGCGCACGCCGTCCACGTCGAACGTGGTGAAGGCGCTGCCCGGGCTGTAGTGCTTGAGGTCCCCGTCGTCGCAGTCGGCTCCGGTGCAGAACATCTTGTCGTAGCGGTCCACGATCCGCCCTGAAGGATCGATCACGTACAGCGAGTTGTGCGGCCGGTGGGAGCCGGTGAGGCGGTGGTTGCAGCCGATCACCACCCACAGATCCAGCTCGGCCGCCAGCCGCATGATCGACTCCATGGCACCGCCCACGGCCTGCCAATCGAGCTGGTCGCCGCTGTCGACCTCCGCTCCCAGGTAGCCGGAGACGCATGCTTCCGAAAAGTGAACGAGCCGCGCCCCCCGCCGCTTGGCCGAACGCATCAGCCGCTCGACCGCGGCCCGGTTCGGCTCCACGGCAGGGTCGATCACGAACTGGCAGGTCGCGATGGCAAGTCTGGCCACGGCGCCGATACTACCGCCGGCGCGGCTGCGCGTCGCCTGCCCTTGGGGCGAGCCCGGCCTGCGCGTACACTCGCGCGCGATGTCCCTGCACGCCGCCGCGCGGTCGATCGACTTCACGCCGTCCGTCGGCGTCCCGGTGCCGGATCCGCTGGACCGCGGCGCTGCCGCCATCCTCGGCCCGCTGCGCGGCGCGCTGCTGCTGCTGGAGGACGGCGCGGCGCGGGTCGCCTGGCTCAGCCTCAACCTCTGCTACGTCACCGTGGAGTTGCAGGAGGCCATCGCCGACGCGGTGCGGACGGCCGCAGGCGTCGCCCCGGACGCGCTCGTGATCGCCTGCACCCGCAACCTCTCCTCGCCCGTGCCGTTCCCGGACGCGCCGCGCGGGCCGCAGCACGACCGTTTGCTCGACGGGATCGCGGCTGCCGCCGCCGCGTCTGTCGCGGATCTGGCGCCCGCCCGCGTCGCGTTCGCGGAAGGGAGTTGGCCGCGGCTGCAGTACAACCGCAAGGGCGTCGCCGCCGACGGCACCACGTTCTTCCGGCGTGAGCCCGATCGCGTCGCCCGGCCGGAGCCGGTGGGACTGATCGATCCGCGCGTGGCCGTGCTGCGCGTCGACCGCTGCGCCGACGAGCGCCCGATGGCGGCGGTGGTCCAGTACACGGGCGACCCCTGCATCGCCACCTCCATGACCGACCCGGTCATCAGCCCGGACGTGAACGGTTACGCCTGCATGGCCCTGGCTGACGCGATCGCGCCGGAGTTCCCCGTGCTCTACCTGCAAGGCGCCAAGGGCGACGTCGCTCTCAAGCACATGTTCGCCGGCGACGAGGTGGCGCGGACCGAGGGGCGCCTGCTCGGGTCGTGCCTGAAGGATCTGGTCGACGCCGCCCGCCCCGTGGCCGCCCGCCCCGTGGCCGGCCGCCCCCTGCCCGGCCGCACGCTCACGACCGACTCGGTGGCCGTACGGCTGCCGTTGCAGGAGTTGCCGGGCCTGGAAGAGTTGGCGTCCGCGCGGGCGGAGCTGGATCGATTCTTCGCCGCCGTGCGAAGCGGCGACCTGCAGGCGACGCGGATCGGGCTGGGCTACAACCTGCCGGACGACGCCTCGCTTGAGTTCCGGGAGGCGTACCTGCGGCGCATCGAGGACTGGGTCGAGTGGGCCGAGCGGGCGGACGAGACCGGCGCTCCGGTCCGTACTCACGTCGATCTCCGCCTGCACGGACACGGGGTCGGCGGCTTCGCGTTCGTCACGACCTGGGCCGAGGTGTTCGGCAGCATCGGGCTCGCGGTACGGGAGCGTGCGGCCTCGACCCGGCTCATGTTCGCCTGTTGCTGCGGCGCGGCGTGGCCCGATGACCCCGGAACGGCGAAATGGGCGTATATTCCCGGCGCACGGGACCTGGACGGAAACGAATACATGAGCGCCTTCTACCGCCACACCCGGTTCCTGACCCAGTATCGGGCGCCTGCCGGCGACCTGCTGATCGCTCCGGCCGTGGAGCTGTGCGATCGGATGGTCCGCGGTGGCAGCGATGCCTGAGGCACGCATGGACGATAGCAGCCCGTCCGCCGGGGAACGGCGGTTCCGCACCGTGCGCACGCTGCGGCTCGGCACCTTTCACATCGGTTCGGCGATGAGCGACGTGCTGGTCTCCAGCGTGCTCAACCGCGTCCTGATCAGCCACTTCGGATTCATGGCGTGGCCGGTGGCGCTGCTGCTCGGCCTGCGCTACCTGCTGTCGCCGCTGAGCCTCTGGGCCGGCGCGCGCAGCGACGTCTCCGCGGCCGCGCCGAATGGCCGGACCCGCTTCATCTGGGCCGGCCGCGCGCTGATGATGATCGGCCTGGGGTTGATCGGTGTCAGCCTTGCCTGGTTCGGCCGCGGCCAGGCGGTGCCCGGCTGGCTGATCGTGATCGGCGGATTCCTGGCCTACGGCGTGGGCGGACTGATCTCCGGCAGCCCGTTCCTGGCGCTGGTGCGGCAATCTGCGCCCGCGAAGAAGCAGGGCATGGCCATCGCGATCGTGGAGACGGTGCTGATCGCCTGCTTCCCGCTGGCCGCGCTGGGGTTCGGCCTGCTGATGGAGCACTACGAGCTGCGCCTGTTCTGGCGCCTGGTGGCACTGACGGCCGGCGTCGGCGGACTGTTCTGGCTGGTGTCGATCGCGGGCGTGGAGCGCCGCGTGCAGGACGAGCTGCGCGCCGCCGGTGAGCCGCTGCAGTCGCCAGCACGGCCGGTGGCCGAGCGGGTGCGCGCCCTGCTCGGCGATCGGAGCAAGATACGGTTTTTCCTGTTCCTGTCGGTTGCCGCCGCGGCAGCCTGGTTGCAGGAGGCGGTGCTGGAGCCGTTCGGGGCTGAGGTGCTCGAGCTTACGCTGGGGCAGACGACACGGCTGAACACGGTATGGCTGGCGCCGACGCTGCTGACGCTGGTCGTCAGCATGGCGCTGTGGCGCAACCGTCGGCCGGAGCGCCAGGGCGGCATCGCCGGCGCGGGGCTGTGCTTCATGGCGGCCGGCATGGCGCTGCTGGCGGCCGCGTCGTTCACGAGCATGGGCGTACTGGTCATGCCTGCCCTCATCGCCTATGGTGCCGGCTTCGGCGTGTATACCTTTGGAGGTCTCTCCCTGATGGCAGCCATGACCACGGACCAGGAGGCTGGCGCGGAGCTCGGCCTGTGGACGATCGCTCAGGTGGTATTTCGCGGAGTCGGCATCGGTGCCGGAGGGCTGATCCGCGACGTGGGCCTGGTGCTCGGCGGCTCGCCGGCGGTCGCCTACGGTGTGGTGTTCGCCATCGCCTCCGCCGGCATCCTGGCAGCGGTGGGGATCCTGACCAGGGTCGCCGAGGGTCTGCGGGCACGGCCGGGCGGCGCGGCTGCCCCGCTGGCGGTGAGCTGACATGGCACGCGAGCGAAGCGAGCCACGCCCGAAGGGCGAACGGATCGCGTTCGGCTGCATCGCCCACGAGACGAGCGCCTTCACCCCGGTGCCGACCACGCTGGCGAGCGCCGACGAGCGGTTCGGATACGTCCGTGGCCAGGATCTCTTCACGGACTTCCGCGGCAGCAACACTCCGGTCGGAGGCTTCATCGAGGGCGGCGATCACCACGGCTTCGAACTGGTGCCGACCATCTACTGGGAGGCGCATCCCGGCGGGCCGCTGCCCGCGGCCGACTTCACCCGGGTGGTGGGCGACCTGGTCGAGGCGATCACCGGCGCCGGCGCCCTCGACGGCGTGCTGCTGGAACTGCACGGCTCCATGGTGGCGGAGGGCGAGGACGACGCGGACGGCGCCATCCTGCGCGCCGTCCGGCGGGCGGTCGGCACGCTGCCGATCATCGTCCAGCTCGACATCCACTCCAACGTCTCCGCGGAGATGGTCGAGCTCGCCGACGGCATCATCGTGCGCGAGACCTACCCGGAGATCGACCAAGCCGAGCGCGGCCGCGAGTGCGCGGACCTGATGGCGCGCGTGCTGCGCGACGGCGTGCGGCCGGCCATGGCGCTGGCGCCGCTGCCGATGATCTGGGGCAAGAACCAGATCACCGCGCACCCGCCGATGCGCCAGGCGATCGAGCGCCTGCACGAGATCGAGGCGCGTCCGGGCATCCTGTACGCGTCGATCTCCACCTGCTTTCCGCTGGCAGACGCCCCCCACGTAGGCTCCTCGGTCACCGTGATCGCCGACGGCGATCAGGACCTGGCGCAGGACGGCGCCGACGAGCTGGCGGCCTGGATCTTCGCGCGGCGCGCCGACTGGCAGATGGCCATCCCCACGACCGCGGAGGTGATCGACGAGCTCGGCTCGACCGGCCCCTACCCGATCGTGATCGCCGACAGCAACGACAACTGCGGCGGCGGATCGCCCGGCGACAGCACCGGCATGCTGCGCACCTTCATCGAGCGCTCCCTGGAAGATGCCTGCGTGCTCTACATCGTCGATCCTGAGGCGGCCCTGGAGTGCCACCGCGCCGGCGCGGGAGCCACGCTGCGCATGGCCATGGGCGGCAAGTCCGACCCCGCGCAGGGCGAGCCGGTGGAAGCGGAGTGGCAGGTGGTGGCGGTCTCCGACGGCGCATACACCTACGACGGCCCGATGCTCGCCGGCCTCTCCACCACGCTCGGGCCATCGGCGCACGTGCGCACGGGAGGTGTGCAGGTGATCGTCGTCACCTACCGCGACCAGCCGTTCGATTCCGCGCTGGCGCGCAGCCTGGGCCTTCAGCCGCGGCGGATGCGCTACATCGGCGTGAAGTCGACCGGGCACTTTCGCGCCCACTACGAGCCGTTCGCGGGCGTGATCCGTACGGTGAACGAGCCGAGCGTCCATGACCCGACGCACATCCGTTACCGCAACCTGGGCCGCCCGGTGTACCCGATCGACCCGATCTGAGGTACGCTCGGGACGCTCTGATGTCCCAGCGCGCAAAGACATGGGCGGTCGCCGCGGCGGCCGCGGGCACCGTGCTGGCGAGCGCGATCTTCGGGATCGGCAAGGGATGGATCGTCCTCACGATCTTGTGGGCCGGCTCCGTGTCACTCTCCATGACCGGCTCCTGGCTGCTCGAACGCTTCAAAAGGACCCGCACGCGACCCTTCCGGGTCCTGGGCGCCGGGGCGATTCTGGCGGCTGCCGGTGCCGCCCTCCTGCTCACGTCGACGGTTCGGTGGTTCGACACGCGGGTCGGCGAAGTCTTCGGTGGCGCTGTCTTGGGAAGCGCGTGGGCCGCCGCCGCGCTCCTCAACTTCCGGCCGTTCATCAAGGGCGCGGACGCTCCCCGGCCCCGGCCCCTGCGGTGGCGCGACCTGACGGCACCGCGTCCGCAGCGGTAGCGGCCGACCGATTCGAGCGCCGGTCAGCAGCGCTGGTGGTACGCGTGCGCCGCAGATGGAGGACGGTGGCAGCGGTGGCCGGCATGGTCGCGGTTGCCGCATCGCTCCCCGCGCAGTCGGATCCGGCTCCGGCGCTGCCCGTCGAGGTGCTCCACGCGCCCGCCACCCTATCCCCAGGCGATCCGCTCAGCACCTACGTGACGAGCGCCGCGCCGCTTGCCGAGTTGGAGCTCGCGGTGGAGCTGGCCGACGGAGAACAGGTCGCCGGCTACGGGTTCGCGGTACGCAGCGGCGCCGCCGGGACGACGTGGGCGGCCGTGATCGGGATTCCCAGCACCGCCCCGGCGGGTGAGGCACGGCTGTCGATCTCCGGGCTCCTCGCCGGCAACGCGTCTCGGGCAGAGACGCGCGTGATGCTGCACGAGCAGCCGATCGCCATCGGCGAGCGTGAGTTCGCCGTCGAGGAGATCCCCCTAAACACCGGTCTCTCCAACCTGCGGCGCACGACCGATCCGCAACGCAAGACCGAATCATGGGAGCTCTGGCTGCTGCTGAGCGACACGCGGCCGGTCGCGTGGCCGCACTACGGACCGCTGCGGCTGCCGCTGGGCGACGTGCGGCGCACCGGCGGCTTCGGTGATCGCAGGCGCTACCGCTATGCCGACGGCAACACCGCCACCACCATCCACAACGGCGTGGACTTCGGCGTTCCCACGGGCACGGTGGTGGCCGCGGCCGGCGGCGGCACGGTGGCGATGGCCCGCGAACGCATCGTCACCGGGTTCACGGTCGTGATCGAGCACCTGCCCGGGGTCTACTCGCTCTACTACCACCTGGACGGCCTTGCGGTGCGGGAAGGCCAGCGCGTGTTCGCGGGAGAACCGATCGGCACCGTCGGCAGCACCGGCCTGGCCACGGGACCGCACCTGCACTGGGAAGTGCGCGCCGCCGGCGTGGCCGTCGACCCTGACCTCCTGGTGGCAGCACCGCTGGTCGACCTGCCGGATGATTGACAGATAAAGACATATGTCTGTCAATAGCAGCCATGCGCGATGCCGGACGCTCCTCGTCGCGGTCCGCGGGACGCAGGCGCCGCATCTTCCTGTTCGTGCGCGACCGCATCCTGGCCGGCTCGCCGCCCACGACCCGTGAGGTGCAGGAGCACTTCGGCTTTCGCGCCGTGCAGTCCGCGCGAGCGCACCTGGAAGCGCTGGTGCGCGACGGGTTGCTGGACAAGGAGCCGGGCAAGGCGCGCGGCTACCGGCTGCCGGCCGGCTCCGGGCACCCTACCGTCCTGGTCCCGCTGGTCGGCCGCGTGCAGGCCGGCGTCCTCACCACGGCGGTCGAGGATCCGGAGGGGTTCGTAGTGGTGCAGTCGTCCGCCGACCGCAGCGAGCTGTTCGCCCTGCAGGTCCGCGGCGACAGCATGCGCGATGCCGCCATCCTGCCGGGGGACGTGGTGATCGTGCATCGGCAGGACACCGCCCGCTCCGGCGACATCGTCGTCGCCCTGGTGGAGGACGAGGCGACGGTGAAGCGGCTGAAGCTGCGCGCCGGCAGGATCGAGCTGCACCCGGCCAACCCCGCCTTCGATCCCATCACTCCCGCCCCGGACGAGGTGCGGATCCTGGGCAGGGTGATCGAGGTGCGCCGCTATCTGGAAGGATCGTCGCCCGCGGGTTGACGCAGGCGACGACATCCGATCCAATTACAGACAAATGTCTTCATCGAGAAAGACATTTGTGCTCGTACCATGTTCAACAGGTATCCTCGGGCTGAGCTGCAAAGCCACGATGACCACGCGCGCCGCAGCGCCCTGAGCGGGCTCCCGTGCCGGCTGATGCGCGCTGCCGACCTCGCAGTCGATCCGGGAGCACCCGCCGCTGACGGGCAGACCGGCGTCTGGGGGCCGGCAGAGCTGGCGGGCCGTCTCTGCGAGCTCTGCGCGGCCCCGCGGCGGGTCCATCTGACGCTGGCCTGCGCGATCGTCCGCGAGTTCCAGCGATCGGCGGAGACCACGGCCTGGGTCACGACCAGCTCCGACCTCTTCTTCCCGCCCGACCTGGCGCGGGCCGGAGTCGACCTGGCGGCGCTGCCGGTGGTGCAGGTACCCGACCTGCGCGCCTCGGTCACCGCCGCCGAGCGCCTGACCCGCTCCGGTGCGTTCGGCCTGGTCCTGCTGGAGCTGGACTCCGGCCGGATCATCCCGGCGGCGGTGCTCGGGCGCCTGATGCGCCTGGCCCGGCAGCACGACACCGCCCTGCTCTTCCTCACCACGCCCGGCACCGAGCTGGGCTCGCTGGTGTCGCTGCGCGGCCGGGGCGCGCGCCACGCCGCTCCGCGGCACGGCCGCTTCCGTTACCGCATCGACGTGATCAAGGACCGGCGGCGGGGGCCGGGCCGATCTCTGGACACCACCTACCGTGCGCCGTACGGCGTGTGTTGAAGTCGGCTCCTTTCCTCTGCAACTGCTGCTCCGCCGTCATCCCGACTGGCATGACCGGCCCGCCGCGGTAGTCAGCGAGGACAAGCCGCTGGGCATCGTGGTGTCGGTGAACCGGACGGCCCGTGCCGCCGGGGTGCGGGTGGGCATGCGCTACGCCGCGGCGCTCTCGCTGGCCGCGCACCTGCAGGCGGGCACCGTCGGCCCAGGGGAAGTGGCAGCCGGCGTCGAGCTGATCATCGACCGCCTGCTCTCCATCAGCCCCTTCGTCGAAGGGGCCGGTTCGGGAACGGATGCGGAGTCGCATGCCGCGTGCGCGGAGCCGGGCGTGTTCTGGCTGGACGTGTCCGGCCTGCAGCGCCACCACCGATCGCCCGCGGCGCTGGCCCGGACCATCCGGGACCGCCTGGGCGAGGTGCGGTTCGACGCCGCGGTCGTCATCGGCTACACCCGCATCGGTACCTTCCTGCTGGCGCGCGATGCGCGCCGCGGCTGGCTGGTGGCACGAGATGCCGCCGCCGAGCGCAGCGCCGCCCGGCAGGCTCCGCTGGAGCGGCTGCCGCTGGAGCCCGAGGTCCGCGACCTGCTGGAGAAGCTGGACGTCACCACGGTCGACGCCTTCCTGCGGCTTCCCTACGCGGAGGTGCTGCGGCGTTTCGGAGGCAAGGTGGCGGCTGTCCACCGCTCGGTCCGCAGTGAGCTGGGAGTCGGTGAGTTGCCGGTGCAGGGCGACGTCCCGGCGTCGCCGTTCCTGCACCGGAAGCGTCTGTCTTATGCGGAGGCCGACGCCGGGCGCCTGCAGCGGCACGTCGAGGGCCTGCTCGATACGCTGCTCGACCGCTTGCGGAAGGAGGACCGGGCGGTCGCGGCGCTGCACCTGCGGCTGCTGCTGGAGGACGGATCGCACCGCCACGAGATGATCCGTCCTGCCGCTCCTACCTGCGAGCGGCGGCCGCTGGTCGACCTGATCGAGCTCCGCCTGCGGGCACTCGACCTGAGCTCCGGGGTCGATGAGCTGGCCGTCGATGCCGAACACGTGAGAGCGGACGCGGGTCAGGCGACCCTGTTCCGGACGCTCAGGCAGCGTGATCCGGCGGCCGGGTCGGAGGCGCTGGCGCGCATCCGCGCCCAGTTCGGCAACCACGCCGTGGTCCGGGCCGTGCTCTCCGACGAGCATCTGCCGGAAGCGCAGTTCCGCTGGCAGCCGGTGGCCGCGGTCGTGTTGCCGGAACCGGACGCACGCAGCGGCCGGGAGCCGCCGGCGACGGGCTGGCTGGTGCGTCGGATGCTGCGGCAACCGGTCGAGGTGCCGCAGCCGAAGTCCGCAGCCCACGGCCCCTTCCTGATCTCCCGCGGCTGGTGGCACGCCGGCGGCACCGGGCTGCCTGGAGGCGTCGACCGGGCCTACTACTTCATCCGCGCGCCGAACGGCACTCTGGAGTGGGTCTACTACGACCGGCTGACCGGCCGCTGGTATCTGCAGGGATGGGTGGAGTGAGCGGAGCGTACGTGCCGCTGTGGTGCAAGAGCAACTTCACCTTCCTGGAAGGGGCCAGCCACCCGGAGGAGCTGGTGCGGCGCTGCCGCCAGCTCGGCGTTACCGCGCTGGTCCTGGCCGACCGCGACGGGGTGCACGGCGTGGTGCGCGCCCACGTGGAGACCGCCGCCGGCCAGGCGGCCGGCACCCGGACGCCGCGACTGATCGTCGGCTCGCAGATCACCGTCGCCGGCGATCCGGACGACCCCGCCGCTCCGACGGCCGCGCTGCTGCTGCTGGCGCAGAGCAGGGCCGGCTACGCCAACCTCTGCCGATTGATCTCCACCGGCCGCCTGCGCTGCGCCAAGGGCGAATGCCGCGTCGGCTGGCAGGAGGTGGCCGAGCGCGCCAGCGGCCTCATCGCGCTGTGGGAAGGGCGCGATCTGCTGGCCGCCGAGGACGAGGATCTCTGGCGACGGCGTGCCGCCCTGCTCAAGGAGGCGTTTCGCTGCCGGTTGTACGGACTGGTCACGCGCCACCGGCTGCCCGATGACCAGCGCATCGAACGGCGGCTGACGTCTCTCTGCTGCGGGCTCGCCCTCCCCCTCGCCGCCGCCACCGAGGTGCTCTACCACCACCACGGCCGGCGCCCGCTGCAGGATGTGGTCACCTGCATCCGTCACCGCACCACCCTGAACGGCGCCGGCACCCTGCTGCGTGCCAACGGCGAGCACGACCTCAAGTCGCCGCGCGCGTTCGCGCGCCTGTTCGCCGACCGCCCCGAGCTGGTGGCCGCGACCTGCGAGATCGCCGACCGCTGTCCCTTCTCCCTGGCCGACCTGCGCTACCGCTACCCTTCCGAGCGGCTCCCGGCGGGTCATACCTCGGCCGAGTGGCTGCGCTCACTCACCTTCTCCGGCGCGCGCGCGCGCTACGGCGGCGAGGTGCCGGCGGAGGTCGCCGCGCAGCTCGATACCGAGCTGGCGGTCATCGACGAGCTCGACTACTGCGGCTACTTCCTGACCATGTACGAGCTCGTCCGCTTCTGCCGCGAGCAGGGAATCCTCTGCCAGGGACGCGGCTCGGCCGCCAACTCCGCGGTGTGCTACTGCCTGGGGATCACCGCCATCGATCCGGTGAGCATGCGGCTGCTGTTCGAGCGCTTCCTTTCCCGCGAGCGCGCCGAGCCGCCCGACATCGACCTGGACATCGGCCACCGGCGCCGCGAGGAGGCGATTCAGTTCATGTACCGGAAGTACGGGCGTGAGCACGCGGCCATGGTCGCCAACGTGATCCGCTACCGGGGCAAGTCGGCGGTCCGGGACGTGGGCAAGACCCTGGGCCTCCCGGCCACTTCGCTGGATCGGGTCGCACGGCTCGTCTCCCACCACGGCAGCGACTTCCCGGCGGAGCTGGCCGGCGCCCTCGTGCAGGCCGGCCTCGACCCACAGGTTCCCGTCCACCGCCTGCTGATCGCGCTCACGGACCAGATCCGCGACGCTCCGCGCCACCTGTCGATCCATCCCGGAGGCTTCCTGCTCGGCAGCGAGCCGGTCACCACCCTGGTGCCGATCGAGAACGCCACCATGGAGGGGCGCACCGTCATCCAGTGGGACAAGTACGACGTGGAGGCGCTGGGGCTGTTCAAGGTGGACCTGCTGGGGCTCGGCGCCCTCACCCACCTTGACCTGGCCTTCGCGCTGATCCGGCGTCACTACGGGCGCTCCTACAGCATGGCAACGGTGCCGTTCGAGGATCCGGCGGTGTACGACATGATCTCGCGCGGCGACACGGTCGGCGTGTTCCAGATCGAGAGCCGGGCGCAGATGTCGATGCTGCCGCGCCTGCGGCCGCGCACCTTCTACGACCTGGTGATCGAGGTCGCGATCGTGCGCCCCGGTCCGATCACCGGCGGCATGGTGCACCCCTACCTGCGGCGGCGGAGCGGCGAGGAGCCGGTGGAGTATCCCCACCCCGCCCTGCGCCCGGTGCTGGAAAAGACCCTGGGGGTGCCGCTGTTCCAGGAACAGGTGATGAAGCTGGCGGTGGTCGCCGCCGACTACACGCCGGGAGAGGCGGATCAACTGCGCCGCGACATGGCCGCCTGGCGCCGGTCCGGCTCCATCGACAAACACGGCCAGAAGCTGATCTCCCGCATGGAGGCCAAGGGGATCTCCCGCGAGTTCGCCGAGCGGGTGTTCGACCAGATCCGCGGCTTCGGAGAGTACGGATTCCCGGAGTCGCACGCCGCCAGCTTCGCGCTGGTGGCGTACCTGACGGCGTGGCTCAAGCGCCACTACCACGACGTGTTCACCGCGGCGCTGCTCAACGCCTGGCCGATGGGGTTCTACGCGCCGGCGACCATCGTCGACGACGCCCGCCGCCACGGCGTGGAGGTGCGGCCGGTCGACGTGACCCGCAGCGACTGGTACTGCACGCTCGAACCGGTGCCGCCCGGCCTGGAACCGGTGCCGCCCGGCGCCGGCGGCCGGCGCTTCGCGGTGCGCATGGGGCTGCGCTTCGTGAAGGGGCTGGCGGAAGCCGGCGCCGCGGCACTGGTCGCCGCGCGCGCCGAGCGTCCGTTCACGACGTTGGAGGAACTGCAGGCGAGGGCCGGCCTACCGCGGGACGCGCTGCGGAAGCTGGCCGAGAGCGGCGCCCTCGGCTCGCTGATCGCGGGACCGACAGCCGCCGGCCCGCAAGGAGACGGGCGGCGCCGCAGCAGCCTGTGGCGGGTGCTGGGCGCCCGCTCTCCGGACCGCCGCGAGGACGACCGGCCTCTGGAGATCGACGCTCCCGATCCGAAGCTCCGGTTTGCTCCCCTGGACCACTTCGGCGCCATCGCGTGGGACTACGCGGCGGCCGGTCACAGCACCCGCGGCCATCCACTGGAGCCGTTCCGCGACCAGCTCGCCCGGCGGGACCTGCCCGACGCCGGTCGCGTCGCCGCGATGGAGGACGGTCGGCGGGTCTCCTACGCCGGGCTGGTGATCTGCCGGCAGCGGCCCGGCACCGCTTCCGGGGTGGTGTTCATGACGCTTGAGGACGAGGCCGGCTTCGTCAACCTGGTGGTATGGCCCAAGGTGTTCCAGCGCTACCGGCCGATCATCCTGACCACGTCGTTCCTGGGCGTGAGCGGCAGGGTCCAGGCCCGTCACGACGTCGTGCACATCGTCGCCGAACGGTTCTGGAAAGCGGAACTGCCGGTGGAGCCGAACGCCGACCGGCCCGGCGGGCCGCTGCCCCGCGCCCGGCAGACGATCCCGCTGAAGAGCCGCGACTTCCACTGAGGCCGCGGCGTCAGCCAGTCCTCGAGGCATCCTCGAACGGATGCACGAACAGGCCGCTGCGCAGCTTCGGCTCGATCCAGGTGCTCTTCGGCGGCATGACGCCGCAGGCATCGGCGACCGCCAGCATCTGATCGACGGTCGGGGCGACCAGCGAGAACCCCACCGCGGCCTCTCCGGAGTCGACCAGCCGCTCCAGGCGGGTCACGCTGTCGCGCCCGCCCACGGGGATGAAACGGTCGTCGGTGCGCGGGTCGCCCACTCCCAGCAGCGGCCCCAGGACGGTGCGATGCAGCCGCTCCGCATCGAGCGGCGCGACCGGGTCGCCGCGCTCCTCCGCAGCCGACCCCAGGTGGAGTTGGTGCCAGCCGGAGCGCAGCCGTATCGCGAAGCTGCCGACCTGCTCCGGGACCGGTCCGGCAGCAGGTACCAGCCTGCCGATACCGCCCAGACGCCGGAGCAGTTCGCCCTCGTCGCCTTGTGGGCCCAAGCCGCGGATCGCCCGGTTGTACGCCAGGATGCGCAGTTCGTCGGCGGGGAAGAGCACGGCCGGGAAGTGGGCCGACGCTCCGCCCTCGGCCACGCGAGCCGCGGCAGCCGACCGGTGATGGCCGTCGGCCACGTAACAGTGCGGGACGTCGGTGAACGCGGCGACCAAGGCCGTCGTATCCGCCGCGCGCCACACCTGATGGCGCACCCCGTCAGCGTCGGTGACGGCCAGCAGCGGCTCGCCACGGGCCGACCGGTCCAGCAGGTCGCGCATGCCGTGCGGCGCACGGAAGGTGAACAGCACCGGCTCCGGATGGGCGCCGAGAGCGCGCATGTGGCGCACGCGGTCATCCTCTTGCGCGGCGCGCGTACGCTCGTGCGTGCGGATCAGCCCGCTCCGGTAGTCGGCGGCACGCACGCACGCGACGACGCCGGTCTGCCGGTGCGCCCCGTCCTCCATCCGGTAGAGATAGAGTTCCGGCCGCCGTTCCCTGACCAGGACGCCTTGCTCCTGCAGGCCGGCGAGGTTGCGGCGCGCCTTCTCGTAGACCTGCGAATCGTGGGCGTCCATCTCATCCGGCAGGTCGACCTCGGCCCGCACGACGTGCAGGAAGTTGCGTTCGTCGCCCTGTGCCATGGCCGCGGCCTCGGCACGGATGGGCACGTCGAACGGTGGGGAGACGACCGCCTGCGCCTGGTCCGGCGCAGGCAGCCACGGGCGGAAGGGGACGATGGTCACGGCGCAGGCGTGATGATGCCGGATCGACTGCCGGCCGAACAGGCCCGGCACGGGCCGGACCGGGCGCCGACGTCAGCGAGTGGATACTTGGTAGGATACCTCTCGTGAACGAATTCACTGCAGTCGTGGAGCGCGATCAACACTGGTTCGTCGCCTACTGTCTGGAGATTCCGGGCGCAAACGGCCAAGGTCTCACCAAGCCTGAGGCACTACAGAGCCTCAGGGAGGCGATTTCATTGATCTTGCATGATCGCCGGGAGGACGCGCGGCGCGGTATACGTGCGGGCGCCGAACAGGAAACCGTGATCGTCGAGTGAAACGCGCCGCTTTGTTGCGGCATCTCCGCCGTCACGGATGTCGTTTGAAGCGTGAAGGCAGATCTCACTCGCTGTGGACCAATCCGGAGATTGGGGAGGTGGTACCCAGGCATTCGGAGTTGTCAGATGCTTTGGCGCGCAAGATCTGCCGCAGGCTCGACATTCCTGAGATAGGACGTTGAGCCCGGGCCCAGCCGCGAATCGCCCGGTTGGACGCCGGGATGCGCAGCTCTTCGGCGGGAAAGAGCTCCGCGGGGATGTGAGCCGACGGCCCGTCCGCGACGCAGCAGCGCGGGACACAGGACCGGCACCGGCCGGACCGGGGCATAATGGCCGCGTCATGAACGAGCCATTGCGGATTCTCTCCATCGGGGCCCACCCCGCCGACATCTTCGATCAGTCCGGAGGCACCATGGCCCACCACGTCGCGCGCGGCGACTGGGTCGGCTGCGTGGTGCTGACCCACGGCGCACGCGTGCACGACGAGGTCATCAGCGAGCAGATGTTCCACCGCGACGTCATCCCGGAAGCGGACGAGCTGCGCGCCACGATGCAGGAGCGCGCCGACGTCAAGGAGCAGGAGACCCGCGCCGCCTGCGCCGCGCTGGGGGTCGAGCACATCGTGTTCTTCGGCGCCGACGACGCGGTGCTGCTGGTCACCGAGGAGGTCGTGCGGCGGCTGGCCCGCGTGCTGCGCGAGCTGCGGCCCGACGTGGTGCTGACCCACTTCCCCAAGGAAGACGACGGCATCACCAGCCCGCACGCGATCGCCGGCCAGATCGTCATGTACGCGCTGCGCCTTGCCGGGAGCGTCGATCCCGGCGACACCAACCCGCCCCATCGCACCGCGCAGGTCTTCTACTTCGGGATCGGCGCGGCCTCCACCCGCCATGGCCTGTGGGACCAGACCGGCGGTTATGCCTGCGACGTGTTCGTGGACATCACCGACGTGGCGGAGAAGAAGCTTGCCGCGCTGGACGCGCTGGTCAGCCAGGGCTACGGCGGCGCCTACGCGCGCAAGCGCATCGAGACCTCCGACGGCGCGTTCGGCCTGGCCGGGGACTGCGCCTACGGCGAGGGATTCATCTCCCTCCACCCCACCACCCACTACCATCTGCCGGTCACCGATCACGCCCTGCGCCATGCCCGCGCGTCCGACCACGAGGTGATGGCGTCCTACTCGTTCAAGCTGCCGGGATGAACGGCGCCGCGTGAGAATACTCGTCACCGGCGGCACGGCGGGTATCGGCCGCGCCTTCGCCATCGATCGCGCCTCGCGCGGGGACCACATACAGGTCGTCGGGAGGGATCCGGCCAAGCTCGATGCGCTACGCCGCGGGCTGCACCCTGCGCCGATGGAACTGTTCGAGTGCGATCTGTCGTCGGTCGTCGCGACCAAGCGGTTCGCCGAGCGATATCGATCCCGAGATGAGCCGCTCGACCTGCTGTTTCTGAACGCGGGGGTCTGGCAGCGCCGCTCGCAGGTGAATTCCGAGGGCATGGACACCGGCTTCGCCGTGAATTACCTGCATCGCTTCCTGCTGACCGTCCTGCTGAACGAGTCGTTGCGCAGAGCGGAGCGGCCCCGCATCCTGGTCAACGGCGATCCCCGGTACGTGCCGGGGCTGCAGCTCGACGAGAGTCTGTTCGGCCGCAACTACGACGGGTTTCCCTCCTCCGGGTTGCGGAGCGCCACGCAAGCGCTGGCGGCCAACACTTATCTGGTCCATTGGATCAACAGGACCTTCGCCACCGGCGTGCCCATCAGCCTGATCGATCCCGGATACGTGAAGACCGACATGGTCAAGGGGCGCGGCGGACCGCTCGCGGCCTTGACGAAGAAGCTCGACTTCCTGGCGATGGAACCCGAGGAATCTGCGCGCGGGATCTCGGAGTTCGTCGCGAGCGTCGATCCGGCGGAGGCGGACGGCCGTGCCTTTCGGAAGACCAGACCGCTCAGGGAAACCCACAAGGTTGCGAATGGATCGGAGACATTCCTAGTCCTGTGGCAACGAAGCTGCACGCTGTGCGAGGTCGCCGTTCCCGAGTGGCCGCTCACGAGCGAGATGGGCTCGGGCTCGGCGGGCAGAGTGTGAGAGATTCCGGAGACGCGGCTGCAGGGCTGACATCACCCCACTTCGACGATGCAACGTGGATCACACGCGTGGCTGGCTTATATGGGGCCATGGTCAGCAGTACGATGCTTTTCGGCGAGTCCCGGGTGTCTTGCTGCTCCCCGAGGATATCGGTCTGTCAGAGCCCTATCTGCGTTTCATCCGATCGATGTGCCGAGCCATGGCGAAGGTAAAGATAAGGATGAGAATCGAGCGAGACTTCGACGTTTCGATGATCGCCGGCTTGGCGCTCAGGGAGAAGCAGATCCAGCAGAACTACCGCCCCGTCATCGGCGTTCACAAGTGGTTCGCCCGCCGGCCTGGCACCTTGTTTCGCGGTCTGATCCTTGCCGAGTTCGGGGACGGTGCCCTGCAGGACACGTTCTTTGCTGCCAACGACCTCGCCGGTCGCCGGATCGGCAGATCCGTTCATGGGCGGAGGAACGCCGCTGATCGAAGCCAACAGGCTCGGATGCGACGTGCAAGGATCCGACGTCAATCCGATGTCTGCCTGGATCGTTCGCGAGGAGATCCAACATCTCGACGTGGCGGCGTATGACCGCGCCGCGAGAGCGGTCGTTGAGCAGCTCCACCACGAGATCGGGCAATACTATCGCACGTCCTGCCCGCGATACGGCGATACAGATGTTGCCGTGAAGTCGTTCCTGTGGGTGAAGACGATCGACTGCGCGGCCTGCGGCGAGTCGGTCGATCTGTTTCCGGGGTATCTGCTCGCCGCGAATCGCCGACATCCGAGCAACGTCCTGGTCTGTCCGGCATGTGGCGATCTCAACGAGGTCACGGACCTGGGCGAGCCGGGGCCATGTGCCACGTGCAAGGTGCCCCTCCAACAGGCGGGCCCGCGCGTCGAGGCCGGTGCTCCTGTTCTCGTTGCGGCTACGTCAATTCCTACCCAGCGAAGGGCACCCGCCCGCTGGACCACCGCATGTTCGCCATCGAGTACCACAACCACAAGCGGAAAGCAGAGCATCGGGGCCGTTTCTTCAAGCGACCCGACGCCGAGGATTTCGCGCGAGCCGAAGCAGTCGGCGAGCGCTGGAAACAGCTCTCCACGAGTTTCGTCCCCGACGAAGCGATCCTGCCCGGGGACGAAACCGACCGGCTGCATCGCTGGGGATACACGCGCTACCGCGATCTGTTCAATACACGTCAGCTTCTCGGTCTGGAACTGAGCGCTCGCCTCGTTTCTCGGGTCGAAGACCGACGGGTGCGTTGCGCACTTGCCACGAATCTCTCCGATTTGCTGCGCTATCAGAACCTGCTGTGCCGGTACGACACCATGGCGCTCAAAGCCCTGGACATCTTCTCCGTACACGGGTTCCCGGTCGGCTTGGTGCAATGCGAGTCCAACCTTCTCGGCATCATCGGCAAGAACGGATCAAACGTCGGCTCGGGAGGCTGGACCAACATCATCGAGAAGTACGCGAAGGCGAAGCGCTATTGTCACGAGCCGTTCGAAATGCGCCGCATCGGCTCACGCAACGTCCAGGTTCCAATCTCGGGCGAGTGGATCGGCGAGCAACTCAATGGACGACGCCGAACGGTCGGCATTCGCTGCGCGGACGCGACGGAGATCGAGCTTCCTCCCCAGAGCCTGGACGCCGTGTTCACGGATCCGCCGTACTTCGGCAACGTGCAATACGGCGAGCTGATGGACTTCTGTTACGTGTGGCTCCGTCGCTTGGTCGGCAACGATGTCGAGGGCTTCGATCGCCCTTCGACGCGATCGCCTCACGAGCTGACGGGGAACGTCACCGAGGAGCGGGGCCTGGACCCCTTCACCGAGGGACTTGCCGCCGCGTACTCGCGTATGGCCCACGAATTGAAGCCGGGCGGGCCGCTGACGTTCACCTTTCACCACAACAAGCTCGAGGCGTATTACGCCGTCGGGATCGCGATTCTGGACGACGGTCTGGTCTGCTCCGCATCTCTGCCGTGCCCGGCCGAGATGGGCGGCTCGATCCACATCCACGGCACGGCATCGTCGATCATCGACACCGTGTTCGTGTGTCGATCGACAGGCGCCGTGCCGCGTCGATGGCTCGCCAATACGCTCGACGACGTTGCCTCAATCGTCGCCGACGATGTGGCTCTATTGGCGGCCGGCGGACGAACGCCCACGCGCGGCGACACCCGCTGCATCGTGTTCGGGCATCTGACGCGTCTGGCGGTATGGAACCTGCGTCTGACTTGGGACCGCACGCTTACCACCTCTCAGAAGATCGCCGCGTTCGCCGCCGCGGTTGCCGCACTCCCCGCCTCCGACTCGGTCATTGCGGCCGTGCAGCCGGCAGCTCCACCGCCCGGGCCGCTGTTCGCGTCGATACGGGAGCCCGAGGAACAGTATGCCGTTCCCTTTTGAGGTCAGCTTCGACGAGCTTCGCGCCGATCCGGATGCCTACGTAGATGCGGTGTTCGACTGTCTCGAATCCGAATTCATGGTGATGCCCCGAGGCCACGGATTCGTGGAGTTCCCGACGTTCGAGTCCGGCTACGAACCTTGAAGAGAGCCACACGAGGTTTCCAGGAAGTGAACCCGGAGACCGTCACGTTCGCGGTTGTCAGCGCCCCGGTCGCCCTGCTTGTCCTGCGCTGCATGCTGGGCTTCACGCCTTCGGAGTGGGCCGAGTACGCCACGCGTCACACCGGAGTACAGATCACGCAGAGTGCCGCTCGATCCCTCGATCGCAGGATCCGCATGAACCCTGAGAGGAGTCTTGCATCGATAGGATCAGTGACGAAAGAGCGTATCGGCGCACTGGTCACCGCAGCATGCCACCTCATCCGGTCCGGCGCGCCTACCGTCCCTGGTGAGGCAATGCGCCCCGCCGACTCTCCCCTTCAACCGCCCATAGAGATGGAACGCTCCGAGGATTCTCGATCTCGACGAAGACACCGATCCGTAGACGATCGTACCGGCGTCGACGACACCACTCCGCTGGAACTCGGCAGGGTCGATGCAGATCGCGCCGAAGAACTACAGCGGACAGCCACCATAATCGAGAGCGGCGAGCCGCCGAAGGCGCGCACCACGGGCCTGTCGTGCCTCCGCTGGATACCACAATGCGGCGATGCGCTTGTCGCCCGGACCCGTCACTGGGGATGCTGGAGACTCCCGTCGACTGCGCTACGGGACGGTGCGTGACCCCTTCAGAAGACGGATGCGGGTCACGGTGAACAGCAGCAGGGCCGCCACCACGATCGACGGCCCGGAAGGCGTGTCGAGCCGTGCCGAGGCGAACAGCCCGCCGCCGATGGCGATCACGCCGGCCAGCGCGGCGGCGACGGCCATCTGCTCCGGGCTCGATGCGAAGCGCCGCGCCGTCGCTGGCGGGATCACCAGCAGGGCGACGATGAGCAGGATGCCGACGATCTTGATGGCGACGGCGATCACGGCCGCCATCAGCAGGCCGAAGACCAGGCGCGTGCGCTCCGGGTGCATGCCGGCCACGGTGGCCAGGTCGACGTTGACGGTGGCCGCCAGCAGCGGCCGCCAGATGCGCCCCAGCACCACCAGGACCAGCGCGCCGCCTCCCCAGATGACCGCAAGGTCGGTGCGGGACACCGCGAGGATGTCGCCGAACAGAAGCGCCGTCAGGTCCACCCGGATGTTCGGGAAGAACGCCAGCGTGACCAGCCCGACGGCCAGCCCGCCGTGGGCGAGCAGGCCGAGCACGGTGTCGGCCGGCAGCGTCCCGCGCCGCCGGAGATGGAACATCAGCAGGGTGACCGCGCACGCGGACGCGAAGATGCCGATCACCAGGTCGATCCGGAGCACCAGGGACAGCACCACGCCGAGCAGCGCCGAGTGCGCGATCGTCTCCCCGAAGTAGGCCAGGTGTCTCCAGACGACGAAGCAGCCCGCGGGTCCGGTGACCAGCGCAAGCCCGACGCCGGCGAGCAGCGCGCGCACCAGGAAGTCGTCCAGCATCGGCTTCAGCCGGCCGCGGGTTCGGACGCGCGCCCTTCGCGTGCGGCGGGTGCCACGACCGACTGCGGGTCGTGCTCGTGGGGCACCAGGACGACCACGTCGTTGTCGCTGTCCATGACCATCTGCAGGTCGTGCGAGATCAAGAGCACCCCGCAGTCCAGGTCGCGGCGGATGCCGTCGATCAGGTCGTGGAGCACTCCGGCGCCGACCAGGTCGACGCCCTGCGCCGGCTCGTCGAGCACCATCAGGTCGGGCCGGTGGATCAGCGCACGGGCGATCAGCAGGCGCTGCATCTCGCCGCCCGACAGGGAGGTGACCGGCGGATCGCCGAGCCGTTCCAGGCCGACCGCGGTCAGGGCGTCGTCGATGGCGCCGGCCGGGAAGCGGCCGGTGAGCTTCATCAGGCGGCGCAGCGTCAGGGGCAGCGTGTGGCTCACCGCCAGCCGCTGCGGGACGTAGCCGATCGCCAGCCGCGGGGCGCACTCGATCGTCCCCTCGTCGATGTCGATCAGTCCCAGGATAGCCTTCGCACAGGTCGACTTGCCGGCGCCGTTGGCGCCGATCAGGTAGACCAGCTCGCCGCGGAGAACCCGCAGGTCGACGTGCCGGATCAGCCAGCGCGCGCCGCGCCGCACGCCGATGTCGCGGACATTGACCAGGAGGTTCGACTCGATAACGATGATTCTACCATGCAGAAACGACGTGCCGCCTTTGGACTGATGTTCGCGCTGATCGCATCCGCGGCGATGGCTTCGGGCGAGGAGGAGGCCGCTCCCGGCGCGATTCGCGTCGTCGCATCGATCAAGCCCGTGCACTCACTGGTGAGCGCGGTCATGGACGGCGTGGGAGAGCCGCACCTGATCATCCGCGGCGCCTCCTCCCCGCACACCTTCAGCATGCGTCCGTCCGACGCCCAGGCGCTGGAGAACGCCGACGTCATCTTCCTGATCGACGAGCGCAAGGAGACGGCGCTGGCCGGCCCGATCGCCAACCTCGGCGACGACGCGCAGGTGGTGCGGCTGTCCGGCGTACCGGGGATCACCCTCTGGTCGCTGCGTGAGGGAGGGGCGTTCGAGATGCATACGCACGGGCACGAAGAGGACGACCACCACGAGGAAGAGGGCCACGACGAGGACGGCGAGGGCCATGACGACGAAAGTGAGGGTCACGACGAGGACGAGGATGACCACCGCGAGGCCGAGGACGAGCACGGCGAGTTCGACATGCACATCTGGCTCGACCCCGTGAACGCCGCGGTGATGGCGGAGGCGATCACCGACGCGCTGTCAGAGGCCGATCCGGGGAACGCCGCGACCTACCACGACAACGAGCATGACCTGATCCACGAGTTGGAGGATCTGGTCGACGAGCTCGACGCGGAGCTCGCCCCGATCCGGGACAAGCCGTTCATCGTCCTGCATGACGCCTACCGCTATTTCGAGGACCGCTTTGGCCTTGCCGCGGCGGGCTCGATCACGGTCAACCCCGAGCGCGCGCCGGGCGTGCAGCGGGTCACGGAGATCCGCGACCGGGTGCGGGAGCTGCGGGGCGTCTGCGTGTTCGCCGAGCCGCAGTTCGACCGGCGCATCGTCGACGTGGTCGTCGAAGGCACGCAGGCGCACGCCGGGACCATCGATCCGCTTGGCGCGGAAATCGACGACGGGCCGGAACTCTACTTCGAGCTCATGCGCAATCTGGCGGCGTCCTTCACGGAGTGCCTTGGCGCCACCGGGTAAGCGTCAGTACACGTCCGGGACGAAGCGCTGGCTGTCGATCGGCGGCCGCTCCGGGTCGGGGTCGATCTGCCGCTCGGGCAACTCGATGGTTTCGGGTGAGTCGTAGCGGTACGGAAAGAGGCTCAGCAGGTGGTGAATGCAGTTGAGCCGCGCACGCCGCTTGCTGTCCGACCTGACCACGTACCACGGGCACGCGTCCGTGTCGGTGTAGGCCATCATCCGGTCCTTGGCTTGGGAGTAGTCGTCCCACTTGACGTAGGACTGCAGGTCCATGTCGCTGAACTTCCAGCGCTTCACCTGACTGTCGAGCCGCCGTTGGAAACGGCGAGCCTGCACGTCGGGACCGACCGAGAACCAGTACTTGACCAGGTCGATGCCGTCGCGGACCAGCATGCTCTCGAACTCCGGGCAGGATCGCAGGAACTCCCAGTACTGCTGTTCCGTGCAGAAGCCCATCACCCGTTCCACGCCGGCCCGGTTGTACCAGCTCCGGTCGAACAGGACGATCTCGCCGGCTGACGGCAGGTGCTCGACGTAGCGCTGGAAGTACCACTGCGTGCGTTCGCGCTCGGTCGGCCTGGCCAGCGCCGCCACCCGGCAGACGCGCGGGTTCAGGGACTCGGTGATGCGCGTGATGACGCTGCCCTTGCCCGCGGCGTCGCGCCCCTCGAAGACCACCACCACGCGCCGCTGCTGCTGCACGACCCACTCCTGCAGCTTGAAGAGATCCGCCTGCAGCCGCCGCAGCTCCTTCTGATAGTTCGCGCGTTTCATCGGACTGCCTTCCGGTCGGCCTTCCGGTCGGCGCTGAACTGGCTGCGGTAGAGGTCGCGGTAGAGCCCCCGCCGCCGGGTCAGCTCCCGGTGGGTCCCCTGCTGGACGATGCGCCCGTCGTCGATCACGGCGATCAGGTCGGCCGCTTGCACGGTGCTCAGCCGGTGGGCTACCACGATGCTGGTCCGGTCGCTGAGCAATTCCTCCAGGCCCTGCTGGATGAGGCGCTCGGTACGCGTGTCGATGTTGGCGGTCGCCTCGTCCAGGATCAGGATGCGCGGGTCGGCGATCAGCGCGCGCGCGATGGCCAGAAGCTGCTGCTGGCCGCGGCTCAGGTTGCGCGCCCCTTCGGTGAGGACGGTCGCGTATCCGTCCGGCAGGCCGCGGACGAAGCTGTCGGCGCGAGCCCGCTCGGCCGCCTCCTGCACTTCCGCGTCGGTCGCCGGCAGGCGCCCGTAGCGGATGTTGTCCGCGATGGTGCCCGCGAACAGGTACGGCTCCTGCGTTACCACGCCCAGCACCTGGCGCACGTGGCTGCGGCGCAGGTCCGCGACGTCCTGACCGTCCAGAAGAATGCGTCCGGCCGTCGGGTCGTAGAGCCGTTGCACGAGCGCCAGGATCGTCGTCTTGCCGGCGCCCGTGGGTCCCACCAGCGCCGCCATCGTCCCCGCCTCCACCGTCAGGTCGACGTCGCGGAGCACCGGCGCATCCGGCACGTACGCGAACGACACCCCGCGCAGCTCCACCCGCCCCGGACCGTCGGCCAGAGCCGTGGGAGACGCCGGCTCGGCGGCGACGCGGTCGTCGTCCAGGAGCTCGAAGATGCGCTCCATGCCGGCGATCCCGGACTGGATGTTCGCCCACAGGACGGACATGGAGCGCATTGGCATGAAGAAGCGCCGCACGTACTGGACGAACGCCACCAGCACGCCGATCGTCACCAGGTCGCGCCCGGTCAGGAAGCCGCCCCAGAGCAGCACCACGGCGATGGCGATGACGGCCAGCACGTCCAGCGTCGGCGCAAACGCGGCGGTGATCGTCTCCGCGGTGACGTTGGCGTCGCGGTTGGCCGCATTCGCGCGCCGGAACGAGCCGGCGTTGGCCCGTTCGCGTCCGAACGCCTGGATTTCCCGGACGCCGACGATGTTGCGTTCCAGGTGCGAGCTCACCACCCCCATGGTCTGGCGGGTGCGGCGAAAGGCGACGCGCGCCTTGCGGGAGAAGTACCAGGTGAACCACACCATCACCGGCAGCACCGTGAAGCTGACCAGGGCCATGCGCCAACTCAACGCCAGCATTGCCACCAGGATGCCGATCACCTGCAGGAAGGCCTGCAGCATGCGCACCGCGCCCATGCGCAGCACGCGATCGATCACGCTGGTGTCGTTGGCCATGCGCGAGACCAGGTCGCCGGTTTCGATCGAGTCGAAGTAGCCCAGCGACAGGGCGTGCACCTTGGCGAACACGTCACGGCGGATGTTGGCCAGGATCCCCTGACCGATGCCGACCATCTGCCAGCGCGCCACGGCGTTGGCAGCCCAACCGAACGCGAACAGCGCCAGCGCGATCACCATCGCCACGGCGACCGCGCTGCGCGCGTCCGCCAGGGGCAGCCCGCCATCCAGGTAGGCGACGATGTCGTCGACCGCCACCTGCAGCATGCGCGGCGCATAGGACGTGAGCGCCACATCCACGACGACCATCAGCACGATGCCGGCGATCGGCAGGCGGAATCCGCCAAGATAGTGGTTGAAACGCCGCAGCGTGCCGCGCCGGTCGCCCGCCTTCTGCAGCTCGGCGCCGATCTGCATCGCTCCCCCGGCTCCGGTGAAGCCCCCGCCGATGTTCATCATGGCCTGGTCACCGCTTCCACATCGTCGATGAGTTGCGAAGCGCAGATCTCGACGTACAGGGGACTCTCCTCCTGCAGCGAGTCGTGGCTGCCGATCGCGGCGATGCGTCCCTGGTCGAGCACGACGATCAGGTCCGCCTCGCGCACGCTGGAGATGCGCTGGGCGATCACGAACGACAGGCGGTTGCGGCGCAGCTCGGCCATCCGTTCCCGGATCGCCGACTCGGTGGCGAAGTCGACGCTCGAGGTGGAGTCGTCCAGGATCAGGATGCGTGGGTCCACCAGGAGCGCGCGGGCAATGGCGATGCGCTGCCGCTGGCCGCCGGACAGCCTGATGCCGCGCTCGCCGACGATCGCGTCGTAGCCGTCCGGCAGCTCGGCGATGAACTCGTGCGCGGCCGCGGCGCGGGCCACCGCCTCGATGTCGGCGTCGGTGGCATCCGGCTGCCCGTAGCTGATGTTGTGCCGGATGCTGCCTCCCAGGAGCTTGGCGTCCTGCAGGACGATGCCGATCTGCCGGCGCAGCGACTCGATCTGCACCTCACGCACGTCCGTGCCATCGATCCGCACGCTGCCGTCCGACACGTCGTAGAACCGCGGGATCAACCCGATCAGCGAACTCTTCCCGGACCCGGTGCCCCCGAGCAGCGCGATCGTCTGGCCGGGCGTGGTCGAGAACGACACGTCCTGCAGCGCGTACGCCCCGCTGCGCGTGTAGCGAAAGCTGACGCGATCGAAGGTCACGAAGCCGTCCACCCGCCGCAAGGGCACCGCGTCCGGGGCGTCCTTGACGTCGACTGCCGTATCCAGGATCTCCAGGATGCGCTCCGCCCCTGCCGACGCCTGCGCGATGGCCATCATGATCTGCCCCAGCAGGGTCACCGGAAACATCGCCAGCAGCAGGTAGCTCTGCAGCGCGACCAGCTCGCCTATGGAGAGCTGGCCCCCCAGCACCTCCAGGCCGCCGGCCCACGAGACGACGATCGTCCCGAAGTTCGGGATCGCGAACACCAGGGGAATGGACAGCGCGAAGATGCGGCCGGCCCTGAGGTTGAGCTCGCGCACCTCGTCGTTCTCTGCCGCGAAGAGCTCGGTCTCGTACGGCTCGCGGGCGAAGGCGCGAACCACGCGGATCCCCTGGATGTTGTGCTCAAGGCGGCCGTTGAGTATCGCCAGCCGATCCTGCGCCGCCCGGAACAGCGGCCGCCCCACCCTGCCCATCACGACGAACAGCGCACCGACCCCGCAGAGAATCGGGATGAACACGGCGAGCAGCCGCGCGTTGGTGGCGATGATGAAGGCGACGCTGCCGCCCAGCAGCACCACGGCGTTGACGATGTGCAGCAACCCCGCGCCGATGAACTGCTGCACCAGGTCGACGTCGCTGGTGGAGCGCGTCAGGAGCTGCCCGGTCTCCGCCTGGTCATGGAAGCTGAAGGACAGTCCCTGGATCTTGTCGTTGAGGGCGTTGCGGATGTCGAAGGCAGCGCCCTGCGAGATCTGCGCGGCGCGCCGTTGCTGCAGGTACGTGAAGAACGCGCGGGCGAGCGCGAACGCCACGACCACGAGCGCCCCGATCCAGACGACGGTGAAGTCGCCGCCCAGGATGCCGCGGTCGACCACCCGCTGCGTCACGATCGGAACCGCCAGATTGCCGGCCGAGCTGACCAGCAGCGCGAAGGTGGCGACCGTGATCGGCCAGCGGTAGGGACGCAGGAAGCGCAGGCACCTGGCGAGCGCACGCGGAGAGCCCTGTGCCGGCTGGCCGGCGCCTCCCTGCCCTCCTCCCCGCGCTGTCACCGCCGGCAAGCGTATCACGCCCGGCGATTGACTGACCGTTGGTTCTTCGCCCTGTACCGACTCCCGGGATCGGCGTGAGCTGCTTCAGGACGCTCCCGTCAGCCGCGCAGGGCCCGGTCGGCGTCGGCCAGAGCGCCGCCCAGCACCTCCGCCAGCACGGCGCGCTCCTCCGGACGGCCCACCGTGATGCGGACCGTGCGGTCGAGCGGCGGCGCCTTGGCCTTGCGCACGAACACGCCGTGGCGGATCAGCGCGTCGAGCAGCGCGTCGGCGCGGGCGGTCGAGCCGGTGTCGAAGTTGACGAAGTTGGTCCCGGACGGAAGCACCGCCAGGCCGTGGTCCGCGGCGATGCGAGCGTACTCGAGGCGGCCTGCCTCCACCGACGCGACCACGCCGGCGATGAAGTCCGGATCGCCCAGCGATGCCAGCGCCACCTCCTGGGCGATACGGTTCATCCCGTAGTGGTGACGGATCTTCTCGAACCCCTGCCACGCCTCCGCGGTGCAGATCGCGTAGCCGACGCGGCCGCCGGCCATGCCGTGCGCCTTGGAGAAGGTGCGCAGGCGCAGCACGTTGGATCCGAGCAGTCCGGCAGGCGGGACCGCCGCGGCGGGAGCGAAGTCCGCGTAGGCCTCGTCCAGGAGCAGGACCATGCCGGGCGGCACGCGCTCGATCAGCCGCTGCACGTCGGCCGCGTCGCGCCAGGTGCCCGCGGGGTTGTCGGGGTTGGCCACGTACAGCAGCGTGGCGCCACCGCCGATGGCGGCGTCCAGGAGCCCGTCCAGATCGACGCGGTCGTCGCGGTAGGGCACGGTGATCAGCCGGGCGCCGTAGCCGGCCACATGGAAGGCGAACGTGGGATAGGAGCCGGCGGTCATCACCGCGGCCCGCTCGGCGGCGAAGGCGCGCACGGCCAGCCCGAGCAGGTCGTCGATGCCGGCTGCGATGGCGATGTTGTCGGGCGCCACGCCGTGGGCGGCGGCCAGCGCCGCGCGCAGTTCGTGGTTCTCCGGATCGGCGTACCAGGACATCCGTTCCAGCGCGGCCATTCCGGCCCGGCGCGCGACCGGCGAGATCCCGAACGCGCTCTCGTTCGCTCCGAGCCGGGCACGGAACGATCCTCCGCGTTCGCGCTCCAAGGCCTCAGGGCCGACGAACGGCACCAGCGGCGGCAGTCCCGCCAGGATGGGCGTGTACGGCAGCCCCTGATCAGCCACGCGCCGCCTGCGCGATCCGGACTGCGAATTCACGGCTCTCGGAGGCCGGCGGGTCCGCCGGAGCGGAGGGAGGCATCACGGACGGCGCCACCGATGACTCAGGCGGGGCTGGCGCTCAGACTCCTGAAGCTCACCATGCGGCCGCTATCCTCGTCGTAGAGGTTCTGCCGAAAGCACCTGATCGTGTCGAACAAGGTGAGCACCGGCGCCCGGGCCATCAGCGGATGTGACCGGTGGCAGCGCGGCAGGTAGTAGTAGGGGATCCTGGGATCCAGGTGATGGATGTGGTGGAAGCCGATGTTGCCGGTGAACCACTGCAGCACCGCGGGCAGCCGGAGATACGAGGCGCCGTCCATGGCTGCCCGGACGAACTTCCAGTCTTCGTGCCGGCGCCAGTACACGTCCTCGAACTGGTGCTGCATGTAGAACAGCCATACCCCGATCAGGCCGGCGAGCCCGATCATCGGCACGTACACCAGCACCAGGTACCGCCACCCGGCGAACACCAACATCGCCGCGATCATCGCCGCGACCCCGAAATTGGTAAGCAACACCGAGCTCCGGCCCTTCCCCTTGGTGATCTTGCGCGGCAAACGGTGATTGAGCACGAAACTCCAAAGCCAACCGAAGAGCAGCAGGACCAGCGGATTGCGGTACGCTCGGTAGCCGAAGCGAGCCCATCGTGAGCGGCTCCGGTACTCGGCCACCGTGATGGTCTGGATATCGGTGTTGGTGCGACGGTCGAGGTCGCCGGAGTTGGCGTGGTGGATGGCGTGGTTGTGCGACCAGTCGCGCAGCGGCGTGAGCGCCAGGATTCCGGTGAGGTGGCCGATCACGCCGTTCATGCGGCGGCTGCGGAACAGCGTGCCGTGGCCGGCGTCGTGCATGATGATGAAGTTGCGGATGTTGAACCCGGCGGCCAGCACCATCAACGGCAGGCACAGCCAATAGGAGATCGGCAGCACGAGCGCCGCGGCGGTCATGCAGGCAACGAACGGCACCACCGAGTTGCCCACGTTCCACAACGTGCGAAGAGTCGAGGGCTTTCGGTACGGAGATAGGGCATCACGAAGCGATCGGACTTCGTCCGCGCCCCATCCCTGTGCGCCGGCAACCGGCGCCGCGGAACTCATCTGCACGGGACTATAGCAATTCTGCGACGGCACGGCTACCCATCTACCCACCGTCACCGGCGCGTGTATCATGCGCGCGTGACCGACACGACGGTGACCGTGGCCTCGCTGCGGTCGGTGCTGATCGACACCGAAAGGAATCTCGATCTGGTGCGTGGCGCATGCGCCCGCGCCGAGCGCGACGGGGCTCGTCTCCTGCTCTGCCCGGAGCTGCAGCTCACCGGCCACGGTGCGCACGACCTGATGGCGGAGAACGCGGAGCCGGTGCCGGACGGCCCGATGAGCCGGGAGCTGCTGGCCTTGTCGGAGCGTCACGATCTCTGTCTGGTCGTGGGATTGGCGGAGCTGTCGGGGGCCGTCGTGTACAACTCGATGCTGGTCGCCGATCGGGGCCGGTATCTGGGCGTGCAGCGCAAGATCCACATGTCCCGCGACGAGTACGTCTACTTCGGCTGCGGCGAGTCGGTCGAGCGCTTCGACATCGGCGAGCTGTCGTTCGGCATCACCATCTGCTACGACAACAACTTCCAGGAGCTGTCCCTGGCGCACGCCCTGCATGACGTGGACGTCATCCTTGCGCCGCACGCCGCGCGGCGCGGCGAGTGGCCGGCCGAACCCGACGCCGGGTTCCTGCGCGGGATGATCGAGCTGCAGCAATCGGGCTGGAAGCGCCAGCACTGCGCCCGCGCCATCGAAGCGAACGCGTACGTGCTCATCTGCAACGTCGTCGGCCCCGCCACCGAGGGGCTGCAGGGAGTGACCGCCAACCACGTCGGCACCGTCCTGGCCGTCGCGCCGAACGGCGACGTGATCCACGAGACGCAGGTCGACGGACTGGAGGACGAGATCGTCACGCTCTCGCTCTCCGCGAACGCACGCGAATTCAACCGCGGCCCGACGCGGAGCCGCCGCTGGGGCACCAGCCTGCGCATCCTGGAGCAGGCGTTCGCGTACCGGCGCGACCGTCTGTGAGCGGCCGGCTCAAGACCGTGATCCCAAGACCATGAACCCAAGACCATGAACCCAAGACCATGAACGAGGTGATGTCGTGAAGCTGGCACTCTCCGTCCGAGTGGCCGAGGGCTTCGGGGACAAGCGGCGGGCGACCGCCTCCCTGGACGACCTGGCCCGCATCGCGGCGGACAACGGATACGCCGCGCTGTGCATGCGCGCGTCCCAGCTCGGCACCCATTCGCCGCCGGATGAGGTCCGCCGCGGGGGGCAGACCCTGGACGCGGCCGGTCTGGCCGTATCGATGGTGACCGGCGACTTCCCGATTCCGGAGAACGACGACGTGCACGGACCGGAAGCGCTGCGCGACATCGGCCCCTACCTGGACCTGGCTGAAGCGCTGGGCGCCGACCTGCTGAGGATGTGCATGAAATCAGACAAGGACATCCCGCACGCCCAGCGAGCGGCCGATCAGGCGGCAGAGCGCGGCCTGCGCCTGGCGCACCAATGCCATACGCGGAGTCTGTTCGAGGAGGTGGACCGGTCGCTGGATGTGCTGGCTGCGATCGACCGGGCCAACTTCGGGCTGATCTACGAACCGGCCAATCTCGACCACGCCGGCCAGGAGTACGGCGCGGCGACCATCCGGCGCTTCGCTCCCTACATCGTCAACGTCTATCTCCAGAACCACCGCGTCCATCCGCAGGGTGCGGACTCGATGGGCACGTGGTGCCGCGGGGTGGTCCCCTTCGACCACGTGCCGATGTGGGAACCGGGCCTGCCCTTCGACGCCATCCTGCCCGCGCTGGCCGACGTCGGCTACGACGGCTACGTGACCGTGCACCAGGCGTTCGCCAGCCTCAGCGGCCCCGCCGAGGCCGCGGCCCGCACCGCCGAGTACCTGCGGTCCATCGCGCCCTTCGACTGATGGCCGCCGCGCGGCCGCTCGGCGTCGGCGTGCTCGGCGCCACCGGCAACATCGGGGGCACGTACCGCGCCGAGCTGCGCGCCATTCCGGAGCAGGCTCGCATCGTGGCGCTCTGCGCGCGCCGCCGCGATCGGCTGCAGCGGGCGCGCGACGAGGACGGCGCCGAGCTGATCACTACCGACTGGCGGGAGGTGGTGGGGCATCCCGGCGTGGAGGCGGTTCTCATCGCGACGCCGGACGACCAGCACCTGGAACCGGCCCTGGCGTGCGCCGCGGCCGGCAGACACCTGATCTGCGAGAAGCCGGTGGCGCGTACGGCAGCCGAGGCCGTGGCGATCCGGGAGGCGTTTCGCGACAGCGGGCTCGGCCAATTCGTGCCGTTCTGGAGCCGCTACGAGCCGCCGCTCGTACGCGCGCGGGAGCTGATCGCCGATGGCGCGGTGGGCCGCGTGCGCTGGTTCACGTACCGCCGCCACATGCCGCGCACCGCGGGCAGCGCGTTCACGTGGCGCGACGACGCGGCCGTGTCGACCGCCGGAGCCGTCGCCGACCTGGGCGTGCACATGATCGACGTGCTGCGCTGGATGCTGGAGGCGGAGCCGCAACGGGTGCTGGCGCACGGCCAGGTGCTGGAGGCATCCAAGCCGTATGCGGGCGAGCTGGACATGCAGGAGGCGGACGCCTGCACCGCGACGGACCAGGCGCGCCGGCCCACCGCCTGGGACCACGGCACGGTGCTGGTCGAGCTGTCCGGCGGGATCGCCGGCGTGCTGATGACCTCCGAATCGGCGCGGGTGCGGGGCGGCCTGTCGCCGGAGCTCGAGATCCATGGCGAGACGGCATCGCTCGCCGCCGACTCGACGACCGGACGGATCGAGCTGCTGCGGGGCGACGGACCGTCGCGCGTGGAGACGGTGGCGACCGACGCCGGGGTCAACCGGTTCGGAAGCCACGTCCTGCCGGCGCTTCGGGAACGGGCGGCAGCGCCGGCAGGCGCTGCGTCGGAGCATCCTGGACTCGACGACGGCGTGTGCGCGGCGCGCTACGTCGACGCATGCCTGCGCTCGGCACGCAGCGGCTGTTGGGAACGTGTCGCAGCGCCGCACCAGGAGCGGCGGTAAGGCCTGCGGCTATCCTCGCCCGAACAAGGGCATGCCCGTGGCCATCACGGTAATGAACGGCACGTTCGCATCCAGCGGCAGCGACGCCATGTAGAGCACGGCGTCGGCCACGTTCTGGACGTCGATGCGCGGCTCCGGCCGCACCGAGCCGTCCGGCTGCAGCACGCCGTCGTTCATCCGCTCTGTCATCTCGGTGGCGGCGTTGCCGATGTCGATCTGGCCGCAGGCGATGTCGAAGGCGCGCCCGTCCAGGGCGGTCGAACGGGTCAGGCCGGCGACCCCGAACTTGGAGGCCGTGTAGGCGGCGGCGTTCGGCCTCGGCACCTGCGCGGACACCGAGCCGTTGTTGACGATGCGGCCGCCGCGCGGGCGCTGGGTCTTCATCAGCGCCATCGCCTGCCGAGTGCACAGAAAGGTGCCGGTGAGGTTGATGTCGATCACCATCCGCCACTGGTCGACGTCGAGCTCGTCGGTGGGCACCGCCGTGGTGTTGGTGCCCGCGTTGTTGAACAGCAGGTCAAGGCGCCCCTGGTCCTGCCGGATGAGGTCGAACAGGGCTGCCACCGAATCGGCTTCCGCGACGTCCGTGGACACGGCGATCGCGCGTCCGCTTTCCGCCTGCTCGACGGTCTCCTGCAGGGCATCGGCCCGCCGGCCGGCCAGGTACACGGTGTAGCCGTGCCTGCAGAGCGTCAGCGTGCTGGCGCGCCCGACCCCGCTGCCGGCGCCGGTGACAAGCGCGATGGGTCCGCTCACGACCCGCTCCTCGGGACTAGGTTCACAGAGCCGCATCTCTGATCTACGTTGGCCGTGACGACGATGCCGGCGCGGCCCGCGCCGCCGGCCCCTTTGTGTGGTGGTTCGCGATGTTGAATGACGATCACGTGATGCACTTTATCGCCTTCGGCTACGTGCCTCTACGCGGGCTGTTCAGCCGCGCGGAGGCGGCAGCTCTCCGAGAGGAGTTCGAGCGCCTCCTGCTCGAAGAGTTCCCGGACTTCGACGGCTCGCAGAGCCGGAGCGTCGCCCACATCTGCGAGCGAGGGGAACGGCACGCGGCGTTGCTTGCGGACGAGCGGCTGCTGGACATTCCGCGCAAGATCCTTGGGCATGACTTCGTGTACGAGGGATCGGCCGGCAACGCGCACGTGGGCGACACTCCCTGGCACGGCGGCAGCGGCGTGGTCACCTGGGGGCTCCCGCACATCAAGGTCTCGCTGTACATGGACGACCTGACCGCGGACAACGGCTGCTTGCGCGTCGTGCCCGGCGCGCACCGCAACTACCTGCGCTTCGTCGACCCGCGCTGGACGCAGGCTCCCGACTACTACCTCCCGCTGCGCAACCGCAACACCAAGGAGGAGTTCCGGCCGTGGGGGCTGCGCCCGGACGAGGTGCCGCACATCCCGCTGGAGTCGAGCCCGGGCGACGTGCTGGTGTTCACGGAGGACATCCCCCACGCCGCCTTCGGCGGCTCCGGCATGCGCATGCAGCTTGCGATCGCCTTTCTGGCCAACCCGGTCAGCGCCGAACAGCAGGGCTGGCTCAAGGAGCTCCATACCGGCTCCGACGGAGCACTCCAGCCGCCGCGGAGCTTCATCGAGAGCGACGATCCCCGCAAGCGCAAGATGGTACAGCCGCTGGTCGACCTGGGCTTCGAGCCCCGCGACGTATAGAGGGAGCGCTCGTCGCGATCGAACCCGCATGGCCGTTTGCTGTGAAGCAGCAGCGCCTACTCGTGCGCTGTCAGCGGTAGACTATGCGCCAATCTCCTGCGGACGTCGGATCACGGTGACACCGAGCTCACGGACCGGTAAGATCCCGTCACGGGCGGAGGCGCCGGAGACGTGTACATGAACGCAGAATTGGTTGCCATCGTCGCAGCGGCGATCGCCCTCGGTACCGCCATGCTTGCCTCGATACGCGGCGTGCGCCAGGAAGTGCGCGACCTGCGCAACGAGATGAAGGGTGAAATGAACGCCCTCCGCAGTGAGTTGAAGGGCGACATGGAGACCCTCGGCAACGAGCAGAGAGGCGGGATGAAGGCCCTGGCGAGCAGCTTGCGGGACGAGATGCAGGCACTCGAGAGCAGGCTGTGGGACGAGATGCAGGCGGGCTTCAAGGAACTCACCGCGCGGCTCGCCAACATCGGCGACCGGCTGTCCAAGGTCGAGGGGATCATCGAAGGGATGTTCTGGGGCGCCCGCAACAAGCCGGCGGACAAGCCGGGGGAAGGCGCCGCCTAGCGGCTCGTCAGAACGACCCCCGATAGCACTCGGGGTCGATCCGCACCCCGATCACGCTCGCGCTGCCGCGCTCCAGCCCGCGGGCCAGTTCCGCCCGCAGGCTAGCGGCGGTGTCGACGGTGATCGACGGCAGCCCGAACGCCGCGCCGATCGCTTCGACGTCGGGAGCCGGGAACTCGGTGCCGAACGGCTGGGCGCCGGAGCGGCGCTGGTGGGCGCGAATCAGGTCCAGGGCGCCGTCGACGAGCACCACCATCAGCACCGGCGTCTCAAGCTGCGCCAGGGTGGCCAGCCCGCCCGCGCACATGAGCAGCCCGGCATCCCCGGTCAGGCAGAGCACCGGCTCATGGCCGGCCAGCGCCGCGCCCGCCGCCGACGCCGGCCCGAAACCCATGGCGGACAGGCCGTTGGAAACCAGGTAGCGATTGGGCAGTTCCGCGTCCCACTCCAGCGCCGCCAGGATCTTGTGCGAGCCGACGTCGGTGGCGATCACCGCGTCGTCCGGCAACAGCGCCTTGGCCTCGTTCAGGACCGTCTGCGGGGCGATCACGCCGGCGGATGCCCGGGCGGCGGCGTCATGGCTGCGGCGCCGGCGCATCTGACGGTAATGGTCGGCGCGGCCGGCGCCCCAGCCGCTCCGGGACTCCGGGAGCCGCTCGGTCAGTTCGGCGAGCGTCGGCCCGAGCGGTCCGATCAGCGCCTGCTCGGCAGTCGCGGCTCCGATCGTGTCGTACCACGGAGCGATCCACAGCACCGGCGCCTCGACCGACCACGGCAGCACCACCTCGACCACGTCCATGCCGACCGCGATCACCCGGTCAGCCTCCGCGATCAGGTCGTAGCCGGGATCGGTGCGGGTCAGCCCGATCGTCTCCGAGCCCAGCGGATGCGACGCCGGGAACGCCCCCTTTGCCTTGGGAGTCGCCAGGACCGGCGCGCCCAGGCGCTCCGCGAACGCGCGGAGATCCGCGTAGGGGCCCTCCGGCTCCAGCCCCAGTCCGACGACGACCACCGGCCGCTCCGCGGTAGCCAGACCGGCCGCCGCGCGGGCGAGATCTGCCGTCGGTACCGGCGGCGGTCCATCGTCGACGACCGGTGACGCTCCGTCCTGGTCCATCTGCTCCGTCCCGAGCCCGGCCACATCGTTGGGAATCTGCAGGTGAACGGGTCCCGGCATCCCGTTGGTGGCGATGCGCAGCGCATCGCGGATCGCGGTGGCCGACCCCTCGGGCGTGACGTCCAGGGTCGCCTTGGTGATCGGCCCGAACAGCCGGTGCAGGTCGACGAGCTGGTGGGTGTGCCGATGCTGCAGGCTCGGCGCCATCTGCGCGGTGAGCACCAGCACCGGACAGCGGTCCAGGAAGGCGTGCGCCACGCCGGCCACGCAGTTGACCGCCCCCGGCCCCAGCGTGGTCAGGCACGCGGTGGGCTTGCGGGTGAGCTGACTGGTGGCTCCAGCCATGTAGGCGGCGGCGTTCTCGTGCTCGCTCAGCACGAACCGGAGTCCGGCCTGCCGCATGGCTTCCATCAGGTGGGCGTTCTCGCCTCCGGGAAGCCCGAACACCGTGTCGATTCCGGCCGCCCGCAGGCCGTCGGCGACGGCGGTTGCAACCGTGACGCGATGCGCGATGATCGTGGACATGCAGCACAGCGTGATCTATCGCGACCCGGATGCCTACTCACCGTGGCCGGTGCTGTGGCCGCTTCCCGACGGCAGCATCGGCGCCGGCGTGGTCACCTCCCCCATCGGCAGCCACCCGGGCGCCAGCACCTTCGGCCGCTTCCTGGCGATGGCGTCCCGTGACGGCGGGCGCACCTGGCAGCCCAGCGACCATCCCGCACACCCCGCAAACTGGCCCTTCGGCACCGCGGACGAGCACATGGACCGCTTCGCCGTGGTGCTCCCGGATCCCGGCGGCGACACCTTCGTGACCGTCGGCGCGCACGGTTTCGAGGCGTGGGACGCCGGCCGCCTCGACGAGGCGCGCTCACAGCGCCGCTCGGTGCGCATGCTCCCGGAACGCCCCGGCCACATCGCCGTGCAGTCCCCGCTGCTCACTTCGCGGCGCTCCACCGATAGCGGCAGCACCTGGGACGTCCACGAATGGGAGGTGCCCGGCGTGCAGGGCTTCTGGTGCTTCAACCGCGGCGTCGTCATGCACGACGGCACCCTGATCGTGAGCGTGTATGCCCACGACCGCGACGGCGACGAGCGCCCTTACGTGCTGCGCTCGGAGAACGCCGGCCGGACGTGGCGGCTGCACGACCTGTGCGCGAAGGCGAAGGCCATGCCGGCCAATGAGACCGCGCTGTGCGAGGTCGCCCCCGGCACGCTCATCGCCCTCACCCGCGGCGAACTGGGACCCGGCGACCACCACCTGCTGCAGATGTGGTCCGACGACGGCGGCAGGACCTGGACGGAACCCATCAAGACGCCGATCTGGGGCCACCCCGCCCACCTCCTGAAGCTCGCCGACGGCCGCATCCTCTGCACGCACGGCTACCGCCGCCCGCCAATGGGCGTGCGCGCGGTCTTCAGCGAGGACGCCGGCGAGACCTGGGACGTCGCCGGCACGGTCGTCCTCCGCGACGACAGCAGCGGCCACTCCCCCCACCGGGGCGAAGGCACCGGCGTCGGCGACGTGGGCTACCCGGTATCGATGCAGCTACCGGCCGGCGGGATTCTGACCGCCTACTACGTGACGCCCGCCGACAACGTCACTCACTGCGCCGCCACACGCTGGCGCCCGCAAACGAGCCAATAACGAATCGGCAACGGGACCAGGTTACTATCCGCCTCCATTGGCCCACTCCTGCATGAGATTCATCGAAAAACTAAGAAGCTCCCTAATTTTCATTCCTATATCATGCAGATCTTGTCCATTGTATTCGTCGATGGCGTGCGAGTGGCTGCCTTCTAAGCGTAGTCTCCACACAACTCTGCCTGGCTCTACGAAGTTGTCAACGTAGTATAGGATCATTTTTTCTGTGTTCTGAAAGCTCTGGATCTCAAAGACAAACCTGATCGTTACTTTGGAAGCATGTTCCGGAAGAACTCTCAGGTCTACGACGTTTGATGGATCTTCGACGTTACCATCTACACGTGTCTGCAATACCTTTCCATCGACGTCCAGACCCTCAATATCCAGAACCGGACCATATTTCGACAAAGAAACATCGGATGCGATCGACCACACTTTGGACGCGAAGTATTGGTAGGCAGGGAACGCTACCGTTTCGACGTATTGCCTGAGCGCCACACGATCATCGGCAGTAGCACTCCTGACTACAGAAGACTTGAATAGCGCAATCTCCTGATCGATGTCCTCAGGGGCATCGATCGATTCGCCACGAGCGGCGCGCAGGTACAGATCCAGCGCGTAGGTGCAGCGGGATGCGACGAACTCGATGAACTGCGTGAGGTCTTCGCTCTGATCGGCCCGCTCGAGTTCTTGGAGATAGCGCGGTTTGTCGTCGCTCTGGACGATGGCCACCGAGTACCCGTACTTGATCAGGATCAGGTTCATCAACAGGCGTGCCATGCGTCCGTTGCCGTCGTCGAACGGGTGTATGCGGACAAAGCGGTAATGGAAGGTCGCGGCGACAATTACCGGATGCTCACCTGCGGCCTCTCGATCGCGGTACCAGTCGAGAAGGTCGGCTATCTCCGGTTTCACCTGCTCCGGCGGCGTGAACTAGTAGATCTCACCCGTCGAGGTTCTGACGTTGTTCGGCATGGTCTTGTAGTCGCCAATCGAGATCGGACGCTTACAAGGTGCGCCGTCAGGGGCGATTGCCTCGACTTCGTAGGGTTCCTTCAGCAACGCGCGATGGAGGTTGCGGATGAAGACCTCGTTCAGTCCCTGTTCGTCCTTTACGGCACTCTCGATCGTTTTGATGGCATCGTCGTGCCCCTGGATGTCGAGATGATCGCGGATTGGCTTGCCATGAGCGGTGAGGCCATGGAGGATGAGGCTACGAGTTTCACCAAGAGTGAGAGAGTTTCCCTCGACTGCATTTGAGTGACAATTGGACTCGATTCTGAGCTTCTGTTCGACCCTCGCGAGCACTTCCGGAGGCAGCGGACGCAACGCGTCGAGTTCGTCCTTGAGTCTGTCGACCGTCTCGAGGATGTTCGAAGCCATAAACCCTCTTTCGGCAGAGCTTAGTGGATCATCGCCAGATCCTCGAAGATCGGCTGCATCTCGCGAGAGTTGACCATCGCCTCCATTTCCGCGTCGGAGGGGCGGTCGCCCGGTGACTCGGCGGCCTGCAGCAGCAGGGGCAGCAGGTCGACATCGGCCATCGCGTTGATGAACGCGGGGGCGTGGCTCAGGGCGTAGGCTACGGCGCGGGCGATGTCCTCGAACGCTTCCAGCGGCTCGTACCAGGGTCCGCGGGAGCGTTCGCGTCCGCCCCAGGGCCGCCGGGCGGTCGACTTGATGAGCTGTACCGCGACGCCGCGGACGTCGCACTCCGCCTTGAGCGCGTCGAAGTCGGCACGGTAGCGCCGGTCGCGGCCCATGATGAAGTTCATGGGCAGCAGCACCGAGTCGAAGGGAAAGCGTTCCAGGCTGCGAAGGTGCATGCGCGGCGCGGCGAATCCATGCCCGGTCACGCCGATGAAGCGCACGTGGCCCTGCTCCCTCTCCTCGACCATGGCCTCCAGGGCGCCGCCGGGACCGAGCGCGGTAGTCCAGTCCTCCTCCGCGGTGAGGCTGTGCAGCTGGATCAGGTCGATGGTGTCGGTGCGCAGGCGGCGGCGGGAGAGCTCCACCTGGGCGCGGGCGCCCGCGGCGGTCCGATCTCCGGTCTTGGTGGCCAGGAAGAAGCGGTCGCGGTGACGCTCCAACCAGCCGCCGATGAGGGCCTCCGAGTTGCCGCCGCCGTAGCCGTGCGCGGTGTCGATGTGGTTGACGCCGTGGCGGAACAGCAGTTCCAGGACGCGCTCGGCGTCGGCCTCGGTGGAAGTGGGCTTGAAGGCCGCCCCGCCGAACAGGGTCAGCGTGCTGTGGTGTCCGGTGCTGCCGAACGGTCTGGTCTGAATCATGATCGCCGCGTATGATCCCACCGATGTCTGTCAGCGTCGAGTTCGTGGGCCACGCCTGCTTCCGCATCTGGGTCGACGGCCGTCCATCGATCGTCACCGACCCCTACCCGCCCGCCCGGCTCGGGCTACCGCCGCTGGACCCGCTGGCCGCCGACACCGTCATCGTCAGCTCGCTCACCGACGAGGCGCACTCCCACGTCGAGCTGGTTGCCGGCAGCCCGCGCGTGATCAACGCGCTGGACGTGGCGCGCGGCCAGGCCGAGACGATCGGTGGCGAGCAGGTCGTCACGGTGGAGGCGACCGAGGCGCGCGACCACCCGCGCGGGCCGGAGGACAACGCGCTGTACGCCTTCAAGGCCGGCGGCCTGTGGATGATGCACATGGGGGACGTGGGCTACGAGCTCACCGCCGACGAGCTGGCGCCGTTCGCGGGCAAGTGCGACGTGCTGTTCGCGCTGGCCGGCCAGCGGCTGACGCCGAAGTTCGCGGAGCTCGACCGCATGTTCGCGGTGCTCGCGCCGCGCTGGATCCTGCCCATGCACTACGAGCTGCCGCCGCTCGGGTTCGGCATGACCACGGTCGAGGAGTTCCTGGCCGACCGCCCGGACGACCCGCTGGTGCGGCCGCGGCATCACACCATCGAGCTGCCGCTGCCCGCGCTCAAGGGAGGCCATCCGACCATCGTGGTCCTGGAGCCCTCGGGCTACTCGCCGGACTGAGCCTGCCCCCGCGCTGCGACTGCGAGGTGCGCTGATGCTCGACTACGGCCCGGTCTCGCTGTTCAACACGTTCGGCTACGTGCACCTGCCCGGCTTCTTCGGCGCCGGGGAGGTGGATCGCCTGTCGGCGGAGTTCGACGCGGCCATGGACGCTGCGTCCCCGCCGGGCGATGGCACGCGCTCACGGTCCGTCCCCCCGTGGGGCGCGCAGGACGACCTGGGCCTGTGGCTGCTGACCGACGAGCGGGTGGCCGACATCCCGTCCAAGGTGCTGGGCCACGGCTGGCTGCCCCTGCACGTGCGCTGCCGGCGGCTGGCCGAGGACCTGCCGTGGCAGGGAGGAGGCGAGCTGACCCCATGGCCGCTGCAGCACATCACCGTCACCGTCGCCCTGGACCGCGCCGGCGCCGGGGACGGCTGCCTGCGCTTCGTGCCGTGCTCGCACCGCAACTACCTGCGGCTGCTGGAGCCGCGCTGGCAGAAGGCGCCCGACTACCTGTACGGGCTGCGCAACCCGGCGATGCGCTGGGACCACAACGCCCTGGGCGTCACCGACGAGCAGATCCCGGCATTCACGGCCCCCACCGAACCCGGGGACGTGGTGGTCTACACGCCCGACGTCCTGCACGCGGCGCTCGGCGTCACCGGACCGCGCCGGCTGATCGAGATCGCCTACGTGGCCGAGCCGCGCACCGACGCGCAGCTCTACTTTCTGCGCCAGCGCGACGCCTGCTCCGGCGGCGAGTTCCGGATGCCGCCGGCGGTCGCGGCCAGCACCGACCCTGCCCTGCGGGAGACGGTGGCCCGGTGGACGGACCTGGGATTCGAGCCCGCGTAGGAGGCGCATCGTGTTGACGAGCGATCAGGTCGACCTGTTCCAGGCGTTCGGATTCCTGCACCTGAAACAGGCGTTCGATGGGGAGGAGACAGCGTTCATCCAGCGCGAGTTCGACGCGGCCATCCGCCGCTCCGGTGTCGACCCCGCCACGACGGACCAGGTCAGCGCCGACCGGGCATCCTCGCGGAACCTGCGTGATTGGTTCCTGACCCACGAGCTGATCCAGGACATCCCGGCCAAGCTGCTCGGCGAACGGTTCCAGTTCGAGGGGTTCGGCTGCGGGATTTACGGCTCCGATTCGCCCTGGCACGCGGACTCGGCCGTGATCCGCTGGCCGTTCCGGCACATCAAGATCGCGCTCTACCTCGAGCCGCTGGACGGTGAAAGCGGCGCGCTGCGGGTCATCCCCGGCACCCACCGGGACTGGCACTGGATCGGCGACCCGGTCTGGCACGACGTGCCGGACTACTTCTTCGGGCTCAAGAACCGCGACGTGATCTGGCAGCATCCGCCGTTCGGGCTCGCCCCGCAGGACGTGCCGCACCAGGCGCTCGCCACCCGGCCGGGCGACGTGCTGGTTTTTCCCGAGAACCTCCTGCACTGCGCGTTCGGCACGAAGTTCCCCCGGCGGCAGATCGCCATCTCCTTCCTGCAGTTCCCGTGGCGGGAGGACCAGGTGGTCCACCTGAAGTCGCGGGCGGCCGTGCAGCCGGAGGGCTGCTACCAGCCCCGCTCCCTGCTCACGCATCCGGATCCGCGGGTGCGGGCGATGGTGACAGGGCTGCAGGAGCTCGGCTTTCCGGAGGGAGGACCCGACTCATGATCGGAAACGAGAGTGTCTGTCACTTCATCGCCTTCGGCTTTCTGCCTCTTCCCGGCCTGCTGTCGCGTGATGAGGCGCTGGCGATCCGCGAGGAGCTGGAACGGCTCGGCCATGAGCGCGGCCAGGTCCCCGGCGAGCCGGCCATGGAGGCCGGCGGCATCGGCGATGTTGCCGCGATCGGCCATCGGGTCCGCGCATTGCTGCTGGACGAGCGCGTGTACGACATCCCGGCCAAGATCCTCGGGCACGACTTCACGTACGAGGGCTCCGACGCGCAGTGGCACGTCGGGGATACCCCCTGGCACGGCGCCAGCGGTGTCGAACAGAAACCGCTCGTCTCGATCAAGGTTTCCCTGTACCTGGACGACCTGGACGAGACCAACGGCTGCCTGCGCATCATCCCGGGCGCGCACCGCAACCTTCTCAGGTGGATGGATTCCCGCTGGGCCGGGGTGCCGGACTACCTCTTCCCGGTCCGCAACCGCACGCTGCAGGAGGAGCTCCCGTGGGGGATCGGCCCGCAGGAGGTGCCGCACCTGCCGCTGCCGTCGCGGCTGGGCGACGCGTGCGTGTTCACCGAGGACCTGCCGCACGCGGCCTTCGGCACGAAGGGCGTGCGCCGGCAGCTCTCCTTCGCGTTCATGGCCAATCCGGTCGCCGCGCACCAGAAGCGGTGGGTGAAGTACCGCAACGCCATGGGCCGCGGGATCACCGCACCGCGCGCGTTCGCGGAGTCCGACGACCCGCGGCTGCGCAAGATGGTCGCGCCCCTCCTGGAGTTGGGCCTGGAGCCGAGCCCCGAGGTTGCGGCGCCGGCGGCGCCGTAACCTCGGCCCAGCCCCTCCTTTGGCATGGAGCGCATCGTGCCGATGCGCTCCATGCCGGATACGGGTGGGACGGGCGCCTGCGGCGCCGCCGTTCTTGTCGCACGTGCACGGTACGGGCCGGCATGGCGTGTATCATAAGAATCATATGATACGATCCATATCGTGAAGCAGTTCGTCTTCGATCGACTGGTGGACCGCGAGAACATCTGCAACCTCGAGGACGAGCAGCGGGCGCTCCGGCAGGCCGTGCAGCGGCCGGCGCGCGTGGTGGTGTACGGTCCCAGGAACTTCGGGAAGACCTCGGTCGTGCACAACGTCACCATCGAGGAGTTCCGCAGCGCGCACGGACGCAGCTTCGTGTTCGCGGCAGACCTGCTGGGCGTCCGCTCCATGCAGTCGCTGACACAACGCATGGCCGCCAGCCTCCAGCGGTGCTTCGCCGCTTCGTTCCCGGTCAAGGGGCTCCTGGAGAACGCAGGCCGCTTTCTGGGATCACTGCGTCCCCAGATCGCCCTGGACCCGCAGACCGGCAGTCCAAGCCTGTCACTGCATCCCGGCGACGCGGAGCCGGTCCGGACGCTGCAGAGGCTGTGGGATCAGATCGCCCGCATCACCGAGCAGGTCGACTCGCTCATCGTGCTGGACGAGTTCCAGGACGTGGCGTTTGTCGACGAAGCCCCGGCGCAGATGCGCTCGTGCCTGGAAGCGCTCGGCGACGTGCCCATCGTGCTCCTCGGCTCCAAGAGGCACATGCTGGCCGACCTCTTCGCGGCGCCCGGCGCGCCGCTGAGTCAATGGGGAACCGACCTGCAGTTCAGGCCGATCCCGTACGAGGACTATCACGGGTACATGCAGGAACGGTTCAGCCAGCACCGGCTCCAGGTCTCGCTTGAGGTGGCGGTGCGCCTGCAGGACGGCATGCAGCGGGTACCGGAAGCCATCAACCGTCTGTGCGCCCAGCTACTGGAGTCGCACGAAAACGCGGAGATCGACCATGCGATGGTGGGGTCGGCCCTGGTGACGCTGTTGGAGAACCGGGAAGGCCGATACGCGTCCTACCTGTCGACGTTCTCCGGGACGGACGAGACCGTGCTGACCGAAGTCGCGCGGCAGGGCACGGTCGAACATCCGCAGTCGAAGAGCTTCCTGCGAGGCGTGAACCTGTCCAGCCGGACGGTGGGGCTGTCGGTCAAGCGACTGTGGGACCAGGGTGTGGTCGAGCACGTTGAAGGCAGCTACCGGATCGCCGATCCGCTGCTCGCCGCCTATCTCCGCCGCTACCGCTGAGCCCCAAGGGTGCGGCGCCGGTTTCTACCGGAATGCCGCGCTGCCGATCTGTTGGAGCGGCGTGGGCGTGCCGGACTGCGCCGGCGTGCTGGATGCGGAGTCGTAGGCGAACACGACCACCCCTCCCACTCCACGCTCGCGAGCGGAGTCGATCTGCCGCAGCGTCGCATCCACCGGGTTCTTGTAGGCCCCGACGCCTGCCCAGACACGTTCGCGGGAACCTGCCGACACCCGTGCCTCCTCGACCCAGGCGTCGAACTGCTCGCGGTCGGTCGTGTAGGCCATCGGCACCGCCACGTCCAGGAAGCCGTCGGCCAGCCAGCTCCACCAGTCCTGGTAGCGCTTCACGCGAGCCTCTTTCGGGTCCGGGACCAGGGCCGCGGAGATGACCAGATCGGGGCGGACCTCCTTCACGGAGCGGTAGATGCGGCGAACCAGCGTCGACACCTGGTCGCGCCGGAACTGGTCCCACAGGTCTCCCAGCGCCTCGGCCATCGCGAACGGGTTGGACCCCGACGCCGCGACCAGGTCGGCGTAACGCTGGCTGGACAGGTACGGCCTGACCCACGCTCGGAACCGGTCGAGCGTTCCGCGCGAGTAGTCGAACTCCCCGGACGGCAGCCGCACGTAGTCGAAGTGGATGCCCTGCAGGTCGTAGTTGGTGGCCAGCTCCAGCCACACCGCCTGCACCCGTGCCTGTACCGCCGGATGCGAGGGGCTGGACCACAAGCCGGTGACGGTTCTCTGATGTGCCCACGCGTGCTCGGTGATACTCCGCAGGTACCGGGGGTCGCGCGGGTTACGGTCGTGGAGTTCCCGGCCCAGGCTGCGCGGCACGGCCAGCCAGTCGGGGTTGGCGTTGACCACGTGCATGGGGCTCCGCGGCGGATCCACCGGTCCCCACACCAGGTAGGTATTGACCCAGGCGTGCACGGCCATGCCACGCGCGTGCGCTTCCTCGATCACGAGCCGCAGGGGGTCGAACGCCGGGTTGTCGGGAAGGCGCTCGGCGCGCGGCTCGAGACTCGATGCGTAGAAGGCGTCGCCGCGACCGCGGACCTGTACCAGGAGCGTGTTGAAGCCGCTGCCGGCAGCCTCCGCCACCATCTCCCGCACCGCGTCGGGGCTGTCGAGTGCGGTGCGGATCACCCAGAGGGCGCGCACCTCGTCGAACCGGTACGGATCCGCGATGTCCGTGTCGGTCGGCTCGGCCCCTGCCGATACCACGGTCACCAGCGCCACGGCGACCCACGCCGCGTGCCTTGTCATGCGGGCGGCCTCGCCCGACTGCCGGAATCTGGACATCGGGCTACGCGGAACTGCCGATAACCTCGGCGCTGCCGGTCACCTGACCATGGATGTCGGTGCCGACCACCTCGCTCCAACGGTCCAGCACCCGCCGCCACACCGGCCCGGGTCTGCCGTCGCCGATCGGCACGCCGTTGAAGCGCACCACCGGCGCCAGGCAATACGGGGTGGTGGGCACCCATGCCTCCTCCGCGTTGATCGCGTCGTAGGTCTGCAGGTCGTCCTCCATGAAGCCGATGCCGAGATCGGCCAGCAGCTCGGTGAGCACGGTCAGGCTGATGCCCCACAGGATGTTGCGCCGCCGCGGAGACACCACCTGGCCGTCCCGGTAGATGACGAAGTTGGAGCCGCCGGTCTCCGTGAGATTGCCGTGGATGTCCAGGTAGACGGCCATCGCGTTTGGATCGATCTGGTGCGCCTGGTGATCGCCGATCCACATGTGCAGCCGGTTGCGGTTCTTGATCTTCGACGACAGGCACTCGGGGGGCCAGTGCCGGTTCGACGGCGTCACGCAGTGCACCCCGCGGGTGAACAGCGGCTTCCAGAGGTGGAACGGTATCGGGAAGGTGTGCTGCACGTAGGTAGGAGTTCTGCGCTTTGGCAGCGCCGCGGCGCCGGCGTAGACCGGGTTCTGCCCCGCCGTGACGTAATAGATCACCCCGAGCTCGGCGCCGCCCGCGACCCGCCGGTTGTGGGCGATCAGCCGGCGCGTGACCTCCATCGACTCCTCGGCGTCGATCGGCGGATCGATGTGCGCGTACCGGCACGACCGATACAGGCGGTTCACGTGGTCGGACAGCCGGTAAGGCTCGCCGCCGAAGGTGCGCAGGAAGTCGGTGACCGCCGCTCCCAGCACGATGCCCAGGTCGTAGACCGGCAGCTTGCACTCCTCGGCCGGAATGAACTCGCCGTTCAGGTAGGCGAGCGGTCCCGCGTGCGCCTCGGTCACGTTCGAAGCCCGGAGGCTATGCTGGGGTCGGCTATGCTGGGGTCGGCTATGCTGGGGTCGGCTATGCTGGGGTCGGCTATGCTGGAGTCGGGATGTGTCATGCCCCGATCATGCCCGCTTACCCCGCCGTTGAGGAAGGAGCATGAGCGCTTCCGAACCACGGCGTACCGCGCGCGCGCTGACGTGGGAGTTCCTCTTCCAGAACCTGTTCAGCTACGCGACCGAGGGTGTGGTGTTCACCGGCCTGGCGCTCTGGCTCGGGGCCACGACCATCCAGATCGGGCTGCTGGGCTCGATCGGGGGCTTCGGTTTCACGGCGGTCCTTGCCGCGCCGTGGCTGGTGCGGGCGGCGCGCGGCTCGCGGCGCGTCGTCATGATGACCGTGTACGCGATCCGCCTGTTCAGCCGCGTCGGCATCCTGCTGTTGCTGTTCACGCGCCCTCCGCACGCCGTCTGGTGGTTGCTGGCCCTGGCCGGCACCGCCCGCGTGGCCGCCGCGCTGTACGCGCCGCTGAGCCGGGCGTGGATCGCCAGCGCCATCCCGGCCTCCGAGCACAGCCGCTTCCTGAGCACCCGGCTGTCGGTCGCCATGATCGGCGCGGTGGTGGCGCCGCCGCTGGCCGGCGCGCTGGTGGACGCGCTGCCCGGCACCGCCGGCTTCGCGCTGGCGTTCGGCACCGGGCTGATGTTCGGGACGGTGGCGCTGTGGCTGCTGGCATCGGCGCATGACCCGGCCGCGGAGCGGCCGGTGCGCCAGTCGGTGCGCGGCCAGGTGGCGCGCTCGCTGCGGTTCGGCCCGTTCCGGCGCATGTACCTGTTCCAGACCGCCACGGCGTTCGCCGACGGACTCGGCAGCTCGTTCCTGGACATCCTCTACCTCAAGTACCTGGGGCTGTCGTTCTTCCTGATCAACGTGTTCCTGGCGGCGTCGAAGGGCGCGAAGGGCCTGTCCGCGTTCGCCAACCGATGGCTGCAGAAGCGCCACGAGCCGCTGCCGCTCTTCCAGGTGTCGGTGGTGGCCGGCTCGCTGATTCCCCTGTTGCTGATCGGCGCCACGCCGGGAGCGGCGGCGCTGGTGGCGGTCGCCCTGATCCTGCAGGAGGCGGCGCGGGGGATCATGAGCCCGGCGGAACAGACGCTGATCATGCGCTGGGGCACGCGGGGCGATCAGACCGGCGACTTCACGCTGATCTTCTTCAGCCGCGGCCTGGTGAGCGCCTTCACCCCGCTGCTCACCGCCGCGTTGCTGCGCAGCGTGTTCGGGCTCGACGTACAGGCCGACACGATCGATCCTCGGCCGATCCACCTGCTGATCGGTGCCGGCGTCGCCCTGAAGCTGCTGGCGCTGTTGCTCATGCCCCGGCGGGGAGACGCCGCCACGCGCGACGAACCGCGATGAGCGCTCCGGCCGGCGGCGTCGCACCGCCGGATGGGGTACGATCCCGGAGCGCGGCACGGCATGCAGCAACGCAACTACCTCCTGCTCCTCCACGACGCCGTGCGTTCGCATATCGCTTCCCTCGGCAGCCGCCAGAAGGAGCGCCTGCGCGAGAAGCTGGAGTTCCTCAGGCACGGCATGTGGGATGCCGGCGTGCGGGTCAAGAAGCTCAGGGGAGGACGCTCCAGCTACGAGGCGAGGCTGACGCGCGGCGACCGCATCCTGTTCACGCTGGGGCGCGCGCCCGCGACCGACGCGCCGGGCGGCGAGGTGGGCGGCGCCGACGCCACCAGGATCTACGTCTGGGGCGTGGTCAAGCACGACGACGTCACCGCCGCGGAGCGCCGCATCGTCGCCGCCAACGCGCCGTTTCTGGACTTCCGTCCCGACGAAGTCGAGCAGCTCCCGGATCTGGTGCTGGACGATCTGCCCGACGAGCGCCTCGGCGCGCCGTTCGAGCGCCCGTTCTCCGCGGCAGGGGACCGCGCCGGCGCCGATTACCCGTTCGGCCATCCGAACGGCGGCGCCCCCGACGCCGGGCCGCAGCGCTGGCTGGTGGTCGACGACGAAGAGTGGCGCCGCCTGCTGGAGACGGAGGATCCGGAAGGCGTTCGCTTGTATCTTTTTCTGACCGGCGAGCAGGCGCGCCTGCTGCACAGCGAGCCGCCGGTGCTGTTGTCCGGGACGGCCGGCAGCGGCAAGACGACCATCGCCGTCTACTACCTGCTCCGGCACCGCGCGTGCCAGCTCGCCGGGACTACGCCCGGCACCGCCGGTACGGGCAACGGCGACCGCGTCCATGCGCATGATCCGCACGCCGATGCCCACGCCGCCGCTACGGCGGCGGCTCGCGAGCGAGCCCTGTTCGTCACCGGCAGCCCGCATCTGAAACGGTTCTCGGAGCGCATCTATCGCGGCTTGGTGGCGGCGACCGAACTGGAAGACGCGCCGGATGCCGCGCGCTTCGCCACCTTCACCGAGCTGCTGGGCGAGATCCTGCCGGCCGATGCACGCGCGCCCGCCCGACCGCCCACGGGCCTGCGGGAGTTCCATGCCATCTTCCACAACCACCCGAGCGCCGCCCGCTACGACGCCGAGCTGGTCTGGGAGGAGATCCGCTCGATCATCAAGGGCGCCAAGCCGCCGGTAAGCAGGCGCCGCTTCGCGGAGCTGACGGATCGTTTCTCGCGCTCGCAGATCACCATGCGCGAGCGTGCCGAGCTCGCCGAGTACCTGGTGCGCCTGGGCAACCTGGAGCTCGGCGACAGGCTCGACGCGGTGCGCGCGCGCAAGACCTCGTTCGCGTCCCTGCTGGAGTTCGCCGCCAGCGTGCGCGATGCGGACGGCGCCCGGCACGCGGAGCACATGTTCGTGCTGGATGCGGCGCAGCGCCTCGTGGACCGGCAGGCGCAGCGGCTGGACCAGCCGCTGCTGACCCTGCGGGAGTACGAGAGCCTGGGACGCAAGCGGGCACCCAACTTTCCGTTCGACCGCCGCGACATCCACGGGATCGCCGAGTACTACCAGGACCGCCTGGAACAGACGTCGCGGCTCGACGAGATCGATCTGACCCGCACCGCGCTGCAGCGGCTGGAGCAGAACGAGGTCTCGTTCCGGTATGACCTGGTCGTGTGCGACGAGGTGCAGGACTTCACCGACATGCAGCTCGCGCTGCTGTTTCGGCTGGCGGTCGATCCGCTGCACACGGTGCTGGCCGGCGACCCCAAGCAGATCATCAACCCCAGCGGTTTCCGCTGGGCGGAGGTGCGCGCCCGCTACTACGAGCGCGGCCTGCGGGTCCCGGAGGTGGTCAACCTGAGCGTCAACTTCCGTAGCGTGGGCAACATCGTCGCGCTGGCCAATGAGCTGCTGAAGCTGAAGCGATCGCTGGTCGGCCTGGCCTCGGGCGAGATCGCCGAGCGCTGGACCTTCCGCGGCCGTCCTCCGCTGCTGGTGGACGGCCTGGCGGAGCCGGAGCTGCTGCACGCGATGAGGCAGGCCGGCGCGGGTCAGGTGGTGCTGGTCCGCACCGCCGCCGAACGCGACCGCCTGCGCGCGGCGCTGCGCACGGAGCTCGTGTTCACCATCAACGACGCCAAGGGTCTGGAGTTCGACGGGGTCCTGCTCTGGCGCTTCGCCGACACCGCAGGCTCGGCCGCCCGGTGGCGGCGTATCGCGCGCGAGCACCACCTGGAAGCGGCGGAGACCCCCCGTATTCGCCATGAGATCAACCTGCTGTACGTGGCCGTGACGCGGGCGCGCAACACCCTGGTGATCTGGGACGGCCCGGAGGCGGGTCCGGTCTGGTCGGTCGACCAGCTCGACGGGCACGTGCTGCGCTCCGGCGACGAGGACGCGCTCGCCACCGTCTGGCAACGCGTGTCGAGCCCGGCGGAGTGGGAGGCTCAGGGAGACTACTTCTTCGACCGGGAACACTACGCGGCCGCCCAGGAGTGCTACCGGAACGCCGCCGCGCACGCCAAGGAGGCGCTGTCACGCGCCCATGATCTGGAGCGGACGGGAGACCATCACGCGGCCGCCGACCTGTTCGCCGCCCACGGCCACCCCGAGCGGGCGGCGCAGAACCTGGAGCGCGGCAACGCCTACCGCGAGGCGGCGCGGGTCTGGCGCCGAGCGGGTGACGAGCGGCGCGCGCTCACCTGCGACGCCCTCCACTTCGAGGGGGTGGGACGGTACGTCAAGGCCGCCGCCTGCTGGGACCGACTCGGCGACACGGAGCGGATGGTGGGCAACTGGGAACGCGGCGGCGAGCACCGGCTGCTGGCCGACCACTACCTGGGCCTCAAGAAGAGTGGCAAGGCCGCGCACCATCTCAAGCGGCTGGGCGATCATGCGGAGGCGGCGCTGCAGTATCGCCATGCCGGGATGATCGACTACGCAGCCGAAGAGTTCGAGAAGGACGGACAGTACGACAGTGCCGCGCCGCTGTACCGCAGGCTGGACGACGTGCAGGCGTTGCTGCGCTGCCTCCTGAAGCAGGAGGACTACCACGAGGCGGCACTCGTGTATGAAAAACAGGACGATCTCGACCAGGCTATCGACTGCTTCCGCAGATACGCAGGCGGCTCGGACGCCAATCGGCAGGACCTCGAGCAGCGGCTGGATGAGATCGCGGGCAAACGGCCGGGGATCAAGGATGCCATCCGGCTGGCGGGCCTCGGACGGCACCGGGAGGCCGCGGAGATCTTCGAGCGCGGCGACGGCCACCTGCCGCAGGCCTTCGCGCTCTACCACGAGGCCGGAGATCACGCCGCCGCGGCCGCCTGTCTGGCCCGCGACAACCGCTACCGTGCGGCAGCTCGTGAGATCGCCCGCACCGGCACGCCGGAGAGTCTGGGGAAGGCGGTGGAGTACCTGGGCGAGTACGTGCTGGCCACCTGGGACCGGCGCCGCGAACGGACCGAGCAGTTGTCGCGCTCCGCGCGCCGCCTGAGCGCTGCCGGCGAGCACGAACGCGCACTGGCGCACTGGCTTGCACTCCAGCGCGTCCACGGCGAGCGCGTCGCGGCGACCGTCGTGGACAGTGCCTGCCAGGACTACGCTCGGCTGGCGCGCCACGAGGAGGCGATCCGCTACTTCCTGGACCAGGCGCGGGCCGGGCAGGCCGCCGCCTACCTGGACGCGCGGCCCGACCTCGTGTTGCCGCTCGCCGTCGTCGAGGGCCTTGCCCGGGGCCGCGGCTCGCAGGTCACGCTGTGGACGCTGCCCGACGATCGCCTGGAGATCGTGCTGCGCCTGCTGCACGGCTGCCTGCATCGCGGCGCCGAAGCCGACCGGCGCGACCGCATCGACGCCATCCTGGCCACGCTGCCGAAGCAGTACGGGATCACCTCACCGCTCTACGAGGAATTGGGCGACATGCTCATCGAACTGCATCTGATCAACCCGATCGTGTCGCTCTTGTCCGTGATCTGGGACGCCTCCGAGGACGACCGCTACAACGTGTTCTTCGCCCGGCTCAGGGAGACGGTGGCGAAGACCGGCGATCGGGAGCTGCAACTGTGCCTGCGGATCGTCGAGCCGGAGCTGTTCGACGCGGAGCTGGGCGACCTGCAGCCGACCGAACGGAACCACCTGCTGTTCATGCACAGCCCCACCCGCTATGCCGAGGCGGTCGCGGTCCTGCGCAGGCTCGGCGACGAGGAGGAAGCGGTGAGCGTGTGCCGCCGCCATGGCGATGAGCGGCTCGCCGCACAGATCCTCGGGGAAGCGGACGACGGGGCTTCGGAACGATGATCCGCCCGTATCCGGAGCGCGCCCCCGCTCCGTCATCTCGCCCGTTCTCCCGCTACACGCCGTTTTCGGCCCTGCCGTCCAGCTCTGTGAGCGTGAAGCGCACGCTCACGATCGAGTGTCTCTCCTTCCCCGGCCGGTACTTGATGTAGGTGGTCGCCACGAACGTCCCGTCAGGAAGAAGCTCGATCGAAGGGTATGACGCGTCGGCGCCGGCGTGGGTTCGCAGGAGCCTTGCGCGATATTGCCCCTCTTTGCCCATGACGATGTCGTCGTAGGTACCGATCCATACGACGAGGTCGCCCGTGTCCGGACAACCCGGCGCGGTGTTTCGCATGGCTACCACCAGCCTCCCGTCGTGGGCATACCGGTGCTTGGGGCGATCGCCGGTGAGGCCGAGCGGCAGTTCCCGCGGCTCCGACCAGGTAGCCCCCTCATCGTTCGATGTCATGAACAGCGAGCGACTCAGCCTTGCCCATCGCCCGCCCTTGTCTCCCATCAGGCAAAGGAGTTGTGAGCCGTCGGGCGACCGAACGATCTCGGGGTTGATGGGGATGTGAGGCGGGATGTCCAGAACGATGTCCCACGGGCTCCAGGTGAGCCCACCGTCGGAAGAGACGCTTTGAGCGATGCGGTTCCCCTTGTGTCCCGCCTGCGTCAAGCGAGCGTCTCTGTCCACCGCCCTGCGGATGTTGCTCATCCCGAGGAGCCGTGAACCGCCGTCCACGGGCTCGATCGAGCAGAAGGGCATGACGCACTCCAGGCCGTTGGACGCCATCGGCGACCAGGTCGCGCCGTCGTCCGTCGAATGCGACTGCTGCATGGTGTTCTCCGTCGGAGGATCCTCGATCGCTCCCTCACAGCCGGCGAACACGAGCAGGCGCGCCTGGCCGTTCGGGTCGACCAGGCGGTAGATGGTCGGGGCGTTCCTCACCCGGCGCCAGCTCTCGGGGACCGGCAGAAGCCCGCTCCACGTGAGCCCCCCGTCCGTGCTCCTCTTCATCGGCCCGCACTGGCCCGCGTGCTCGTAGGTCCACACGGCATACAGCGTCGTGTTGTCCGGAAGAAGCACCGTGGTCGGGGCGCAATGATAGACCGACTCCGTTCCCGGCGCCACGAAGACGTGCCGTTCCGTCTCTTCCGATAGGTCGATGAGGGGAATCTGAAGACCCATTTCTCTTGCTCCCGTGCGCGTGAAATGGGAGAGCCCGCCAAAGCGGCGGGCTCTCCGAAGGCGATCGCGTACGCGGCGATCGTTGCTACATGTCCTGCTCGGCCAAGCTGGCCAACAGGGTCTCGAGTCCGGCGTCCATCATCGACTGCACGTAGCTGTCCCACTCCGCGTCGATGTCGACCTGGCCGGTAATCGCCTTCCAGCCCCACTCGTGCTCGATCGTGCTCACGTTCGCGGCCAAGGCGCGCTCCTCCTCGGACCACGTCGGCCTGAAGCCGATGCCCGGGTTGATCGTCTGGTTGTCCTGCAGGAAGGTCTGCAGGGCATGGCGCGGCGGGTTGATGTAAACCTTGTCCACCGGCTCCACGATCTGCGGGATGATCGTCAGCATGCGCACGCCGAGCAGCGTTCCGGTGGCGCTGTCCTTGCCCCCTCCGGTGTCGGGAATGGATACCCGGTAGCCGTCGGCGTCCAGCTCCCACGTCTCGCCCTCGCGCCCGCCATAGTGGTTCTCGGCGTAGACGTCGGCATCCGCGTAGATGTCCTCCAGCATCTGCATGATCTTCACCACCTTTTCGTCGCTGGCGTCGGTGCCGAAGCCGGCGGACGATCCGGTCGGGTCGCGGAACCAGGTGCCGCGGTCTCCGGTCGGGCCCAACGGGGTGATCGAGTAGACGATCTCCGCGTCGGGATGCGCTTCCCGCAGGGCACCCCACGGTCCGGCGCTGTACTGGGACATCCAGGCATCCAGCTCGGACCAGGCGCCGAACTCGTCGTTTGCCATTGCCCGAATCACGTCGGCGCGTACGGCGGTGGGCGTATCGGGGTGGATGATCTCCATCTCCCACCAGCGGTTGACGAACTTGAGGGCGTCCCGGTAATTCGGGTCGACCATCGAGTAATAGCCCTTTCCGTCGCGCACGTCCCACGTGAACAGGCGAATGCCGTATGAACCGAACACGTTGGGCAGGATCGTGCTGTCCATGTTGGGACCGTTCTTCCACACCATGTAGCCGTACGTGTCCTGCTGTCCGTCTCTGTCAGGATCCTCGTTGCGGAACTTGAGGAGCAGATCCTCGATCTCCGCGATCGTGTCCGGGCCACGGAAGAACTCACGGTCCGGAACCGGCTCCGGCTCCACGCCGACCGCTCGCATCCAGTCAGCGCGAAAGCCCATCACCTGCCCCGTGGACGCCATCGACATCGCCGACGGAATGAGATAGTTCGTCCCGTCGTAGACCGTAGTGCGCCACTTCGTGTCTCCCAGGTAGTCCTCCACCTGCTGCATCCAACCGGGCATGTGCTCCATGATCACATCCTGGGCGATCGCTCTCACGATGCCCGCGTCGATCCATGCCGTGTTGCGTGCCCAGACTGACAGATAGTCCGGGATATCCCCTGATGCGACCCGCACGTTGCGGGCTTCCGAGTCGTACGCGTCGATGTCGTACCACGGTTCCAGATTCACGTCGTAACGCTCTTCCAGGAAGAGTTCTACCCAGCTATCCGGAGCCAGGGTCGTGCCACGGGCGGTGAACGGTATCATCGAGATCGTGAGCCGCTCCTCCGCTGCCTGCTCTTCCTGGCCTTCCGCGAACAGTGGCGTGGCCGCCACCATCAGCAGCGTCGCCAGCGCGCACAATCGCATAGCGTGTTTCATCATGTCCCTCCTCGGGAGTATGGATTGCCCCTTGCGGGGTGCCGACACCCCGAACCCGGGGTGGCATAGCCGTGAATCGGTCCGAACCACATCACAGTCATCCCTTTACCGCTCCCAGCATAATGCCTTTGACGAAGTATCGCTGGATGAACGGGTAGACGGCGATGATGGGTCCGATGGAAATGAACAACAGGGCCGCCTTGACGGTTTCCGCGGTGATGTTGCGCACCTCTCGCTCCTCGAACAGTTCGAGCTCCGACGTCTGGTTCTCCACCAGCACGCGGCGAAGCAGGACCTGCAGGACGGTCTTGTCCTTCTCGGGCGTGAATATCAACGGAAAGAACCAATCGTTCCAATGCGCAACCGCCGCCCACAGTGCCACCGTCGCGACCACCGGCGCGGACAGCGGGACGACGATGCGAAACAGAACATCCGTCAGTGTCGCCCCGTCGATCGTCGCGCTTTCCGTGAGCTCGGCCGGAATCTCTCGAAAGAAGTTGCGCATGATGATGATGTAGAAGGCGTTGGCCAGCGCGGGAAGAAACCACACAAGCCGCGAGTTGAGGAGCCCGAGCTGCTTGTACCAGAGATAGGTCGGCATCAGGCCGCCCGAGAAGAACATCGTGAAGATCATGAAGAACGTGACTATCTTGATGCCGGGCAGCGTTCGGTCCGCCAGGCCGAATGCGGCGATGAAGCTCACCAGCAGGATCGAGCCGGTCCCCACGACCGCCTTGAACAGCGAGTTGAGATAGGCCGTGCCGATGATCCCGCTGTCGAACACCTTCCCGTAGTTTTCAAGCGTGAACTCGCGGGGCCAGAGCTTCACCCGGTCCAGTATGGACGCTTCCGGCGTGTTGAACGAATCGACCAACAGGTACCAGAACGGATAAACGATCGACAGGGCAAACGCCACCATTCCCAGATGGATGGCGGCGACCAGCAACCGGTCTGCGAGTGTGCGCTCCCCCGACCGGCTCGCGGCCAACCGCGCGACAGTTCCCGGCGTGGCGGCCTCACTCATGTCAGGGTACTCATGTCAGGGTGTAGCTCCCTGCGTGTCCCAGCCTCTTGACGAACCAGTTCGCCCCTACCAGTGCGATGAGGCCGACCACGTTCTGGAACAGTCCGGCGGCAGTGGCGAAGCTGTAGCGGAAATCCTGGAGCCCGCTGCGATAGATGTACGTGCCAAGGATGTCACCGACCTCGTACACGAGCGGATGGTAGAGGTTGAAGATCTGATCGAAGCCGAGCTCCAACACGTTGCCGAGCTGCAGCAGGAACATGATGACGATGACGAAGGTGATCGACGGCACGGTGATGTAGCGCATCTTCTGCATACGGCCGGCTCCGTCGATTTCGGCCGACTCGTAGAGCGCAGGGTCGATGCTCGAGATCGCGGCCAGATAGATGATCGATCCCCAACCTATGCCCTTCCAGATGTCCGAAACCAGAATGATGCCCAGGAACCATCCCGATCGCTGCAGGAACAGGATCGGCGTGTCCATGCCGGCCAATTCCGCCAGCAGATTCATCGGTCCGTGTGCTGACGTGAGCGGGCGGATCAGGCTGGCCACGACGACCCATGACAGAAAGTGTGGCAGGTAGCTGATGGTCTGCACCACGCGCTTGAACCGCATGTTCATGATTTCGTTGAGCAGCAGCGCGAACAGGATCGGCATGAAGAAGGCGATGCCCATGCGCAGCACGACGTTGATGAACACCGTATTACGCAGCACGCGAAGGAAGTCGGGAGCGGTGAACAGGCGCTCGAAATAGGTCCATCCGGCCCACGGACTGCCGAACAATCCACCCGACACGGTGAATTTCTTCCAGGCCAGCACGAGGCCGGCCATCGGCACGTAGCGGAACACGAAGAACAGGACTATCGCCAGCGCAAGGAGGAGATAGCGCTCCTTGTATTTCAGGAAGGTGGCAACGAATCCCCGCCTGCCCAGTACGTACCCGGACACCGGAGTTGCGCCAGTCTCCGACATGTCCCGCCCATGCTTCGGTATCTGCCGACCGCTGTCAAGGAACCGGCAGGGTTCTCACCCGCCGCCTGCCGCTGCGCCCGACGGCCGCCGGCTCCTCTTCCCGATGCGCGAACGGGATGGCACGCGGCACCGCTCGCCTTGTGAGCCCCCGCCGGACCTGACACACTTGAACGCTGTGGCTCAACCGGCCGGCCTCGTGGGACGCCTACGTGCAGGACATGATGGACGCCGGCCTGGCGCAGCTCCTGGAGGCGCTGCCCGGCAAGAGCATGTAAGGCAGGCCCTCTTGCCCGAGCCGGTCGAAACGCTGCTTCGGACTTACGAGCGCCAGGGGTACGTCACCGTGCCGGGCGCCGTGTCCGAGGCGGTGCTCGGGCCGGCCACCGGGCTGCTGGAACGGGCGGTCGGCGATCTGGCCGAGCGCCTGCATGGCGAAGGCAAGGTCGCCGACACCTGCCGCGACAGCCCGTTCCTGACGCGGCTCGCCGACCTGGACCCGACCGGCCGGCTCGACTTGCCGGTCGCCTGGGGCGGGCTTGCCAGGACCGGGGAGTTCTTCCGCATCGCGACGTGTCCGGCGGTGCTCGATGTGCTGGAAGCGCTCCTCGGACCGGAGATCACCTATCTGTGGAGCTTCCAGATCCGCTGCAAGCTGCCGGAGGCGTTCGCCGGCAACCGGTTGCGCCGCCTGCACTGGCACCAGGACGCGCAGTACTTCAACAGCGCCACGCGCATCCCCACGCACCGGCTGCACATCGTCACCGCGTGGGTGCCGCTGGTCGACGTGGACGAGGAGAACGGTTGCCTGTGGGTGATCCCGGGCAGCCACCGCTGGGGCCTGCAGGACGGCGCGCGCGATCGGGAAGGCAACATGCGCAGCGCGCAGGAGGTCATCGAGCGCGGAACGCCGGTGCCGCTGGTGCTGCGCCGCGGCGACCTGGCGGTGTTCTCCAACCTCACCTACCACTGCAGCGAGCTGAACCGCACCCGCACGGTGCGCTGGAACGTGGACCTGCGCTACATGCCCACGCCACGGGCGAACGGTGTTGCGGACACCGACCGGCTGGCCCGCGACTATCTGCGGGAGTTCGGCGAAACCGAAGGCCGGCTGCGGCCGTTCCCGGTGCGCAGCGCCGACCCGCGCGTGGTTCCGGCATCGTGGAGCGACCACGTGACCCGCTATCAACGAGGAAAAATGGACTCATGACCGAATCAGCCTTGCCGATCCCGCTTATCGACCTGTCCGGCGAGTCCGAGCGGCATGTGATGGTCGCCGCCGGCACCGAGGAGGCCTACTACTGCAGCCCCACCACCGTGCTGATGCCGGACGGGACGACCATCTACTGCGCGTTCAGCTACGAGCACGGCGGGCGCTGCGGGCCGCTGAAGAAGAGCACAGACGGCGGCCTGACCTGGAGCGGGCTGCTGCCGGTGCCGGACAACTGGGGCACGGTCCAGAACTGCCCGACCATCTACCGCCTGACCGATCCCCTCGGCACCTCCCGGCTGCTGGTATTCGCCGGACGCGCAGGCACACAGCTCCGCGCGGGGCCGGAGAACACCATGCACCAGGCGCACTCGTCGGACGACGGCCGCACCTGGACGCCGATGGCCTCCAACGGCCTGGAGTGCGTGATGCCGTTCTGCTCCATCCTCCCGATCGACGGCGGCGCGCGTCTCCTGGGCATCACCAACATCCGCCGCGACGAGGACCCGAACAACCGCAAGCCCATGACGCCGAGCGGTCACGTGGGAAACCGCATCGCTCAGAGCGTCTCCGAAGACGGCGGGCTGACCTGGAGCCGCTGGCGCATCACCCTGGACTGTCCGCCGCGCATCCCGGGTGAGCCGGAACTGATCCGCTCGCCCGACGGGCGCCAGATCCTCTGCCTGCTGCGCGACAACACCGGCCGCTGGGAGTACACCAGCCGTTCGCTGTTCATCACCTCCGACGACGAGGGCGAGACATGGTCGGAACCGCGCGAGTTGCCGCTCGGACTCACCGGCGACCGACACCGGCACCGCCACTCCCGTGACGGCCGCCTGCTGGTGACCATGCGCAACACGGCGCCCGGCTGCCCGGAACGCGGCGACCTGACGCTGTGGGTCGGCACCTACGACGACATCCTGGCCGGCCGCGAAGGGCAGTACCGCGGGCGCCTGCTGACCAGCCACGCGGGCTTCGACGGCTCCTACTCCTCGATCGAGCTGCTGCCCGACGACACCTACATGGTCGCCACCTACGTCAAGTACCGGCCCGGGTCCGAGCGGCAGTCGATCGTCAGCGTGCGCTTCAAGCTGCCCGAGCTCGACGCCCGTTTGTAGGAGGAGGCCTCCTTACCCCTCCTGTCCCGTCAGCGCGGCTCCGATCCAACCGCCTCGCAGTGCACCAGCTCCCAGCCGTGGAACACCACCGCCAGCCCCGTGAACCGCACGCCCGGAAACTGCCGCGCCAGCCGGTCGTCCGCCAGGTACCGCGTGAGCTGCCCCGTCGCCTCGCCCACCGCGGTGGTCACTCCCGCGTCGTCCGCAGGCTCGGAGCGCTTCAGGTACTTCAGCTCGATCAGGTAGCCGTGCCGCAGGTGCGGGAAACGCGCCAGCAGCGGCTCCAGGCTGATGTCAGCATGCCCGGGCCAGTCGGCTGTCGCCGACGTGGCCTGGCCGAGCTCGGCCTCCGAGCGGAACACGTAGTAGTCGGTCACGCTCAGGTACGCCGCCAGGAACCCCTGCAACACCTTCTCCCCCGCGATGTAATCCCGGATCCCCGTCTGCTGCGCGATCGCCTCGCCCAGGAACTCCAGCGCCGGCCGCCAATCGCCCTCGTTGGCCATCCGCATCATCAACCGCTCGAACCGGAACAGGTTGACCCGGAACACCTCCACGTCCCGGTAGCCGTCGCGCAGGTAGCCGTACATGAGCTGCTTCACGGTCTGGTTCGGGATCCCCAGCCGCGGCGCGCCGTGCACGACCTCGCGGATGCTCAGCAGCCCGAAGTAGTGCAGCAGCGACAGGAAGTTCTCCGCGTCGGTGAGCTGTTTCACCGGGAAGCTCGGCTGGATGCGCAGCACGTCCACCTGCTCCTCGCCGATGACGCTGTGCAGCAGGTCGAAGTTGCCGTTGAGCTGCCGGCCCACCACCAGCAGGTGGCGCAGCTTGCCGTAGTCGATGCGCACGTTGGTGTCGATCAGGTAGGTCGGCACGCTCCGGTTCGGCATCGACTCGTCCAGGTAGTAGAGCACCATGTCGGAGTTGTAGAGATCGGTGTCGGCTTCCTCGGCGAAGCGGTAGCCGTTGTACCACTCGCCCATCAGGGCCATGGCTTCATCCACGCCCTGGTCGAACACGCCGTGCTCCCGGTAGATCTCCACCAGGCGCCGCACCTCCGCCGCGGTGAAGCCGACCATCTCGTTGAAGTCCGGGTGCAGGCTGATGTTCTTGCCGATGTTGAAGCCCGAGGTCACGTCGTCCATGGTCACGGGCGACACCCCGGTGATGAACAGCCGGTCGATCCCCCCGCCGCCGCGGTCCGTGCCGGACTTCAGAGTGGCGAAGAAGTTGCGGCAGAAGCCGCCGCCGTGGGTGAATGCCTGGTACGCCTCCGTGCCGTGGTGCGCCAGCACGGTGTTGGCGAAGTTGTCGTACTCGTCGATCAGCACGTACAGCGGAATGCCGTGGTCGCCGACGTACCGGAACAGCTCGGTGAGCTTCGAGGAGATGGAGGGCGGCGCGAGGATCTCCCGCAGCGCCGCTTCGGGAAACAGGTCGGGATGGCGCCGCAGCGAACCCCGGAACTCTATCATGCAGTAGGTCTCGAACTCCCGCTCCAGGGTTTCGAGCTTGTCGTTGACCGCCGAGAAGTTGAAGCGCAGGACGACGTAGCGGTGGCGCTCCGCCGTCGGGTTGCGGCCGATGTCGGTGCCGGCGAAGGTGGCGTCGAACTCGTGGCCCCACCAGCGGTCGTAGTACTTCTCCAGCAGCGACACCCACAGCGACTTGCCGAAGCGCCGCGGGCGGATCAGGAAGGCGTACCGCTCCTGCTCCAGACGGCGCAGGAAGCGCGTCTTGTCGACGTACAGCCAGTGGTTCAGACGGATGCGCCGAAAGTCGGCCTCGCCATACGGAATGCGCGGGTACGCGGGAGCCTCGTCCACTGCCGGAAACCTTGCTCCGCGAGTCTACGGCGTCCCGGACTGGCGCTCAACGCGCCGGTCTACCGGGATGTCCTGCAACGGTCAGCGTGGCGGTGAGCAGATCGTGCTCGGCGTCGCGGCCGATGATCACCGTGAAGTCGCCCGGTTCGACGATCCACTCGCCGTCGGGGCCGTGGAAGGCCAGCTCGTGGGGGCCGAGCGGCATGCGCGCCGTGCCGGTCTCGCCCGGATCCAGGCGGAGGCGCTGGAAGCCGCGCAGCAGCCGGTACGGCCGCGCCACCGAGCTCACCTCGTCGCGGATGTAGAGTTGCACCACCTCGTCGCCGGCGACGTCGCCGGCGTTGGTGACGTCCACGGACACCGTCGCCGTCCCGTCCGGGGCGATGACGGACGGCTCGACGCGCAGGTTCGCGTACTCGAAACGGGTGTAGCTCAGCCCGTAGCCGAACGGATAGCGCGGCCCGGTCGGCATGTCGACGTAGGGGTGACGGCCCGCGCGGATCCAGCGGTAGTAGTGCACGGGGACCTGGCCCACGTGGCGCGGCACCGACACGGTGACCCTGCCGCCCGGGTTGTGAAGGCCGTAGAGCACCTCGGCCACCGCCGTGCCGCCGGCCTCGCCGGGGTAGCCGGCGTCGACGATCGCGGCGGCGTGCTCGGCGATCCACTCGATGGTCAGGGTCCGGCCATGCACGAGCACCACCACCAGCGGCACGCCGGTCTCATGCAGCGCCTCCAGCAGCTCCTGCTGCAGACCCAGCAGGTCGAGCGTCGCGCGGTCGGAGCTCTCCCCGCAGTCGGACTCGGAGGTGCGGCGGCCGCTCCACCCCCCGTCTTCCTGCACGTGCTCGGCCGCGCTGGAGCCGCCCACGACCGCGACCACCACGTCGGCGGTGCGCGCGGTCTCGACGGCATCCGCCAGTCCCGACCGGTCGGGCGAGCGGATGCCGCAGCCGCGCGCGTGGCGTACGCGCGCGCCCTCCGGAGCCAGCCGTTCGAGGCCCTGCAGGATGGTCGTGACCGTCTCCGGCGGATGCGGCGGGGTGAGGTCGCCGAGCTGGGTCATCTCGTCGTGGGCGTTGGGGCCCACCACGGCGATCGTCCGCACCCCTTCGCGGAGCGGCAGCGTGCCGCGTTCGTTCTTGAGCAGCACGATGCCCGCTCGTGCCGTCTCGTGCGCCAGCTCCAGGTGGGCGGGGGTGCGCGACGCCGACGCCGCAGCCGAGCGATCGACCGATGGATCGTCGAACAGCCCGAGCCGGAACTTGACGCGGAGCACGCGGCGCACGGCCCGGTCGATGTCCTCCTGCTCGATCAGCCCCTCCTTGAGGGCATCCGGCAGGACGCTGTACATGGCCTTGCTCCCGTCGCCGTCGTCCCGTTCGTCCATGACGCCGTCCGGCGAGGCCTGGTCGGTGCCGGCCCGCAGCGCCAGGGCCGCGGCCTGGACCCGGTCGCCGGCGACCCGGCACTGGATGATGAAGCGCACCGCCCAGGAGTCGGTCATGGTGAAGCCGTCGAAGCCCCAACGTTCGCGGAGCAGCTCGGTCAACAGGTGGCGGCTGGCTGCCGCCGGCACCCGGTCGTAGGTGGCGAACTCGACCATGATCGCCTGCGCGCCGGCGCGCACGGCCTCGCGCCACGGCCACAGCGACACCTCCTCCATGTCGTGAGCGCCGCGGCTGGTGTCGGAGAAGTCCAGTCCGCCGTCGAAGTCGCCGGCGCCGGGGTAGCAGCGCAGCAGCGCCGCCATCGTGCGGTCCGAGCGCAGGTCGTCGCCCTGCAGGCCGCGGATGAACTGCACGCCCAGCTCGCCGACCAGGTAGGGGTCCTCGCCGTAGTTTTCCTCGCTGCGGCCCAGGCGCGGGTCGCGAATCACGTCCAGGTCCGGCGCGAAGTTCAGGGTCTCGCCGCGGGTGCGCGACTCGGCGGCGATGGCACATGCCACCCGGCGGTTCAGGTCGCGGTCCCAGGTGCAGCCCATGTTGCGGACCGCCGGGAAGATGGTGGCCTGCATGCCCTCGTGGCAGCGGCTGTTGTCGTTGCCGATCGTCACCGGAATGCCCAGCCGCGTGTGCTCGCGCACGAAGCGGTGCATCTGGTTGACCAGGTCGGCGCACTCCTCCGGGCTGAGCGCGGCCTCCGGGTCGATGCCGATGAACGGGTCGGCGCGCAGCAGCAGCCCGATGTTGCCGACCGGCGGGTCGGAAAGGAGCCCGACGAGGCTGTCGCCCATCTCCACGCCGCGATCGGTCCGGCGGTAGAGCTTGTCCGGACGGCCGATGTCGGCGCGGAGCTGCATGACCTTCTCCTCCAGCGTCATGCGCTGCAGGAGGTCCGAGACCCTCTCCTCCACGGGAAGTTTCGCGTCCCGGTAGGGCGCCGGTCGGTGCGGCGGCACCGATTGCAATTCATTCATGCCGCGATCATAGATCGAACGCACCGCCGAGGAGGGCAACGAAGAGGGGGCGGCGGGATGGCGTATGATGTTCGCTGGCGTGGGACGGGTAGCGGCGGCAAGGCGGCAGGGATGACCGCAGGGTACTCGGACCGCGAACTGGGAGCGATGATGGCGGACCTGGAGTCGGACCTGGTCGAGCGCAAGGAGTCCCTGCGCGGAGATAGCCCGGCGCGAATCCGGGAGGCGGTGTGCGCGTTCGCCAACGACCTGCCGGACCATCGGCGGCCGGGCGTCGTGCTGGTGGGAGCCGACGACGCCGGAAATCCCACCGGCCTGGAGATCACCGACCAACTCCTGCTGCAGCTTGCCGACATAAAGACCGACGGCAACATCGTGCCGCCACCTACCATGACGGTCGCCAAGCGAGTGCTGGGCGGCCGGGAGGTGGCCGTGGTCACGGTGCAGCCGGCGGACTCCCCGCCGGTGCGCTGTCGAGGTCGCACCTGGATTCGCGTCGGGCCGCGGCGCGCGGTGGCGAGTACGCAGGACGAGCGAATCCTGAACGAGAGGCGCCGGCACCGCGATCCGCACTTCGACTCGTCTGCGGTGCGGACCGCCGCCGTCGGCGACCTGCGGGTGGGGCGTTTCATGGACGAGTACCTGCCGGCGGCGGTCGATGCCGAAACCCTGGCGGCGAACGACCGAACCGCCGAAGAGCGCCTCGCCGCCGCCAAGATGATCGTCTCGGTGGACGAACCGGTGCCGACGGTGGCCGGCGTGCTGGTCCTTGGCAAGCAGCCGCAGCACTTCCTTCCGGGCGCATACGTGCAGTTTCTGCGCATCGCCGGCCGGGAATGGGGCGGCGAGGTGCTGGATGAGGCGCGCTGCGACGGGCCGGTGGCGGATCTGGTGAGCCGGGTGGACGACAAGCTGATCGCCCACAACCGGACCGCGGTGGAGTTCATCTCGAGCCCCACGGAGACGCGCCGGTCGACCTACCCGCTCGGTGCTCTGCAGCAGCTTGTGCGCAATGCGGTGATGCATCGCGCCTACGACGGCACCAACGCGCCGGTGCACGTGTACTGGTTCGACGACCGGATCGAGATCAACAGCCCGGGAGGCCCGTACGGCGCCCTGACGCCGGAGAACTTCGGGCGGCCGGGGGTGATCGACTATCGCAACCCGACGCTGGCGGAAGCGATGCGCGTACTGGGCCTGGTGCAGCGCTATGGATTCGGCATTCCCGCGGCGCGGCGCGAGTTGCGCGCGGCCGGCCAGAGCGATCCCGAGTTCCGGATCGACGCGCACTGGGTGCACTGCACGGTGCGCGCTCTCCCGTACTCGCCAGCGCAGACGCCCCGGGGTTAGGGTAGGCGCCGTCGCTCACGCTCGATCTGCCGGGGCCGTCGCCGCACTCCCGGCGGCGGCGCTGAGCGCCGTTTCGGCACGGGAGGACACCGATGAAGCTGCTGTTCATGGATCGCGAGGACGTCTTCAACACCTGGGGGCACGTTCGGTTCCGCGCGGCGGTGCTGGAGCGGGTGGCGGAGCTGGAGCCGGACCCGGCGGTGAGCCCCGACTTCACCGTGCGTTGCTGCGTGCGGCAGGACGACGGGTCCTACGTCGTCTACGCCTGCGACGGCGGCCGCGACCACAAGCCGTGGCAGATCTACCGCTACCGGACCGAGGACGGCATCCACCTGGAAGCGAAGGAGCAGGTGTACCAGAGCGAACCGGGACGCTGGTCGCAGACGACTACCCTCAACTACAGCCCCGACAAGGACCTGTTTCTCTGCCTGAAGAACATGAAGGAGGACGACGGCGGCAGCACCTTCGCCTACCTGAGCCGGGACGGCGAGCGCTGGGACCCCTGCCCCGTCAATCCCGTCTACATCGAGGGCGACCGCTGGGGCTGTGTCTGGAGCGCGGCCGTGCAGCGCTTCATCACCTACAACAAGGGCATCCAGCGCCACGCGCGCAAGCTGACCCCGGAGCTCCGGTACGGCGGCGTGGGCCTGTCCGAGCGCTGGGACGCGCGCCGCGTGGTCACCATCCGCACCAGCCCGGACGGGTGCCGCTGGGAGCCGGACGATCCCGACTGGTCACGCCGCGGCACCGAAGAGATCGACGGCGTCAAGCGGTTCGGCGGCCCGATGGTGCCGCCGGAGTACCAGATCACCCCCGACGATCAGGATCCGCCCGACCTGGAGTTCTATGCCGGCTACGTCTTCGAGTACGAGGGGCGCTACTTCATGAACATGCTGAACTACGCGCCCAGCCTGCTGCCGGCGGGCTCACCCGGCGTCGCCCCCGGCGGCCACGGTCCGAACATCGACTCCGAGTGGTGGATCAGCCGCGACGGGCTCCGCTGGGAGCGCCCGTTCCGCGCAACCAACACGATCACGGACCGGGTGGCCTTCATCCAGCACAACCCGATGGTTGTGGACGGCCAGCTCCTGTTCCACCAGCGGGACCTGGGGCGCGTCACCGGCGAGGGGACGGTGCTGCGCCAGGCCCACGACGTGTTGGGCACGCAGCAGGACCGGCTGACCGGCGTGACCTCCCGGTCGAACGCCGTGTTCGAGACCACGCGCTTCGCCATGCCCTCAGGCCCGCTCAAGCTGAACGCGAAGATCCCGGGCGACGGCTACCCCGAAGGCGGCGTCCAGTCCTTCGTCATGGCCGAGTTGATCGACGACTGCGACCGCATCGTCCCCGGCTACGAGCGCCACCGCTGCCGGCTCCTGCCGACGCAGGACTCGCTGGCGATCAAGCTCAACTGGCAGGGCCGTACCGGCGCGGAGCTCGCCGGCCGCACCGTGCGCATCCGCTTCTTCCTGCGCGCGGCCGACCTGTTCGCCGTGACCGCTTGAACCCTCGCCTTCGGGCGAGCCGTTACTTGATCGCGCCGATGCGTATGCCCTTGACGAAAAACCGCTGGATGAACGGATAGACCAGCAGGACGGGCACCATCGCGATGACGACCGCCGCGAACCGGACCCCCTGCACGTTCATCCGGTCGCGGTACTCGTACAGCAGGTCCTGCAACTCCTCGCTCAGGGTCGCCTGCTGCACCAGCCTGATGAGATATGCCGAGAATGTGCGCAGCTCCTGTGAGCGCACGAAGTACATGGCATCGAACCATGCCCCCCAGTGATGCACGCCCGCGAACAGGGCGATCGCGGCGATGATGGGCGCCGACATCGGCAGGTAGATGCGCAGGCAGATGAGAAGCGACCTGGCTCCGTCCAGCCGCGCCGACTCCTCGATGGCGTCGTCGATGTCGTTGAACGCCGACATCAGGATGACCAGGAAGAAGAAGCTCCACGCCTCCGGCACGATGTAGACGGCGAACGTGTCCAGCAGCCCGAAGCGCTTGAGGTTCAGGAACTGCGGGATCAGCCCGCCGCCGAAGAACAGCGGGATCGTGAAGATCACGAGGTAGATCTTTCTGAGCTTCAGCGTGCGCTTGCGCAGCGCGAACGCGCACGTCGCGTTCACGACGACCATCACGGTGACGCCGACCGCCACGCGCAGGATCGAGACCATGAGCGAGTTGCGCAGCAACGGCTCCCGGAACGCGAACTCGAAGTTGACCAGCGACCAGCGCCGCGGCACGTACAGGGAGACGCCGTAGTCGAGCATGCCGTTGAGCGAGTTGATGAGCACGAACCAGAACGGGTAGAAGACCAGCAGCGCGAACAGCGCGAACCCGGCGTACACCGCGACATGGAAGGCGGCGTCCACCGGCGACAGGGTGCGCACGCCGGCGGGCGGGCCGCTTGGCGCCGCCACGTCAGAACAGCCCCTTGCCGGTCAGCCGCCAGCTCAGCCAGTTGGCCGACAGCAGCAGGAGCAGGTTGACCACGTTCTTCATCAGCCCCACGGCGGTCGCGAAGGAGTGGCGGCCCTGGTCCAGGCCGATGCGCACGATGTACACGTCCAGGATCTGCGACGTGGACCGGTTGCTGGCGGTTCCCAGCACGTACGACTGGTCGAACGAGGCGCCGAGACCCGCCATGATCTGACCGCAGGCCAGGATGAACAGGATCATGAAGGTCCCCTTGAGCGCCGGCCAGGTGATGTTCAGCATCTTCACCAGCCGGCCGCCGCCGTCAATCTCGGCCGCCTCGTAGAGCTCGGCGTCGATCGAGGCGATCACCGCCAGGTAGATGATCGCGCTCCAGCCGATTTCCTTCCACAGGTGTGAGAGGACGAACACCGGCCACACGTAGCCCGGCCGGTTCAGGATGTCCGTGGGCGAGTCGATGGCGCCGAGCGCGAACAGCAGCCGATTGAACGGCGCGTCGGTAGTCCGCAGGAAGAAGGTGGTCATGATGCCGCCAAGCACCACCCAGGAGATGAAGTGCGGCAGGTAGGAGATCGTCTGGGTGACCAGCTTGAACGGCCGGTTGCGGATCTCGTTGAGGTAGATGGCGAACAGCACCGGCGGGAAGGAGAGGAATACCAGCTTCAGCAGCGCGATCGCGACCGTGTTGCGGAGCACGATGCCCACGTTCGGGCTCTGGAAGAAGTCGATGAAGTGCTCGAACCCGCCGTCCCTGGCCCAGGGGCTGCCGAGCACGCCCTTGAAGACGTTGAAGTGCTTGAAGGCGACCAGGATGCCGTACAGCGGCAGGTAGTTGAAGACGATCACCAGCAGCAGGCACGGCAGGATCATGAGATGGACGTCGCGCTGTGCGTGGAACTGCCGCCACCACGCGGCGCGCCGCCCGGAGGATGAAAGCGGGCCGGCGTCCAGCGCCGGCCCGCTCAGTCCATCCGAGACTTGGCGATCGGAGATGGTCCGCTCAGAGATGGGCCGATCAGTAGTTGTACTTGGTGATCAGCGCATCGAAGTCGATCATGTGCTGGGTATGCAGGTCGTTGAGGACCTGGACGCCCAGCTCCTCCACCCGCTCCAGCAACGCCGCATAGTCGCCTGCCACGTCGTCGGACTGCAGGACGATCCGGGTCACGCCGTCGCCGAGCACCTCGCGGATCGCAGAGTAGATCTTGTTCTCTTCCGAGTCGGTCTCGTAGTTGACCGGGGCCGCCTCGGCCGACACCGACGTGTCCTGGAAATCCTCCAGGGCCGGCCGGATGACGTTCAGCGCCTCCACCATCGGCTTCTGCTCCTGCTGCCGCTTCACCATCGCCCAGAAGTCGTCACGGAACGCGCCGTGCCAGAGATTGAAGTTGTACTTGAGACCCGCCACGGTCCGGTCCGCCTGGTACTCCGCCTGGATCTCCGGTTTCATCGACGGCCACCCGTCGACGACGTCGTGATGGACGCCCTCCACGCCGAACTGCTGCAGCTTCTGGAAGTACTCGGACATCAGGTAGGCGACGTAGGCGGCCGCGCGCAGCGTGGTCTCCTTGTTCTTCGGCAACGTCAGCCCCAACCAGCCGACCGACACGCGGCCGGACGGATTGTTGCGGTACTTGGCCGGATCGGCCGAGAAACGGGGGAGGAACGCGTAGCGCTCGCCGGGGTAGATCTCCTGCATGCTGCGCGTGCGGCTCTCGACGTTGTCGGCGTCGTCCTCGCCCTCGATGAAGATCTCGCCGCGGTTCAGCAGCGCCAGCTTCTCCTGGCTCTCGGTCGTGGTCCAGAGAATGGGGTTGAAGAGACCCAGGCTCTCCATGTGGTTGAGGTCCTCGAGCATCTCGACGAACGCATCGGTCTGGAAGAAGAAGCGGTGCGGCTCCCCCGCGGTGTTGTAGTCCTCCGGGTTGCGCAGGTCGTAGAACTCCCGCCAGCGGTCGATCATGTGCGGAAAGTTCCAGCGGTTCTCCAGACCGGCGTTGCGCACCTCCATGACCGGATGCCGGAAGCGCTCCGGATGCAGGTTCCGCGCCTGCACGGCCGCGTCGATCATGGCGTCCATGGAGTCGATCGGCGGCCTGCCCATCTGCTCGTAGACGGTGTCGTTGATCATCGTGCCGGACTGGTACTTGACCACCCACGGGCTGTCCAGGTAGCGGTCGGGGATCGAGTAGAACGCGGAGATGTAGAGATCGTCGCGGCCGTAACGCAGGCGCTGGTTGAACCGCGTGTTGATGTTCATCTCGGTCATCACGTCGATCCCGTACAGGTCCTTGATCTCGTTCCAGGAGTAGATCACGTCGTTCTCGACCAGGATCTGCGTGGGCTGCGTGGCCTGCCGCAGCAGCATGATGTCCGGGTATTCGCCGGAGGCGATGAACAGGTTCAGCCCTTCCGGCCCCCAGCCGGCGCCGGGCTGCAGGTCGACGGTGACCCCGGTCTCCTCGCGCATCTTCTGGCGCAGCCAGCTTTCCGGGTTGTTGGTCACCTCGGGAAAGGGCCAGCCGCCGTCCACCCAGATGGTGAGGGTGATCGGCTCATCCTTGAACGCCTCCCAGGGCATCTGCGGGTCGAAGTCGGCCGGCACGGCGCCGGACGCCTCCTCGGTCGGCGCGGCGGCCAGCAGGGCCGGGACGGCCAGAGCCAAGGCGAGCACGAGCGTGAGTGTTTTTTGCATCACACTCCTCCTTCGGGAATTCGGCTCCGGCGGTGCATCGTCGCCGCGTAGCGTCTTTCCGGTCGGAGTTGCGCGTCGCCACGCGAGCACACTCGGAATACCAAACGACATTCTGGATGGCCGCGGATGGCCGGTCAAGGTCGGCCGGCGGCGCTTGCGGAACGCCCTTCGGTGTCACATGATCGCAGGCGGTTCGTGAAGGACGGCTGATGCCGAGGAGGATTGATATGCTGACAGCGCAGCAGATCGAGCGGTTCCACACCGATGGCTACCTGCTGGTGGAGGACGTCATTCCGCCGGAGCGCTATCTCGACCCCGTGATCGCGGAGTACGAAGGCGTGCTGGACAGACTCGCCGGCGAGCTCCACGCCGACGGCGAGATCGACTCCACCTACGCCGACCTGCCGTTCGACAAGCGGGTGACGCGGATCTATGCGGAGACCGGCCGCGCGCAAGCCCAGTACTTCGACTTCTCGCTGCCGTTCAGCGACGTGACCGAGCAGACGCCGTTCTGGGCGGGTCAGGCGGTGCTCGACGCCCTGACGGCGGAGCCGATCCTGGACGTGGCCGAATCACTGATCGGGCCGGAGATCTACTCCAACCCCGTGCAGCACGTGCGCATCAAGCCGCCGGAGCAGTACCTGCCGAAGAGCAACGGCAAGGCGGTGCTTGCCGCCACCGAATGGCACCAGGACAACGGCGTCGTCACCCCGGAAGCGGACGAGACCAACATGCTTACCGTCTGGTTCAGCCTCACCGACACGCCGGTGGAGATGGGCTGCCTGAAGGTGGTGCCCGGGAGCCATCGGAGCGGGCTGTTGCAGCACTGTCTGAACCACCCCAGTCCGGGGGCCAGGAGCATCCCCGAGAAGCTGTTCGAGGTGGAGGAGACCATTCCCGTGCCCACGAAGCGCGGCGACCTGATCTGCTTCCACAAGCAGACCGTGCACGGCTCGCTGGCGAACGTCAGCGAAGAGGTCCGCTTCAGCTTCGACCTGCGCTACAACCCGATCGGCCAGCACACCGGCCGCGAGGCGTTTCCGGGCTTCATCGCGCGCAGCCGCAAGGCCCCGCACCTGGAGCTGAGCGATGCCGAGCAGTGGCGGGCGAACTGGCTGCAGGCGCGCTCGCACATGGCCACGATCAACCAGGGCGGTCAGACCGACGTGCCGTTCGGCCGCTGGACCGAAGGCCACCCCGACTGCGCCTGAGCGGCGCCGGTCACCGTAGCGCTACATCCCCCACACCGTGATCGGGCCGCCGTCGCCCGTCTCTGCGCGGCGGAACAGCTTGTCCTGCCACGCCTTGCCGGGGGTACGGTCGAAGATCACGAGATGGCCTTCGACGGCGCCGCATCGGTCCATGTAGGCGCGCGTCTGCTGCAGCCCCTCACGGATGGTGCGCTCCAGGCTGCCGTGCAGCAGCTTGCATTCGATCACCATCCTGCGCGTACGGTCCGGGGGCGCGCCGGCCGGCCACACGATCAGAAGGTCGGTTCTCATCCTCCCCAGCCCGTACTCGCGCTCCACGCGGCCGCCGGAGTTGACGATGCGCTGCAGGAACGCCTGCAGCAGCAACTGCGGCCCCGCCTCCCGGTACTGGAACCGCTCGACCCAGTGCTCGGAGTGCTCGCGGAAGTACCCCTGAAACGCGCTCAGCAGTTTGGTCAGGTTCAAGCCGCCGTCGGAGTCCAGGTACCACGCGGGGTCGTGCGTGAAGCTCGCCTGCGTGGTCCAGGTGAGGTCACGCGGGATCACCTCCCGGTAGACAGGGTTGGCGATGCGGATCGGATCTTCCCGTGCCACCAAGCCCAGATCCCGCACGTACTGAAGGTCGTCGGGACGCATTTCGGCGCTGGCCTCACCCCCACTCAGCAGCGGTCCGATCACCCGCCACGCGCTCCTCCTGCAGCTTGTCGGTGAGCTGGACCAGATGGGTCTCTCGGCGCAGGATGATCCTCTCCCGGGCGGCGTGGATCGTCTCTGCAGTGATGGCCCGGCTGCGATCGCGCCCCGCCGGGTCGGCGAAGCACGCTTCCTGAGCCAGCCCGTTGACCATCCACGGCTGGCCGGCCGTCAGCTCCCATACCGCCTGCAGGGCCGCTTCGGCGAACCGCTGTCCGGTCTCGGCGGTGTGCTGGACGAGCAGCGTGTCGCCTATCAGCGTGTCGATCTCGTCGATCAGCAGCACCAGCGGCGCAGGGTCGGCCTCCGCCCAGCGCACCAGCACTTCGTGGAGCGCCCCATCGGGGCCGAACGTGGTCAAGACGTCGGGCCAGAGGCGTGCGAGCGAATCGTCCCCCAGGGTCCTGCGAGCCCGCGTCCCCAAGGCTCCCAGGATGGCGCGCATCCCCCGCTCCACGTGCTCGCGCGCGGTCTGGGCGGATTCCACGTTCACGTACACGCAGCGGTAGGCGCCCTTGGATCCGCCGTTCAACAGGTCGCGCAGCGCCAACAGGGTGGAGGTCTTGCCGGTCTGCCGCGGCGCGTGCAGCACGAAGTAGCGCTTGTCCCGGATCAGCGCCAGCACCTCTTCCAGACTCACGCGCTGCAGCGGCGGGATGCAGTAGTGATCCGCGGCGACCACCGGTCCCGTGGTGTTGAAGAAGCGCATCAACGCTGAGTGTCGCCTGTTCAAGCGCGTGTCGTCACCCGCGGTCGCCGGCTTGACACGCCGGCGCGATAACCATCCACGGCGGCGCGCACACAAGGCCGGAACGCGAAAGGAACCCGCAGAGCGGCACGATCGGCGATTACCTGTTGTACCAGGTATGCCCCGAAGCGAAGCTCTACAACAGCATGAACTCCGCGATCCGCTCGCCGATGGCCATGGACGTGCAGTTGGTGTTGGCGCGTACGCAGTCCGGCATGATGGACGCGTCCGCGATCCGCAGCCGGTCGACGCCGTACACGCGGCCTTCCTGGTCGACGACGCTGTCCGGGTCGCCGGCAGGCCCCATACGGCAGGTCGACGAGACGTGGTGGCTGGTCCCCGTGACGCGCAGGAGCCAGTCGTCCAGGGCCGCGTCGCTCGCCAGGTCCGCGGGCGTGGGCTTGACCAACTCGGCCACCAGCGGCCGGAAGCTCGGGTGCCGGAGCAGCTCGATGGCGATGCGGACCCCGTCCCGCATCCGCTCCCGGTCCACGGGCTCGCCGAGCAGGTTGTAGTCCAGCACCGGGGGATCTTCGGGACGCGGCGATTGCAGGCGGACGCTGCCGGAGGCGGCAGCCAGGTAGAGCGCGGGCACCACGTGGAAGCCGACCGGTGCCGATCGCGAGCGATGGTAGTACCCCTCCGGGATGGCCCACCCGGTCGGCAGCATGATCATGTCGTTGCGCAGCGATGATCCCGCGGCCGTGTAGCGCAGGGCGGTCTGCAGCCTTGGAGCCGTATCGTCGTGCCGGTAGGAGTGGGGCGTGCGCACGGTAACCGCCGCCTGTGGGTGGTCGCGCAGGTTGGCGCCGACTCCGCGCAGCTCGCAGGCGACCGGTATCCCGACCCCGCGCAGATGATCGGCCGGGCCGATTCCGGAGCGCAGCAGCAGGTGCGGCGTGCCGATCGCGCCGGCGGCGACCACGATTTCGTCGCCGTACACGGTCCCCGCCGCCCCCTCGCCTGCTCCTCGCCGCAGCGTGACGCCCGTCGCGCGGCCGCGTTCGATCACCACCCGGTGCACCAGGCTGTCCGGCAGGATGGTCAGGTTGGACCGGCCGCGGACCGGGTCCAGGTAGCCCATGGCGGCGCTCCAGCGGACCCCGTCGAGGCTGTTGAACGGCAAAGGACCGAAGCCGGTCGAGTGCGGGGCGTTGTGGTCCGGGCAGGCGTCGTAGCCGGCATCGCGACAGGCGTCGAGAAACGCCTGCTGCTCCGGGCGCAACTCCTGCGGAGGGAACCGGCGCACCGGAATCGGCCCGTCGTTGCCGTGGTACGGGTCGCGGAAGTCGTGATCGGTCTCGACGCGGCGCAGGCTGGGCAGCACCTCGTCGAAGCCCCAGCCCGGGCAGCCCAGCTCCGCCCAGCCGTCGTAGTCCTCCGGCACGCCACGCAGGAAGATCAGCGCGTTGACGGCGCTCGAACCGCCGACGATCCTGCCGCGCGGCACGAACATGTACGGCTGGTGGCGGGTGGCGCGCGCCCGGTAGCCCCAGCCGAACCTCGTCTCGTACCCGTGGGCCAGAGCCCAGGCGTCGCGGTGGCGGCCGTAGCCGTAACGGATCTCATCCGGCAGGTTCCCGTCCGGGAAGTCCGGACCGGCCTCGATCAGCAGTAGCCGGCGCCGGTCGTCCCGGCTCAGACGGGCGGCCAGGACCGACCCGGCCGCGCCGGCCCCGACGATGACCGTGTCGAAGTGGGCTTCGCTCACCCGGCCGGCGCCAAGTCCTCCTCGGTCAGGTGGAACGCCTTCAGCACCGGCTGCGGGCCGCCCGTGTTGATGTTCCGGAAGTCGGCGCTGGAGTAGTCGGCCACGACGATGGTGCCGTCGTCGCGCTGGGTCCAGTCGCTGTATCCCGAATCGGAGGTGTAATCGAGGACCACCACGCGGTCGCGCTCGAACTGATCCGGGAACCCGTTCGCGCCGTCCCAGGACCAGTCGATCGAGTGGTCGTCGGGGTTGTGCACCCGCGCGCTCGCACTGCGCCAGCGGGAAGTCAGCGAGCCCCCGGAGCCGAAACGGACCACTCTTTGCCTCAGGTCGGGGTCGTCGCTGGCCAGGGCGACCTGACCGTCCACCAGCAGGCGGCAGGCGTCGGGGGTGCGCTCAAGGCGGTAGCGGTGGAAGCCGCCGGTTTCCATCTCGCAGTGAGTGGCGCCGCGTCCCTGCCACGGGGTGGCGTCCTCCAGAGATCCGGTCTCGTGCCGCTTCGTGCTGAGGTTCACCAGGCGCACGCACCCGTCCTCCACGCGCACCCCGAAGCCGGCCGACAGCAGCACGGCGCCGCCGCCGCGGTCGCGGCTGAGCTCGACCTCCAGCGACACCTCCGCCTTCGCGGTCATGGCTGGGTACAGCGAGAACTCGACCTCGTGCTCGCGGCCGCTCTCGGTGCGGCACACCATCACGCCGTCCTCCAGCAGGCAGCGATCGCGGTCCCAGATGTAGGAGGTTGGCTGGAAGCCGAGCTCCTCACCCGGGTCCCACATGAACACGCAGCTCGCCGGCGTGCCCCAGCGGTGGCGGTAGGTACAGAGCAGCTTGCCCGAGCGGAGCGCGCGCACCACGGTGCGCTGCCCGTAGATGGGCGACAACTCCGCGGCCTGCCAGGTGCGTCCGCCGTCGTAGCTGCGCACGAAGCGGCTGGGCTGGCCCAGTTTGCCGCCGGAGAAGCCGATGCGGGTCACCGCCAGCAGGTGCCCGGGCTCGACCTCCACGGTGCCGACCTCGGCGTCGCCGTGGTACGGAGCATCGGTCACCAGCCCGCCCGGCGCCCAGGTGCGTCCGCCGTCGGTGGAGATCACCGCCTGGTTGCGGTAGTAGATGTCGTGCCACGGCTCGGGCGGATCCTCCATCGCGGGGAACCGCGCGGACTCGGTGCGCGTGTACAGCAGCGTGCCGTCGGCCAGCTCGGTGATGTAGCCGGGCTCGCCGCCGACGTCGTCGATCCGCACCGGATCGCTCCAGGTGGCCCCGTCGTCGTTGCTCCAGAACAGGTAGTTGGCCATGCCGCGCGGCGGCCGCTGCTGCCAGCGGGTCAGCATCGGCCAGTCGGTGCCGCTGGTGCGGTGGCCCTCGTCGCAGATGATCACCAGCCGCCCGTCGGAGAGGCGGCTGAGCTGCGGGGCGACCCAGCAGGCGTGGTGCTCCCAGACGTTGCGGCGCGAGATGGAGCGGTGCTCGGACCACGTCCGGCCCCCGTCGCGGGAGCGGGCGGCCATGATGTGCGTGTAGACCGCGGTGTGCGAGTCGGACAGCCGGTAGGTGGCGACCAGGCCGTCGCCGGTGTTCTTGATGCCGGCGACCGAGTGGTACCAGCCGAGCGGGTTCGGGCAGGGCGGCAGATCGGCGGTCGTGGCGGTATTGTGGTCGGCGATGATGAACTTCTGCGATTCGGGAACGGTACGCATGGGGATGGTTGTAGCGAGGCGGCCCGCGGCCGGCAACCGGCCGTCGTTGGGGACCGCGTCGTGATCGACCGCTTCACCGTCGGAGGCGCCGAGTTCGCGATCGCACGGGAGCTGGGATGCAACCTGTTCTCCTGGGTGGTGGACGGCCGCGAGGTCTTCCACCGGCCCGCCGGCTTCCCGGAGCGCGGGCTGCCGTACGCGGGCGGCAATCCGCTGCTGTTCCCGGCGGTCGGCAGGACCTGGGACCGATCGGTCGAGCCGCCGGCCGCCGACGCCTACCGGCTCGCCGGTCATGAGTCGTCGTTGTCGATGCCCATCCACGGCTTCCTGGACCGCTGCCGCATAGGCCCGCCGCAGGTCGACCGGTCGGCAGAGTACGTCACCCTGATCTATGCCGCCGAGGTCCCCGAGGCGTTGGTGCGCGAGAGCTATCCCTGGCCGGTCGCCGTGCGCCTGGAGTTGTCCCTTACCCCTCGGCGCGTGGAGATCGAGCTATGCGTGCGCAATCTGGGGGGCGTGCCTGCGCCGTACGCGTTCGGCGCGCACCCGTACCTGGCGATCTCCGACCCCGGCCGCGACGGGGTGTCGCTTGCCCTCCCCGCCTCCCGGTCCGTCGAGCTGGACCCCGAACTGCTGGTGCCGTCGGGAAGCACGCGCGCGCTGGCCGAGCCGTTCGGCCTGGACCCGGAGGCGAGCTACGACAACGTGTTCACGGACCTGAGCGGGACCGAGGCGGTACTCACCGACCGCGGCGCGGGTCGCCGCATCGGCGTGGGCTACGACGGCTCGATCACGCAGCTCGTGATCTACGCGCCGCGCGCGGCGCCGTTCGTCTGCGTCGAGCCGTGGACCGCCGGCCTGGACGGATTCTCTCGCCTCGTCGACCCGGCCTGGCGCAACGCTCCGCCCCTCCCGCTGCTGGCCGCCGGGGCCGAAGCTCGAATCACCGTAAGTGTTTCGGTCACCGAATGCTGAGCAGGCGAACGGAGCCGGCTGTCAGAACTCGACGCGCCGGACGCCGTCGACGGCGTCGAAGTGGGAGTCATTGCTGAGCACCGGCAGATCGTGCTGGCGGGCAAGCGCCGCGATCCAGGCGTCGTTGACGGGAATCGGATTGCCGGAACGCTTGAGCTGCAGCCATATCTCGGCGTATTCACTGGCGGTCGCACGGGTGATCACCGCGAGCTCTGCCATCGGCAGGTAGCGGCGAAGCCAGCCCTCGTAGCGCGCGCGGCGACGTGATTGGCGAATGCCGAAGTAGAATTCCCCGAGCACGACGGTGGGGACGACCAGCCGGCTGGCGGTACGATACCTGTCCTTCACCGATAGAAGGCCTTCGGCCCAGGCGGACAGGGCGTTGGTGTCCAGGATCACGCGATGTCTTCGGGGTCGATTCGTTCGAACTCCTGTTCGATGGCGGCGAGCACGCGGCGATTCTCATCGGCCAGATCGGACAGAGCGCCGAACCCCTCCATCCACGGCGGTTCGTTCTCCGGGTTGCCTCTGTCCATGGCGCAGCGGCGGAGCTTCTCTTCCAGCGCTTCGGTGAACAGTTGCCTCAGGGTCACCCCACGGCCGGCGGCCGCTATCTTGGCGGCTCGGAGCGCTTCGTCCGGAAGCTCGATGGTCGTCTTCATGGAGCCATAATCCCATATTTACGGGCACAGGTCGACTCTCCATCAGGTAATGCTGAGCAGGCGGGCGGGGTTGGCGCGGGTGATCGTGTCGATGTCGGCCTGACTGACGCCGGCAGCGCGCAGAGCCGGGATGACGCTCGTGAACAGGTAGTCGAAGCCGCGGCCGCCGCAGCCGTGAAGCTGCGAGCGGCGGCACGTGTCGGTGGAGATCAGCAGGCGGCCAGCGTGCCCGGCATCACAGAGCGTCGTGATCCGCCTGGCACGGAGCGCATCCGGCGCCAGTTCCTCCCAGCCGAAGAGATCGAACTCCAGACAGACGCCAAGCGCCAGGAGAGCCTCGTAGTAGTCCAGGTCCAGCGCCTCGTCGCCGTGCAGGTGGGCGTCGCAGTGGCCGATGATGACCCGCTCCGGGGCGGCACCGGAGTCGATCAGCAACCGCGCCTGCGCAACCCCGCCCCGTCCCAGGCTGGCATGCGTGGTGACGGCCAGTCCGGTGCGTCGTTGCGCCCGCGCCGCGCCGGCGAACAGGTCGCGCTCCGACGCGTGCAGCGCGTAGCGCCGCCAGTCGGCGTGGCCGGACTCGTTGTGGCTGGCGATCTCCCCGATCAGACCGCACCCTTCGACGCCACGCTCCAGGTAGTCGGCGACCACGCGTGCGGGACGGCCGCGCACCTCGTCCGGCTGCGTCCAGGTGTCGTAAAGCCCGAGCGCGGAGACGACCGGCACCCCGGATTGCTCGCTGACTGCTCGCAGGGCCGCCAGGTCGCGTCCCAGTCCCAGCGGCGTGACGTCGCAGATCGCCCCGCCGCCGGCCTCACGAAAGCGCCGGCACTCCTCGGCGGCCAGCTCGACGTCCAGGCAGGAATTGTCGGCCCGGCCGGAGTGAATGCTGACGTGGTGGATCAGGTGCTCATGGGGCAGCACCACGCCGAGGGAGCCGGCGTCCAAAGCGCCGGTGACGGTCCGGGTTTCCTTTTCACTCATCGAAGCGGAAACGGACCGCGCGGATGTGCGTCACGCCGTCGAGGGTCGCGTAGTGGATCAACAGAACGGTGCCGTCGTCGAGCAGCGTCAGGTCCGGCGTACCGAATGTGAACCCGCCGAGCGCGGCCCAGATTCCGGCGCCATGGCGATCGCTCGACGCGCCCGCCGGCTCGGCCAGCGTGCGTCCGGCGGCGGGATCCCACATCCGTACCGAGTCGTCCTGATCCCAGGTTTCGCCGCCGTCATGGGAGACGTGGATGAGGATGCCGTCGGGCGCCACGCGCCGGTTGCTGGCCGCCAGCACCGATCCGCCGGGCAGCTCAAGCGGAGCGGTCACCTGCCCGTGCAGCCCGGTAGGCAGCGGCTCGCTCCAGGTGCGCCCGCCGTCCCCCGAGTGGCAGCGGTGCACGTCGATCGTCGTCTCGTCGGAGGCCCGGAACGTCCATAGCAGCAGCAGGATACGTCCGTCGTCGAGTTGTGCGCAGTGACCGTCGCACCAGGCCAGGGCCGCGCTGTCGTCGAACGCGCAGCGGACGAACCCGCCGAAGCTCCGGCCGTCGTCGTCCGAGAACACCATGCCGGTCGCAGGCACGCCCGGCGCCGGGCCCGGGATCTCCAGCGGCATGCAGATGGTGCCGTCCGGCCGCTGGAACGGCTTGGTGGTCGGGCAGGACCCGGCCGGAGCGGCGTTCAGCACCTCGGGCTCGGACCACGTAGCGCCGCCGTCGTCGCTGCGGGTGAGCAGCATGCGGACCGGCAACTCACGCGCCTCGTCCGCGAACATGTAGGTCCCCTCGCCCAGCCCCTCGACCACGCCGAAGTTGGCCAGCAGCGCGCCGCTCGCGGTCTGCAGCAAACCGGCCATCGACGGCACCCGCGCCGGGCCGTCCGCCGGCGAACCGGCCACGCGGCCGCCCCGGTCCAGCGCCACGACCGGTTCGCTCCAGGTGGCGCCGCGGTCGGCGGAGCGCTGCAGCAGGAAGCGGCCGTCGGCGCCGTGCTTGTCCAGGCCCTGCCGGTAGAGCGCCAACACCGTGCCGTCGGCCAACCGCGTCGCGACCGGGTACGCGCACACGGACGTCCGGTCGCCGGCCGCCAGGTTGGGGGACACCGCGGTGTCGCCGAGGACGGTCAGCCTCACGGCCGCCGCCCGGTGTCGGATGCCGCGCCCGGCGCGACGGTGATCCCGATCAGTTCGGGACCTCGTCGGCGGAGGGACCGTAGAGCGAAGGGACCGCGATGTCGTTGAGCCGCAGGTATACGCCGAGCTGCGCACGGTGGTGGATCAGATGGTTGAACACGAAAGTGCGCAGCACCGCCACCTTGGGCATGGTCATGAGGGTGACGCCGTTCTGCAGCAGCGACCACGGCCGCATCAGGTCGGCGTCGCCTGCGCCGGCGATGGCGGCCCGAGCGGCCGCGGCATTGCGGTCGAAGGTGTCCACCAGCGACGCGCTGTCGGCAGGCGGCGGAGGCTGGTCGAGCGGCTTGCCGCCGGGCAGGAGGTCCAGATCATCCTGCTCGATGGTCAGCACCGCCCAGGTGGGCAGGTTGGCCACGTGCCCCGCGAGCCATCCCATGGAGCCTGACGCCGGATGCGGCTTCCAATCGAGCTTGTCGGACGGCACCCGCTCCAGCGTCGTGCGGACCCCCGCAGCCTCATGGTCGAACTCGGGTAACATGCTCTCACTGATCGACATGCCCGACACGGTACTATGCGACAAGGTGTCGAGCACGTCGCAGAGCTCCGGCGGCTCGGTGCGACCCTTGAACGGGGCCAAGCGCTCGTAGATCTCCGCGGCGGCGGCGTGGAAGCCGCCGGGCAGGCCGGATTCCGCGAAGGTCGCTGCGATCTCGTGCATCTCGCCCACGAACCGCCACGCCTTGAGGGCGCTGTCGGCGGCGCGCTTGTGCGCGGAGGCGGTCAGGCTCTCGCCCCACTGCCGTTCCAGAGCGTCCCGCACCCCTTCCTGCTCGGCCAGCGCCAGGATCGCCGCGAACAGGGCGGAGGTGCCCTTGGTGTTGGCCGCGTAGCACATCTTAAGCGCGGAAGCCGCGCCGATGCGGTCGGAGAGCACCACCGCGTGCAGCGCCTCGGCCGGGAAGCATGCGGCCACCCGATCCGCGGCCGCGCCCGAAAGGTAGAGCGAGGTTCGCGGCGGCCCGCCGGCAGGAGGACCGCCGACGATGCCGCCGTCCACGTAGGTCGCGCCTGCGCCGGCGATGATCGTCTCGACGGCGCGTGTCCGGTGGGGCGAGATGGCGTTGCAGTCGGCGTAGATACCGGTGAACCCGCGGGCGGCCACCTGCTCGGCGACGTCGGGCGCCGCGTGCGGGGGACAGATCGACAGGATCACCTCCGCCTGCGCAGCGAGCGCCTCCAGGGAGCCGGCGTCTTCCAACCCGGCCGCCGCCGCGCGCTGACGCGACTCCGGGGACCGGTCCGTGGACACCCATAGCACCCGGTGTCCAGCCTTTGCCAAGGCGGCGCCCACCGCGGAGCCCATCTGGCCCGGATGCAACAGGCCGATTCGCGTGTGTTCCATGACCACAGCATCGTACCCCACTCGGGCGGCGGGATGGTGGGCCGTGGCGCGCCGACGCTATAGTGCGCCCCATCCATGATCCAGCATCTGTTGTTCGTCTACGGCATGAACCTCAAACGGGCCGAGATGCTCGTCGCCGACCTCACCGACGAGCAGATGGTCGCTCAGCCGTCCGGAGTCATCAATCACCCGGCGTGGACGCTGGGCCATCTGGGCGCCACGTCCGACACGCTGGCCGGTGTACTCGGGCTGCCGTCTACTTTTCCGGACAAATGGAAGGAGGCCTGCCGCATGGGGTCGGTCCCCAGCGGAAACGCCGCCGACTTTCCCGGCAAGACGGAGCTCCTGGAGCAGCTCCGCATGCAGCACGAGCGTGTGTCCCGGGCGATGGAGACGGTCGACGCGGAACGATTGCGGCAGCCCATGCCGCCCCCTCGCGGCAAGCGTTTCCCGACCGTGGGCGACTTCGCCACCGCGCTGATGACCATGCACGAAGGGCACCACCTGGGCCAGGTGGCGGCGTGGCGCCGCGCCATGGGGTTGGGCTCGGCGTACGGCTGAGGTGGAAGAAACCCGTCCGAGGGCCATCTCTCCCTAACCGTCAACCGCGCGTCGGACCGGCCCGGCGGGTAGCCCGGCCCGGCGCAGTTGGTATACTGTCGGCTTGGCGAGCCTGTTCCGGCGGTTCTTCCGTTACCTGCGCCCCTACCGACCGCTCATGGCGGCGGCGTACGCCGCGATGCTCGCGCACACCGGCGCTCTCCTCGTCATCCCCCTGTTCGTCCGCTGGATCGTCGACCACGGCATCATCGCCGGCGACCGGTCGGTGCTGATCGGTTCGGTCAGCGCGCTCATCGCTCTGTCGGCCGCGCGCGCGGTGTTCGGATTCCTGCAGGGCCGCCTGGCGGAAATGGCCGCGCAGCGCCTCGCCTACGACCTGCGCAACGAGCTGTTCCTGCGGCTGGGCGTGGTGGAGATCTCCTTTATCGAAAAGATGGAGACCGGCCAGGTCCTGCAGCGCGCGATCCAGGACGTGGAGCGCCTCCGGTTCGTGGTCAGCAAGGCGTTGCTGCGCGTCCTGGACGCGGCGGTGCTGTTCGCGGGGACGCTGGCGTTCATGTTGGCGATGAACCCCGTGCTCGGCGCCGCGTCGCTGATCCCGGTCCCGTTCCTGGCGGTCCAGGCGTTCATATTCGCCATGCAGCAACGGCCGCTGGCGTCCCGGCTGCAGCAGCAACTCGGCGTGATGACGTCGGCGCTGGAGCAGAACCTGCAGGGCGCGCGGCTGGTCAAGGCGTTCGCGCAGGAGCAGCGGGAGACCGTACGGTTTCAGCGTCAGGTCGATCGCTGGTTCGTGATCTCGGCGCTCAACACGAAGCTGAAGGCCATACACACGCCGCTCCTGTCGCTGATCGCCAACCTGGGCCTGGTGGTGGTCGTGGGCATCGGCGGCCTGATGGTCGTGCGCGGCGAGAGCCTGGGGCTGCTGGTGGCGTTCACGACCTACATCACGCAGCTCTTCGCGCCGGTGCGCCGGGTCGGGGCCATGCTGCCGATGATGGTGCAGGGGCTGGCGTCCGCCGAGCGCGTCGCGGAGATCCTGGACGCCCCGGTCGCCATCCCGGAGGCCCAGGACGCCCGGCCGTTGCCGCGCGGCCGGGGCGGGGTCCGGTTCCGGGACGTGAGCTTCGCGTTCGGTGGGGAGGATGACCCCGAGGCGCTCTCCGACATCGACCTGACCATTCCGGCCGGCAGCAAACTGGCAGTGCTGGGGGCCACCGGCTCCGGGAAGACGACCCTGATCTCGCTGCTGCTGCGCCTGTACGATCCGACCCGCGGCGTGATCGAGATCGACGACATCGATATCCGTGGGGTGACGCTGGCGTCGCTGCGTTCTCAGATCGGCGTCGTGCTGCAGGACACGGTGCTGTTCGCAGCCACCATCGGCGAGAACATCGCCTTCGGCCGTCCGGACGCCTCGCAGGCGGAGATCGAGTCGGCGGCGGAGGCTGCGCAGATCCGCGCCTTCATCGAAGAGCTGCCCGAGCGGTACGACACGAAGGTGGGCGAACGCGGCGTTACCCTGTCCGGCGGGCAGAAACAGCGCATCGCCATCGCCCGCGCGCTGCTGACCGATCCGCGCATCCTGATCCTGGACGACGCCACCTCCAGCGTCGACGCGCGCACCGAGGGCCGGATCCTGTCGACGCTGCGCGATTCCGCCGGCGGGCGCACCATGATCGTGATCGCGCAGCGCGCCAGCACCTGCAAGGACGCGGATGCGGTCGTGGTGCTGGAGGAGGGCCGGATCGCCGCCTACGGCACCCATGAGGAGCTGCTGGCAGGCTCGCCGCTCTATGCCGCCATCTTCGCTTCCGCCGGAACCGCAGCACCCGTGCCCGCCGCAGCCGGGGGCGACGGCGACGGCCACCTGGCGCCGGCGGCCGCTCATGCACTGAGGAAAGCGCCCCGATGAGCACCTTCTCGACCGGCATGGGGGGCGGCGGCCCGAGGTCCACGCTGGCCGCGCTCGCCGGCGGCGGCCAGGGCCGGGCGATCGATCCGCACGTCCTCCGCCGCCTGGCGGTCTACCTGCGGCCGTATCGCAGGCACATGGTCGCCGCCTCGCTCGCCATGCTGGTCGTCACCGTGCTCAGCCTGGCGGCGCCGTGGTTGATCCAGCTCGCCATCGACGACGCCATCGCCTCGGGCGACCTGAGGAGCCTGGCGCTGATCTCCGGCCTCCTGGTGCTCACGTTCCTGGGCACCTATGCCGCGCACGCGCTGCAGACCTACCTGCTGTCGTGGGTCGGCCAGCGGATGCTGGCCACGATGCGGTCGCAGCTCTTCCGCCACCTGCAGCGGCTGTCGCTGCGCTATCACTCCGAGCACCCGGTCGGCGTCACCATCTCGCGGGTGATCAACGACGTTGCCACCATCAACGAGGTGCTGTCGCAGGGGCTGGTGCAGATCATCGGCGACTCCCTGGTGCTGATCGGCATCGTCGCGGCCATGCTGGTCATGGACACGGAGCTGGCGCTGACGACCTTCGCGGTGGTGCCGGTGATGATGGTCGCCACGCTGATCTTCTCCCGCCTGGCGCGGCGGGCGTTCCGCGCCACGCGGACGGCGATCGCCACGATGGTCGGCAACCTGGCCGAGGCGATCGGCGGGATGCGCGTGATCCGGGCGTTCGCGCAGATGCCGGCGGCTGCGAAGCGGTTCGAACGACACAATCGTGACGCGCGGGATGCGCAACTGCGGGCGTTTTCCCTGTCCATCGCCTTCACGCCGGCGGTGGAGTTCCTGGGGCTGCTGGCGACGGCGGCGGTGCTGCTCTTCGGCGGCTTCGCCCACGGCCGGGACGAGGTCTCGATCGGCGTGATCGTCGCCTTCCTGGCTTACGTCAGCCGCTTCTTCCAGCCGATCCAGGAACTCAGCCAGCTCTACGCCTCCATGCAGTCGGCGATGGCCGGCGGCGAGAAGGTGCTGGAGCTGCTGGATACGGAGCCGCGCATCGTCGACGCCCCCGACGCCCCGCCGATGCGGCGGATCTCCGGCCGCATCGAGCTGCGCGGCGTCTCCTTCGCCTACGAGCCCGATCAGCCGGTGCTGAAAGAGGTCGACCTGACCATAGAGGCGGGCCAGACGGTGGCGCTGATCGGCGAGACCGGGGCCGGCAAGACCACCATCGCCAACCTGATCTCCCGGTTCTACGACGTCACCGAGGGAAGCGTGCTGGTCGACGACATCGACGTGCGGTCCGTCCAGCAGCGCACCCTGCGCGCGCAGATGGCGCTGGTCTCACAGGATCCGTTCCTGTTTCCGGGCACGATCGCCGACAATGTCCGCTTCGGCGCGCCTGCCGCCACCGACGAGGCGGTCATCGAAGCCGCGCGATCGGTCGGCCTGCACCGCTTCGTCGAACGGCTGCCGGACGGCTACGACACCGAGATCCTGGAGTTCGGCACCAACATATCGGTGGGTCAGCGCCAGCTCATCGCCATCGCCCGCGCTTTGCTGCCCGACCCGCGCCTGATCGTCCTGGACGAGGCGACCTCCAGCGTGGACGTGATGACCGAGTCGGTGATCCAGGCCGCGCTGCGGCGGCTCCTGCAGGGCCGCACGGCGATCATCATCGCCCACCGGCTGAGCACGGTACGCGCCGCAGACCGCCTGTTCGTGATCAAGGACCACGGCATCGCCGAGCGTGGCACGCACGACGAGCTGATTGCGCTGGACGGCGTGTACGCCGACCTCTATCGGCGGCAGGCCGGAGCCGAGCTGCCCGCCGGCTGAAGTCTCCGCGGCTACTCCTGGCGAGCCCTGGTCTCTTGGCGAGCCTTGGTCTCCTGGCGAGCACTGGCCCCGGACACGGCGCCGATCACGAACACCAGCACGCCGCCCAGCAGCACCACCCCGACCGGGATGGCGATCGCCGCCAAGCTCACCTGCGCGTACGAGAGCGCCCAGGCCAGGTACGCCAGCGCGATGCCCGCCGCCACCATGATGCCGCCAACCCGCATCAGGATCAAAGGCAGGCCCGGAGCCTCCTTCACGCCGGCAGCATCAGCAGGCTGCGGCTCGGGATCGCTGCGACGCCGATCCACGCCGCCATGGTCATTCCTCGCCACTGGTTCGGTACGGCGAGAGGGTCGGCCAGGCACCGCGAACGCGGCCTTTGTGGCGCGTCAGCCGATCGAACTGCGGAGATGTCGCGTCCGGCGTCAGAGGCATGCGATCCGCGCCGAGATACAGACACCCCGCCTCTGCCGGCGGGAGCATGGCCACGATCGCGCGGGCGCCATCGACCGCGGCGATCCACCGCTGCTTCAGGTCGCTGAGATCGAGCGGTTCCCGCAAGCTGAGCCGGTCGAGGTCTTCTTGCGTATGGGCGACGTGGCGGCCTGCGTACTCGAGCAGAAACTCGGGCGTGTACCCGGGATCCTTTCCGCATGCCGCCCATGCCAGGGCACCGAGCGACAGATACGTGTCATGCAAGTGCAGCACATCCACGAAGTCGCGGATCTCGTTTCGCCCCGCCAAGGCCAGCACCTTGTTGGTCGCAGCATCGGCATCGTGCAGTCGATAGCCGCAGAGGGCATCGCTCTGGACCGGAAAGAACCGATACGCGCTGTCGTGCGCCCACTCGATCTTGAGTTGCTCTCCGTCCAGCGTCACCAGCGCGCGATGAAAGGTCGGCGTCCGCAGCAGCCACGAGAACGTGCAGCCGGCAGCGCGTAACGTGGCGGCATCCGCCTCCGCGCACTGTGCCACGCTGTCTTCCACGTCGTGAAACAGATCGAGATCATCCGAGAATCGAGGCGTGTCGGCGTCGCGATGCAGGACGGTCGCACCGGCGACGTAGCTGTCGGGACTGCGGTTCGCGGCGATTCGATTGAGGAGCTGCGTATGCATGCGCGTCAGCGGCATAGCTGTGCGGCGAGTAGAAACCCCTCACGCCCGCCGTTCTTCCGCAGGCCATCCGCAATCATGGGGATGTCTCTGGCCGTGACCTTCAGATCGGCGCGCAGGTACCAGAAACACTGCGCGTGGTACCGGAGGAATGCCTGCCGGGCCGCGCGGACGCGATGCACCTCCGGCGTGCCGTCGGTCTCGCCCGCGTGCAGCGGGCGGGTGGCAGCGGTCGTCATGATGGATCTCACTCAAGTATACGGTTACGACGGCGGTCAACGAATCGGGAGCGGCGACACGCCCAGGCGCTCTACGCCGGCAGCACCAACAGGCTGCGACTCGGCACCGGCAGCCGCTGCGCCCCGTCCAGTCCTTCCAGCTCGATCAGGAACGCCGCACCCGCGACGCTGGCGCCGGCGCGCTCGATCAGCCGGCACGCCGCCGCGGCGGTGCCTCCGGTGGCCAGCACGTCGTCCACCAGCAGCACGCGCTGTCCCGGACCGCAGGCGTCGGCGTGCATCTCCAGCGAGTCGGTGCCGTACTCCATGTCGTACTCTTGGCGCAGCGTCTCGCGCGGCAGCTTGTCCGGTTTGCGCACCGGGATCAGCCCGACGCCCAGCTCCCGCGCCACCAGCGGGCCGAGCATGAAGCCGCGCGCCTCCACGCACGCCACCGCGTCGATGCGGTGGTCGGCCGCATCAGCCGCGAATGCGGCGGCCATCCACGAGGCGACGCGAAGCGGCAGGTGGATCTTTCCGAACACCGGCGTGATGTCCCGGAACACGATCCCCGGCCGCGGAAAGTCGGCCACGTCGCGGATCACGGTGCGCACCGCTTCGGTAAGGAGCTTGTAATCGTGTGTCATTCAGTCACTCGCACCAGCGTGATTGACGGCTCCGCGAGCCCCCAAGGCAGACATCACCAGCAAGTCTCATCCCACTGTCGGGCGCCGCCCGGAGGTCTAGCGCTTCGCCTACCGTGGCGTAGGCGGGCTCGCTCTCCTGGAGGGCCGATTCGATCTCAACCCACGCGCCGGTACAGGGTCGGAGGAGTGGGCGCGGTTCATCGACCGGCGCGACTGGCCCGAGAATCGCCACGGGCTTGCCCCGCTGGATGGTCACGAACCGTCCGGCGGCATCCACCTCGGCAAGCAGTCTGCGCACATCATGTCGGAACTCTTTGACGGTAGCGTACTTCACTATGAGTACCCGCAGAGTATCTACGAGCTTGCTACACGTCAACTGATCCGAGCACTCTGACTGACCTTCAAGCGGTTGCCGCAGTGCTCGCGCCGTGGGACGTGGCAGAATCCCAAAATTGCTAGGGGCGGCTACCATGGAACGCATCACAGTCCGCAATTGCCGCTGCTTCCGGGAGACGCAGGCACGACGTGCACCGCTGACCTGCTCGTCGAGGAGAACAGCACAGGAAAGATTTCCTTCCTCGCGTTGATCCGCGCACTTCGGGATGTCGCCTGCAGGTCCAATAACCAGCATGTCATGCCTTGGCAAGAAACAGCGGTGCGCGCTTGCCGGTCACCGATGGCGGAAGCCCCGAGAGCGACTTCATGAACGCGGGCTTGATCTCCTGCCATCGTGGCAAGATTCACAAAGCGACACACACAGACGACTTCTCAACCAACCGGATCTGTGTAGAGCGTAGCATTACTACACGGCGGGTTGGATTACATTCAGCAGTTGCCGGCGGATCGTCGAGATGGACGCCGCCAGATCGACGGTTGCGAAGCGGATGGAGTGCCCCTGGATTACGACCGTTTCATCGACGATCGGGCCAACGCATGGATGTAGAAGCAGGCCCTCGGAGTGGTCGGCCATGGGATCTCCCCGGCCATCCTGAGAGCGGAGATAGGCGTACATCTGGTAGACGTAGCCGCTGCGTAACGTCTTTTCCCGATACCAGCCGCTCATCAGAATCGAGTTGAATTTCGTGTCGATGACGATCCTGCGGAGTGAAGCACGATGCTCAAGAGTGATGTCGGTGCGCATGGTCGGCAGGATGTCGTCGATGTTGGGAGTACAATGCTCGATCGGCCATCGGATCGTCCGGCCGGCGGTAACCTGCCATCTCTGCGGCCTCAGCACGACATCATAGAACCCGCCTATAGCCCGCTCGTAGAGCCGACGCACCCATCTCGTTTCGCGGTCAGGCAGCGGCAGGACGGTCGTCCCAGACTCCTCTGTAGGCAGGAACAAACTAAAGGCAAGTTTAGCAGCCGCCACCATGAACCGGTCATCGGCATCCTGTCGCCCGAAGCGTTCCGCCCGTATCTGTACCGGTGTCGGCGGCGTGCCGGCGACACCCATAGCCTTCATATCGCTGGCCAACTTCCGACAGCGGTGCGCCACGTCGGGCCGCTTGGCGAGCCGGGAGATTCTATCCAGGGCCGCGCGGACGAAACGGTTGCGCGGTGTGTCGATCGTCAGTTCTTCGAAGCAGCAGGCCACTTGGCCTCGCGCGAGGAGTTGCCGTCGCTCCGTCTTGAGCATGTCGATCCGTCCCCGCATCCGATGGATGACAGCATGCCGTGATAGGTAGTTCCTGTCCGTAAATTCGCAACTTGTTGAATGGGCGTGATTTGAGGGATTTGGCGGGGTTGAAAAAAAGGGGTGTTCCGGTTATCATCGCTGGTGCAAACCTCGACAAAACCGAAACACCCGGAGAGCCCGATGCGCACGACACGCACCGAACAACCAAGTGTATTCCAGACGCCGCAGATTGACCATACCGTCGGCGACGAACTGGAACTGGCGTCCCTGTTGCTCGATCAACATCCCGAACTGCTCGATATGGTCGGCGACTGCGTCGGCGGCTCGGCCACCTGTGGTCGTATCGGGCTGACCTGCGAGACCATCCTGCGCTGCGCGGTGATCGCGCGTCTGATGGACTTCTCGTACCGTGATTTGGAGTTCGCGCTGCGCGATTCGCGCTCCATGCAGCGCTTTGCACGGGTCGATCCGTGGCGTGTGCCGAAGAAGTCGGCGCTACAGAGCGCCATCAGCATGATCGACGCCAAGACCTGGGAGCGGCTCGACGGCGTGCTGTTGCGGGAGGCCAAGGAGCGGGGGATCGAAGCCGGGACGCAGGTGCGCATCGACAGCACGGTGAGCGCCACCGACATCCTGGAACCGTCGGACAGCCGCCTGTTGTACGACGGGGTGCGGGTGCTGACGCGGTTTCTGCGCCAGGCGCAGGAGCTGCTGCCGGAGCTTCGGTTCAGCGACCACTGCCGTGCTGCCAAGCGGCGTGAGCGGCAGATCGGCTCGGCGCGCGAGCCGAAGCGGCGGCGGCGTGGGTACCGGCGGCTGCTGGCGCTGGTGGCGCTGTCGCTGGGCTACGCGGCTGCGGCACGGGAACGCGTGAGTGCCGTAACTGATCCGTGGTCCGAGAGTTGGTGTGCGGAGGTGGACGCCTACGTGGAGTTGATCGAGCACGTGGTGGACCAGACTGAGCGGCGGGTGTTCGACGAGGAGAAGGTGCCGGCGGCCGAGAAGGTGGTGAGCCTGTTCGAGCCGCACACCGACATCATCGTCAAGGGCGGGCGCGCGACGCAGTACGGGCACAAGATCAACCTGAGCAGCGGGCGTAGCGGGCTGGTGCTGGATGTGGTGGTCGAAGAAGGCAACCCCGCCGACAGCACGCGCTGCCTGCCGATGCTGCGGCGGCACGTGGAGGCCTTCGGCGAGCCGCCGCAGCGGGCGGCGTTCGATGGGGGCTATGCCTCGAAGGAGAATCTGACCGACGCCAAGGAGTTGGGCGTGGAGCACGTGGTGTTCCACAAGAAGTGTGGTCTGCAGCCGGCCGACATGACGCCGTCGTCGTGGATCTACGGTCAACTCAAGCGCTTTCGGGCTGGTGCGGAAGCAGGCATCTCGTACCTGAAGCGGTGTTTTGGGCTGGGCCGCTGCAACTGGCATGGTTGGGAACACTTTCAGGCGTACGTGCATGCGGCGGTGTTTGCGCACAACCTGATACGGCTGGCGCGCTTGCTGCGAACCTGACGCGCTGCCGGCGTGCGTCGGCTTCTTATCTGACAATTATCTCGGGGCAAGTTTACGGCACAGGTGTGTCTTGCGTATCGATATAACCAAGGACATGTGTCCATAGATTTCGAAATAGTCTCCTCAATCGTGCCAAAACCGAGCTCGACTGCTTCCGAATCCCGATCTCCACACGTCCGGTACGCCCCCTACAGGCGCTCCTCGCCGGCTCCCTCTCCGAAAAACGGGATTACCGGACAGGAACTAGGTAGCCCAAGCTGAAGCGACGTCGTTGTCGTTGCTCGACAGCGTGCGCCAGGATCTCGGCGATCAGATCAGGTAACTCGTGCGGGCTATCTTCCAGCGCGACACTGTCCACTCCGCGCATACGGAAAAGCTCGGAGGCATAGAGCATGAGGAGCCAGAGGTTTCGAACCGGGATACCGGCTATATGTCTGGCGCTGGTATGTGCAGGACCGGTGTCTTTCGTCTTGACGTCCGGTGAAGAGGCGATATCGGTCACCATCCCTCGATGAGCGTTTCGAAGGCGTCCGCGGCGCGCTCGGGTGCGTCGAACCAGTACTCCTCCAGACTGCGGTCCGATCTCCGTCTCCGCCACCTGCCTGAACCACTGTTTCGTTGCATCGTTTTCGAGGCGATACGCCGGGGTCACAAAGCTGTGGCCTATCCGGAACTGTTTGCCGAGTCCGGGATCTCCGGAGATCCGGTTGTTGAGTTCGTTGATTCGGCGCTCGATATCTGCAACCAGATTCGCGTCTACGCCACGTTCGCGAACCACCCACTCACGCCACACTGCTCCGAGCTTTGGTTCCAGCGTGACGAACGCGAAACGACGGCGAAGCGCCAAGTCCACGAGCGCGAGAGATCGGTCGGCGATATTCATGGTTCCTATGACATAGAGGTTCTTGGGGATATGGACCGGATTCCGTTTTCCGTCCGAGTCGGGGTAGCAGAGCTCGATGGCGTCACGAGGTGATCGCTTGTCGGGATCCAGAAGCGTCAACAGTTCGCCGAAGATCTGCGCCGGGTTCCCGCGGTTGAGTTCTTCGATCACGACCACAAACTCTCCGGATGCATCCTCGGATGCGGAGCGGATCGACTGCATGAACACACCGTTAGCCAGCGCCAGCTTTCCATCGCCCATCGGACGCCAGCCTCTAACGAAGTCTTCGTATGAGAGATTCGGGTGGAACTGGACGGCGCGAACCCTCTCTTCGTTTCGTTCCCCTATCAACGCAAACGCCAGACGCTTTGCGAGCCATGTCTTGCCGGTACCGGGTGGCCCCTGGAGGATGAGGTTCTTTCTGTTTCTCAGGAGTTCCAGCAAGCGCTCGATTTTGTCGCGTTCGAGGAAGCACCCCTCCCTGATCACTTCTTCGATCGCGTACGGCTCGCCAGGTTCATTCTGCGTCGCTTCAGGGATCTTGTTATCACTGATGACTTCAACACTTTTTTCGAGACCATCGCCGAATCGGTCCGCCCAGTACGGAGCGTTGCGGAAGCGATCGATGTCCTGTGACTTCTCCTCAAAGGCAAACTTTATCAAACCGTCCGACGTCCACTTCCCCGGGTCGACGCGCCACACTGTCTTGCGATATGTATAGAAATACCATTCACGTATTGGATCCACTTTTGTCCAGTCGACGCGCACGCGCTTGCCGTCATTAAAGTTCTCGGTGATGGTTCCAATCGCTTTGATGGCCATGGTCGAAGTCACTTTTCCCCGATTGTCAAAGGGTAGGTCGTGCTTGCGACTGTAAGTTGATTTGATGGCGATTCTTTGCCCGGAACGCATGGAGCGCACCAAGTCGAGATACTGGTCGTCGTAGCCGTTCTCCCAAATTCCTTCTTGGAGAAAGCGGGATGTCTGATCGTCAGATCCGCCATAGCTTGCACCGACGAACCAGTGTGGCTGGGAGGGCTCGCGTTGTGTCATTCTGGTCTTCTTGGTGCGACGTGTTCGAGGATAACCGCGCTAACGGTGTAGGAATTCGCGGCCGCGCGTCGCAAGAAGGCGCCGAAATCGGCCGGCGCAGCGGCGTCGGCCTTGTCGGATACAGAGCGGATGATCACGAACGGCACGCGGTTGACGGTGGCCACCAGTGCGACCGCCGCGCCTTCCATCTCCACGACGGAGCCCTGCAGCTCGCTCAGCCTCCGGCGCAGCGCGGCATCGGGATCGCTGACGAACTGGTCGCCGGTCAAGATGCGACCGGCCACCACGCGCTGGCCGGGCACCGAGGTGGCCAGCGCCAGCTCCACCAGCCGTGGGTCGGCGCGCAGGATGCGGTAGTCGGTGTAGGGTACTTGGCCGAGCTCGAAGCCCAGCGCGGTCGCGTCCAGGTCGTGCTGGATGCAGTCGCGGCTGACCACGACATCGCCCAGGTTCAACCCCTCTCGGACGCTCCCGGCGATGCCGGTGACGATCAGGCAGTCGGGCCGCACCCGCTCGATCGCGCGCTGCGCGACCATGGCCGCGAATGCCTTGCCGACCCCCGTGCGCATCAGCACGGCATCGACCCGACCGACGCGGAACCGGAAGGCCGGGAACGGCGTCCCCTCCTCCACCGGCTCCAACTCGTGCGCTCCGCGGAACGCCTCGATCTCCTCATCCAGTGCCGCCAGCACCGCGACCACGGGCATGCCTGAGCCTGTTAGCGCTATCGGTTCCGTGGGTGGCGCACGGCATCCCCGGCCGATTGGAGGCGCTCGACGAACGCGGCGTGCTCGGGCGTGCGCACACCGTTCTGCAACTCCGACAGCACCCGCGCCATGCCTCCCTGCAGTAGCGCGCCGACGGCCAGGCGTAGGCCGGGAAACACGCGGCTTTCGAGTATGCCGGCCACGCCCGGGCTCAGCGGCCGGTACTCGTCATCGCACAGGACGAACCAGTCGATCTGGCGTTCCAGCACGCGCCACACCACGTACTCCTGCACGCCGTTGCGACGGTAGGCGCGCAGCTTGTCGTGCAGATCGATCGCCGCGCTGCTGGCCGCGATCTCGACGATCAACTCCGGCGCGCCCTCGACGTAATCGTCGTCGCTCAGCCGCGAACGGCCTCCCGCGTCCGGGTCGATGCTCAGCATCGCGTCCGGCTGCACGTCGTTGTCGAGATCAAGCCGCACCGTAACATTGTCGTCCGTCCACACACCCGGTGTGGCGGCCCCATAGGTCCCCAGCCACCATAGAATCGTTGCGTGCGGTCGTGAATGACCGACGGCCCGTACCGGTGACGGCATGTGGACTACCCCCTCGATCAATTCCGCCTTCTTGAGATCCGGCCGAGCGGCGTAGCGCCGCTCGAACTCTCGGCGCGTGAGCCGGTCGCCGTTCTCCAGCGGCAGCGTTTCCGCAGGGCGATCTCGCGTTGCCGGACCAGTGTGCACGGCCACCGCCGTAACTATGCCACAGGCGTTCGGTAGGGTCGAACGGAAGAATCCAAGGATCGGCATGCCGGACCACCGGCGATCCGGTGTACCTTTCGCCCATGCCCAAGTCCATGGTCATCAGCCCGGAGGAGGTTCGCCGGCCCGGCAGCCTCGATATCGACCCGATCCCGTTGAACCGGTACCGGCCCGACATCGCCGCCGAGCGCGAGCGCTGGGGCGACGCGGCGCTCCTCGGCGCCTACCGCGACATGGTGCTCATCCGCCAGTTCGAGCGCATGCTCGACAGCGTCAAGACCTCGGGCGGCTACGCCGGCGTCGACTACGTGCACGAGGGCCCGTCGCACCTGTCGATCGGTCAGGAGGCGTCCGTGGTGGGGCTGTGCCTGCCGCTGGCAACGGAAGACCTGATCTTCGGCTCGCACCGCAGCCACGCCGAGATCCTGGCCAAGAGCCTGCAGGGCATCCGCCACGCCGACGGCGCCGACCTGCAGCGCGTCATGGAGCAGTACCTGGATGGCGACATCCTGCGGGTGGTGGAGCCGGCCGCAAGGGACCGTGACGTCAAGGACCTGGCCATCGACTTCGTGGTGTACGGCTTCATGGCGGAGGTGTTCGGGCGGCGTACCGGCCTGAACCGCGGGCTCGGCGGCTCCATGCACGCCTTCTTCGCACCGCTCGGCAGCATGCCGAACAACGCCATCGTCGGCGGCTCGGCCGGGATCGCGGCCGGCGCGGCGCTCTTCAAGCGCGTGAACCGTCGCCCCGGCATCGTCGTCGCCTGCGTGGGCGACGCCTCGGCGAGTTGCGGGCCGACCTGGGAGGCGCTGAGCTTCGCCGCCATGGACCAGTACCGGACACTCTGGGATGCCGATCTGGGGGGCGCCCCGCCGGTGATGTTCAACTTCATGAACAACTTCTACGGGATGGGCAGCCAAACCGCGGGCGAGACCATGGGCTTCCAGGTGCTGGCGCGCATGGGCGCCGGCGTCAATCCCGAGAACCTGCATGCCGAACGGGTCGACGGCTACAACCCGCTGGCGGTTGCGGCCGCAGTGGACGCCAAGCGCGAGTTGCTGCTCGCCGGCCGCGGCCCGGCGCTGCTGGACACCGTCACCTACCGCCTGGCCGGCCACTCGGCGCGCGATCCGGCCACCTACCGAACGCGCGAGGAGATCGAGGCGTGGGAGGAACGCGACAGCCTGCGCAGCTACGGCGAATACCTGGACGAAGGGGGCCTGCTCGACGCCGCCGAGCGCGAGCGCATCGAGTCCTGGGCCGTGGACGTGATGGAGCGGGCGTTCCGCCTGGCGGCGCCGCTCGACACCTCGCCCCGTTTCGGCGGCAGCGCGCGCGAGATCGAGGCGGTCATGTTCTCCGCCCGCCCCACCGACGCCATGGCCGCCGGCGAGCCGGAGCTCACCGTGCCGGTGGCGGACAACCCGCGCGTCAAGGCGCTGGCCAATCGTTCGCGCTCGGCGTTCGACACCGACGGCAATCGCCTCCCGATCTCGCAGGTGATCACCTTTCGCGACGCCCTGTTCGAGGCGCTCCTGAACCGCTTCGCGGAGGACCCGACCATGGTCGCCTACGGCGAGGAGAACCGCGACTGGGGCGGCGCCTTCGGCGTCTACCGCGGGCTCACCGAGTCGCTGCCCTACCATCGGCTGTTCAACTCCCCGATCTCGGAAGCATCCATCGTCGGCAGCGCCATCGGCTACGCCATGAGCGGCGGCCGCGTGGTGGTGGAGCTGATGTACTGCGACTTCCTGGGCCGCGCCGGCGACGAGGTGTTCAACCAGCTCGCCAAGTGGCAGGCCATGTCGGCCGGGGTGCTGTCGCTGCCGATCGTGCTGCGCATCGCCGTGGGCTTCCGCTACGGCGCCCAGCATTCGCAGGAGTGGTCGGCCATGGTCAGCCACATCCCCGGCCTCAAGGTCTACTACCCGGTGACCCCGTACGACGCAAAGGGCATGCTCAACCTGGCGCTGCGCGGCACCGATCCGGTGATCTTCTTCGAGAGCCAGCAGCTCTACGGTGAGCCCGAGGTCCTGCACGAGTCGGTGCCCGCCGGCTACTACGAGATCGACGAGGGGGCGCCCTGCATCCACCGCCAGGGCGGCGACCTGACCATCCTGACCGTGGGCGCGAACCTGTACCGCGCCCTGGAAGCCGCCGACATCCTGTCGGAACGGCACGGGCTGGAGACGGAGGTGATCGACGCCCGCTTCCTGAACCCGCTCGACTACGGCCCGATCGCGGATTCGGTGCGCAAGACCGGCCGCATCCTGCTCACCTCCGATGCCTGCGAGCGCGGCAGCGTCCTGCACACCATGGCCACCACCATCGGCCGGCTGTGCTTCGACGACCTGGACGCGCCGCCGGTGGTGCTGGGCGCGCGCAACTGGATCACGCCGCCGGTCGAGTTGGAGTCGGTGTTCTTCCCGCAGGCCGACTGGATCGTGGACGCCATCCACGAGCAGCTCCTGCCGCTGCCCGGCTACCGGCCGGCGACCGACCAGAGCCTGGGCGAGCTCAGCCGCCGCAGCGCGGCGGGCGTGTGACCGGCACGGAGCTGCACCGTTGAGCGCCGGGACGATCCGCGCGATCCGCTTCGAGGCGCCGTTCCAGGCCCGCGCCGTGCAGGTGCCGGCGCCGGACGGGCCAGCGGCGGGCGCCGCGCTGGTGCGGACCCACTCGGTCGGCGTGTGCGGCACCGACGTGAGCGCCTTTCACGGGACCTTCCCGTTCTTCGACTTCCCGCGCATCCCCGGACACGAGCTGGGCGTCGAGGTGCTGGCCGTCGGCGACGGCGTCACCGCGGTGGCGCCCGGGGACACCTGCAGCGTCGAGCCCTACCTGAACTGCGGGCGCTGCTACGCGTGCGGCAAGGGCCGAACCAACTGCTGCGAGCGGCTCAGCGTGATCGGCGTCATGCAGGATGGCGGCCTCTGCGACCGCTTCACGATCCCGGCCGCCAAGCTGCACCGCGCCGAGGCGCTGACCTTCGACCAGCTCGCGCTGGTGGAGACGCTGACCATCGGCTGCCACGGCGCGGCGCGCGCCGCGCCCGACAGCGAGGATCGGGTGCTCATCATCGGCCTGGGGCCGATCGGGCTGGCGGCGCTGGAGTTCGTCCGCCTGCGCACCCGGCACGTGACGGTCATGGACCGGCTGCCGGCCCGTGTCGAGTTCTGCCGGGACACCTACGGCCCGGCGGGAGCCGTCCTCGCCGGCGACCGCGAGGAGCCGGAGCGCCTCCGCGAGCTGTCCGACGGCCGCCTGTTCGACGTCGTGATCGATGCCACCGGCAACCCGCAGTCGATGACGGCGGCCCTCACCCATGCCGCGCAGGGCGGCACCGTGGTCTTCCTGGGGCTCACCCGCCAGGAGATCTCCTTCGCGCAGCCGGAGATGCACCGGCGCGAGCTCACGCTGCTGGCCTCCCGCAACGCGCTTCCCGGCGACTTCCGGCAGGTGATCGACGCCATCGCCTCAGGCACCATCGACACGGGCCCGTGGATCACCCACCGCATCGCCTTCGACGAGGTGGAGCAGCGCTTCGACGCGCTCACCCGCCCGGAGACCGGCGTGCTCAAGGCGGTCATCGACCTCCGCTGACTCCGGGACCGTAGCCGGTGCCTTGCCGCTCGCGTTGCGTCGCGTAGGGGTCCGCGGGCGCATCGGTGACGCTGACGTAGCGGGACAGGTCGCGCAGCGCGATCACGGTGTAGCCGCCGTCGGCCAGCCAGCTCAGGTAGTCGCGGAAGGTCTGCGGCTCGGTGGACACCCACGGATGGCGCGAGTCCGGCACGCCGTGAAAGGTGATCACCGCGGCGCGGCCGCCGTGCGCCTGCCGCGCGGCCCAGGTCAGGGTGTCCAGGTCCGTGTCGGGACCGTAGGCGACGGTCGTGGGCACGAGCAGCGGGTGGTCGAGGCGCGGGTCGTACGCCGGCCCGCAGCCGCCGGTCTCGTAGCTGTCGGCCGGCGTCGGCTCGCATCCGCAGCGCGCCCAGGCGAAGCCGTGCTCGGCCAGCACCGTCACCGCCTCGGCGGCCGTGTGGTATCCGGGATAGCAGAAGGTCTGCGGCCGCGGTATGCCGAACGCCGCGCAGCGGCGGTCGATGTGCTCCACCTCCGCCTGCAACCGGTCGGGCGACAGGGTGCGCACGTCGCGGTGGCCGCGGGTGTGGTTGCCGATCTCGAAGCCGCGTTCGTGCAGCCCGCGGATCTCCTCCCAGGTGAGGTAGTAGTCCTTGTCCTCGAACCCCAGTCCCTCGGTGATGTAGAACGTCGCTCCGAAGCCGTATCGCTCCAGGAGCGGGGCTACGAACTCGCCGTTGGAACGCGTGCCGTCGTCGAACGTGAACACGACCAGGCGGTCCGGAATCTCGGCCTTCATGGCGCCATTATCCACGCCATCCGCGGGAGCGGCTTGCAACGGCGGCGCCGGGAAGCTATCACCCACTCATGGCAGAGATGATGAGCTGGCGCGACCGCATGCGCGGACGCAACGCGGCTCCGGTGGTCGACCACCCTGGGTTGGCCTGGTGGCGGGAGGCGCGCTTCGGGATGTTCATCCACTGGGGCCTGTACGCCATCCCGGCAGGCGTGTGGGAGGGCGAGGAGGTGCCGGGCATCGGCGAGTGGATCATGTTCCGCAGGCGCATCCCGCGGGAGACGTACGCGGCGCTCGCCGAGCGTTTCGACCCCGTGCGCTTCGACGCGCGCGCGTGGGTGGAGCTGGCGGTGCAGGCGGGGATGCGCTACCTGGTCATCACCTCCAAGCACCACGACGGGTTCGCCATCTTCCGCTCGCCGTGCTGCCCGTACAACATCGTCGACGCCACGCCGTTCGGCCGCGACCCGCTGGCCGAGCTGGCGGAGGCATGCGCGGAAGCGGGCATCAAGCTCGGCTTCTACTACTCGCAGGACCAGGACTGGCACGACCCGGACGGGTCGCGCAACGACTGGGACTTCGACGAAGGCGGCAAGGACTTCGCAGCCTACCTGGAACGCAAGGTCAAGCCGCAGCTCCGCGAGCTGTTGACCCAGTACGGGCCCATCGGCCTGATCTGGTTCGACACCCCCTACACCATCAGCCGCGAGCACTCGATCGAGCTGCGCGACCTCGTGCACGAGTTGCAGCCCGACTGCCTGGTCTCGGGCCGCATCGGCAACGACGTGGGCGACTACGGCAGCCTGGGCGACAACCAGATCCCGGCGGGGCGCGTCCGCGCCGACTACGAGACGCCGGCCACCCTCAATGACACGTGGGGCTACAAGAGCGCCGACCACCACTGGAAATCGGCGGACACGCTGATCCTGCTGCTGATCGACCTGGCCAGCAAGGGCGTGAACTACCTGCTCAACGTGGGCCCCACCGCGGAGGGGGTGATCCCGGGGCCCAGCGCCGAGCGGCTGCGCGCCATCGGCGGCTGGATGACCGTCAACGGGCAGGCCATCTACGGCACCACCGGAAGCCCGTTCCCGTACGAGCACGACGGCCTGCGGATGACCGGCAAGCCGGGCCGGCTGTTCCTGCACCTGCTGCACCCTCCCGGGTCCGCTGGTCGTGCATGGTCTGCGCTCGCGCGTGACCGGCGCAGAGGTGCTGGGGCTGGATGCGCCGGTGGAGGTCGCTCAGGACCGCACCGATGCAGGCGAGATCGACCGGCTGAGGCTGGCCCTCCCCGACCTGAGCGCCGCCGAGCACGTGCCGGTCGTCGCCCTCCGCATCGACGGCGACGCCGAGTCCGACGAGCTCACCGTCCAGCAGCCGGACGATGCCATGGACCTGCACACGCACCTGGCCGACGTGACGCTCGGGCCCGATTCGACGCTGGAGATCCTCTCCAACGGGCTGACCGCCGGCTGGATGGACACCGAGAGCGTCCTGTCGTGGCGGGTCCGCGTGTGTCGGCCCGGAACCTTCGCGGTTTCGGTGATCGCCGCGCCCGTGCACGACACGGAGGAGGTGACCCCGCACGGCGTCGAGGTGTCCGTCGGCGGCAGCCACGGCGAGGGCCGCACAGCAAGGCGGAACGCCCAGGGGACCCTGAGCGACGACGAGCGCGCCGCCACGCCGCGCTCGCAGTACTTCCCGGAGTTCAGCACCCCGATCGGCCACGTCACCGTCGACCAGCCGGGCGTCCACACGTTCACGCTGCGCGCGATTCGCATCATCCCCGGCACGCTGGACGGCGTCACCGTGTTCGGCGCCGTGCTGCGTCCAACCGGGTCCGGAATAGAGTCATGAAGCTGGGCTACAGCGCCATATTCTGGCGGGAGCCGGATCTGGAGCGCTGCCTGGCGGAGCTGGCGGAAGCCGGATGGGATGGCTGGGAGTGCCGATTGCCCCTCGATTGGCTGGGGCCGCCGGCCCGTGTGCGGCGCGTCTGCGCCGACGCCGGCATGCCGCTTGCCGTGTTCACCGCCAGCGGCACGCCCGAGGACCGGAGCTTCAGCAACCAGGAAGTGAACCTCAGGCGCATCGAGTTCGCCGCCGAAGTGGAGGCCGACTGCTTCATGTTCATGACCGGCCCCAAGCCGCCGGACAGGGCCGTGACCGCCGCCGACCTGAAGGCGGCCGCCGAGGCTGCCGACCAGTGGGCCGACTACGGTGCCGCGTGCGGCGTGGAGTTGAGCTACCACATCCACACCAACACCCTGGTGGACTCCGCGGCCGACTGGCGCCGCTACCTGCGCCTGCTGCAGCGGGCGCAACTCTGTATCGACGTCTCTCATGCCCAGCTCTGGGGCGTCGATCCGGTGGAGGCGATCCGGGAGTTCGCGCCGCGGCTGAACTACGTCCACCTGCAGGACTACAGCGCCAGCTCGCGCGACGCCGACGGCACGTATCAGCCGGTGTGGTGCGACGTGGGCGATTCCGAGGCGGTCGATTTCCCGGCCGTGCTGGCGGTGCTGGCCGAGATGGGCTTCCCGCGCTGGGTCACCGCTTGCCCGCGCAGCGGCGACGATCCGCTGACCGAAGCGCGGCGCAGCCGGAGTACGCGGGACTACCTGCGCCGGCTGGGCTATTGACACGAGCGTGAGCGGGCTGAACGGCCGCCCCGGAGGCGCATTGTGGCATACCAGAACTAGCGGTAAACTAGACCGATCGACGGACGCTGTGGACGCCGCCGTCGCACCAACTTCATCGGAGGTGTTCTGAAATGAGACGGGTTTTTACGGGTTTGTTGCTGGTGCTGCTGCCACTCGGCGCAGCAGTCGCGGACGACGTCAAGCTGGGAGTGCTGCTCGGCTTTACCGGGCCGATCGAGTCGCTGGTCAGTCCCATGGCGGGCGGCGCCGAGCTCGCGATCCAGGAGGTCAACGACAGCGGCGCGTTGCTCGGCGGCCTGCAGGTCGTCGCCGTACGGGGCGACACGACCTGCATCGACTCCGCTGCCGCGGTCGCCGCGGCCGAGCGGCTGGTGACCGCCGACCGGGTCAACGCCATCGTCGGCGGCGACTGCTCGGGCGTGACCATCGCCATGCTGCAACAGGTGGCCAAGCCCAACGGCATCGTGATGATCTCTCCGTCCGCCACGTCGCCGGCCCTGTCGACGATCGAAGACGACGGACTGTTCTTCCGCACGGCGCCGTCTGACGCCCGGCAGGGCGAGGTGATCGCCGACATCCTGCAGGAGATGGACATCCAGGAAGCGGCGCTGACCTACACCAACAACGACTACGGAAAGGGCTTGGCCGACAGTATCGCGGCCAACGTCGAGATGCGCGGCGGGACGATCACCATCAACACGCCGCACGAGGACGGCAAGGGCGATTACAGCGCCGAGGTCGCCGCGCTGGCCGCGGCCGGCGGCGACATCCTGGTCGTGGCCGGCTACCTCGATCAGGGCGGCAAGGGCATCATCCAGGCCTCGCTCGACTCGGGGGCGTTCGACCAGTTCTTTCTCCCCGACGGCATGATCGGCGACAGCATCGTGGAGGCGATCGGCGCCGACCTGAACGGGTCGATCGGGACGGTGCCCGGGACCGACAGTCCCGGCGTCGCCCGGCTCGAGGAGATGATGGGCGGGGCACCGGGGCCGTTCGTGAGCGAGTCGTACGACGCGGCCGCCCTGATCCTGCTGGCCATGCAGGCGGCGGGATCGACCGAGAGCGGCGCGCTGAAGGACCACGTCATGGCGGTCGCCAACGCGCCCGGCGAGGAGATCTTTCCCGGTGAGCTGGCCAAGGCGCTCGCCATCCTCGCGGACGGCGGCGACATCGACTACGTCGGCGCGTCGGCGGTCGAGCTGGTCGGCGCGGGCGAGAGCGCAGGCAACTACCGGCAGATCGAGGTCCAGGACGAAGCGCTCGTAACCGTCCGCTTCCGCTGAGCACGGTCGGGCATGAGCGGGAGACGGCCGATCCGCTTCCGCTCATGCGCCGGGCCGGCATGTCCCTGACCGGATGATCGCCGTACAGGATCTGCACATGCGCTTCGGCGGCATCCGGGCCGTCGACGGCGCGTCGCTCGCCATCCAGAGCGGCAGCATCACCGGTCTGATCGGCCCCAACGGCGCCGGCAAGACGACGCTCTTCAACGTCATCGCCGGCATGCACGTGCCCACCTCCGGCCGCGTGTCTCTGGACGGCGAGGACATCACGGGACTCCCGCCGCACCAGCTCTTCGCCCGGGGGGTGCTGCGCACGTTCCAGATCGCGCACGAGTTCTCGACGCTGACGGTCAGGGAGAACCTCATGACCGTGCCGGGCAGCCAATCCGGCGAGCGGCTGCCCAACGTGTGGCTGCGGCCGCGAAAGATCCGCGACGAAGAGGCTGCGCTGCGCGCCAGGGCCGACGAGGTGATCGACTTCCTGAAGCTGGACACTGTGGCGGATGAGCTGGCCGGCAACCTGTCGGGGGGCCAGAAGAAGCTGGTCGAGCTCGGCCGCACCATGATGGCCGAGCCGCGCGTGGTCCTGCTCGACGAGGTCGGCGCCGGCGTCAACCGCACCCTGCTCAAGGAGATCGCCGGCGCCATCCTGCGCCTCAACCTGCATCGCGGCTACACGTTCTGCATCATCGAGCACAACATGGAGCTGATCTCCCTGCTGTGCGATCCGGTCATCGTCATGGTGGAAGGAAAGGTGCTGACGCAGGGATCGGCCCCGGAGGTCCAGTCCGACGAGCGCGTGGTCGAGGCCTATCTCGGCGCGGGTGCCGTGACCCGGGAAGGGCGAACCTGAGTCCCGCATGAGCCTGCTGACGGGGGAGGCGCTGACCGGAGGCTATGGCGGCCCCGACATCCTGCGCGGCTGCTCCGTCGCCGTGGACGCGGGCGAGATCGCCGTAGTGGTGGGACCCAACGGGGCCGGCAAATCGACCGCCATGAAGGCGCTGTTCGGGCTGCTGCGCCTGCGCTCCGGCACCGTGTGCCTGGACGGCGAGGACATCACCGCGCTGGCGCCGCAGGGTCGGGCGCGCAGGGGTATGGGTTTCGTGCCGCAGACCGAGAACGTGTTCCGGTCGATGACCGTGCAGGAGAACCTGGAGATGGGGGCGTTCATCCGCGACGACGACATCGCCGGCACCATGGACGAGGTCTATCACCTGTTTCCGGTGCTGCGGGAGAAGCGGCGGCAGGCGGCAGGCGAGCTGTCCGGCGGCCAGCGCCAGCAGGTCGCCATCGGCCGCGCGCTGATGAACCGGCCGCGGGTGCTGATGCTGGACGAGCCCACCGCCGGCGTGTCGCCGATCGTCACCCAGGAGCTGTTCGGGCGCATCGTCGACATCGCGCGCGGCGGCGTCGCCGTCCTCATCGTCGAGCAGAACGCCCGAGCGGCCCTGGAGCTGGCCGACACGGGATTCGTGCTGGTGCAGGGCCGCAACCGCCACACCGGCGCGGGTTCGGAGTTGCTGGCGAACCCGGAGATCCGCCGCTCCTTCCTGGGAGGCTGAGCGATGACCGACCTCGTCAATGCGGTCGTGCTCCTGGCCAATTTCGTGCTGGTTCCGGCCACCGTCTACGGCTGCCAGATCGCGCTCGGTGCGCTCGGGGTCACGCTGGTGTACGGCGTGCTGCGCTTCTCCAACTTCGCGCATGGCGAGACCATGGCGTTCGGCGCCATGGTCACCATCCTGTTCACCTGGCTGCTGCAGTCCGGGGAGGTCGGCCTCGGTCCCCTGCCCACCGCGCTGCTGGCCCTCCCCGCCGGTATCGTCGCCACCGGCGTCTTGTGCCTGCTCACCGATCGCTGGATCTATCGCTTCTACCGCCGCAAGAGAGCGGCGCCCGTGATCCTGCTGGTCGCCAGTGTCGGCGTCATGTTCGTGATCAACGGGCTCATCCGCTTCGTGATCGGCCCCGATGACCAGGTGTTCACCGACGGGACGCGGTTCGTCGTCAGCGTCCGCCAGTTCAAGGAGGCCACGGGCTCCGCGAGGGCCTGGCCATCAAGACCACGCAGACCATCACGGTCGCGGTGACGGCCATCCTGGCGTTCTGGCTGTTCTGGTTTCTCGGCAGGACGCGGACCGGCAAGTCGATGCGCGCCTACTCGGACAACGAGGACCTGGCCCTGCTGTCCGGCATCAACCCGGAGCGCGTGGTGGCCGTCACCTGGGTCATCGTCGGCGCACTGGCCGCGGTGGCCGGCACGCTGTACGGCCTGGACAAGAGCTTCAAGCCGTTCGTCTACCTGTCGCTGCTGTTGCCGATCTTCGCGGCTGCCATCGTCGGCGGCCTGGGCAGCCCGCTCGGGGCCATCGTCGGCGGCTTCGTGGTGGCGTTCTCGGAGGTGCTGATCACCTATCCGTACAAGAAGTTCCTGACCTACCTGGGGCCGGAGGGCTGGCGTCCGGAGGGTCTGGTCCAGTTGCTCTCCACCGACTACAAGTTCGCCGTCTCGTTCTTCATCCTGGTCGTCGTGCTGGTCGTGAAGCCCACCGGCATCTTCGGGGGCAAGTCGACGTGAGCAGCCAATCCAGCCCGTGGATGGCGCGGATCCCGCGCAAGCCCGTCCTGTTCGCGGCGATGGCGGCGCTCGTCTGCGTGGTGGGCCTGGTGCAGAGCTGGTCCCTGGCGCTGGCGATCCTCAACCTGTGCCTGATCTCGGCCATCATGACGCTCGGCGTCAACATCCAGTGGGGCTACGCCGGCCTGTTCAACTCCGGCGTGATGGGCTTCGCCGCCCTCGGCGGACTGGCCGGCGTGCTGGTGGCGATGCCGCCGGTGACCGCCGCCTGGCGCGCCGGCGGTGCCGGCGTGCTGGTGGCGCTGGGCCTGGCGGCACTCACCGTGTTCGCCGTGCTGTTCGTCCGCCGCCGGCTCGGGAAGCCGCTCTACCGGCGGCTCGCGGTGGCGTGCCTGCTGATCGGCGGCGGCCTGGCGGCCCGCGCGGTGTTCGCGCCGGCGGTGGAGGCCATCGAAGCGGTGGAGCCCACGGTCACCGGCTACCTGGGCGGGCTCGGCCTTCCCATCGTCCTGTCCTGGCTGGTGGGGGGCGCGTTCGCCGCGGGGGCGGCCTGGGTGTGCAAGATCAGCCTCAGCCTGCGCTCCGACTACCTTGCTATCGCGACCCTTGGCATCTCCGAGATCATCGTCGCCTTCCTCAAGTACGAGGAGTGGCTGACGCGGGGGGTCAAGAACGTCAACGGACTGCCGCGCCCGGTCCCGTACGAGATCGATCTCCAGAACGCGGCGTGGTTCCAGGAGCGGGCCGCGACGCTCGGCGTGTCACACGTGGACCTGTCCTCGATCGTCGTCAAGCTCTGTTACGCGGGACTGTTCCTGCTGGCGCTGGTCATCCTCACGTGGCTGTCGGAGACCGCGTTGCGGTCGCCCTGGGGCCGGATGATGCGCGCCATCCGGGACAACGAGACGGCCGCCCGCGCGATGGGAAAGGACGTCACCTCCCGCCACCTGCAGGTCTTCGTGCTGGGCTCCGCCGTGATCGGCATCGCCGGCGCCATGCTGACGACGCTCGACGGCCAGTTCACGCCCGCATCCTACCAGCCGATGCGCTTCACCTTCCTGATCTGGGTAATGGTGATCGTGGGCGGCTCGGGCAACAACTGGGGCGCCGTGCTCGGCGGCTTCCTGATCTGGTACGTGTGGATCCAGGCCGAGCCGGTCGGCCTGCGCCTGATGGAGCTGGCCACGTCCCCGCTGTCACCGGAGAGCGGGCTTCGGAGTCATCTGCTGGACAGCGCCGCCCACATGCGCCCGGTCGTAATGGGGCTGGTCCTGCTCCTCGTCCTGAGGTTCGCGCCGCGCGGCCTGATCCCCGAGGAGCGACGGTAGGGACCAGTCCTTGACGATTGTCCGCCACTGGCGTACTCTCCGTCGTGCGGTTCGTCGAGACTTCGGTCTTCACCCGCCAGGTGACGAATCTGTTGTCTGACAACGGGTATCGGTCGTTGCAGTTGGCGCTTCTGCTGCGCCCCGAACAAGGAGCGGTAATTCGCGGAACCGGAGGGCTCCGGAAGCTGCGCTGGCGGGCAGGCGGGGTAGGCAAGCGTGGTGGTCTGAGGATCGTGTATTTCTGGGACGCACCCGAGGAGACGATCTATCTGCTATTCCTCTACACCAAGAGCGATCGGGACGATCTGAGTCCTCGACAATTGAGAATCCTGTCGAAGCTGATACGAGAGGAGTTGACATGAGAGAAGACGACTTCCGTGAACTGGTGGCAAGCATTGAGGAAGCGGGCGACATCAAACGCGGGAATCGGGAACCGTCCCGTGTTATTGAGATCAGGCCGGTCGATATCAAGGCGGTTCGCAAGAGGTTACAGCGGTCGCAGTCCGAGTTCGCCCTCATGATCGGAGTCAGCGTGGCCACGCTTCAGAATTGGGAACAAGGGCGACGGCGTCCCGACGGGCCGGCTCGCGCCTTGCTGAAGGTCGCTACCGAGAATCCCGAAGCTCTCGAGAAAGCACTGCGCGCTTAGGCCACAGAGCGCGCAAACCGCTCAGGGCTTCCAAAGCCGGCCGTGGCGCCGTACCACCTCCATGTTCAGCGCCGCGCCCAGTACAGGGCCGGGCGGCAGGAGCAGCCGGCCGCCCTCTATCCGCTCGGCCGGGTCGATCAGATCGGCGCGCCAGTCGACCTCGTGGACGGCGTGCTCCAGCGGCAGGGCGCCATCCACGGCGGCCGTGACGTGTCCGCTGGCCAGCAGCGAGATCGGTCCCGACGGGCTGTGCAGCGAGACTCCCCTGCCCCGCGCGATCGCCGACCGGCCCACGCGCACCGCCTCGGCCACGCCGCCGCAGTACTTGACGTCCGGCATCACGACGCCTACCGCCCGCATGCCCACGAGGCTGTCGAAGAACTCGACCCCGTACCCGGACTCGCCGCCCGCGACCGGCATCGGCACTTGGGGCGCGATCCAGGCCAGTTCTCCGGCCGCCGTCCTCGGCTGCACCGGCTCCTCGAACCAGCCGACATCGAGCGCCGCCAGCTCTTGGGCTACCGCGGGCGCCGCCTCCGCCGACAAGCGGCTGTGACAATCGACCAGCAGGCGAGCGTCGGGGCCGATCGCGCGGCGCACGGCGCGGACCCGTTCCAGACCTGGCTTCGCCTGATGGAGCATGCGCTCGGGCGCCACTGCCGGCGACACCTCGTCGAACGGCGCGCACTTGAAGATCTCGAACCCTTCGAGCGCGGCGCGCGCGGCACCGCGCGCGAAGGCATTCGGGGTCCGGTCGGTGGCGCGCAGCGCCCGGTTGATGTTGGCGTAGAGCTCGACCGCGGGGGTCGCCTCCGCTCCCAGAAAGCGGTGCAGACTCGTCCCCGACCGGGCGGCCGCGAGCTGAGCCGCGGCGCTGCGCAGCGCGCTGACCGCGGCGGCGAGCACCGTATCTGCCCGGAGCCGGTGTCGCGTGAGGCCCAACAGGTCCTCGACCTGCCCTTCGCCATCGACGTCGGCCCCGCCAAGCGTCTCGACCATGCCGGCCAGCGCATCGATCACCTGCTCCGCACGGCCGGAAGTGACCTCGACCGTGGTCGAGACGCCTTCGCCGTCTCCCAGCACCGCGAAGACCCAGGTCGTGTGAGGCGTGGCGGTGACCGCCGCGCACCGTTCCAGGTGGATGCGCATGCCGCTTCCGCCACTCACGATGCGGGCGACAGCCGCATCACCAGCAGGTCCACCGAGCGGGCGATGGTCGACTCCACCCACCCCGCGAACGGTCCCGGCAAGCCATACTCCAACATGCCGGTGGTGCCCTCGTAGTCCCCCTCGGCCAACACCCGCCCGGACGGGATGTAGGCCAGCAGCACGTGGTTGTAGCCGGCCACCCACGTGCGGTTCCAGCCGTAGGCGGCGCGGAAGCGCAGCGAGTAGTCCACCACCGGCTCGCCGGCCAGGGCGATCACGAGCTGCCCGGAGCCGAACCGCCAGACGCGGATGGGATACGGGCAGTGGTCCCGCAACGTCCCGTCCCGCTCCAGCAGGGCGAGTTGGTGCTCGATCGCGCGCCGCTCCACGTCCGAGCCGTCCGGTCCGAGGCGCTGCAGCGCGTCCTGCAGCGCCTCGCGGCCCGGCGGGTCCTGCAGCGACAGCAGCGGCTCGTCGGCGCCGGTGCCGAGCGGGCCGGTCACCGGCGCCATGGCGCCGTACCGTCCGTTGAGCACGTCCTGCACCGCGGCGCTCAGCATGGCGCCGCAGCTCTCCCCCAGCCCCTCACGCCAGCGCGGCAGCGGATTGATGTCGCCCCCGCAGCCGGCCGCGAACATCGCCGTCGCGCCCGGGCAGGCCGCTTCCAGGGAACTCTGAGCGTAGCCGGCGTAGTCGCCGTTGATGTGGTAGTCGTACACGGCCGTGGTATGGCAGGCATAGCCGAACAGGATGCCGCGCAGCGCGCCGTCCGGCGCGCGGACGGCCAGCACCGGGACGTCGTGATCCACCGCCTGCGGGCGCCCGAGCGTGTCGGCGCCGCGGGCGCGGCGGCGGTTGACGCCGAATCCTGCAAGCCCGAAGCCCATGCTCAGCTCGGCCGGCGCCAGGTCTTCCAGCGCCTGGCCGACCACGCCGACGATGCGCTCCAGGAGCTGTTCGGTGTAACGCGCGACGGTCCCCGCTTCCCCCGGCTCCAGATCGAAATAGAGATGCAGCAGGTCGCCGATCATCGGACCGCTGTGGTTGTGCGAGCTGCCCAGGATGACCTGGTCCGGGGGCAGGCCGTAGCGTTCCTGAAGCCGCCGCTCCAGCGTGTCGGCCATCGTGCGGCTGTAGCCCAGGATGTCCGCCGTGACCCAGACGCCGGTGTGGCCGGCGGCGTCGCGCAGGGCCAGCGCCTTGGCGTATAGCGGATGGCTCACCCCCTCCGAGGCACGATCGCGGCTGGACCAGCCGGCCATGCGGATCGGCCCGGTCGGGGTGATGTCCGCGACGCCGATGCCTGCCTGCAGCGCGGCTGCCGAGTCGCGTTGCGCCGAGCCCATCGCGTACCGCCTCAGCGGACGATGCGCGCCGAGCTGCCGCCGGCCAGGGTGCGCACCTGGTCCAGCGTCGCCATGGTCGTGTCGCCGGGGAACGTCGTCAGCAGCGCGCCGTGCGCCCAGCCCAGCCGCAGGGCCTCCTCCGGAGACGCCCCGGTCAACAGGCCGTAGAAGAACCCGGCGGCAAAGCCGTCTCCCCCGCCGACCCGGTCGTACACGTCGAGCTGGCACGTCGGGGCGGTGACCGCCTCGCCTTCCACCCAGGCCACCGCACTCCAGCCGTGGCGGTTGGCGGAGTGCACCTCGCGCAGGGTGGTGGCCACCACGGAGATGTTCGGGAACTTCGCGGTGACGCGGTCGATCATCTGCAGGAACGCGCGCGGGTCGAGCTTGGACTCCCCCGCGGCCTCCGGCCCCGCGATGCCCAGCCCTTCCTGCAGGTCCTCCTCGTTGCCGACCAGCACGTCCACGTTGCTGACGATCGAGCGCAGCGTGGCGTGCGCGGTGTCCGCGCCGCCGGCGACCTGCCACAGCTTGCCGCGGTAGTTCAGGTCGAAGGAGACCACCGCGCCGGCGGCCCTGGCGGCCTGCATCGCCTCGATGATCAACTGTGGGGTCGTCGCCGAGAGCGCCGCGAATATGCCCCCCGAGTGCAGCCAGCGCACGCCGTCCCGCATGATGCCGGCCCAGTCGAAGTCGCCGGGCCGCAGGCGGGCGGCCGCCTCGTTCGCACGGTTGTAGAACACCTCCGGCGCGCGCGACCCGGCGCCGCGGTCGCTGTACACCGTCGCCATGTTCGGGCCGAGCACGCCGTCGTGCGCGAAACGCTTGTAGAAGGGCCGGACGCCCATGGCGCGCACTGAGCGGTCGATCATGTCCCCGATCGGATACGACACCATCGCCGCGGCGACTCCGGTACGCATGCCGAAGCAGGAGGCGAGGTTGGCGGCACAGTTGTATTCGCCGCCGGAGACGTGGATGGAAAGCTCCGACGCATGCGGGAACGGGATGACGCCGGGATCAAGCCGGTGGACCAGTGCCCCCACCGCCAGGAAGTCGAGCGCGCCGGAATCGCGGATCTTCAGCATGCGGGTGTGCTCCTCGCCGCCGATCATGACCGAGGCACGCCTCGTCGGAAAGCTGCCTGTCCGGGTTGTCAGCGAGCCGCGCGTCGCGCATCGTCCGCGCATGGATCAGATCATCGACACCCACACCCACTTCTTCGATCCGCATCGCCCGCAGGGCGTGCCGTGGCCGCCCTCGGACAATCCCGACCTGTATCGCACCACCCTTCCCGAGCACCTCCTGGAAGTGGCAGCCGGGCACGGCGTGACCCACACGGTGGTGGTCGAGGCAAGCTCCTGGCTGGAGGACAACCAGTGGATCCTGGACCTCGCCGACGACGCGGACCTCACCGGGCACGCCGCGATCGCCGGGTTCGTGGGCAACATTCGCAACGATGACGCCGACTTTCGCAGACACCTTGACCGCTTCAGGGCACATCCCCTTTTCCGCGGGATCCGCCTGGGCAATGACGCGCTCACCGGACGCGGCCGCGCGATGCTGGTGGACGCCGTGCGCGAGCTGGCCGCCCGCGAGCTGACCCTGGACGTGGTGCCGGGAGCCCCGGAGCTTCCGGCGCTGATCGATCTCTGCGACGCCGTGCCCGAGGCGCACGTGGTGATCGACCACGTCGGCCACGTGGCCATCGACGGGTCGGCACCCGATCCCGCCTGGTGCGACGGCATGGCCGTGCTCGCCCGCGCGCCACACGTGTACTGCAAGATCTCGGGCTTGGTCGAGAACGCCGTCACCAAGCCGTCACCGGCCGACGTGCGCTTCTACGAACCCACCCTGGACGCGCTCTGGGAGCGCTTCGGCGCCGAGCACCTGCTGTACGCCAGCAACTGGCCGGTCTGCCGCAGGGGCGGCCCATACGCGACGGTGTTCGCGCTCGCGCAGGCCTACGTGGAGCGCCACGCCCCGAGGCGCAGGCACGCGTCTTCCGGGAGAACGCCATCGCCGCCTATCGCCTTCCCGCACCGCGGTCCTAGCTAGCCACCCCGGGGGGCCGCCCGGCTATGCGGCCCGGTACAGCTCGATGCCGGTCCGGAGCGCCGTGGCGGCCACGGGAATGCTGCTCCCGAAGACCTCCTGCCGGGTGTATACGAAGAGGTCGACCCCTACGCCGATGTCGCTGAAGTAGTCCCGGAAGAGTGCCGCGCGGTCGAGAAACGGCGTGTCGGAGTCTCTCACCACCACGAGGATGTCGGCATCGCTCGACGGGACGGCGCGGCCGCAGGCGACCGATCCGAACAGGACGACCTGCACCACCTCCTCATGCTGGCGGCTCAGGCTCCTCGCCGCCTGAACGATCCGGCTCTTCAGCAGGTTCCGGTCCAGCCAGAACACGGTCACAGAACCGAAGGATTGCTTCTGAATGACAGATCGCGGCATTGGCGTCCTCTTCGGTGAAATAGTCGGCAGGGCTCCCCGATGCCCAACCGTTGGGACACCGGGCGGGAATGTAGTAGCGGTCGAGGTTGACGGCCGAAGCACGGAGCTCAGCAGGGGTGTCGATGCGTTCGCGCACCGCTCTGAGCAGATCGACGATCGAATGCCCCCACACGTCGGCACCGAGCTTCTGGAGCACCGCCTTCAGAGCCTTCTCGCTCGCCTGCTGGGAGATGAAGCACGCCCACTCGCAGAACCCTGAGGCCGCCTGCGCTCGCGCGCTGTCGAGATCACGCCGAGCCTGACGGAACCAATCGGCGCTTCTCTCGGCCATGGCTCATCATACGGGCGTTCCCGCCGGCGCAGCCAGCCGGAATCGGCTCAGATCCGCTCGCGAATGGCCCAGGCTTTGATCAGGTGGTGGGCGATGGCGATGGGGCCGGGAACTGACAGCCGCTCGCTCTGCTCCTCCAACGCCATCAGCACCTCCTGCCGGTCGAACCAGCGGACGTCGGACATCTCCTCGTCATCCTTGCGGATCGTCGTGGTGGCGGCCTCGGCCAGACATCCGATCATCAGCGAGCAGGGAAACGGCCACGGCTGTGAGGAGTGGTAGCGGATGTTCCTCACGGCGACGCCGGCTTCCTCCATCACCTCGCGCGCGACGGCTTCCTCGATCGATTCGCCCTGATCCACGAACCCGGCCAGCGCGGAATACATGCGCATGCGCGACAGGCGCCCGCGCGACTGGCCGAGCAGGCAGCGGTCGCTGGCGGCGTCGCCGACCACGGTGATCACCACCGGATCGGTGCGCGGAAAGTGCTGTGCGTTGCAGGACGAGCACTCGCGTACCTGACCGCCCCGCTTGCTCTCGGTGGGGTGGCCGCACACCGAGCAGAAGCCGTGCCGGGCATGCCAGTCGAGGTTCGACCTCGACTGCGCCAGGATGCCGGTCTCCCCGGACGCCAGCACCGTCCCCGCCGCGCGGCAATCCTCGAAGCGCAAGGGCGGATCGTGCCCTGCCGCCCAGGCCACGGCAGCCGCGCAGTCGGACAGGTCAACGGCGAAGTGGGCAACGCCCTCCAGCATGCCCAGCAGCAGCGGCTGGGCGTCCGGCGCCAGTGAGCGAAGCTGATCCGTGCGGAGCCAACCCAGCCGTGGTTGCGGCTGATCGGCTACCAGCACGTCGAGCTTCCGGAACGGCAGAAACCTGCTGCCTGCGTCGCCGGCCGCGGTTGCGATCCACGCCTCGTCCCGGCGCTCCTGCTCGCCGCGGTCGAGGGGATTGCCCGCGAACCTGTGGAGGTGTCTCACGCCCGGTATCTCGAATATGTATACATTACAGCACGACCAGAGGAATGCGCACCTCGTCAGGGCTCATGCCGCCGTGGATGCCGACATTCTTCAGCCCGAAGGCGTCCTCGGACCGGTAGTAACCCACGCTCAGGGGTTCCAGCGTCACGCCGACGTAGTCGCCGAAGCGCCGCCGCGCCTGGTCGCTCAGCGGCTCCGGCCCGAACAGCCGCATCTCCTCCGTTTCGTCCAGGCTGAGCACTGCCATCCGTGCGCCGCACCGGTCGGCCAGGCGCTCGACCAGCTCCGGCCCCCGGCCCGGCCGGACGTGGAAATGGGGCGTGCGCCCTTCCCCGCTTGGCACGGTGCGCAGGCAGTCGAGCACCGGGTCGTCCTCGAAGATCGCCACCTTCTGTTCCCGGTTCAGATCGATCAGGCCGTGATCGGCCGTGAGCGCCATGCGAGCCCCGTCGGGCAACGCCGCGGCCAGCTCCAGCAGCATGCCCTGGAGATCTCTCAGGACACCGCGCGCCTGGGCGCTGGCAACGCCATGGTCATGGCACAGGGTGTCGTAGTCGGGGATGTACCAGAAAGTCACCGCGCGCATCCCGCGGCGCTGCAACCGCCGCGAACGGCGCCGGATGCGGCGCGCGGCCTGCCGCAGCGACCGGTATCCGCGTGCCCGGCAGCGACCGCTCAGGTAGCGGTTGAAGGTGCTGCGCACGTAGCCTGCCGGGATGTGCATCTCCAGGTCGCCGGTCGTCTCTGCGAACCGGCTCGGCTCGGGCCAGATGTCTGCCGGTTCCACGCCGAGCCCGCGCAGGTCGGAACCGTCGTGCCGCTCCGTGAACCGCAGCACGGTGACCGACAGATCCCGCTCCTCCAGGTAGGCGTACCATCCCGGGACACCGTGGTGTCCAGGCCAGAGACCGGTCGCCACGGTGGTGATGGCGCAGGCGGTCGTCGCCGGAAACACGGAGTCGAGCTCCAAGCGGACCCGGCCGCGGAGGTCGGCGTACGCGGGGTCGTCGAGCGCAGCCATGCCCATGCCGTCCACCAGCACGATCACCAGGTGATCGCGGTCGAACAGGTGCTCCCCGAGCTCGCCGCTGTGTGGGGTTGGCGCCACCGGTACGCCGGCGCCCCGGTGCATGGCGTTCACCAGGTCGACGAAACTGGGCGCGGCGGGCGACGGGAGGCGCAGGCGGCCGTCTGTCAACGCCTCCTCGACCAACGCCGCCTGCGCGCTCACCCCTCGAAGACGACGTGCGAGTTGCGCGGGATGATGCGGGTCGACGGTCCGTCGGCCGGGAAGGCGGCGGCCCACTCGGCGGGGTCGTAGTCGCGCGTCACGAAGCACGCGTAGTGCGCTGGGCAGGCGATGGAGACGCGGCAGCGCGTCGCCATGCGCACGCAGCCGTCGAAGTACGGGAACTCCCCTTCCGTGGGATGGTTGGTCAGGAACGCGACGGTGGGCTCCAGCGCCGCGACCGGCGCGGTCAGCGACTCGTGCTCGGCGAAGGTGTTGATCGGATCGCCGGTGAAGTAGAGCCGGTGCCGGCCCGCTTCGACCACGTAGCCCAGGTGGGGAGTGTCGGGCGGCGCGATGCCGGCGTCCGCGTCGCCGTCCGGCGGCTTCGCGTAGACGACGTTCAGCGTCATGGTGCCGATCTGCACTCGGTCACCGGCAGTGACCGCCGTGCATTGTGCGGGGGTGATGGGCGTCCCCTCGACGATCTGGTCGATCGACTCGCGCGAGCCCACATAGCGGGCGTCCGGCGCGGCAGCGTGCAGTCTTGCCAGGGTTTCGGGATCGGTGTGGTCGCCGTGCGCATGCGTGAGGAGCACGAAACGGGCCGGCCACTCGGCCTCGTCCATGGGAGGCTCCGCGTGGATGAAGCGGTCTGCGGGGCGATCGTGTGGCGAGTACGGATCGACCAGGACCAGGGTGCCCGCGGCATCGCGGACCGCGAAGCTGCTCTGCTCGAACCAGTGGACGGCTGCGGCGCCGTCGGGGACGTCGTGTCGGGTGAACGGGTGCATGGGGGACGCATACCACGAGCCTCGGCGGCGGGCAACGGGTGGCGCCGGCCCGCTACGCTGTCGCGGCCCTCAGGTCCTCGTGATCGAACGCGCTGGCCATGCGATCGATCTCGTCCGGCTTGATGCCGAGGCGGGCGGCGGCCTCCCGCCATCCGCTTACCGCACGTCCCACCTCCGCGGCGATGGTACGCGCCTCCCGTTCGGCAATGCCGAACATGGGCGTGATTGCCATGGCCGTGTCGAGCGATGCGGTATCGTCGATTTCGTCGATCGCGAGTGCGTGAATCCGGGGCTTCACGTCCACCGGCATGGGGTTGAGGTCGTAGGCCGGCGACAGCCTCCACCCCTGAGGTCCTCGCAGGAAGCCATGATTGCGCAGGTGGTCGTCGGTGTTGGATACCAGGATGTTGAACACGATCCTGCGCCAGAGCTGATGCAGGTCGTGGTTCACCGCGGCACCTTCGCGCCGCAGAAACTCGGCGACCTCCAGATAGCTGTGCGTGTCGTTGTCGGACGCCTCCAGCGCGGTGAGCGCCGACATGAAAGGAACGCGCCGGCCGCTTCGGCGGTCGAAGCGACGGGCCGTGAGGACGGGCCGGTTCGAGACCTGCCTGAGCTGAAATGGCGCGACCATGACGCCGGCTGCCTGGGCGAGCGCCATTGCCGCGGCTTCCCAGCGAGTCACCGGCCACTCGTCGTCTCCGCGCGGGAACTTGGCAATCGACAGGTGCCCGTCGGTGGCGCGCACCGTCGCCTTTGGGCGTGCGCCACCGAGCGACGTTCCGGGAGCCAGGAGCAGCAGCAGGTCTTCGCTGCGCTCGGCGTCATCGATCACTCTCGCCGTTGCGGCGAGCAGACGCGGCAGGTCGACGACCGGCGGCACCTGCCTGCCGGTCGAGGTGAGGAACACGCCGCCGCCGGCGTCCTGGAACCGGAGCGCGCCGAGCCGCGTTTCGTCATCGACCAGCGTCAGAACGTCGATCGCCTGCAGCGTTCTCGGCTGACGCCCTTCGTCCTGCGCCCTCCTGCGCTCGTTGCGCCGCAGGAGCATCTGTCCCCAGCGGTCAGGAGCAGGGTCGGTGAAGGCGTTGAACAAGGGCCGACCGGTGTGGAACGGGCCGGGTGCCGGCGGGAGCACCGGATCGATGCCGAAGGCATCCCGGCGTGCCAGCCACGACCGATCGTACTCGAAGGAGGCCGTCTGCCTGGCGCCGCGCGACCGGGTCCAGAGCGTGCCTACGGGAACGGTCTCGCCGGCCAGCTCGATGAAGACCAGGATCTCACGTTCCATGCCCGGAGCCCGCCGATGTCGACCGCGCCGCACGGATACGCCGCGGCAATCGTTCTTCTTCCAGGCTCAGCCCCACCGGGTCATGAGTCACGTCCGCCAGTTCACCGAGCCGATCCGCCATCCCCAGGACGAAGAGCACCGATGCGTAGATGCCAAGGGACACGCCGGGATCGCCCTTCTCGACCCGAACGAGCGTCGAGCGGCTGATGAACGCGCGCTCGGCCATGAGCGCTGCCGAAATCCGCCTTCGCCTTCGCGCCGCGGACAGATCCATGCCCAGTTTCCGCAGGGCGCGGCGTACGCTCAACGGCAAGGCCTGCTGAGATCGTGAAGCTTTCATGGTTTCAAAAACCGTTCTCTATCTGTGTTAGTGAACGATATATGATATGTTATGAGGCAGCAAGCTCAGAATGCGCCGGGCACGACGGGCCTCCGGTTTCGTTGCGTCTCCACAACCGGCGGAGCGGGCTTAGTCGGCGCTGTCGAGTGCGGCCAGAGCGGCGGCGATCGCCTGCTGCTGGGCGGCGTCAGCAGCAGGCATCGGTTCCCGCGGAGGGCCCGCGGGGCAGCCCTGCAGGTCCTGCGCGCACTTCACGCAGGCCGGCAGGTTGTCGCCGTCGATGGCGTTCCACAGCGACAGGAGCCGGCCGTGCAGGTCGAGGGCGTGGCGATGGTCGCCGCGCGCCACCGCGTCCCAGAGTGCGACGCAGGCGGCGGGCGCCGCGCTGAGAATCGCCGCCACCGCGCCGTGGGCGCCGAGCGCGAACGACGGGTAGAGCATGGCGTCGACCGCGCTCAGTATCAGGCTGTCCGCTGGCGCCTCGCGCAGCAGATCGGCGAGCAGCTTCATGTCGCCGGCGCTCTGCTTCACGCCGATCACGCCAGGAACCTCGCGCAGGATGCGGCAGAGCAGGTCCGGCGCCAGGTAACACCACGGCACCACGTTGTAGATGATCACCGGCAGTCCGGTCTGGTCTGCGACGGCGCGGAAGAACTCCAGCATCGCGTCGTCTTCGGGACGAAACAGGTAGTGCACGGGCGTAACCTGGAGGGCCGCCACCCCCAGGTCGGCAAGGGCGGCGCCGCGACGCACCGCGTCCCGCGTGCTGTTGGCGATGACGCCGGCGATCACGGGCGCCCGGCCGTCGACCGCTGCCACGGCTGCCCCGGCCGCCCGCCGCACCTCCTCTCGGCTCAGGGTGTGTCCCTCCCCCGTCGAACCCGCCACGGTGACCGCGTGGACGCCGCGGTCCAGCAGCCACCGGCACTGGGCAGCGAGTGCGTCCTCGTCCAGACTGCCGCTCTCGTCAAACGGTGTGGTTACCGGCGGAATGATGCCGCGAATTCGTTGTTCCAAAGCGCCCGCAGCATATCAAGCAGCCGATGCGTTACACGACCGCGTTCCAGCGCGAAGGCGCGATGCCTGAGCTGCTGCGGTCCAGGTCGTCGGGCCGGTTGGGGACGTCGTAGTCGATGCGCCGCGTGTTGGGGTCCTGGAAGAAGCGGCGCGCCGCCGGCGGAAGCGGCGCGAGCTGCGCCTCGTTCCACGGGTCGACGTCCGTCACCGGGCCGGCCCAGGCCGGCCGGTAGGCGATCGCCAGCATGCGCCGGTCGCGGTCCGAGAAGTTGGGGAAGTTGCCGTGGAAGACCTTCTGGTTGATGACCACCGCGGAGCCCGCGCTGCAGGTCACCATCACCTCCTCCTCATGCCGCAGGAAGCGGTTGTAGGGGTTGGCGTCGACGTGCACGGACAGGTGCGAGCGCGGCACCACCTTGAACGGCGAGCACTCCGCGGTCAGGTCGTCAAGGTAGTAGAGCACCCGCATCAGCACCGGCGAGCTGGAGAGGCTGCCGAAGATGCGCGAGCCGTACGGCTGCGCGTCAGTGTGGATGGCGATGCCGGGATGGCCGGGCTCGCAGAGCTGGTAGGCGATGGAGGTGAACAGCACCTCGTCCCCGAACAGGCGCTCCAGGAACGCGACCGTGGCCGGCAGCGCGATCGTCTCCATCGTCTGCGGCAGATCGTGGCCGAGCAGGTCGTCGGCAGCCCTCTTGTGCGGCGAGTAGTCGGTGGCGGTGAGCGGCAACCGCTCCACCTCCGCGCCGATGGCGCCGATCTGCTCCGCCGTCAACAGATCGGGCAGGACCAGGTATCCCTCCAGCTCCAGGTGGCGGATGCGCTCGCCGGTGGTCAGGGCGCTCCAGTCGGCTTCGGGCCGCCGTGCGCCGGGGATCTCGCTGCGCTCGTTGGTGTTACGGGTATCCATGGTGTCCTCAATCGTCGACGACCGATCCGTCCTCGTGCAAGCGGGTCACGAACGGGCGCGGGCGCGGCGGAATCCGCTCGGCGCCCGGTGCCAGGTCGATGCCGATGCCGGGGCCGTCGGGAACCAGCAGGTAGCCGTCGCTCACGGTCAGCGGCTGCGTGACGATGTCACGTTTCGGAGACTCTTCCTCGCTGGTCGGAAGCTCCTGGATGGCGAAGTTCGGGATCGAGGCCGCAAGTTGCACGCACACGGCGGTGCTGACCGGGCTCAGCGGATTGTGCGGCACCACCTGCACGTGGAACGCCTCGGCCAGCGCGGCGATCTTGCGGGCGTGGCTGATGCCGCCGACCATGCAGACGTCCACCCGCGCGAACTGCACCGCGCCGCGCTGCAGCAGCGCCTGGAACTCCCAGATGCTGTGCAGCCGCTCGCCGGTGGCGATGGGGATGTTCACGCGGCGAGCCACCTCGACCATCTCGTCGAGGTTGTCGGGGGTCACCGGATCCTCGTAGAACATCGGGTGATAGCCTTCGATGGCGTCGGCGAACACGACCGCCTCGGAGGGGGTGAGGCGGCGGTGGATCTCCACGCACAGGTCGACCTCGTTGCCCACCGCTTCCCGGCAGCGGGCCACGGTCTCGATGGCGTCGGCCATCTTGGCGGCGTGCGTTCCCGGCGCGTACGGCTTCTCCCGCGGCACGTCGTAGAAAGGCGACAGGTGGCCGACGGCGGTGAAGCCGCGCTCCTTGGCGGCGACGCAGGCGCTGACCAGATCCTCCCTCGTCTCCCCGAACACGTGGTAGTAGACCCGCGTCCGGTCCCGGCAGCGTCCGCCGAGAAGCTGGTGGACGGGCACGCCGAAGTGCTTTCCGGCGATATCCCACAGGGCGATGTCGATGGCGCTCAGGGCGCCCATGACCGCCGCCCCGCGGAAGTGCATGGATCGATACAGGTACTGCCAGTGGTGCTCGATCCGCAGCGGGTCCTGGCCGACCAGGTACTCCCGCCAGCGGTCGATGACCGCGCCGGACGCCTCCAGGTAGCCCCAGGTCCCCGACTCGCCAAGGCCCGTGATGCCGGCGTCGGTGTCCACGAGGGCGTACAGGTAGCGATCGACGTGCAGCACGCGAACCGCGGTGATCTTCATTGCCACGCACTGTAAACCTAATCGCGGATCCCTTCCGCGATCGGCGTCGCAAGGGCCGAGAACACCGGCAGGACTCCCATCAAGCCGCCGACGCCCAGCGCGGCGGCAACCCCGACCAGCACACCCCCCGGCGAGACGACGGTGCCGCCAAGATCGGCCTCCGTCACGCCGCGGAAGATCGGCATCACCAGGTCGGTCAGCGGGCCGGACAGCACCAGGCTCAGGGCGACGCCGATCGCGCAAGCGCCGCCCACCAGGATCAGCGATCGGGCCAGGAACTCGCGGAGCATCGCCCCTTTCGTGGCTCCGAACGCGCGGGCAATGGCGATCTGCCGGGTCCGGCCCAGCACCTCCACCAGCATGATGCTGAGGATCCCGACGCAGCCGGTCATCAACAGCACGAAGCCGAGCAGGTTCACCACCAGCGAGAAGGTCCGCACGGTCGAGCGAGCCTCCTCCAGGGCGGCGTTCCCGCCGGCCGGCTGCCCTTCCCACACCACCACCGCCACGTCATCACCGTACTGCTGCGCCAGCGCGGCGCGTGCCTGACTCTCGATAGTGTCGAATCCGCCGCCCTCGACGAGTAGCGCGAGGCGCGACATCAGGAACCCCTCCATGAAGTCCACCGCCTTGCCGGGCACCGCCGCGGTCGCCGGAACCAGCATGTCGGCGATGCCGTAGGAGCGGCGCTGCAGCTCGCTCGGGTCGGCGAACACGCCGCCCACCGTGAACGACGGCGACAGGAGGTCCCGCAGCAGGTCAAGCGCGCCGTCGGGCGCCTCCCCTCCGCCCTGAATCGAAATCTCCGGCATTGGTGCCCGGATCGTCCGACCGATCGCGTCGGCCGGCGACCCGAACAACAGCTCGGCCAGCGTGGCGCTGAGGAGCGCGTGGCGTTCTCCGGTCGCCAGCATCGCCGCGGTGATCGGCGATCCGATGACGAGGTCGAGCCCCATCACGTCCAGATACGACTCACCGACCCCCAACACGCTCCGGATCTGGTAGGTGGCGCCCTCCGCCTCGAAGTCCGTCCAGCCTGTCGGCGTCACCGGGCTCGCCGCCCGTGCGCCGACCACGCCGTGCAGAAGCGCACCCGGCGCACGGCCGTCGAACTGGAACGGCTTGACGGACTCCAGGGCCCCTGTCTCGTCCCAGCGCGCGTTGGCGACCATCACCACGCGCCCGTTCCGTTCCAGGTTCTCCGCGATCAGCCGCGTGAAGGCGCTCGAAATCGACAGCGCGAAGATCAGGACGCCCACGCCCAGTCCCACCGTCGCCAGCGTGATGGACGACTTGAACGGGGAGCGCGCCAGGCTGCTCAGGACCGACCGGAGCGTCCGCATGGGGAGCCGCCTACTCGTAGCGGATCGCGTCCGCCGCCGGTATCCGTGCCGCCGCGACGGCCGGCAGCACGTTGCAGGCGGCGACGATGGTCCAGGCGGCGGCGACGCCAGCCATGACCAGTCCGGCGTGCAGTGCGCCGAAGCCGATCGTCTGCTCCATCAGGCCGGACAGCAGCGCCGCCAGCCCCAGACCGGCCGCGCCGCCGACCGCGCCGACGATGAGCGCTTCCAGGAAGAACACGGCGAACACCTGCCCCATGCTGGCCCCCACCGCCTTGAGAATCCCGGCCGAGCGCTGCCTGCGGACGGCACGGCCGTAGAAGATGTTGGTCATGTTGACCGCCGCGATCATCAGCGCCGACACCGCCAGAAACAGGATGATCGTGACCAGGCGCCGGTAGCGGTCGGTCGTCGCTTGCGCCTCGGCCCGCGGGATGCTGATCGACACGGCGCCTTCTTCATATGCGGCATCGAAGTGACTGACCAGTTGCGCGCGCGCCTCATCCAGATGGGCGGGATCCGCGACCGTGAATCGCAGGCTGGTATCCTGAGTCGCAGTCTTGAGGCCGAACCCCTCGATTCGACCCGCGGCCTGCGGCGCCGGTGTGAACGCCTGCTCGTCCACCTCCGTGCCGGTCGGGGCAAGGACTCCCACGACGCGGTAAAGACGGTGCATCGACAGCACCCGCCGATCCAGCGCCACCCCGTCCTCGAACAGGGTGGCGCCGAGCTGCGAACCCAGCACCAGGACCGGTTCGCCGCGGCGCATGTCCTCATCGGTGAACAGGCTGCCGGCCGCGGCGGCGAGATCCCGCGCCACGAAGAACTCGGGTGTCACCTCCAACCCGTGCAGGAACTCCAGTTGGGGCTGCGGGCCGTCAGGTGCCTGCACCAGCGACTGGGCGATATCGGCCAGCCCCTTGGTGGACAGGAGCTCCTTCACATCGTCGCCGGAAACCGCCGGCAGCTCCTTCGCCCCCTTGGCCTCCGCGAAGGCCGTACCGGCAGCTTCGGCGGCACCCGCCGAGTCGACGCGTGACACCGAACCGGACTCGGTGACATCGGCCGGCCCCGACGTCACAGACGCCCCCGGCAGGACGAATACCTGTACCGAACCGGCCGTGCCGGCCGGCCCGGCTGACTCCGGCTGCGCTCCCGCCGTGCCGGCCGCCGACTTCGTCAAGCCGGAGGGAAGGGGTATTTCGCCGAGCAGGAACCCGGTCGGGTTGGACAGGTAGGCGTACCGGACTGCCTGGACCACCGATCGCGCGCGTTCCAGGTCTTCGACGCCGAGAAGCAGGTCCGCGGGGCCGCGCATCCGTGCCGGCAACTCCATGGTGGACGTATCGGCGCGCGTGGAAACGACGATCTCGCGGTAACGCGGCGACGCCAGCAGCTCCTCCGACTGCGCCCGCGTGGTGCCGGCAAGCGTGACGCCGGCCGCCGTGGCGCCGACCGCCAGCGCCACGCCGAGCGACAGCAGCAGCGACTCGGCAGGCCTGCCGAGCAGCGCGCGCACGCTCATACGCAGATCCTCGCGCAGGATCACTTCACTTGGCCGGCGTCTGCGATGATCACGGTCGCGTCACCGTCTTTCCGTGGGAGATCCTCGTCCTTGAGGAGATCCTTCAACCGTTCCTTCGCCTTGCGGATCACACGCGTCTGATCGGCGATCTTGTCGAAGAGGTCGCTGCGAGCCTTGACCCCCTCCGTGATGAGGAAGGCAGCCGCCTCCGAACGGCTGCGGGTCAGACCGCACTCGACCAGGTCGTCGAGCCGGTCCAGGCTGTCCTGGCTGACTCTGACCATCACGACGTTCGACCGCTTGCCGCGAACCGATTCGACCGTCTCGTCGAGGTCCTCGAACATCGCGGCGAGCGTGCTCTTGTGGAGGCCCGTGACGCCCGCCTCCTCAAGCTCTTCGGCAATCCGGTCCACGTCGACCTTGAAGACACGGGGGCGCTTCCCGCGCTCCTTGCCGTGCGAATCGGCGTTCGTGCTGTCCTTGGCCATCGATCCACCCTTCTTGTATCATTGAATTACGTGTAATGGTAGTGATTATGGTCACTCTGTGTCAATAACATGGAAGGCATTCGGACTATTCGCGGATCCCTTCGGCGATCGGTGCCGACAGGGCGGAGAAGACCGGCAGCGTGCCCTGCACCCCGCTGATGCCGAGCGATGCCGCGACGCCCGCGACGACCGCAGCCGGCGTGATCACCGGGCCGGTCAGCTCAACCCCCGTCATGCTCCGCAACACCGGCATCACCAGATCGTTGAGCGGTGCCGACAGGAACAGGCTCAGCGCGACGCCGAGCACGGACGCCGCGCCCACCATGATGAGCGATCGCGCGAGGAACTCGCGTACGATCGCGACTTTCGTAGCGCCGAAGGCACGGGACAGCGCGACCTCCCGCGAACGACTCAGCACCTCCACCGCCATGATGCTGAGGAGGCCCACGCTCCCGATCGCCATCAGCAGGACGCCGAGCAGGTTCACCACCAGGGAGAAGATCCGCACGGTCGAGCGCAACGACTCCAACTGGAAGCCCATGGCCGCCCCCCCTTCCCATACCTCCACGGCCAGCTCCTCGCCGAGCTGCGCCGCCAGCGCGGAGCGCACCTGACTCTCGACGGTCGCGAGGCGGCCACCTCTCACGCGGACCACGAACTCATGTGTCAGAAGCGTCCACTTTCGGTCGCCGGGGCCAAGCCTGAGCGGGACCAGCATGTCGGCGATGTCGTAGACGCGGCGCCGCAACTCGTCGGGGTCGGCAAAGACTCCCCGCACCGTATACAGGGCCATTGGGACCGCCGTTCGGATGTCATCTGCCGTCACCTCACCTCGGATCTCCAGGCGAGGCTTCGCCGTCTGCATCGGCTGCCCCAGCGCCGCGACCGGTGATCCGAACAGCACATCCGCCAGCGACTCGCTGATCAGGGCGTCGTGGGATCCGGCGGCCGGTTCCCTGCCCGCGATCAGTTCCAGCCGCATCACGTCCAGGTACGCTTCCGATGCTCCGATCACGCTCCGTACCTGGTAGGTGTCCTGTCCGACCATGAACGATGACAGGGAACCGAACTCGGTCGGGCTCACCGCCACGGCGCCGGCGATGTCACGGGAGAGCGCAGCGGTCACCTTCCTGCGGTACTCGGAAGCGTTGCTCGGGAGCTTCCCGCCGGTAGCCGATTTGACCGTGACCCGGACGGTGACCACGAGTCCATCGCTTCCCAGCCGTTCGTCGACCAAGCGGGCGGTGGCGATGCTGATCGACAGCGCGAAGATCAACACGGCGATGCCCAACCCGACCGTCGCCAGCATCGCCGACGACTTGACCGGCGACCGCCCCAGGCTGGTCAGCGCCGACCGTAGCGTGCGCATCGCCTACTCGTAGCGGATCGCTTCGGCCGCCGGCGTTCGAGCCGCCGTGACGGCCGGAAGCGTGCTGCAGGCAGCGACGATGATCCATGACGTCACCACGCCCACCACGATCGGGGCCGGATCGAAGCCCGAGATGCCAAGCTCCCGCGGCGTGCCCCCCCGCTCCAGAAAGTGGGCCAGCACCGCCAGGCCGCCGACGCCGATCGCGCTCCCGATCGCCCCTACCGCGAGCGCGTCCAGCAGGAAGACGGCGCATACCCGCGTGCGGGCGGCACCCATCGCCTTGAGGATGCCGGCCGAACGCCTCCTGCGCAGCGCTCGGCTGGCGAAGATGGCCGAAAGGTTCAGCGCGGCGATCAGCAGCGCCGATACCGCCATGAAGAGTATGACCTTCACCATCTGCCCGTAGGCGTCCGAGATCTCCCGGGCGAACGTCCGCGGATCGACGATGTCCAGGAGATCATCTCCGTAGACGGCATCGAAGTACGCGTCAAGCTGTGCGAGCGCATCATCCAGCACGGCGGGATCGGCAACCGTGAAATGCAGGGCGCGTACATCGCCACCGTAATAGACGATGCTTTCGCCGGAGGACTCGTAATTCTCCCGCAGGGTACCCGCCGGAACGAACGTCAGCTCGTCAGCGTGTGTGTAACTCCGTTCCAGCACGCCGATGATGCGGTAGCTCCGCAGTTCCGCAACCACGGTGCGGCCCAAGGCCACTCCGTCCTCGAACAGCGTCTCGCCAAGCTCCGCCCCCACGACCATGACGGGCTCGCCGCGGGCCATGTCGGCAGCGGTGAACAGGCTGCCGGCCGCGGCCGTCAGCTCGCTGGCCGCGAAGAATTCGGGAGTCACTCTCCTCCCGTGGACATGCTCGTGCTGTGGTGCCACGCCGCCGGCCGTCTTGAGCTGGAAGCCGGTCCACTCGTTCAGGTAGGCGTACTGCACGGCCTGCGTCGTGGAGCGAGCTCGCTCCAGGTCTTCGATGCTCAGCTCCACGTTGCCGGGGAGGGTCTTCCATGCCGGGGCGTCCCAGCTCCGGGCCGTCGCGGTGACGACGATCTCGCGGAAGTAGCGCGATGACAGCACTTGCTCCAGCGTCGCTGACGCCGTGGCTGCCAGGGTGGCGCCGACCACCGTCGCTGCGACGACGGCGGTCACTCCCACGATGAGCAACAGAGACTCGGCCGGCCGGCCGAGCAACGCGCGGATGCTCAGGCGCAGATCTTCACGACCGAACACGTGACCTGTCCGGGGTCCGCGCCAACCATCAGCAGCACGACAGGAACCAGGGCGACTCTCTTCATGGGTGTTTCTCCCCTGTGCTGTCCACTTCCCGGGGCGGGTCCAGAAACGATTGTGGTCGTCTCGTCAGCCCATGGCGGCATCCTCCCGGAGGTCCTACCGTTGCTAAATCTGCTGCCTATCCTCCTCGGTCAAAGACAAGCACGGCTGTCATGACCGCGCAATCCGTAAACGTCGGGAATTTGCCGACATGCGGCTTCATTATTGCCGACGCTTGTCCAGGCCGCCGGCACTCCAGCCGAGGTCAATCCCGGTCCTGAGATGCCGGTCTCCGCATGGCGGAGAGGGTCTCTACAGAGCCCTGCTCATTGATCGGCCGGAGTTGGCCGTGCCCCGCCGCGCGCCCGGTACAGGTCGACGTAGGCGCGAGCGGATGCCTCGGACACCCGGAAGGAACGGACGGGCCAGTACCCGAACGCATCGTGGATGCGCAGGTTGGCGTGCAGCAGGCACTCGACCGGTTGGCCGACCATCGGGAACGCCGGGTTGTCGCGCCTCGACTCCAGGCTCGTGGCGAGCAGGTTGTCGTACTTGTGGGGACTCACCAGGTAGCTGCCGCCGCCGCCGTTGACGTGGAGGTAGAAGGCATGGCCGGAGGTCACGGCCGCGTGGGCCAAGCGCTCGAGGCCATCCACGCTGCACCTCGGCTTGCCGCCGTTGGCCGGATGGAGAATCAGGCGGGCGCCGAACATGACCGGAAGCGTCCAGGTATCCGGGTAGCGCGCGTCGTGACAGACGTGGAGGCTGACGGGCACGCCGTGAACGTCGAACTCGTTCAGGTCCTGACCGTGCCAGAAGTCGACCTCGCAGGAGTGGACCTTGGGGCAATCGGCGAGGACCCCGCCGTCGGGGTCGTAGACGCGCGACACGTTGTAGCGAACCATGCGGTCGGGGTGCTCGGGATCCCGCTCCCAGACGGGAAGCCCCACCACCAGGAACGGGGCGCCGGGAAGCTCAGCAAGGCACCGCCGCAGCCTGTCCTCCGCCTCCCTGACGGGGCCGGGATGCCGCGTGACCTCGTGCTCGGCGAACAAGCCGGTCAGGCTTGTCTCCGGAGTGACCAGAAGCTGGATCCCCAGCTCTGACGCCTGTTGCGCCCCTCGGCAGATGGCATCGAGGTTCTGCTCGATGGAAGGCTCGTTGAGGACCTGGTATCCGCCCACGTGGAGGTACTCCGGCACGGGGGGCTGCGTTCCGTAGAGGGCGAAACGGTGCGCCAGGATCGCTTGATTGCGAACCGCCAGACGCACTCCCATTTCGGGGAGCACGTCCTGACCGGGTTCGTGTATGACTCTTCGGCCGTCCCAGAACAGCTCAAGGTCGGAGAGCCTGATCAGGTTCCCGCCGCCGTCGGTCTTGCGCAACCGCAGCACATGGTCCCGATCCGCGGCGATGTCGATCTTGACGGTGGCGACCGGCTGGCCAATACGCCAGTCGCTCGTGGACAGAGCGAGCGTCGATGCAGCGAAATCCACGACCGCCAGGGCGCGCTCCGCCCCTCCGAAGTAGCCGAACTCCAACGTGCCGCGCGCGTCGCCCTGCAGCCGGAACGTGAGCTCGATGGCGTCACCGTTCCACGTGTGGACATCCCCTGCCCCTACCGAGACAGCCTCGTCGCTCGTGGAACGCAGACACGCTCCGCCGGGCACGGACTCGACTCCGTCGGCCTCAACAGGCCAGACCCATCCGGGATAGCTCCTGCCGTCGAACGTCATCTCCTGGCGGATGTCCATCCTCCGACTCTATATCATCCTGCCGATGATCAGCCCGCGGCAGCAGCCGACACGGGATGAAGAGCATCCCGACGACGTGAAGCCCGAGGAGGTGCGAGCCTAGCCCAAGTTTAACACGAGCGCAGGCGATTTCGCTGACTTTGAGTGATTTCCGCGAATCTATGGGGTGCTCTGCCTGAAAACGAGCTGAGTGGGCCAATGTAGTGCCATAATGGTCATTTTCGCCATTGACCCCTCATTGCCGCGCCCGTACCTTCAACTCGACCATGTTCGTGCGCCGCACTCAGACCCGCGCCACCGCCAACGGCGAACGCTACTTCACCCATCGCCTCGTGCGCTCCGAGCGCCACGGCGCCCGCGTCCGGCAGCGCACCCTGCTCAATCTCGGCCGCCATTTCGAGGTCCCGAACGCCGAGTGGCCCCTGCTGTGCAGCCGGATCGAACAGTTGCTGAGCTGCCAGGATGCGCTGCTGAGCACCGATATTCGTCCCGCCGTCGAACGGGAAGCACAGCGGATCACCGCGCAGGTGCTGGCCCGCCACGGTGAGCTGTCGCAAGATCGCCGGCAGCAGCCCGACGGCGAGGGCGGCGAACGAGACTTCCACAACGTCGACGTCGCCTCGCTGCAGCTGCTGCGGCCACGCTCGGTGGGTGTCGAACATCTGGCCCTGTGGGCCATGCAGCAGGTGCAGTTCATCCCGCTGCTGGAGCGATTGGGGTTCAGCGGTTCGCAACGGGCGGCGGCGGTGGGCTCCATCATCGGGCGCATGGCGGCCCCCGGCTCCGAGCGCGCCACCTACCGCTGGCTGACGGCGCGCAGCGCCTTGGGCGAGTTGCTGGAGGTCGACTTCGAGAGCATGAGCATGATGCAGTTGTACCGGGCCAGCGATTTGCTCGACGCTGCCCGCAAACCGATCGAGAACCACCTGTTCGACCAGGTCACCGACCTGTTTGGGCTGGAGGTGACCGTCACGTTATACGACCTCAGCAACACCTACTTCGAGGGGGTGGCAGCGGCTCAGCCGCTGGCGCAGCACGGCCATTCGAAGGAGAAGCGCAACGATTGTCCGCTGTTGACCCTGGGGCTGGTGGTGGACGGCAGCGGGTTCGTGCGCCGCTCGGAAGTGCTGGCCGGCAATATCGTTGGGGTCTTCAGGAATTCGTGTGGAGAGAGCCGGTCACCGGGTGACGCCGGCGGGATAGAGATCAAGGCCGCCGAGATGAAAGTAGATGGCGTTGCGGAATCGCTTGCGGTTGCGGAACCCGCGGGCTGAGTACTTGACCTTCTGAATGCCGGCGTTGATCGACTCGGCCCGCGCGTTGGTGACCTTGGTCACGACGGCGGTCACGATCCCCTCCAGGTGGCGCTTGATCATCCGCGCCACCTTCTTGACCGGCTCCAGTCGGCAGCGGATCGCCGAGCGGTACCACGCCTCCCATGCCTTGCGCGCCCCGTCGCGGGTGCGGTACTCCCAAAGCGTCATCGCATGTTCCTTGTAGCCCCACGCGCGGGCAGTCTGCAGCGCGCTTGAGCGCAGCTCGGCGAATTGCTCCCAGCGCTCCTCATCCATGTTCTCGGGGTTGGTCAGCCACCGATAGCGGCTGCCCTTCAGCCGCTGATCATCCTCGGCGGCCAGCCGACGGTGCTCGGCGCGCCGCACCCGGTCAACGGCGTCTCCCAAGTGTCCGGCAACGTGGAACTTGTCGAAGGCGATCTTCTTCTGCGCCTCCACCACGTACTGGGTGCTCACGCTGATGTACGGTTCCCACATGTCCATGGCGACCGTCTGGATACGCGCTAACTGCTCGCCGTCAAACTGGTTGTAGAACTCCGCCAACGCCTTCTTGCCGCGCCCGTCGGCCACGTGCAGCACATGACCGTCCAGATCGTTGACCACCGTCACGTACTCATGGCGTTTCTGGAACGACGTCTCGTCCACGCCGATGCGCTGCGGCGCCTGCACCTCGCGACGCTCCAACCCGCGCTGCACCGCGCGCTGCATGATGCCGTCCACTTCGTCCCAGCTCAGCCCCATCTGCTGCGCCACCGCCGAGATGGCCGCCTCCTGCAGCCAGTCGATCACCAGCGCCTCGAACAGCGCCGTGAACCGCGAGCGGCCCTCGCTCCAGGGCACCGCGATCTGCTTGACCTGGTGATGCTCGCACTGCACCCGCGGCACCTCGGCCGCCACGATCGTGCGGTACTGGCAGGTGTCCAGATGCCGCCAGCGCCGCTGACGGGTGTCGTAACGCCGCGCCGGCTGGCTGCACTCCGGGCAGCCCAGCGATTCGCCGTCGTGCTCCACGTGCACGACCACCTCGCCCTGCTGAAGGTTCAGCTCCACCTCAGCAACTCGCCAGGGCGTCTCGATGCCCAGAATCCTCGCGTACAGGTCCTTGTCACGCATGGCTCCAGCGTAGCCTTGCTGCCTCAGGCGCCGCGACCTCCGGCCCCCTCATCCACACGAAACCCGGAAGACCCTATCGTTGAAGGAGAAGTGCTGCAAGGGGCACTGAGGCGCCTGGAGGTGCCGGCGGGAGCGCTGATCGTGATGGACTGCGGGGCGGCGACGGAGAAGAATCTGAAGTGGCTGCGCGAGCATGGCTACCGCTATCTGGTGGTGAGCCGCGAGCGCACGCGGCGGTTCGATGAGGCTCAGGCGGTGAGCTTGCAGACGGCGAACCGGCAGCACATCCAGGTGCAGCAGGTGCTGGGCGAGGATGGCTCGGAGGTGCGTCTGTATTGCTACTCGCCGGCGCGTGAGGGCAAGGAGCAGGCGATGCTGAAGAAAGCCACCGAGCGCTTCGAGAAGCGGCTGGCCGAGGTGCACGAGGGGCTGTCACGCCCGCGCACCCACAAGAAGATCGAGGCGATCTGGAAACGGATCGGCCGCCTGAAAGCAAAGAGCAGCGGCGCGGGCCAGCACTATCAGATCGACGTAGTGGCCGACAAGGAGGGCAAGAATGCCACCGCGATCACGTGGGAACAACGCCCGGTGGCCGGCTCCAAGCTGACCCATCCGGGGGTGTACTGTCTGCGCAGCAACCAGACCGACTGGGAGCCGGAGACGATGTGGCGCACCTACATCATGCTCACCGACCTGGAGGCGGTGTTTCGCTCTCTGAAGTCGGAGTTGGGCTTACGGCCGATCTATCACCAGAAGCAGGATCGCTCCAACGGGCATCTGTTCATCACGGTGCTGGCCTATCAGTTGGTGCAGGTGATCCGTCGGCTTCTGGGCGCGCAGGGCGAACACTCCTCATGGCAGACGCTGCGCAGCATTCTCGGCGCCCAGCAACGGGTGACCTGCACCTTCCGGCGCGCCGACCGGAGCACGCTGCACGTGCGCAAGGCGACGCAGGCTGAGCCGGACCAGCGGGCCATCTATGACGCCCTGGGCGTTGATCCTTCACCTGGCGGGGTCAAGAAGCTGGTGGTCGCGTAAATGCGGTTGACCAGTTTGGAGGGAATGTAGTGCCACTCGCGAATTTAAGATCGGATAACTTATTCACCTGTAGCAAGATAAATCGTAGCCCGTTAAACTTGGGCTAGCTGGCGCGGTTGTACGGCGAGGAGCGGCGTGCGTACGCATGCCGCGCTCGGATTCCCGAGGATTTCGGAGCTTGGCAGCGGCGCGCGAGGCCCAGGCTCGCAGAGCTGATCGGCCTGGAGCGCATCGCTGAGTCGGCCGGGCACGGGGGCGTCTCGGTGCAACTGGACCCGGACACGGAGCAGCTCGACGGCTATACCAGGGGAACGGCGCACCTACAGACCGAGCCGGACGTGTGGGTGAAGTTCTGGACACTGAAGCCGGACGGGACGGGCCCGTTTCCCCTGGCCGTTACCCCGCACGGCCACGAGAACGGAGACGAGTACGCCGGCGTGTGGGACACGGTCGAGGCCAGGGAGAAGATCGAGCGAACGGATCAGGACGTCGCGGTTCAGGCGGCGAGGCGGGGATTCCTGGCGCTGGCACCCGCGACGCGCGGCATGGGGAACAACCCGTCGAGCTACCGGATACGAGACATCGCCGGCAAGGTCGGCCGTGACTGCCGGTGCCACGCATGGCAGGTCGCGCTTGCGGGGCGCACATTGATCGGCGAGCGTGTCTGGGACCTGATGCGCCTGATCGACTGGGCTCGTGCGTTGCCCGAGGTGGCTGACGGCGGCGTGCTCATGCTCGGCAACTCGGGAGGCGGGATGGCAACGCTCCATGCCGCGGCGTGCGACGAGCGCATCGGCGTCGCCCTACCGTGCTGCGCGTTCAACAACTACATCAGCCCGCGCGGCACCATGCGGCACTGCCCCTGCAAGGCTTACGGCGGCCGCCGGGAAGCGGTCGTCGCCCTGAGCCAGCGTCACCAGATTCCCGTCCGCGGTGAGCATCTCGACCTCGTCGATCTGCGCGGCGAGGCAGCCGAGGCTCCGTCCCGAGCCGTGCGTGGCGGTCGCGCAGGCGCCTGCCACGCTGACGTGCGGCAGCGAGGCCAGGTTGCCGAGCGCCCACCCCGCCGCGTGCATCCGCGGGCAGAGATCGCCGCAGGTCCAGCCGCCGCTCACCCGAGCCCGGCTGACGGCGCTGTCGACGTCAAGACCGTGCGGCATCCCGGACAGGTCGATCAGCACTCCGGCGGTGTCGGCCACGCGGTTGAACGAATGGGCGGACCCCACGGCCCGCACGCGGTCAGAGCCGTGCAATTCCTGCCGCAGATCGTCCATGCTCCCCGGGCGATGCAGGAGGCGAGGTTGGAAGCGGACATTCCCCGCCCAATTGGCCATCATGGGGGCGAACTGCGATGACCGCCGCCAATCCGTTCGAGCTGTTCGACCGCTGGCTGGCCGACGCCCGCGCCGCCGGCGCCGTGCTGCCGCAGGCGATGGCGCTGGCGACCGCGGACGCCGACGGCATGCCCGACGCCCGCATGGTGATGGTGCGCGGCGCCGGACGCGACGGCTTCGTGTTCTTCACCGATCGGGAGAGCGCCAAGGGCGACCAGCTCCGCGCCAACCCGCGTGCCGTGCTGCTGGGCTACTGGCGAGAGCTTGGCCGGCAGGTGCGCGTCAGTGGCGGGGTCGAGGAGACGTCGGCGGTGGAGGACGAGACGGCGTTTCGCGAGCGGCCGCGCGAGGCACAGATCGCCATCGCGGCGTGGCGCCAGGGAGCGGACATCGACAGCCCGGACGACCTCCAGGCCGCTGTCCAGGCTGTCGAGCACGGCGCCCGCGCCGGCGACGTGCCGCGGCCGTCGCGGTGGGGAGGCTACCGCCTGCTCCCGGACCGGTTCGTCTTCTGGGAGGAGCGCCCGGACCGCCTGCACCGGCGGCACGAGTACCGCCGTGCCGAGAACGGTGAGTGGAAGCACAACCTGCTCGCCCCCTGACGGGACGGCGTGCCCGCCCCCGCCCGACGCGATTCTCCCGCGCATCAGCACATCGCCATCCCGCGAATCATCCACTCCGACGACCCGCGTTCATGGCATGCTTCCATGGAATGGCGGATCGGTTCGTCGTCGTCGGCGCCGGTGTCTTCGGCGTCACCGCGGCGCTGGAGTTGCGCGCCCGCGGCCACGCGGTGACCCTGCTGGACCCCGGCCCGATCCCGGCGCCGCTTGCCGCCAGCACCGACATCAGCAAGGTCGTGCGCATGGAGTACGGCCCCGACCCGGACTACATGGCGCTCATGGAGGAGGCCCGGGCCGGCTGGCTGCGCTGGAACAAGCGCTGGACGGCGGACGGCACCGGACCGCTCTACCATGAGAGCGGCGTCCTGATGGTCACCCGCGACGCCATGGCGCCCGGCGGTTTCGAACACGACAGCTACCGGATGCTGCTGGCACGCGGCCACCGGCCCGAGCGCATGGACGCGGCCGTGATCGCGCGCCGCTATCCCGCCTGGAGCACCGGACGCTTCGTGGACGGCTTCTACCACTGCAAGGGCGGCTACGCGGAGAGCGGCGCGGTGGTCGCCGCGCTGGCGCGTGAGGCGCGCGCCGACGGGGTCACGGTGAGCGAGGGATCCCGGATGACCGCGCTCATCGGGGAAGCCGGCCGCGTCCGCGGCGTCCGCACCGATCGAGGGCAGGAGATCGAAGCCGACGCCGTGGTGCTTGCCACCGGTGCCTGGGCGGGGTCCCTCCACTCGCCGCTGTCCGGCGCCATTCGCGCCAGCGGCCACCCGGTGTTCCATCTGCGTCCCGGCGACCCCGCACTCTTCCGGGCGGAGCGGTTCCCGACCTTCACGGCCGACGTGGCCCGCACCGGCTACTACGGCTTTCCCGTGAACGCGCAGGGGGTGGTCAAGATCGCCTCCCATGCGCTCGGCCGACCGATCGATCCGGACGCGCCCCGCGACTTGGCAGCCGGCGCGGAGACGCGCCTCCGCCACTTTCTCGCCGACACCTTTCCGGCCCTGGCCGACGCCCCCGTCGTCTACACCCGCCTGTGCCTGTACGCCGACACGCAGGACGAGGACTTCTGGATAGCCCCCGACCCGGAGCGGGTCGGATTGACCGTGGCCGGCGGCGGCAGCGGCCACGGATTCAAGTTCGCGCCCGTGCTGGGCGGTCTGATCGCCGACGCGGCGACCGGCGTGGACAACCCCGCGCTCGACAGATTCCGGTGGCGTCCCGAGGTCACCCTGGCGCATGGCACCGAGGCAGCCCGCTGCCACCTCCCCGAAGTGGACGACTGAGGTTGACGACCGATGCTTTTCCATGACGATCTTGCGGATTTCGTCGCAACCCAGCGCAGACACCTGAAGAAGTGGGAAGCAGCCAACATCCCTGAAGTGGGAGTCATCCGCGACGTTCTTGGGCCGAACGACGACCAGGACATGGCCAGCAACCCCGGCGGCCATTCGGTCACGCAACAGGTCGACCGGCTCGCCGTCGACTGTCACGGCATCGCCGGAGATCGTCACCGCGGCCTTACGAGGCCTTCCACGGGCCGGGAAGCCCCGCTCTACAAGGAAACCGGCACGGCCATCGTGAACCGGCGTCAGGTCTTCGCCGTCTCCTCGTACGAGTGCCACCTGTTGAGCCGCAGCCTCGAGGTGAGCATCACCCCCGATCTGCTTGGCGCGAACGTCGTCATCGATCGCGAGGACGGCGCCGACTACTGCATATCGGACGTGCCGCTCAACACCTACTTCGCCATCGCCCCGGCGGACGCCGTGGAGCTGCCGCGCACCCCCATCGCGACGCTGATCCAGTACCTCCAGCAGAAAGGCTGCAGCCGTACCGGACGCGCCATCGCCAGGGAGCACAGTGACGCCTCGCTGACGAAACGGTTCGTCGCCCATGCAGAGCACCAGCGCGGAATACTCTGCAGCGTGGAGTATCCCGTCGACGCCCCCGCCCATCTCGAGCGCGGTCAGAAGGTGTTCTTCAGGTTCCCGATGGGTGCCTGCTACTGATCAGTCAAGAACGCGCCGCCCGCTCTCGTGCGCGCGCACCCAGTCCCAGTCGATCTCCACCCCCAGGCCGGATCCGGTCGGCACCGGCACGTGGCCCCGGTCGTCGATGGCGTCGAGCGCGTCCGAGTAGTCGGCGTACAGCCCATCGTTGCGGGCGGACGGCACGTTGGGATGCACGAGCCCCAGCTCGTAGTAGTTGGTGTTGCGGATCGCCGCCATGCATTGCCGCTGCGCGGGACCGGGGCCGTGGAACTCGATGTCGATGCCCAGCGACTCGGCGGCGTGCGCGAGCTTGATCACGCCGGTGATGCCGTCGTAGCCGACGTCGCCGCGCACGAAGTCGGTGGCGTCGGCCAGGGCGAAGTCGATGTGCGGCTCCAGGGTGCGCACGTGCTCGGTCATCAGCAGCGGCGTGCGGATGAGCTGGCGCAGCTTGCGGTGCGCGAACTGCGAGATGCCGCCGTCGCGGAACGGGTCCTCGTACCAGTAGTAGCGGGCGTCGTCGCAGGCGTGGCCGACCTTGACCGCGTCCGCGAAGGTGCGCAGCTCGCAGGCGGGGTCGAGCATCAGGTCCATCCGGTCGCCGACCGCGCGCCGCACGGCCAGCACGTTGTCCACCTCGCGGCTCACCGGCCCCTGCCCCCAGCCGTGGATCTTGAACGCCGGGTAGCCCATGTCCCGGCACTGAACGGCGAAGTCCGCGAACGCCTGCGGGCTGTCGAGGCCGCCGTTCTCGTCGCCGTGGTAGGTGGAGGCATAACACGGCACGGACCGCTTCCAACCGCCGAGCAGCCGGTAGATCGGCTGGTCCAGCAGCCGGCCGGCCAGATCCCAGAGGGCGATGTCCACCGGCGCGACGCCGATACGGGCACTCTGGCGCTGGGCGCGCTTGATCTCGTCGTAGATGAACTCGCGTTCGAGCGCGTTGCGGCCCTTGAGGAACGGCCACAGGCGCGGCAGCACGGCGACGTCCACGGTGGAGATCCCGGCACAGGAGCCCGAGACGCCGAGGTCGGTGTGGACCGTCAGGATCGTGCCGCCGGCCTGCAGGCGGGCGCCAGGCACATATACCTGGTTAAACAGGTGGTAGTCGGTGCCGAGCTCGCGCTGCTCGTAAGAGAAGTCGATGAGCTCCAGGGAGGTGATGACGGGATCTGCCATGGCCCTCACCCCGCGTACTCGAAGGCCCGCACGCCGCGCACGCCCGGGACGGCCCGGAACAGGGCTCCCGCCAGCGGCTGCCCGGACAGCTCGGCGGCGGTCAACCGGTACGAAGCCGAGGTGATGTAGAGCTGATCCAGGTCCGGCCCCCCGAACGCGCACGAGGTCACGCACTGAACCGGCAGGTCGATGGTGGCCAGGTGCTCGCCGGTCTCCGGGTTGTAGCGCTTCACGGCGCCGCCTCCGAAGATGGCGATCCACACCATGCCTTCCTCATCCAGCGTCATGCCGTCGAAGTGGCCTTCGCCGTCGTGGCGGCAGGTCACCCGCTCGTTGGCGATCGCGCCGCTGTCCAGGTCGTAGTCGAAGGCGCGCACGTCGTTCTTGACGGTGTCGATGTAGTACATGGTGCGCGCGTCGGCGCTCCAGACGATACCGTTGGAGATGCTGATGCGCCCGAGCTTCCAGGCCACCGAGCCGTCGGTGTCCAGGCAGTACAGCGATCCCTGCTCCTGCTCGCGCATGCCGTCGAAGGCCATGGTGCCCGCCCACAACCGGCCGGCCGGGTCGCACTTGCCGTCGTTGAACCGGTTGCCGGGAATGTCGGCCTCCGGGTCGGCGACGGGCGTCATCCGCTCGGTCTCCAGGTCGAGGGATGCGAAGCCGTTGTGCAGGGCGACCACGACACCGCCGGACTTCCGTGGTACAACGGTGCCGACGGCCTGCAGCAGGTTGATCTCGCGGTTCTGACCCGTGACCGGATCGTAGATGAACAACAGATGACCCAGGATATCCACCCACAGGAGATGCCGGCGGCGCGAGTCCCAGATGGCTCCCTCCCCCACCAGGCAACGGCGATCGACGATCACTTCGACTTCATTCGTACCCATACCGGTTTGCGAGTCTGGCCGAATCGGCGAGGCAGCGGCAAGACCCTCGGGGTGCAGCGGTGAGCGCCGCAGCCCGTCGCGAAGCGCTGATCGTGCAGGGCGGCTGGGACGGCCACGAGCCCCGACAGGTAAGCGAGGTGTTCCGGCAGGTGCTGGAACGCGAAGGCTTCGCCGTCATCGTCTCCGACCGCCTGGAGTCGCTGGAAGATGAAGGGCTGATGGGACGGATCCACCTGCTCGTGCCGATCTGGACCATGGGCACGATCGGCGCGGAGCAGGTCGAGGCGGTCTCCGCGGCGGTGGCCGGCGGCGTCGGCATGGCCGGCTGCCACGGCGGCATGTGCGACGCCTTTCGCAACTCCACCCTCTGGCAGTTCATCACCGGCGGCAACTGGGTCGCCCACCCCGGCGGCGACGGCACCGAGTACACGGTCAACATCCGCGCCTCGTCGAGCGGCATCACCGACGGCATCGAGGACTTCGCCGTGAGCTCCGAGCAGTACTACCTGCACGTCGACCCGGCGGTGGAGGTGCTGGCCACCACGCGGTTTCCGGTCGCCGACGGCCCGCACGCGGCAAATGGCGCCGTGGACATGCCGGTGGTGTGGACCAAGCGCTGGGGCGCCGGCCGCGTCTTCTACAACTCGCTCGGCCACCACGCCGACGTGATCGCCGCCCCCGCTCCGCTGGAGCTGATGCGGCGGGGCTTCCTGTGGGCGGCCCGCGGCTGAGCGCAGGATCCGGGAGGAGCGCATGACATACGCGGGACGTGACGTGGAACCGGTGCGCATCGGCGTGATCGGCTGCGGGAGGATCAGCTCGGCGTATCTCACGGCGACGCGGGACTATCCCGTGCTCGACATGATCGCGTGTGCGGACATCGACCACGCGGCCGCGCAGCGCGTCGGCGGCGAATTCGGGCTGCAGGCGATGGGCGTCGACGCCCTGCTCGCGCGTGACGACATCGAGGCGATCCTCAACCTGACGGTGCCGGGCGCGCACGCTCCGGTGAACCTGGCCGCGTTGCAGGCCGGCAAGCACGTCTACTGCGAGAAGGCCTTCGCCGTGGATCCGGCAGCCGGCGCCGAGGTTCTGGCCGCCGCGCGCGAGCGCGGGCTGCGCGTCGGCAGCGCACCCGACACGTTCCTCGGCGCCGGCCACCAGACGGTACGCGCGCTCCTCGACGCCGGGCGCATCGGCCGCGTGGTGGCGGCATCTGCGATCTGGATGGGCCACGGGCACGAGGGCTGGCACCCCAGTCCCTCCTTCTTCTACGAGCCGGGCGGAGGTCCGCACTTCGACATGGGGCCCTACTACCTGACCGCGCTGGTGCACGCCCTGGGGCCGGTGCGGGCGGTCACGGCGATGACCGGCCGGGCGTTCGAAACGCGTACCGTGGGCTCGGGGCCGAACGCCGGGGAGGACGTGCCGGTGCAGGTGGACACGCACGTGTCCGGGACGCTGGAGTTCGCGAGCGGCTGCCTCGCCACCATCGCCATGAGCTTCGATGTGTGGAAGCACTCGCATCCGCGCCTGGAGCTGTACGGCACCTCAGGCAGCATCTGCGCGCCGGACCCCAATGGCTTCGGCGGGCCGGTAGCCGTGGCCGACCCCGGCGGGGAGTGGACGGAGGTTCCGCTGGCCGCCGGACCGACCGAGAACGCACGCAGCATCGGGCTGGCGGACATGTGCATCGGGCTGCGCTCCGGGACGCCGCATCGGTGCAGCGGCGAACTCGCGCAGCACGTGCTCGAGGTGATGGCGGCCTTCGACCGTTCAGCAGCCGAGCGCGCTCAGATCCCGATCGACTCCCAGCCCGACCGCCCCGGGTGAAGCTTGGCGATGAGCTGCCGCGAGTAGCACATTCCTGGCCGACGCATGGACCAGCACTGCCGCAACGACCACATTCGCAACGACCACATACGTAACGCCGCCATCATCGCCCACGTCGACCATGGCAAGACCACCCTCGTGGATGCGATGTTCCGCCGCTGCGGCATGTTCCGGAAGGGACAGATCGTCGCCGAACGCGTGATGGACCGCATGGACCTGGAGCGGGAACGCGGTATCACCATCACCGCCAAGAACTGCGCCGTGCGCTGGCGCGGCATCAAGATCAACATCGTCGACACACCCGGGCACGCCGACTTCGGCGGCGAGGTGGAGCGGGCGCTTTCGATGGTTGACGGCGCCATCCTGCTGGTGGATGCGGCCGAGGGACCGCTGCCGCAGACCCGCTTCGTGCTCGGCAAGGCGCTCAAGCTCGGCCTCCATCTGATCCTGGTCATCAACAAGATCGACCGGCCTGACGCGCGGCCGGCGGAGGTGGTGGACGAGGTCCTGGCACTGCTGATCGACCTCGACGCCCATGAGGACCAGCTCGATCTGCCGATCCTCTACGCCGCCGGCCGGGACGGAGTTGCCAGGACCGCCGTCGACGGGCCGGAGCAGCACCTGGACGCGCTGCTCGATGCCATCGTCCGCGAGGTCCCGGCGCCGGTTGCCGATCCCACGCAGCCGTTCCGTATGCTGGTCTCCGACCTGGGGTATGCCGACCACCTGGGACGGCTCGCGGTGGGCAAGATCCACACGGGGCGGGTGGCGTCGCGCGATCGACTCACCCGGATCGGCGCCGACACGGAACGGTCGCTGCGCGTAACCCGCATCCAGGTGTACGAGGGCGTGTCGCTGGTGAGCGCCGAGTCGGCGGAGGCCGGCGACATCGCGGTGCTGTCCGGGATCGACGAGATCCACATCGGCGATACCGTCTGCACTGCTGACGCGTACTCGCCGCTGCCGCGCCTCGTGGTGGACGAGCCGACGGTATCGATGCGCTTTGCCAAGAACACCTCCCCGTTTGCGGGCAAGGAAGGCAGCATCGTGCAGATGAGCAAGATTCGCGAACGCCTGCACCGCGAGACGCTGCAGAACGTCTCCATCGAGATCGAAGAGGTCGAGCGTGACGACAGCGTGCTGGTAAAGGGGCGCGGCGAGTTCCAGCTCGCCATCCTCATCGAGACGATGCGCCGCGAAGGCTTCGAGCTGTGCGTCGGCCGGCCGCAGGTGATCTTCCGCATGGAGAACGGCAATCGCCTGGAGCCGATCGAGCACCTCAACGTCGACTGTGGCGACGCCTACACCGGCATTGTCACCGAGAAGCTGGTGCGCCGGAAAGGGCGCCTGCTGGGGCTGTCCAACCACGCGACGGGCAGAGTGCAACTGCAGTTCCGCATCCCGACCCGTGGGCTGATCGGCTACCGGCCCGAGTTCCTCACCGACACGCGCGGCACGGGCATCATGAACTCGTACCTGGCAGGATACGATCCGTACCAGGGCGACTTCAGCCCGCGTCCCACCGGTTCGCTGGTCTGCGATCGGCAAGGCACGGCGGCGCCGTACGCAATCTTCAATCTGGAGCCGCGCGGCAGGATGTTCGTCCGCCCGGGCGATCCGGTCTACGCGGGAATGATCGTCGGCGAGCACAATCGCGGCAACGACCTGCACGTAAACATGTGCAAGATCAAGAAACTGACCAACATGCGCGCCGCCGGGAAGGACGACGCGGTAACGCTCGCTCCCGTTACGCCCTTCGCCCTGGAGGCCGGGCTGCAATTCATCCGCGACGACGAGATGGTCGAGGCGACGCCAAGCTCCCTGCGCCTGCGCAAGATCACGCTCAACGGGCGGTAGCGCCGCGTCGTGGCCAAGCACTCGATGGCGAGTTACGGCAGCACCAGCGTCCGTGCCTCGCGCACGAAGAACTCCTTGCACTCCACCCAATCGAAGGGTTGGAGCATGCGCGGCATCGGTTCCGCTTCCGCGTCTTCGAAGTAGGTCAAGCTGGTGACCACCTGATACGGGTTGAGCCGCCCGGGTCCGTATTTTCGCGGCAGCAGGGCCAGGCACTCCTTCAGGACGGGACCGGTCTGAAGGATCGCAAAGAGATCGACGAAGTCCTTGCGGCTGCCGCGATTGGTAACCGCCAAGAGCTTCATCAAGGCGATGTCCCGGCGATCGGCTACGCTGAAGAACGAAAACGGCGCCGTGCGAAACAGGAACGGATCGCCGATCTGAAAGAACGAAAGCCGGACGCCGCTCAACAGAACACTGAGCGTGCGCTCACCGGATTGCAGCGTCTCGCACGGGCCGACTTCCGCCAGTTTATTGAAGAGGGAAGCAGCGTTCATTCCGTGCGTGCGGAAGAAATCGAAGTCGTCCGAGACCCGGTGACCGAGCTGCAGAGCCAGCCCGGTCCCTCCCGCCAGAGTCCAGCCGGACAGCTCGGTGCCGCCGTGGATCGTCAGGGAGGCCAGGAGGTCGTGGCTGGCGTCCGGGAGCGTTTCCTGGTGCATCGGATACCTTCCAGCTTCAGAATTGCGCCCCAGAGTGAGCCAACCTTGGGGGATAGCGTTCTGAGGCCCGCGATCGTTTCCAGGAACCGGCGCCGCCCCATGATCGTCGCAAGCCCGCGCACGTCGCGCAGATCACCGTAGTGAATGACCCGTGCGACGACCCACCCGGGGTACTCATCGAGGTCGGTGGAGACGAGCGGACGATCCCAGAACAACCTGCCGAGACGCTGCACGACGCGATCCCTGGAATCCGTCACCTGCACGCGGTGCATCGCCCTGCGAGTATACCACAGGCACCGACATTTCTCGTGTAGACAACGAAATTCGACTCAGGATAGTCCCAGCTCGTGCAGGCGAGCAGAGTCACCCAGGTGGAAGCCGTCGGCGAGCAGGCGGCGCTGCAGCTCGCGGCGATTCACTCGCTTCACCCTCGTGTCCGACTCGATCGCGAGCTCCGCCGCTACGCCCGCCGCTTGGCCGAGCACCATCACCAGCGGCCGGGCGCGCATGCCGGTCGGGTCGTGGCCGCGGCGGACGTAGGCGGCGCCGCGGCCGACCACCAGCAGGTTGTCGACACCCTGCGGCAGCAGACAGCGATAGGGGACATCGCAGCCCTCCACCGCGCCGGCGTGCGGCGGCCGTCCCTCGTGCACGTTCACGAACAGCACGTCGTCGAAGCGTGCGCCGCGCTCGTGATCCTCCACGGTGACCGTGTACTCGCCGTCGATGCAGGGTCCGCCACGCGCGCCGACCACGGGCGACAGGTGCAGCGCGTAGCATCGCTCGCAGCCCGGCGCGCTTCGTCGCAGCCGCTCGGCGCACTCCAGCGCGAAGCGCCGCATCAGCGTCTCCGCCTGCGTCACGTGGTTGCTGTCGCCGGAGTCGATCGCCCCTTGCAGGGTGATCGACACCCCGAGCACACCGTCCATCCGGCGTCCGGCTGAGGCCCGCACCGTCACCGCGCCGCCGCCGTCGATGTGCGCGCGCTGTTGCGGCGGCAGCCTGGCGTTGATTCCGGTACGGTTGAGCGCATCGCCGCCCGCAGACCAGTCGATCCCGTTGATCAGCAGGTAGATCCCCATGTTGTTGTGCAGCGCATCGCCCTCGTTGCTGCCGGGACGGACGATCTTCGAGTCGGCCCAGGCCGGATTGGGCGCCACCTCGCGGATCATCGGGCATCCGGCACGCGCGGCGACCGCCGCGTCTCCGGTGGCGTCGATGACCACGCGCGCCCGTACCGCCTGCCGGCCGTTCTTGTTCTCCGTGAACAGACCCGCCACCCGCGGCTCACCGCCGTCGGCGCTCCCCACGATGGGATCGGCGATGGTCGTGCCGAGCAGCAGGGAGACGCCGGACTCGTCCATCATCTCGCCGGCTACTGCCGAAACCAGCAACACGTCCTCGGCATAGTTGAAGCGCGCCGGTTGTGCATCGGCGCCGACCGGGTCCACCCGGCGGGCCGCGACCCGCTCCAGCAGTTCCCTGGGGATTCCGTGCAGGCCGCCGATCAGGGTGACGTCGGCTTCACCGGCGAAGCTGCCGCCGACCACCATTCCCGGTCCCATGTTGCCGCCGAGAGCGCCCAGGCGATCGATCAGCAGCGTACGCAAGCCTGCGCGCCCGCAGCGCAGCGCCGCGAACATGCCGGAGATCCCCGAACCTGCCACGACCACGTCGACGTCGGCCGCCACCGGCACCCGACGCTGGGGCTCGACCGCGAACCGCTGGCCGGTCGCCGTCCGAACGAAAGAGGCCATCACAATCATGATGGCACGTCCTTCGATCGAGCGCTCGACGACGAGGAGCGCTCCGCATTCAGAGGCGCATGTTCCCGAAAGCAAGCAGTCCCACCAGAAAGGTGTCCGCGGGCAGGGTATTTCGCACATCGCGCCAGTCCTTTTCGGCTTGGTCCGCCTGATCGATCAGGTCAAGAACGTCCCGGCGCGAGAATCGCTGAGCCGTATTGTAGTCCGCCTCATGGCGGGCCTGCCGAAGGTCCACGAATGCTTCCGCGACCTGCATGAGCTTCGGCGGGAGCGGCTGCCCGTTCAGTCCGGGGCTGAGCTTCGGAGAGACACTGTCCGTCGCGAACTGCTGCGCCACCGTGTTCATGTTGCTGTGGGAGAATGCGCGCCGGAGGCAATTGCGGATGGGATGTCGCGGCGCGGCGATCATACGATTCACGGCTTCGTCGACCAGCATGTGAAAGATCGCGTAGTATGCAGCAGAGACGCCCCGCCGGAGGCTTGCCTGCAAGGGCCGGCGTGGCTCTTTGGTGGCAAGATGGCGGGCTTGGCGCAAGAGATCCAGGTGAAGGCTCATAGCGGCTCACTCGGACTCCGATAGCCCGCTAAAACGAACGTACACCCAATGTGCCTCGCGGCGAACCAGATCGCGGACCGAAGCGCGCACGATGTCTCTTAACCGGGCGCGCGTCTCGGCGTCGACATCTTCGTGCGCGAGGGTGACCCACACCCACACGGCGGTTTCCTCTGTCACGTCGGGTCCCGCTTCGACGCGCCACGAGCTAACTGGAGTAGGAAGATCATGCAGATTACTGAGCTCCGACTCGATATCTGTCGTAATCATGCTCATGCCTCAGCCTACCCGACGGTTCCGACGCCGTCACTCGCTCGCTCCACCCCAAGAGCACGTCTGTGATGTAGCCGGGGCACGGTCTCCGAAGTGGATCGCTCGTCACAGCGACGAGCGCACGTCGTCGAGCCAGCGCCCCCGCATGGGCGGGCCGCGTCTTCTACAACCGCTCGGCCACCACGCCGCCGTGATCGCCGCCCCTGCGCCGCTGGAAGTGATGCGACGCGGCGTCCTGTGGGCAGCCGGCAGCTAAGCGCGGGACCGGGGAACGGCGCATGACACCCTGGGGTCAGGACGTGGAGCCGGTGCGCATCGGCGTGATCGGCTGCGGGAGCAGCAGCACCAACTACCTGCAGGCGGTGCGAGATTGTCCGGTGCTGGGCATAATCGCGTACGCGGACATCGATCAGGCGGCCGCCGAGCGCCTCGGCGTCGATTCGGTGGGCGTGCGCGGCGCCGGCTCGGCTTGAGCGGAGTCGAATGAGTCGCCGCTGGCGGGTCCGATACGGTCGGCGGCGTTACTGGGCGCTCAGGTCAAGTTCTTCCTGCTCCCGAGCTTGAACCACAGGTGGTGTCTCACACACGTGTTCCGCCAGTGCCCTATCCATTACGAACCAATGTCGGTCATGACTTTCTTGACGATCACGTAGACATCGGGGGGGACTGCATGGCGGGGCGGGAGCACAGCCTCATAGAACTTGTAGGCGGTTCTGAACTGATTGGCTCCCTCGAGAACGGTCACGGCGTTCGAGTCTTCTAAATCGCGCAGAGCGTCGTCAAATTCCTCAGCCCGCGGGCGATTCCGGGATTGCGATACGTGAAGCCGGTCAACGACTGTCCCGTTCGCAGTGCAGGATATGGAGGATCAGGTCTGTCGCGTGCGGAGCAGCCTCAGAGCGACGCGCGCACGTCGTCGAGCCAGCTCCGCGTTCTGGTCGCACCCTCGGTGAGGATGCCGAAGTCGCCGGTGGACAGCACGAACAGGAAGCCCTCCCGCAGGTGCTGCTCGGCGCCCGGGCCGCCGGTGGCTATGCCCGGAAACCGGCCCAGCTCCAGGCAGATGTCGCGGACCTGGAGCTGCATGCGCGCCTGCTCCGCCTGGTCCACCGACGGGCCGAGGGACTTGCCCAGATCGCTGGGGCCGATCATGCAGCCGTCCACGCCGTCGACGGACAGGATGTCGCGCGCCGCGGCGACGGCCTCTTTCGTCTCGATCTGCACCATCAGGCAGATCTCGTCATTGGTTGCCTCGCCATAGTCCGCGTCGTAGGTCAGGTAGCCGGTGGGCGCTCCACTCGATCGCCTGCCCCGCGGCGGATAGTGCACCGCCTGGGCGGCGGCGTGAGCTTCCTCGGGCGAGTTGACCATGGGCACGACCACGGTGAGCGCCCCCCGGTCGAGCACGCGGCCGATGGCGGCGTAGTCGTTGCCGACGACGCGTACCGACGGGGTCGCCTGCCCCAGGCAGATGCGGTGGAACGCCTGCAGGGCCGTGTCGTCCGTCCACATGCCGTGCTGCATGTCGACCTGCACGAAGTCGAATCCGGCCAGGGAGAAGATCTCACCCGCCAGCGGATTGCCCAGAGCCAGCTCCGCGCCGACCACGGGCGATCCGGCCCGCATCGACCGCTTCATCGTGTTCGCTTTCATTTCTTGGTTCCCTTCCGTGGGTGTGCAACCGCGAACGGGGGCCCACGCCATCTCGGCGTCCGCCCCCGGTCACGATCCGTTTCAGTTCGAAGATCGAATCAGCGGTAGTCGCCGATCTCGTTGGTAAAACGCGCGTGGGCGGCCTGGTGCAACTCCACGTAGCGGTCGATCCTCATGGCCTTCATCTGCTCGACGTACTCGTCCCACTCCTTGTCAATGTCGCCGAGGCCGGTAATCCAGCGGGCTTCATTGCTCTGCCAGAGCGTGTTGATGTCGGTCCGCAGCTCGTTGACCTCGGTCTGCTCCGAGTCCGTGAACTCCGGCCGCACCCACTGCTCGTCCGCCTTGTAGTCGATGTAGTGCGCGTAGTAGTTGTCATACAGAAGCTGCGAGCTGGCGTCCATGGCCAGCCTGACGCCGTAATCCTCGGCCCGGAAGAGCGCGGGGATGGCCCCCGGAGTGGCGATCGACACCCGTGCTTCGGCGGGAATCTCCTGCGGAGTCCAGACGCCGTCGACCAGCTTGACCCCCTCGGGAGCGATGCCGTACATGCTCTGCACGCTGTTCTCCAGCGTGTACAGACGGTCGGCCCAGGCCATGGTGTGCTCGGGATAGGGGTTCACGTCGGTCATGAACCAGACGTGCTTGATGGCCAGCCGGCCGGGATGGATCCACATCTCGGGCTCGTAGCCGGAGGCGCGGAACGGCGGTACCGACTCGAACTCGGCCCGGCCGTCGGTGCCCTGGTAGCCGCGCACCGCGATGATGAATCCGTACACGTTGCCGGCCGGATCGTCGACCTTGGCGTCAAAGTCCGCCCGCGACTGGGTGAAGCTCTCCGGATCGATCAGCCCCTCGCTGTACAGACTCGCGAAGTACGTGATCATGTCGCGATAGGCGTCGGTGATCGGCGCGAAGTACGCCGTGCCGTCCTCGATGGCGATGCCGTTCTTGGTGGCCATGCCCCAGATGCCGTACATCGAGCGCAGGTGCTGCGCGTAACCGTCGGTGGCCATGTAGCCGAACGGCAGCTCGTCCTCCGTGTCTCCGTTCCCGTTGGGATCGTTGTCACGAAAAGCGATCAGCACGTCGCGCAACTCGTCGGTGGTCGTCGGAACGTCCAGTCCGAGGGCATCGAGCCAGGTGCGGTTGATCATGTAGTTCTGTTCCAGGTAATGCGCTTCCTGGAACTGAAAGCGCGCCAGGTTGGACAGCTTGCCCGCCGGATTGAGCATGTAGGACAGCGCCTCCGGCTTCTCGGTGAAAATCTGGTCCAGATTGGGCGTGTACCCCTGGAACAGGTAAGGCCGCAGGTCCACCGCGACGCCCTCCTGCAGCAGCCGGGCGATGAGATTCTTCTCGAGACCGGCGGTACCGAGCATCAGGTCGGGGTAGTCGTCCGCGGAGAACGCGATCGTGATCTTCTCCACGTTCTCCATCTCCACGAACTCCAGCGTCACGTTGGTGTCCGCTTCCCATTGTTGCGCCCAGACGTTCTCGTCCGCGTTGCCCCAACGGCCGGAATGCCAACCGGCCTGCAAGGTGATCCCCGGCTCCACCGGGAACACCCCGGGCTCGGTGAGCTCACCGGAGCTCATGGACTCCTCTTCGCCGGCGGCGAACAGGAACGCGGGAGCCGCCAGCATGGCGATTCCCAGAATCGAAACGAGTGCCTTCTTCATAGCACCCTCCTTGGTGAATTCGGGTCCCATCACTCGGGACCCGTGAGCGCAGCGAACCGCCCCGAAGGGGCCGCTCGAAGCGGCTGTCCGGCCCATGATCGTCTCAACCCTTGATCGAGCCGACCATGATGCCCTTGACGAAGTGACGCTGTATGAACGGATAGAGGATCAACAGCGGTGCGATCGCGACCACGATGATGCCGTAGCGCAGCAAGTCGGACAGGACCTGGCGCCGCTGGATCTCCTCCGGGGAGTAACTCTCCAGCCCCTCTCCACCCGACAATAGCTCGTTCAATATGAGCATCCGGCGGAGCACCAGCTGGAGCGGGTATTTCCCGGAGTCGTTGATGAACAGCAGGGCATGGAAGAACGCATTCCAGTTCTGCACCACGTTGAACAGCACGATGATGGCGACGATCGCCTGGCCGAGCGGAAGCGCGATGCTGGCGAAGAACCGGGTGTTCGTGCAGCCGTCGATCTGCGCGGACTCCAGCAGCTCGTCCGGCACGTTGCTCTGGAAGAAGGTGCGCGCCACGATCAGGTTGAAGACGTTCACGGCGTTGGGCAGGATCAGCGCCCACGCCGAGTCGTTCAGCCCCAGGCGCCGCACCACGATGTAGAACGGGATGATGCCGCCCGTGAAGTACAGGGTGAACACGAAGTAGAACATGATCATTCCCCGCCCGCGCAGGTCCTTCCGGGAGAGGGCATAGGCGGCCGGGAGCGTCAACACCAGCGACACGGCCGTCTGCCCGACGGCGTACAGGACGGAGTTGCGGTAGCCGGCAAGGATGTGGCGCGTGCGGAAGATGTAGGAATACCCCTCGACGTTCAGTCCCCGCGGCCACAGGTAGACGTGCCCGGCCGAGACCAGCGTCGGCTCGCTGATCGAGGCGATCACGACGAAATACAGAGGATAGACGGTCACTGCCAGGATGATCGCCAGGATGGCGACGTTGACCCCGTCGGTGACGCGGTCGGCCTTGCTGCGGAAGTCTACCACCGGCAGCTACCACAGGGAGGTCTGGCCGAAGTGCCGGGCCAGACGGTTGGCGGTGACCAGCAGCGCGAAATTGGCCACGGTCTCCAGCAGCCCGACGGCGGTCGCGTAGTCGTACTGCGCCTGTTGGATCCCCGACCGGTACACGTAGGTCGACACGACCTCCATGGTCGTGATGTTCAGGTTGTTCTGCATCAGCAGGACCTTCTCGAAGCCGATGGTCAGAAGCTGGCCCAGCCGCATGATGAACAGGATCACGATGGTCGGGGTGATCCAGGGCAGATCGACGTGCCAGATGATGCGCAGCTTGTGCGCGCCGTCGCAGAACGCGGCCTCGCGCAGTTGCGGGTCGACGGCCGACAGCGCAGCCAGGTAGATGATCGCCCCGAACCCGGCGTTCTGCCAGAGCTCGGACAGCACGAACAGCGTCGGACCCCACGAGGGGCTGGCCATGAAGAAGATCGCATCGCCGCCGAGCAGCTTGATGAACGAGTTGATCACGCCGATGCGCGGACTCAGGAATACGGTGAGCATGCTTACGACGACCACCGTCGATATGAAGTACGGTGCGTAGGTGGCCATCTGCACGGCTTTCCTGAAGTGACGGTTGCGCGCTTCGTTCATCATCAGCGCCAGCGCCAGCGGGATCGGCCAGGTCGCCAGGCTGTACAGCGCGATCACCACCGTGTTGCGGATGACCGGCACGAAGAACGCGGAGTCGAAGAACCTCAGGAAGTGCGCGAAGTTGTTCCACTCCGGCGCCGAACGCCCCGTCCGCAGGGAAAACCCGTCGGTGAAGGCGATGCTCAGGCCGTAGATCGGCAGGTACTTGAACAGGAAGATGTGCACGACCGCGGGGAGGATGAAGACGTAGAGCTCCCAGGAGCGGACCAGATACCTTGCCGTCTGGGACAGTGGATGCCCCGTGGCGGAGCGTTCCAGTGCGGCCGCGGGCCCACCGGCCGGGGGCCTGGAAGAATTCCTCATCGGTTAGCTGCGGAGCCTGGCGTTGCGGGACCGACCGCCGGAACGATCGAGTGCAATCGCGTCGGCCGTGCTCTATATGGTACCGGACGCTTCGCCGAGTCAAATGCACCGCCCGGCGCTGCTGCGCTCCCGTGCCGAACGAACCCCGGAGCAACGGTGTGACGCAGCCCGACGTGGGCGACCGCCGTGCCATGCGGATCGGCGTGGCCGCCATGCTGGCCGCGACCGCCGTGTGGATGACGATCCCCATCCTGGTGAAGGTCGCCCTCCGCTCCTTCGACCCGATCGTGATCTCGGCGACGCGGCTGCCGATGGCTACCGTGCTGCTTGCCCTTCTCCATCGGGCGCGCGGCGGACGCCTGCGGGACCTGGCTCCCTGCACCGGCTGGCACCTGCTCGGAGGCATCGCGCTGGGCGTCAACTATCAGCTCTACGCGCTGGGGATGAGCCTGACCACGGCCGGGGCCGGGACGGTGATGATCCAGGTTCAGATCGTCACCCTGGTCCTGCTGGCGCGTTGGGTCCTCGGGGAGCGCCTGTCCGCGATCAAGCTGGCGGCGATCGCCTGCGTCATCGCCGGCGGCGGGCTGCTCCTGGCCGCGCCCGGCGCCCTCGACGAGCTCACGGCGTCTTCCTATCGAGCCGGGAATCTCGTGATGATCGCCGCCTCGGTCGGGTTCGGCATCTACGGACTGGTCAGCCGCGCGCTGGCCGGCGGCCACGGGCCGGGCCGCGGCGCCGCTCTGAAGATCGCGGTACCGATACTGGCGATCGCCTCCGCCGTGAACCTGTGCCTGCTGCCCTTCGCCCGCCGGCCGGATTCGGTGTCGCTCGAGGCGGTGACCGCGCTGGCGGCGCTGGGCGTGATCGGCACGGCGGCCAACTACGCGCTGATGACCGTCGCGTTCCGGCGCCTGTCCGCGGCGACGGCGGGGACCATCACCGCGCTGACCCCGTCCGGCGTGATCGTGCTGGCCGCGCTCACCCTGGGCGAACCGGTTCCGCCGTCCGTGGTCGCCGCCGCCGCGATCGTCACCGCCGCCCTGCTGGTCTTCATGTGGGACGAGCGGCGCGCGGCCGGACCGGCGCGAAAGCGCGGCGAGCCATGACCCGGGGGCGATTCAGGCGGTACCGCCCTCGTAGCGCAGCAGCCCCCGCCGGAAGACCAGCACGGACAGCAGCGCGGTGCCCGCAACCCCGGCGCCGAACCCCAGCACGTGCCGGTCGAACCCGCCCCAGAGCATCGACGCCGGCAGCGCCGCGCTCACCAGCGCCGGCAGCAGCACGGTCGCGGCGACCCGCACCGCCGGAGGCAGGACCGTCGGGGGGTAGCGGGAGAGGTTCAGCACCTCCAGATACGGCTCCTGCAAGCTGTCCACTTTCTCGAGCCAGAACGCCAGACAGATGACCAGAAACCAGAGGCTGTAGTTGCCGATTCCCGCCAGGACCAGCATGACCAGATAGCCGGCAACGCCCGCCGGTGAAGGCCACCCGTCCCCGTCCCCGGCTCCGGCGACCACTCCGGCGGCCACGAGGAACACCCCGAGCAGAACGGTCAGCGCGTTCATCACGATCAGCCGGCGACACGAGACCAGGAACCGCGTGTTCACCGGCGTGATCAGATCGTAGTCCAGATCGCCGTTCCGGATGCGATCCTGGAGACTCGGCAGGTTGCGCATGAACAGCCCGTGCACGATCCCCCGAATGATCTCGAAGGTGCCGGCGAGGGCGAGGATGTTGGCGTAGGTCCACCCCCGAACGCCGTCCGTCCGGCTGTAGATCAGGCTGTAGAATGAAATGGACAGGATGAGGCTGGCGATGCCCTCTCCGGCGCGCGCCAGGAATGCGCCGCGGTACGCCGTGTCGGCTCGGACGCTCGCCTTGAGCACCGCCGCGAAGACGCCCATGGCGCTAAGCGGCGACATTCGTATACCTGCGCAGGCCCGATCGGGTGAGCATCCACGCGACCACCAGCAGCACTCCCCCCCACAGCAACTGGCCCAGGAGGACCGGATGCGCAGGGGTGCTCCCCGCCAGCAGCGTCGCGGGAGCGAAGATCAGGTAGTAGAATGGCGTCAGCGCCAGGACCGACTCCACCTCTGCCCCGAGCAGATGGAGCGGGATCAGGCGGCCGGACAGCACACTCGCCGCCAACTGTACGGTGAAGTAGACGCCTGCGACATCGTCGATCCAGAACGACAGTGCCGATACCGCTACGGAGAGCAGGAACCTGACCACGAAGGCGCCACAGAGGGCCAGGATCGCGTAGCCCAAGTGCTCCGGGCTCACCCTCACCCATGCGCCGGCGACGAACAGCGCCGCGATGAGCAGCACCAGACCGGGAGCCTTGGCGATGATCTGCCCGGCACGCATGCCGACGGCGGTCCCGAACCAGACGATCCCCAGCGGCGCGCCCATCAGCGCTTCCAGCTCGACCTGACCGCCCCGGATGCGTCCCGCAAGCTGCCACTGAAAGTTGTCCGAATCCGTTACCTGATCCACCAGCGCGACGGCGAGGAAGTACGCCAGCAGGGCCAGGCGCTCGGAGCCGCTGCGCGCCCCGTGGATCGACCACCACACGAAGGTGAGCATCAGGCTCGGCAGAAGCGACATTCCGAAGCCGATCAGATAGTCGGCCCGATACGCCATCGACTGCGTCACCAGCGCCTTCGCCAGGCCCCACATCGCCCGCGGCGCCTCGCGGACCGCGACGGCCATGCGCCACAGGGGGTTCATCCAAAGCGCCGGTACAGTTCCTCGAGCGCCTCCTCGGCGCTCGGCACGTCGGTACGCACGTCCTGCACGTCACGCCTCTCGGTGACCGCCATCAGCACCCGTCGCACCGCGTGCGGGTGCACGGCAAGCTCCAGCTCGTCCGGCGTGTCCCTGATGACGCGGGCATCGGGTAGCGGCCCGCCGTTCAGCCGGCGCCCTTTCACCTTGATGCGGACGGCCTCCCGCGCCGCGGCGACCACGTCGCGCAGCATCCCGTCGTACACCAGGCGGCCCTCCTTGATCAGCAGCACGCGCCGGGCGATGCGCGTGATGTCGGCCAGGTTGTGCGAGGTCAGCACCAGCGCCGCGTCCTGTCCCAGGCCGTCCGGGTTATCGCTGCCCAGGAAATCGTGCAGCGCCTCGCGCGTCCGCTGGTCCACCCCCACGGTGGGCTCGTCCAGGAACAGGACGCGCGGCGCGTGCAGCAGCCCGCCCATCAGCTCCAGCTTGGTGCGCGTCCCGAACGACAGCTTCCTCACCTGGGACCTCAGGTCGCCGGCAACCCCCAGCAGCTCGGCCAGCCGCGCCGTCCGGCCCGCGTGCTCGGAAGCGTCCAGGCCGTACAGCGCGTACAGCAACTCGAAGTTGTCGCTCGCGGTGAGCTCCGGCCACAGCCGCACGCGGCCCGCGAGCACCAGGCCCATCTGCCGCCGCACCGCGATCCGGCGACGGATCGGCTCCGTCCCGAGCAGCTCGACGCCGCCTGCGGTGGGGCGCAGCAGGCCGCACATCAGCTTGACCAGGGTGGTCTTGCCGGCGCCGTTGGCGCCCAGTACGGCCACGCGCTCCCCGGATCGTATCAAAAAGGACACACCATCCACAGCCCGCACCATCCGATAGCGGCGCCGGACCAGGTGGCGCAGCGTGCTGAACCTGCCGCGCGGCTTCTGGGCGACCCTGAAGTCCTTGGTGACCGAGCGCGCCTCGACCACGCACGAGCTCATCGAACGGCACCTCCTGGTTGATCCGGCCTCGGTCTCAGGCCGAACGGCCAGATTGCCATGGCGGCAGCGGCAGGTGCAACGGCGCGCCCGGCGTTGCGTGGAGGCTGGCGCTCAGCCCAGTCCGATGTCCCGGAGGTACTCCCTGGTCCGCTTGGCGATGGGAAACGGCGCGCCGGGCGCCGGCGGATACATGTCCTGCTCCACCACCCCGAAGCCGTCGTAGCCGATGCGGTGGGCGACGTCGCGCAGGCGCTCGAAGTCGACCTCCCCCTCGGACGGTTCGCAGAACATCCCCTGGCCGACCGCGGTCGCGAACGATGTGCCGTCGCGCAGGACCTGCTCGCGCAGCTCGCCGCGGATGCTCTTCAGGTGCAGGTAGGGGATGCGCTCGTGGTGCTTCTCGAAGAATCCGATCGGGTCGCCGCCGGTGTAGGCGTCGTGGCCGGTATCCAGGCAGAGCATGACCGACGGATCGACGTCCGCCAGGAAGCGCTCCATCTGCCGGTGGTTCTCCACGTGCGTATCGGCGTGCGGGTGGTACACCACCTGTAAACCGTATCTGGCCGCCCGTCCCTGGGCGCGATTTGCGGTCTCGATCAGCCGGGCCCACGCCGCGTCGTCCAGCTCGCTGGGGCGCTCAAGCTCACCGGTCTGCAGATTCGTGTACACGTCGTCGATCAGCACGATGAACCGCGCGCCGAGTTGCTGGAACGGCCCGGAGACATGGTCGATGTCGTTCAGGACCACGTCGGCGACCCCTTCGTCTTCCAGGTGATGCATGATGAAGCCGCCGCAGAGCTTCAGGGAGCGCTTGTCGAGTTCCGCCTGCAGCACGCCGGTATCGGTCGGCAGGTAGCCGATCGGCCCCAGCTCCGTCCACTCGTAGCCGGCCGCGGCCGCCTCGTCCAGGTACTGCTCCCAGGGGGGTTGCTTCGGATCCGACGGAAACCAGACACCCCACGAGTCCGGCCCCGTCCCCACGGTAATCGCCATATGCGGCGATTATAGAGCGCCGCCCGAGCGCGCCGCCACGTCGGGCAACTCAATCCACCTCGACCCAGAGCCTTTCGACACCGCGCAGCGCCACTCCCTCCCGGTACTCCGGTTCCACGGCCAACCGTATCGACTCGTACCGGTCCAGAAGGCTCGCCAGCGCCGTGCGGGCCTCCATGATCGCCAGCGGACCACCGAGACAGTAGTGCACGCCCCGGCCGAACGACAGGTGGCTGTTTCCGTGCCTGCCGACGTCCAGCGACTCGGGATCGTCGAATGCCTCCGGATCCCGGTTCGCCGCGCCGAGCACGGAGATCACCACGTCGCCCGCACGGATGAGCTTGCCGCCGACCTCGACGTCCTCACGCGCCGCGCGCCCGTCGAGCTGTACGGGGCTGTCGTAACGGAGAAGCTCGTCCACCGCCGAGCCCAGCAGCCCGCGGTCCTCCCGCAGACGCTGGAGCTGCTCGGGATTCCTCAGCAGTGCCAGCACGCCGTTGCCGATCAGGTTCCGCGTCGTCTCGTTCCCGGCCACCAGGATCAAGCGCATCACCGACAGCATCTCCTCATGCGTCAGCCGCTCTCCCGCTTCCTCCGCCATGATCAGCGCGGTCACCAGGTCATCCCTCGGCTCACTCCGCCGCTCGGCGATGATCCCCTCGAAGTACGCGGACACCTGCTCGGCAGCCTGCCTGATCGCCTGCACCTGCTTGCCGCCAAGTATCGGATCGACCGCCAGCGCCAGCGTGTTCGACCACGTCTCGAATACGCCCATGTCTTCCGATCGTACCCCGAGCATCTCAGCGATCACCGTGACCGGCAGCGGATATCCCAACGCCCCGACCACGTCGAACCGGCGCTTGCCCGCGACCTCGTCCAGCAGCCGGTCGGTGATCTCCTGCACGCGCCCGCGAAGCTGCCCCACCGCCTTTGGCGTGAATGCCTTGGATACCAGCGCCCGGACCCGCGTATGCTCCGGAGGATCCATGTCGAGCAGGCTCAGCGGTATGGTCTTCACCATGACGCGGTCGGAGCTGCAGAAGCGCCTGTCGTCCCGCAAGACCCTCTCCACGTCCTCGTACCTCGTCAGCGCCCAGGCCTTCACCAGCCTCATCCGGTGCACGGGGTCCTTGCTGCGCATCTCCCGGTAGACCGGATACGGATCCTGCCTCAACTGCGGCGACAGCAGGTCGTAGGCGACGCCCGATTCCCGCCGCTCCCATGCGACCAGCAACCTTGCGATTGTCGATTTCAGCCACTCGCTCATCAGACCCCTCCTTTTTCGGACGCTGCGACGCCGCGCACCAGCACGGTGTCGCCGGGCACAGGGACGGTGCTGCCGCTCTCCAGGGAGCGCAGCGCGGCCTCCGCCAGCTCCAGCGCGCGGCGGCCGTCGGCGAACGTCACCGACGGCTCCCGGCCGGTCGCGACCGCATCGACGAAGTCGGCAAGCTCGGCCTGGTAGGCCGCCGCGTAGCGCTCGATGAAAAAGCGCTCCAGCGGCGCCGGCGATCCGGCGCCGTCCGCCGTGAACAGCCGCGCCTCGTCTTCGAGGCGGTTGCCGGAGCAGACCGTGCCGAGCGAACCGTGCACCTCCAGCCGCTGGTCGTAGCCGTACGCGGCCTGCCGGGAGCAGTTGACGTGGCACTGGACCCCCGACGCCGTCGCCATCATGACCATGGCGGTGTCGACGTCGCCCAGGTCGCCGATCGCGGGATCGACCAGCGCGCTGCCGATCGCCGTGATCGACGTGGGCTCCTCGCCGAGCACGAAGCGGGCGAGGTCGAAGTCGTGGATCATCATGTCCCGGAACAGCCCGCCGGATACGCGCAGATAGGCCGGCGGCGGCGGTTCCGGGTCTCGGCTTGAGATGATCACCTGGTGGATGGCGCCGATGGCGCCGCTTGCGGCCAGGTCCCGCACGCGCCGATGGGTGGGGTCGTAACGGCGGTTGAAGCCGATCTGGATCGGCACGCCGGTGTCGCGCACGGCCTGCCAGCACCGTGCCACGCGCTCCAGGCTCAGGTCGATCGGCTTCTCGCACAGCACGGCCTTGCCGGCGGTGGCGGCCGCGATGATCAGCGGCACGTGCGTGTCGGTCGACGAGGCGATCAGCACCGCATCGATGTCCGCGCCAAGCGCAGCATCGACATCCGGCACGGCCGCCGCACCGCGGCGCTCGGCGACCGCCGCCGCCACGGCCCCCACCGGATCGTAGACACATACCAGCCGGGCATCCGACCGGGCGGCGAGGTTGGCGGCATGCATGGCGCCGATCCGTCCCGCTCCCAGGAGTGCGAAGTTGACCATGCGCCTATCGTAGACCAAGCGACCAAGCGGGACGCCCTTGACGCGGTGACGTTTCTTGCGCACGGTGGTATCCATATATGGATACTGATAGGGATACCCCGCGCATGACCAAGAAGAGCACGATCCTGTTTCCCCCCATCCTCTACCGGGAGCTGCAGGACGCAGCCCGGCAACAGGGTCGCTCCGTGGGTGACCTGGTCCGCGAAGCGGTGGCGATCCAGTACGGGTCCGGGGGCGTGGCCGCCCGGCTGCGCGCCGTCGACGGCCTGGCTCAACTGGACGACGACGTGCCCGACGACCCCCGGCAGCTCGAATCGGAGATTGTCCGCGGCGCGACCGAGCGGTGAAGGTGTTCGTGGACGCGAACATACCCATGTACGTGGCGGGACGCGACCACGAATTCAAGGAGCCCAGCACCCGGTTCATGCGAGCTGTCGCGCGGCGGCATGTCGACGCGGTGAGCGATGTCGAGGTCCTCCAGGAAATCCTCTACCGGTACCGTGCCGTACGCCGGTCGGCGGTTGGCTTCGCCGTCTTCGATACGTTCATCGCCACGATACCGCGCATCTACCCCGTACTGCCGGCGGATCTGCGCACGAGCCGCTCGATGCTGGCGGCGCACCCGGACGTCGAGCCCCGTGACGCCATTCACGTTGCCGTGATGCGCCGCACCGGCGTCCGCGCGATCGTCAGCTACGACGAGCACTTCGACGGCATCCCGGGAATCGATCGCTTGACCCCGGACGCCGTGCCGGCCTGAGCTCCGGCTACCCGCCCAGGAACAGCCTGCCTACCCGATCGTCCTGCAGCAGGTCGTCACCCCGCGCGGCAAGGGCAAGGTCTCCCGACACCAGCACGTAGCCGATGTCCGCGAACGCCAGCCCCTTGCGGGCGTTCTGCTCGACCATGATGATCGTCTTGCGGTCGTGGTCGCGCAGATCGGCCAGCAGCTCGAAGACCATGTCGATGAAGCGCGGCTCCAGCCCGATCGACGGCTCGTCCACCAGCAGCACGTCCGGGTCCATCACCAGGGCGCGCGATATCTCCAGCAGGCGCCGCTCCCCGCCCGACAGCACGCGCGCCGGCTGCGCGCGCCGCTCGGCAAGGCGCGGATACTTCTCCAGCACCCCGCCGACGGCGGCCCGCGCGGCCGCCTTGTCGCTCATCAGGTAGGCACCCATCTGCAGGTTCTCCTCCACGGTCATGTCCGGGAACACGGAGTTGTCCTGGAGGATGTAGGCGATGCCGGCCTCCCGCAGCTTGTCGGTGTCGGGCATGCGGGTGATGTCCCGGCCTTCCTTGCGGATGGTGCCGCCCATGATCGTGTTGAGGCCGTAGATCGAGTGCAGGACCGTGGACTTGCCGGCACCGTTCGGTCCGATCAGGCACAGCGCCTGCCCGCGGCCGACCCGCAGGTCCACGCCGTGCAGGATCTCCATGCGACCATACCCGGCCACGAGCCCCTGGACGCTGACGAAGCCGTCCCCGCCGGCAAGCTCGTCCAGCGTCTCCCGCGGGACGCCCCGCTCGATCAGCGACGCGCTCTCGCGCGCCACCTGCTCGACCGAAACGGCGGAACCCAGGCCGCCGGATCCATAGCCCGAAACGCTCCCACTCGCGGCAGAGCCGGGTTCCGTCATCGCGAGCGCAGGTACGCGTCCAGGACGCGCGGATCGTTGCGGACCTGCTCGGGCGTGCCGGACGCGAGCAGCCCGCCGTGGGCGAGGCAGTAGATGTGGGAGGCGAGGTTCATGATCACCCGCATGTTGTGCTCGATGACCAGCAGGGTGACGCCCATCTCCGCGTTGGCCCTGAGGAGCCGGTCGATCACGCCGTTGATCAGGGTCGGATTGATGCCGGCGGTCGGCTCGTCCAGCAGCAGCATCTTGGGAGCGCGCATCAGCGCCATCGCGAACTCCAGCAGCTTCTGCTGGCCGAACGACAGGCTTCCCGCCACGTGGTCGCGCAGCGCGTGGAGACCGGCGAACTCCAGCAGCGAATCGGCGCGCTCGGTCACGGCCGCCGAGAACCGGCGCAGCAGCCGTCCCCCGCCCGCCGTGAGGGGCGCGGCCGACACCAGCATGTTCTGCAGGCAGCTCATCCCCCCGTAGACGCGCGTCTGCTGGAACGTGCGCAACAGGCCGAGCCTGGCGATGCCCGGCACCGTCATGCGCTCCACGCGGGTGCCGTCGAAGGTCACCGTGCCGCCATCCACGGGGTGGAAGCCGACGATGCAGTTGAAGAGCGTGGTCTTGCCGGAGCCGTTCGGCCCGATCAGGCCGTTCACGGCGCCTTCCGCGACGTCGATGGTGATGTTCCGGTTCGCGGCGACGCCGCCGAACGACTTGCTGACGCCGTCGACCTGCAGCAGGACGCTCATGCTCGCCTGCCCGCGTCCAGCGCCACGTTGCCGCGACGCTCCCGGAACCAGCCCAGGATGCCGTCCGGCAGGAACATGACGATCACGACGATCAGGACTCCCATGGCAACCCGATGCCAGCCCAGCAGATAGGTCCAGAACAGCTCCTGCGTGACGTGGAAGACCATCGCCCCGAGCACCGGCCCCCACAGCGAACCGCGCCCGCCCATGATCGCCATCAGGATCATCCACACCCCGAACGTGGCGCCGGCGAACGCGGTGTCGAGCGGATCGATGAAGCCGATGAAGTTGCCGTAGGCGCCGCCGGTCAGGGCGAGGAAGAGTGCTGCCACCGACCAGGCGACGACCTTGCAGCGGGTGGTGGGCAGCCCCATCGCCTCGGCCTTGTCCTCGTCGTCGCGGATGGCGTTGAGCAGCAGCCCGAACCGGCGGCGGTACAGGACCTGCAGCGCCACGAAGCAGATGACCGCCACGGCCAGGAAGTAGAAGGAGAAGAACCGGTTGTGGCTGCCCAGCGCCTCCGGGAACAGGGGGGTCACCAATCCCGAGCCGGCGCCGAGCCAGTCGATGCCGCTGACGATCTCGCCGGCGGCGACGCCCAGTCCCAGGGTGCCGACCGCGAAGTAGTGCCCGCGGAGCCTGAGGATACTCGAGCCCAGCAGGATCGTCAGGGCCAGCGCGACGACCGCCCCGACCGCCACGCCGAGCCCCAGCCCTCCGAGGTACTGGAGCGGCTCCAGGCGGGAGGCGGCGCTGCCGGCCGCTTCCGCGAACCGGTCCGCGTGGAAGAACAGCGCGCGCTGCACCACGGCGCTGGCGTACATCCCGGCGCCGAAGAACACCACGTTGCCGAACGAGTTGTATCCCATCTGGCCGCCGACGATGTCCCAGGTCAGCGCCAGCGTGACCAGTACCCACAGCATCGCGATCTGCGACTGGAACTGGGGCGCCACGAACGGTCCGGCGATGCCGGCCGCCAACAGCGCCAGCGGGCCGATGCGGCGCAGGTTCATCGCAGCACCTGCCGGCGGCGGCGGAGCAGGTAGCTGCGCACGACCAGGATCACCACCAGCAGCGAGAACACGAACGCAGTCTGAAACTCCACGCCCAGGCTGAAGCCGGCGAAGTTCTCCGCCACCCCCAGGGCGGTGCCGGCCGCCGCCACGCCGGCGACGTTGCCGAGCCCCGCCAGCACGACGATCATGAACGACCGCACCGTGTAGGTGATGCCGATGAAGGGATGGATCACCCACACCATCGCCACCAGCGCGCCGGCCACGCCGCACAGCGACGCGTTCAGGGCGAACGCCAGCGCGTAGACGCGATCGGTCCGCACGCCCACCAGGCGCGCCGCGCGCGCGTTCTGGGCCGTCGCCCGGATAGCCCGCCCTGCCCGGCTGCGCCGCAGGAACAGCATCAGCAACCCGGCGGTCACGAGCGCCACCGCGAACGCAACCAGCTTGACGTTCCCAAGGACCACGCGATCGCCGAGCAGGAAGGTGGAGCCGAGCTCGGCGTTGGCCGTCCGCAGGTCGGCGCCGAACACCTGGTTCATCACCTGCTGCAGGACGATCGTCAGGCCGTAGGTGGCCAGCAGCGAAACGAACAGGTCGCGGTCGACGAGGCGGAACACCACCGCGCGGTACAGCGCCCAGCCGGCCACGAACAGGACCGCCGCCGACACCGGGATTCCGAACAGCGGATGAACGCCCAGGGTCGACAGCAACCAGGTGACGTAGCCGCCCAGGATGACCAGCTCGCCCTGCGAGACGTTGATGATGTTCATCACGCCCCACACCAGCGCCATCCCGTACGCCGCGAGCACGAAGATGGCGCCCACCAGCAGCCCGTCCAGGAGGAGTTGCACCGACAGCGACCCCGACTGCAGCAGCAGCGGGCCGCTGCGCGCGGTCACCGTGTCGGGAACGGGTTCCGACCCCGGGCGGGGGAACGCCAGCGCGTCGGAAGCCCAGGCGGTCGGCGCAACGACCCGGTACTCCCCGTCCCGGATCTGCAGCAGCACCATCGGCTTGGCGATGTTCTTGCCGGTCTCGTCGAAGCGGATGTTTCCGTAGAAGGTCTGCATGTCGGTCGCGGCCAGCGCCGCGCGGACCGTTTCGGTGTCGAACGATCCGGCTCGCTCCAGCGCGTCCGCCCAGACCATGACGGCGGCCGTGGACTCCGCGGCCTGGTACGGCGGGACGTAGCCGAACTCCTCCTCGAACCGGACCGCGTAGTCGGCGGCGCTGCCGAACAGGTCGTCGCGGTAGGTCAGCGTCGGCGCCCACTGGGCCGCGCACAGGATCCCCTCGGCGGCGTGGCCGAACTGCACCGCGTCGGTGACCTGGGCCGACTCGCAGTGCGTGAGGGCGACCATCGGCGCCGACGCCCGCATCTCCTCGGCCTGCCTCACCAGCAGGGCGGCTCCCTTGGAGTGGCCGGACACCAGCAGCACGTCCGGGCGCAGGGCCTTGACCTTGAGCAGCGTCGCCGCCATGTCGTTGGCTTCGCGCGGCAGCTTGTCGTCGATCACCACCTGCATGCCGTGCCGCCGGGCGTCATCGAGGACGCCGGCGCGGATGTCCTGCGAGAACGGATCGTTGGCGGTCGCCACCGCGACCCTGAGCGTCGCGGGATCGCGCGCGCGCGCGCCGGCCTGCTCGGCCGCCAGGTTGATGGCCTCCTGCAGGTACTGCTCGGAGGTCGACAGCACCGCGAACAGGTAGCGGTAGCCCTTGTTGAACAGCGCCCTCGAGGCGCCGTTGCCCTCGACCATCGGCACCTTGTGCTGCTCGGTGATGGGGGCGATGGCGGTGGTCAGCCCGGAGCTGTACGGTCCGAGCATGAAGCGGATGCCGTCCTGCCGGATCAGGCGCTCGGCCAACTGGGCGCCGCGGGCCGGCGTCGACTCGTCGTCGTAGTAGAGGATCTCCAGCCGGTACGCCGTGCCCGCGACCACGACGCCGCCCTGCTCGTTGATCATCCTGACCGCCAGGTCGTACCCGTTGCGCGTGTGATGGCCCGCGGTGGTATACCTGCCGGTCAGCGAGACCGCCGCGCCGAGCACGATGGTGTCGTCCGTGACACGGGCGAAGGCGGCTGCGGGCACGAACAGAAGCGCCGCGGCCAGAAGAAGCGTCGAGATCGACGCACGGATCCGCAGGCACCGCTCTCGGTGAACCATGGACTCTGAGAGAATACCAGCAGCAAGACGGCGCCGGAAGGTCAAGTGCGTGCGGCTTGGCGAAACGGGGACGAGCCGCGCAGACTGCCACGCGTGGATTTGACCGGACGCGCCGCGGTCGTGACCGGCGCCAACTCCGGCGTCGGCAGGTCGGTGACGGAGCTGCTGCTTGCCGCCGGGGCCGAGGTCACCCTGGTGTGCCGCGACCGGGCGCGTGGCGAGCAGGCGCTGGCCGAGTTCGAACGCTCCCGTCCCGGCGGCGCCGTGCTGGAGCTGGCGGACCTGTCCTCCCCCGATGCCGTGCGCGGCCTGGCTTCGCGACTGACCGATCGGCTCGCGCGGATCGACATCCTGGTGAACAACGCGGGTCTGGCGCTCGACCGGCTGCAGACCACGGCCGAAGGGTTCGAGATGACCTTCGCCACCTGTCACCTCGGCCACTTCCTGCTGACCAACCTGCTGCTGCACCGCCTGCGAAGCGGCGGAAGGATCGTGAACGTCAGCTCGATGGTCCATCGGTCCGGCAACCTGCTCCGTGCGCCCCTGGACGACATCGCCCGCGGCCGGGCGTGGAAAGGCGGTCTCCAGGCCTACAACGATGCCAAGCTGGCCAACGTCCTGTTCACGGTGGAGGCCGCGCGACGCTTTCAGGATCACGGGATCTCCGCCGATGCCCTGCACCCCGGCGCGCTGGCCACCAACATCTGGAGCAGGTACCACGGCGTGCTCGGCCTGATCGTGCGTGCGCTGGCGATCTTCATGCGCGATCCCGATGTCGGCGGCAACGCGGTCCTGGAAGCGATCCGGCGCGCCGATCCCGGCCGCGTGTCAGGCCGCTACTTCCACGTCACCGCGGAACGCAAGCCGCAGACACAGGCAGAGAACCGCGACCTGGCGCGGGACCTCTGGGAGCGCAGCCTGGCATGGACGAGCCTGTAGGTGCTGTACGTGGTGGATGGGCTCAGTTGATGGCGGCCAGTTCTTCCTCGAGATCGGCCATCTGAGCGCCGCCCGCCATGAGCGTACGGATGTCGCCGCCGCCGAGGTCTTCGGCGACGCCCTCACCGATCACCTGGCCGAGGCTGAGGAACGTGTACCGGTCGGCGACCAACTGAGCGTGTATCTCGTTGTGAGTGATGAGGATGATTGCGATGTCTCCGCGGCTCCGCACCCGCTTGATGGTCTTGAGCACCTCGAGCTGCTGCTTCTGTCCGAGGGCGGAGGTCGGCTCGTCCAGAATGAGCACGCGCGCCCCGAAGAAGATGGCGCGAGCGATCGCGAGGGCCTGCTTCTGGCCGCCGGACATCGTCCCCACGGCCTGTTCCGGATCGGCGATGTTGATGCCGATCTTGGCCATCTCCTCACGGGTGATGCGGTTCATGGTGGCCGTCCTCATGACCCCGAACGGCCGCGGCCCTCGGGTGACCTCACGCCCCATGAAGAAGTTCCGCGTTACCGAGGTCAGGGGATTGAGGGCGAGGTCCTGATAGACGGTGCCGATCCCGGCATCGGATGCCGCCAGGGGGTTGCGGAACACGACGGGCCGGCCATCGAGGAAGATCGTACCCGCGGTCGGCTGGTGCACGCCGGCAAGCACCTTGATCAAGGTGGACTTTCCGGCTCCGTTGTCGCCGAGCAACGCATGCACTTCGCCGGCGTGCACGTCCACGGACACCCCGTTCAGCGCCGTGAAATTGCCGAAGCGCTTGACGATGCCCTCAAGCCTGATCAGCGGCTCGGCCACGTCATATACCCCCGGTAAACCGCTTGCGGATGGTCTCGTTGCTGAGCGCCGCGATCAGCAGGACCGTGCCCAGGAACATCCGGTAGTACGAGCCGTCGATCCAGGAGATGTAGAACACCGAGTTCTGCACCAGTCCGAAAATGACCGCCCCGAAAACGACACCGACGATCGATCCGAAACCTCCGGACAGAATCACGCCGCCCACCACGGATGCGGCGATCGCCTCCAGCTCCTTGAGATTTCCCTTCGCGGCGTCAGCCGTGTTCGTGTCGAACACCTGGGTCGCGGCAAAGATGGTCGCGCAGAACGCGGTGAACATGAACAGCGACACCTTCACTTTGTTGGTGGGCACACCGTTCGCCCGCGCGGCCTCCTCGTTCCCGCCGGTCGCGTAGATCCAGTTGCCAAGCTCGGTCCGCGACAGCACGAACCAGGCGGCGATGGAGATCACGATCCACCAAGCAACCTTCGCGTCGAATCCGGTGACCCACTGGTCCCCGGCCCGGTTGAAGTTGAGGCCGAGCCAGAAGAGGAGGTCGTAGAACCACTGGAAGGTCTCGCCGCCGAACAGGGCGGCGAAGAAGTCCGTCTCCTTGAAGTCCGGCAGTCCGGAGACCTGCGTGGAACCCTGGTTGAAGGTGCGGAAGCTGACCTCGGTCGCGCCGCGCAGGATGAAGAGGAAGGACAGCGAGACGATGAAGGACGAGAGCGTTGTGCGGACGACGATCGTGCCGATCAGCCAGCCGATGGTCAGGGTGAGGCACAGGGTGATAAGGAACGCCGCGAGCGGCGATGCCGGGCCCAGACCGAACGGGAGTCCCCACTTGAGCATGATGGCCATCGACATGCCGGCGAAGCCGATCATCGAGCCGATGGACAGATCGAACTCGCCCGCGATCATCAGCATGCAGGCGCCGGTCGCGATGATCCCGAGCTGAGCGACGATCGCGAGGTTGTTCTTGATCCCGAGCGGGTTGTAGACGACGTCCCCGGCAGCGATTGCCAGGAACACGAGCAGGATGCACATGCCGGAGAACGAACCGATCTCCGGCCGGTGGACCAGGCGGGAGAGCCAGCCGGCTTCCTTCAGCCGGTCGGCCTCCGAACGGAGTCCGGAGCCTCCCGGTTTCACTCCCCTGTCAGCCGTCGACGCCATCCTGACCGCAGCCTCCTCCGAGCGATGAGCATCGCTCTGCCGGCGGCAGGCTCACTCCCCGCGGGGAGCGAGCCGACCGCCAACGTTACAGCGAGCGATCGTTCCGCTACCGGTTCACGCCCGCCTGAGCGGCTACGCCGGCGGCGTTCGACGCGTCGACGAAGCCGGGACCGGACGGGATGTTCGCGCCCGGAAGCAGGCCTGCATTCTGGTTGTAGAGATGCAGCACGATAATGGGCATGTAGCCCTGCAGGCGCTGCTGCTGATCGATCGTGAACGCTACCTCGCCTGCCTCGATCAGGTTGATCACCTCGGGCGACAGATCGAAGCAACTCAGATGGACTTCCGCTCCGACCTCCCGCACCGCATCGGCAGCCGCCACGCACACGTGCGGCCCGACTGCCAGCACGGCATCGATGTCCTGGTCCGCCTGCAGGGCGGCGGCGGTGCGCGTCTTGATCTGCGCGACGTCGTTCGAGACGTCGATCATGTTGAGATCCATCCCCATCGACTCGAAGTACCCGGCGCAGCGGTCGACGAGCGCGGTATTGAACGACTCCTGGTTGAGACAGATCGCCTTGGTGGCGCCTTCGGCCTTGGCGCGCTCTCCCGCCTTCTCGCCGGCCAGCCTCTCGGGTTGCCCGACGTGCATGAGCGCTCCGACCGCGGCGGAGGACTCCAGCCCGGAATTCATGGTGATGACCGGGATGCCGGAATCCACTGCACTCCTGATGGCACCGCCGAGGGCGTCGGCGTCCGGGAGGGACACGACGATTCCATCCGGCTGGGTCGCCACTGCCGCCTCGATGAGACTCGCCATGTCGGCCATGTCTCCGGAGGGGGCGAAGTTGTACTCGAAGTCGGCCCCGACGGCGCGGGCAGCATCCTCACCGCCCTTCTGCACGACAGGCCAGAACGGATCGGTGCCCTGGGTGTGGGTGATCATCACGAAGCGCTCGGCGCTCGCGATCCCGGCGACGAGCAGCACCCCGATGAGCGCTGCTACTGAAACGACAACTGTTTTCTTCACAGGTGGAACCTCCACAATACGGATTGCGGGCCTGTTCCTATCACGGACCCCCGCGGGCAGGCAACGGCTGTGGTCAGATCAGAATCGCACGGCGCCCTGGACGGTGACGCCATGATCGACCGCACCGGGACCGCGCTCACTGCGCTTGCCCTCCAGGCTGAGGTTGAAGGAGTCGGTCTCCAGGCGGGCCCCCGCGCGGTAGTCGCGTCCGTCGCGCCCGGCCAGGGAGAGCCCACCGTACGGCGTCAGCATGCCGAGGCCGCCCATCGTCAGCAGCCGGTAGTCGGCCTGCGCGTCCAGGCGGCTCGACGCGCCCGTGTTGCCGGCACCCGACACGCCGAGGCCATTTCCATCGGCGACGCCGTACTCCCACAGGGCGTGAGTCCCGCTGGCCGCGACCCCAAGGCTCGGTGCCAGGCTGAGCGACAGGCCCTCCCGGCCTGAGCCGAACTCGAGCTGGATCCTGCCGCCGACGCCCCACTCCTCGGTGGTCGAGCGATGGGTCGCCAGCACCCGGCCGCGGCCCTCTACCGTGAGCCCCAGTTCGGGCTGCACGTAGCGCACCTCGCCCCCCAACTCCACTCCGGCTCCCTGGGCGGCGTCACCGCTGTCGTGGCGCAGCCCGAGCTCCAGCGCCGGGGTCAGCACGCTTCCCCACAGGCCGCGCTGCTCGTGGCTGCCTTCAACCGAAAGCCGGATCTGCTGCACGCCCACGTCCTGCGCCACGATTCGGCCGTTCTCCTCGGCCCATGCGCCCGTGACGAAGCCCTCACCCTTCAGGTACAGGGCCGTTGCGCCGCCCGGTATCAGGTCGTCGACCGACAGCACCCGGCTGCTGCCGCCCACCGCGCCGGACAGCAGGCGTGTCGTGCTGGTCTGCAGTGCGTCCAGGCTGTCGTCGATCCCGACTCCGCCCCAGCCGAGCCCGCCGGTCGCCCAGAATCCCAAACCGATGGCGGGGGTCCAGCTCGCGTACGGGTGCAGGCCGAGCAGATCGGTTTCGAACGTGCCGGTCACCGTGCGCGGATTCGTCCGATCCGTGTAGTCGAATCCCACCAAAGAGCGGGACAGTGCAAGCCCCGCCACCAGGTTGGGCAGCGCCACGAGGTCGGCGCCCAGGTGGAGACTCACCATGTTGCCGCGCCATGCCAGCGCCTCCTCGCTTCCTCCCAGGTTGCGGTAGTCGCCGCTGCCCCAGACCGCCGCCGAGCCGGGGTTGGGACCCGGACCTGCCGCGCCCGCCATCCGTGCCCGGTCGGCGAGCGTCATCACGAAGGAGGATCCCTGTATCAGTTGGGCGCTGCTGAAGCTCCGCGCCTGGTCGCGTGAGGTCCAGTAGATCGAGTCCGGGGACCCCTCGTTTGCAGCGAGCGGCGTCAGCATCTCCACCCCTGCCAGGCTGAGGCTGCCGGCCGTTGCACGGCGCTGCACGACGTCGTCGAGCCGGTCGCCGATCGCCCCGACCGTGGCGTCGGTCATCGCCACCGCCGCCTCCGGCAGCAGCGTCCGTATCACGCGTGCGTAGCGCGTCTTGGACGACTCGCCGGCCAGAGTGATCGTCGCGTTCGCCGGGCTTCCCGCGCTGACCGCGGCCGGCAGGTCGCCGAATCCCAGGGTGACCGTCTCGCCGGCATCCACGTCCACGTCACTGGTCGCCGTGACCGTGAAGGTCTGCGACGTCTGGCCGCTCATGAACGTCACTTCCTGGGGAACCCCCGAGTAGTCTGCGTCGGAGGCGCCGTCGCCGTTGCGCGCCGTGATGGGAATCACCACCGTGCGCTCCGGGTCGGCGCTCAGCAGGACCGTCACTTCCGCAGGGCTCCCTTCTTCCGTGGCCGTGTAGGCCGCCGCACCGAAGGAGGCGTCCACCACCACCAGCTTCGGGGTCGTGTCCACGGCGAAGCTTGCGCTCCCTGGCAGGTTGCCGTTGTTGGCGGCGTCGAATGCGGAGCTCGCCGGCACGGTAACGGTCACATCGCCTGCAAAGTTGCTGGCTGGCGTGATCTCCACCGAGTACGCGGCACCTGTGCCCATGAAGTTCCCGGCCGTGCCGTTCGTGACCGCGATGTCCTCCAGCGTGAAATCGCTGACGGGTGCCGAGAATCCGATGGTCACGTCGAACGGCCCGTCCGCGGGGAAGTCTGCCCAGCTCTCGATCGTCACCGCCGGCGGTGTCGTCGTGTTCGGCGGTGTCGTTGTGCTCGGCGGTGTCGTCGTGTTCACCGAAAAGCTCTTGCTTCCCGCAACGTTGCCCTTGGTGTTGTCAGCCGTGGCGACCGCCGCTCCCGCCGGCACGGTGACGGTAACGTGCCCGGAATACTCGTCTCGGGGTGTGACGGACACGCTGTAAGTGTCATCGGCGCCGGAGAAGTTGGCAGCCGTGCCGTTCGTGACCGAGATGTCCGCACGCTCGAAGTCGGTTACGTCCTCGGAGAACACGATGTTCACGGTGAACCTGCCGGAAGCCGGGAAGCTCCCCGGGCTGCTGATCGTCACCGTCGGCCCCGCGTCCGCCTCTGCCAGCGTGTCGTCATCACGTATGACAAACGCAACGTCGATACGCCTCGTCGTGGAATTATCCGGCAATTGCGCGGACTCGATGGCGAAACTGAACGTTTCGTCGCCTTCGTGCAGGGTGTCCTCCAGCGTCTCGAACGTAACCGTAAAGGTCATCTGGGCCGGAGTCAGGGTCACCGTGCTGCTCAGAGCCGTGTAGTCCTCCCCTGCCAGCGCGGTGCCGTCCGAGGTGCTGTAGGAGACCTCCAGTGTTTCACCCACTGCAAGCGTAACCGCATTGCCTCCCTCGTCTTGCAGGATAGCGGATCTCTTAGCGGATTCGCCTTCGACGATACAGGGAAAGCTGCATGTTTGCGCATTCGCGGTGCGAAATGACTCCCGCGGCTGGACGGCTGTCGCGGAACGCAGCAACGTCGGCGAAGCCTGGGTCTGCACCGAGTTCTCCACGGTCTCGGAGCCGGGGTCACTCAGCACGAATCCACCCGTCGTCGTGTTCACGATCGTCACCTGCGCCTTCGTGGTGCTGACCGTCAAAGGGCCGCCGTCCGAGCTTGCCGACGTCAGGGCAATCACCAACGTTTCATCCGATTCCAGTACCTGGTCTTCCTTGATGGCGATCTCTATTGTCCCGCTTGTTGACCCGGAACCGATCGTCAGCGACCCGCTCGGCGCGTCGTAGTCGCCGTCCGCAACCGTTGCCGTGGATGTGGAATCCACTTCGTACTGCACGGTCACCGCATGCGTCCTCGTGGACTCCGCGAGAGTGACGGTAAACGCCGCGGTCTCCCCCTCGTCGACGCTCGTCTCATCTGCGGTCACCGTAACGTGAAGCGAGTCGGTATCGATGATCGTTCCCGTCGCACTGGACGTCCCCAGGCTCACGCCTGTCGGCAGGTTCGGCGCAGTCAGGCTCACGGTGAAGGTTTCGGCCGCTTCCACCACATCGTCTGCGAGCGTCACCACCGTCACCGTCTTCGAGGTCTGCCCAGCCGTGAACGTCAATGTCGTCGTCGACACCCCCGTGTAATCCGTGCCGGACACCGCTGTCACGTCCGCGGTCGCATATGACACGACCACGTCACTCGACACCGCTCCGGACAGCTCCACCGTGAACATCGCAAACTGGCCTTCCTCGACGACCGACTTGTCGACCGTTTCCACCACGTCGGTCGTGTCCGGATCGTCGTCTTCCACTATCAGCGCCTGCACCGACACCGTCACCGTGCCGGTGTCGTCGATCGTCGCGGTCGCACTCGCTGTCGACACGCTCGCATCTCCGGCCGTGCTCACTGCGGTCAGCTTCAGCACCAGCGTCTCGTCCGGCTCCAGCACCGTGTCCTCGATCGTCGCTATCTCGATCGTCCCACTCGTCTCTGCTGCCCCAATCGTCAGCACCGTCGCGCTCGGCGCCGTGTAGTCATCCGTCGCGGTCGCCGTCGAGGCGGTGGTGTCCACCTCGTAGCTCACTTCCACCGCCGCCGTCCTGGTGCCCCCGCTCACCGTCACCGTGAACTCCGCGTCGTCGCCCTCTTCCACGTTCGCTCCAGGACCGGCCACGCTCACCGTCACCTCGTCATCGTCCTCGATCGTCCCCGTCCCGCCGGTTCCCAGAACCACTCCCTCGGGCAGCGTCACCCCATCCGGTACCGTCAGCGCCACCGTGAACGTCTCGTCAGCCTCGTTCAGATCGTCCTCGGTGGTCGCCACCGTCACCGTCTTCTCGGTCTGACCCGCCGTGAACGTCAACGTCGTCGCAGGCACCGCCGTGTAGTCCGTGCCCGCCACCGCGGTGCCGTCCGACGTCGCGTACGACACCTCGACCGCGCTCGACACCGCTCCGGATAGCTCCACCACGAAGCTCACCCCGTCGCCCTCGTCGGCCTGCGCATCTGCGTCATCCACCGACACCGTCACCGTGCCCGTGTCCTCGATCGTCGCCGTCGCACTCGCTGTGCTCACGCTCGCATCTCCGGCCGTGCTCACCCCGGTCAGCTTCAGCACCAGCGTCTCGTCCGGCTCCAGCACCGTGTCCTCGATCGTCGCTATCTCGATCGTCCCACTCGTCTCTGCTGCCCCAATCGTCAGCACCGTCGCGCTCGGCGCCGTGTAGTCATCCGTCGCGGTCGCCGTCGAGGCGGTGGTGTCCACCTCGTAGCTCACTTCCACCGCCGCCGTCCTGGTGCCCCCGCTCACCGTCACCGTGAACTCCGCGTCGTCGCCCTCTTCCACGTTCGCTCCAGGACCGGCCACGCTCACCGTCACCTCGTCATCGTCCTCGATCGTCCCCGTCCCGCCGGTTCCCAGAACCACTCCCTCGGGCAGCGTCACCCCATCCGGTACCGTCAGCGCCACCGTGAACGTCTCGTCGGCCTCGTTCAGATCGTCCTCGGTGGTCGCCACCGTCACCGTCTTCTCGGTCTGACCCGCCGTGAACGTCAGCGTCGTCGCAGGCACCACCGTGTAGTCCGTGCCCGCCACCGCGGTGCCGTCCGACGTCGCGTACGACACCTCGACCGCGCTCGACACCGCTCCGGATAGCTCCACCACGAAGCTCACCCCGTCGCCCTCGTCGGCCTGCGCATCTGCGTCATCCACCGACACCGTCACCGTGCCCGTGTCCTCGATCGTCGCCGTCGCACTCGCTGTGCTCACGCTCGCATCTCCGGCCGTGCTCACTGCGGTCAGCTTCAGCACCAGCGTCTCGTCCGGCTCCAGCACCGTGTCCTCGATCGTCGCTATCTCGATCGTCCCACTCGTCTCTGCTGCCCCAATCGTCAGCACCGTCGCGCTCGGCGCCGTGTAGTCATCCGTCGCGGTCGCCGTCGAGGCGGTGGTGTCCACCTCGTAGCTCACTTCCACCGCCGCCGTCCTGGTGCCCCCGCTCACCGTCACCGTGAACTCCGCGTCGTCGCCCTCTTCCACGTTCGCTCCACCGGACCGGCCACGTCCCCGTCGCCGAGGTCGTCTGCACCTCGTCATCGTCCTCGATCGTCCCCGTCGCCGAGGTCGTCTGCACCGTCACCCCATCGGGCAACGTCACCCCGTCCGGCACCGTCAGCGCCACCGTGAACGTCTCCGTCAGCCTCGTTCAGATCGTCCTCGGTGGTCGCCACCGTCACCGTCTTCTCGGTCTGACCCGCCGTGAACGTCAACGTCGTCGCAGGCACCGCCGTGTAGTCCGTGCCCGCCACCGCGGTGCCGTCCGACGTCGCGTACGACACCTCGACCGCGCTCGACACCGCTCCGGATAGCTCCACCACGAAGCTCACCCCGTCGCCCTCGTCGGCCTGCGCATCTGCGTCATCCACCGACACCGTCACCGTGCCCGTGTCCTCGATCGTCGCGGTCGCACTCGCTGTGCTCACGCTCGCATCTCCGGCCGTGCTCACTGCGGGTCAGCGCGTTCCAGCACCGTGTCCCGTCGCTATCTCGATCGTCCCACTCGTCTCTGCTGCCCCAATCGTCAGCACCGTCGCGCTCGGCGCCGTGTAGTCACCGCGGTCCTCGAGGCGGTGGTGTCGATCTCGAGCTCACGTTCCACCGCCGCCGTCCTGGTGCCCCAATCGCTCAGTCACCGTCGCGCGTCGGCGCCCTGTAGTCCACCGTCGTCCAGGACCGGAGGCGGTGGTGTCCACCTCGTAGCTCACTTCCACCGTCGCCGTCCTGGGCGTCCGCACCGTCACCGTGAACATCCGCGTCGTCGCGTCTTCCACGTTCGCACCGCCAGCGACCGGCCACGTCTCCGTCACCTCGTTCATCGTCCTCGGTCGTCGCCACCACGAGGCTCGGTCTGCACCGTGACCGTCACGTCGGGCACGGCACCGCCGTCCGGCGTGCCCGCCAGCGCCACCGTCCGACGTCGCGTCGACACCTCACCGATCGTGTCGCTGGATCGCCATCGTCACCACGAAGCTCTGACGCCGTGAACGTCCTCGTCGGTGCGCATCCGCGTCAGTCCACCGTGCCCGTCACCGCGGTGTCGTCGACGTCGCCGTACGCACCGCGTGCTCACGCTCGATCTCCGGCCGTGCCCTCACCGGCCTGACGTCATCTGCGTCAGCACCGACACCTCGTCACGGTCCAGCACCGTGTCCTCGATCGTCGCCTCGCACTCGCTCGTCTCACGCTGCCGCATCGTCCGGCCGTGCGCTCGGCCCGGTAGCTTCAGCACCGCGCGGTCCGGCTCGAGCACCGTGTCCACGATCGTCGACTTCGACCGTCCCGCCGTCCTGGTGCCCGAATCGTCAGTCACCGTCGCGCTCGTCGCCCTGTAGTCCACCGTCGCTCCAGGACCGGCCACGGTCACCGTCACCTCGTCATCGTCCTCGACCGCCCCGTCCCCCCCGCTCACCAGAACACACTCCCTCGGGCAGCGTCACCCCATCCGGTACCGCAGCGCCACCGTGAACGTCTCGTCAGCCTCGTTCAGATCGTCCTCGTGGTCGCCACCGTCGCCGTCTTCCCGAACTGACCCGCTCGGTGCAGCGTCACCCCGTCGCAGGCACCACCGTGTAGTGCGTGCGTGCCACGCGAGTGCCGTCGTTCGACGTCGCGTACGACACCGTCACCGCGTCTCGTCTGACCCTCCGATGCTCACCGTCGCAGGCACCACCGTGCCCTCGTCGGCCCGCCATCGCGGTGCCGTCCGACGTCGCGTCACCGACACCGTCGACCGCGCGTCGCGGTCGCACCGGGTGCTCCACCACGAAGCTCACGGCCGTGCCCTGCGTCGGCCTGCGCACCTGCGTCATCCACCGGCACCGCACCGTGTCCTCGATCGTCGCTATCTCGATCACTCGCGTGCTCACGCTGCCGCATCGTCCGCACCGTCGCGCTCGGTCGCCGTTCAGTCACCCGTCTCGTCGCCGTCGAGGCACCTCGTCGCTCACTCGATCCACCGCCGCTCGTCCTGCTGCCCCCGTCAGCACCGTCGAACTCCGCGTCGGCGCCGTGTAGTCCACCGTCGCGGTCGCCGTCGGCGGCGGTGGTCAGCTCGTCACACCACCGCCTCGTCCTGGTGCCCCCGCTCACCGTCGTCGCTCGGCCACGATCAGTCACCTCGTCACCTCGATCGTCCCCGTCGCCGAGGTCGTCTGCACCGTCACCCCATCGGGCAACGTCACCCCGTCCGGCACCGTCAGCGCCACCGTGAACGTCTCGTCAGTCGTTCAGATCGTCCTCGGTGGTCGCCACCGTCACCGTCTTCTCGGTCTGACCCGCCGTGAACGTCAACGTCGTCGCAGGCACCGCCGTGTAGTCCGTGCCCGCCACCGCGGTGCCGTCCGACGTCGCGTACGACACCTCGACCGCGCTCGACACCGCTCCGGATAGCTCCACCACGAAGCTCACCCCGTCGCCCTCGTCGGCCTGCGCATCTGCGTCATCCACCGACACCGTCACCGTGCCGTGTCCTCGATCGTCGCCGTCGACCGTCCCCGTGCACCAGCGTCTCGTCCGGCTCCAGCACCGTGTCACTCGATCGTCGATCTCGACGTCACTCGGTGCTCACGCGCTCCGGCCGTGCCACCCCGGTCAGCTTGCACCCCAGCACCGTGTCCTCGATCGTCGCATCCGATCGCGCTCTGCTGAGCCAACCGTCGCGCTAGTCCGTGTAGTCATCCGTCGCGGTCGCCGTCGAGGCGGTGGTGTCCACCTCGTAGCTCACTTCCACCGCCGCCGTCCTGGTGCCCCCGCTCACCGTCACCGTGAACTCCGCGTCGTCGCCCTCTTCCACGTTCGCTCCAGGACCGGCCACGCTCACCGTCACCTCGTCATCGTCCTCGATCGTCCCCGTCCCGCCGGTTCCCAGAACCACTCCCTCGGGCAGCGTCACCCCATCCGGTACCGTCAGCGCCACCGTGAACGTCTCGTCAGCCTCGTTCAGATCGTCCTCGGTGGTCGCCACCGTCACCGTCGGTCTCGCCGTCTGAGGCACCGCCGTGTAGTCCGTGCCACCGCGGTGCCGTCCGACGTCGCAGACACCTCGACCGCGTCGCACCGCTCCGGGCGAAGCTCACCCCGTCGCCCTCGTCGGTGTAGCGCATCTGCGCGTACGTCATCGACACGGCTCCATAGCCGACCGTCGCCCTCCGTCACGGCGTGCCCGTGTCCTCGATCGTCGCGGTCGCACTCGCTGTGCTCACGCTCGCATCTCCGGCCGTGCTCACTGCGGTCAGCTTCAGCACCAGCGTCTCGTCCGGCTCCAGCACCGTGTCCTCGATCGTCGCTATCTCGATCGTCCCACTCGTCTCTGCTGCCCCAATCGTCAGCACCGTCGCGCTCGGCGCCGTGTAGTCATCCGTCGCGGTCGCCGTCGAGGCGGTGGTGTCCACCTCGTAGCTCACTTCCACCGCCGCCGTCCTGGTGCCCCCGCTCACCGTCACCGTGAACTCCGCGTCGTCGCCCTCTTCCACGTTCGCTCCAGGACCGGCCACGCTCACCGTCACCTCGTCATCGTCCTCGATCGTCCCCGTCCCGCCGGTTCCCAGAACCACTCCCTCGGGCAGCGTCACCCCATCCGGTACCGTCAGCGCCACCGTGAACGTCTCGTCAGCCTCGTTCAGATCGTCCTCGGTGGTCGCCACCGTCACCGTCTTCTCGGTCTGACCCGCCGTGAACGTCAACGTCGTCGCAGGCACCGCCGTGTAGTCCGTGCCCGCCACCGCGGTGCCGTCCGACGTCGCGTACGACACCTCGACCGCACTCGACACCGCTCCGGACAGCTTCACCACGAACCTCACCCCATCGCCCTCGTCCGCCTGCGCATCTGAGATACTCAGTTCAGGTTCCGATTCGTTCTCCTCGATCGTGATCGTCTGAGCACTGCCTACCGTGTTCCCGTCATGGCTGGCGGAGACCACGATGGTCTCGTCGCCCTCGTAGACCGAGTCTTCCTTCGCCTCAATCGTCGCCGTCACCTCGGTTTGCCCGGCGCCCAGCGTCAGTGACTTCGACGACACCGTGTAGTCGTCGGTCTCGGTAGCCGTGCTCTCGGATGCGATGACAAGGGTGATGGTCTGGTCCTCGGAGAACGTGCTGTCCCCGGTGCTGACCGTTATCGTCGATGTGCCTGTGGCCTCGCTGATTTCGGTCGGGTCGACCGAGAGACTGAGCTCGGGAATATCGTCGTCTTCATCGATCATCAACGTCACGGGTGAAGGCGGCGTGGGACGGGCGCCTGCCGACAGCTCGCCGGACACCTCTACCGTCTTGCCAGGCTCATACACATCGTTGTCTTCTGCGGTGATCGTGACGGTACCGGTGCTCTCGGTGGCGCTCGCTGCGAAGGTGAGGATCTTGTTCGAGCTGATTCGGAAGTCGGCGGTCACGGCGGGATCCACTGCAGCCGCGGACACCGTAACCGTGAATGGGTCCGAGGACCCCTCTTCGACCGTCGCGGTCACGGTGGTTGTTCCTTGGTTCTCGTCAATCGAATCGGGGGTGAGAACGAGTGTCACGGGCGGGGCGGCGTCGGTCAGGCACACCGGTACCTTGTCGCCCGACACGTACTCGAACGTGTCCTTGTAGTCCATCGACTCCCACCGGTAGGCTTCGCCGTACGTCTGCGTACTGTGAGTGGTGACTTCGCCGAACGGCAGCGTCACGTCGCCCACGTACAACACGAAGTCGCCGAGCCGAGCCTCCGGAAGTGCGGTAGTGATAGCGAAGTGATAGTCTGGCTTCCAGCCATAGCGTTCTTCTTCAAAAGAGGAAGTCTGTTCGAAATAGACCAAGCTCACCATGTATACCGTGTCGCCCGTCTCGCGTCTCATGAAGCTGCTGTCGGAGATAGCACCCAGCGAGGTACTGATGTAACCTCGTTTGTCGAAGACCGTTTGTCTTCCCACGGTGATCTCTGCGGACCAGAAGGCAGCCGTGCACTCGTTCGGCACCGGTACCATCGAGTTGGTCGTCGCGCTTCGTACGCGGGAGGTTGCGCTGCCGTCGGCGTTGCGGGACGTCACGCGGTAGTGCCGCGTGCTGCCCGGTGCGAGGTCTTCGTGCGTGTACTTGTTGCTGGCATATGGCGTGATCTGCGGGTGGGCGGCTTCAAGAACCTGCCAGTCGCCATCGCTGCAGTCGTCCGCATCGAGCTCTGCACAGACCTCGATCTTGTGGTCTTCGACCGGGGGACGGACATCGTGGTATCCACTCCACTGCAGTGTGATCCGCGTCTGTCCATCCACGAATGGAAAGAGAAAGGGTGTGGAAGGCGGGGCGGCGTGCGCGAAGTCGTGCACGCCAATGATCCCGGCCATGACGACAGTCACAACCACGACCCGCCGCATGCCGGCATGCCGTCCGCGACTCACTCCGCGACTCACAGGGTACCCGGTTGGTGCGGCGCGGTGACGCGGGGCGGGGCCGGGCGCCGGGGCGCACGTCTTCATCGAGGCGTCGCCGGTCGTCGGCAACTGCCTGCCGGTCAGCTCGGGCCCATTGCGCCCGGACACCGGCCCCATGCCGGAGGTCGCGTCCACCCTCAGTCAATCGACCGGGAGCGGGCGTTCCTTAAGCCGTTTCGCCGTTTATGCGACCAGACAAGCGGTTCTACCCATGCGAGGCGTCCGCACGGGCGCTGTCGTCCGTCAACGCAGCGAAAGGGCGTTCGGTCAGTAGTGGTAGCGTTGCAGCGCGGCCCGGTCCCGTTCGTACTCGGAGCGCAGGGTCTGCGTCACCTCGCTACGGCTCACCTCGGCGGGGGCGACGTCCCACCAGGTGCCGGCGCCCGGCACGTAGCGGTGCTTCTCGATCTCGGCGACGATGACGCAGCTCCGCCGCTCGGAACGCGCCTCGCGCACCGCGGCACGCACCTCGTCCGGGGTGGTGCAGCGGAAGCCGCGCGCTCCCATCGCCTCGGCGATCGCGGCCATGTCGACCGCCAGGTACTCGCCGTCCAGGCGGCGGCCGTCGTCGCCGTCGACGCGGGTGCGGAACTCGGTGCCGAACGAGTGACCGGCGCGCGCCATCTGCAGGCGGCGGATCACCTGGAAGCCGTGGTTGTCGGCCACGACCACGGTGATCTTCATGTCTTCCTGCAGCGCGGTCATCAGCTCCATCGGGTTGAGCAGGTAGTTGCCGTCGCCCAGGTAGACGTAGACCTCGCCTTCCGGCTGCTCCATGCGGACGCCCAGGGCGGCCGGCATCTCCCAGCCCATGCAGGAGAAGCCGAACTCCAGGTGGCACTCGGCGCCGCCGGTCGTGTCCCAGAGCTTCAGCAGGTTGCCGACCGGGCCGCCGGCGGCGGCGACCACCGAGTCGCCGTCCTGCGCTTCGGCGTTGAAGGCCTTGATCAGCTCGCCCTCGCCCATCGCCTGCCCGGGCTCCGGCGCGAAGGCGTCGGCCGCCTTGACCTCCTCCCACTCGGCCTGCAGCTTCGCGATCTCCGCCTTCCGGTGCGTGAGGTCCACGCCGCGATCCCGGCAGGCCGCAGTCAGGGCGGTGAGCGCCTCACGCGCGTCGCCGACGACCGGCAGCGCGCCGTTCTTGTAGGCGTCGTGGGCGTTGACATTGATGCTCACGAACTTCACGTCCGCGTTGTTGAACAGGCTGTTGGACGCGGTGGCGAAGTCGCCGAGGCGGGTGCCGACCGCGATCACCAGGTCGGCCTGCTCCGCCGAGCGCGCGGCCGCGGTGGTGCCCTCGACGCCGTGTCCGCCCAGCGACCACTCGCGCGGGCCGCGGTAGCAGCCCTTGCCGCCGAAGGTCTCCGACACCGGGATCCCCAGCGCGGCCAACTCGGAGAGCGCATCCCACGCCTCCGAGTAACTCACGCCGCCGCCGGCGATGATCATCGGCCGCCGCGAGCGCTCGATCAGGCGCGCCGCCTCCGCGATGCGGTCGGCGACGGGCGGCCTGCGCTCGATCAGCCACGTGCGCTCCTCGAACAGGTGCGAGGGGAATTGCCAGGCGTGCGCCTGCACGTCCTGAGGAAGCGCGATCGTCACCGTGCCGGTGTCGGCCGGATCGGTGAGCACGCGCATCGCCTCCGGCAGCGCGGTGAGGAGCTGCTCCGGCCGCGAGATCCGGTCGAAGAAGCGGCTGAGCGGCCGGAAGCAGTCGTTCACGCTGACGTCGGCCGCCGTCGGATGCTCCAGTTCCTGCAGGACGTTGCCCTGATGGCGGGTGACGTAGTAGTCGGAGGCGAGCAGCAGCACCGGCAGGCGGTTGATGGTGGCCGTGGCGGCGCCGGTCACCATGTTGGTGGCGCCGGGGCCGATCGAGCTGGTGCAGGCCAGGGTGGCGGCCCGCCGCGTCGCCTTGGCGTAGCCGGAGGCGACGTGGACCATCGACTGCTCGTTGCGCGCCTGGTAGAGCGGCAGGTCGGCGCCGACCGACTCCAGCGCCTGACCGAGTCCGGCGACGTTGCCGTGGCCGAAGATGCCGAAGATCGCCGGCACCAGCCGGCGGCGGCGGCCGTCGCGTTCGCTGTACTGGACGCTCAGGTACTTGACGACCGCCTGGGCGGCGGTCAGTTGTTCGGTTGCTGCCATGGCTCGATCATAGATCGGCATGCGCCGACGCGGAATTGACGCCGGCCGGTCGGGTTACCCGTTGGCCAACGCCTGCGAGGCCTGTTCCGGCGAGGCTGCCGCCTTGAGGCCGTCCAGCGCCTGCGGGTTGCGGACGAAGCCGGCGATCGCGGACACCAGCTCCAGGTGCGGCTCCGGCGGTTCGGGAGGAGAAAACACCAGGAAAACCACGCTGACCACGTAGCGGAACCCGCCGCCGAACCGGAACGACGTGCCCGGCGGCGCGACGCCCAGGGCGGTCACCGAGCGCGGCAGCCCGTCGATGCGGCTGTGGATGATGGCGGCGCCGTGGCCGACCAGGGCGGCGCGAAGCACCGGCTCGTGCAGCAGCCGGTCCAGCACGCCGGCGGCGTCCGGCATCTCCAGGTCGCCGGCGACCGCGGCCAGCAGGCGGCCGAGCGCGTCGTCATCGGTCTCGGCCCGCAGCGGCGCCAGGATCCGGGACGCCGGGATCGCTTCGCGCAGGTTCACGGACACGCGGAGGCTCTCTTCATGCCGGGACCGGAACGGGCGCCACCGTCTCCCAGGAGCCGGAGTCTACCGACCGGTCGAACGCGGCCAGCACCCGGCCCACGCGGTCCGCTTCCGCCAGGCCGGGCTCGCCCTGCGTACGCTCGACCACGGCCTTCGCGAACTGCGCCGTCTCGACCACCTTGAGGTCCTCGTAGCTCATGGCCAGCGCCGCGCCGGGATTGAAGTTCGCGAAGAACGGATGCTCCGGGCCGGCCTGCACCCATACCGTGCCGTCCCGTTCCGGCGTCCCGTCCGGCAGGAAGAGCTGCAGCTCGTTCATGCGCTCGAAGTCCCACGTGATCGTGCCGCCGGTGCCCGAGATCTCGAAGGCGAGCTGGCATTTCGGGCCGTTGATCACCCGGCACACCTCGTAGGTGCCCTGCGCCCCGCATGCGAACTGCACCAGCGCGCTGCCGTAGTCCTCGTTGGTGACCGGGCCGGTGGGACCGCCGCGCTTGACCGAGAAGTGCGTCCCCTCACCCGGCGTCGGCAGCGGCCGCTCGGCGATGAAGGTGTGCCGGTTGGCGACCAGCCGCTCCACGGGCCCGGCCAGCATGTGGGCCAGGTCGGCGACGTGCGACATCAGGTCGGCGACCGCGCCCGAGCCGGACTGCTCGCGGTCGAAACGCCAGGACAGCACACCGTGAGGGTCGCGGGCGTAGCCGACCAGGAAGCGGCCGCGGAAGTGGGTGATCCTCCCCAGCCGTCCCTCCCGGATCAGCGAGTGCGCGTACTGGACGACCGGCGCCCAGCGGTAGTTGTAGCCGACGCCGCTGATGACTCCGGCCTCGCGCGCCGCGGCCGCGATCGCCGCAGTCTCGGCCGGGCTGCGGCCCACCGGCTTCTCGCAGAAGACGTGCTTGCCGGCCTCGATCGCCGCCAGGGCGACCGGCTTGTGCAGGGCGTTCTGGGTGGTGATGTTGACGGCCTCCACTTCCGGGTCGGCGAGCGCCTCGCGCCAGTCCGTGGTGGCGCGCGCGAAGCCGGCCCGCGTCACGCCCTCCTGCGCGCGCGCCTCGACGTTGTCCACGCACACGACCAGGCGCGGGTCGATGTCGAGCTCCGGGAAGCGCTGCGGCACCAGCCGGTAGCAGCGGGCGTGCACGGAGCCCATCCAGCCCATGCCGATCACGGCGACGCCGATGCGGCGGCTCACCGGCGACACCCCCATCGTCCGTCGTTCCCGGAGGTCTCGGTCGAAAGCGTGCGTGCGTTCATCTCGGTACAGCTCCTCGCGTGTCGAGGGGTGACTTTCACTCTACCATCGGTCCCGCATGGCTAAAGCAAGAGCGTGAATTTGACCTCTATCAGTGACGTGGATCTGGACGCCGGCCTCGGAGACTTCGGACTTGCCGCCTTCCGCCCGGGACAGCGCGAGGCGATTCGGTTGCTGCTCGAAGGCGGGCGCCTGCTGCTGGTGGCGCCCACCGGAGGCGGCAAGAGCCTGACCTATCAGCTCCCGGCGGCGCTGCTTCCGGGCACGACGGTGGTGGTGTCGCCGCTGATCGCGCTCATGCACGACCAGGTGGCCGCCCTGGAGCAGCGGGGCGTGGCGGCAACCTACCTGGCCGGGACCCTGTCCGCGGACGAGGTGCGGCGGCGGCTTGGCACGATCGCCGCCGGCCGCTGCAAGCTGGTGTACGTGGCCCCGGAGCGGCTGGCCTCCGACCGGCTGCGCTCCGTGCTCGCGCGCCTGGACTGCCCGCTGGTGGCCATCGACGAGGCGCACTGCATCAGCTCGTGGGGCCACGACTTCCGCCCCGACTACCTGCAACTGGGCGAGCTGTTGAAGCTTCTGCCGCGGGCGCGGGTGGTGGCCTGCACCGCCACCGCGACGCCGGTGGTGCGCGACGAGATCATCGAGCGCCTGGGCCTGCCGGCGGACACGCCGCAGCTCATCCACGGCTTCGCGCGTCCCAACCTGGCGCTGCGGGTGATCGAGGTGATGACCGGTCGCGAACGCGAGCGCCACGTCGACGCCGTAATCGCCGAGACTCTGGGCGAGCCCGGGCGGCAGAGCGGGACGGCGATCGTCTACGCGCCCACGCGCCGGAGCACGGAGGAGGAAGCGCACCGCCTGGACACGCTCGGGTGGCGGACGGCGGCATATCACGCCGGCATGGACGGCGGCCGGCGTGAGCGCGTGCAGCGCGCCTTCATGGCAGGCGAGTTGGACGCCGTGGTGGCCACCAACGCCTTCGGCATGGGCATCGACCGGGCGGACGTGCGATGCGTGACCCACCTGGCGCCGCCGGGATCGCTGGAGGCCTACTACCAGGAAGCGGGGCGCGCAGGCCGGGACGGCGAAGCCGCCGTCTGCCTGCTGATCGTGTCGCCCGGGGACATGGCGCTGCGGCGCCACCTGGTCGAGCGCAACGGCGACGGGCAGCCGGTGGCGCCGGACGTGGCGCAGCACCAGTGGAACCTGTTCCTGGAGCTGATGCGCTGGACGGAGGGCGGCGCCTGTCGGCACGACGCGATCCTGCGCTACTTCGGCGACGAAGCGGAGACGCTGGCCGGCTGCGGGCGCTGCGACGTCTGCCTGCGGCTGGCGGAGGACGAGCAGCAGGATCCCGAGCAGGCCGCGCTCGTGGTCCGCAAGGGGCTGTGCGGCGTCGCGCGCATCCACGGCCGTTTCGGCCTGACGGCGGCCGTGAAGCTGCTCAAGGGAGCGTCCGACGAGCGGCTGCGGCGCGCCCGACTCGATCGCACGCCCACGTTCGGCACGCTCGGCGAACACGCGGAGGAGTGGCTGCTGCGGCTGCTGCGCCGCTGCGTCACCGCCGGCTGGGTCGACTTCCACGGCGGCGACCGGCCGGTCGCGCTGGTCACCGCGGAGGGCCGGGAGGTGATCCACGACCGGCGTCCCGCGCGCCTGCTGCTGCCGCCGAAGGTGCGCATGCGGCCAGCGGGCGAAGCCGGTCAGCCCGCGCGGCAGCGTGGCGCACGAGCGCCGGACGACGCCCCGATGGAAGAGCTCGACGCCGCCGGGCTGGAGTTGTTCGAGGCGCTGCGCGCCTTCCGCATAGAGGAGGCGCGCCGGCAGCAGGTGCCGCCCTACGTCATCGCCAGCGACCGCACCCTGCGCCACCTCGCCGTGCTCCGCCCCGACTCCCCCGCAACCCTGGAGCTGGTCCACGGCATCGGCCCCGCAAAGGCGGAGCGTTACGGCGAAGCGCTGCTCGCGATCGTGAGAGAGTATGCAGGCGCGGATTGAGTGTGCAGACGGATGACCGGATCACGCCCGGCGAGATCCTTCTTGAGGAGGACCTCAAGCCGATGGGGATTTCGCAGAATGCCATGAGTCGCGCGATCGGCGTCGCGCCGCGAGCGATCAATGAAATCGTTCATTGCCGCAGGTCGATCACACCGGCCATGTCCATTCGCTTCGGCGCCTTCTTCGGTCAATCGGACCAGTTCTGGCACGGCATCCAGGTGGACTGCGACTTTCGCAGGATCGCCGCGGACAAGCGCCGGCTCACCGCCGGGATCACGCCCGCCACTTCACTGCAGCAGGTATCCTGACACTCTCTCCCGCACCTCCGTCCAAATGGCTGGGATCTCAACCGGGCGGCGGGACCGGCCGTTCGAGCTGGCCGCGCTCGCGCAGGGAGTCGACGATCTGCTCGAACAGCAGGCCGTTGTCGCGCGCTACGGTCCTGGCATGGCTGTGGCCGGCGGGCGCTGACCGCTCGACCCGGAAGGTCGGCACCACGCGCGGCGCGCCGTCGGCGGGCACCTCGCGGGTCGTCGCCGCCAGGTTGAACGCACCGGGAACTTGGCCGTCCTCAACCCATGCCGCCAACTCGTGCAAGTGCGTGGCCAGCAGCGAGCGGCAGCCGAGCGCGACCAGCACGCGCACGATGTCCAGCATCAGGTAAGCCGCCTCGCCGGGACCGGTGCTGGTGAAGGTCTCGTTGGACAGCAGAATCGCGCTCGGCGTGAGCCGAGTGAGGATCTCACGCAGGCGCGCGGCCTCCTCCCCGAAGCGGCCGCTCTGCTGCTGCGGCTTCTCCTCCGCCTGGTAGTGAGTGTACAGGCCGGAGGCGATGCTCATCTCCGCCTCGCGCGCGGGGCAGAACAGCCCCGCCTGGAACAGGACCTGGGCGAGGCCCACCGCCTGCAGATAGACCGTCTTGCCGCCGCGGTTGGGGCCGGTCAGGACGGCGACCCGACCCTGTTCGCCGAGTTCGACCTCGCTCGACACCACATCCTCCCCGCCGGTCAGGGCGAGCGCGGCGTTGTAGCAGCCGTCCATCGACAGCACGCGCCGCTCGGTGTCGGCCACCCGCGGCAGGCAGACCGGCAGCCCGCGCTCCTGCAGTGCGCGTGCCAGCCTGGCAGCCGAGGCGAACAGGATCAGCTCCTCGCTCGCACGGGCGATGAACCCGGTTGGCAGCTTCGTGAAGGCGCGCAGGTCGCCGGCGAGCTGCCGGGCCGCGCGGTCCAGCACCTGCGCCAGGTCGTCGAGCAGCTCCCGCACCAGCGGCTTGGCGTGGCCGGGACGCAGCAGGCTGTGCAAATCGGCGATGCCGCGGCCTTCCGCGGCGGCGGTGCCCAGCACCGTGGACATCAGTTTCGATCCCTTGAACCGCTCGGGGTTGATTGACATCAGAGTCGCTTCGACCGGCCGCAGTTGGGCGTCCAGGTTCACCCCGATCGTGACGCTGGCAAGCCCGCGCACGTCGGCGAGCACGTCGGGCAGGAAGCTCAGGAGCTGACGGTGGGCGGCCGTCTCGCGGATGCGGTCGAGGATCTCCGCGAAGTCGCGACAGACCGGACCCGGGTCATCCACGGCCGCGAGCGCATCGGCCAGCGCCTCGCTGGTGGCGACGTACAGCTCCAGCTCGCTGAGGTGATTGACCACGCGATACAGGGCCGCCCGGTTGTCCATGGTAGTGAGCGGGCCGGCAAGGATGATGCGCTGCGCCGCCTCGCGCACCACCTCCTCCAGTCGGGCGTTGGCAAGTATCGGCTCCAGCACCGACTGCCGGTGGTTCACCTGCTTCGCCGTGCTGAGTTGCGCTCCCATCAGCGCGGTCAGGTAGCGTTCGGCGGACCCGTGGATGGCCATGGCCCGCACGACTTCGGCGAGCTGCAGGTCCTCCCGCGTCTGGGCCGGAAGCTCGTGCACGGTCCGCTCGGGCTCCGGGCCGTCCCACAGGAAGCTGAACCGATCCAGCTCCTCCTGCGCGGGGCCGGCCGGCGCGTCGCCGTCGCTCTGGCGCAGCGCGCGCGCCTGCTCCCTGACGCCGCTCGACTCCGCCAGCAGGTTCTGAGCGACCGCCCGCTTCTGGAGCTCCCGAGAGGCCAGATCGACGAGTTTCTGGAGACCTGCAGCTTCGTTCTGGCCCTCGCCGCCCGGAGCAGAGCTCATCGCCTACGGATCCTCCAACGCGCTCATGAAGCGCTCGAACCGCGCGACGATGAGCGCCGACATCGGCGTCTTGCCGAGCCGTACGATCTCGTTTGGTGCGCGCTCTCAAGCGACCGGTGAACCGCCACGAGCCGTTGCCTGTGCGCCTGAATCAGCGCGGCGAGCTCACGGATCGCGCTCATGGACCAGCGCGCCCCGTGCGCGGATGCGTTCGGCGACATCGGACGGGACCTTTTCCAGCTCGACGACGTCGACGGGTAAGCCCGTTCCCTCGATGGCGATGCCGAGCGCCGCAAAGAACTCCTCGGGTCCGGTCAACCCCTCGACCGCTATGTCGATGTCCGAAATCTCGCTGAAGCGCTCGCGGTCGAGCAAAGATCCCCACTGGTAGATCCGGCGCGGGTTCACGTGCGCTGCGATCTCGGCGATGATCTCCTGCGCGTCGCGGGTGGCGCGAGCGAAGCGCGTGTCGATGCGCGCGCGGCGACGCTCCTCCTTGTCGGCGAGAAACGCCCGCACCCGATCCAGATCGACCCCGAAGTGCTCGGCCACGCCTTGAAGTATAGCCGCTCGCCGGCCTTGACAGGCCGCGCCGCCTCCCTACGATGAACCGCGTGTTGACGCGCGAAAGCCTCCGCGGCATGTGGGCCGGTCCGCCGGTGCCGTGGACGGACGACGACCGCTTCGCGGAGGACGCCTACCGGCGTGACGTGGCCAAGTGCTGCGCCGCCGGCGTTCCCGGCGTCTACACCGGCGGCTCGACCGGCGAGTTCTACGCCATGGACCTGGACGAGTTCGAGACGGTCACCGCCGCCACGATCGAGGTGTGCCGGGAGTCGGGAACCCCCGTCCAGATCGGCTGCACCTCCACCTACACGGGCGGCGCCGTGCGCCGCGCGCGTTTCGCGCAGCGGCTGGGGGCCGACGCGATCCAGGTAGCCCTGCCCTTCTGGTTCGCCCTGTCCGACGACCAGACGATCGGCTACTTCGGCGCCCTGGCCGACGCCTGCCCGGACCTTCCGATCGTGATCTACGACCGCGCCGACCGCGCCAGGCGGAGCTTCGACGGCGAGCTCTGCGCGCGCATCGCCGAGCGCGCCCCGATCGTCGGCATCAAGGTCGACACCTCGGTGGGCGACGGGCCGGGGAAGGTACGGGAGCTGAGCGCCCTGATGAGCGTCTTCGTCGGCGAAACCAGCCTGATCACCTATGCCCCGCACGGCGCGAGCGGCTGCTACTCGTCGCTGGTGTACATGAACCCGGGGCTCGCCCTGCGGCTCCACGAGCTGTGCGCGAGCGGCGACTACGAGCAGGCGCGACCCATCCACGACGACTTCGACAAGCTGATCGGCACCGGGCTCGCGCCGTTCCGGGAGCAAGGCTACGTCGACACCACCTACGACCGGCTGATGGGCATGGTGACCGGCTTCCTGGGACCCGAGTACGACCGCGTGCGCGATCCCTACCCGTCCACCGGTCCCGAGCACGTCCGCGTGCTGCGCGCCTGGATGGCCGAGCACACGCCGGCGCTCCTGCGGTTGAACTGAGGAGCGGTTGCTCATGCGCATCGACTTCGCCGGCCGCACCGTCATCGTCACCGGCGGCACGGGCGCGCTCGGCGGCTCGGTGGTGCGGGCGTTCCTGGAGGCGGATGCGCGGGTGCTCGCGACCTACGTGGTCGAGGACGAGGCGGCGCCGTTCCGGCAGCGATTCGCGGGCGCCGGCGACCGCGTGGGGCTGCACCGCTGCGACGTACGCCGGGCGGCCGACGTGGAGGCACTATTCCGGCAGGTCCCGTCCGGGGCACTGCAGGCGGTGGTCAACCTGGCCGGCGGCTACCGGTGGAGGAAGGTCGCGGATGCGGACGACGCCACCCTCGAGCATCTCCTGGACCTCAATCTCCGCACCACCTTCGCCATGTGCCGCGCGGCGGCGCCGGTGCTGGTGGCCGCCGGCGGCGCCGCGATCGTCAACGTGTCCGCCCGCGCGGCGCTCCGCGGCGAGGCCGGCAACGGCGTGTACGGCGCCACGAAGGCGGCGGTGCTGGCCCTCACGCAGTCGCTGTCGGTGGAGTTGAAGCGTGACGGCGTGAACGTCAACGCCGTGCTGCCGAGCATCATCGACACGCCCGCCAACCGGCAGGCCATGCCGGGGTCCGACCCGGCCGCGTGGGTGGCGCCGGGGGACCTGGCCAACGTGATCGTGTTCCTGGCCTCGGACGCCGCTACGGCTATCCACGGAGCGGCCATTCCCGTCTACGGACTGGCCTGAGCCGGCGTGGAGGGACCGTTCCAGCTCTCCCGCAGCGTCATCGGCGCCGTCGTCAGCGATCCGCGCCCCGCGGTCTTCCTGCTGCGCCGCATCGAGGCGACCCCACAGTACGCCCACTACCGCGGCCGCGTGGGGCGCACGCAACGCGGTGAGAACCTGAGAGCCGCGCTGACCGGCTGGCTGGGGTCCGACTACCGCGTGTTCTGGTTCGAGCATGCCGACTCGGACCGCGCGGCCTTCGAACGCGAGTGCCGGATGTGGCATGAGCTCGACGGGCAAGCGGGGGAGTTCGACAACGACTGCCATCCGTGTCCCGACGGCGTCAGCGGCGGGCACTGTCCTCTCTGCCCGGCTTCCGCCCGGTCCGGAGCGGCCTGATGTCCGCGTGGCTGCGCGGCGCGCAACTCCGCGGGCTGGAGCGCGCCTTCCGGAAGCGGACGGAGTGCCCGGTTCCCACCCAGGTGGTGTCGAGCGGCGAGTGCCTGCCGCCGGCGCAGACGCGCCGCCAGGCGCAGGTCGAGTGGCTGCTGCAGCGCGACGCCGAGCACCAGGCCCGCCGCCAGGGCATCGCCCGCGGCCGGTATCTGCGCACGCAGAGCGGCATGGCGGCCGCGTTCCTGGCCATGAACCGCGTGTACGGGGAGGTCTTCGACGTCGCTCCGGTGGAGGCCGCCGACCGGGGCGCCGCCGAGGAGCGGCGCGATGCCGTCCGCGGCCAGTTCATCTTCGACGTGCACACCCATCACGTGCACGACGACTACCGCTGGGAGGGGCAGCTCTGGCTGCGTGCCGCCGCGCGCGGCGACCTGTTCGGCGGCACGCCCTGGAACCCCGACCTGGTGGACCAGGAGCTGGACCTCAAGTACTACAAGTTCGACTACTACCTGAAGGCGAACACAGGGTATATCAGGGTGCATCACCACGTATCACCATGTACCATAAACCCTTTTCCTAAGGGTACTTGATACCCTATTGACCGTATCACGGCGCATCGTTCATACTCCCGAAATCACTCCCATACGGGGGACACAACGGGGGTCAAAATTGAAGGTCAAGGGTAAGGCGCTGACGGTGGCGTTCGTTCGCAAGGCACCACCGGGGAAGCATCACGATGGGGTCAACGGTCTGTTTCTGAGGGTGACACCATCCGGCAGCCGCCAATGGGTCACGCGCTTGACGGTCAACGGCCGTAGGCGGGATTTCGGGCTCGGCGGCTTCCCGCTTGTGGCGCTGGCCGAGGCGCGCGACATGGCGTTTGAGCTGCGCCGCTCGGTGCGACGTGGTGAGGACCCGGCGGCAGCGCTACGGCCGGGGGCATCGGTGCCGACGTTCGCGGAAGCGTGCGAACGGACGATTGAGCTACACCGGCCGACATGGCGCGGGGACCGAACCGAGGGTCAATGGCGCTCGACCATGCGGCGCTACGCGCTCCCGGTGCTCGGCGGCATGACGGTAGACACCATCGGCACGGGCGACGTGCTGCGCGTGGTTGGTCCGATTTGGACCGACAAGCCGACCATCGCGCAACAGCTCCGGGTCCGCATCGGTGCGGTGCTGAAATGGGCGATCGGTGAAGGGCACCGGACGGACAACCCGGCCGGTGAAGCCGTCACCGCAGCGCTTCCGAAGCGCAACGGCGGGACCCGGCACCATCGCGCGGCCGACCATGCGGACATGGCCGGGATACTCGCCACGGTGGCCGGCTCGGACGCCAACCACGGCACGCGGCTGACGCTGGCGTTCGTGGCGCTGACGGCGTGCCGGTCCGGTGAGGCGCGCGGCGCAACGTGGGGCGAGATTGACGGCCAGACATGGACCGTCCCGGCGGACCGGACGAAGACGAACCGGCCGCACCGGGTCCCGCTGGCGGCGCAAGCGCTCGCGATTCTCGATGAGGCGCGCGTGCTGGCGCGTGGTGGCGTTGCTGCCGAGGGTCTGGTATTCCCGTCCGCTCGCGGCAAGGTGGTATCGGTGGCCGTGCTTGCACGTCCGCTTGAGGGCACCGGGTCCACAGTCCACGGGATGCGGACGGCGTTCCGGTCATGGTGTGCTGATACTGGCGTTGACCGCGAGGTTGCGGAAATGGCGCTCGGTCACGTCGTGCCGGGCGTGGAAGGTGCCTACCAGCGCAGCGACCTATGCGAACGGCGGCGCGACCTGATGCAACGGTGGGCGGACTACACCATGCCGATGAGGTAGACCAGCGTCCACCGAAGTAGGTGCCGGCCGGGAGTTACCGCAAGGGCTCCCGGCCGGCACTTCTTTAACAACTGTCCAGATTATTATGGGTGGGGTGAATGGTGGAGATAGACGGCGCGCTCTTGCAAGCCGATGCAATGTTGAGTAGCTTGGCGTAATGGAGCGCAGGCTACTACGAACGGCGGACATCACGGACGAACTGCAAGTATCGACCGTGACCATTTGGAGATGGGTCCGGGCCGGCGAGTTCCCGCCACCGATCAAGGTAGGGAATGGCAACCGATGGTCGAGGGCGGACCTGGACCAGTGGCTACAGCGTAGGCGGCTGCGGATAGCATCGAAATAGCCTATTGACGCTCCCGCAGGCTTGTGCCCATACTCTCTCCATAGTCTCCAGCTATCCCTTGTGCCTCCAACACAAGGTAGACACCCGGCGATCTCCAGTCCGCCGGGTGTCTTTTTTTGTCTTCGTCACAGCGGCGACATAGCGGCTTGACGATCTCGGCACCATGACGGATACTGCTCATGTCCACGGTGGAGGACATGGAAGATAGTGGAGACTATCTGGGCGATCGGGCCGTGGATGCTGTCGCCATGACAGCGCGCCGGACTGGAGTATGCGATGCCAAGCACCGGCAGCCGGACGATTCCCGGAGCTGACAGCCGGGGTCCGGCTCAAAACAAAAGCAGGTTATCGAAGCATGACGACCTGTCGGGCGCGGGAGGGGAATCCGCCCCCCGCAAAGGTCATGCCACCGACAGACCCCATAGGCGGAAGGTGAGGGGTCGGGTGCCACGAAAGGGCTCTACCGGAGACTTTCGGGGGCAGAGTATCAATCCCCTACCGGCAGCCGCACGGCTGACGAGTTAGGGGATTCTCTGCCCTTCGTGGGATACCGGAGACCGCCTACCCTGGTCCAGATGGCTGGACTACCTTAAGAGGCGCTGTTGATCCCGCATTCTCAATTGCGCTCACTCGCTCCCGGCCGTCTGACGGCCGTTTCGCTTGGTCCGGGGTATCGGTACACCCGGAAGGGTGCCGACGGTGTACCAGCGCACGCCACGGACGGCTGACGGGGATTGTCGGCATGGTGGCCGGCCGGGGTATGATTCGCACAGGGAGGGGAGGATGAGGACGAAAAGGCGATTGGACGGCGACGAGGTGGTGTATCGGGGGAAACGGGAGTATCGCCACCGTGGCTGTGCCGTGGAGCGGATAAGTGACGCTGCCGACGATATCCCGGTATTCCACGAGGCGCGGCCGTGGGTGTACTCCGATAAGACATGCGGCAAGTGCGGGAAGCCGATAGCGTTCTTGGAAGGACCGTAGAGCGTATGAGTGCCGATTCATTCAAGCTAGCGTTGCCAGTCCGAGGGCGTGAGACCAAAGACTGGGTTGTAAACTGCTTTGTGGCCCATGAGAAAGCCGGGCAGCCCGAGGAGTTCGAGGACTATCGCGGTGGACGCAAGACCTATCTTGGACACAAAGGCACGGATTTCAACGTTCCCAACTTCCGTTGGATGGACAGGGATTTTGCTGTCTACGCATCCGCCAATGGCAAAGTAGTCTATGTGCGTGACGGAGAAACGGATAGAAGCACGTCGCGATCTTCCCCTGGAGGATACGGAAACCACGTAAAGATTGAGCACCCTAACGGTTTTACTTCTCTTTACGGTCACCTAAAGAAGGGATTCATCTCGGTAACGCGCAGCGAGGGCGTAGTCGCTGGTCAGAAGATTGGGGTTATAGGTAGCTCGGGAAGTTCCGACGGCCCGCACCTTCACTTCGAATTGTTAGACAGGGATGGGAAGGCTATCGATCCCTTTGAGAGGGAGTATTGGACGAAGCCGCCAATGTATGATCCGCCCTTTTCGATCATGGACTTCAGCGTGCAGAAGGGTTCGATAGATTGTCTCGCTGAAGCGAAAACGCCAACCAGAGATAACGTTGAATTGTTCAGTTCCGGTGAGTGGATCGGCGTTGGTCTTTTCATGTCGGGTTTGCAAGCGAACAAGAACATTGAAATTTATTGGGAGGTTGGGAAACGACAGTGTAGAAGAAGTTTCATCACTGCGAGTGAGATGGAAAACCTCATGATATGCCACGCTAACTTGGATTTTCCCGAGGCCGGAGAAGGTTGGATAGTAGTCCGTATAGACAAACCTATTGTTTGTAAACATAGGGTGGAAGTGCGGTGCCGTAGCGAGCGTGTTTCCGTGGGTTAGTCACGAAGGGAGCATAAGCACGTTTCTCTGTATGACAAGATCAACGGGTGAGACCAGATAGGCGCTCGGGGACCCCTGCGCGACGCGGCGCTGGGGGGCTGCACTGAGCTGGTGGGGTGAAGCTGACCCCTGCTGTCGATCCCGTCTATCCTGATGCTGCCTGCCATACAAAGACCCTGAGAAGCGACGCAAGGCGCAGCGTGAATACGTCCGCCGTAAGCGCAAGCGGGAACGTGAGGCGCGCGCGGCGCTCACCCGGCCGGCTGCGCCGATCATGCCGTCCGGGGACCAGTCCGGTGGGGACATGGCGGCATGGTGCGCTGCGCTCCCGGTAACGCAAGGTGAGGGTGTCGGCGGATCGCTGACCCTGTGGCCGTGGGAAGCTGACGTACTGTCCCGGCTCGAAGCTCTCCCCGGTGGTGAGTTGGGTTTGACGGTCGCGGCCGGTGCCGGCAAAACGGCGCTGGCGGCTGCGATCTGCGCGGCTGCCGTGGCGGGTCCGCTGGCGCAGCCGCGCGGGTCCGTTATCGGCGTGGCGGGATCGTTCACGCAAGCGCTCATTTTGGCCGACCACGTACAAGCGTTTCTACGTCCCATCACGGACGCGGACCCGGACCGCTGGCGCGTTCTCCGGTCTGAGGGTGCGGCGCTGGTAGAGGACCGGAAAACGGGCGCGCAATTCCGGGCGCGGGAAGCATCGGCGCGTACCCTTCACGGCTCGGCACCATCGCTGATCGTGGCGGACGAACCGGCGCAATGGCAGGCAACGCAAGCGGCAGCTATCTACAGCGCCATACGCTCCCGGCTCGGCAAGCTGCCGGGCTCCCGGTTGTTTGCCATAGGGACCCGCTCGGCTGACCCTCAACACTGGTTCTCACGGCTGTTGGTCCGGTCCGGGATCGTCTACGCGGCCGACCCGGAGGCGGACCCCTTCGACCCGGCAACGTGGGAAGCCGCTAACCCGTCGCTGCCGTACCTGCCAGCGCTGCGCGCGGTCTATGAGCGGGAGGCGGCCGAAGCGCACGCGGACCCGTCGCTGTTGCCGGCATTCCGGGCGCTTCGGTGCAACATGGGCGCGGTAGACCATGAAATCGCGGTACTGATTGAAGCTGCCGACTGGCAGCGGTGCGAAGCCGACATACTCCCGGCAGCGCTCGGTCCCGCCGTCTGGGGCGTCGATCTGTCCGGTGGTGACGCTATGGCATCGATATCGGCGTTCTGGCCGCAGACGGGTCGTGTCGAGAGTATCGCGGCATTTCCTGAGATACCCTCCCTTGCGGACCGCGCGCGGACGGACGCGGCCGACTACCAGACCATGCACGCGGACGGCGATCTGCTGGTCATGGGCTCCCGCGTGGTGCCGGTGTCTGAGCTGATCGGCGCGGCGCTGCGCCGGTGGGGACGGCCGGCGCGGATCGTGGCGGACTACCACCATGAGCGGGAGCTGCGCGAAGCTCTCGACGCGGTGCAATTCCCGCCGGCTGCGCTGACAACGGCATCTATGGGCGGACTCAAAGACAGTCCCGGCAGGGTCCGGGACTTCCGGCGTGCGGTGAAGGGCGGGAAGGTATGGGCGCAGCCGCGCCTACTGATCCGGCAATCGCTGGCGAACGCTCGGACCGTTAGTGATTCGATGGGCGAGGAACGCATGGTGAAGGGTGGCGTCACCGGGCGACGACGAACGGCGCGGGATGATGTCGCGGTTTCGATCGTGGCGGCCGTATCAGAAGGCGCAAGGCTGCCGGCAGCACCAGCACGTCAACGTAGGCACTGGGTCGCATGAGCCGCAGGAATTGGAAGCCGCGCCCACCGGCTCGACAATGGGCGCGGCTTCGGCGCGTGGTGCTCGATAGAGATGGGTGGAGGTGTACGAGCTGCGGCCGACCTGGGCGGCTTGAGGTGCATCACGTCGATGGGGACCCGATGAACAACGACCTGGACAACCTGGCGACCCTGTGCAGGTGGCCGTGCCATATCCGGCACCACGCACGGGAGCTGACCCCGTCGGAAGCCGCATGGCGGGAGTTGCTGCGGACGGACCGCTAACCCCTGTCATGGGGGTATTATTTCTGTCCTATCCGGTAGTTAGTTCACTCTGGTAAGGGGCGGGATAAATGATCCAGCTTGGATAACACAAGCGTTCTTGTAATTCAGGGTGAAGAAAACCGGCCGACTCCGGGCGCATTTCAAACCCGAAGCCGGCCGGCAGAACTTCCCTAGGGCATGGACGTAACCCTAAGCGACCCCACTATACACGATCTAAGCACGGAGTTACAATAGGTTCCGATGAGAAACCGTAAGGCGGTAAAGGTCGGCGAGATCGACAACCTGCGCGCGGTCCGGGACCATCTGGCGAAGGCCGCGCCGGTAGACATTGACGTATCCGAACGCCACGCGGCCGACTTCGCGCTCCGTATCGTCGGCGGCATGGTGCAAGTTCCCGGCGCGCGGGTCATGACTCCGGTGCAGATACAGCGCTGCCGGATCGTGGCGGCTGCCGTGGGGGCGTTCTCCGGGCTCATGCGTGCGGGACATGATCCGAAGCTCGGCGCAGCGCCTACGGGGTTGCTGATAACGTGGGACGGTGGGGAATCGGCCATACAGTTTCCCGCGCACGCTGACGACCACGCGGGCCTTGCTGACGAGGTGCTGCAAGCGCTGGCGGCCGAAGGTGTATACCTTCATGCCGAAGAAACAGAAGAAATCGAAACCGAAACGGAGGACTAAACACTGCATGACGACTGCACAACGTCTGGCTTTGAGATTGAGCGAAATCCGGCAACGGCTCAACGAATTGAGCGGCCGGGATTCGCTGACCGAAGCCGAAACCGAGGAAATGCGGAAGCTCTCCGCAGAATATCCGCAGACCGAGGAACGGCACCGCGCGGCGATCATCGCGGAGGACGCGGCCGACGCTGACCCCGGCGACGGGGACCCCGGCGACGCGGAGGACCGCGAACGGCGGGAGCTGCGCGCACGCTCCCGGCTGTCCGCCTACGTAGGCGCTGCGCTTGATGGCGTGCCGGTTCAGGGTGCCGAAGCCGAGTACAGCGCTTCCGCCGGCTGTCCCGGAGCTGTCCCGCTTGAGCTGTTCGCCCGGCGCAGCGAAACCCGGCGCAACGGCACCGACCCGGAAGCGCGCGCGGTGACCCCGGCACCGTCCACCACGGATGAAAACTTGGCCGGGATCGTGCCGGCCATTTTCGACCGTTCGGCGGCTGCATGGTTGGGCATCGAAATGCCGACCGTCCCGGTGGGCGACGCGGGTTATCCCGTGCTGTCAACGTCGCTCAAGGGCGGTGTCGTGGCGCGATCGTCCGAAGCTCCGGAGGACGCGGGAGCGTTCACGGTTTCGATGGCGCAGCCGCGCAGAATCTCCGGCGCGTTTCGCTTCACCGTAGAGGACGCGGCGCGGCTCTCCGGCATGGAAGCGGCGCTACGCGCGAACATCGGTAGCGTGCTGTCCGATGAGCTGGACAATCAGGCTATCAACGGCTCCGGGAGCGGGGACGGCACGCTCAACGGTCTACTCGCCATCATGGACGATCCGGCCGCACCGGCCGCGAATGCGGAGACGTTCGCGCGGTACGTAGCGGCTGCGGCTGGTCATGTCGATGGGCTGTTCGCTGTCGATTTGGGCGGCATTCGGCAGCTTGTCGGCGTCCAGACCTACGGCCACATGGCGGCAGGCTTTCGCGCGGATGAAGACTCGACCACGGCCGAGGGGTGGCTGATGGACCGCACCGGCGGTGTTCGCACGTCCCGGCGCATAGCGGCTCCGGCCGGCAACATTCAACAGGCTATCGTGCGGAGATCAAATCCGATGGGCGATCGGGTGGCGGTCATGCCGACATGGGAAGGCGTCCAGATGATCCGTGATCCCTACTCGAACGCGCGCAAGGGCGAGGTTGCGCTAACGGCGCTCATGCTGGTTGGGGACGTGATCGTTCTACGCGATGGCGCTTTCGTACAGGATAGCTACCGGCTGGCGTAGGGACGTGACCGAAGCTATAGAGCTGCCGCACGCTGTCCCGGTGGCCGTCCCGCTTATCAGCGGCCGGCGGTATAGCGTGCAAGCGCGGGATGCTCACTCGGTGTATCTGAGGACCGGGGCACCGTCCCCGGTCCCGGATACCGCGGACCCGGCATGGTTCCATCTTACGGGTTCTCAATCATCGCGATTGGCGACGGTGAAGCCGGGACCAGATGAAGTTTTGTGGGCGGCGAGCTTCGACACAAGCGGCGCGAATAATCCCGGATTGTTGGTTTTCGATGAGTGCGATTGAGCGGCGATTTTCTGAGCTACGCGCGCATGGCCGCACGCTGCGCGGGACCGTGATGGCGTACGGGGACATAGCGGATATTCCCGGCATCGGCCGGGAGCGGTTCTCGATGTTCAGTTTTGCGGACTACCTGAGAAGCGGGGCGGAAACCCGGCTCAACGTCATGCACGACCGGGCGCTTACCGTGGCGACCCGGCGGCGCGGTGATTTGCTACTCATGGACTCACCGGAGGCGCTCTCGATGGTCGCCACGCTGCCGGCCGGGGACGCTTACGATTCTGTCTTGGCGCTGGTAGGCGACGGTCTGACCCGTGGGCTATCGGTGGAGTTTCACGCGCTCCGGGAGCGTCGCCACGGGGACCTACGGACGATCATGCACGCGGCGCTGCCGGGACTCGGCATAGTGGACGATCCCGCCTACACCGGCAGCGGTGTCGAGGTTCGCGCGTCGCGTAAATGGGTGCGCGGTGCGCTGCCGGGCTGGCAAAAGATTGCGGCATGTCGGTGCCAAGGGCGGGATTGCGACTCGGTGAGTTTCGACGTGGGCGCGTTCGATGAATCGCTGGCCGATCCAGACCGGGAGATCCTGGCCGTTGCCGGCAACTATGACGCGCCGCTGGCGTCCCGGCGGCGCGGCTCACTCAAGCTGACCGTCTGGGACGACGCGCTCCGGGTGGAGCTACTGCTACCGGACACGGACGGCGGCAAGGCGATAGCGGACGCGGCAAGCGTCGCGCCGCTCTACGTGCGGCCGTATCTCGACTTGGACCGTTCCGAGTATGAAGACGAAGGCGAACCCGGATTCAAGACGCGGCGCTTCAGTCGCGCATGGCTGCGCGCTATCATCGTCGGCTCGACCGACGCGGCGGACGGTCTCACCGAAGCGAAGATTGTAGAGCGGCGCGGGGACTTGACCCCGGAGACACCGGCACCGGCAAGGCGGCGCGTATGGCTGTAACGGGTTCTGGTCTGAACATCGGCGGGACTGGCAAGCGGCCGGCCGGCGGTGCGGTAACGCTGACGTGGCAAGACCTATACACCGCGCTTGAATTGAACGGACCTGACGGACCGCTTGGCGAGGACACCCCACTACCGACCGGACCTAACATCATCCGCTATTGGCAAAATCTGTTGTTGACGGTGACGACCGTTGTTGACCGATACGCGCCGGGGGCACCGTCCGAAATCAAGAACGAAGCCGCAATACGGGTGGGCGGCTGGCTCCAAGTACACCCCATGTCTGGCATATCTCAGGAAGCGCAGGGGAATAAGCAAGTATCGTTCAACACGTCGCAGGTATCGGCGCTGCGGCATTCCGGCGCTATGGCGTTGTTGAGTCCGTTCAAGCGGAGGCGCGCGCTATGAAGCTGTGGCCGTTCGGACGTACTGAGAAGCGCGCAGCCGGTGAGGGTGCGCCGGGAGGCGCGGGCTACACCGATGCGGTTGTCCGGGCGCTGATGGCGCACGCTGCCGGCGGTGCCACGGCGGACCCGTCGGCCACGGCTGCGCTCGAAGCCGCAGCCGGGAGCTATGCGCGCGCGTTCTCGGTGGCGACGGTGGAACCACGGACCCCGGCAACGGCGGCGCTCACCCCGGCGGTGCTCGGACTCATGGCGCGCGATCTGATCCGGCGCGGTGAGTTTGTCCACGCTATCGAGGTTGACCGCAGCGGCGCGCGACTGGTCCCGGTGGGCTCATGGGACGTGCGCGGCGGATCGGACCCCATGACGTGGCGGTATCGCGTTCTGATCGCGGGTCCGTCCGGGTCCATCACGCGCAACGTGCCGGCGGCCGGGGTGGTTCACGGCCGTTACTCGGTGGACCCGGCGCGGCCGTGGTGCGGTATCTCACCGCTTGCGTGGGCGACGCTCACCGGACGGCTTCATGCGGCGCTTGAGGACGCTATCGCGGACGAAGCCGGCGGGACGCGCGGTCATGTTCTGCCGATGCCAGCGGGACCGGAAACGGACGAAGTGGACCCGGCCACGGGCGAGCCGATAGACCCGAACGCGCAGCTACGCGCGGACATTCAACGCTTGCGCGGCAAGACCGTGATGGTTGAGACCACGGCGGCCGGCTGGGCCGAGGGTGCCAGCGCTGCGCCGCGTGCGGACTGGAAGCCGGCGCGCATCGGCGCTGATCCGCCGGCGAGTCTGGCGACCCTCCGCACTGACTCCGCTATGGCCGTGCTCGCGGCGACCGGGACCCCTCCGGGACTGTTCGCTCATGACGACTCGGCGGGACAACGTGAATCGTGGCGGCGCTTCCTGCATGGCTCGGTGCAACCCCTTGGCGATCTGCTCGCGGTAGAGCTGGCGGACAAGCTCGACGCTCCCGGCTTGCGGCTGACGTTCGACAGGCTGTTCGCTTCGGACCTGTCCGGCCGCGCGCGGGCGTATCAGAGTCTCACCGGGGGCGGCATGGACGCGGACCACGCGGCGCGCTTGGCGGGTCTGTCGTGAGTCTGCGGAGGGGTGCGGAGCTGACCGCGCGGCATCGGCTCCATGAGCTGACGGACGCGGAGCTGTCCGCAGCGCTGGCCGAGTCTCACCGGGTGCAGGAGGCTCTATACGGTGAACGGCTGCGGCGCGCGATCGCGGCCGACGCTGACGAAGCCGCCGGCGCGTATACTTCGGTGGCGTCACCACGCACGCGGAGAACCCCGGCCGCAGCGTCAAGCGGTGCGCCGGTACCGGCAGCGCTGCGGGAAGGTCTGAGTCTGCGGTAGGCGCTGACCCCGGCCAGCGTGGGACACCGCGCGGGACACCGACAGACCATGATACGCTAACTAACTCCCATGACATGAGTTGCAATCCCGTGTTCAATCACTACCTGAAGGACATGTTCTTCGACAGCGACACCACGCTGGCGCTGCTGTCCACCTCGCCTTCGGTCGATCCCCACAAGATGCTCCTCTCGGACGACCAGATGGTGGCGACCCGCAACCTGGTCAACCGGCTCGCCGGCACGCGGCGCATGTTCGCGCACGGCGTCATCTGGCCGAGCGTGCCGCAGTACCTGCCGGCCATGGACCGGGCCGCCACCGAGCTGAAGGTCGACGCGTGGAAGGGCTACACCATGGGGGACGTGCTGGGCGTGAGCCCGACGTTCGAGCATCCGTGGCGCATGGACGACGAGGAGCTCGCCTATCCCGGCTACGAGAAGGCGGCTCGACACGGCGTGCGCAACATCTGCGTCCACAAGGGAGTGCTGCCGGCCGACTACGAACGCATCCCCACGTGGCGTCACGCCACCGTCGAGGACGTGGGCAAGGCCGCCCGCGACTGGCCGGAGCTCAACTTCCACATCTACCACGCCGCCCTGCGCATGTGGCGCGATCTGCCGCCGGTCGTGGCGGAGTTCGAGCGCACCGGCCGGCTGCCATGGATCGACGAGCTCGCCGAGATACCGGAGCGGTACGGCGTCTCGAACGTGTATGCCGACGTCGGCCTGTCGTTCGGGGCGCTGGCGGTGAGCGAGCCGCGGCTGGCGGCGGCGCTGCTCGGCAAGCTGATCAAGGGGCTCGGCGCCGGCCACGTGCTGTGGGGCACCGACTCGATCTGGTTCGGCTCCCCGCAGTGGCAGATCGAAGCGCTGCGACGCATCGAGATCCCCGCCGACCTGCAGGACCGACACGGCTTCGAGCCGCTCGGCGCCGCCGACGGGCCGGTCAAGTCCGCGATCTTCGGCGGCAACGCCGCCGGCCAGTACGGCATCGAGCTGAACGCGGCCGGACGCCCGGTCACCGATTATGCCGGAGACGACCTGTCCCGCCTCAAGGCGGAATACCTGGCGTCCGGCCACCAGCGCGACAACCTGTTCTGGGGCTGGATCCGCACGGCCGATTCGTGAGCAAACCCGGAGGTAAAGAGATGGGCAAGATGCTGCCGTGGCCCTTCGAGGACCACTACAAGTGCTCGATCGGCAGCGAGCGTCACCTGTTCGTCGACGATGCGCTGGTGCAGCGCACCCGCGGCGTCGGCAAGCGGCTGCACCAGCCGGTCAAGCACCCCGCCAATCCGGTGATCCGCGGCGACCTGCCGTACGAGAACGACTACGCCGTCCTGCACGGCACCGTGCTGCGCGAGCAGGACGGGAGGTTCCGCGCCTGGTACCTGAGCGGCACCGGCGCCCTGGCCTATGCCGAGTCGGACGACGGGCTCGCATGGCGCAAGCCGCTGTTCGACCGGTACCGCATCGACGGCAACGACACCAACGTCGTCTACTGGACGCAGCGCCCCGAGCTTGCCCGGCGTGACGAGTGGAAGTTCGGCGGCGGGTCGATCATGAGCGACCCGAACGCCCCACCCGAGGAGCGCTATCGGATGTTCACCTTCGAGGTGCCGATCAGCGACGCCGCGCGCGAACGCTTCGCGACCGGGTACGGCTACTACGCGATCTCCTCGCCCGACGGCATCCGCTGGCCCACCGGGCAGCAGCCGGTGCTCACGCGCCGCGACGACGATCCGCACATGAGCGACGCCAACGCCTGCATGTACGACCCGCTGCGGCGGCGCTTCATCGCGTTCACCAAGCGCCACCAGATCCGCCCGGACGCGGTCGGCGACCAGGGGGTGATGTCACGCGTGCGCGGCATCAGCTTCAGCGACGACTTCCGCGCCTGGACGCGGCCGGTCAACTGCCTGCTGCCCGACGACCGGGACCCGCGCGACGTGCAGTTCTACCGGCAGGGCGGCTGGACCCACCAGGGGATGTACCTGGGCCTGCTGGAAATCTACCACTCCGATCCGGACAACCCCACGCAGCCGCTGATGCGGGATCTGCAGCTCATCTCCAGCCGGGACGGCGAGCTGTGGTGGCGCGCCGGCGGACGGCAGACCTTCATCCCGTGCGGGCCGCCGGGCTCCTGGGACGGACAGATGCTCGACCTCAACGCCGGCGGACCGATCGACGTGGGCGACGAGCACTGGATCTACTACGGCGGTCGCGCCTACCCCCACGAGATCAACGACGAGCTGTTCCCGTGGGAAGGACCGCGCGGCGCCGGCCTCGGCATCGCCACGCTGCGCCGGGACCGCTACGTGTCCTACGACGCAGGGGCAGACACCGGCGAGGTGGTGACCCGACTGGTGCGCTTCGAGCGGGGCACCTCGCTGCGGGTCAACGCGCGCACCGGTCCGGGCGGCTTCCTGCGCTGCGAGGTGCTGGACTCGATCGAGCGGCACGGGATCCCGCGCCGGCAGCTCTTCTGGGACTGGGGGATCGGCGCGCCCCTGTCCGGCTTCGGCGCCGAAGCCTGCCAACCGGTCACCGGCGACCACCTCGACGCCGAGATCCGCTGGCGCGGCGGACGCTCCATCGGCGAGCTGGCCGGCCGCTGGGTGGCGCTCCGCTTCGTCATGCGCGACTGCTCGCTGTTCGCGTTCCAGGTCCGCTGAACGTGGCCATGTACCCTTATTAGGTCTTGGAGTTGAAATGAACATAACGCTCAGCGTCGACGATCACGTCGCCGTACGGTACGGAAGATCGTGATCGACAAGAACACGACCCTTACCGCCATGGTTCGCTCCTACCTCGAGTCACTGGCAGAGCGAGATCAGTTGGCGAGGGAGCAGGCCGTGGCGAAGCTCGAGGACTCTGTCCGCAGGCTGAGTCGCCCCATGGGGCCACACGACTGGACGCGGCAGGACCTTTATGAGCGGTAGGCACAGACGACTCGTCGACACGAACGTCTTGGTTTGCGCCTCTATGACAAACACTCCGAGACGAAGCAGGCCGGAGCGCTGAGACTACTGCGAGCCGGCATGCTCGATGACGCCCTGGCTGTCTCCGCTCAGGTGCTCGGTGAGTTTTTCACCGTCGTCACGCGACGCATCCCGACGCCGCTGACGGCCGATGGGGCGGCGGCGGCCATCGATGCCCTGAAGCCGATCCCCGTGGTCGAGATCGACCGTCAGCTCGTGGAGCGGGCGATCGATACCCACAAGCGTTATGAGATCGCCTACTGGGACGCGCTGATCGTCGCCGCGGCGGAACGGGCGGGCTGCGTCGAGGTGCTGTCCGAGGATCTCAACGCCGGCCAGCGTTACGGCGATGTCGTCGTCAGCAACCCCTTCACCGCCGTGTGATGGCCGCCGTGTGATGGCATCCGTTATCAAACCAGACGAGTTCGCACGGGCGATCGAGGTGTTCGCGCGCGGCTTCTCGTTCGCGCGCAGCTTCACCCACCCGTACGTGGCGGAGCGCCTCGCCCCGAACGGAGCGGAATCCCCCGCTGGCGCGCTCTGGGTGCTGCGCGACGCCGACCGGCGCAGCGGCACCTACCGAAAGGAGGAGTGGGTCAGCCACGGCCTGGCGCCCGAGCACGTGCACGCCGCCGCCAAGAGCTCGCCCTGGCGCGAGCGGACGCGGGCGTGCCGATCGACGGAGGCACGCGGCGGCTACAGCGTGTGCGCGATCCACGCCACGGACGAACCGGACCAGCCGCTGCGCGAAGGCTTCAAGGAGCTCGGCTACCGGCTGGGCGGTACCGAGCCGTTCATGGTCCACCGCCTGCGGCGCATTCCCCGCGTCACCGCACCCGCGGTCATCCGCCGCGTGCGCACAAAGGGGCTGGCCGACCGGCTGGCCAAGGCCGCGCGCAGCCGGCAAATCCTGCCCGAGCATCTGGGCTCGGATACGGCGCAGCGCCAGTACGCGGCGATGGTCGGCGACGCCATCGTCGGCTGGGTCGGCAGCATCGCCGTGGGCGACGCTACCTGGTGCCAGAACATGTACGTGGCGCCGGCCTACCGGCGCCGCGGCATCGCCCGCGCGATGCTGTGCCGGCTGCTCCGCGACGACCGCGCCGCCGGAACCGTGCTGGCCGTGCTGCTCGCCTCCCACACCGGCGCAAAGCTGTACGCCGCGGTGGGTTACTCCCAGATCGGCACGCTGCTGTTCTTCACGCCGAGCAGGAAGTCGGCGACGGACTGAATCGGCCCTGCGTGGGGCGCCTCAATCCGCAGGGTCCGCCGGGACGCCGACGATGGTCAGGTACTCCAGCCAGTCGTCGTGCGGGTTGCTGACGCTGTGCTCGGTCCCGGCCGGCAGGTGGATGGCATCGCCCTCGCGCATCGGCTCGCGCGCGAAGCCGGCGCTGAGCTCGCCCGACCCGCCGGTGACGTAGTAGACGCGCTCGCTGTGCGGATCGTTCCACGCCTCGGTCGCGTGGCGGGGGTGCAGGCGCTGCATGGCGATCTCCTGCACGGTGTCCAGCGGAGCATCGGCGAACGCCGCGCCCTCCGCCTTGCGGGCGAACGCGCGCCAGATGAACAGCGCTCCGGTCGACGACCGGACCGGCGAGACGTCGAGCCAGGACCGGCACGCGATCGGCAGCTTGGCGCCCGCCGGCCCGTTGGCGGCGATCGCCTCCGCGTTCGCGGCCCGCTGCTGCTCCGGCAGGCGCGCCCCGGCGATCAGCAGGTGCTCGATCCAGTCGCCGCCGTCGTTGATGAGCTGGTGGTAGCAGGTGGCCGGCAGGCAGATCAGGTCGCCGGCGCGGACCGGATGGATCTCCTCGTCCACGTGCATCTTCCCGGCGCCGCGCAGGAAGTAGTAGATCTGCTCCTGGTCGGCGTGCACGTGGTAGTCGCCGGTCTGGCCCGGCTGCATCACGTGGCGTGCCAGCAGACCGATCTGCCGCAGCACGTGCACGCCGAACGTCGCCGCGGTGCCGCCGGCCGGGCCGAGCAGGTTGCCGACCAGCACGTTGCGCTTGGACACGTGCGGCGCGTGGTCGCGCCAGTTGATCCTGGTCATCATCGGCCTACCATACCCCCTGCGATGGAGGCGAGCGTATGAGGATCACGGCGGTCGAGGTGTTCGGCGTCGAGTGCGGCCTGCCCGCACCGCTGCGCTGGGGGAGTATGTCCCAACTTTCGTCGTGAGGTCAGCCATTTCTCTGTCCCAGCAGATGTAGTACAAATGGAGAATGAACAAATACATTCTTGACGTGGACCGCGAGACGAGGGAGAACTACCCCGGAGAGGCGCGAACGTTCGGGTGGGGCTCAAAGCCCGCGGTGTTGGTCGTAGACCTCCAGGTGGGCTTTACCGATCCTGCGAAGTCTTCCGTAGCGTACGCCGATTACCGGGACGTCATAGAGCAGACGAACCGAATACTGGCAGCAGCCCGCGCCAGCACAATTCCATGCATGTTCGTTGTACTAGCCTTCAGGGACGAACGAGAGGCTGCTATAGGTTTCAAGAAAACAGCTCGAAACTTCGTAGAGGGCTCTGAGCCGACGCAGATGGACCCGAGGGTCGATTACAGACCAAACGAAGATTTGCTCTTCTTCAAGAGGCATAGTTCCGGCTTCTTTGAAACACCTCTTCAGTCAACACTGCTGGGTCTTGGGATCGACACGCTGATCTGCACCGGCACGTCGACGAACGGCTGCGTACGGAAGACGGTTACAGATGCTGCGGAGCGCGGTTACAGAGTCATAATCCCAGAGGAAGCGGTCGGAAATCTAAAATCGAGGGTCTCGCATATCTATGGACTTTTTGACATGGACCATTTCTACGGCGATGTGGTATCGGTCGAGGAAGTTATTGAACATCTATCCACATGAACGTCTTGCAGCGCGACCAGGACTTTGAAAAGGAGCCCGCCACCAGGGCGGGCTCCACGTGGACGGACTCAGCGGTAGCGAATCGTGCTACATGCCCTGTTTCGCGACGCTTTCCAGCAGTTTGTCGAGTCCGGCGTCCATCATCGACTGTACGTAGCCGTCCCACTCGGCATCGATGTCGACCCGGCCGGTGATTGCCTTCCAGCCGAACTCATTCTGGATGGTGTCCACGTTGGCGGCCAAAGCGCGCTCGGCCTCTGTCCAGATCGCCAGGTCGAAGCCGAAGCTTAAGCCGACTCCCGGGCCCTTGGTCTGGTGCTCCATCAGGAAGCTCGTCAGAGCATCCGTAACCGGCGAGTTGTAGACCTTGTCCACCGGCGGCACGATGTGCGGGACAATCGTCAGCATGCGCACGCCGAGCAGCGTTCCGGTGGCGCTGTCCTTGCCCCCTCCGGTGCCGGGAATGGATACGCGGTAGCCGTTCTCATCAAGCTCCCACGTCTCACCCTCGCGGCCGCCATAGTGGTTTTCGGCGTAGACGTCGGCGTCCGCAAAAATATCCTCCAGCATCTGCATGATCTTCACCACCTTCGCGTCGCTGGCGTCGATCCCGAAACCGGTTGACTGACCCGTCGGGTCGCGGTACCAGGTGCCGCGCCCTCCGGTCGGGCCCACGGGCGTGATGGTGTAGACGATCTCCACGTCAGGATGCGCTTCGCGCAGAGCACCCCACGGTCCCGCTTCGTACTGGGACATCCAGGCATCCAGCTCCGACCAGGCGCCGAACTCGTCGTTCGCCATCGCCCGGATCACGTCGGCGCGTACGGCGGTCGGCGTATCGGGGTGAATGATCTCCATCTCCCACCAGCGGTTGACGAACTTGAGGGCTTCCCGGTAATTCGGATCGACCATGGAATAGTAGCCCTTGCCGTCGCGCACGTCCCACGTGAACAGGCGAACGCCGTATGAGCCGAACACGTTCGGCAGTATCGTGCGGCTGAGGTTCGGACTGTTCTTCCACATCATGTAGCCGTACGAGTTCTTCTGTCCGTCTCCGTCAGGATCCTCGTTGCGGAACTTGAGGAGCAGATCCTCGATCTCCTCGATCGTGTCCGGACCACGGTAGAACTCACGGTCCGCCACCGGCTCCGGCTCCACCCCGACGGCTCGCATCCAGTCGGCACGAAAGCCCATCACCTGCCCGGTAGTGGCAAACGACATCGCTGACGGAATGAGGTAGTTCGTTCCGTCGAAAACGGTGGTGCGCCACTTCGTGTCGCCGACGTAGTGCTCCACCTGCTGCATCCATCCGGGCATGTGCTCCATGATCAGGTCCTGCGCGATCGTTCGCACGATGCCCGCGTCGATCCAGGCCGGGTTGCGTGCCCAGACAGACAGGTAATCGGGGATATCCCCTGCCGCGATGCGAACGTTCCTGGCCTCTCCATCGTACGCGTCGATGTCGTACCAGGGTTCCAGGTCCACGTCGTAGCGCTCTTCCAGGAAGAGCTCGACCCAGCTGTCCGGAGCCAGGGTCGTGCCGCGGGCGGTGAACGGTATCATCGAGATCGTGAGCCGCTCCTCCGCCGCCTGCTCTTCCTGGCCTTCCGCGAACAACGCGCCCGTCGTCAGTACCAGCACCGTCGCCAACGCCACGAGTCTCGTAGCAGTTCTCATGGTTCCCTCCTTCGGGAATGGTATTACCCCTCTTTGGGGTACGATGACCCTGATATCAGGGTGGCAGAGCCAAGTATACTGGTGGGGGGGTGCGGTGCAAGGTATCGCACCTACCCCACGAATACGTGCGGGAGCACGCGCGCCTGCGGGCCGCCACCTCCATGCCGATCTCCGGCGGCGAGTCGCTGTTCACGCGCTACGAGTTCGTGCCGGTCTTCGAGAAGCAGGCCTTCGACATCGTGCAGCCCGACGCCGCCGGGGTCGGCGGCATCACGGAGGCGGCGGCGATCGCGGCCATGGCCGAGGCGCACGGCGTGCGCTGCACCCCGCACGTCGCCTGCTCGTCGGGGACCGGCGTGGGGCTAGTAGCCGCCAACATGCACGCGCTTGCCACCGTCGCCGACCCGCCGTACGCGGAGTACGACCTGTACGACGACAGCCCGCTGCAGCGGGAGTTGCTGAAGGACCCGCTCCGAGCGGTTGAAGGCGTCATCCGCCTCCGCGACAGCCCCGGCCTGGGCGTCGATCTCGACCCGGGTGCTGTCGAGCGCTACCGCGTCGACGGGTAGCCGTGCTTCGCAGCTCTCAACTCGCGCGCCTGGTAGAAGCGGCTGATCGGCGACGCGGTCCATACTGCGGCCATGAGGACAGCGGTTTCCCTTCCCGACGACCTGTTCCATGCGTCCGAGCGACTCGCGCAGCAGTCGCGGCAATCCCGAAGTCAACTCTACGCCCATGCGCTGGCCGAGTATGTCGCGCGCCATGCCGAGGAAGCCGTCACGGAGGCCATGAACCGGGTCGTGGATCAACTCTGTGATGGCGGCTCCGACCCGTCGTTCTCGGGTGCGACACGCCGGACGCTCGTGCGCTCGGAGTGGTAGCCGGCCCGGACGGCCGGCAGGCGCGTGAACGCCTGCTCGACGCGGTCGATGCGGTCGCCGCCGGCGGTCCACGGTCCCACGCGAGCGAACAGCGCCACCGGCTCCGGCGAACGGCGGTGCCAGATCTGCCGGACGGTCGCGTGGCGGCCCGGTTCGATCCTGGCCAGCACCTGCGGAATTCCGATCGGGACGCCGTCGTCGTCGGGATCGCCGGCGAACCAGCGGACGTGCACGGCTTCGGCGGGAGTGCCCGAGGCGTAGAGCCACCTGCCGCTGATGCAGGCGTTGCGGATGGTGGCGGTGAGCCGCACCGGGCCGGTCCGGTCGGCCGGCTCGGCGAACAGATACGGCTCGCTCACCAGGATGCGCGGCGGCTGCCGCACCGGAATGGCGACCGTGCAGGTGTTGTTGTCCTCCCGGCGCTCCCAATAGCCGGCCATCGACGCCGGCGCGCCGGGCCGATCCTGCGGGTCGACGACGACCGTGATCGGCGTCGCCAGGTAGGTGGGATTGTTGTTCGCCTCGCCGCCGTGCGGCCGATCCGGGATGGCTCGCGCCCGCCATGACACCTCGGCGACCGCCTCCTCGCCCGGTGCCAGCGAGGGGATGACCTGATCGCTGCCGATGCGGTTCTCCGGCCGCGGCTGGCCCGCGTAGAAGCGGACCGGGACCCCGGTCTTCCGCGGATCCCACGGGTCGGCCGGCGCCGCGTCGCCGCGGTTGCGCACGCGCGCGCGCAGGGTCACGAGCTGTCCCTCGTACGAGTGCTCGGGGTGCCAGCTCAGCGTGTGGTTCTCCCGCCAGCGGTGCACGACTTGGGCTCCCGGCCCGACCGCGGCGGCCGTGAACCGCACGCGGTTGCCCCCGCGCCGGAGCGCCGGCAGCACCCGCGCGTGGTACTGGACGCCGGCGACGATGCGGATGGAGCTCACGCCGACCGCATGACCGGCCGCCGCGCCGCGCATGCGCAGGCGGACCCGCAGCTCCAGCGGCTGCGGCGGCGGATGCTGGCTGCCGTGGTGCCGCGGGATGACCCGGCCCAGATCCGCCGTGATCAGGTGCTCGCCCAACGCAGCCGAACGAGCGACCTCCGTGAACTCCCCATCGGCGACCGCCACCTCCACGACGACCAGGTCCTCGGGTGTCGTGCGCACGGCGTAGAGCTCCAGGCGGCCGTCCACGATCGGATAGGGGGAGCGCACGCGCAGCACGGCCGTAGCCGGGCGGCCGTTCGGGAGCGGTTTCAGGTGAGGACACCCGCGGTCGCGGATTCCCGGGTCGACGTTGTCGGCGTCGAGCAGGACCGCGCCACCGGCGTCTCCTGGACCCGGCGCGGCCAGATCGGGCTCGAAGACCAGCTCGCCGTTGCCGTAGTGCGACGGCTCGGTGACGCTGTGCGACCAAGCGCCGCGATGGTCCCAGCGCCGGGTCAGCCGCTCCCGCTCTCTCAGGGTCGCCCGTGGGGAATACGCGGTTGCGGTGAGGTCGCTCTCGTCCGGCACGGCGTGTGCGAAGTAGGCAGCCAGAGTGCAGCCGGGCACGTCCTCCTTGGCCTCCCCGCCGGTGCCGGTGACGTTGCGCTCCACCAGGCCCGGATCGGCGATCAGCTCCTCTGCCGAGGCCGCTCCGTCGCCGTCGGCGCGCGGGTAGTAGGTTCGCATATAGGCGTTGAGCAGGTGCCACGATCCGTCATGGAACACCTCGCAGTTGTAGTCCCCGTGCAGGCGCACGCCCCGCGCCCTGAGCCCCGCCGCCTGCCACAGCGCCGGGGCGAGCCGGTTGACGGCGCTGCAATAGCCGTAGCCGTAGGCGTTGATCAGCTCCAGGGGATCCGAGGTTGCGTGCAGGGACATGCGGTAGGTGATCCTCCCTACCAGCTCCCAGATCGCCCACGCCTTCTCCGCGTCGGTCATGCCGGGGCGCGCGACGCGTGCGGCCAGGCTCCGCAGCGAGCCGGTGTCCCAGCCGCCGTCCACCGCGACCCAGCCCGATGCCATCGGCCCGATCAGGGTCAGCTCGACGTTCTCCGGGTCGGTGAACCCGTCCACGTCGATCGTGTAGTGCGTCTGTGCCGCAGCCAGCGGCTGCACGTGACAGCGTTCGACCGGCGCGACGTCGAAGTCCGGCAGGCCCGCCCCGGCGGAGTCCGTCACCGGGGCAGCCGGCCGTGCTCCGCGTGGCCCCTACGCGGCCAGCGGCCCGACCACCTGTCCGTCACCCTCGAAGACCACTCGCCACGACCCGCCCCGTATCGATCGCGTGGCGGCGTCCATGTAGCAGACGCTGAACGCCCGCCGCGGGATGTCGGTCGAGTTGGTCCCCGACCGGTGCAACGTCCAGTTGTGCAGCAACACCGCCTCGCCCGCATCCAGCTCCAGATGCACCGTCCGGTAGTCCGGGTCGCCCGACTCGATCCTGGCGTTGAGATCGTCGCGCTGCCGGTCCGTCAGGAAGCCCGCTCCCCCGCTCGGATTGACCAGCCGCCGGTGCGAACCCGGCACGATCTGCACGCAGCCGTTGGCGATCGTGGTCGGATCCAGAGCGATCCACACCGTTACCTTGGGATCGCGGTCGAGATCGGTCCAGCGATCCTGATGCCACACCAGGTCGGAGCCGCCCCTGGCCGGCTTGTTCATGAACATCGCCCGCATGCAGGCAACCGGGCGCCCCTCGCCGTAGACGCGCCGGCACAGGTCGGCGAACAGGGGACGCGTCAGGTAGGCATGGAACAGCGGGTCCAGCTCCAGATCCTGAATCTTGCGGTACGCCAGCGTCGGCAGCTTGTGTCCCTTCCTCTGCCCGCGCAGCTCTTCCGGCGGATTGGTCGACGGTTCGAGCTGCATCATCATGTCGTCGTAGGGCGCGTCCGCGGTACCCAGCATGATCTGGTCGATCCGTTCGCTCAAGCGCGCAAGCTCGCCGTCGTCCAGCAGCCTGCCGAGCCCGACGTACCCGTCCGCGCGAAACCGCCGCATCTCCTCGGCCGTGATCATCGCCCCATCGTCTCTCCTCATGCCCTCCTCCTTTGCAAACCTGTTTTACCTGGTATTGTCCGGCTGCTGGCCCACGTGCAGCACGCGGCTGCCAATCTGCGTCTGATCCAGGGTCACCGTCAGCCAGTGCACGCCCGGCGCACGGAACGCCGCTCCCGCCATCGGGAACACGAGCTCCACGTCGGCCGCCGGCGTCCTCACCTGCACCTCGCCGTGCGACCGCACGATGACCGAGCCGGTGTCGTCGTGGATGACGTTGACCGTAACGTCGTGCCGGCCCTTCGCCACGTTGCCGAAGGCGACGTACACGTACCACGTCGGCGCGACCGTCGGGAACCCCGCGAAGTTGAAGCTCTGGAAGATGCCGATGAGCCCCTTCTTGCCGTTGTTCTCCTCGATCGCCTTGTCGGCGAAGACGATGGCATGGAGGACGATTTCCACGTGCTCAGTGTGCTCCACTCATCGTTCGACGGCTGCCGCGGCCGGCCACCACAGTATCGACGCCTCCGCCGGCCGGTTCAACACCGCGGTCCATTTCTTTTTCGGGGTACGTCGGGATCTGACGTACCCGGCCCGTATCTTGGACGGAAAGGAGAACGACTGCCATGCAACCGACACTCGCCGTGCTCGACCGCTTCGAAGACTCGGAGGACATCCTGAGCGAGATCAAGCGCGCCTTCCACGACGCCACCCACGAGATCGGGACGGTCAACGTCCTCATCGCCGGCCGCACCGGCGTCGGCAAGAGCACGCTGATCAACGAGGTCTTCCAGGGGCGGCTTGCCGAGACGGGGCAAGGGGAGCCGATCACCAAGGAGACCCGCCGGCTCACGAAGAAGGGCATTCCACTGGCGATTTACGACACCCGCGGGCTGGAGCTGAAGGAGTACCAGCAGATCATCGACGAGCTCGTCGAGTTCGTGGACGAACAGGCCCAGGAGACGGACATCAACCAGCACATCCACGTCGCGTGGCTGTGCGTGTCCGAGGACGGCAGGCGCGTCGAGGAGGCCGAGGTCGAGCTGCACAAGCGGTTGGCGGAGCTCGTGCCGGTGCTCGGCGTGATTACCAAGGCGCGCGCCGACGAGGGGTTCCGGGCCGAGGTGCAGCGCCTCCTGCCCGAGGCGAGGAACGTGGTGCGCGTGCGGGCGCTGAGCGAGCGCTTCGACGACTCCGACGTGGTGCTGCCGCCGATGGGGCTGGAGGATCTTCTGGACGCCACGACCGAGTTGATTCCGGAAGCGGTCCAACGGGCATTCGCCGCCGCCCAGAAGGCGAGCATCGAGCTCAAGAAGAAGAAGGCGCACAAGGTGGTCGTCGCGGCGGCAGCGACGGCGGCGGGGGTGGGCGCAGCCCCCATTCCGTTCGCCGACGCCGCGCTGCTGGTCCCCATCCAGATCGGCATGCTCGCCGGCATCTCGGCGACCTTCGGCACCGAGCTCTCCAGGGGCTTCCTCGCTACCCTCGTCGCGGCGATGGCCGGGCCGGCGGGTGCTGCGTTCCTGGGTCGTGCGGTCGTCTCCAATCTCCTGAAGTTCATCCCGGGCGTGGGCACGGTCGCCGGCGGAGCGATCGCGGCAGCGACCGCCGTTGCCCTCACCACGACGCTGGGCGAGATCTACATCGCCGTGCTGGCCAAGCTGTTCGCCGCATCCGAGGGCGATGCGCCGTCACCAGAGGACATCGCGCGGGAGTTCAAGGCTCGCATGGCGAACCGCGGTCAGGAATCGGCGTCGGGATCGCGCGCATGACCGGGGCGCCTCCTCTACGATGAGGATCGCGAAGCGCCACGAAGGAGACGGCTGAGTGCCTTACGACCGGGCGGCGGACATCGTGCGGCTGGCGATCCGGCTGCAGCGGAGCTGGCGCGGTCTGACCCTGGACGACATCCAGCGCGACTTCAGGGTCAGCCGCCGCACCGCCGAACGCCTCCGCGACGCCGTGGAGGAGGTGTTCGGAGGGCTGGAGACGGTGGACACGGGCGAGGCCAGGCGCCACTGGCGGCTGCGGACGCCGACGCTGGGCCTCCTGGTCTCTCTCTCAGCGGAGGAGTTGGCAGAGCTCACCGCCGCCGCTGACGCGCTCGATCGGGCCGGTCTGGCCGAGCGCGGCGCCATGCTCCGCGGCCTCGACGACAAGCTGCGCGCCCTGCTGGAAGCCGAGGCGCGGAGCAGGATCGAGCCCGACGTGCAGGCGCTGACCGAAGCCGAGGGGCTGGCGATGCGCCCGGGGCCGCGGCCTCGCCTGGACGATGGCCTGCTCGCGCTGCTGCGCGAGGCGATCACGGTCAGGCACGTGGTGGCGTTCGACTACGCGACGCGCGCGACCGCGCCGTGGGCGACCGCGCCGCCCACCCGGCGGCGCGTCGAGCCCCACGGCCTGATCTACGGCAACCGCGCGTTCCTGATCGGCCCGGCCGAGGGAGAGACCCACCTGCGGATGTGGCGCCTGGCGCGCATGAGCGCGGCCGAGCTCACCGGCGACGCGTTCGAGCGCGACCCGGCGTTCGACCTGGACCGGTTCTCCCGGCGGTCCTTCGGGACCTTCCAGGAAGAGCCGGTCGCGGTGGTGCTGCGCTTCGCCGCCGGCGTGGCCGAGGACGTGGCCGAGTTCGTCTTCCACCCCGACCAGACCGTCGAGCCGAACGACGACGGCTCGACGACCGTGCGCTTCACCGCCGGCGGCGTCGAGGAGATGTGCTGGCACTTGGTCACGTGGGGAACGGGGGTCACCGTCGAGCGCCCCGCCCGCCTGCGCCGGCGCCTGCACGAGATGTGCGCCACCCTCGCCTCCCACCACGGAGCCGCATCATGAGCACCACTCCCCCGCCCGAGCACCTGCGACGGTACCCCTGCATGCAGCCCTGGATCGGCAGCCGCTACCGGGACGAGCGCCACAAGCGCCTCCTGGTCATCGGTGAGAGCCACTACCTGCCGCCCGAGTCGACCATCCACCACGACCCCGAGCGCTGGTACTGCAGCAGCCAGGCCGACCTGAGCGACGAGGAGGTCCGCTGGGCTTCCACCATCGGCAACATCACCGGACGCTGGACCAAGGCGCACCGGATTTACCGCGCGATCCAGGACGAGATCGTCCCGATCCTGAAGGAAAGCGGGATCACGCCGGACCCCTTCCCCCTCAACCACATCGCCTACTGCAACTACTTCCTCCGCCCGGCGCCGACGGCCGCCGGCAGCATGGAAGGCAACGAATGCCAGCACGATCTCGACGCGGCCGGGGACGTGCTCCGCTGGTTCATCCTGAACCACTGCCCGGAGCTGTCGATCGTCACCTCACGCTTCGCTGGTCGATTCGCAGCGAACGCGTTGCAGGAGAGGGGAATCTCGTGCACCAGTACGCCCCATCCCGGCACCCGCTGGTGGAACACCGTTTCCCAGAGCTACGGGCATGTCAGAGGACGCGACCTGTTTCGCAGTTTCCTGAGGAGTGGGCGTTGGCCGGTTGGGGCCGGATGACCGTGCCGGGGCTACTCGCAGCATTCATCATGCACGCTGGGGCCCCGTGGAAGACAGCAGTTCATCAGTTGGCTCTTCCGGGTTTCGTGTGGGAGGTGGCTCAGGCGCGGCGACTCGGCGTACGTCGATGGCGGCGATCGGCCCCACCAGTTGCTCCTCGGCGGAGTCTGGATGCGACAATTTGCCTGCCCAGCGGCACAGTGACGTTAGGCCATACTGCTCGCAGCACGCACTCTCCGGCAGACCGTTGCCCCCCCCCCACTGAGCGACCTATACATCGACTCTCATCCGAGAACATGATAACATGGGTCTATGGAAGTTCCATTTGAGACGCTGGGCCGGGGCCAATCCGGACGGCTCGTGTACCAGGTAATGGGTAATACGGGACCCATTCACAATCCTAGCAACATTCGATTCATGGATCCTAACTCCTCCTCGGATATACTGACACAGACGGCGATAACAGGACCGTCCGCCGTACAGGCTGGACTGGCCGGAGCCGCACTGATCTCGTCGGCGATGAATCTGGCGATTTCTGCATCAATTGCGGCTAGTGTTGCCGCGCTTCATAAGAAGATGGATCGTATCGAAGCAAAGATCGATTATGTCGTGCAGAAGGTCGATCGTATAGATACCCAAGTCGCAGAAAACAATCTGCGACATGCTGTGGACCACATGCTCCGTAGAGCAGTAATGGAGGAAGACAGAATAGATCTCAAATCCCTTGCAGCCATCTCTAGCGATTTGAACAGATTCATGGAGTCTCTTCCGGGACCCCTATTCCTTAACTTTTCTCTCGTAGTTTCCAGTGACGTTAGGGAACGAATTGGGCAGCTTCTTGGCCTTCTATCTGGAGTTAGACAGATCGTTGCGCAGTCATATAATCTCTCTGTCGGAGGGAATCCTGAACGCGTTGTCGTGGCGAATCCTGATAGTGACTATTTCTGTCCGTACTTTGGCGGTGACCTTGACACGTTAGTCAAAGCAACCACGGTTTGTAAGGACGATATTGACGTTGGAGGTCGCAAGTGGTACGACACCAATAAGATCGACCAATTTAAGGAAATGGGACTCTCCAACCTGGATGACTATCTTCCGGAACCGCACTCGGAGCTATTCGAAGACAGCAACGACGATGACAGCTATAGCGCCAAGCAGCAGCGATTGGGTGATCTCGTTCGTGGTTGGCTGTACCAGACTGATGCGGGAATGTTCTTTCGGACGGAGCTGGAAATGAACGCGATAACAGACGGTTACGAGAACGTGTTCTGGCCCAAATTGGTCGGTTCAGAGCCATGTCACATAGGCCATATCGACGTATCTTGCGAAGTTGCTGACAGGTAAATGCATGGCTCAATTGAACCCGCGATTATTCGCGCCTCGGCGCGAGAGTTGGCTGAATTGAGGATCCGACGCGGTTCGAGAGTCAGATCGGCAGCCGGCTCGGACCGAAAGTTGACGCTCGTGATCGGAGGAGACGCTCGATCAGCGATCCGTGAACTGTAGTGTGATTGGCCGCGTCAGATGGTGCGCGGGGCGTACCGAGCGATGGGCCGGACACAGCACGCCTCGTAGTAGGACGTGCGCGAGCCGACTAGAGTGCCGCGCTGCGGATCATATTGGTGCCCAGTCGAGCGCCCCGCAGTACCCGCTCGCGCCACCGACACAGACTCCAACCGGTGCTGGTGGCTTGCTCCATCACACACGGCCCGCGTGCAGCACCTCGTAGGCCAGCAGGGTCAACAGCAACAGTGTCTCGTTGTGCGCCCGCACTCTTGGTTGCTCCGGCCGGGGGTCGGCGTCCAGGCGGCGGCCCCGGTAGTGGATCTTCGGACGGGGCACCGACGACAGCGCTGGAGCCAGCACGTTCATCAGCTTCCCATATGCCCTCGGCCTTACCCCGCATGCCGTACAGCCCCAATAGCCGCGCTTCGCTGTAGCGATCGCGCATCAGGTTGGTGATCAGTGAGATGCACTGCTTCCGACTGAAGCGCGTCAGGCGGCGTGCCTGTAGCGTCCGGCTCATCCTGTCGTTGCGTCAGCGTGGCGACGTACCTTGGCTCGCGTTCTCCGATGACTTGTCCTCGATCTGCCCCATCTTCTTCTTCAGGTCGTCCAGCAGCTTGTCCGCCGACATGTCACGGCCGTCGAGCTGCCGGAACTCGCGTTCCAACGCCTTGTCGCCGGCGTCGAGCTGGTTGATCTCCCGTTCGGCGTCCGCCTAGCTTCTCGATCTGGTCCACCTTCTTGGACATGCGGTCAAACGCCTCGAACGCCGACGTGTCGCGAAATGTGCGCACGGCGTCTATGACCCAAGCACGCCAACGATCGACTGTTGCTGGGCATGAAAGGCACGATCAGCGAAATGGAGAACTCACGGTCCTGCGACACGCTCCCAAGCGGCCCTGAAGCAGAAGGCAGCGAGAGGCGAGCTGTTCACCACGGTGGCCGTTGGCTACGTGACGACGGATGACCCGCTTAGAGAAAGATCCGGACGCTCGCTTGCAGAACGCGATCGGCCTCGTATTCCAGAAATTCCGTGAGCTCGGCAGTGTGCACCAAGTGCTGCTCTGGTTCAGAGCGGAGGACGCGGCCCTGCCGGCCGTCGAGTACCAGGGCGGCCGACGCACGCAGGTGTGGAAGCTGCCGGTGTACAACAGCGTGCACCATCTCCTGACGAATCCGGTCTATGCAGGAGCTCACGCCCACGATCGGATCTACACCAAGACCAGGATCGAGAATGGCAAGAAGCGCAAGGGCGCCGGTCACCGAAGATCGCGCAAGGATTGGCCGGTGCTGATCCTCGACCATCATGACGGTTCGTCACCTGGGACGAATACGATCAGCAGGTGATCGCCAACAACGCAAACATGAAGGCCGACGCCGGCGACAGCCGGGAACGGTACCCGCAGGGAACACAAACGGCTCACAAGCGCCGCCGGATCGCCCCCGGTCGCCTCGTAGCGCGGCGCGCCGGTCCGCATTTTCGGACCGGTCGTTGGAGTAACTGCGCTGCCTGGCTACCGGTGGAGCAGACGCTTGCGGAAGTCGGCCTCGCAGACGCAGGAGGAGGCGGCCTCGACGATGGCGTGGGCGGGCAACTCGGCGAAGCCGGGCACGCCAGGGAACTCGGCCGAGACCTCGATGCCGCGTGCTGCCAACAGCGCCCGCGCCAGTTCGGCGCGGCCTTCCGCATGACCCACCGCCCGGCTCCGACGCCGCTGCGCGCCCAGCAGCGGGTCGTCGTCCGGGCCGGTGCCTTCGCGCTCCCCGAGCACCGCCCCCACCTGCTCCAACACCGCGCTCGTCTCCGCCGAGAACATTTCCTCATTCAACGCCGCGTGAATCTCGACCGCCGTCCAGCCGGGAAACGCGCGGCTCGCCGCCGACGTCCGATACGCTCCATCCACCAGCAGGTAGATCGTCAGTGCCGACCGTCGGCTCCGCGGGCGGCTCGCCGTGCGTGCCTCCGGCACCTCGATCCACACCTCCGGGAACCCCCACGCCTCGTACTGCCCCAGCTTGCGCCGCCGCGCGTCGGTGGTGTGGTCCACTTCCAGCACCACGTCCGGAAAAGTCGTGCTCGACAATCGTCAGCACCGGTCGCGGCAGCGTGGCGCGCGCCGGGTGCAGGTACACCGACTGGTCCGCCTGCATGATGAGCTGCGGCTCGCCGTGCTCGTCGCGCTCGGTCAGGTCGGTACAGCCGAAACACTCACCGGCGCACCGCGCACGTGGGCGATGGTCCCGGCCAATCGAGACAAGGTATGCACGGGGTCTTCGTGGTAGGAAGTGACCGGATCGCAGATCCAGGCGGTCTCGGTGGCGGTGTCCCAGTATTCGAGTCGCATCTCGCAGTCGTCGAGTTGCTCGCGCGGCAGGCGGACCGGCTTGCAGCCGGGGAAGTCGGCCGCTGACGGCGGCTGCGCGGTCGCCGGCCGTGGCGCCGGCGGCGCGGCGACGGGCGAACGGAGCGTGCGAACGGCAGCCATACCGGCAACGTACGGCATCCCATCGGCTGCTGCAAGCTCGGCTGCCGTGCGCCGCACCTCTTCCTTCCGCTATCGCCTCGCGCAACTTCCTCAGCACGAACCCGCACTCCGCCGGATATTCCTCTTCCGCTATCGTCAGCATGTGCGGGCTTCTCCATCCGTTGCCGTACGCCGTGCCCTGGTCGAAAACCGCCAGCGCCCGCTTCAGCTCGTCCCGCCGCCGACTCGCCAAGCGCGGTATCTGGATGATGTGGCTGCGGTTATAGATGCCCTCCACCAGCCCTATGGACTTGACCTGCCTGGTGGTGGGCAGGGCAAGATAGGTGTCGATGAGCAACAGGGTCGAGCATCTCCATATCGCGGGATTCAGGTCGCTCGCGGACGTAGAGATCAAGGACTTGCCTGGTGTCTCCGTACTGATCGGTGCCAACGGCTCGGGCAAGTCCAACCTGATCCGCTTCTTCGAGATGATGAGTTGGATGCTGAAGGCTCGCCGCCTGGAGGAGTTCATCACGCTCCAGGGCGGAGCCGACGACCAGCTATTTCGGGGCGACAACGTCAGCCGGAGGATGGACGCCACGGTGACCATGCGCACCGGCGCGGGACGGAACGAGTATCGATTCGCACTTGTTCATGCTCACCCTGACCGGTTCATGTTCATGGATGAAGCGTTCCGTTTCAATCGTGCCTCGATCGACGAGGAGCAGGATTGGTTTCCCCTCGGTAGCGGTCATACGGAAGCGAGGATACTGGAAACCGCCCAATCTGACGGGCCGGGAGCTCAGACCGCACGAGTCATCGTCACGCTGTTGCGGAACTGTTCGGTCTACCAGTTTCACGACACCTCCCCCGGATCGCGCTTCAAGAAGAGGTGGGATGCCACCGACAACGCTCAACTGCGTTCGCACGGCGGTAATCTGGGTGCCGTTCTCCTGCGGCTCGAACGGGAAGACATCCGTCGTTTCGAGATGATTTGCTATCACATCGGTCGGGTCCTGCCGGTCTTCGATCGCTTCGAGATGGACGAGACCAACGGCACAGTGCGGCTTCGATGGAAGGCCAAGGGCACCGACAGCACGTTCGGAGCACATCTCACGTCCGACGGGTCGCTGCGTCTCTTCGCTCTCGTGACCCTGCTGAGCCTACCCGCCGAGATGCTCCCTGACGTGGTGTTGCTGGACGAACCCGAACTGGGTCTGCACCCGGCGGCGATCGGCTTGATCGCCGGAATGATCAAGCAGCGTTCCGTGGACCGGCAGATCATCGTGGCCACCCAGTCGCCGCGGTTCGTGGACTCGTTCGATCTGGACGAGATCATCGTGCTGAATCTCCGCGATGGCAGGACCGAGTGTCGCAAGCTCAACCCTGAAGAATACCGGACCTGGATCGAAGAATACGCCCCAGGAGAGCTCTGGGAAAAGAACTTGCTTGGCGGCCGCCCGTGATACGCTTGGCGATCGTCGTGGAAGGAGGGACCGAAGAGGAGTTCGTCAACAGGGTGATCGCTCCTCATCTGTGGGCACGCGGAGTTGATCCGAAGCCGATCCTGATGGGAGGCAACGTCACCGTCGATCGCCTCGCGTCGGAGATCGCCCACTTGCTCTGGTCGTTCGAACGCGTGACGTCCCTGGTCGATTTCTATGGATTTCGTGACAAGGGCGATGCGCCAAGGAAAGAATTGCAGGAGCTTGTACATGATGAAGTCGATCGTAAGATAGCCCGTAGTTACGATCGATCGAGGGCGTTCCCGTACGTCCAGCTACACGAATTCGAGGGCCTGCTGTTCTCCGACGTGACCACCTTTGGCGAGCTGCTGAACGCTCGTCCCGACCTGGTGGGGAATCTCCAGGCGGTGCGAGCGAAGTTCGAGACTCCGGAAGACATCAACGACGACGTGAAGACCCATCCAAGCAGACGCATCGAGGACTTGATGCCGGCGTATCAGAAAGCGGTCGACGGCCCCTTTCTGGCGGATCGCATGGGATTGTCCACGATCCGTGCCGCATGCCCTCGATTCGACCAATGGGTTGTGCGGATGGAGACCCTGGGATCCGGCCGCAGCCGCGGCGGAGTGGACCGAAACAGTCCCTGACCGGGGTGCCGGATGTACGAGCCGGCTGTACGATCCGGCTGTACGATCCGGTTAACCGCTCGGCACGAAAGCGTCCGGTTGGCCTGACTCGGCGGATCGGATAGCGTGCTGCCATGCACACCGTGTCCGGCGGGCTGCGTGCGGACGACGTGGCGCGCTTCAACGCGTTCGGGTTTCTGGCGCTGCGCGGCCTGCTTTCCCGCGAGGAAGCCGACGCGCTGCGCGCCGAGTGCGAGCAGCTCACCCTCGCCGAGAACCCGGGCTGGGACCGGACGTCCGCCGCCGGCGTGAACGGTCTCTGCGAGAAGGGCGAGCGTCACGCCCGGCTGCTGGACGACGACCGGGTGCACGACATCCCCCACAAGCTGCTGGGCCACGACTTCCTCTACGAGGGCTCGGCCTGCAGTTGGTACGACGGCGACACCCCCTGGCATGGCGGCAGCGGCGCGGTCACCTGGGCGGTGCCGCACATCAAGGTCGCGCTCTACCTGGACGACCTGGGGCCGGACGACGGCTGCCTGCGGGTGCTCCCCGGAGCCCATCGCAACTACCTGCGCATGATCGACGACCGCTGGTGCGACCCGCCGGACTACTTCCTGCCGGTCCGCAACCGCAATACGCGCGACGACTTCCGGCCGTGGGGGCTGGCCCCGGAGGAGGTCCCGCACGTCCTGCTGCCGACGCGGCCGGGCGACATGCTGGTATTCACCGAGGACCTTCCGCACGCCGCGTTCGGCTCCAACGGACTGCGCGTGCAGGTGGCGCTGTCGTTCCTGGCCAAGCCCAGGACCCCGCAGCAGATCGCCTACCTGCACTCGCGCTCCGGCTGGGGCGGCCCCATCGGCGCCCCCCGCGCCCTGCTGGAGTCCGGCAGCGAGCGGCGCCGGCGCATGGCCCAGGGGCTGGTGGACGTGGGTCTGGAGATCCTCTGAGCGGCCCGACCCCGCTTACCCGAGCATCAGCGTCCGGCACACCTCGGCAAGCTTCCCCAGCTCGTCGATCGGCATCGACTCCTGATTGGTGTGGATGTCCAGATAGCCGACCGAGATCACCACCGTGGGCAGCCCCTTGGCGTTGAACTCGTTGGCATCGCTGCCGCCGCAGGTGGTGGCACGCCACGGCTCCAACCCCGCAGCCCGGATCGCCGCATCCGCGCGCCGCACCGGCGCGTCGTCCTCGCCGAAGCGGTAGCCTTCCGTGCCGCCCAGCGACTCCACGTCGATGGATCCGCCGAACGCCTCGGCGGCCTGCCGGCAGCAGTCCACCAGCGCCTCGCGGTGCGCGCGGAACTTCTCCCGGTCCAGGCTGCGCACCTGCAGGGTCAACGCAGCGTCCGGCGGGATGATGTTGGCCGCCTCCCCGCCGGTGAGCACGCCGGCGTTGGCCGTGGTCTCGCCGTCGATGCGGCCGAGCTGCATCCGGTCGATCGCACGCGCGGCCATCTGCAGCGCGCTGCGCCCCTCCTCCGGCTCCGTGCCGGCGTGCGCGGCGCGGCCGTGGAAGGCGACGCGAAAGGTCTCCGCCGTCGGACCGGCCATGATGATGCCGCCCACGGGACCGTCCACGTCCGGCACGAACGCCATGCGCGAGCGCACCGGGGCGACGTCGAACGCCTTGGAGCCGACGTGCCCCACGTCCTCGCCCACGGTGAACAGCACCTCGACCGGCGGATGCGGCACCCCCTCGGCCGCGATCGCCTCCACCGCCTCGACGATGGCGGCCACCGCCGCCTTGTCGTCGGCGCCGAGCACGCTGGAGCCGTCGGTGTGCACGGCGCCGTCGCGGAGCACCGGCTCCATGCCCGGAGTCGGCCGCACGGTGTCGGTATGCGCGCAGAGAAGCACGGGCTCCTCGCCCGCTCGCGTGCCCGACCCCGGCAAGAGACCCAGGACGTTGCGGTGCGGGTCCGCGTGAAGCCGTACCCCGGCCCGCTCCAGCTTGGGCCGCAGGGCGTCGATCACCGGATCCTCGTTCGGGTGATAGCTGTCGATGCGCAGGATCGTCAGGAACGTGTCGAGCAGTCGTCGGGAATCGATCATCGTGTCTCCTCGGTGGCCGCGGCGGTTCATGCCGAGAACCGGGTCAGGACCCCATCATAGGTGGCGATCAGCAGGCCGTCGCCGGTCGGCACGGGCGCGGCGGTGACGGGCGCGGACAGGCTCGCCTGTTCCATCACGGCGCCGCTCTGCGCGTCGAGCACGTAGAGCACGGCGTCCATGCCGCAGACCAGCACGCGGCCGCTCAAGGGGCCGCGATCGGCGTATACCGGCGGCGCGATCACGCTGGCGATCCGCCGCTGGAGGGGGGCCATTTCCAGCACGCCGATCCCGGTCTCCATTTGCCAGAGCACCTCGCCCGTGTCCAGGCTGACGCAGAGCGCGCGACCGTCCAGCGCTCCCAGGAAGGCACGGTCGCCGGCGACCGCGATGCCGCTCACGTAGTTGACGGCGAAATCGCTCGGTCCCAGGACGTCGCGGCGCCACACCTCGGCACCGGTCGCCGCCTCCACCATCACCAGCTCGCCGGGCTCGCCGCCGCCGAGCACGCGGTCCCCGGCCGCGACCGGCGCCGACCACCAGTCCTGCGTTCCGGTCAGGGCGTACTCCCAGGCGATGCGGCCGTCGTCCAGCCGCACGCCCATCAGAGAACGGCGCGGCACCAGCGTGACGAGCAGCCCGCCGTGGATGATCGGCCGTCCGCAGTGCCCCCGCTTGTCACCCACGGGGTCGGCGATCAGATCCGGGGTGCCGCTGAACCGGGTATACCAACGCTCGGCGCCGGTCGCCGCGTCATAGGCGCCGTACCCGGACTTGGCGCCGACTGCCACCTGGCCGCGGCCGGCATCGTACGCCGGGTTCACGGCCACCCAACGGCCCGGATGGCCGGGCGTGTCGGTGTGCCAGCGTTTCCCGCCCGACTCGGCATCGATACACAGCAGCCTGCCGGTCAACGACACCGCGAAGCAGGAGCCGGCCGGGCCGCCGGTGACTCCCGCCCGTACCGAGGCGTCGGTGCGGGCGTGCCACAGCACCGCGCCGTCGCTCAGGCGCACGCGGCAGACGCCGCACCGCTCGACCCCGTTCTCATCCTGCAGCGGCACGAGCGCACCTGCATCGGCGCCCTCGCCGACGACGAGCATGGAGCCTCGATGGGCGTTGCCGGGCAGGCGGCAGCGCCACGCTTCGCGCAGGCCGGCCACGGCCGGCGGCGACGGCCGGCGCGGCATGCGGGTGCGGAGCGGCAGTAGCTCGCTCGTGAACCGTCCGCCGTCGCAGTCGATGAGCCGGTAGCCGCGCGGGCCGGCAGCGTTGTCCCCGAAAGACAGTGACGGCGTGGAGAGGACCATTGCATTCCGGTAGCGGTACGCCTTGCTGGCATGGGTGTGACCGTGCAGGACCAGCACGACGTGGTGCCGGGTCACCTGGTCGAGCCACTCCCGCGTCGGCGGCATGTGCGTGCCGATCACGATCGGCCGCCCGGGCGGCTGCAGCGCCAGGTCGCCGTCGAGCCAGCGCTGTACGCGGATCCAGTCGTAGGCCGAGAACAGGAACGACTCGTTGCTCACCATGACGAAGTGGCAGCCGCCGAAGTCGAAGCTGTAGTGCGTCGGGCCGCAGATCCGCTCGTAGTCGCCGGTGCACGTGACCCCGAAATTGCTGTCGGCCAGCCAGTCGAGGCGACCGGCACGCCGCACCCGACGCCACTCACCGGCGCTCCGGCCGTGCAGGAGCTCGTTGGTGTCATGGGCGCCGATGCCGGGCAGGACCGGCGTGGCCGCGGCGTCGGCGATGCGCCGGTATGCGCGAAACTGCGCGGCCGTGCCGTACTCGGTCAGGTCGCCGGTAGCCAGCAGGAAGGACGGCGCGCGTCCCCGTTCCGCCCCGTCGCGCTCGATGGCGGCGATGCTGGCGGCGAACTCGTCGGGGTCCGCCATGCCGTGGCCCGGCTCGCGCAGCCGGTCGTCGTCGTGCGTGACCACGTGCGGGTCGGTGACGTGGGCGAACGAGAAGCGGTCCCCGGCGCCGGGCGGTTCGGCCTCCAGGACGAAGTCCACGGTGATGTCCGAACCGGAATCGCGATGCTCGCCCGCGCTTGGCAGGCGATGCCAGCAACTCGGTCCGGGCCGGTATCCTTGCGGCGTGGTGACCGTCAGGTAGCGGTGCACGTCCAGCCCGAACTCGATCTGGAACGAGCCGTCGGCGGCCGTCCGCGCGATCAGCTCACCGTTGGAGACGGCCACGCCGGCCAGTCCGGCCGAGCCGCCACGCACGCGGCCGGTGGCGAGTACGTAGTCCAACGGCTCCAGGCCGGCCCGTTCAGCGCGGGCGTTCGTAGGCGCGCAGCTCTGCCAGTCCCGCCGTCACGCCCACGGTGCCGAGCGCACCGAGCGAGCCCATGTTGATGAACCGGTACCCCTGGTCGTACGCCTCCCTGGAGGGCTCGACGCCCGGCCAGGTGATGCCCGCCGGCTTGCCGAAGGCACCGACCCGCGCCGGAAACTCGGCGATGAACTGCTGCACCTTCGGGTGCTGGGGCTGCCCGATGACCCCGAACGACGCCGACAGGTCGGCCGGGCCGGCGAACACGACGTCCACGCCCTCGACGGCCGCGATGGCGTCCAGGTTGGCGATGCCCTCGGGGCTCTCGATCTGCACGATCACGCAGGTCTCGTCGTTGGCCGCCGGCAGGTAGTCGTCCCAGCTTACGTCCAGGTAGGTGGTCCAGGTCGGGGTGATGCCGCGCGATCCCTGCGGCGGGTACTTGGCGTACTCGACGGCGCGCTTGGCCTCGTCGGCGGTTCCCACCTGCGGCACCATCACCGTGCTGGCGCCGATGTCGAGCGCCTTCTTGATGACGCTGGGGTCGAGGCCGGGGACGCGAACCATGGGCACGACGCCCTTCTGCCGGCACAGGATCGGCGACCAGCGCACCTCATGGACCCCGTAGGGGCGATGCTCCAGGTCGATCCAGAGGAAGTCGGGGTCGCAGTTGATCGCGAGCTTCGCGGAGTATTCCGATTCGTCTATCGCGCCGACGCCCCACGCCGCCTTGCCTGACGACAGCAGCCGCTTGACGCGGTTCTCGAACGCCGGTGCGGCGTTCCCTTCAGAGTTCATGACGCTGCCAGTGTGACGGCATGCACGCACGGCGCGCCACCCTACAGGCGTGGGGTACTCCGGCCGTCCCGGTATCCCCCGGCTCCCGCTTGACGCGTCCGGCCCTCCATGCCTATGGTCTTATTTTGACGGATCAAAATAGAATGTTCTGGGTGCAAAAAAAAGTGGGGTGGCAGGCCGTGCTCGTGATGGCCGTCGCCGTGCCGGTGCTCGCCGCCTGCGGCGACGGATCGACACCGGAGCCGGCATCCGCCCTGCCGACCGGCGGCGGCTCCGATGCGCGCAGCTACCCCTACCGGGTCACGGCCACCACGGGCATGGTCGCCGACATCGTGCGCCAGGTCGCAGGGGACCGGGGGTCGGTGGTGTCGATCATCGGCGAAGGCGTCGATCCGCACCTGTACGTGCCGACCCGCAGCGACGTCGCGGCGCTGATGGAAGCCGACATCGTGTTCTACTCGGGGCTTCTCCTGGAAGGCAAGATGACCGACACGCTCATCAAGGTGGCCGGCAGCCGCCCCGTGCACGCGGTCACCGAGCTGGTCGACGAATCGCTGCTGCTGCAGCCGTCGGAGTTCGCAGGCCACTTCGACCCACACCTGTGGATGGACGTGTCGGGCTGGACGCAGGCCGTGCACGCGGTCACCGAGGCGCTGGTCGCCTTCGATCCGGAGGGGGCGGGCGGCTACCGGGAGCGCGCGACGGATTACACCGCGACCCTCGGCGATCTGCACGCCTACGCACTCCGGACCCTGGGCTCGATCCCGGAGCAGCAGCGCATGCTGGTGACCGCCCACGACGCGTTCAACTACTTCGGCCGCGCCTACGGGCTGGAGGTGGCAGGCATTCAGGGGATCTCGACCGAGTCGGAAGCGGGGCTCGACCGCATCAACCGGCTGGTGGACCTGCTGGTCACGCGGCGCATCGCGGCGGTGTTCGTGGAGACCACGATCGCCGAACGCAACGTCCGTGCCCTGATCGAGGGGGCGGCCGCGCGCGGCCACACCGTGGTGGTGGGCGGCGAGCTGTTCTCGGACGCGATGGGGCAGCCGGGAACCTACGAGGGCACCTACGTCGGCATGCTGGACCACAACGTCACCACCGTGGCGCGGGCGCTGGGCGGCGACGCTCCGGAAGGCGGCTTCCAGGGACTGCTGTCCCACTCCGCCGGGGACGGACCGTGAACCGCCCGGCCGGCAGCCCGCTGACCGTCCGCGGCCTGACCATCGCGTACCGGCGTCGCCCCGTGCTGTGGGACGTCGACATGACCACCCGTGACGGGGCAATCACGGGCATCGTCGGCCCCAACGGCGCCGGCAAGAGCACCCTGCTCAAGGGGGTGCTGGACCTGGTGCCGCGGGTTTCGGGGTCGGTGAGCATCTACGGCAAGCCGTACCGGCGGCAGCGCCCGCTGGTGGCGTACGTGCCGCAGCGCGAGAGCGTGGACTGGGATTACCCGGTGAGCGCGCTCGACCTGGTCGCGATGGGCCTGTACCGGGCGGTCGGCTGGCTGCGCCCGGTGCGCCGCGCGACCCGCGAGGCGGCGCTGGGGGCCATGGACCTGGTCGGGATGGCGGATTACGCCGGCCGTCAGATCGCGGAGCTTTCCGGCGGACAGCAGCAGCGCCTGTTCCTTGCCCGCGCGCTGGCCCAGGACCCGCGCATCTTCTTCATGGACGAGCCGTTCGCGGGCGTGGACGCGGCCACCGAGCGCACCATCGTCGACCTGCTGCAGCGCCTGCGGCGGGAGGGCAAGAGCGTCTTCGTGGTGCATCACGACCTGCAGACCGTGGACAGCTACTTCGACGACCTGCTGATGCTCAACCTGCGGGTGGTCGCCTACGGGCGGGTCGCCGACGTGTTCACGGACGACAACCTGCACAAGACCTACGGCGGGCGGCTGACCCTGCTGGACCGGGCCGTCGACGCGCTGGGCCGGCGCGGGAGCGGCGCGTGAGCTACCTGCCGACGTGGGAGCAGGTGCTGCGCGTGCTCACCCTGAGCGACTTCAACACGCGGGTCGTGGTGGTGGGTGTCGGCATCCTGGGCATGGCGGCAGGCATCGTCGGCACCTTCACCCTGCTGCGCAAGCGGGCGCTGGTGTCCGACGCCGTCAGCCACGCGACCCTGCCCGGCATCGCGGCGGCGTGGCTGGTGATGGTGGCTCTGGGCGGCACCGGCAAGTGGTTTCCCGGCCTGCTGATCGGCGCCGCCGCGGGCGGACTGGCAGCCATCGCGGCCGTGATGGTGGTACGCACCGTGCTGCGCCTGCACGAAGACGCCGCCCTGGGCATCGTGCTGTCGGTGTCCTTCGGCGTCGGCATCGCGCTGCTCGCGATGATCCAGCAGATGCGGCGCGGCTCGGCCGCCGGGCTCGACTCCTTCATCTACGGCAAGACGGCGTCGATGCTGGTCTCCGACGCCCTGCTGATCGGGGTGATCTCGCTGGTGCTGGTGGTGGTCGCCGCCCTGCTGTTCAAAGAACTGAACATGTTGTGCTTCGACGCCGACTACGCCGCGTCGCAAGGACTGCCGGTCGGGGTTCTGGACGTCCTCATGCTGGCGCTGGTGGTGGCGGTCACGGTGATCGGGCTGCAGGCGGTGGGGTTGATCCTGATCGTCGCCCTGTTGATCACTCCTGCCGCCGCCGCGCGCTTCTGGACGTACAACCTGCGCAGGATGACGATCCTGTCGGCCGTCATCGGCGCGCTGGGAGGCTTCGTCGGTGCCGCGCTGTCGGCGCTGGTGCCGCGCCTGCCGGCAGGGGCGGTCATCGTCGCGACCACCGCGGTCGGCTTCGTCATCAGCGTCCTGTTCGGCACCCGCCGCGGGCTGCTGCGGATGCTCATCGAGCGCCAACGGAGCGACCGCCGGATCCGGCGCGAGCACCTGCTGCGCGCGGCGTTCGAGCAGGTCGAGGGGCGGCTCGGCGCCACCCCGAGCCGCGCCGATCTGCAGGCCGCCGCCGTCGACCGGGCGCAGTTGGCCCATCGCCGCGGATGGACCGGGGGCGAGCTGGCCGTGGCGATGCGGGTCGGGCGCCGGGACCGCCTGCTGCAGCCGGCGCCGCTCGACCCGGATTCCGTGCGGCTGACGCCCACCGGCGCCGCCCAGGCGCTGCAGCTCGTGCGCAACCACCGGTTGTGGGAGCTGTACCTGATCCGCCACGCGGAGGTGGCCACCAGCCGCGTGGACCGTGGCGCCGACCGCATCGAGCACGTGCTGGAGCCCGACCTGGTCGCGGAGCTGGAGGCGGAGCTCGACGGCCACGCGGAATCGGCCGCGGTGGCCGCCAGCCCGCACGAGCTGGCCGGTCCCCGCGAGCCGAGGGGCCACGACACGTGACCTGGACGTCCCTCGACACCGGCATCGTGGTGGTGGCCGCGGTCAGCGCCCTGGCGTCGGCGCTGATCGGCAGCTTTCTGGTGCTGCGGCGCATGAGCATGATGGGCGATGCCATCAGCCACGCCGTGCTGCCCGGCATCGCCGTCGCGTTCCTTGCCACGCTCAGCCGCGATACCGGCGTGATCGTGATCGGCGCCGCGGTCGCCGGCCTGCTCACCGCCGCCTTCACGCAGCTCATCCATCAGGTGGGCAACGTGGACCGCGGCGCGGCCATGGGCGTGGTGTTCACCACCATGTTCGCGGTCGGCCTGATCCTGATCGTGCGCAGTGCCGACTCCGTGCACATCGACGTGCACACGGTCTTCTACGGTTCGGTCGAGCTGGCGCCGCTCAACGACGTGGTGGTGGCTGGCGTGCGCATGCCGCGCGCGCTCCTGATCCTTGGTGCGGTGTTCGCGGCCGACCTCGCCTTCGTCCTGGTGCTGTTCAAGGAGCTCAACCTCACCTCCTTCGACGAGGACTTCGCGCGCTCGATCGGCTGCAACGCCCGCCTCATGCACTACGGGCTGATGGTGATGGTGGCGGTGACCATCGTCGCGGCGTTCGAGAGCGTCGGCAGCATCCTGGTGATCGCGATGCTGATCGTGCCCGGCGTGGTGGCAGGCCTGTTCACCCGCCGGCTCTGGTCGCTGCTGGTGTTCGGCCAGGGAGTGGCGCTGGTGTGCGCCGTCGGCGGACACGTCGGCGCGATCACGGTGCCCCGCTGGTTCGGGCTGGCCGACACCAGCACCGCCGGCATGATGACCGTGGTGGCCGGCGTCGTGGTCGTGGTGGCGCTGGTGGCCGCCCCGGAACGCGGCCTTGCCGCGCGAGCCCTCCACCGCCTCCGTGCCGCCCGTCAGGCGCCGCGCCAGTCGAACACGACGCCCAGCATCTCCTTCTCGCGGCGGTAAGCCATCTCGTAGGCCTGCCTCATGTCCCGGTACGGCATTCGGTGGGTGATCAGCCGCTTCGGGGACAGGCGTCCGTCGGCCATCAGCGAAAGCACGTGCGCGCAGGAGTTGTTCCAGGAGAAGCGTGCAGGCGTGTCCGGCTCGCCCGGGAACCCGTAGCCGGCGCTGCCGTTGACGGCGATCAGCGAGATGCCCTTGTCGTAGAACCAGTCGAGCACCAGGGGATTGAAGTCCAGCTTCTCCTCGCCCCGCCCCAGCAGGCTGACGATCGACACCCTGCCGCCGTTGCGCACGACCTCCACGGACGTGCGGTAGGCCGGCCACGGATTGGCGGTGAGAATCACCAGGTCGATGCCGACCCCGTCCGTGAACCGGTCCAGCTTCCCGGCCAGGTCCGGGTCGGACGACAGAAACGCCTCGTGGGCGCCCATGCGGCGGGCCATCTCCATGCGCACGGGGCTGTTCCCCAGCGCCACCACGCGCGCCCCGAACAGCGGGCCCAGCGCCACGGCGCCCAGCCCCAGCACGCCCAGGCCGACCACGGCGACGTTCTCGCCCGGCTCGAAGCCGGCCTTGCGGTAGCAGAAGCCGGACAGCGTGTAGAGGTGGGCCCAGACCGCGTCCTCCGGGTCGACCCCCGGCGGCACCTTGGCCAGGTGGCCTGTTTCGTCGAACACGTGCGCGGACGCATGCCCGTGACGGTCGGCGACGCGGTCCCCCACCGCCACCCGCGTCACGGAGCTGCCGACCGCGCGCACGATGCCCACGCTGCTGTCGCCGACCGGACGCGGATACTCGATCGGCTGCATGCCGTAGTCCGCCCCTTCGTAGTTGCCGCGGTCGGTGCCGATCTTGAGGGCCGACACCTCGGTGTCGACCAGGACCTCGTGCGGGCCGAGCCCATCCGGGTCCAGCTCCACCGGCTCGATGTGCAGGTCGCGCGGCCCGTGCAGAAACGCTTGCAGCGCCCTCATCAGGTCACCTCCTGTCGGTGGGGATACCAGCCGCCGCCGCCCGGCACGATCTGCCCGCGGCGCACGGTGGCGGCCGCACGCAGGCAGCGCGTTCCGATGCGGTCCGTTCCCATGCTGTCGGTGAACACGAAGCGGCCCTCGCGCTCCTCCAGCACGGCGATGTCGGCGCGCGTCCCCGGCCGCAGCGTGCCGATCTCGTGGTCGCGGAGCAATGCCTTGGCGGGCGCCAGAGTCGATCGCTCGACCACCTCCTCCAGCGAGAGCCCCAAGTGCAGAAATTTGGACATGGTGGTAGGCATGTCGAACACCGGGCCGTTGACGTTCAGGGTGTGCAGGTCGGTGCTGATGGTCTGCGGCAGGAACCCCTGCTCGATCGCCGCATCGGCGACCTCCCACTCGAAGCTGCCGGAGCCGTGGCCGATGTCGAAGATGACGCCGCGCTCGGCGGCCTCCCGGACCGCGGGCCAAACCCGGTCGTCGGGATCCAGGATGCGCTCCGAGCCGCCCTTGAAGCAGTGCGTGATGCAGTCGCCGGGCTCCAGCAGCTCCACGATCTCGGGCACCGGCATCGGCGTCTCGCCGATGTGCACCATCAGCATGGTGCCCGCCTCGCGCGCCGCCGCGACCGCGTCCCTGAGGTTGGCCCAGCCCGCCTCACCCTTGCCAATCAGGCGGCCGGTGGCGCGGATCTTCACACCGACGGCGACGCCTGGGTGGGCGCGGATGGTCGCCACCACGCCTTCGGGATCGGCCAGCGCGCGATCGAGCAGCTCGCCGGTCCGGTTGAACGTGGCCAGCCCCAGCGCCGACAGGTGGATGAGCGCCAGCACCTCGGTCTGCGCGGGGACGATCACGTCGCGCAGGAAGCCGGGAAAGTTGTGGCTGCCCGAGCTGCCGGTGTCGAGCATCGTGGTCACCCCGCCGGCGGCGCACAGCGGGTCCGGGTCGAGCCCGAGCGTCGTGTGGTCCCGGTAGGCATGCATGTGCAGGTCGACCAGGCCCGGCATCACCAGCCTTCCGCGCGCGTCGATCACGTGTCGGGCCTGCTCGGCGGGTATGTCCGGGCGGATGTCCGCGATGCGCTCCCCTGCGACCGCGACATCGAGTCGGCCGCGCATCCTCTGCGACGGGTCGATCACCTCGCCTCCGGCTATGAGAACATCGTACTTCAACCTCTGCCTCCGGTGACCAGTATGGCGCACCGATCGACGGAAGTGTTTCGACTGCCTTGGCATGCATGGACTATACAGGATATCAGACATAAAATATCCACATGAAAGCCATACAAGTGATGTTCGACGAGGCGCTGCTCGCGCGGCTCGACGCATCGGAGGAGGTGCGGCGGGAGGGACGCTCGGCGGTACTGCGGCGGGCCGCGGAGCAGTTCCTGCATCGCATGGAGCAGAGGTCCCTCGATGTCCAGTATCGGAAAGCCTACGAAGGGGTGGACGTCCTGGGTGAGGAGTTCTCGGGCTGGGAGCACCAAGGCGCGTGGCCCGCGAACTGAAGCGCGGGGAGATCTGGCTCTACACGTTCAAGGCTCCTGACAAACGCCGGCCCGTGTTGATCATCAGCCGGCAGGCGGCACTCCGGTTCCTGCGAACGGCCCTGATCGCTCCCGTCACTTCGACGATCCATGGTTCTCCGGCCGAGGTGCTGGTCGGAGTCGCCGAGGGCCTCAAGCATCCATCGGCGGTCAATCTCGACCACGTTCAGACGGTGGAGCAGTCACTCCTGCACCAGTTCATAGGGACCGTCGATGCTGACACCATGCGGCGGGTCTGCCGGGCGCTGGCTGTCGCTACCGGTTGCGCCTGACCGCCGGCACTTCCTCAGAATCCGGCGCGCTTGTCGACAATGTTCTCAAGCGGCTGGCCCGTGAGGTAGCGCTCGAGCTGCTCCAGGGCGAAGGCGTGGACCTCCGCTGGCCGCCGCTGCGAGTAGCCGGCGCGGTGCGGCGTCAGCACCAGGTTGGGCGTGGTCCAGTGCGGGCTGTCGTCCGGTACCGGCTCCTCCTCGCACACGTCCAGCCCCGCTCCCGCGATCGTCCCGGCGTGCAGCGCGGCCATCAACGCCGGCTCGTCGATGATGCCGCCGCGGCTGACGTTCACCAGGTAGGCGGTGGGCTTCATCCGCTCAAGCTCCTCGGCGCCGATCAGGTGATAGGTCTCGGGCAGCAGCGGGCAGGTCACCGCCACCGCGTCGGCACGCGCCAGGAACGCGTGCAGGTTCTCCCGCGTCGGCGGCAGCAGCTCGGCGACCCCGTCGGGGACCGGACCCGCGCTCCTCACCGGGTCCAGGGCCAGCACGGTCATCTCGTAGCCGGCGGCGCGCTGCAGCGTGTGCATGCCGAACCCTCCCAGCCCGATGATCAGCAGCGTGCCGCCGGTCAACGACAACACCGGCGCCTGCTCCCAGCGGCGCAACGCCGCCGCGTGCACGACGCCGCGGCTCAGCGCAAGCAGCAGCGCCCAGGCGTGCTCTCCCCCCTGCACCGCGTACTTCCCGGCCATGTTGGTAAGCGTGAACGGCAGCGCCGCGGCTTCCGGAGAAAGGACCTTGTCCAGCCCGGCGCTGAAGGAGTGCGCCCACTTCAGGCTGGTCGCGGCCAGGAACATCTCCGGCGTGAGGGTGCCCATCGCCACCTCCGCCTCCGGCGCCGCCGCCAGCGCCGCCCGCGGATCGTCGGTGTGCACCACTTCGTGGCCGCCGTGGCGTCGGGCCACGGCATCGAGATCCGCGCGCTGAGCGGCGGTGAGCGAAAAGTTGACCAGAATCCTCATTACCGGCTCCCAGGCCGTCAGGCCTTGAAATTGGCCTGTTCGTTCGATTGGCCGATGCCCCGCGTGACCGGCTCGGTCAGCCAGCGCTCGGCCGCGGTCTTCAAGTAAGGGGTGCCGGTCTCGGCGCCAAGCCGGTCGTAGAAGTGCCACCGTGCCGTGTCGGGGTCCGACCCGTCATCGCGGACCAGCTCCTCGTGCGGGCAGGCGTAGACGCGGCAGACGTCGGACGAGCCGTCACCGACCAGGTAGTCGCCCACGTAGCTGACCCAGGGCAGATCGCCGCCGAGCTGCGGGCGGGCCGCGCCCATCAGGGCGTCGATCACGTTGTCCTCGTCGGTGCCGACCCGCTTCAGGGCCGGCTGCGCCGCCCCGCCGGGTACGACGGGCGATCCGTCCGGCCCGTCGAGGACCAGGAAGCGTTCGTGCTCCTCGACCAGCAGGCTGGTCTGCGCGACGCGGCCCTCGATCCGGTTCTCCAGCAACTCCGCACCGGCGGCGTCGAACAGCTCCGCCGAGTGCTCGCGGAACAGATAGGGCCCGCAGCCCGGCGGCGCGCTGCGCGCCCGGTACTTGTTGTAGACCCCGAAGCGCAGCGTCTCGGAACGGTTTCCGAACGCTTGGTGCCAGGTGAACATGTCCATGAACGCCACCTGCCCGCGCCGCAGCCGCGTGTCCTGGAACGGCCGGAGCTGATCTCCCCGCGCCCGCTCCACGTGCGTGACCCGTCCCCGGCGCCTCAGCGTGGGCATCTTGTGCGATCCCGGCGACACCAGCAGCGGACCGACCTCCTCGGTGTAGTCGACCAGCGGCACGATCACGAACAGCCAGCGCAGCGAAGAGCCGACCGGCCGGTACGGCTTGTAGTCGCAGTGGGCGGACTCGTGGGTCCCCTTGTAGTCGCCGCCGGTGCCCGGGCTTCCGGGCGGCATCGCGTAGATCACGAAGGCGGAGATGCGGATCTCGTCCTCCAGCAGCTCGGAGACGGCGGCCGTCACCTGCGGGTGATCCACCACGCGCCGCACGTCGGGCAGGCGCAGGCTGTCCTCGGACAGGGTGTATTTGCCCGGGTCCGGGAAGCGCCTGCCCTTGCCGATGTGCCGCTGCGTCACGAACTCGCTGCGCACAGCGTCGGCCAGCCCGTCGATCTCGTCGCGGCTCATCAGGTCCGGTACGACCAGAAAGCCGTCGTCGCGGAAGCGGGCGATCTGCGTCGGGCTCAGGACTCCCATGTGAACACCACCTTTCCGGTCACGCCCGAGTCGAACACCCGGAACGCCTCCTCGGCCTGGTCGATTGTATACCGATGGGTGATCAGCTCCTCCAGCGGGATGTCCCGCTCCAGCACGTGGCCGACGATCTCCTCGAACTGGCCCAGGTTGTAGATCCAGGATCCCATCAGGGTGAGTTGGCGCATGATCATGCCGCGAAAGGCGTCGAGCTCGAACGGCTCGCCGACGCCGACCAGCCCTAGCCGCGCCCACTTGCCGGCCGCCGCCACCATCGCCTGCTGCGCCCGCGGGCTGCCCGAGTAGTCGGCGGCGGCGTCCAGCCCGCGGCCGCCGGTCATCTCCAGCAGCTCTGCCACCGCGTCCTGACCGGAGACGTCGATCACCCGCTCGGCGCCCATCGCACGCGCCAGGCGCAGCCGTTCGGGCTGCAGGTCCAGCCCCACCACGCGCGCCCCGCGCGCTACCGCGAACGCCGTCGCGCACAGGCCCACCGGGCCAAGCCCGAAGATGCCCACCGTGTCGGCGCCGGACGGGTCGATGCGCTGGATCGACTGGTAGGCCGTGCCGCCGGCGCAGGAGAGCACCACGGCGCGATCGAAGCTCAGCGCGTCCGGGATCCGCATGCAGTTGCGCGCCGGCGCCAGGGTGTAGTCAGCGGACGAGCCGTCATGCACCGACCCGTAGCCGGTGCGCTCGGGGCAGAACATCACCTCGCCCCGGCGGCAGTAGCCGCAACTCTCGCAGCCCACGTGCTGGTAGACGGTCACCCGGTCCCCCGGCGCGACCGAGGTGACGTTCGCGCCGACCGCCTCGACCACACCGCACGGCTCGTGGCCGGTAATGGTATCGGGCGACCCGTTGAACGACTGGCGGAACTCCACCAGCTCGTCCCAGCTCTTGCGGTAGAAGTGCATGTCGGTCCCGCAGATGGAGGAGGCGGCCATCCGCACCAGCGCCTGCTCCGGTCCGGGCTCCGGGACCGGCAACTCGCGTACCTCCAGTCGACGGTCCCCCGTGAAGACGACGCCTTTCATCGTATTCCTCCTCGCCCCGGGCTCGCTTGCCTGCGAGCCACAGGGTAGCAAATACTGGGGCGGCGCACCGAGACGCTCGATCCATGACACTCGACCACCTGCAGCTCGCCTTCTACCGGACCTTCGGGTTCCTGCGCTTCCCGGCGCTGTTCGCCGCCGAGGTCGGCGAGATCACCGCCGCCTTCGAACGCATCTGGGCGGCCAGCGGCCTCACCCACGATCACCAGGAACGGTCGATGCTCATCCCGTTCGCGGACCGGGACGAGTACCTGTGCGGCCTGCTGGACGATCCGCGCATCGACTGCGTGGTCGCCAGCCTGCTGGGGCAGGACTACAACTACGCGGGCAGCGACGGCAACTACTACGTCGGCGACACCAACTGGCACTCCGACCACGACCTGGCGGTGCCGTACCACTCGCTGAAGATCGCCTTCTACCTCGATCCCGTGGACGCCGGCTCAGGCTGCCTGCGCGTGTTCCCGGGGAGCTGCCACGCCGGCGACCGTTACGCGGACGGCCTGCACCGGGCGGTTCCCCTCACCCTCCACGCCCGTAGCGACGAGTTCTGGGGCATGGACGGCAGCGACCTGCCCGGCTACGCCATCGCCTCGACCCCCGGCGACATGCTGCTGTTCAACCACAAGACCAAGCACAGCGCCTGGGGCGGCGGCACCGAGCGGCGCATGTTCACCTACAACTTCGAGGAGCACATGGCGGGTCCGGCGCTGCCGCACCTGGTCGAGCTCCTGACCGGCTCCGTCAAGCGGGGCGGCACGGTCTATGCGGAGCCGTTGCTGCGCACCGCCGGTCCCGAGCGCATGCGGCACCTGGCGCAGCGCCTGCAGGTCACGCGGGAACACGGACTCGACCAACCGCAAGGAGGACACTCACGAAGAACCCGGTAGTTCACTTCGAGATACAGTCACAGGATCCCGCCGCGCTACGCGCGTTCTACGGCGAGTTGTTCGACTGGCACGTGCAGCAGCACGAGGCGATCGACTACGGCGTGGTCACCACCAAGGGCGAGGATGACCCGGCGGGCATCAACGGCGGCATCACCGGCACCCAGGGCGGCCCGAACTGCGTCACCTTTTACGTACAGGTGGACGACCTCGAGGAGCGCCTGCAGAAGGCGGTGGAACTCGGCGCCACCGTGATCATGCCGGTGACGACGATCCCCGGGACGGTGACGTTCGCCCTGTTCGCCGATCCGCAGGGCAACTGCATCGGCATGGCGGCGAGCCAGATCCCGGACTGACGGGGCCGGGAGCCGGCCCTGACGACCCGTGTGAGGGCCTACCCGCGCTTGGCCAGCCGGTATTCCTTCGTATCGGCCAGCCCGTCGATGCGGATGGCGGTCGATTCCGTCTGGTCGCCCGCGTCATACGGCCAGTAGTAGAGACTCACGCCGGCAAAGTCGGGCGCCGTTCCCAGGGCATGGACCACGGAGCCTGCGCCCTCGCCCGTGTGGTCGATGACCGCCGCCAGGGGCACGCCGGCCTCTTCGAATCCGGCACGCCAGCGCCGCCAGTGGTCGATGTCCTGACGCTTGCCCTTGGGCGCGACGATGATGTGCTCGGACGGGCAATAGGCTGACAGTCCCAGCTTCTCCAGGACACCGATGACCTCCCACCGCGGGTGCGTGGTGACGATGCTGATCACGTACGAGTCCTTCATCGCCTCAAGGTCGGCGATTGAGAGGCGGCTCGTGGCGTCGAGGTAGCCTTCCTTCAGTTGGCGCTGAGTCTCCGGTATCGACGGCAACTGCGCCGCGGCGCGCGCGCTCAGCGCGATCACTTGCTTGCTCATCGCGCCCGGAGCCTACCGGCCGCGGACCGCGTCGGCAACTAACCGACCAAGCTCGCAAGGGGCGAAGTCGGCAGCATTGCTGCGTACCCCGGCGCCGCCGGGCGATGCCGCAGCCGCACGTCCTGGAAACTTGGGTGACGGTGCCGACTCCTTGACCGCGCTGACGTCGACTATCAAACTGGTCCGTATGGATTCCGTCGAAGTGGTGAACGTGCCACCGGTCAGCCGCCGAACGACGCTTCAACAGATTTGGGCTCCATGGCTCAGGTAAGAATAGAACTACCGGATGCGGTCTGCTCGCTGCTTGCAGTGTGCGCCGGGAACACTCGACAAGGAGTTGCGACTGGCTGCGGCTATCCAGTGGTATCAGCAGGGGCGCATCTCGCAAGAGTGGGCGGCGCGCATCGCGGGAATGGATCGCACGGATTTCCTGCTGACACTTTCCCACGTGGGAAAGGAGTCGTTTCTGGTAGACTTCGAGGATCTGGATCGCGAACTCGCCCGTGGCTGATCGGGCGATCATAAACGCGTCTCCACTGATCTTCTTCTCTCGCAGCCTTCGTCTTCAACTGCTTCGAGCATTTGCCGATGAAGTCTGGGTACCTGATGAACGCCGGTCTGCATCTCTCCCGACGAGTGCTGGATGAAGCTCTCCGGCGGGTGAAGGAATAGGCATCGGCTCGCTGCATCGAACCTCAGCCGCGGAGACTCCCTCGGCCGTGGTAGCATCGGCGGCTTCCACCATGGCCAACCAGAACGACCACGGAGGCATCCGGGTCCGCGACATCACCCGCGAATTCAAGCGCCAGCGCCGCCGGCCGGGGCTGGGCGGAGCGGTCCGCGGACTGTTCGCGCCCGAGTACGACGTGCTCACCGCGGTCGACCGCATCTCCTTCGACATCGAGCCGGGCGAGGTGGTCGGCTACATCGGCCCCAACGGCGCCGGCAAGTCGACCACCATCAAGATGCTGGTGGGCATCCTGGTGCCGACCGGGGGCGAGGTTTCCGTGGGCGGGATCGTCCCCCACCGCCAGCGCATGGCCAACGCCCGCAACATCGGCGTCGTGTTCGGCCAGCGGACCCAACTCTGGTGGGACATCCCGGTTTCCGACACCTTCAAGGTGATCCGCCACATGTACGGCATCCCGCTCGCGGACTACGAGCGGGCGCTTGCGCGCTTCGCCGACATCCTGGCGATCGACGAGTTCATGGACGTGGCAGTCCGGCAACTCAGCCTGGGGCAGCGCATGCGCGCCGACTTCTGCTGCGCGATGCTGCACGACCCGGATTTCATCTTCCTGGACGAACCGACGATCGGCCTGGACGTGGTGGCCAAGGAACATATCCGCCAGTTCATCCGCGAGATCAACCGGACGCACGGCAAGACCGTGATCCTCACCACGCACGACATGGGCGACATCGAGAAGCTCTGCGACCGCGTGATCGTCATCGACAAGGGCCGGATCATGTACGACGGCGCCCTCGAAGCGCTGAAGCGGCGTTACGCCGCCGACAGCGTGATCACGGCCGACGTACAGGGCGAAATCCGGGACCGGGCACGGTTGGACGCGGCCGGAGCGAAGAGCGTCGCAGTGAGCGACGGCACGGTGACGATCGCCTTCGACGCCGCGCGGACCAAGGCCGCGGCGATCGTCGGCGAGCTGCTTCGAACCAACGAGGTGACCGACTTCTCCACCGAAGAGCCGGACATCGAGCACGTCATCCGCAACCTGTACGCCAGCCTGTAAAGAACGGACGCGACCATGTCCCGCCTGCGAGTGTACGTGCAGCTCTTCGTCAATGAGGCGATCTCGCACGCCGCGTACCGGTTCAACACGTTCCTCGGCACGGCGAGCCGTATCGTGTTCATCTTCGTGCAGTTCGCGATCTGGCGGGCGCTGTACGGCGGCCGAGAGTCCATGCCGACCGACTTCGGATCCGTTTCGCTTCGCGAGATGACGACCTACGTGATGCTCAGCTCGGCGCTTGCCTACCTTGTCTACGCCGACGTGATCGAGCGGATCGATCAGCGCATCAAGAGCGGCGAGATCGCCATCGACTTCATCCGGCCGATCAGCCACTTGCTGTACCACCTGGCCGGTGTGTGGGGCGGGTCCCTGTACAGCACCGTCGTGCAGCTCGTGCCGATGGCAGTCCTGGTGATCGCGATCGTCGGCATCGAGCTCCCGCCGACGACGGGGGCCGGGCTGCTGTGCCTGGCGCTGGTGCCCGGCGCCTCCCTGCTGCTGTTCCTGATGTCCTACACGCTGGGTCTGGTCGGGTTCTGGCACATGTCGGTCTGGCAGCTCGGCGCCTACCTCTGGATGCTGATCAGGCTGTGCTCCGGGGCGTTCATCCCGCTCTGGTTCTTTCCGGACTGGCTGGTCGCGGCCTCCGATTACCTGCCGTTCCGGCTGCTCTACTTCGCTCCGATAGCGACCTGGCTGGGCAAGATCACGCCGGCGGAGGCGGCGGTGCTGGTGGCACAGCAGTGGCTGTGGATCGGCGCGCTGCTGTTGCTGCAGCGCGTTCTCTGGCTGGCCGGCGTTCGCAAGGTCGTCGTGCAGGGCGGTTGAACGATGCGACTGCTGCGACTCTACGGCGTCTACGTTGTCGTCATCCTCAAGGGCCTGATGGAGTATCGGCTGAACTTCTTTCTGGATTTCCTGGCGCTCTTCATCAACAACATCGTCGCCTACGCGTCCGTGTGGATCATCATGAGCCGGTTCGTCGCGATCAATGGCTGGACCCTCTTCGAGGTCATGGTGCTGGTCGGTCTGTATGAGTTCTGCTGGGGGGCGTGCGGCCTGTTCATCCGCTCGCCGCTGCTGACGGTGGAGCACCTGGTGCGAGATGGCAGGTTCGACAACGTCATGACCAAGCCCATCCCGACCCTGGTGCACCTGATCCTGATGAAGTTCAATCACATCTGGTTCAGCAACATGCTCATCGGCGTGGTCGTGCTGATGATCAGCTTCCGCGAGTTGGGAGTGCGGCTCGGAGCGATGGAGATACTCTGGCTGGTCGTCACGCTGCTCAGCGGCGTGATGATCCTGAGCGGCCTGATCATCATGATCGGCACCCTGAGCTTTCGCTTCATTCGGGCGGGATCGATGGGCCAGGAGATCTTCGGTTCGTTCGCGGAGTTCATCCGTTATCCGATCTCGATCTATCCGAAGGCGATTCAGCTCCTGCTGACCGTCGTGCCGTTCGCGTTCATCAACTTCTTCCCGGCCCATCTGTTCCTGGACCGGGCCGGCGACGGCACGTTCGCGCCGGCCTTGCGCTACGGCGGGCCGCCCGTGGCCGTGGCGACCCTGATCCTGAGTGTGCTGCTCTGGAACGCCGGCATCAAGCGCTACCAGAGCACGGGCTCGTGAGGTGGGACTCGGGGAGGCTTCGATGCCCGACCGATTCGGCGCGATTCCTGAAGTACATCTCTTCCTGCTGAACGACGACAGACTTCTGCTCCTGAGGAGATGCAACACCGACTACGAGAACGGCAACTACAGCGTGATCGCCGGAGGCGTGGAAGCCGACGAAGAGGTTACCGCGGCGGCGATCAGGGAAGCGAGCGAGGAGGTCGGCATCGACGTCCGCGCCCGCGGACATCGACGTGGTGGGCGTGATGCACCGAAAGGGGGCGGACGGAGTCGTGTCGGTGGTGTTCTTCCTGACCGCTCGCTCCTGGAGCGGAGAGATCGTCAATGCGGAGCCATGGAACCACGATGAAGTGTCCTGGCATTCCGTCGACAACCTGCCGGAGAACATGATCGCGTACGTCAGAACCGCATTCACGAATTATCGCCAAGGCGGGTTCTACGATCATGTCGGCTGGGTTGAAACGGTGCCGGTGCAACCGAACCCCTGGCCCCATCGTTTCACACTGATCTGTCACGTCTACGTCTTTCTGATCGACGACCGCGGTCAGGTTCTTCTCCTGAATCGACGCGACACCGACTCTGGAGACAGGAGCTTCAGCGTGATCGCCGGATACGTGCGGGCCGACGAGGAGATCAGCGACGCGGCGCTCCGAAGAGCGAAGGAGGAACTCGGGATAGGGATTCTTCACCGGGACCCTTCAGTGGTGGGCGTCATGTACCGGCGATCCGGCGATGGCCGCGTTTCGTTCTTTCTCGCTGCATCCACGTGGATCGGCGACATCGCGAGTGCCCAACCGGACACGTGCGATGACGTGTCGTGGCACTCTCTCGACGACGTGCCGACGAACACGGTCCCTTACGTCAGACAAGCTCTGAAGAACTATTCGCAAGGGACGTTATACGAAGCCCTTGGGTGGGAAGTGCTGCGGTAGAAGACGCCGACCCGGGAGTCTTATTTCATCGTCGTATAGACCGATGTCCAACACGGATAGAAGCCTGCCGACTGCGCGGTACGCCGCGACGTGATGTTGGCGACCGAGGTCGAATAGTAAGGCACTTTGCCGTGATCGAGGACAGCACCCGTGGCCCGGGAAGCAAGAGCCGCCCCAAGTCCCTTACCTCTATGGCCTCCGGCCACGTCTATTCCTATCTGCCACAGGAAGTCAGAGTCGGTGCTGAAGGTAGCGACGCCGACGACTTTTTCGCAGTGAATCGCGACCGCTGCGACCGGGACACCGCGCCCCTGGCGAACTGAAATGGAAGCGATCCGGGCATTGGGGAAGTGTGATTGGTCGACCGATTCGAGCAACTCTTTACCCCCAATCTCGACGGCGTATACCGTCTCGTTACTGTCACATCGCCTCTGGGACGCCGCTGATGTCGATCTCGAGCAGTCGAGACGGTTCGCGCTCCACGAACCAGTGACGGATGTGCTTCAACATCGTCTTCTGCCCCGGAAACGGAAGCAGATCGATAGCCCGGCCGAGGGAGGTCCAGCAATATTCGCTGTGTTCCTCGTTCAGCCTGACGGTGGCCTCCGAGTCCACGTACGCGACGAAGATCGGGGCAACCCAGATGGAATCCGTTCCGACTTCGTAGAACTGCTCGCAGAGATCAGCGGAATAAAGGCGGCTGGGCACCAGTGCAGTCTCCTCCCTCATCTCGCGCAGCGCGGCCTGCCACGCTGCTTCACCTGGTTCTATGGAGCCGGCAATCTGGCACCATTCTCCCGCGTTGCTGCCGGTTCTGCGCATCAGCAGAACCTCGTGTTCTCTCGTGGTCGTGCGTAGCGCCACGACCGCTGTTCCTCTCATTCCGAACTCCCTTGAACTGAGCGACTCCGAACCGGTCTGCGTCACAGCATCTTTCGGAAGTACGTCGCCGACTCCTCGTAGCCCACGGCCCGGTAGAACTCGGCTGCCCGGCGGGTAGCCAGGGCGACGAGCTTCGCTCCCCGAGCGGCTGACCATCTCTCGAACGCCGCCATCAGCGAACGTCCGGCGCCTTTCTTCCGATGGGAGCTGCTCACCATCATCTCTTCAACCCATGCGACCCTGCCGTTCGCGAAGAACGTGTCATGGTCGAAGCCGAGGCAGTAGCCGACGACTTCCTTGTTGTCTTCGACCACGAGGAGCAGAGCGTGGTCATCCGTCACTACGTGTCGATACGACGCCTTGAACGTCCGTTCTTCAACCTCGAACGAAGTGGCGAGGTCTGACGCAAGAGAGAATACCCGGTCGACGTCGTCAGGAGTGGCTCTTCTGACCTGCATCATGACCCTCATCGCGTTCGCCGGTGCAACTACTCGGGAGCGGTGAAGAAGTCTCGGCCAAGGCGATAGGTGTCCAAGTTGTGCGCTCTCTCGCCTGCGGCGTGATCCGCGCACATCGACCCGCGGACCGATGCAAGGGTCCACGACGCCCTGCAACGGCTGCGGAGTGATTCGCAGGTAGCCGTCGGCACCGGTGGCAGGCTGTCGCGCGATTACCCCAGCTTAAGACAAACCCGCGACGGATCTTCCTGAAAGTTACGTAGCAACTTAATCGCATGGAGAACGAGCTTATCTGGGTTGAAACTACCTTCCATTTGAATTCCTGTCTCGCCCACATCAACTCTGTTGTGGAACACCTTTCCGTTCCGATGTTTGCCATCGTGGCTCAACAGATAGCGAGTCCTACCTACATCTAACTGACAGTTTTCTTGTGTCAGAATCGATCGTTCATATAGCCATATTGCGATCTCCTTAGGCACATCCGTCCACGACACTATGGGACTCGCTTTTCCATCAGGAAGCTTCATCTCACTTGGCGAAGGACTACCGGTTGTTGGAAAGTCTCTGTCCAACGAGATCCACTCTCCACTATGAGGAGCAGAGTCCACAGGCGTTTCTTTTTCTCGAAGAGCCTCCGCACTCGTTCCAACTGGCGGTTCATGATCGACAATACGACACCCTATGTCCTTCACGATGTCTCTGAAATGATCGATTCGTTCCGCTGTCTTTTCCGTCGCTCCAACCCAATCCATAACCAAACGGACCAAGCCATCAGAAGGCTCTACCGCCAATTCATGTCGCATCTTGGCCTCTATGATGGACTCATATCTTAGTTCACTTACCCACTCTCGAAATCTACCTGCGTCGCCAAGTTCATGCTTCGCACATCTACGGGCGATTGTTATTGATTTCTCATCAAGATTACGTAGGTCGATAATCGCGAACGGCTCATCGTCCATGCGCTTCACGCCGTCAGCTATCTTCTCACCATAGAATCGATACTCTAAGCCGTTCGTGAAGACGCCCAGAAGCGCAGCGGGAGTTTGACTGAAATAGCTCGATAGTTGTCCGGGAGTTCCCAGACTTACGCTGGATCTCTTGCACTCCATAAGCACACGTATCTCTTGACCACACAGAATTGCGTAATCGCATCTTGTGGTCGTGGATCCAATCTGTATCTCTTGTTGCGTTCGGACTTCGTCAGGATCACGCGGATTGTATCCAAGAGCCGAGATGAAAGCCTCAACCAGTATCCTCTCGGTGTCTCGCTCCGATAATGAACGATGGGATGACCGTCGGACGAGATTAGCAAGGCTACTCAGTTGCGCTTGTACACTCATAAAGCACGTCTCCGCAAGCATCTAGTGTGATGAACGACGCGATCGTAGCATAGCATGGAGACTCGGTCTTGCGGGCTGCGGTGCGGACTCACACTCCTTGGCCCGGTGGCGTGCCGTCCGCCTTCTGCGCTACGCTTCCGCATGGTTCGCATAGGAGTCATTGGGGCAGGCGGCATCGCCCTGGGCAGTTGCAGCGACTTCGCCGAGCACCCCGAAGCCGAGATCGTCGCCGTGGCGGAGCCCAACGCGGAACGGGCCGCGGAGTTCGCGCTGCGCTACGACACCGTGACACAGGTGGTGGAGGAGCCGGAGCGGCTGCTGGCCATCGACGAGGTCGACGCGGTCTACGTCGCCGTCCCCAATCACCTGCACGCGCCGCTGTCGGCCCTGTCGCTGCAGGCCGGCAAGCACGTGCTGCAGGAGAAGCCGCTGGCGCTGAGCCGGGAAGACGCTGAGCAGACGGCCGCCGCCGCGCGCGCGGCGGACACCCACTTCATGCTGGGCATGAACCAGCGCTTCACGCCGGAGGTGCAGCGCGCCCGGCAGCTCATGGAGGCGGGCCGGATCGGCCGCGCCTACCACTGCAAGGCGTTCTGGCGGCGCCGATCGGGGATACCGCGGATCGGGAGCTGGTTCACCCGCAAGGAGATTTCGGGCGGCGGCGGACTGCTCGACATCGGCGTGCACATGCTGGACAACGCCCTCTTCCTGCTCGACAACTTCCGGCCGCGCTCCGTGTCGGGGGCGACCTATACCGAGTTCGGCAACCGAGGGCTCGGCGAGGGCGACTGGGGGATGTCCGAGCGGGCGCGCGGGCAGTTCGACGTGGACGACTTCGCCACCGCGGTCATCAAGCTCGACGGCGGCGCCACCGTGCTGCTGGAAGTGGCCTGGGCCATGCACCTGGACCGGAGCAACGACATGAACGTGGAGCTGTACGGCACCGAAGGGGCGATCGACACGTATGGACAGCGGCTCTGCCGGCAGGCGGCCGACGGCTACCACGTCATCCAGGCACCGGACGCGGGCGAGCTTACCTACCCGCACGCCAGCCGCATGCACCACTTCGTCAACGTCATCCTGGGCCGCGAGGAGCCCTGCGTCACGCTCGACCAGGTGCTCAGCGTGCAGCGCGTGCTCGACGCGATCTATCGATCGGCCGCCACCGGCAGGGAAGTCATCCTCGAATAGACATGCCACCCGTGACCGCCGGGGTGCCATGCTGACAGCGGTGCGCAAGTTCAACATCGAAGGTCCCATCATCGCGGAGGACCACTACCACGTCCCGCCGCTGGGCCGGGTGAATGTCGACGAGATCCTCGAGATGATCCGGGACAAGCGCTACTTCGTGCTGCACGCCCCCCGGCAGACCGGCAAGACCTCCGCACTGCTGGCGCTCCGCGACCTGCTCAACAGCGGCGACGCCGGCGACTTCCGGTGCGTGTACGTGAACGTCGAGCCCGCCCAAGCGATGCGTGAGGCCGTGGAGCCCGCCATGCGCGTCATTCTCGGCGCACTCGCCTCACGGGCGCGCTCGGTGGGCGACCCGTTCCTGTACGGCGTCTGGTCCGACATCATGGGACCTTCGGCACCGGAACTCTGGCGGAGGCGTTGACGCGGTGTTGCGAGGCGGAGTCGAAACCCGTGGTGCTGCTGGTCGACGAGATCGACACCCTGATCGGCGACACGCTGATCTCCGTGCTTCGCCAGTTGCGGGCCGGCTACGACCAGCGCCCATCCGGCTTTCCGCAGAGCGTGGTGCTGTGCGGCGTGCGCGACGTACGTCACGTCCGTGACGTCCGGGACTACCGCATCCACTCCAGCTCCGAGAACGCGATGGTCACCGGCGGCAGCGCGTTCAACATCAAGGCCGAGTCGCTCCGCCTCGGCGACTTCACGGAGTCCGACGTGCGCGCGCTGCTCGCCCAGCACACCGACGAGACCGGGCAGCCTTTCACCCCGGAGGCGCTCGGCACGGTGTGGCGGCAGACCCGCGGCCAGCCGTGGCTGGTGAACGCGCTGTGTCGCAGAGCGTGCTTCGACAGCGAGCCGGCCGCGACCGCTCGCGCGCGATCACCGCAGAGGACCTCCTCGACGCACAGGAGCACCTCATCCTGACGCGTGTGACCCACCTCGACCAGCTCGCCGACAAGCTCCGGGAGGAGCGCGTGCGGCGCGTGGTCGAGCCGCTGCTGAGCGGCGGCGACGGGCGTGCGTTCACGGACCGCGACCTGGAGTACGTCCGTGACCTGGGCCTGGTGGCGCAGGAACCGCCGGTGCGCATCGCCAACCCCCTGTATGCGGAGGTGGTGCCGCGGGAGTTGACCTGGATCGTGCAGGAGGAGCTGGCGCAGGACGTCGCCTGGTACGTGGACGCTGACGGCGTCCTCGACCTCGACAAGCTGTTGGCATCGTTCCAGGCGTTCTTCCGCGAGCACTCCGAGCACTGGGTTGCGCGTTTCGACTACGTTGAAGCCGGCCCGCAGGGCCTGGAGCGCACGATACGCGAGGGAATTGCGCAGACGGCCGGATACATGGACCGTTGCGCGGCGCGGTCGGGTCATCTGGTGATCTTCGACCGAACCGAAGGCAAGCCGTGGCCGCAAAAGACCTTCCGTCGCGATGAGCATGCCGATGATGGCCGCGCGATCACGGTCTGGGGGATGTGACCAGGCAGGCGTTCCTCAGACGATGCGGTTCGGCAACTCCTTGCCCTCCAGCCCGGCCAGCAGGTTCCTCACCGAGAGGTCGGACATCGCCTGGCGCGTCTGCTCGGTGGCGCTGCCGAGGTGGGGGATGACGATGAGGTTGTCGAGCGCCAGCAGCGGGTGGTCGCGGGGCAGCGGCTCGGGCTCGGTCACGTCGAGGGCAGCGCAGTGGAGCTTGCCGGCCCGTAGCGTATCGAGCAGCGCGTCGTGGTCGACCACCGCGCCGCGTGCGGCGTTGACCAGCACCGCCGATTCCTTCATCAGGCCCAGCTCCCGCGCGCCGATCATCCCCCGCGTCTGGTCGGTCAGGGGCATGTTCAGCGCCACGAAGTCCGACTGCGCGAGCAGCTCGTCGAGCGCGACGTAGCGCGCGCCGAGGTCCGCCTCGGCTTTCCGGTTGCGGGTGCGGTTGTGGTAGAGCACGGTCATGTCGAACCCCTGTGCCCGCCGGGCGACCTGGTAGCCGATGTTGCCCAGCCCGATTATCCCCAGCGTCTGGTGGTGCACCTCCTGGCCCAGCATGAAGCTCGGGTCGTACTCCAGGAAATCCGGCCCGCGGGCGAAGTGGTCGCCCTTGACGATGTTGCGCGCCCCGGCCAGCAGCAGCGCGAAGGTGATGTCGGCGGTGGCGCCGTCGAGGACGTGGGGGGTGTTGCCCACCGGGATGCCCCTTTCCTCTGCGGCCGCCAGGTCGACGTGGTCGCAGCCGACGCCGAAGTTGCTGATCACCTTGAGCCGGGGGATGTCGTCCATCAGCTCGGCTGAGACCGTGACGTGCGCGTACGTGTAGATCCCGTCGATCTCCGGAAGCTCGGCCCGCCAGGCGTCGTCGTCCGAGTGCCAGCGCACGACCCGGCACCGTTCCGCGATCATCGGCACGATCGCGCGGTAGGGCTCTACTTCGGCCATTACCAATACGCTATGAGCCATCGCCATGCTCCTTCCTACTGCCAGTCGCGGGAGTCCGGCACGTCCAGCCAGGCGCCGCCCTGCTCGATCGACTGCTGGCTGACCAGTCCCGGCAGGGTCATGTCCATGGCCGCGTCGATGCCGAACTCCGGCTCGGTGCCACCGCGCACCGCGTTCACGAAGTCCAGCATCTGGATCAGGTCGCCCCCGCCATGGCCGGACCCGCTCGCGGCCTCGCTCCAGACCCGCCAGCTCGCCGGCAGGAACTCCTCGGCCAGATCCTCCAGGTTCCGCCACTCGGTGCCTGAAGACCGGGCGCGCACCCAGATGCGGTCGGGTTCGCCGTGCGCCCGGGCTGACTCGTAGCAGCCGTCGGTGCCCTGAAGCTGGTAGTTGTGGGCCGCGTGCGGACGGTCCGACAGCATGTCCACCCGGATCTTGACCAGGCCGCCGGAGCGCATCTTGCCCAGCATCACCGATGAGTCCTCGGCTTCGTACTGCCGGCCCTCGTGGTCGAGGTAATGATGGCCCGTTCCGGCGCAGGAGACCTGTGCCACGCGGTCACCCGGCATCCAGCTCAGCAGCGGGCCGAGGCTGTGGGTGCCGTAGGTGATGCCGTTGATGCCCTGCTGCCAGCGCCGCCGCCACGGCGTGGGGTTGTGCTGCGGCGCGCCGCGCAGCTCGTGCAGGTACTCGCCGTCGCCGAAGTAGACGGTCCCGAACAGGCCCGCGGCGACGACTTCCTTGACGATCTGGTTCTGCCGCATGCAGATGTAGTTCTCGGCCATCATGTAGGTCGCCGAGCTGGCCCGGCATGCCGCCACCAGGCGCCGGCACTCGTCGACGGACACGGCCGCCGGCACCTCGGAGACGACGCTCACGCCACGCTCCAGCGCCGCGATCGCGTGCTCGGCGTGAAACGGCATCGGGGTGCCCACGATCACGGCATCGAGCCGGACCGAATCGAGCATGTCGCGGTAGTCGGCGAACGACCGCTCCGCTCCCAGCTCCCGCTTCACGGCTTCCAGCGGCTCCGCGCGGGTGTCGCACACCGCCTGCACGTGCACGTCCAGGCCCTCCTGCACGCGCAGCAGGCGGCCGCCTCGCCCTGCCGCGCCGATGACGCCGATGATCAACCGTTCGCCCATGCTCAATCCTCCTGCCCGTCGCCGGCCCAGTTGCCGGCCCTCTCCACCGCGCGCTCCCACGACGCGCGCAGCCCGGTCACCCGGTCCTCCGGCAGCGACGGCTCGAAGCGCCGCTCCGCGCGCCAATTCTCGGCCAGCTCCTCGACGCTCTGCCAGTACCCGACCGCCAGGCCGGCCAGGTAGGCGGCGCCGAGCGCGGTCGACTCCGTGACTTCCGGCCGCACCACGGGCAGCCCGGTGACGTCGGCCTGAAACTGCATCAGCAGGTCGTTGCGCGCCGCCCCGCCGTCGACCCGCATCTCCGCCGGCGCCGCGCCCGTGTCCGCGTCCGCGGCCAGCGCGTCCAGCAGGTCGGCGACCTGAAAGGCGATCCCCTCCAACGCCGCGCGCGCCAGGTGGCCGGCGCCGGTTCCCAGGGTCAAGCCGACGATCGTGCCGCGCGCGTGCGGGTCCCAGTGCGGAACGCCCAGCCCCGTGAACGCCGGCACCAGCACGACGCCGCCCGAGTCCGGGACCGAGGCGGCAAGGGCCTCGATCTCCTCGGCGGAGCCGATCAGGCCGAGCCCGTCCCGCAGCCAGCGGACCACCGCCCCGCCGGTGAACACGCTCCCCTCCAGCGCGTAGCGCGGCTGTCCGTCGGTCGAGCAGGCGATCGTGGTCAGAAGCCCGCGCTCCGAAGGCTGCGGCGCTGTGCCGGTGTGCAGCAGCGCGAAGCAACCGGTCCCGTAGGTGGTCTTGACCGCGCCGCGCTCGGTGCAGAGCTGACCCATCAGCGCCGCCTGTTGGTCGCCGGCGATGCCCGCCAGGGGAACGCCGGCCAGCGCCTCGATCCCGGTGATCTCGCCGTAGACGGCGCTCGAGCCTCGCACCTCGGGCAGCAGCGAGCGCGGCACGCCGAACAGGTCGAGCAGCTCGCCGTCCCAGTCTTCGGCGTGGATGTCGTACAGCAAGGTCCGGCTGGCGTTGGTCGCATCGGTCACGTGCAGCCGCCCGCCGGTGAGGCGAAACGCCAGCCACGAGTCGACCGTGCCGAAGGCAAGCTCGCCTGCCTCCGCCCGCTCGCGCGCGCCGGCGACGTGCTCGAGGATCCAGGCGATCTTGGTGCCGGAGAAATACGGGTCCAGCAGCAGCCCCGTCCTGGCGCGCACGCGCTCTTCAGCCCCTGCGCGGCGCAACTCCTCACAGGCGTTCGCGGTCCGCCGGTCCTGCCAGACGATGGCATTGCCGACCGGCTCGCCGGTGCGGCGATCCCAGATGACGGTTGTCTCGCGCTGGTTGGTGATGCCGACCGCGACGATCCGGGTTCCGTCGATGCCGGCGGCCCGCAGCGCCTCCTCCGCGACCTCGGCCTGGGTCGCCCAGATCTCGCGCGCATCCTGCTCGACCCATCCCGGCTGCGGGAAGTGCTGGGTCGTCTCGCGCTGCGCCACCGAGCGGATGTTCCCGCCGCGATCGAAGACGATCGCCCGCGAGCTGGTCGTTCCCTGGTCCAGCGCCATCACGTACATCGGTTCAGCTCCGATCCTCGAGATTCCAGACGAGGGGGCTCTGCGTCCGGCGCGCCGGATCGCGCAGCCAGGCGACCAGCGCGTTGCGGAGCGCTTCCCAACTCATCTGCGGGTGCGGCGGATGCACGCCGTCGGCCGCCAGCAGGAAGTGCACGGTGTCATGATCCTCGCCCGGGTCCGGATCATCCCACACCAGCAGGCGGCTGCCGCCGCCGGGCGCATCCGGCAGGAGCGCGTGGCTGCTGTCGCCGGTCCGGCCTTCGGCGCCGAAACCGGCCGTCACACGGTCCTCGCTCACCACGACCAGCCGGTCCGGAGCCATGTGCTGCGGCATGAACACCTCCGTGGGCGCCGCCGACCGCCGGCCGCGCCACAGCACCAGGATAAAGCGTCGGTCGCCAAGCAGCGACGGCCCGGCCTCCGTGGTCTTCAGCGCCAGCCAGCGCAACTCGCGGCCGCCCCGATCGCGGGCGCGCGCGTTGTAGCCGAAGCTCAGCAGGTCGCCCTGAATCCTCCGTGGATAGGCGCGCTCCACCAGGTACCGGTCCACCCGGTATTCGGCATCGTCGCCGGCCACCACCGAGAACGAGTGGATCCCCCACTCCCACTGCGCGGCCGACAGCGGCGGCGCCTCCAGGTGCAACCGCTCGTCCCGCGGTACGCCGGTCGCGTCCAGCCCCACATGGGCGGCGCCGATCATGCGTGCGGGATCCGGAGCCCTTCCGCCGGTCACGCGCGAGCCGAACTCGCCAACGAACACGGGCAGATCCAGGAAGCGCCCCTCCGTGCGGATGCGATCGAAGTCCCGGAGGTACGCATCGGGCCCCGGCGGACCGCGCACCAGTCCGCCCAGCCGGGCGATGTCGTAGAAGTGCGGGGCGAAAGCGTAGCCGGGCCCGGGAGGCTCGGACAGGTGGCCGCCGCCGGTACGGAGCAACCCCTGGTTGCCGCCCGGCAACCCCAGGTTGGTGTTCCAGAACGCCGACGGTCCGGCGAACACCAGCTTGGCCCCCCAACCCGTGTCATCGAGCACGGCGCGCACGCGGCGGTAGAACGGCCAGAGCCTTTCGTTGTCCCACGCCGCGGCGCTCATGCCGCGCCGCCCCCCGTCGACCGGCTCGTTCATGGGCTCGACCCCCAGCACCCGCTCGAATGCCGGCGCCGGCAGCGCGTCACGCAGGTAGGCCAGCACCCGCGCGAGCTGCCACAGGAACTCGTCCTGCAGACGGCGTGGACCCGCTGAGGTCGGGAACTCCGCGTTGTCCCAGAAGTTTCGGAACGCCGTGCGCACTGAGCGGTTGACCAGGTAGTGCTGCACGGAATCGACACAGGGCGGGCCGCACGGCCGGCGCGGGAGGCCGGGCGTCACCCACGCCGGCGCACCGTCGCCGTGGCCATGCGGCACCAGGTGGCGTGAGAAGTTGTCCTGGTGGTAGTCCAGCACCACGTAGATGCCGCGGCGGGTCACCACCCGGATCTGCTCGGCGATCGTACGCAGGTGGTCGGTGTCGATGCGGTCGACCTCCGGGTGCGTGCCCTCCCACGAGATGAGAAAGCGGGCGACGTTGGCCCCCGTGCGCCGGCGAAGCAGGTCGGTGAGCGTGTGGGCCTGCTGCAGGTCGGCGAACGGGGTGAGACCGCCGCGGGTCACCAGCGTCCGCGAGGTGACGTTGTAGCCGCGCAGCAGCACCTCGCGGCCGAGCGAGTCGCGAAACACCCGGTCGACGTAGGGACCGATTCGCTTGGCGCCCACGCGCAGCGGTCCGCCGCCGGCAAGCTGGTCCACAGCGATGCGCTCGGCCCGAGGCTCCTGCGGAAACGGGTCCGCGGTCGGGGTGAAGCTTTGCTGCGCCGTCGAACAGGCCGGCAGCAGCAGGACAGAGACGAGCGCGGCCCGCGCGGCGTACGTCGCTACCCGCTGGCGTTGCCGCGCTGGAGGCTCATCGCGCACCCGGATTCCGTCGTTCAGGCGATCGAGGCCGGCTGCGCCAAGATCAGTCGAGCCACTCTCCCATCTCTTGCTCCACTTCAGATGGGACGTAGGTCCTGCAATCACGCGACGAGCGCTCTCCGCGGGTGATGCCTTCCAGAATGCGCATCTTGCGCTGCATCGCTTCGTAGAGATCCGCGCTGACCAAGTATCCAGCCGGTTTGCCATGTTCGGTGATAGGAATCGGCTCGCCGGACGATTTCAGCTCAGCGAGGAATCGAGTTGCCTGCCGCTTGAAGGTTGCCACTTCAACCCTCATGGGGAAGTGCCCCCTTCGAGCGAAACCACGACACCCTCCAGGCTACCATGCGACGCGATGGCTCCCCCCACCGCACGCCGACGCGTCGACGTGGCCGAGCGGCGTGCCCGGCTCGCGGTGCGACAGCACCTGGCCACGCCAACGCCGGACGTGACGACAGCGGCGGATGACTTGGTCGGACTGCACTCCAGCGACCCGGTCAGCGTTTATCTGAGCGCATGGAGCCGCGTGCGCGACTTCAAGGTCGCCGATATGGAGGGGGCGCTCTACGAGCAGCGCTCGGTCGTGCGGCTGCTGGGGATGCGCCGCACCATGTTCGTGGTGCCGCGCGACCTGGCCGCGGTGATCGACGCCGCCTGCACGCGCGCACTGGCGCCGGCCGAACGCCGCCGGCTGCTCAAGCTGATCGGCGCTCAGGGCATCGACCCGCACCCCGATCGGTGGTTGTCCAGGGTGGGGCAGCGGACGCTGTCGGCGATCGAAGAACGCGGCCAGGCGACCGCCAAGGAGCTCACCGCCGACGTCCCCGAGCTCACGGCGCGGCTCAGCTTCGGCGAGGGCCGCACCTGGGCCGGCACCGTGGGTCTGTCCACGCGGCTGCTGTTCCTGCTGGCAACGGAGGCGCGCATCGTTCGAGGGCGGCCGCGCGGCACGTGGATCTCCAGCCAGTACCGGTGGGCGGCAACCGCCGACTGGCTCGACGGAGGCCTGCCGGCGCTGGAGCCCGAGGCGGCGCGCGCGGAGCTGGTGCGGCGCTGGCTGGCAGCATTCGGACCGGGCACCCTGACGGACCTCGCGTGGTGGACCGGGTGGCCGCAACGCCAGACCCGCCAGGCGCTGGCGGCGGCCGGCGCGGTCGAGGTCGACCTGGACGGCGGTACCGGCTACGTGCTGGCGGAGGACCTGGAACCGGTGGCGCAGCCGGACGGCTGGGTGGCGCTGTTGCCGGCCCTTGACCCGACGGTGATGGGCTGGAAGGAGCGTTCCTGGTATCTGGGCGACCACCAGGAGTTGCTGTTCGATCGCAACGGCAATGCCGGTCCCACCGTCTGGGCCGACGGCCGCATCGTCGGCGGCTGGGCGCAGCGCGCGGACGGCACGATCGCCGTCGAACTGCTCGAATCGGTCTTACCAAGTATACAAGGAATGATCGCCACAGAGGCCGAACGCCTTCGCACATGGCTCGCCGGCACGGTGATCACGCCCCGCTTTCGGACGCCGCTGGAGAGACGGTTGACCTCGACCTCATAAGGAGATAGATCGTGCCCACCCGTATCCGGGACTTCCCTTCCCGAACCATCCACCTGGACTTCCACACCGGTCCGGACATCCCGGACGTGGCGCGTGACTTCGACGCGGACGCCTTCGCCGACCGCTTCGCGGAAGCGCGCGTCGACAGCGTCACCGTGTTCGGACTGTGCCATCACGGCCACGCCTATTTCCGCACCGCGCACCCGTGCCGCCACCCCTCCCTGCCGGCCGACCTGGACCTTACCGGCGCGCAGATCGATGCCCTGCACCGGCGCGGCATCCGTGCGCCGATCTACCTGTCGGGGCAGGTGAACGAGTACGCGGCTGACGAGCATCCGGAGTGGGTGGCTGTCGACGCGCAAGGCCGGCGGGTGAAGCGCCTACCGGCGGACCCGCCCCCTCGGCCTCCGGAGGCGCTCAACGCCGGCTGGCAGGTCCTGGACATGTCCAGCCCCTACCAGGACTACCTGGCCGAGCTGGTCGAGGAGGTGCTGCGCCGCTACGCGCCGGTGGACGGCATCTTCCTGGACATGTGCTGGGACCATCCGAGCGTGTCCAAGTGGGCGCTGACCGGCATGGCGAAGCGCCGCCTGGACCCGCGGTCGGAAGCCGATCGCGACCGCTACGCGCGCGAGGTGGCGATGGCCTACATGAAGCGCTTTTCCGGCATGGTCACGGCCGCCGGCCGCGGCGCGGACCACGCGGGCATCTGGTTCAACTCGCGGCCCAAGACCAACCTGCACGTGGAGAAGCGGTTCCTGCGCCACATCGAGATCGAGGCGCTGCCGACCGGCGGCTGGGGATACGCCTACTTCCCGTACGTGGCCCGCTTCGTACGGCCGCTGGGCCTGCCGACGCTCAGCCACACCGGCCGCTTCTTCAAGAGCTGGGGGGACAACGCCGGGTTGAAACCGCGTGCGGCGCTGATGTACGAGTGCTGTCAGATCCTGAGCCAGGGGATGACCCTGGGGGTGGGCGACCTGCTGCACCCGCGCGGCGTCCCCGACTCCGCCGTCTACGACCTGATCGGCGGGGTCTACCGCTACATCGAGCGGTGCCAGGAGGTGACCGCCGGCGGGCGCCTGCAGAGCGAGATCGCCGTGGTGACGGACCCGGAGCTGGGCGACCGCCCGGGAGCGGCAGGGCTTGGCGCCACCTGCGTCCTGCAGCAACTCCGGCTGCAGTTCGACGTCGTGCCGCCGAAAACGCGACTGGACCGCTATCCGGTTGTGGTCGTGCTCTCCAACACCCCGGTGGACCAGGGGTTGCGCGCGGCCCTGCGCGACTACGTGGCCGGCGGCGGCGCCCTGATGCTGTGCGGGGCCGCGGCGCTCGACCCGGAGGGGGCTCCCTTGCTGCCCGAGCAGGGGATCGAGGCGCGCGGGCCGAGCCCGTACCGCACCACCTTCCTGAGGCCGGCGCACACGGTGTCGGACGGGCTGGCCGACTTCGACCACGCGTTCTACGAGCCCGGCTTCCGCATGGTGCCGACCGGCGGCGGGCGTTCGCTCGCCCGCGTCGTGGAGCCGTACTTCGAGCGGTCGCACGACCGCTTCTCCGGGCACTCGTACACCCCGCCCGGCCGGCTCTCGCGCTACTCCGCCGTCGTGCTCAACCGCCTGGAGACGGGCGGCGCGGTGCTCACCGCATCGGCTCCGCTGTTCGCAGCCTACGGCCGCCACGCCGTCCCCGAGCACCGCCGGCTGATCGGCAACTGCCTGGCCCTGCTGCTGCCGCGCCCCCTGGTGCGCGCGCCGGACGCGCCGAGCGTGCTGGAGACCACCGTGATCAGGAAGGGCGCGGCCACCATCGTGCACCTGCTGAGCTTTGCCCGCGAACGGCGCGGCGACCTGGACATCGTCGAGGACGCCCTGCCGCTGGTGGACCAGCCGATCTCGATCCTCACGGACCGACCGCCCAGGCGCGTCGAGCTCGCCCCGCACGGCGACCGGCTTGACCACGAGTACGCCGACGGCTACGCCACGGTGCGCGTCACCCTGCGCGACGGCCACGGCATGCTGGTGTGCCGATGATCACGATGCGCTCCGACTGGTGGGAGGCGGACTCCTACCTCCCCTGGATCGATCCGCTGGTGGAGGCGGCGTTCGGCGCGGAGATCGACCTGCACTGGAACCTGTACCTGCAGACCCACGCCCACCGCCTGCAGCACGGGCCGGGCTGCGAGGCCTACCCCAGCCCGCCTTCGCGCGCCCCGCTCTGGGCGGTCCTGGCCGAACTGATGCCGAGCCCGCCCCAGGTCATCATCGAGACCGGCACCGGCATCGGCTACGCGACCGTGCTGATCGCCGAGGCGTTTCCGCGTTCGCGGGTGTTCACCGTCGAGCACGACGCCCAGCACCGCCGGATCGCCGAGCAGACGTTCGCGGAAGCCGGCGTTGCCGACCGCATCACCATCGTCCCGTCGATGGAAGAAGCGCCAATCGAGCGCTCCGACCTGGTATTCGTCGACGGACCGGTCGTCGACCCCGCTCGCCTGCGCGCGGACTGCCTGTTCGTCGACGACGCCGTGAAACGGACCTTCCGCAGCGCCGCGATCGCTGCCCTGCAACCGCTGCGCGCCCCGAGCTCAGACCCCGCGACAGCCCTGGAGCGCGCCCGCCGACGATACCGCGATGCCGTAGCCCAACTGCTGCTCAAGGCGCGCGACCGATGACGCGGGTCCCCCGATTCTTCAGGATGGGTCCGGTGAGGTGGCCGCTGACGTGTGCAACCGCAGGCCCAAAGCGCGCATGACCTTGAGCACCGTGGTGAACTCCGGAATCCGTTCGACCGCCGAGGAGGTCCGTGGACCGTTACCCGTGGACTCGGCGGTTGATCTCGATACCCCGAACTTCAGCGTCTTCGCATCGGTTGTGTCCGCCGACCTGGATCCTCGAACAGGCGTCCCGAGCGAAAACCGGCCGTCCAAATGCCTCGGCTTCGCACCCTGTCGCATTCCAGTATAGTGTACCGAGCGCATTAGTCGTAATTCTCAAACGGCAATTGAAACCCTAAGTCGAGATCCTCCACCGCCTTAACGAGGACTTGAGCGGGGATTCCGGCGTAGTGCGGGGAGAACGCATCCACGTCATCGTACTGGCCAACGGCGTGCACGATAGAGAGGCCCACGATGTAGCCTTCCTCGGACATGACCGGACCGCCGCTATTCCCCGGTCTCGCTATGGCGGAATAGAGGAACAGGCTATCCCCCGCCAGTGACGTAACCGATTCGTTCGTCACGGCTCCCGGTTGCATCGTCACGGACGCTTCCCGAAGGCAGGGAAGCCTGGGGTAGCCGAGCGTGTAAACGGGCTGCGCCACGACGGGAGCTTGTAAGAGGATCCCTGCCGTGGGAGACAGGCGCGGCTCGTCCACACGAATCACGGCCACGTCAAGCTCGTCGTGTCGGTGGATCGAGTCGGCGTTGATCGCGTACTCATTACCCTGGAACGCCTGCCTCCGGTCGAGTTTCATGTCGGAAACCACATGACCGCAGGTGAGGATGTGGGAGGAGTGAACGACGAGTCCGGTTCCGGCGACGGCATCGCCGCCGTTCCTTCCCGTGATATGCACCAAGCTCGGCTCGCACAATCTGTAGAGGTACTCGGGGCCAAGGACGGGCACCAAGTGAAGCGGACCTCGCCGGGCTTCCTCCTCCGTAACCATATACAGGTAGTGCTCCTGAAGTCCCGCAATGGAGGGGATGCCGACCCCAGCACGCACAAGGAGTCCAGCGGACACCATCTGCTCCACGATTCGTGCGACGCGGAACGCATTTGGCGATTTGGGGAAGGCCTTCGTCACCTTCAAGTACTCAAGAAAGTCAGCGACGGTGAGCGGCCTCGGCTTTCCTGGATTCTCCATCTCCTTCCCAATGACCGCATGGTTATCTGCCATCTTGGTGGCGTTGAAGAAAGCGCGAGCCAAGGCAACGAGCCTGAGTCTGGAATCCAGCCCCCACGGTGCATTCATGGTGTCTGGGCCAAACAAATGATTGTCCGCCACGGGCAGCGATACTCCTCCAGCTCGTCCTTTGATGATGTCAGATCGTCAAGGAAACCGACTCGGTCGACAGTATCCGTGCGCGACGACGGCGTCAAGGCCGAAAGCAGTCACTTGTAGAGGAGCATAACCCGGTACATCAAGGACGACACTCTGCTTCATGTGGTGCGTGGGCCGTGACCGGCTCCGTGGGAAACCGTCAACAGTCAATCAATCGTTACAGAGTCGTCGGTCTTGATGGGATGCCTCTGCATCGACCGGCTGGATCTCTTTGCGCGCCATTCGCATGAATTCGTCGCTACGGGTCCTGACAACTCAGACCCGAAGGTGTCCATGATTGGCGAAGGCTCACTCGGCATCGAGGAGGAATATCGGAACAAGGACGACTGGGCCGCGCGGCACCGCTTCCGCCTGAAGCTTCGTAGCTTCCGGGGCGTACGCCCGTAGGTGTTGCGACCTGCTACTGGCGCTGCGTGACGCTCAGGGCGCTCTCGCCCACGCCCAAGGTGACGCTGGCCAGCCCGTTCAGGCCGGTTACGACCGGGTACGTCTTGCTCGGCGAGTCGCGCTTGGCGGGCATGTAGCGCGCCGTGGGCGGAAAGAAGGCATACAGCGCGGTATGCCGGGGCCGGTCGGAGTGGTTGGGTCCGGAGCCGTGGACGATGTTGCTGTGGAACAGGACGGCGCTGCCGGCCTCCAGGGGCACGTCGCAGAGCTGTGACAGGTCGACGTCCTCGCGGTCGGTCTGCGCGGCACCGTCACGGCGGGAGATGTTCCCCCACTCGCCGACCGGCCAGCGGTGGCTGCCGGAGATGACGTGAATGCAGCCGTTCTCGGCGTCGCTGGCCGAGATGGCGATACTCACGGTCACCAGCTCCGGCGGCTCCAGGGGCCAGTAGGCCACGTCCTGGTGCAGTCCGTGCTGCGATCCGTGGCGCGCCGGCTTCAGCATCAGCGTCGACCGGAACAGCAGCAGTTCCGGGCCGAGGATCTCCGACACGACCGCCACCATCCGCGGGTTGCGGGCCATGCCCGCGAACAGGTCGGAGACCAGGTCGGTGCGCTCGATCTTGCGCAGGACCGGGCGGCCGTGCTCTGAGCGCACGTCGGTGTGCGGCTCGAACTGGAACGTCGCCTCAGCCGGCGGGGTCCCCTCGCCTGCCGCCAGCTCGTGCAGCCGCTCGATCTCCTGCTGGGCGGCAGCTACCTCAGCCGGTCCGAGGACCTCGGGAATGACCAGGTACCCCTGCTCCTGATACGCGGTCATGTCGGCGGTCAGATTGCTCGGCATCCGCAGTTCACCTCCCGCCACAGTACCGCCGGTGCAGGAACGGGATCAACGATCCAGGAGCCAGCGCTCGGCAGGGACCCCGGTGATGCGCTCCGGCAGCGGCCGGCGAGGCGGCGACGAGTCGAGGGTGACGAGCAGGAGCCGGGCATCCGGGTACGCCTCACCGGCCGTGGGAGCGGGAAGTGCGAGCGCGCAGCTCAGGTCGCGTCCTCGGCCGTTTCCAGGCACACCTGCACCAGCAGGGGCCGCTCCCCGGCGCGGTGCGCGAAGAAGTCGACTTCCCATCCTTCCGTCTTGCGTACGTACGACACCTCCCAGCCGCGCCGCTCCAGCTCCAGCAGGACCACGGTTTCAAGCGCGCGCTAGTCGTGGCTGCGGCCGCTGGTCGCGAACGGGCGATCAGCCCCGGATCCACGGGACTCGCCTACGGGCGCCACGCGGTCCCCGAGCACCGGCGGCTGATCGGCAACTGCCGGGGGCGCTGCTGCTGCCGCGCTCCGGCGCCGAGCGTGCTGGAGGCCGCGGTGGTCAGAACGGGTGCGGTCACCATGTATCTGCAGCCGCTCCGCGACCCGACCGACGACCCTGCTGCGGCCTTGCGGCGCGCCCGTCACCGATACCGGGGTGCCGTGACGGGGTTGTTGAGCGCGGCACACAGGATGCCGTTGTGATGCCGTAGCCCGAGTCAGATGGCACTTTCGTGCGGTCGAAGCAGGGACACAGTCCGGACCAGCCCGACGCGTTCGAGTGCGGCCAGATGATCGTTCGCCGATCGCGGCGGATTTCTCAGCGCCGCACGATGCCCGCGGACGGCCGCCAGAACGTCGTCGGGGCCGGATTCGAACAGACCGGTGACGAACGCATCGGGATGCTGCGCCGTGAGGGCGTGGGAAGCCAGACGGTCAGCCGGGAAGTGCCGCAGGTTCCGAGTCACGATCACGTCCGCCCGCCCGTGGATCGCCGCAGCCAATACATGGCGGTCGCCGGCATCGGGCAGGTCGAGTCCGGCGGCGACCGCTTCGTATCCGGTAACGACCGCTTCAGGAAAGTGCTCGTCCATTACCGTGCGGGTCCGCTCCAGCAGGTCGCCGGACAGCTCGGGTCGGTCGACGAGAAGGTTCCGCATCCACTCCGCATGGATGTCGGCGCTCCACAGCGGAGTGTACAGATACCGGTCGGCCAGACGAAGCAGAAAGTCCCGAAGGCCAGCCGGATAGAGGATGTTGGCGTCGAGCAAAGCCGTCAGCCGGGCCATCGTCTACTGCAAGCCGAGTTCCTGATCACGGGCCGTCAGTTCGTCGAGTGCCTCCCGGCGACGGAATTCCGTCTCGCGGCGGTAGGCGAGGATGTCCTCGGTGCGGACGCGGCGGTGCGCGCCCACCTTCCGGCAGGGAATCCGCCCGTCGTTTAGCAACTGCACCAGATGCGTTCGCGATACCTGCAGAAGGTCCGCCGCCTGCCGCGTCGTCAACTCGGCGTGCAACGGTGTCAGCGCAACGCCGTTGCCGTGCGCCATCTGGTCCAGAATCGCCTTGAGAAGCCGCACCGCAGGCGTCGGGATGTCGACGGTCTCGGCGGCTGCGCCGAAGCGCGCCGGGACCGGGTCTGTCCCTTCGACCCATGCCCCCAGCTTCCGGCCCGCCCGTCCGGCGAGCGACGCATCCCGGTCGCTGGGAATTCCGGATTCCGTCCCCGAGACGAATGTCCTGTCCATCGAAGATCCTCCTCTATCGAGGGACAAGATAGGCCGCAAACGACGCAAATGCAATATATGACGCAAACGACACTTCGGCTGGTCCGAGGACCTCGGGGATGACGAGGTATCCCTGCTCCTGATACGCGGTCATGTCAGCGGTCAGATTGAGCGGCATCGGCAATTCACCTCGCGCCACAGTACCGCCGGTGCTGGAACGGGATCAACGATCCAGCAACCAGCGCGCGGCCGGCACCCAGGTGATGCGGTCCGGCAGCGGGTGGCGCGGCGGTGACGAGTCGAGGGTGACGAGCGGGAGTCCGGCATCCGGGTACGCCTCACCGGCCGAGCAGAGCGCTCGTACTTCCCGCTCCCAAGTCGCGTCCTCAGCCGTTTCCAGGCACACCTGCACCAGCAGGGGCCGCTCCCCCGCGCGATGCGCGAAGAAGTCGACTTCCCACCCTTCGGTCGTGCGTACGTAGGACACCTCCCAGCCGCGCCGCTCCAGTTCCAGCAGGACTACGGTCTCGAGGGCACGGCCGGCATGGCTGCGGCCGCTGGTCGCGAACAGCTCGATCAGCCCCCCGGATCCACGGGATATGCCTTGCGCGCGTGAACCATGCGCCGCCGCTCGGAGGGCGAGTGCAGGGAGACGGTGCGCACCAGGAACGCGTCCTCCAGGTAGCCGAGGTAGGCGTGCAGGGTGTCCTTGCCGACTCGCACGCCCTCTGAGCGTAGCGTGTCATACTGCTTCCGGACCGAGAACCGGCCGCCAGGGTTGGCCAGCAACTGCCGCTGCATCCAGCGCAGGGCCAGCGGATTGGTCACTCCGTGCCGGTCTATGACGTCCCGGAGTACCACCACGTCGACATAGCCGGTCAGCAGCGCGGCGCGATCCTGCGGCTCCACACCCTGCGCCTCGGGAAAGCCGCCTTCGATCAGGTAGCGCCGCAGCCGGTGGTCGATCGTCTCCGGCGGAGGCGGATCGTCGGTATGGCGCAACGCCTCGCGGAAGCTGAACGGGTGCACCAGCACGTCCACTCCGCGCCCGCGGAGGCTGGTCGCCACCTCGCGGCTCAGGAGCCGGGCCGAGGAGCCGGTCACGAACACCTGCATGCCACGCGTGTCGATCAGACGGCGAACCAGCCGCTCCCAGTTCGGAACGTTCTGCACTTCATCGAGGTACAGGGTGACGCCCCCGTCGCCCTGCAGGACCGGAAACCTCGGGGCATGCTCCTCCAGCAGCCAGCCCAGGTCGGCGACGGTGAGCCCGGCCAGCCGCTCGTCCTCGAGCAGGAGCAGGAGTTGTGACTCCGGGCTGGCGCGCGCCTGCAGGCGCCCGCTACGGCACTGGGCGAGAGGTCTTGCCGCTGCGGCGTACCCCGATCACCGCGAACGCCTTGCCGGGGATCGCCGGAAGCCGCACGTCCCGTGGCGTAAGGACGCGGGGCGGAGGTGCGAGCGTCTCGTCAAGCTTCGTCCGAAGAAGCTCTCGGGAAATTGTCACTTTCAAAGTGACAACATCAGATCAATGTATCACTCGTCAAAGGACAAGAATCTGACTACAGGCCGGTCCCCTCGGGCAGGTCGCCCTCGATGATCTCCACGCGCAGGTTGTCCGGTCCTTCGATGAAGGCTACGCGCAGGTGCGGGCCGACGGCGGCCGGCTCGGTGTGGAAGCGGGCGCCGCGCCGCTTGAGGTCGGCGATCGCGGCGTCGTAATCGTCGGGACGCATCGCGAAGTGATGGATCACCGCGTCCTCCGGGGTCACGTCCGGGTTGGTCGGCGGCCGGTGGAATACGTTCACGAAGGTGTCGTGGAACCCCAGGTGGGTGATCTTGGTGCCCTTGAACTCGCCGATCCACAGCCGGCGCGCGTCGAACATGCGTTCGAACCAAGCGACCGTGGCGTCCAGATCGTTGGTCTGCAGGTGAACATGATCGTACGAGTATCTCATCCGTTTACGGTAGCACGACTCATCGCTCGGCCACGCAGGGTGCGCTGGCCGTGGTCAGTTCGGTTTCCCATCGATCGGCGAGGCCGTAGAGCCACGTGCCGAGCTGGTACGACCAGCCGGTTCCGAGGCAGCCCGTCTTGAACGCCAGCTCGCAGAATGCCCAACCGAGCCAATCCGTGAACTCGCACAGGAACCGCTCAAACCGGGTACCCGACCATCTGCGAGGCACGGCGTTGAGCCGCTCGTCGTCCTCAGTCTGCACGGTCCCCGGGTCGTGAGCCAACCTCAGCGCAGTCCGTGCTCGGCCTTGAAAGCCGGCCAGCGCTCCTTGAGATCGAAGAACGCCTCGAAGTCCTCGCAGCCCAGGAACGGGTTGGTGCGCCGCTCCATGCCGATCGTGGACGCCGGCCGGCAGCCGTAGTCGTGCCCGGGCCAGACCATGACGTCATCGCCGGCGGCATCGAGCAGCCGGTGCAGGCTGTCCCACTCCGTGCGGGCCGCCTCGCGCCCGGAGGTCCCGCCCACCTTGCCCACGAACAGCAGGTCGCCGGTCAGGGCGAACCGCTCGTCGGGCTCGAACAGCACGAGGTGGTCGTCGGCGTGGCCGGGGGTGTAGAGCGCCCGCAGGCGCAGCGCGCCGACCTCCAGCACGCCGCCGTCGTCCAGACGCTGGTCGGCGTTCGAGCCGAAGGCGACGAGCGGGGCGCCGGTGAGCCTGCGCGCCTCGTCATTGCCATTGGTGTGATCGCCGTGGCCGTGCGTGTTGACCACGTAGGCCACGGTCAGGCCCTGGGCAGCCGCCCGCTCCACCACGGCCGCGGGATCGAACGAGGGGTCGACGATCGCCGCCACCCCAGCCTCTCGATCGCCGACCAGGTAGGCGAAGTTCCGGTCGCCGCCGGTCCGTATCTGTTCCAGGATCAATCGCATCGCGCCATCCCCATCATGGCCCTTCATTGTGCCACACTGCCGCCTGCAGGAGGAACAGATGTTGAAAGTAGGGATCGTCGGATTGGGAGGCATCTCGAGCTCCCACCTGCAGGCGATCGCAACACTCGACGACGTCGAGGTGGTGGCGTGCGCGGATCTGCTCGAAGAGCCGCGCGCCCGGGTCATGAAGGAGTACGGCGTCGCCCGTGGCTACGCCTCGCATACCGAATTGCTGGCCGACGACGAGGTCGAGGCGGTCGCCATCACCCTCGGGCACCAGCTCCACCACCGGCTCACCGTCGACGCCTGCCGCGCCGGCAAGCACGTGATGGTGGAGAAGCCGATGGCGCTCAACCGCCAGCAGTGCGACGAGATGGTCGAGGCGGCCGAGGAGGCCGGCGTGAAGCTGATGGTCGGCCTGACCCAGCACTTCGGCGGGCCGGCGATGAAGGCCAAGGAGATCCTGGACTCGGACGAGATCGGACCGGTCGTCACCGCCGTCAGCTACATGTGCAAGAACTGGAACCACGCCACGCGGCGGCCGCAGTACCGCAGCCGATTCCACGGCGGCGGCATGTGGTTGACCAACGGCGTGCACGTCGTCGACCGGCTGACCTGGGTCATGGCATCGCAGGCCCTGTCGGTGTCGGCGGCGATCGGCACCCGCGCGCACTACCAGGCGGCCGACGACACGTCCACGGTCTTCATCCGCTACAAGAACGGCGCGGCCGGCATCGCCATCGCCGTGGCCTACGCCGACGGCGCGCCCACGCACGACTGCATCATGTACGGCACGCAGGGGTCGCTGCGCTTCTCGAGCGGCTCGGTGCAGCTCGGCAAGGACAACCAGTGGACGGACGTCCCGTTCGAGACGCCTCCGGCGGGCATGACCGAGCAGTGGCGGGCCTTCGTGGAGGCGATCCGGCTGAACATCGAGCCACCCGCGCACGGGCAGTGGACACGCCACATCATGGAGATCCTGTTCGCCGCCGAGGAGTCCGCGCTCACCGGGCGCGAGGTGATGCTGTCCGCCGGGCCGGCTTGGGAGACGCAGCGCGCCGGCGTGCCGGTCTCCATCCGCCACGGCTGGATCTGAGCCACCCATGCCACGCGCGTACGACGCCATCGTCATCGGCACCGGCCAGGCGGGCCCGAGCCTGGCCGCGGCGCTGGCAGGCGCCGGCATGAACACCGCCATCATCGAGCGCCACCGCTTCGGCGGCACCTGCGTCAACGTGGGCTGCATCCCCACCAAGGCGCTGGTGGCCAGCGCCCGCGCCGCGCACGTGGCGCGCCGGGCCGCCGACTTCGGCGTCGTGATCGACGGCGCCGTAGGCGTCGACATGGTGCGGGTGAAGGCGCGCAAGGACGCGATCGCGCACAAGTCCGAGGTCGGCGTCGAGCGCTGGCTGCGGTCGCTCGCCAACTGCACGGTCTACCACGGGCACGCCCGCTTCGAGGCGGCTCACCGGGTCCGCGTGGGCGGCGACCTGCTGGAGGCGGAGCGGATCTTCATCAACGTCGGAGCGCGCGCGTTCGTGCCGCCGTTCGCCGGGCTCGACCGGGTCGACTACCTGACCAACTCGACCGTCATGGAGCTGGAGGTGCTGCCCGAGCACCTGATCATCGTCGGCGGCGGCTACATCGGGCTGGAGTTCGCGCAGATGTACCGCCGTTTCGGCAGCGAGGTCACGCTCATCGACACCGGCGACCGCCTGATCAAGCGGGAGTCCCCGGACATCTCGGCCGCGGTGACCGGGATCCTGGAAGCCGAGGGCGTGAACGTCCGCCTGAACGCGAAGTGCATGGACGTGGGAAGGGACGGGGGGGCGGTCACGGCCAACCTTGACTGCGCGTCCGGGGAACCCGACGTGGTGGGCTCACACCTGCTGCTGGCGGTGGGACGGCGTCCGAACACCGACGACCTCGGCCTGGACGCGGCGGGAATCGAGGTCGACCGGCGGGGGCTCATCCCCGTCGACGACCGGCTGCAGACGGCCGTGCCGGGGGTGTGGGCTCTGGGCGAGTGCAACGGCCGCGGCGCCTTCACGCACACCGCCTACAACGACTACGAGATCGTCGCCGCCAACCTCCTGCACGACGACCCGCGCAGCGTCGCGGACCGCATCGACTGCTACGCGCTGTACGTCGACCCGCCGCTCGGCCGCGTCGGCATGACCGAGCAGCAGGTCCGGGAAACGGGCCGCCCGGCCCTGATCGCGACGCGGGCGATGACCCGCGTCGGCCGCGCCGTCGAGAAGGGCGAGACGCAGGGCTTCATGAAGGTGTTGGTCGACGCCGAGACCGACCGGATCCTGGGCGCGGCCATCCTCGGGGTCGGCGGCGACGAGGTCATACACTCGATCCTGGACATCATGTACGCCAAGGCGCCGTATACCGTGATCCAGCGGGCGGTGCATATTCACCCCACCGTCGCCGAGCTCATCCCGACGATGCTGGCGGACCTCAAACCCCTGGAGGCCTGAACATGTGGACGGAACGACAACTCGCCACCTACCGCGAGGACGGATTCCTGGTGCAGCGGGGGGTGATCCCGCCGGACCGGATCGAGGAGCTGCGCGCGGCGGCGGACGCTGTGATGGCGGAGGACGCCGTCAACCCGCCGGAGGTGCACGTGGTGCGGGAGAAGAGCGGCCCGGTGCGCTCCGTGTTCTGCGCGCACCGCGGCATCGAGCCGTTCCGCGACCTCTGCCGGTCGGAACCGATCGCCGGTCCGGTCAAGCAGATCTTCGGGGACGACGCCTACGTCTTCCACAGCAAGCTGAACTACAAGGAGTCGTTCGAGGGCACCGTGTGGCTCTGGCACCAGGACTACGGCTACTGGCGCTACGACGGCGTCGACGACCGCATGGCATCGGCGCTGGTGATGCTCGGACCGAACACGAGCGCGAACGGCTGCGTGATGCTGATCCGGGGCTCCCATCGCTGGGGGGTGCTGGACCACTACAGCGACGAGGTCACCACCAGCTACAAGCAGTGGTGCATCACGCCTGCTGCGCTGCGCGAGCACATCACCGACGAGGCGATGATCATCCCGATCGAGGGCGAGGCCGGTGACGTCTGCTTCTTCGACTGCCGGACCGTGCACGGCTCGAACCACAACCTCTCGCCGGCGAAGCGCTACAGCCTGATCTACGCGTTGGCGGCGATCGACAACGTGCCGGCCGGCGTCGAGAACCCGCGCCCGGACTGGGTGGTGGCGCGCCAGTTCGAGGCGGTCACCGCCGCAGTCGGAGAGCCGGCAGCGGCGCGGTAGCCGTAGCCGGAACCGCCCCGTCGGTTGCAACGGCGGGACGTCACGTGACCTACGCCGTCCTGTCCGACATCCACGGCAACCTCGAAGCGTTGCGGGCTGTGGAGGCGGCGATGGAGGCCCTGCCGGTCCGCATCGACGCCTGCCTGCTGCTGGGCGACTTGGTCGGCTACAACGCCGACCCCGCCGCGTGCCTGGAGCGCGGGCTGGCGATCGCGGACCGCCGCGTCCGCGGCAACCACGACAAGGTGGTGGCCGGCATCGCCAGCGACCGGGACTTCAACGACGTGGCGCAGGCCGCGGCGCGGCAGCATCGCCGGATGCTGGCGGCCGCCGACCTGGACCGGCTGCGGGCCCTCCCGCACGGTCCGGTGCAGGCGGCAGCGGGCATCGTGCTGTGCCACGGCTCGCCCCAGGACGAGGACCTGTATCTTTTCGACGACTACGACGCGCGCGCGTCGTTCCAGACGCTGACCGACCGCTTCCCCGATGCGAATGTATGTTTCTTTGGACATACGCACGCGGCCGGGATCATACAGCAGCGGCGGCCGAGCCGGGCCGAGCGCGCGATCAGGACGCCGGTCCGCGGCTTCCGGCTTCAGCCCGGAGACCCGCTCACACTCGACCAGGCCAGCCGCTACCTGATCAACCCCGGCTCGGTGGGACAACCCCGCGACGGCACTCCGGACGCCGCGTTCGGCCTGTTCGACGCCGAGCGGGCGCGCTACACGCAGTTTCGCGTGCCCTATCCGGTGGAGGTGGCGCAGCGCAAGATCCGGGCCCTCGGCCTTCCCGAATGGCTCGCCGACCGGCTCTCGGTCGGCCGCTGAACCCTCGGATTGCTCCCCTGTGCGCCGCGGCCGTCAGGCCGCGTCCGCTTCGGGGACCCCGGAGTCGGCGAACAGCCGTTGGAGCTCTTGCCGGAGGCGCGCGCTCACCGGGCGTGCCGGCGGACGCGGCGGACCGGCTGTCAGTCCGACGTGCTCCATGGCCGCCTTGATGAACGGCCCCTCCCCTTCGGTCTCCTGGCACACCTGGTGCGTCCACTCGTCCCAGGCCCAACTGAAGCCGGCAAGCCGGGCGACCGCCGCGTCGTAGTCCTTGCGCTCGAGGAGCTCCCAGAGCGACAGCGGGTACTCGGGCCAGAAGTTGCTCTGGTGGGTGATGAAGCCCACGGCGCCCAGCAGGTGCGCCCACACCGCCATGCCCAGGTTGTCGATGATCGCCAGGCGATCGGCGAACCGGTGCAGGCCGGCGGTGTACTCGCCCATGGACGACGATGACCACTTGAGCGCGACGACACCGGGCAGCCGCGCCAGGCGATCGACCGTGTCGACGTTCATGTTGGGCGTCGTCCACCAGTTGTTGTAGATCATGATCGGCAGCTCGGTTTCCTCGCTGACCGCTTCGAACAGATCGTAGATGTCCCGCGCCGGCGGCGGATAGTAGGACGGGGACGAGAGCTGTCCGAGACTGGCGCCAGCCCGGTGGGCGTAGCGCGCCAGCTCGATGATCTCCCGCGTGCCGTCGAACTGGATGCTGGCGGCGACGGGGATGCGGCCGGCCGCCGCTTCGACGCTGGCGCTGATGACCTCCTTGCGCTCCTCCATGGTCAGCATCGGGAACTCGCCGCCCGCGGCGGCGACCAGGAGCACGCCCTTCCCGGTCGTCATCCCGCGATCGAGCATGAATTCGATGTTGTCCCGCAGGGCATCGAGGTCAAGGTCGAAGTGAGGGGTGAACGGCGTCGCCACCGACACCATGGGGCCGCGGAACAGTTGCTTGGCTTCTTGAACGTCAATCACGGATCCATCGTAGCGGAGTCCGACAGGACACGCAGCAGCCGGCCGCGCGCTTCATCGTCGCAGAACGAAGCCGTGATCGCGGCTTGCGTGCAGGCCAGCAACTCCGCGATCACCTGCTCCACGCGCGGACCCGCTTCCGAGTGCAGATGAACGTCGGCCTTCGGCAATGCGGCGATGGCGGGCCGGATCGCGATGTCGGCCAGCGGCGCGATCACTCTTCGAGTGAGGTTCGCTGCGCTCACGGGTGACGTTGCAGACCCGGGACCTCCTCCGCGCCGGCCTTCACCTGGATTGACGAGCCGTCGAAGTCGTCGCCGACCGGCTCGTGCCGGCCGCCCAGGCAGCGCGCCAGGAACGCCTCGGCCACCGCCATGAAGGACAGGTTGTTCTCCGGTCGCGCGAAGCCGTGCCCCTCGTCCGGGTACAGAAGGTAGGTGACCGGTATGCCGCGCTCGGTCATGGCGGCAACGATCTGGTCGGACTCCGCCTGCTTGACGCGCGGGTCGTTGGCGCCCTGTCCGATCAGCAGCGGCCGGACGATCCGGTCGACCCGTGACAGCGGCGAGCGTTCGGCCAGCAACCGCTTTCCGTCCGCGGTGGAGCTGTCGCCGACGCGCGTGCGCAGCATTCCGAGCATCGGCTTCCAGTACGGGGGCACGGAGTCGAGCAGGGTGTTCAGATTGGACGGCCCGACCAGGTCGACCCCGCACGCGAACACCTCCGGCGTGAACGTGAGCCCGACCAGGGTTGCGAATCCGCCGTAGCTGCCGCCCATGATGGCGATGCGGTCCCGGTCGGCGATCCCCTGCCCCACGGCCCAGTCGACCACGTCGATCAGGTCGTCGTGCATCCGGCCCGCCCACTCACCGTTGGCGGCGTTCACGAACGCCTTGCCGAAGCCCATCGAGCCGCGATAGTTCACGCTGATCACGGCGTAGCCGCGGTTGCTCATGAGCTGGTGCACGGGATCGTAGCCCCAACTGTCCCGTGCCCACGGGCCGCCGTGGACGTAGAGAACCGCCGGCAGCGGCTCGGTCGGGCGGTCCGCGCCGTCCTTCGTCGAGCCCACGGGAAGGCTGTAGTAGGACACGATGTCGAGCTGATCGCGCGATCGAACGATCGCGGAGTGCATGGGCGCAAGGGCTGCTCTCTCGAGCTCCGGGCGGTTGGAGAACAGGTAATCCAGGCTTCCGGACTCCCGGTCGTACCGGTAGTACGCCTGCGGACCGTCGGCGCGGTCGTAGGCGACGATCCAGGTCCGATCGTCGAGCGATCGCGAGATCGAACGGACCTCGCCCCTGTCGCCGTCCGCCAGCCGCTCGAAGTCGGCCGCGATCGACTGGTCCAGCACCGTCCACGTGACGCGCTCGTACTCGAACGCGACCGCCTGCGGCCTGTGGGTAGCCGGATGATCGATCGTTTGGGAGGCGTCCGCCTTCGCGTCCGAGGCCAGCGGTTCCACTGCGCCGGTCTCCGTGTCCAGGGCGACCAGTGCCGCCGTGTCCCGGCCGCGGCTGTCGCGCAGGTACAGGAATCGGCCGGCCGCATCGAAGTGGAGCGGACCGGTCGTCACGTCGTCCTCGGGACCGATCGTCATGAACGGCTCCCACTCCCCGGACCCGGACCGCGACAGGATCTGTACACCGCCATCCGGTGGGATCACGGCCGCGAGCCGGACGTTGAAGTCGTGGTCGGTCAGGAGCCGAATGGCTCCCACGTCGTTCTCGACGACGAGCCGCGACTCTCCCGTCAGGATGTGGACCCGATACAGGTCGTGATACTGCGGGTCGCGCCGGTTGATCCCGATCAGCACCTCGTCCGGGATCCGGTCCGACAACCCGTGCGGGATCGCCTGGACCCCTTCGTATGGCGTCAGGTCGCGCGTCCGGCCGGTCTCGATCTCGACGGCGTGGACGTGCCAGTTCTCGTCGCCGTCGCGATCCTGACCGTAGAGGAGGCAGCCGGGGTGATAGCTCCACAGGTAGTGCCTGATCCCCCTGCCCCGGTCGCGGGTGACCGGCTTCGCCTCCCCGATCGCGTCCACCGGCGCCACCCAGACGTTGAGCACCCCGTCCACCGGCGCCAGCCAGGCGACCCGCGTGCCGTCGTGGCTTATCGTGACCGCGGTCCGCTCGGGATTGCCGAACAGCGTCTTTCGAGGGATGAGATCCCCGTTGTCGTTCATGCATGCTGCTCCTGTAGTTGCAAGGAACGTACGCAGGTCACCATTCGATGGCGAAGTGAACTCCGAATGGTCGTCAGCGCGACGAAGTGCTATCGTCTCCCATGGAAGCGCAGCCGATCCGCATCCGTCAGGCGGTCGACTCGGACGCCCGCGGGATCGCGCAGGTCCACATCGATAGCTGGCGGTCCACCTACTCCGGAATCGTACCGGCGGACCACCTCGCCGGGCTGGACTACGACGAACGGGAGGAGCGCTGGCACCGCATCCTTGCCGATCGGCGTCAGAACGCCTTCGTCGCCGAGGATCGGGGCGGGCGGATCATCGGATTCGTTTCCGGCGGACCGGAACGGAGCGGCTCTCCGGCGGCGAGCGCCACGGCATCGTGTTCCGACGATTCGCAGATCGAATCCGGCGGCCCGGAGCCGAGCACCGCTCCCGAGTACTCGGCCGAGCTCTACGCCATCTACCTCTACGAGTCCGGCCAGCGGCAGGGAGTGGGACGGCGGCTGGTCGCAGCGCTCTGCTCGTGGTTCCTCTCCCAAGGGTGGCACTCGATGCTGACCTGGGTGCTTACGGACAATCCGTCCCGGAACTTCTACGAGGCGTTGGGCGGTGAGGAGGTCCGAGTTGAGGCGATCGCCATCGGCGGCACGGAACTGGTCGAGGTCGCCTATGGCTGGGGCGACATCTCGCCGCTGACTGCCGGCTCCTGACGCCCCGGATGCGGGGCGTCAGCCCGACTCGGGCTCGACCCCGCACGACTCCAGGACCACCTGCAGCGCCCGTTGCGCATCGATCCGGTACCCGACCTTGGCCGTGGCGGGATCTCCCCGCAGGCCGCGGCGCTGGTCGACGACCGTCATGCCGCGGGTCAGCGCGCCGTCGAGCTCGACGCTGACCGCGCGTGGCGCGGTCTCGATGAGCTCCGGGTGCGTCACGGCAAGCACGGCACAGGGGTCGTGCAGCGCCGCTTCCCGGAAGCCGGTCAGGGTCGCGATCCGTCCGTGCAGGTCGTCGAACACCTCCGCGGCGAAGCCGGCCACCGCCGTGCCCGCGCCGCGCAGCCGCTCCGCCACCGCGTCGGTCGTCATGACCTGATGGGTGAGGTTGAGGCCGCACATGGTGATGTCGGCGCCGGAGCCGAACACCCGGTCGGCCGCCTCCGGATCGGCGTAGACGTTGAACTCCGCGACCCGCGTCACGTTGCCCACGTCCGTGCTGCCGCCCATGAGCGCGATGCCGGCGATCCGCCGCACCCACCCGGAATCGCGCTCGATCGCCAGCGCCACGTTGGTCAGCGGCCCCAGCGCGACCACCCACACGTCGGGCGCGGCGACGTCCAGCAGGAACCCGACCCCGTCGTCACTCGCCACCACCCTGTCATGCTCCATGCGGGTCACGTCGCCAAGGCCGGACTCGCCGTGCACGTGCGGGGCGTGCTGCGGCTCGCCCACCAGCGGCCGCGCAGCGCCCGCGTGCACGGGTGTATCGACGTCGAGCAGCGCGGTGACCAGGAGCGCGTTGGCGGTCGTGGCCTCAAGCGGCACGTTGCCGCTCACGGTCGTGATGCCGTCCACCTGCGCGTGCCGGTGCGCGAGCATCAGCGCGATCGCGTCGTCGTGGCCGGGGTCACAGTCGATGATCATTCGTTTCATGGCTCTCCCTCTCTGCCGGCGGCTTCAGTCGATGATCGCCGCACGGATGGCGTTCTCGAAGTCGCGGACCACGCCCTCGCTGCCCTGCTGCACCATCAGCACGGCCGTGACCTCCAGCTCCGGGTCGGTCCAGGTCGTCGTGCCGAACGCCCCGCCCCAGCCGAAAGCCCCCCGGCCGCGGCCGCTCTTCGCGGCGACCGGGTCCAGCAGGACCGCCACGGCGTAACCGAACCCCCAGCCCGACTGCTTGCCGTCCTGCCCGAAGAGCTCGCCGACCTGATTGCCGGACATGGTCGCGACGGATCGCGGGCTGAGGAGGCGCTTTCCGAACAGGGTGCCGCCGTTGGCCAGCATCTGCTCGAAGCGGAGGTAGTCCGCGGCGGTGCTGGACAAGCCGCCGGACGCCGAGATGTAGCGGGTCGGATCATCCCAGCCTTTCTCCTTGGCATCGAGGCCGTGAATGACCACCCGTCTGGACTCCTTCTCCGGCGGCAGGATGAAGTGCGTGTCGGTCATGCCGAGCGGCTCGAGTATCCTGGTGCGAACGAACTCGTCGTAAGGCAGCCCGGACACGACCTCGATGAGGCGGGCGACCACGTCGTGGCCCACGCGCGCGCTGTAAGCCCACCGCGTGCCCGGCTGAAAGTCCAGCGGCATGCCGGCGTAGAGCGGTACGCGGCTCGCCAGGGTTGCCGCCGGGCCCTGTTCCGGCAGCTCGGCGATCGCCGAGCCCAAGCCCTCGCTGGCCAGCCCGGAGGTGTGCGTCAGCAGGTGGTGAACCGTGATCGGTCGCTCCGCCGGCACCAGGCGGTGCTTCGGCACCTGGCCTTTCGCCACGTACAGGGGGCTGACGTCCCGGTCCGCGGGCTCCTTGAGCACGGCGACCTGCATGTCCCTGAACTCCGGGAGGTAGGCGGCGACCTCGTCGGTCGGATGCAGGAGCCCATCCTCGATCAGGATCATCGCCGCCACGCCGAGCACGGGCTTGGACGAGGAAGCCATGCGAAAGATCGCATCTTCCTGCATGGCCCGGCCGCGCCCGACGTCCATCAAGCCATGGGCCTTGAGGTGGACGACCTTCCCGCGCCGGGCGACCGCCGTGACCGCACCCTGCACCTTGCCCGAATCGATGTGTCGCTGCATGACGGCATCGATCTCGCGCAGGCGCTCGCTCGACATCCCCACCTCCTCCGGGGGCGCCGCAGGGATCTCCTCGGCGGGAAGCGCGGTCGCCCCGATCGTCGCGATCGCCGCCAGGAGACCGGCTCTGAAGAACCCCCCGATCTCGATCATCCGCCGAAGCCTCATCCGTCTCATGTTCCCGATGCCGGCCGGAGAGTATCATCGACGCCGTGACCGTCGAACCGCTCGGTCGCCTGATCGACGAGTGCTCGCTGCCCGGCGAGCGCCGCTCGGACGACGTGTTCCCGGCCCATCCGAACGGGCTGCAGGCCAGCAGGCGCACCTGGCTGCTGCTATACGCCACCCGCGGGTGGCGCGTCGTCGACGACGACCGGTCGATCGTCTACCAACTCCGCCGCGATACGCCGGACGGCGAGCTGGTCACGGAGGGCGTGCTGGCCGCGTCGGCCGACGACTGGGACGCCACCGGCGACGCCACCCGATACGTCCGCCAGCACGGCCACCCGGTGCTGTTCGGCATGCCCAAAGGCGCCCTCATCGACGGCCGCGAGCCCGCGCACGCCGGCCTGTTCGTGGCCAAGTGGCGGATCAAGGCGATGGGGCGGTTCGATCCGGCCACCGGCACCGTGTCCCGCGACCACGATCTGTGGGAGCGGACGCAGGGCGTACGGTGGGTGCAGTTCCGCCTGAACGATCGCGAGGACGACATCGAAATCGTGCAACCGGCGGGCGAGCTGAGGCAGGATGGTTACGAGCACGGAGGCCGGTTCTGCGCGGCGGACGTCCGCTGGATGAACCAGACCTTCACGCAGGCGGTCCCGTACGCGGAGGACGGCGCCGGCGACGGCAGCCAGTGGGTTGACGTCAATCATTTCGACGGCGGCCGGGTGGCGGCGCTGCGCTACCGCTTCGACGCCGGCACGGGCGTCTACCGCTGGACCGACACCGGTCCCCTCGTCGCCGGCCCCGGCCCGTGGCGGCACTCGGAGGCGTCCATCGCGCGTTCCGACGACGGCTGGATCATCGCGACACGCGCCAGTACCGCGGATCGCGACGGCGCCCATGCCACCGGCTGGGTCCGTACCGCCGACCCATTCGCGGACGCGAGCGACCTGACGCTGGCCGGCGATCCGCCCACCACCAGCCCGCGCACCCTGTACCGCTGCCCCGACGGCGCCCTGCGCCTCCTCAGCGGCGACCCACACGCATCCCCCTACGGCCTGGGCCGCAACCCGCTGTACCTCTGGGACCTCGACCCACACACGCTCCGGCCATCCCACCGGCACGAGGTCTTCGACTGCGTGGCCACCGGCACCCTCCCGCGCGAGACCGATCCCGTGGCCGACATGGGCAAGCTGCTCCCGCACGCCGGCGGCCGCGTGCAGTGGGTGGTGTGGCGCGTGCGCACCCGCAACGTCCACCACACCTACGCCGATCCCGCCGAAGGGGCGCGGGTGGCGAGCGCCTACGGTTTCCCTCCGCTCCGCGACGAGTGGAAGGCGCCGCAAGGCATCTACTACGGGCGGATCAGCTACGATCGCGACCTGCCCGGACTCTGGCGCCTGTAGGACAAGCAGACATGCGTCTGGTTCACGAAGACTTCCACTGGAAGCGGCTGATCCTGGACCGCGCAGGAGCCGTCCCGGACGGTCAGCTCACGGCCCGCGTCGCGGTGATCCAGCCGCAGGGCTACCGCCAGGAGCTGGCCGTGAACGCCGACCGGATCCAGGTCCGCGACGGCGCGGTCGAGCTCGCCATCCTCTACCCCATGGTCGACGACGGGCGTAACGACCCGTCGCACGGTACCTGGAACGGCGCGTGGGAGATGGGCTCCTATCGCTTCGCCGCCGAAGTCGCGGCGGACGGTCGCACCGTGGCCACCGACACCCTGGAGATCGACCCGAGTGACTTCTTCCCGCGTGACCACCGCTACGTGATCGCCGTCGACGCCGCCCCGCAGATCATCGAGTGCGCGCCGCGGCAGGCGCTCTACACGGACGAGCCGGTGGCGCGCTTCACCGCCCGCATCCGCAGCCACCGCGTCAACCGGTGCCACGTGCAGGTGGACGTCACGCAACGTGAGGGCTTCGAGCCGCTGGCCGGTCCCTGGCGGCTCAGCCTCGCCCACGGCGGCCGGGATCAGGCGTTCCCGATCGACGGATGGCCCGACGGCGAGTACTGGATCCGCTTGCGCGTCCTGGTCGGGGGCACACCGGTTGGGCCGTTCTGCGTGCGCAAGTTCTGGAAACAGGCCCCCCTGCCCACCGCGAGGCCGGTCGTGCTGGACCTGGCAGGCCACCCCGAGGTGCTGGTCGACGGCTGGTGCTTCGACGAGATCCTTGGCGTACGCTTCGTCCCCGATCCATTCGAGCGCCCGGCCGCGCCGGTGGCCGACGGCTCCGCCCCGCACGAGGAGGAGGGCCTGCAGTTCACCTCCGTCCAGTGGAACAAGGACGCCGGCCGCTGGGAGGCGGAATACGAGAACTTCCTGGTCGCCGGCGACCGGCTCCACGACCACGAGACCCGCGCGGGACTGCGCATGCTGGCGGTGAGCGAAGACGGGCGCGCATGGACGCGTCCGGAGCTCGGCACGGTGGCCTATGCCGGCAGCACCGCCAACAACATCTTCAGCGACGAGAGAGGTCCCCGCACGGCGCGCGAACGGGAGCTGGCGCACGACATCGAGCACGCCACGTTCCGGTCCTACGACGAGCGGCGCGACGGCGCGGTCGACATCGAGCAGGTCTTCATCGCCTCCGGCAAGGGACGGTTCCCGTTTGCCTGCAAGAGCCTGCGGATCGGTGAATCGGCGGCCACGCTGTCCGCGGCCGAACGCGACGAGGTGCCCGGTCTGCGCCAGGACGGCCTGGGCGTGCTGGACGATGCGGCGCCTCCGCAGGACGGCACCTTCCGTCCGCGGCCGGGCGAGTTCTGGCCGTTCGAGAAGCGCGGCGACGAGTACCTGGTCCTGAGCCGCGAGCCGGTGCTGTATCTCGGCATCGGCATGGACCTCATGCACACCACGGAGTCGATGCGATGCCACGTGGAACGCGTGGGCGGCCGGCCCCGGCTGTTCTGGTACTTCCGGCCGGGATCGCCGGCCTACCCACCGCACGGAGCGGAGTGCGACAACATGCATATGTGCCTCCGCTGCCTGGGGGTGATGTGGACGGACGACGGTGTGACCTACCACCGGCGCTTCGCGCTGGGGCCGGACGGGTTCGACCGCACCGGCACGCAGTTCTACGCGATGGGCCTGCTGCAGCGCTTCGGCACCTCGGGCGACGCCGGCGGCAGGCCGGTGCTGGACAAGCTCGACGGCAAGATCAACCAGGCGTTCGTCGACCGGACCCTGTACCTGGGCTCCGCCCTGCTCCACCACGGGATCGAGCAGACCCAGGACCCGGAGCTGATCTGGACACGGGACCTGCTGCACTTCCACCGCTTCACCGACGGCCGCCGGCCGCTGGTCGAGCGCGGGCCGGGCGGATCGTTCGACTGCGGCATGCTCCGCGACCGCTACCGCTACGTGGAGCGCGACGGCGAGTGGCTGTACGCCTACGTGGGCGTCAACACCCGGCACAATGGCTACGGCATCATGGCCGGCGACTTCCGGGACGCCGCCGACCTGCGTGAGCGCCGTCCCAGTCACGCGCTGGCATCGTACTTCTCCACCTGGGAGGGACACTTGGCCGACGGCAAGGCAACCCGCTACCTGCCCGCCCTGGCGCGCGGCCGGGCGTATCGCGTCGCCCACGCCGAACCGGACGACGTCGAGGGCACCCTCACCACCGGACTGATCCGCGTCGGCCAGCCGGCACTCCGCATCAACGCCGCCACGGAGCGGGGCGGCTCCATCGTGGTTCGGGTCGAGGACGAGCAAGGCCGGCCGATCGGCGATCCCGTCCGGTTCGAGGGCGACTCGGTCGACGCCGCGGTCGCGGTCGCGCCACTCGAGGGCCTGCATGGCCGACCGGTCCGCGTCCACTTCGAGCTGGTGCGCGCCCGCCTCTACGCGTTTCTCCTGTAGGTACCCACGGCGCGGCTTCCCGAGTATCGTCACGCCCCATCATGAAGTCCCCGGCACGGGTGATCCTGGCCGGCTGCGGCGGCATGTCGCGCGTCTGGCTGCGCTACCTGACGGCGCGCGCGGACGTGGAGCTGGTCGGGCTGGTCGACCCGGTCGCGGGGCGTGCGGCCGAACACGCCCGCGAGTTCGAGCTCCCGGCGCCCTGCTTCACCGACATCGGCGCGGCGCTCGCCGGGTGCGACGCAGACCTGGTGTGCGACACCAGCGTGCCCGGCGCGCACGCCGGCAATGCCGCGGCGGCGCTCGCCGCCGGCTGTGACGTGTTCACGGAGAAGCCGATGACCGCGACGATGGATGAGGCGCGACGGACGGCCGCCCTTGCCCGCCGGCACGGCCGCAGCTACGCGATCATGCAGAACCGGCGCTACCTCCGGTACGTGATGGCGATCCGCGACGTGATCGCCGCCGGCACTCTGGGGCGGATCGGCATCGTCAACGCCGACTTCTACCGCGACCCGCAGTTCGAGGGCGACTTCCGCCGCGAGATGAATAGCCCGCTGATCCTGGACATGGCCATCCACCACTTCGATCAGGCGCGCTGCATGACCGGCGCCGACGCGCTGGCCGTCACCTGCCACGAGTTCAATCCCGCGTGGTCCTGGTACCGGCACGGCGCCGGCGCCTCCGCGATCTTCGAGATGACCGGCGGCCTGGTGTTCACCTACCGCGGCTGCTGGTGCGCCAGCGGCCACATCACCGAATGGCCGTCCGCCTGGCGAATCGTCGGCGAGCGCGGCACGCTCACCTGGGATGGCGAGAACGCCCCCGTGATCGGGTTGAAGGACACCGGACCTCGGCAAGTGGCCGCTACCTACGCCGGCAACACCGGCCACGACGGATGCCTGGACGAGATGTTCGCGGCACGGGCAGCCGGCCGCGAGTCGGACACCAGCTACACGGACAACATCAGGAGCCTGGCGATGTGCCACGCCGCCATCGCCAGCGCCCGCCGCGCCGCCCGCATCGAGATCGACGACCCGCTGGCGAACCTGTCCTGACAGAGCTCGGGCTCAGCCGAGCACCTCGACATCGGCGCCGGCGGGACTCTGCCCCTGCAGCACGGAGAGCGCGCCTTCCGCGCCGTCGTCGGGCATTCGTTCCATCGGCTCGCGGTCGGGCACGAACTGCAACGTGGGTCGCAGCGATAGCGCAGCGGCGATGTCGGAGACGGTCCTCAGCGTCAGATTCCTCTTGGCGCACCAGAAGGTCAGGCGGCTCGCCATTCCCGTTCGACACGATCGTTTGATTCATTTCGTCGTTACCTCCGAAGGCCACTGTGCAGCAAGGGCGGGTGCTGCGCGTGAGACCCTAAACCGAGCCAAGCCTTCTAAACAGCACATTCCGGGACGAATTCGGCAGCGTCCGCCGCGGCGCAGGCCATCACGTCAACCGCGAGTTCGTCGCGTTCGCGCCGGTCCGCGGCAACGAGTCGCTCCTGCGCTTCGCGCATAACGGCATCGACAGGGCGGTGTCCCGCACCATCGTCCGAGCCAAAGCGATCGCGCCAACGAGTTGCACGCCACGGATTGTCGTCGCCCGTTGTGGCAAGGACGCGAAGGAACTCCGTCTCCGGGACCGCCTCGGGGAACTGTGTCCCCAGATGTAGCCATTCATCGGGACCAGTCGCCCCTTGCCAGTGCCGACAAGCGTGCCACGCCCACGCGTGTGGAGGACACTCCGGCGTCTCCTTCGGCATCAGCCATTGCGAATAAAAGCCGGCCAACGAGTCGCCTTTCAGAGTCTCCTGCCTGATCAGATCCGTCGGTTCGACGATCCCCCCTTCCTTGGCGACCTTCGCACGGCTGAATTCGCCTGCGAGGCGGCCACGCCTGAAGAGCTCGTGTAGACCGTCGGTCAGAGGCGTTGTCGAGCCATCGCCACCGATCGCTTCCCGAATCTCGTTTTCTTGCCCATTGTCAAACACGTGCTCGGCGCCAACGTATAAGGCATTCCGCAACCGGCCGAGGGCTTGCTGCGCAGTCGCGTTGTCGGGATGCCGCTCCACAAACTCGTCAAGCATGGTCTCAGCTTCTGCCGTACGGTGGCGCAACACAAACAGTCGGGCCATCACTACTTGCGAATGCCCACCATCGGGATCTCTTGCCATCGCTTGCCGCAGCCAGTGCTCGGCCTCGTCCCAATAACCCACTCCCCGGTCGATCAGCGTGCGCGCCAGTTCGACGCGTGCGTGCACGTCACTTGGAAAGAGACGCAACATCTCGCGCAACGTGGACTCGCGCGCGTCCCGGTGGCCCTGAGCCTGAAACCAGTCAGCCCAGAGCATCCAGCAATACGGGTTCGAAGGTTCCCAGACCAAGGCACGTTCGATCATGAGTCCGAATCGAGTCATGTCGTCCTGACGGAGCCGATGGTGTTCCAGCAGACTGCTACCGAGATTGTGCAAAGTGCGAACGAAGAAGTGGCTTACGCCCGTGGCCACTGCGTAGTCGTGGTTCTGATCCAGGAGCTGGAACAGCCTCACGGCCAGAGTCGCCGATTGATCGTTCGAGTTGACAATATCGTCCCGTAGGCCCTCCCACTCATCCTGTTCTGCAGGCTCTCTCATCGTTGTTCGTCCGGGCGTTGAACGATGTTTGAAAGACAACGTCGTCCGCAAAGTGTCGACCAACTCTGCCGCCACGTGCGCCTGCGCGTGCTTCTGGAAGTCAGTGAGGGCATTGTCCAGCACCTGGTTCCAGTGTTGTGGACTACGTGGGAACAGCCCACGCAAGGCCGCATAGCCACGATTGAAGAACGTTCGAGCCCCGCTGGCTTCGTGATGAATCTTCACGGAGTGGCGCAGCAGCGCCTGCAGCATCAGCGTCTGGTTTCTATGAGCGTTGTTTTCATTCGGGAGCAACTGAAGCCCAGCCAGCGCCACGGTGAGATACTCCCCTCGGGGATCTGTGGCGAGGCGCAACCACAGTGCCGTGTGGGCCCCGTCAGGCTGGCCGCGAGTCAGCAACCGAAGACACTCCAGCGCCGGATCGCGTTCCGGTGCCAGCCTCAAGGGTCGCAGCCAGCGCAGCCAGTCACTCAGGTCCTCACGGATCCGACGTCGGCCTTCGGGCAGCTCAAGGAGTTGCAACGCAATCAGGGCATCGCCGACGCGCTTGCCATATGCCGCGAAACCAAGACGCTTGACATGGGCGGCATAGTCCTGCCGCATGTCCACCAGCCACGCCATGAGCGCTTGGTCAAGGTGTTCACGCTCCTGGATCAGATTTGGCGGGAACGCCTGATAGAGCAACTCGGGTACATCCAGGCGCGTGCTGGAACCGACACCCGCGCGCCCACTGAAGAGATCGGCGACCGCCTTCTCGGGACCGAGGAGAAACGACTCGAACCATGGATCGCTCATATCCGCCCCCTGAGAGTCTCTCCGAAGTCATCGCGGCTGGACTCGACTTGCAACGCGAGAAGGTGCAGGTCGCGGGCGTCGCGCAGTTGGTCGTCGCTTAGTCGATGGGGTCGTGTGATCGTCCCAAGCTGGTACAGATGCGTGCGCTGATAGTCGATCCGGCAATGGACAATCTCGGCAGTCAAGGTGTCCGCCCGGTCCAGGACCAAGTGCACGGTAGCGCCGTAGGGATGTTCCTTCGGCACCGGAAAGAAGAACTGGTGCATACCACCGTCGAGAACCGTCGGAAGGGCGCAGGCCACAGATAGTCGCCGGTGCGCCTGAGCGGAGAAGACATCCCCAAGGGAGTAGCGCATCAGAGCCACCGGCAGTTCGGTACCGCCCTCCAGCCCGTAGTGCCCAAGCCCCAGGCGATCACGAAGTGCGTGCGGCCAGTCATCGTCTTCGGCCTCTTGCTGCACCTCGTCGTAGAATGCCGCAAACGCGGGGCGGGCATCGCGGCGTTGATTCCACGTGTCGACAAAAGACCGGACGGCGGGGGCCGCGTCGCCATCTCCGTCGTTAGCCCGCTGCCACAGGTCGATCAAATTGCCAATGTCCAAGTTGCTGCTCTGCAAAGGTCGGGCGAGGGCTTCGATACGGACCAAGGACTGGTTTTCGGACAGCCCGTCCAGCCAAGTGTTCCGATTGATCTCAAGAAACGCATCCGGGACGCTCGGACTTGGGACATTACAGTACTGTTCCTGATGCAATTGATTGGCCTCGGCCCAGTCCATCCAATCGATCGTGCCGCCCACCTCCACCAGCTCGGAAAGGAGGGTGTCGAACTGGTTCCAGCGCTCCGTGCTGGCCCGTTCGTCAAAGCGACAATTGTCAGCTACCGCGGCGACGGCCGTCTCGCGGGAACGGCTGTTACGCCTTAGGAAGTCCCCGTGCGCCGTCATGGGTCGACATCAAGATAACACGACATCGGGACTGACGATGTCGGCCGGCGTGCGGCCTTGCAGCACGTCCAGCACGCCCTGCGCGCAGTCGGCGGCCATGCGGTCCATCGACTCGCGGCTCGACGACGCGATGTGCGGGGTCAGCAGCACGTTGGGCGCCCGGCACAGGGGATGTTCGGCGGAGATCGGCTCCTCCTCGAACACGTCCAGCGCGGCGCCGGCGATCCGGCCCTCCTCCAGGGCGCGGACGAGCGCACTCTCGTCGATCACCGCGCCGCGGGAGGTGTTGAGCACGCGGCAGCCTGGCTTGATCCTGGCGAGGCGCCGTTCGTCGAGCAGGTGGCGGGTCTCCGCGGTCAGCCCCACGTGCATGGTCAGGAAGTCCGCCACGGCCAGCAACTCGTCAAGCGACGCCATCCGTTCGGCCGGTCCCGCGTACGCGCCGGGCGCGACGTAGGGGTCGTAGCCGCAGACCCTCATCGCCAAGCCGGCCGAGGAGATCTCCGCCACGCGGCTCCCAATTCGGCCCAGGCCGATCACGCCCAGCGTCCTGCCTGCCAGCTCGACGCCGATGAACTGCGAACGGTCGGCGAAGCGCCCCTCACGCAGGGCGACGGAGGCCGGGACGACGTTCCGGGCCAGAGCAAGCATCAGGCCGATCGTGTGCTCGGCGACCGAATTGGCGTTCGCCTTCGGGGTGAAGACCACCGGGATGCCGCGCGCGGTGGCCGCGTCGCAGTCGATGTTGTCCACGCCCACCCCGTGCTTGGCGATCACCTTCAAGCGGGGACACTGCTCCAGGTCTGCCGCGCCGATCTCGAACAGACGCACGATGACTGCATCCGCGCCATGCAGCATCTCCTGCGCTTCGGCATCGGTGGGCACCTTCCCCTCGGCCCAGGGCGCCGTGCAGTCGCACGTGGCCTCCAGCAGCGCCATCCCGCACGCGGCGATCGGCTCGGGCACGAACACGGTGGGCTTCACAGGCTTCCGCTCTCCCGCAGGTATGCGAGCTGGCGGACGATCTGCCGGTCCCGGCGTTCGGCCACCTCCGCAGCGTCGCGCCCGGCCCAGTCGTAGAAGCCGCTACCGCTCTTGGCGCCGAGCTCTCCGCGGCCGATTCGTTCAAGCAGGGCCGGCAGCGTCTCGCCGTCACTCGACAGGGATTCCATCAGGTAGTCGTGGATTGTGCCGATCAGGTCCAGCCCCACCAGGTCCATGTTCTCCAGCGGACCGAGCGCGGGCATCCGCAGCGCGAAGGTGAGCCGCGCCACGGTGTCGATCTCCTCGGCCGTGGCGACGCCCTCCTGGAGCAGGTAAATCGCTTCGCGCCACAGCGCATGCAGCATACGGTTGCCGATGAACCCCGGGATGTCGCGGTTGACCCGCACGGGGATCTTCCCGATCGACTTCATCACCTCGCACACCCGGTTCATCACGACGTCCGGCGTCTGCTCGCCGCGGATCACCTCGACCAGGGGCATCAGGTGAGGCGGGTTCCAGAAATGAGTCCCCGCAAGCAATCCCGCGCAGTTGCCGCGATGCCCAATTTCCGTGATGGGGAGCCCGCTGGTGGTGCTGATGAAGATCGCCGCGCGCTCCCGGGCGATCGCGAACCCGCGGAGCAGCTCCCCCTTGCGATCGAGGTCCTCGACGATGGCGTCCATGATCAGATCGGCGCTGAGGTCGAGCTCCGCCGCCTCCCCGGCAGCCGCGATCGCGCCCCCGGCCCGCAAGGCGGGACCGACGTGGCGATCCATCCAGTCCTCCAGGGACGCCGCCGTCTCCCCGACCGCGGCGAGCCGCTCGGGGTCCCGGTCCCACACCAGGACTTGGTAGCCGCCGCGCTTGAAGGCCACGGCCGCCGCGGCGCCCATCTGGCCGGCACCGCAGATCCCGACCCGGCTGATGCCAGCCGCGACCGTCACGAGCCCGCGGTCCGCTTGGGCGGCGCGGCGGCGACGCCCTCCATGCCACCGGAGATGCGCAGGACCTCGCCGGTCACCCAGGAGGAGTTCGGATCGCAGAGCGTGGCGACGCCGAAGGCGATGTCCTCGGGCTCGCCCCAGCGCCCCAGCGGGATCGCCTGGCGGATGCGCTCGATCATCTCCCCTCGGTGATGCCCAGCGTCTCGCAGCGCTGCGCCATCACCTTGCGGTTGAAGTCCGTGTACACCGGTCCCGGGCAGATCGCGTTGACGCGGACCCCGTACGCGGCGAGCTCCAGCGCCAGCGAGCGCGTGAGGCCGATCACCCCGGCCTTCGCCACGTTGTAGGCGGCGACCCACGCGGCCGGGTTCTGGCCATTGATCGACGCCAGGTTGACGATGCAGCCGGACTCCTGGCGCTCCATGATCCGCGCCGCCGCGCGGCAGCACTTGAACGTGCCGTTGAGGTTCACGTTCAGCACCCGCTCCCACTCCTCATCGCCGAGCTCGACGACCGGGGCCACGGTCTGACCCAGCCCTGCGCTGTTCACCAGGATGTCGAGCCGCCCGCGCGCCTCTGTGACCTCGGTGAAGACACCGTCCACCTCGGCGGTCGACGTCACGTCCAGGCGGGCGGCGGCCGCGGTCAGCCCCTCGCCGGCGATCGCGGCGGCGACCGCTTCGGCCTTCTCTCGCTGCAGGTCAGCGATGATCACCGTGGCGCCCCGGGACGCGAGGGTCTCCGCGATGCCCCGCCCCAGCCCCTGCGCCGCGCCGGTGACCACCGCCACCTGCCCTGACAGCGCCTGCGGAGAGTCGGGCTTCGGATCAGCCATAGCCGAAGAGCCGCCTGGCGTTCTCTCCGAGGATCGACGCCCGCTCCGCGGAGGTCAGCCAGTCGAGGCCTTCGCGGACCAGGCGCAGCTCGTCGGCCAGCGACGGCCAGCCGTACGCGAGGCGGAGATGTCCGGGGAAGCCGGTGCCCCACAGGCAGCGATCGATGCCGAACGCGTCGATCGCGCGCCTGATCACCTCGTGCATGTCCCGGAACGGAAACCCCTCGTCCGAACGGCCGTGGACGTCGGAGATCGTGAGGAAGACGTTGTCCCGTTCCGCAAGCCGGAGGATCGGCCCGTACTCATTCCAGCCGGCGGCGGCCATCCCTGGTTCCGGATACATCAGGTGGTCGATGATCCAGGTGATGCCGGGATAGCGATCCGAGGCGTCGGCGAGCTGGTGCGCGCTGGGCACGCGGTTGTGCACCTTGGCGATGCCAGTCCGATCCTCGATCGCCCTGAGGAGCGGCCTGGTATGCGGCGAGGTCAGGATCTCGACATCCGGATAGTAGTCGGGGTGGAAGCGAAAGCCTTGCATCCCCAACGCATCCATCCAGTGCTGCACGAGCTCCACGCTGGCCGGATCCAGCGGGTCGATCAGGCCGATCGAGCGCAGGCGCTGCGGATACCGTGCGGCGGCCTCGGCGACGTAGGTGTTGTCCCACGTCGACCAACTGGTCTGCACCAGCACCGCGGCGTCGACCCCGTTGGCGTCCATGTCCCGGATCAGCAGCTCCACCGGGCCCGCTTCCTCCGGCAGCGACCTGAACGAGGGCGCGGTCGGACCGATCGGCGCGACCGGCGGCACCTCCCAGACGTGCACGTGCGTGTCGACGATCATGGCTGCTCCGCTCCGTACTCTACCCGCACCTCGCGCACGCGGGGGGTGCAGCCGCCGTTCGTTGCCCCCAGTGCCAGCCGATACTGCATCCAGCGCCCGCGGGTCGCTTCCCCGCTCAGCGGTTGCCGGCACCCCAGCCACTCGTCGCCCTCGCGCCCGCCCCGCCACGGCTCGCCGTCGAGCTGCCCTGGCGTGGCCGCGGTGCGGATCTGCACCCGCACCCACGTCGAACGCGCATGCTCGACCTCCCAGTCCAGCCGCTGCACGATCGCCCCCTGCGGCAGCCGGTACGGCTCGGAGACGTAGTACTCCTGCTCCGACCCGTCGACCTGGTTGCGGGGCTGGGCGAACGCCAGCGAATGCGGGCCCACCGTCGGCAGGCGAGTCACGCGCTGCTCGCTGAATCCGTCCGGGCCGTTCCAGTAGACGAAGGACTCGCCCACGTGATCGCCGAAGGTCTTGTGGTTGGCGATGGCGATGTCCACACGGCCGTCACCGTCGAAATCGGCCGCCAGGCAGCCGGCCGAGGAGTGCGCGCGCAACCGCGTGAAGTCGCCGGCGCGGAATCCCGTCTCCTGGTTGCCCCAGTAGATGAGCGCGTCCACGTCCCGGTCGACCGCGCTCTGGTAGCCGCAGCTCAGCAGGTCCGGCACTCCGTCGCCGTCGAAGTCGGCGACCGCCAGGCCGTGACCGCAGTTGGACGGGAGCTGCGTCTGCCGGTCGGCGCGCAGCCCGTCGGGACCATTCCAGAAGACGTGGTTGAACGAGTCGTGCGGCTGGCCGGGATTGGGCTTGCCGCCGCCGAGCAGCAGGTCGGGGTAGCCGTTGCCGGTGATGTCGTGCGCCACCGGATAGCCGGCGCCGAACGAGGTGGGCAGCACGAGTGAGCGCTCGGTGCTGAACCCGTCCGGGCCGCCGTGCAGGATCACGCAGCGGTTGCGCCCGGCCGGTCCGATCGCCAGATCCAACCAGCCCGAGCGGTCGAAGTCGGCCAGTACCAGGCGCCGGGGCGGGATGTAGTCGCCCGGACCCTGCAGAACGGTCAGGACCGTCGGATCCTCGAAGTCGAAGCCGCCGCTCCTGCCCCGGTAGATCGTGATCGTCGGGTCGTGGAAGTGCGAGACGATCAGGTCCAGGTAACCGTCGCGGTCGAGATCCGCGATCGCACAGGCCCAGCCCAGCCGGGTCGGGATCACCACGTCGGGCTCGGCCGCGAAGCCGTCCGGACCTCCGAAGTAGACGAAGGAGCCGGCATCCAGGTGGATGGCGTTCTCGTAGCTGTTGATCAGGATGACGTCGGCCCAGCCGTCGTCGTCGACGTCGCAGGCGAGGGCCGCGGCGGCCCCCGGGCTCCGCAGCTCCGCACGCCGTTCAGCGGAGAACCCGTCCCGCCCCCCGTAGTAGAGGTAGCTGTCCACCGCCATGTCGGCTCGCCGGCCCGACTGGTTGGCGAACACCACCTGCGGCAGCGGATCGTCGGAGAAACGGGCCGCGTGCACGCGCCGGGCGCCGTGCGTCTGCAGCCCCACCGGTTCGGCGAGACGCCGGCTCCCGCCAGCGTACGCGGGCGAGTCCACCGTGAACGACTGCGCCGTCCGCTGCTGGCAGATCACCAGGTCGCACACGCCGCGGCCGCGCAGGTCGGCCAGCGCCACGTCGCATGCCCGATGGGTGGGCACGGTCAGGCGAGCGGACTCCGCGAAGCCGTCCGCGCCGCCCCAGTACAGCCAACTGCACTCCCGCCCGTCCTCGAAATCCCGGCACGCGAAGGCCAGGTCGATCCGCCCGTCGCCGTCGAAGTCCCCGGCCGCCACGGACAGTGCGTTGCGGCACGCGAACCGCAGCGGCGGGCCGAAGCCACGCTCCGGGGTGACCGGCACCAGGAACTGCGCCGAACCGCCGGCGACGAATACCAGCGGTTCGGAGCCGAGATCGACGGCGAGCGCCAGCGGCGCCACGGCGCCGACGCGCTCGGTCTCGGACAGCTCCTCGGTCTCGGCAAGGTCGATCGGCGACCATCCGTCGGGAGCGGGGACGTCCGACCAGCGCTCCGGGTCGATGCCGCCGGTGTCGCCCCAGTAGATTCGCGGCGGGCGGTCCGTCGCGGTCACGATCAGCTCCGCGTGGCCGTCCCCGTCCAGGTCGGCGGCGCCGAGCTGCACGCCCTCAATCGGCGTGTCGACGTACTCCTTGGCTTCGATGCCCAGATCGGTTTGGGAGAAGAGCCGCACCCGCCCCTCGGTCAGGAATGCCAGGTCCGTGCGGCCGTCGCCGTCGAAGTCGCCGGCGGCCACCGACGTGCAGCGGTGCGCCGGCAGCACGGTCTGGTAGCGCTCGCTCAGGCCGGCCGGCGATCCGAAGTACACGTTGGCGTTCAGGCGGCCGGCGTTGCCGCTCTTCTCGTTGCCGATGATCAGGTCGGCGTAGCCGTCACCGCTGATGTCGGCCACCGCCGCCGTGGGGCTGCCGCCGGCCGGCAGCTCGGTGCGCTCGCAGGCGCCGAACACATCCCGGTACACGCAAGCCGGCGGCGCTTCCAGGTGGACCTGCGCGTTGCAGAACAGCAGGTCCGCGTAGCCGTCGCGGTTCAGGTCCAGGTGATGGATGCGCTGCAGCACCCCCGCCCTGGACACGTAGAGATTCTGGCCGGCGTTGCCGAAGGTGCCGCGCCGAAACGCCTCGAACCCGCGAGTGACCCAGACGCCATTCATCTTGACACCGGTAGAACTCTACCGCATTCTCGAAAAATGAAACAGAAGGTCGGGACGCTGCTCGAGGAAGACCTCGTCAGGGAGGTCCGGCGCGTCGCGGCCGAGGAAGGCAGGCGCATGAGCGACGTGATCAGCGAAGCGCTCGCCGGATACCTTGCCGAGCGACGGCCGGACCAGCAACGGGCAATGCGGGCGTACCGCGTATTCTGTGAGAGCCCGATGCCGGTCGACCCGGCCGACCTGCAACTCATCATCGACGACGACATGCTGGCCCCGTGATGGTCCAGGCGATCCCCACGGGATCGCGTTGCTGTATCGATGCGAACATCCTGATCTATGCGGAAGCAGGATACTCCGAACAGGCCAAGGCGTTGCTGGCTCGCTGCACGCAGGCGACGATCGTCGGCATCCTGCCTCTTGCGGCGCTCCTGGAGGTGTGCAATCGACTCATGCTCATCGAGGCGCGAGCGACCGGGAAGCTCACCGGATCCAACCCCGCGCGCACGCTCGCCTCGCGCCCCGAGCTGGTGCGGCAACTGCACGTCTACCGGACCAAGCTGGACGCTCTCACAGACATGGGACTGCGGATCGAGCCGCACAGCAGCGCCGATTTTTCAAGAGCGCTCGACCTGCAAACCGAGCACGGCCTGCTCACGACCGACTCCGTCATCCTTGCGACGGCGCTGCGCCTCGGAGCCGACCATCTGGTGACCACGGACCGCGCGTTCGGATCCATCGTCGACATCGACGTCCTGCTGATCGACGACATCGGCACTCCGGTAGAGGCCGCGCAGGAATGACGGCAAGCCAATACCACCCATGACCTGCAGCGAGTGGCAGGATGGCGACGGCCGCAGGCGTGGCGCACACAGCATCCTGGAGATTCCGGAGATGTTCATCGCAGGGGAGACGCTGGACTTCTCCCGGCACGTGGTCTTGAATGAGCGGTACGGCATGCTGGAGCCACGCGACGTGGACCTGCGGGTGTTCGCCATTCAGGGCGCGGACGAAGAGATCACGGTGTTCCCCGGCGGCCTGACCCGGGTCGCGCCGGAAGGCGGACGCATTACCAACAACTCTTCGGGAGGACTGTGCAAACCCACGTGGGTGGTCAGATAGCCGCACAGACGGTCACGGCGTCCTATATCTACGCAGCGCACTACGGTTACTCCGACCCGGTCCTCCACAACGACAACCAGCTCCGGATCTTTCCCCTTGCCGATGCCGCCCAGGAACCGCTGGACCTGCAGTTGTGGACCCGGCCCGAAGGCCGGCCCGTGGAATACCGGGACCGCTTCGGCAACCGCGTGCGGCGGGTCCGTATCGTCACCCGGCACGACCGCCTGGTGATCGCCACGGCGGGACGCGTCCGTCTGGCGACCGAGGCGCCGGCGCCCGGCGACGCGGCCGTGGCAGAGGTCACCGACCTGCCCGAGGGCTTCGAATTCGCGTTCAGATCGCCGCTGGTCAATCCCGACGGAGTCGCGGACTTGTCGCGGGAGATCGCCGGCGGCGCTCGCTCGCTCCTTGCGGCGGTGCGCGAAACCGTCGACTGGGTCCACCGCGAGATCAGGTATCGGCGCGGCTCCACGGGAGTCACGACCACCGCCGAGCAGGTGCTGGAGGCCAGGGAAGGGGTATGCCAGGACAAGACCCATCTGGCCCTGGGCATGCTGCGCGCCCTTGGGATCCCCAGCCGCTACGTCAGCGGGTTGCTCACGGGTCAGGAGGGCGAGACCCACGCCTGGCTGGAGGTGCTGCATCCCCGTTCGGGCTGGCTGGCGGTCGACCCCACCCGCGGGGTGATCTTCCCGCCCGCCTGTGACTACATAAGGCTCGCAATCGGCCGCGACTATTCGGACGTGTCGCCCGTTTCCGGGTCGTTCCTGTCCAAAGGTACCGCGACCGAGTACGCGGCCATCGCCTCAGTGCGGTTTGCCGACACCGAGACCAGTCTCGCTGATGCCCTCGAACTGCTGAATCGGCGTACGTGGTCAACAACGGTGAGTGCCCGCCCTGAGCTCATGAAGGAACAGCCCACCATGGATCCAAGAACGATCGCACCGGGGAGCGATCGCTGGCTGACCGACTCCCGGGTCTACAACTTGATCTGGCTGGGACGCTGGATCGAGCGAGCCCAGGGCGTCGCCCGCATGCTGCTGTGGGCCACCGGGCATGCGGCGACCAACGATCTGGAGGACGTGCTGGGCATGGCAGCCGACGTCCGCGGGATCACGGTGCCAGCGGACGACTCGGCGCTGGAGGTCCTGCTGACCCGCGACGGCGGCGGGTCCTTGCGCGGCTGTCTTGAAGCAGCCCGGTACAACGCCACCCACGTAGCACCGGTGGAGGTGATCCGCATCATCGGGACAGCCATCGAGACGCTGAACCGGCACGACCCTGCATCGTCGCCGGCCGACGTGGCAGCGCTGACGCGGAGCGTACTGAGCACGCTCGACGCGTTGCATGCCGCGGTGGAGGAAGCCTGGTTCCAATCCGACACGCTCTCCGAGGAAGAGGCCGACCGCCGCTTCGTGCAGCAACAGCAGCAGTCCTGACGCTGTCGTCGCAGCCGCTCCTCCAGCCTGCGTTGGTCGGCTTGCAACGCGACGATGGGTATAGACAGCCGTCGCGTACCTTGTTTCTTGTTTCTACGCTATGCGGTACGCCTCGTCATGTGGGCCGACTGCCACCGGTTTGGCATCGCCGTTGTCCAGGATTTGAAACACGAACCGATACTCAGTTTTCATGGCGGCGCCCAGGACCAACGGTTCCTTGTAGAAGCTCGTCGATGACGGTGCCAAGCTCCCGCTTCATTCACGCATCAAGCTTCTTGTAACTCGTCTTGAAGCGTCCGGTCGGCTCCTCGAGTGCTCCTATCCGTTGAATAGGAGCACTCACGAGCTCATGAGTCGTCGAGAGCGGAAACCAGCTCCGCGCCGCTCGTAAATGTTCGCCCCGTAGTGGGAGCGAGTGTACCGTCGTTGATCAGCAAGAGCCAGCGCATCTCCTGGGACCATGCGACAACCGTTGTGAAGAGCGAACGCACGCGATCAAGCTGATCGATAATCGCCTTGCCATGTGCTTCCGAGCCTCCGGATCTCTCGAGCGCGTCACGGATATCGCAGAGCTTGTCACACTCGATGCGAAAGTACTCTTCGGCTTCTTCGAGTGCCTGTATCCCGGTGCCTTCCGGATCCATGATCGTGCCCGGAGGCGTGGACTCGATCTCCGCTTGGAGTTTGTCCATCATCCGGGAGGCGACATTCGTCACCGCGTCGTAGCGCTCCCGAAGGTTGCTCATCAGCGCGTCGACCGCCGCCCGGGTCTCACGGCTGGATGCCTGCGTCAGATGCATGCACGTGTACCGCCTGCGGTCCGGTTCGTCCGAGGTGCGAACCAGCCACGGAAGAAGCCGCCCAACGTTACGGATCACGTCTGTAGCAGACGCAACGGTATCTACGCTGCCCATAAGAATCACTCCCTTGGCAGAGCCACCATACCCATGGCGATGAATGACCGTCAACCGTGATGCGTCGCTCCTGCGAGGACGCCTGAAGGACGATACGACACGAGTACGAGTCCTTGAAGGCCTGCGAGGCCAGCTCGGAATCGGCCCGCGGCAGCGTCCGGGGAAAAATCTACTATCTCGCCAAGCTGGGTCGGTCGCAGACTCACACTCTAACCTCCCCTGGACGCTGAACAACTCGCCCAAGAGACGTATCGGTGAAGGCACCACGCTGAAGTTGTCGGATTGTCAAATCACCCTCTTGGTGCACCACCTCACTTGAACTCCGCTTCTATCTCTTCGATGGTCGGCAGGCTGCCTTTGAGATCGTCCGGCAGAACCTCGACCAAGCGGGTCTCCCAGTCCGCGACGCCGAGGGGCTTGGCGAGGTCGCGCAGGGCGTACTCCACGACCATCCGGTCCTTGCCCTTGCAAAGCAGCAGGCCGATGGTGGGCGCGTCGTCGGGGTGGCGCATCAGGTCGTCCACGGCGGAGAGGTAGAGGTTCATCTGGCCGACGAAGGCGGGGCTGAACGGGACCGCCTTGAGCTCGACGACGACGAAGCGGCGGAGTTGGAGGTGGTAGAATAGCAGGTCTATGCGAAAGTCGCTGTCGCCGACTTCCAGAAGCACCTGCCGGCCGACGAAGGCGAATCCGGCTCCCATCTCCAGCAGAAAGCGCTGGATGTGGTCCATGAGACCCTGCTCAAGCTCCCGTTCCGTGCGCGGCTCGGCGGTGCCGAGGAAGTCGAACAGGTACGGATCCTTGAACGCCTGCGTGGCCAGGTCGGAATCGGACGGCGGCAGCGTCTGGGGGAAGTTGGTTACGGCGCCGCCCTGACGCTCGTGCAGCCGGTTCTCGATCTGAATGGCGAGCACGTTGCGACTCCAGCCCGCCTCACACGCCTTTGCGGCATACCAGAGGCGAGCGCTCTGGTCGTCAACCTTCTCCAGCAAGGCGATGTTGTGGTACCAGGTGATTTGTGCAAGCACCTCTTGCACGACTTTTCGCTCGGGCCAGGCAGCCGCGAAGGCGCGCATGTACTTGAGGTTGCGGGGCGAGAATCCCCGCATGTCCGGGAACGCCTGCCGGAGGTCGTGCGAAAGGCGGTCGATGGTCGCGGCGCCCCAGCCTTCCCGCTTCTGGCGGGCGAGAATCGCGTTGCCGATGTCCCAATAGAGCAGCACCATCGCCTGGTTGGCGGCCAACACGACACGCACGCGCTCCGTGCGGATGCGCTCCTTGATCTCGCCGAGCAGGGCCGCGTAGTCAGCAGGCAACTCTCCCCTGCCCGGAGGTGCGGGGATCGAAGCACCCGCGCGCCGGCGTCCCATGGACTTCCGTTCCGTCACAGCCCCAGCACCTCGAAGTTGCGCTTGATGGTCGCCGCGAGACGGACGGACTCGGCGTTGAGCTCATCGAGCTCCGAGTGGATGTCCCGCATCGTCTGCGCAAAGTCGAAGTCCTCCTCTTCCTCCTCCGGCGCGACGCCGACGTAGCGTCCCGGCGTCAGGCTCCAGTCGTTGGCGGCCAGCTCGTCGTAGCCTACCAGCTTCACGAGCCCTTCGACATCGCGCAGGGCCGCCTCCGGGAACCGCTCCTGAAGCCAGTGGGCCTGCAGCCAGAAGTAGCGCGGCGCTCTGAGATGCTCGACCGCCTCGCTGCGCGCTTCAGGGCCGGGTCGTTGAAGGTGCGCAGAAGCCTGGCCGAGCACGTCGTTGTCGAGCTCCTGGTACTCGGCCTTGGGCAGGGCGCCGCGCAGGGTCCCGTAGTCCTTCTCGATGCGCTCAATCGCGTCGATGATCGCCTGCGCGCGATCGGCGCCGTCAGGCAGGGAGACGAGGTGGTCGAACTGCGCTTCCGGATGCAGGAAGATCGCGCCCTTCCGGGAGAAGTCCTCCTTCGTGAGTGCGCGTGTCCTGCCGCCGCGCCTCGGCAGCGAGGGCTTGATCTCGGCCTTGACCTTGAGGAAGCGGCTGTAGGCGTGGCGCAGGAAGATCAGCCCCATGACGGGCAGGAAGTACTCGTTGCTGGCGAAGTTGGAGTTGGCGCGCAGGTTGTCCGCGCCGGACCAGAGCCGTTTCTCGATCTCGCCGATGTGCTCCAACCGTGTATCTCCGCTCAGATTTCCGGATCTGCCGAATCGATGGCGTCAATCAATCTTCGTGACGGCGGACCGGAAGGACGCCACCGCGTCGTCGATACCATCGGCGTGGAACCGAGCGTCAGCCGGTATCGACCGATAGCGGGAGTCCACGCGAGCCAGGAGCGCCTCCCTCGTCCGGTCGAAGGTGCCCCCATTCGTCCCGGGACGCGAAACGGCCTCCCGGAAGAGCGTCAATTCGGCTTCCAGGAAGTCCTTGAACCCCTGGAATGCCTGTTGGTGACGGGTGAATTTCTCGAAGTGATAGCCCAGCGCTGCCAGACGGATCGCCTCCGCCAGCATGGATGGATGATCCTTGGAGACCTTCGCTATGAACGTGCCGAAGGCGGGGATCTGGCCCGGGGAAAGGCGCCCGCGCACCATCATCAGCGCCGGATAGAGTTCGTGCGTGCGCAGGGACGGGGTCACGTGGGGCAGCGGCTTGAGGTGCTTGAACAAAGTGAGACAACGCTCGAAGTAATTCTCGAGTGAAGGATCGTAGACCGTGGAGATCACGCGCAGGTATCCCTCGATCAGTGTGCCGGGGTCCATCTGCGGCACGAAATTCAGGGCCGTGGTGCTGGTCCCGACGGGTACGTCCAGGAGCCGTCCCTCCGATTGCAGCCGATGGTACAGGTCCGTTCCTTGCAGGGCGGTCAGCAGCCCGACCAGCGCCATGGGAATGCCGGCGTCCTGAATGAACTGGATCTGGGCACCGAACACCTGCTCGTCATCTCCGTCCAGCCCCAGGATGAACCCCCCCATCACCTGCATCCCCCGGTGCTGGATCTTGCGCACGGCGTTCAGCAGGTAATCCTGTTCGCGCGTGCTGATGTTCTGCGGTTTCTTGGTGATGGCCAGCGCTTTCGGATTTGGCGTCTCGATACCCAGGAAGACGCCATTGAAGCCGGCGGCGACCATCGCGTCCATCACCGGGTCCATGCGGGCCAGGTTCACGCTCGCTTCGGTGAACAGCCGGAACGGATACCCGCGCGCCTGCTGCCACGCCGCGATTGCCGGCAGCAGACGCAGCGCGTCGCGCTTGTTGCCGATGAAGTTGTCGTCGACCAGGAACAGATAGCCTCGCCAGCCCAACCGATACAGCGTTTCGAACTCCTCGAGCATCTGTTCCGGCGACTTGGTGCGGGGCACGCGCCCATAGAGCTTGGTGATGTCGCAGAACTCGCAGTCGAACGGGCAGCCGCGCGAGAACTGCACGCACATGGCGTGATAGTCCCGCAACTCGATGAGGTCGAACCGCGGGATGGGCGTACGCGTGACGTCGGGCTTGCGCGGCTCGCGATAGATCGTCCTGGCGCTGCCTTCTTCGAGATCCCGCAGGAACCTGGAGAAGGTTTCCTCCGCTTCGTCCAGAACGAAGTGATCGACTCCCTCGATCTCCTGATGGCACGAGGTCGGATAGGGCCCTCCCGCTACCACGGAGACGCCGGCGTGATTGCAGCGCTCGATCACCGTCCGCAGGGATTCCCGCTGCACGATCATGGTCGACGTAAACACCATGTCGGCCCAATCGAGGTCGGAGTCCTCGAGGTCGGTGACGTTCATGTCGACCACCCGAAGGTCGTACTCCGGAGGAAACATCGCCGCGACCGTGAGGAGCCCGAGCGGCGGGAAGGCCGCACTCGCACCGAGCATCTCCAGGGCGTAGTTGATGCCCCAGTAGGAGGGCGGATATTCGGGGTAGACCAGCAGGGCATTACGCACGGCTGAGTTCCCGTAGAGTTCGCTCTCCGTTCCGTGAGACAGAACGATACCTGCGCCGAGACCTGCTACAAGCCCATGACCCGCGGCTCAAGCTATCCCTGCAGGAACAGACCCGGCACGAAGGGATGCGGCAAAGAGGGATGGTCGGGCATCACGCGCACCGTCGCGGCCACCCTCCCCGTCTTCCGGCACACGGAGCCGGCGCGGTAGACCGCCGTCTCCCCGTGCCGTTCGATCAGCTCCATCGGCGTGCTCTGCCCTTCGACGATCTCATCGTCGCCCGGCTGCAGGTCGATGCTGCCCGGCAGCGAGCCGTGATAGAGCGCCACCCGCACGTCGGACGGCTCCAGTCCTCCCAACCGCACCCGCGCGGTGACCGAGAGCGTGTCGCCCACCTCCAGGGTGGTCGGGCTTGCGGTGTCGAGTTGCTCGACCGCGACCCCCGGCCAGTGCTGGTGCAGCCGCTGCAGATGGCCTGCGAGATCTACCGCGTCCCGGTAGTCCGAGTCCCGCAGCCGGCGCGCGTGCGCCAGCGCCGGCTCGTAGAGCGTCTCGTGATACTCGGCGACCATGCGCTGCGCGCTGAAGTGCTCGCCGATCACGGTCATGGAACGCCGCATCTTGGCGATCCACGCGCGCGGCAGGCCGTCGATGCCGCGGTCGTAGAACATCGGGATGACCATGTGCTCCAGCTCCGCGAACAAGGCGTCGGCCTCCAGCTCGTCCTGGATGTTCTCGTCGCGATAGGTCTCGCCCGAACCGACGGCCCAGCCGATGTCCGGGCTGTACGCTTCGTCCCACCAGCCGTCCAGGGTGGACACCATCAGCGATCCGTTGACGGACGCCTTCATGCCGCTCGTGCCACTGGCCTCGTGAGGCCGGCGCGGGATGTTCAGCCACACGTCGCAACCGGCGACCAGGTAGCGCGCCACGTTGATATCGTAGTCGTCCAGGAAGACCATCCTGCTGCGCAGGTCGTGCTCGGTCGCGAACTGGACGATGCGTCGGATCATCTCCTTGCCCTGGTGATCGTTGGGGTGCGATTTGCCGGCGAAGATGATCTGCACCGGCTGCTCCCTGCTGCTCAACAAGCGCACCAGGCGCTCCGGTTGCCGAAAGAGCAGCCCCGGTCGCTTGTAGCCGGCGATGCGGCGCGCGAAGCCGATCGTCAGGGCATCCGGGCGCAGCGCGACCTCGGCCGCGCGGGTGTCGGCCTCCGCGGCCCCTTCGCGCCGCATCTGCGCCACGATGCGCCGGCGGGCGAACCAGATCACCCGTTCGCGGCGCCGCTCGTGCGTCCGCCACAGCTCCTCGTCGGCGATGTTGTCCACCTGCCGCCACACCGCCACCTCGGGCGCGTGCTTGGCCACCGCAGGACCCAGGTAGCGCACCAGCAGCTCCTGGACGTCATGCGAGATCCAGCTCCGCAGATGGACCCCGTTGGTGATGTGACGGATCGGCACCTCGTCCGCCGGCACTCCCGGCCACAGTCCGCGCCACATGCGGCGCGACACCTGTCCGTGCAGCTTGCTGACCCCGTTGCAATGGGCGGCCAGACGCAGGGCGAGCGGCGTGAGCCCGAACTGGCCGTGCGCGTCTCCGTCATGCCCGATGCGCCCCAGCGACAGGAACTCGTGCTCGTCCAGCCCCAGCGCGGAACGCAGCGCTTCCGCCTGGTCCAGGACCAGGTGCGGGTCGAACGTCTCGTTGCCGGCCGGTACCGGCGTGTGGGTCGTGAACACCGTGGTGCTCCACACCGCCTGCCGCGCTTCGAGGTAGCTCATGCCGTGGTCGTGCATGAGCGCGCGGACGCGCTCCAGGGACAGGAAGGCCGAGTGCCCCTCGTTCATGTGGGTCACCGCCACCGGGATCTCCAGCGCTCGCAGGGCGCGTATCCCGCCAATGCCCAGCAGAAGCTCCTGGCGCAGGCGCATGCGGCGGTCGGACACGTAAAGCCGACCGGTGACCTCGCGCGTCGACGGGTCGTTGGCGTCGATGTCGGTGTCGAGCAGGTACAGGGTCACGCGGCCCACGCGCACGCGCCAGATGCACGCGTGCGCCCGCTCCCCGCCCAGTTCCACGGTGACCGTCACCGGCTCTCCGTCTGCAGAAGTGCACAGGGCGAGAGGCATGTTGTAGAAGTCGTTGCCCGGATAGCTCTCGAGCTGGTGGCCGTCCATGGTGACGCGCTGGCGGAAGTAGCCGGTGCGGTACAGCAGCCCGACGCCGACGACGGGCAGCCCAAGGTCGGAGCAACTCTTCAGGTGGTCGCCGGCCAGGACGCCCAGACCCCCGGAGTAGATCGGCAGCGTGGCGTCCAGCCCGAACTCCATGGAGAAGTAGGCGACCACGGCGTCGCGGGGGCCGGAGTACCACGGATCCGCCTGCAGGTAGTCGTGGTAGTCGGCGACGACCCGGTCCATGTGCGCGAGGAACGCCTTGTCCTGCTCCATCTCCTGCAGGCGCTCCTGCGGCAGCTCGCTGAGCAGCCTCAGAGGGCTCTGCTGGGCCTGCTGCCACGCTTCGGCGCCGAACCGCATGAACAGGCGGATGGCATCGAAGTGCCAGGTGATCCAGAAGTCGTGGGCCAGCTCGGCCAGGGGCGCCAGGCGCTCCGGGAGATGGGGCTTTACGGTAAAGGTGAGTCGATTCGCCATTCGTGACCCTCGCAGCGGGACGGCTTCGAAACCGTTTCCAGGGTGTGTATTAGTGCCCGGAACGCGCTCTGCCGTCCACCGTCTGGCGCACCTGCCCCCGCCGGTGGTACCCATTGGCTACGGTGCACGGCTCTTCCGGCGCGTCCAACACCCGTCACGGGCGGCCGGAGCCGCTGGGGGCGACCGTGCTCGACGGCGCCACGCAGTTTGCGCTGTTCAGCCGGCATGCCACGGGCGTGACCCTGCTGTTGTTCGACGACGCGGAGAGCGCCGCACCGAGCGCGCGGATTCCGCTGCACCGCACCGGCGACGTCTGGCACGTCGTCGTCGACGGGGTGGGGCCCGGCCACGCCTACCTGTACCGGGTGGACGGTCCCCTTGAGCCTGCCGCCGGTCACCGCTTCGACCCGGACGCGACGCTGTTCGACCCCTACGCCAAGGCTTTCACCGGCGCCCTCCCGCCTCGGCTACGGGCCACGGACCTGCCCGCGGACAGCCCGCGCTGCCTGGTGGTGGACGATGCCTTCGACTGGGGTGACGACCGGGCGCCGGGCCATCCGCTTGCGCGGACGGTCATCTACGAGACCCACGTGCGCGGCTTCACCGTCCATTCCTCCTCGGAGGTGACCCACCCCGGCACGTTCCGCGGCCTCGTCGAGCGCATCCCGTACCTGAACGAGCTTGGCGTGACCGCGGTCGAGCTGCTGCCGGTGACCGAGTCGGACGAGCACGCCCCCGGATCGGCCTCCGGCGAGCCGCTGGTCAACTACTGGGCCTACAACCCGATCGGCCTGTTCGCCCCCAAGCGCCGCTACGCCGCGGGAACGAAGCCGGGCAGCCAGGTGAGCGAGTTCAAGGAAATGGTCAAGGCCATGCACGCCGCCGGCATCGAGGTGATCCTGGACATGGTGTTCAACCACTCCCCGGAGCGAGGCGCGGACGGGCCCACCTTCTCCTACCGGGGCCTGGACAACAGCATCTACTACCTGCTCGACCCCGAGGATCCGAGCCGCTACCTGGACTTCACCGGCTGCCACAACACGCTCAACTGCAACCATCCGGTGGTGCGGGAGCTGATCATCGAATGCCTCCACTACTGGGCGGTGGAGATGCACGTCGACGGTTTCCGGTTCGACCTCGCCTCCGTGCTCGGACGCGACCGCGCCGGCAACCTCAGCGCCAACACGCCGATCCTGGAGCGGATCGGCGAGGACCCGGTGCTCCGAGACACCAAGATCATCGCCGAGGCGTGGGACGCCGCCGGGGCCTATCAGGTCGGCCAGTTTCCCGGCGACCGCTGGGCGGAGCTCAACGACCGCTTCCGCGACGACGTGCGCCGCTTCTGGCGCGGTGACGGTAGCGCCGCCGCGCTCGCCACGCGGCTGACGGGAAGCGCCGACCTGTACGGGGACGACGGCCGCCGGCCGGTCCACAGCATCAACTTCATCACCGCGCACGACGGTTTCACCCTCCGGGACCTGGTCAGCTACGCCGCCAAGCACAACGCCGCCAACGGCGAGGACAACCTCGACGGCAGCGACCACAACCTCAGCGCCAACTACGGCGTGGAGGGCCCCGCCGACGACCCGGAGATCAACGCCACGCGGCTGCGCCAGAGCAAGAACATGGTGGCGACGCTGTTCCTGTCGCTCGGCACGCCGATGCTGCTGGGCGGCGACGAGATGGCCCACACGCAGGGCGGCAACAACAACGCCTACTGCCAGGACAGCGAGGTGTCCTGGTACGACTGGGCGCTGCACGCGAGCAACGTCGAGCTCGCCCGCTTCTGCCGCGAGCTGATCGCGCTGCGCGCCCGCCATCCCGCCCTGCGGCGCGACACGTTCTACGAAGACGACGGCTCGGAAATCCGCTGGCTCGACGCGCGTGGCGCCTCTCCCGACTGGAGCAGCGGGGAGCCGCGGCTCGCCGCGTGCGTGCGGGACGAGGCCAGCGACCTCTACCTGATCCTCAACGCCGCCGAGGAGCCCTGCGAATTCACGGTCCCCGCCCCACCTCACGGCGGCGCGTGGCGGCGGTCGGTCGACACCGCACTGCCGGCCCCGCACGACATCTGCGACCTCGCCGAGGCTCTCCCGGTCACGCCCCAGGAGGCCTATCACGCGGCCCCCCGTTCCCTGGTGCTCCTCGCGGCCCCGTCCGGCGAGTAGATAGTACACAGAATAGTACAGCACTGCGAGGACTGCGTACATGCAGGGACCTGGCGTAAGGCGGGGCTGGGCCAATAACCGGAGCCCGGTGGGCTCCGGTTATTGGGGCGGGAGATCGGCGGCCGGGATCGTCTCCTGCAGCGCGTGCAGCTCCTCCAGGTAGCGCTGCGCGGCGCCGTCCCAGTAGACGATGTTGCGCCGCGCGTTGTTGCGCGCGCGCCGGATCTGCGCCGCCGTGGCGTGGCGGAAGAACCACGTGCAGCGCGCCATCGCATCCATGAAGGCGTCCGCACGGTAGTCGCCGAACAGCACGCCGTAGCCGCTCACGGTCGATCCGCGGAGCTGCAGCGGGGTCACCGTATCGCGCAGGCCGCCGGTGGCGTGCGCAACCACCAGGCAGCCGCAGCTCATCGCCTCGAGCTGTGAGATGCCACCGGGCTCGAATTGCGAGGGCATCAGGAACGCGTCGGCGGCCAGCAGCGGCAGACTGATCTCTTGATAGCCGATGCGCGTGGCGACCGCGCCCGGGTAGTACTCCATCAGGGCGTGCATGCCGGCGGCGAGCTCCTCGGCGCGGTGGTCGTTGGGCGCGATGGGGCCGCCCAGGATGGCCTGCACGCCGAGGTTGCGGAAGATCCCCTCGGATGCCTCCAGCAGGAGCTGGAACCCCTTCTGGTCGCTGACCCGGTGAATCATCACGTACAGCACCTGGTCCGGGTCGACCGTGAGCCCGTATTCGAGCTGGGCCAGCAGCTTGGTGCGCATGCGGGTGACCTCGTCACGCCGGGTCTGGCTGCGGAAGCGCACGGCATCCTGGTCGTCGGCCAGCAGCTCCGGGAACCGGCGTTCGAGCTTGGCGCGCAGCAACGGATCCTCGGCGACGCGCGCGCGCAGCCGCGGGTACTGATGCTCCTCCAGTCCCGAGCGCGACAGGCGCTGCTGCACGCCGCGCCGGAAGCCGCGGGCGATGCCGTTGTTGATGCCGATCACGTCCTCCAGCAGCGGCTCCAGGCCGTCGCAGTTCTGCTCGATCTGCTGAGCGTAGGAGGGACTCACGGTGAACACCCGGTCCGCGAAGCGGATGCCGGCGGCCATCAGGTTGAACAGGCCGTCGTCGCGCGGGTCCGTGAACTGCGCCGCGTGGCGGCCGGCCAGGTTGAACAGGCCGAACAGGTCGGCGCCGTCCTCGTAGCGCCCGTAGCAGTCGAAGTACTGCCAGCCGCCGTTGTGGATGACGTGCACGAAGCTGGTGCGCGCGAACAGCTCGGCGTAGTGCGGATCGGCGCGCACGATGCCCGTGAGCAGGCCGGCGGCCGCGTCGTTGGTGGCGACCACCAGCGGATCGAGATCGAAGCGGACGATCACCTCCGCCGCGGCGCGCGCCAGGCCCAGGCGGCGGCGGATGCGCTCGTTGGAGCGGTAGCCCCAGTACAGCCCGTCGAACAGCTCCTGGTGGTCCAGCAGGTAGTAGGTCACGCCGTCGACCTCGCCCGCGTGCACGCCCACCTCGTAGTGCTGGTCGCCGAGCTGGAAACTCACGTTCGTGCCGCTGTAGGTGATGCCGAACCGGTCGATCGCCGCCTGCATCTTCTCCACCGCGCGCGCCTCGCCCGCGCGGTACAGCGGCGTGATGACGTACAGCCGCTCCCCCAGGCGGGCCAGCTCGCGCGGCAGCTCGCAGGTCACGTTGGCCAGTCCGCCGCTCTTGGAGAACGGTTCCGCCTCCGCCGACACGAACACCACCGAGCGGCTGCGCAGCTCGTCCATGACCCGTGCCAGCAGCCGGGCTCGCCGCGTGCGGACGGTGCCGGAGGGGCGCAACCGGGAGAGCTCCCCGTCGCGGCCCAGGCCTCCCTCCCGGTGGGCGTGAAACAGCACCCGCTTCAGGCCCAGGACGACGGCGTCGTGCTCGGCGTCCTCGAAGAGCGGCAGCAGCTTGTCTTCCAGGAACCGGGCCAGACCGCCGCGCCGCGCCGCGGCACGGGTGACCTCCTGGTACGCGAACGAGGCGTCCAGCCGCTCGCGAGGCGGCGCATCCCGCAGGCGGTCGAACGAGTCGCGCAGGAACCGCGGATACGCGGGATCGCCCGCTTCGCCGCCGCCGGCGATCCGGTCGATGCGCAGCAGCTTCACCCGCTGCCGATAGCTCACAGCCGTGGCGAGCGTGGCGTTTCGCAGCTCCTCGCCGGTGTAGTGCGCATACCGCCGGGTGACCGGCGAATAGGTGGGGTCGGCCACCACGTAGCGCGCCGCCGGATCGATCGAGTCAGCCGCGGCGCGCATGTCGACGCTCACCGTGGCGCTGTCCGTGGAGAAGCTGCACACGGCCAGCCACAGTCCCTCGGGAGCCGGCTTGATCACCGCCGCCACCTGGTGGTGGTCGGTGGGCACAAGCGTGCCGCGGCCCGGGTTGCGCCGGTGAAATGAGTACACGTCGCGGAAGATGCGCTCCACGCTCCGGTCCGCCGCGCTGTCGAACCGGTTCCAGTCGACATAGATGTTGTCCGGGAACACCTTCCACGCCTCTCCCTCGGCGTTTCCCTCGAAGTCCATCACCACGTCACTGAGAAACGACGTGAGCGTGAGCACGGGCCGCAGGTTGTCGCGCCCGAAGGTATTGACCGGGCGGCGCTCGTCGTGGTTTCCGAACAACCCGATCAGCTCGGTGCCGGGCGGCAGGGCGCCCCGGTAATGCTGCTCATACAGGTGGTAGATCTCGCCGACCGAGGAGACCCCCTGTGCGATTCGCTCGCAGATCTTGAACAGCGCCGAGTTGTACGAAACGATGCCGACCCGGCTGAGGTACTGCTCGCGGCCCCAGTAGGCCTCGGCCAGGTGGAGGTAGAAGCGTTTCCCGGCCGCGTGCGCGGCCTGCTCCATCTCGCGCATCAGCAGGTAGTGCAGCGGGCTGGCGATCAGGTCCCGGCATGCCGAATCGAAGAACCCGGTGCTGACGTAGTGGCCATCGACGCGTTCGTTGACCACGATCGTCCCCTCGACCTGCTCCTCGTCGGAACGGGGGCCGGCCGGCAGCGCCGGTGCGTTGTTGCGCTTCATCATGATCGGCAGCGCGTGCGAGATGTCGCAGCGCACCCCGTCGACGTCGAACCGCTCGATCAGGGTCCGCACCGATTCGATCAGCCACTCCCATACGGTCAGGCGCCGGTAGTTGAGCAGCACGCCGTCGTTCCAGCTCCCGTAGCGGCCGTCGGTCGAGGAGCGGGGGACCAGGGTGCCGGCGTCGTCGAAGCAGTGCACGATCTCCGTGTCCGGCACGTCATGCACGCGCCGGTTGAGGTGCGGGATCACGTCCACCAGCACCCTGACCTCGATCTCGTGAGCGGCGGCGACCAGGGCACGCAGGCCGTCATCCCCGCCGAGCGCCGGCTCCATCTCGGTCAGGCTCTCGGGCGCGAACGGCGAAGGCGAGGTGGCGTGGCCGGTCCAGTCCTCGCGGTTGCTGCCGCGCTTCTGGGCTCCGAGCACGTAGATGGCCGTGAAGCCGTACTTGCGCTTGATGGCAGGCAGATGGGCGGCGATGTCCGCGAACGTGCCCAGGCGAATGACCTCGCCGTGCTCGTTGTACACCAGGCCCGGGTGCTCGCCGTCGGCCCAATAGGCACGCGTGTGTCCGTGGACGTCGGGGAAGATCTGCAGCACCAGCTCGCCGCGCAGGTCGGGCAGCACGTTGATGCGGCCGCTGCACTCGGCGTCGGGCACCCACTCGCGGCGGCCGCTCTCGAACTCCCGCGCCACGCAGAAGTCGAAGTGTCCGAGCTCGTCGAACTGCACGTCAGCGGTGAACGGAGCTCCCGGCGTCGGACGGGCGAGTTCCAGATCCTCATGGTCCAGGTCCGCTTCGCTCGGGTAACGCCGGTGGACGCGGCCGCGGTAAACCCGCAGCCGGTACCGGCCGCGGCTGCGCGGGAGCTCGAAGCTGAAGCGGTGCGTCGTCCCCTGCACCACGGTCAAAAACGTCCGCGCGAGCGGGGCAGCGAACTCCTTGGGGGCGAGCATGCGCTCCAGCAGCAGGTTGGCGTGATTGCGCACCTCGTCGAGGTCGTGTCCCGAGGCTGCGACCAGCAGCCGCATCACCTCGCGGCGCACCGGTTCGCTGCCGTACGCCTTGGCCCGCTGGGCGATGCGCTCCAGGCGGCGCATCGCGGATACGCAGATGGCGACGTCGAAGTCCAACGGAGCCTCGGGGCGCCGTGCGTTCAACTGCCGCAGGATCGCCTGCCTGAGAGCCTGCGAGAAGCGCATCGGCCGCCGCTGCGGCTCGGGCTCGGGCTCGGGCGGCGTGAGGCCGGCGATCGGCTGGCGCAGGACCCCGAACAGGCGCTCCAGGGTGCCGCGGCTGGCCGCGTCCAGCGGCTCCACGTGCGAGTAGCCGGTCTCGATCGCGCGCTCTTCCAGCCGCAGGATGGAGAGCAGCGCTTCCGGCACCGCGCCGCCGCGGTCCACCTGCTCCGCGGCCAGCAGGTCGAACAGGCGCAGCCCCAGGTAGATCGTCGGCTGACGCAGCTCCAGCGGCCCCTGCCCCACCCGTGCCACGACCCCGATCTCCCCTTCCTCGTGGAGGCAGGTGGCGTCCGGCGCCTCCCGAATCAGCACGAATCGCCGCCGTTCCAGCGCCTGCCGGCCGGCGCCGCCGATCGCCGCGATCCCTTCGTGCGTGAGACGGACGGCGGCGTCCAGCCGCTCGATCAGCCGCGCATCACGGTTGAGACGGTCGGCCGTGGTCGGGCTCTTCGTGGCCGCCGCCACCGCTTCCGCACGGACCGCGGCGGTCAGCTCAGCATGGCGCTTCGGGGTGGCGGCGCTCCATTCCGTGTCCGGCAGGAAGGGAAACGCGCGCTGCTCCGCGAACGCGCGGGCGATTGCCGCCCGCACCGCCGCGTGGTCGACGCCGGTCACCGTCAGCGGTGTCGTCAGGCAGCCGCCGACCCCGACGACTTCCGCAGCGCCGGGCATCATGCAGCCCCGGCGGGGACGAGTTCACGGAGGCGCATGGCGGTCTCAAGATACCGTGCCCCGGACCGCCGGCCAACTCGGACCGGACGTTCCCGAACAGGACGGCACCCGTCCGCGGAATCCTGGACACCCCGAACCGGCGCGACTAGGATGCACCCCATGGACAGAGTGACCAGGACCGTCGCGGCGGCGATCGCCGCTCTCGCCGTGTGCGCGGCCGGCGCGGTCGCCGAACCGATCAAGATCGGCGTCCTGCTGCCGTCTTCGGGCGTCTACGCCGGACTCGGCGGTGACCAGACACTCGCCCTGGAGCTGGGCTTCGACGAGTTCGGCCGCGAGGTGGCCGGGCGCCCCATCGAGCTGATCCACGCCGACAGCGAAGCGAATCCGGGCACCGGCCTGGCGCTGATCAAGAGGCTGATCCTCAGGGATGAGGTGGACATCGTGGTGGGCATCATCTCTTCCGCGGTGGCCGGCGCCGTGCGCGACTTCGTGCACAACGCCGAGGTGCCGCTGATCGTCTCCAACGCCGGCAACGACGACCTCACCGGCCCGCTCTGCAGCCCGTGGATCCTGCGCTCTTCGTTCTCCAACGCGCAGATCAGCCGCGAGATGGGGCCGTGGATGGCCGCCCAGGGCTACCGGAACGTGTTCCTGATGGCGTTCGACTACGCGGCTGGACACCAGGCCATGGAGGCGTTCCGCTCTGGCTTCGTCGCCGCCGGAGGCACGGTCATCGGCGAGGAGTATCCTCCCCTGGGCGAAACCGAAGACTTCGGCCCCTACCTGGCCAAGGTGAAGGCGGCAGACCCGGATGCGGCGTACGTATTCTTCGCGGGCGGCCCGGCGATCCAGTTCGTCAAGGAGTGGGCGGCCTTCGGCTTGAAGGACGAGATCCAGCTCGCCGGCGCCGGCTGGCTCAACTCCGCGCTGTACGTCAACGCGCAAGGCATGGACGCGGAAGGCACCCTGGGGATCCTCAACTACGTGCCGTCGATCGACACGCCGGCGAACCACGTCTTCCAGGAGAAGTTCCGCGCCGCGCACGGCCGTGACGGATCGGAGTTCGGGGTCGCCGCCTACGACACCGCGCGCCTCATCGTCGAGTCGCTCAGGGCCACCGGCGGCGACACCGACGACAAGGCGGCCCTGGTCGCGGCCATGCGCGAGACCCGCTTCGACGGCCCGCGCGGTCCGTTCCGCATCGACCCGGCCACCAACAACGTGATCCAGAACGTCTACATCTTCGAGGTGCAGGCACGGAGCGACGGCGTCGCGGCCGTGGTCCAGGACATGGTCGCCGACGTCCAGGACCCGCCCAACGGCTGCGAACTGTAGGCATCGTGCAGTACTCGGTATTGCTCGACGCGATCGATGAGCCGATGCGAAGTCCAGAGGTCGCCGGGATCGTATCTCCGCGGACGTGAAGCAGGCCGGCGGCGCGGCGCATCGTTCGGTTTCCTTCCGAAAGAGAGGTCATGGGGCGGGTATTTCCTGCCGGCCAAGCCGTACTAGGCAAAACAGTCAGCGGTCCACAATCCAAGTGGTGAGGAGGCGATCCATGTCGACATCTCCCGCGGGGCGGATGCGTGCACTGCGCTCTTGGCCTCCGGTTCGATGCGAGACATGATCCGATAACGGAGTAACCGTGCTCCTCGACCCCGGGTTTCTGATCGTCCAGACCCTCAACGGGCTGCAGCTCTCGGCGCTGCTGTTCCTCCTGTCGATCGGGTTGTCCGTAGTGTTCGGGCTGATGAACTTCATCAACTTGGCGCACGGAACGCTGTTCATGGTAGGGGCCTACCTGGCCCTGAGCGCCGTCCGCGCCTTCGAGTCGTTCTGGCTGGCCCTGCTGCTGGCCCCGCTCGGCGTCGCGCTGATCGGAGGAGTGCTCTACCTTGTCCTGCTGCGCCACATGCAGCGTGCCGACCCCATGAAGCAGGTGCTCGTGACCTTCGGCCTGATCTTCGTCGGCATCGAGACGGTCGACATCATCTGGGGCTCGCTGCCGCACATCATCGACGTACCGGAGTTGCTGTCGGGCCGCGGCTCCGTGTTCGGGCAGGTCTACCCCACCTACCGCCTGTTCATCATCGCCCTGGGCGCGGCGGCATTCGTACTGCTCTACTTGGGGCTGGAGCGCACCCGCGTTGGCGCCATCGTGCGCGCCGGCGTGGACGACCGCACCATGGTGGCGGCGCTCGGCATCGACATCGGCCGCGTCTTCTTCCTGGTGTTCTGCCTGGGGTGCCTGCTCGCCGGAGTCGCCGGAGTGGTGGCGGCGCCCGTGTTCTCCATCGCTCCCGGCATGGACATGTCGGTGCTCATCCTGGCGCTGATCGTCGTGGTGCTGGGCGGCCCCGGCAGCCTCAAGGGTGTGGCGCTCGGCTCCCTGATCATCGGCATCGCCGACACCTACGGCCAAGTGGTGCTTCCCGAGCTGGCGCGGGTCACGATCTACGCCTTGATGGCTCTCATCCTGCTCTTCAAGCCGGCCGGCCTGATCCCGGTCCGCAGCGGGCATCGATGAGCGGCGGCGACCGGGTTCGCCCACCCTTCCCCGCCCTGCCCAGGACGGCGGTACGATGACCGGGCCGATGACACCGATCCGCATCTTCGTCAGCAGCGTGCAGGCGGAGTTCGTCGAGCAGCGCGCGGCACTCCGGGACTACCTGCGCGGCGACCCGTTGATGCTGGTAACCGGACTCTACGCTGCGCTCGTGGAGTACCTGGAGGTCAAGGAGCTGATCCGGTTCGGGCCGTTCCTGTTCGCCGACCGGCTGGAGGTCTGGAATCCGGGCAGCCTGCCACCCCCGCTGACCTTCGAGAAACCGCGCGCTCCCCACGCATCGATACCGGCCAACCCGTTGCTGGCGGAGTCAATGTATCTGGTCAACTACATCGAGCGGATGGGGACCGGAACGCTGGACATGATCCGCCGCTGCGTGGCAGCGGGCCTGCCTGAGCCGGAGTTCACGGTTACGGACGTGTTCGTCGCCCGCGTGTGGCGGCCGCCATCGACGAAACAGCCCGCGGCGCGCGCACGGACACGCGTCACGGGGCAAGTCACGGGGCAAGTCACGGGGCAAGTCGAGCACGCCACGGGTGAAGTCATCCGGCTGCTCAAGGCTCTGCGTGGAGCACACTCCCGTCAAGATCTCCAACGGGCCTTGCGTCTCACCGGGCGAGGCAACTTTGAAGATCGATACCTGAAGCCGGCGATCGACGCCGGGTACATCGAAATGACCATACCCGAGAAACCACGAAGCCGACTGCAAAGGTACCGGCTCACGGAACGGGGGAAGATCGTACTCGCCCAAACGCGTGGCGCGACCGATACCGAGCCGCCGACACCGACGCCATGAACGGCTGCCGGGACATCTCCCGTCCGGGACGGTCGGTGGGCCGATGAACGGACGCGATCCCCTGCAACTTCCGGTGGCGGGGATGCTCGCCGGCATCGCCGTCGCCGCGTGGTTCGGGGCCGACTACTTCGGCATGGAGCTGCTGGCCGAGGTGGCGATCCTGGCCATCTTCGCCATGAGCCTGGACCTCCTGGTGGGCACCGCCGGGATGGTTTCCCTGGGACACGCTGGCTTCCTGGCGCTCGGCGCCTACGCCACCGCCGCCGCCACGGTGCTCTGGGGTTGGCCGCCGCTCGCGGCGCTGGGGGTGTCGGTGGCTGCGGCCGCGGCGATCGCCGTGGGCGTCGGCGTCTTCGCCGTGCGCCTCACCGGCGTGTTCTTCATCATGATCACCCTTGCCATCGGGCAGATGGTGCATGCCTACTTCGTCAAGGCACGGGCCTTCGGCGGAGACAACGGCATGTCCGGCACGCCCCGCGTCGACCTCGCCCCGCTGGGCCTGGACTCGGGCGACCCGGGCGTGTTCGCCGCCGGAGTCCTGGTTGCCGCGGCGCTGGTCTATCTGGCGCTGCTGCTCGTGCGCCGCTCCCCGTTCGGGATGATGCTCACCGCCATCCACCAGAACCCGGGCCGCCTGGCATCGCTCGGCTGCCCGGTGCGGCGCTACAAGCTGGCGGCCTTCGGCGCCGCGGGAGCCGTCGCCGGCCTTGCCGGAGCCTTGATGGCGCAGCACACCGGCTTCGTGTCTCCGGACCTTGCCTTCTGGACCCTGTCGGGCGAGGCGCTGATCATCGTCATCCTGGGCGGCAGCGGCAGCCTGATCGGCGCCGCCGGCGGCGCGGCGGTCTACCTTCTCCTCCGCAACCAGTTGAACGACCCCGGATTCTGGAGGAACCTGTCCCTGCCGCCGGAGATGGCCGACCACTGGCAGCTCGTGATGGGCCTGTTCTTCATCGCCGTGGTCCTCCTGGCCAGGGACGGCCTGTACGGCCGCCTCGCCTGGGCGCTCCGGCACGCGGCGCTGGCCGTGGTGCGGCGGAGCAGCCGATCGTGACCGCCGACGTGCTGCAGGCGGCGGACCTGTGCAAGGCATTCGGGTCGCTGCAGGTGACCGATCACGTCTCGCTGCGGCTCCCACAGGGCCGGCGTCACGGGCTGATCGGCCCCAACGGCGCCGGCAAGACCACGCTGTTCAACCTGATCACGGGCGAAGTCGCCGCGGACGCGGGCCTGGTGTACGTCGGCGGCCGCGACGTCAGCGGGACACCGCCCGATGTCCGTGCGCGCGCCGGGCTGGCACGCAGCTTCCAGCGCAACAATCTGTTCGGTGACCTCACGGTCAGGGAGAACCTGGAGCTCGCCTGCGCGCTCAAGCACCGCATCGGCCACGTCTTCTGGCGTCCTGCGCGCCGATTCGCGGATCTGCGCGATGAGGCGGAGGCGAACGCCGTGCGGCTCGGACTTGCCGAGCATCTCCCGGTACCGGTGTCCACGCTGCCTTACGGCACCCAGCGCCACCTCGAGATCGGCCTGGCGCTGGTGCGGGAGCCGACGGTGCTGCTGCTCGACGAGCCCACCGCGGGGATGAGCCCGGAGGAGACGGCCGGCATCGTCACGCTGCTGGCGTCACTGCCGGCTGCCCTGACGCTCTTGATCGTCGAGCACGACATGGACGTGATGTTCGAGCTGGCCGAACGGATCACCGTGCTCGACTACGGCCGCGTGCTGCTGGAAGGCACGCCGGACGAGGTGCGCGGCTCGGCGGAGGTGCGCAGCCGCTACCTCGGGGTCCGGGACTAATACCAATGGCGGACCCGCTGCTGTCCATGGAGGCGGTCGACACCTACTACGGGCGCAGCCATGTCCTGCAGAACGTGTCGCTCGGGGTAGCCGTCGGCAGCGTCGCCGCGCTACTCGGACGCAATGGGGCCGGGAAGTCCACCGCGCTCAAGTCGATCATGGGCATCGTCGCCGCCGCGCGCGGCAGCATCCGGTTCGCGGGTGAAGCGATCGAGCACCTGCCTGCGCACCGCATCGCCCGCCGCGGCATCGCCTACGTCCCGGAGGACCGCGGCATCTTCGCCTCGCTCACGGTGGAGGAGCACCTGAGCCTGAACCGGCGCCCGGCTGCCGGCGGCCGCCGCGTCCGGGTAGAGGAGCTCTACGAGCAGTTCCCTCTCCTGGCCGAGCGGCGCCGCAACCGCGGCAACGAGCTGAGCGGCGGCGAGCAGCAGATGCTGGCCATCGCGCGCGCCATCACCCTTTCGCCACGCCTGCTGATCCTGGACGAGCCGACCGAGGGGCTGGCGCCGATCGTCGTCGAGCGTATCGCCGGGATCGTCCACGACCTGCGGGCGGCCGGCATGACGATGCTGCTGGTCGAGCAGAACTACCCGTTCGCCATCGGGCTTGCCGATCACGTCTACGTGCTCGGCAAGGGCCGCATCCGCTGGCACGGAACCGCGGCCGAGCTCGACCGCAGCCCCGAGGTCAGGTCGACGTGGCTCGGTGTGTGAGCCACCCGGTGTTGCGACCGGCAGCGTCCGTGTATCATTCCGGGACGGATCATGAGCTCGTTCTGGGAGCGGGTTCACGGGCACCTCGGTGCGGGAAGCCGGGTGTTCGTCGCCTGCGTGGCCGAGCATGCCCGCGGATCTCCGGGAACCGCGGGGGCCAAGCTGCTGGTCGCCGAAACCGGCGAGCTGTTCGGGACGATCGGCGGGGGTGCGATGGAGCACCGGCTGGTCGAGCAGGCGCGGGCGCTGCTGCAAGGCGACAACCACCGGCCAGCGAAGCAGACGCTCATCCATAGCGAGGCAGTGGCCGGCGATCAATCCGGCCTGATCTGCGAAGGCAGCCAGACCAACGTCTTCTGCGTGCTGGAAGGACCGCGCGACCTAGACAGCGTACGCACCATCGTCGACCGCGTCCGAAACGATGAGCGCGGCTGGATCGAGATCGACGACGCCGGCCTGCGCCTGGTGGAGGACGGATCCGAATTCGACGCGCCGCGCATCTCCTTCGCGGAGGCGGACGGCGCCTGGCGCTACCGGGAGGACCTCCTCAACCGGCGACGGCTCGCCGTCATCGGCGGCGGGCACTGCGCGGCGGCGCTGGGAGAAGTGATGTCGCCGCTGGGATATCGGGTAGAGGTCTTCGACACCCGCACGTACGTGGTCAGCCATGACCGGGCGACCGCGGCCGGCGCCCTCTCCATCGTCGCGGACTACGCGGAAGCAGGACCCTCGATTCCCTATCCCGAGTCGACCGCCGTGGTGGTGATGACCGCCGACTACCGCACCGACGTGCGCGCCCTCCTCGGCGTCGCGGACCTGCCCTTCCCGTTCCTCGGGCTGATGGGAGGCAGGAAGAAAATCGACCGGATATTCTCGCTCCTCCGGACGGAAGGCATCTCCCGGGAGACGATCGACCGCATCCATGCCCCGGTGGGATTGGAAATCGGCAGCGAGACGCCCGAGGAGATAGCCGTCAGCATCGCCGCCCAAGTGCTGCGCGAGCGTAATCTCCGGTAGACGCGATGGCCCCCGGCACTCGTTCATCGCGATCCCGCCACCAGCAAAGGTACGCTTGAGTAGACGCTGCGTGATCGGAGCGGTATGCTACGTCAACTACAGTCACTGCCTGAGAGGATAATATGCCCAGTAAAGCACAATTAGTTGTTCCTCGAGATGGAAAATGGGCAGTACGAAGGTCCGGTGCCAATCGCGTAACGCGGCTCTTCGCTACGCAGCTCGAAGCCCTTGAGGCTGCACGGGATCTCGCTCAAAAACAAGGAGCAGTATTGTATATATTTGGGCCGGATGGTCGGATTCGAAAACGAGAGTCCTACGGGAGAGAGCCGGCTACATCCAAAGGATAGACCCGAATTGGTTGACGCGAGCTTTCCGCGAAACGTTTTCGTAAACTGTCCTTTTGACAGAGAGTACCGGCTCGGAGTGGACTTTGGCTGTCGACACTATGGTGGGGACCATATTCGGGAAAAGTCGTACTGATACTGGAGGAACAGCCATATCGCTATCGGACGGCAATTTCGGACCTTGCAGGAAGTGACGTCGAAGCACATGGAGGCGACTTCGCAACAGCCGTCAGGAAGGTACGAAACTGGATTACCGGCCTGGTGGCTTCGAGCGTGTCGGAGCAGGCCGCATCTTGGCAGAGTATGAGGATTTTCACGAATGGCATTATGAGCGCCAACTTGAGGCCGGCTTTGACGACGAAGACATACAGGACTACTCAACCCCAGAGCTTCTGCACGCGATGATTGAATGGACGGACCAGCTACGTTCGAACAAGTGATACTGTCAAGACTGTTCAAGGCCCAGCAGACAAGCTGTTCACGCGCCAGCGACTTCGATCTCGTGACCCGATGACTATGCCCATGACGCCTGATTCGGGGGCCTTGACATGGCGGTGGAGCACATCGTTGGTGCACGCGTCCAGCGTGCATGCTCGCGCAACGGAATGGGACGCGTCCGTTCTCCATGCGGCGTACGCATACCGTGGAGGACGATGATGTTGGGATACTACCTCGGGGCCGGGGCGAGTGCGAAGTCACTTCCCGTTGCCAAGGACATGCCATGTCGTCTGCAAGAGCTCGCGAGCAAGATCGAGACATACACAGACCGCGGTGACCATCTAAGTGGTCGCGTGGAAGAAGTCGTTGAGAATCTCAAATGGTTGACTGATAGCTCACTCAAGTTCTCGTCAGTGGATGCTCTGGCGCGCAATTTCCACCTTCGTACCGACAACGGGCAGATGGATCGGCTCAAGACTGCGCTCGCAGTATTCTTTCTGCTGGAACAAGCGCAGCGACCTGTGGACCCGCGATACCGGGACTTCCTATCGTATCTTGGTCAATTAGATGAACGGCGCAATGTGGCGATGCCAACTGACGTACGGGTGATCTCATGGAACTACGACATGCAGTTCGAAAAGGCATATTCCGAGTTTCTGCGTCCTGATGACTATCCGAAAGTCGCGACCGCCTTGCAGGTTGTTCCCGGACTGGGGGAAGGTGCCTACTGCAGCGAGTGCTTCTCGCTCGTCAAGCTCAATGGGACAGCGAGCATGGTGCTTGGATCGCAAGGTCTGGCTCGCGAATACAAGACATATCTGACGGCCGACTTCGAAAATACTCTGAAATACGTCGGCTCATACCACGACCCGGGTACTAAGCCCTATCTCAACTTTGCTTGGGAGGACGATGAGCTGCGCAATCATGCCATGTCACGAATCGGGCCGGTCGAGACGTTGGTAGTGATCGGCTATTCCTTTCCCCTGGTCAACCGAGATGTCGACCACGAGATCTTGACACGTCGTCTGCGCGCCGAGAAGCTGTACGTGCAAGCGGGAAGGGACGGACCGGCCGTGAAGGAGCGGCTTGCCGGACTGGGAGTCGATGACGAGAGGGTAAGCTTGGTCGAAGACGTAGACCAGTTCTATGTCCCTAACCCGTACTCGCCATCCGAGCGGAGGCTGCCCGGCCATTTCAGCGTGCCACTGGGGTAGGACGTGTTCGGGGCCGGGTTCGGAAGCCTGGGAGGAGTGAGAGATGAGTGCGTACTGGGAGCAGTTGAGCGGGTCATCGGCGCTTCGCACCAGAAAGCCGAGCACTCGTTTCGTCCTCAACGACCGGCTGGTGGAGACGTCCGCTCCGGCGGGGCTGCTGCTGCTGGACTTCCTGCGCCACCACGAGCGTCTGACCGGCACCAAGGAGGGCTGCAAGGAGGGCGACTGCGGCGCCTGCGCCGTCCTGATCGGCGAGTTGGCCGGAGGCGCCGTCCGCTACCAGCCGGTCACCTCCTGCCTGGTCCCGCTGGAGGAGGTGCATGGCCGGCACGTCGTCACCATCGAGGGATGCAACCTCGACGCCGGCCTCACTCCCGTGCAGGAGGCCGTCGTCGAGCACGGCGGCACGCAGTGCGGGTTCTGCACGCCCGGCATCGTGGTGTCCCTGTATGGACTGCTGCTGGATGACGCGAAGGGGCTCTCCCTCGAAGACGTGAAGTACGCCCTGAGCGGCCACCTGTGCCGCTGTACCGGGTACCGTTCGCTGAAGGATTGCGCCGAAACGCTGGACCGCCGGTTCGGCAGCCGGCTCAACGGGACCGGCGGTGCCGATGGAGTGAGCGGAGCGAACCTCACTCGAAGAGTGAGCGGAGCGAACCTCACTCCAAGAGTGGCGATGATGGCATCCGCCGGCGCGCTTCCCGACTACTTCACGACCATCCCGGAGCGGCTACGGGATCTGCGCGGGGAGTCGCACGCACCCGAACCCGAAGCAGAGCCGGAAGTGCGCATCGCCGGCGGCACCGACCTGTACGTGCAGCAGGGGGGAGAGGAGATCCCGGACCGCCGTGTGGAGGTGCTCAACCGGCGGCCGGCGTTGAAGGGCATCCGCGTCCGCGACGGCGAGTTCCGCGTCGGCGCCCTGACCACCTTCGAGGAGTTCGGCGCCGACCCGAGCGTGATCGAGGCGATCCCTCGCATCGGGGCGTTCAACCACCTCATCGCGTCCTGGCAGATCCGCAACCGCGCCACCCTGTCCGGCAACATCGTCAACGCCTCCCCGATCGGCGACTTCACCGCCCTGCTGCTGGCCCTGGACGCCCGCGTCGTGCTGGACGACGGCGGCTCACAGCGCTCGGTCCCCCTCAAGGACTTCTACCGCGGCTACAAGCAGATGGACCTTCGACCCGGTGAGCTGCTCACGGAGGTGGCGTTCGCCGATCCGGCCGACGCACGCGTCAACTTCGAGAAGGTCTCCAAGCGCACCTGCCTCGACATCGCGTCCGTCAACGGCGCCTGCTCGATCCGCTGCATCGGGGACACGATCGCCGACGCGCACGTCAGCCTTGGCGGCGTGGCGCCGATCCCGCTCTACCTGCACCGGACGTCGCAGGCGCTGCGCGGCCGCAACCTCGACCAGGAGGCGGCGTGGGATGCGTTGCGCCTCTCCCAGCAGGAGATCGCGCCGATCACGGACGTGCGCGGCTCGGCCGAGTACAAGCGCCTGTTGGCGCGGCAGTTGCTGATCGCCCACTTCGTGACCCTGTTTCCCGAGCGCTTCGCCGTGGATGCGTTCTACGCCGGGGGCCTGTCGTGAACCACATCGACTCCCACCTGCACGTGCGCGGCGAGTCGCAATTCGTGGACGACGTCCCGCCCCCGCCGGAGATGCTGCATGCCGCGGTGGCGGGCTCCCCGAAGGCGCACGGCATCGTCACCAGCCTCGACACCACTGCGGCCCGCGCCGCTCCCGGCGTGGTGGCTGTGCTCACCGCCGCCGACATCCCCGGCGCCAACCGCTTCGGCCCGATCTTCGAGGACGAGGAGCTGCTGGTCGAGCGCGAGGTGTGCTTCATCGGCCATCCGGTGGCCCTGGTGGTGGCCCGCACGGCTCATCAGGCGCGGCAGGCGCGCGAGCTGGTCGAGGTGGAGGTCGACGAGCTGCCGGTGGTGGTCGACCCGCGCGAGGCGTTCGCGAACGGTGACCTGATCCATCCGCCGCGCGCCATGGTCACGGGCGACGTCGGCACCACCTGGGACGACTGTGACGTGGTGGTCGACGGGCGCTGCGAGATCGGCGGCCAGGAGCACCTCTACCTGGAGACGCAGCGCGCCCGCGCCGTGCCCGGGGAGGACGGGACGATGCGGGTGTTCTCCTCCACCCAGGGTCCGGCGGCCGTGCAGCACGTCACGGCCGCCGTGCTCGGCCGGCCGATGCACAAGATCGAGGTGGACGTGAAGCGGCTCGGCGGCGGCTTCGGGGGCAAGGAGGACCAGGCCACCCACTGGGCGGCGAGGGCCGCGCTGGCCGCCGACCACCTGGACGCGCCGGTGGAGCTGGTGCTGAACCGGCTGGACGACATCAGCATGACCGGCAAGCGCCATCCCTACTCCGCCGACTTCAGGATCGGGCTGACCGCTGCCGGCAAGATCCTGGCCTACGAGGCCACCTTCTACCAGAACTCCGGCGCATTCGCCGACCTGTCACCGCCGGTGCTGGCGCGCACGCTGTTTCACGCCACCAACGCCTACTTCATCCCCAACGTGCGCGTGACCGCCGCACCGTGCCGGACCAACCTGCAGCCGCACACCGCCTTCCGCGGCTTCGGCGGCCCGCAGGGCATGTACGTGATCGAGGCGGCCATCAACAAGGCTGCCGACGCCATGGGGATCGAGGCGTCCGCGATCCAGCGCGCCAACCTGCTGCGCGACGGCGACGTCTTCCACTACGGACAGGTCGTGGAGCGGAGCCGCGCCGAGCGGACCTGGGACGAGCTGGCGTCGGCGTTCGACGTGAACGGGATCCGCCGGCGGGTATCGGCGTTCAACCGGGACAACTTCGCGGTCAAGAAGGGGTTCGCGCTGATGCCGGTCTGCTTCGGCATCTCCTTCACCAAGACCCACCTCAATCAGGGCAACGCCCTGATCCACGTCTACCTCGACGGCAGCGTGAGCGTGACCACCGGCGGCATCGAGATGGGCCAGGGCATCAGCAGCAACGTTGCCTCCGTGGTGTCGCGCACCTTCGGCATCTCGCGGCAACGGGTACGTGTCGAGAGCACCAACACCACGCGGGTCGCCAACATGTCGCCGAGCGCCGCCAGCGCCACCACCGACCTGAACGGCAACGCGGCGATCATCGCGGTCGAGACCATCCTCGACGGCATGCGCGAGGTCGCGGCGGGCGAGCTTGGCGCGTCGAACCCTGCCGCGATCACCATCGCCGACGAGCAGGTCCGGGCCGGGGGCGAGCCCGCGGGCATGAGCTGGACCGACCTGGTCGGCCTCACCTACCGCGCACGCAAGCGCCTCTCGGCGCATGGCTACTACACGACGCCGGGCCTCCACTACGACCAGGAGCGCGAGCACGGCCACCCGTTCGCCTACCACGTCTACGGCACCGCCGTGTTCGAGGTGACCGTCGACTGCCTGCGCGGCACCTACGCCGTCGACCAAGTGAAGATCGTCCACGACCTGGGCCGCACCATCAATCCCACCGTGGATCGTGGCCAGGTGGAGGGCGGGCTGGCGCAGGGCATGGGCTGGATGACCATGGAGGACCTGCAGTGGGACTCAGAAGGCCGCTGCCTCTCCCACGCGCTGTCCACTTACAAGGCTCCGGACGTCTACTTCGTGCCCGACGACATGGCGGTGAAGTTCCTTGAGCCGGAGGACAACCCCTACGGCCCGCTCGGCGCCAAGGCGGTCGGCGAACCGCCGCTGATGTACGGTATCGGTGTCTTCTTCGCCCTGCGCAACGCCATGAAGGCCTTCCGCCCGGACGCCGATCTGACCCTCGACGCCCCCATGACCCCGGAACGCGTCCTGATCGACTTGCATCGAGGAGTCAACGCACCGAGCGTACTGTCGAGCGCTCCTTACCGATCCATCGGGGCACGCGCTACGACTTGACCGTCCTTGCAATATGCCGCGACGCTATCGGCAGGCGAACGGAGGTACGCTGACGGTGGACGAGTCCGATTGTGCGCCACGTGTGGCGCGCGTCCTGGTGCTTGCCGAGAGGACGTTCGGCAACCGCGACAAGGCGCACCGCTGGCTGCACCGAAGCCTGGGCTCGCTTGGCGGCCACGCGCCGATGGACCTGATCCGCACCGATGCCGGCGCCCGTGTGGTCGAGAGTCTGCTGGCGCGTATCGCCTGGGGAGCCGCCGCATGACGGAATGGTGCTCTTCCGATTGACTCCCCCCGCGCGGTCACCTTGCGCGTTACTGTCTATTCTGTGCGTCACTTTACTCATCGCTGTCCTCAGCATACAAATCTTGCTCTATTGCGTATCGCTCGCTTCTTGGTCCGTTGAACTTTAGAGTCTCTCGTCTCTGCGATATTTAGACCTGATATTGATCGGCACTCCAGGACGTAGGTTCCTCGGCGTACAGACAGCAACGAGTGTTTGAGACGACCATGCTGTTCAGGTCGTCAGGGTTGAGATCTCATTGTCCTCTTGTCGGTAGTTTCCCATGCGATTTTCATCTTCGGATCGAGCAAGGCCCTACGGACTGGTGACGATCGTGCCGTTGTTGCCGATGGCGACGAAACGGGTGCCGTTCCAGGCAACCGCAGTGAGAGGTTGCGCCGTGGCGGCGGGATTGACCTCCGTCCAGGTTGCGCCGTCATCGTCGCTGTAGATGATCGGTCCGGCGCCGCTCACCGCGACGAAACGCCCGTTGCCAAATGCAGCACCCGACAAATAGCCTGAAATGGTAAGGTCACTGACCTTCTCCCAGGCGTCACCGTCCGCACTCCGTACAACCATATTGAATGGTTGCTCTTGCTTGATCGCGTTTGCGATGAAGTGGGTTCCGCCCCATGCGACGAGATTGAACCAATAGGTGACACCGGGATCGCTTGCCCTCATCCACTGGTCTCCGTCATCGCTGTGCACGATCATGCCGAAGCCTCTCCCGACCGCGACGAAGCGCGTGCCGTTCGACGTGACATGCGTGAGGCGGTCGTCGGTTTCGGTGGCCGTGTCGCTCGCGGCCGTCCAGCGGTCACCATCGGCGCTGTACACGGCCGTGCGACCACCGACCGCGACGAACCGGCCACCTCCCCAGGAAACGTCGCTCAACGGCTCCGCGGTAGCGGGAGCGCTCGCCTGCGTCCACGTCACGCCGTCACTGCTGTAGTAGATCGTGTCGCGTCCAAGCGCGACGTAGCGGCCTTCGCCCCACGTCACACGGCTAAGCTGTTGCTCGGCGGCAGGGGCTTCCGTCCAGCGGTCTCCATCGGCGCTATGCACGATGGCCCCGTCGGCGCCGACCGCCACAAAGCGGCCATCTCCCCAGGCAACGTCGTATAGCGCCGGCAAAGCCTCTCCGCCCGTGTCCGCCCGCATCCACGTGCCGCCCTCGTCTTCGTAGACGATGGTTCCGTTGCGCGCTGTCGCGACGAACCGGGCGCCGTTCCCGGCGATTCCGAGAAGGTCCTGATCGGTCGCGGTAGCGAGGTCTCGCGTCCAGGTGACGCCGTCACTACTGGACACGATCGTGCCGCCTTCGCCCACCGCCACGAACCGAGTACCACTCCAGGCGACGTTCAGCAACGGTGCCTCGGCGTCCGTGGCGCTCGCTGCCTTCCAAGTCATTCCGTCGGCGCTATGAACGATCGTTCCTTCGATCCCGACCGCAACGAAACGGGTGCCGCCCCAAGCTACTCCGCCAAGGGGCATCGTTGTCGGAGTAGCACTGACCTTGGTCCAGGTGGTCCCATCATCGCTGTACAGGATTCGGGGCTCCTGGCCTTGACGCCCGACTGCGACGAAACGGGTGCCGCTCCAGGCAACACCGAACAGATCGCCGGACGCAACCGACAAGTTCGCCATCTGCCAGCGATCTCCATCGGCGCTATGCGCGATCGCTCCTTCGCGCCCGACCGCGAGAAACCGATCACCGCCATAGGTAACGGCAAACAACACCTGTCCGTCGGCCGCGTCTTCGCTCGCCGACTGCCAACTCGCCCCGTCGGCGCTGTGCACGACAGTCCCTCTGTGCGAGACCGCCACGAAACGGCCACTACCCCACGCTACTCCGAGAAGATGGTCTTCACTCGCGGTGGCGCTGGCCTCCGTCCACGCCGCACCGTCAGCGCTATGGGCAATAGTACCGTTGAGTCCCACCGCGACGAAGCGGCCGGCGCCCCAGGCTACGCTGCGGAGTTGGTCTCCCGTCGTCCCGGAGGGGGACTCCAGACCGCCGCCGGTGCGGACCTGCCGCCACACGATGCCCGCGTTGGGATCCGGCGTGTCCGGCGGCGGTGGCTCTTCCACCATCGTGACCGGAGCGTTCCGGCAACCGATCACCAGCAATGCACTCGCCATCAGTGCCAACGCCACGCATCTCACGACCAATCCGAGCCTGATCCCGCTCGTCGTCTTTCCCCTCGATCGCAACGCGGCTGTAGCCGGATGAGCATCATCCTTGTGCTGAGAAGTCCCCATACGATGGAAGCAAAGCGTCCGGAGACATGGGGCGTCATGCCCCAAATGCGGGACAAGGGCGCAAGCGGCGCTATGGGCTGCAGGAGAACGCGGGCGGTGCCGCGAAGCTGGCCGTCTCCACGATGAGATCGACTCCTCCCGCGGCAGCGTGACGGCGTCGGTCGACCTGGCTGCCGTGTGGCCGTCAGGCGCGACGCTCACAGGCCCCACTCGCTCGCTTTTGAGCCGGGAGGCTAAGGCCGCGGCGGCGAGTTGACGATCATCGGAAAGTAATGCTGGGAACCGACGTACGACGCGAGGCGAGGTCGGGTGACGCCGAAGCGCAGTTCGAGCTCGGCTGCATGTACCATGACGGCTACGGCGTGCGCCAGGACTACGTGGAGGCGGCCAAGTGGTACCGCCGCGCGGCCGAGCAGGGGCATACGGGCGGCCAGTTCAACCTCGGCCTCATGCACTGGCTCGGCGTGGGCGCCCCCCATGACTACGCCGAGGCCGTCCGCTGGTTCCGTCGCGCTGCCGACCAGGGGGACGAGAAAGCGCAGTTCGCGCTGGGGCTCTCCTACCTGCACGGTCAGGGAGTTGCCCAGGACCTCGTGGCCGCCTACGTGTGGTTCGACTTGGCGGCGCGCGCCGAATCCGGTGCCGTACCGCGCTTCATGACGACGTGGGTCGAATTCATCGCCACCGGGGACCATGAGGCGAGCCATATGCGCGACCACCTGGCCGAGCAGATGACCCGAAAGCAGGTCTCGGAAGCGCAGCGCGCTGCGCGCCAATCCATGAAGAGGATGGCCGCGGTTTCCTGATCAACTGCCGCGGTAGGTCGGTTCCCGCCGGGGAGACTGCCTCGCCGCCAGCGACAGGACCATGCGCACCAGGTCCGCACGCCGCGAGATGTTGAGCTTCATGTGGATGCGCTTGGCCAGCTCGCGCACGGTGCTCTCCGCGCGATCCGTGGTGGACGCGATGTCCCGCATCGTCGCGCCTTCGGCCAGGGCTGCCGCTACGCGGCCCTCCGCCGGCGTGAGTCCGAGACCCGCAGCGACGCTCTCCGGATCGATGCCGGGTTTCGCTGTCGGGTCGACGACCACGACCAGCCCGGCGACCAGTCCGAATGCGAACCCCGCATCGCGCATGTCTGCGGGGATCACATGCACGGCCAAGCGCGGCCTTTGCGACGACCGAGCCACCGTCATCGAGTCGCTGGCTCCGCAACGCCCGGGCTGCGACAGGGCATGTTCGAGTAACCGCGAGAGGCGTTCATCGTCGGTCGTCTGCTTCGCACGCAGGGACCCGCCCCGCTCCACCAGCCCGGCGCCCTCGCGCAAGATCTCCTGCGCACGGGTGTTGACCTGAACGATCAGGCCCCGCCAGTCCAGGCAGATCACCCCGACCATCATGTTGTCGAGCAGTCCGGCGAGCGAGGCAGCGACGGCTTCCGCGCCCACAAGCGCCTGGCGGACGCGCACGAACTGGCGGACGTGGGGTGCAAGACGCTCGATCATCGCCGTCTGCTCCGGGGTCCAGCCGCCGCATGTCGTCGCGTTGGCGAGGGCCCAGATGACCTGCAATCCGTTCGCTCCATCCACGCGGATGCTCAGGCCGTCGCCGCGTACAGGCTTGTTTTCGCGACTCGCTGCACCCCCGATCGCCAGATGAGTGCCGGTAGTCCCGCACGCACGATCGATCAGCGCGGCTGCCTCCCGCCAACGACCACCGTCCAGCATCGCTTCGTGCAGCGAATCGATGACACGGTCAAACAAGGCGTTCTTAGCATGTATCTTTATGGGGGGGGGGGGGGGGGGGGGGGGGGGGGGGGGGGTAACGGTGCTGCACCTTTGGCCGACCAAGAGGTTACCAAGAATTGTACGCTGAACCCTGTGTGTCTACAGCAATACGAGACTAAGTTACAATTTTTCTATCTATGCGCTGTTCATGTTTCTTGAGACTGTCCCCCAATATGGGGACATCCCATCTGCCCGAGACAGACACACTCCCCGCGCAGGAGCAGACTTCGACGACCAGCGTGTGCTCGGCACGGCCGACCTGGCTTGTGTACGTCGGCTCCCTGTAAGTGACGAGTCCGCGACCGCGCGCGGGCTCAACTACCGCGGTAGGTGGTGTAGCCCCACGGCGCCACGAGCAGCGGCACGTGGTAGTGGGTGTCGGTCGCGATGCCGAAGCGGATCGTGACCCGGTCCAGGAACGGCGGATCGGCCGTCGGCAGGTCCGTCGCCGCGAAGTACTCGCCGACGTGGAACACCAGCTCCCACTGCCCCGTACGGAAGGCATCGCCTTCGAGGAGCGGCGCGTCGCACCGCCCGTCCTGGTTGGTGCGGACGGCGTTGACCGGGCGGCGGACGTCGTTTACGTCGAAGAGCTCCACGAGGATCCCCGCGCCCGGCCTGCCTTGCGCGGTGTCCAGCACGTGCGTGGTGAGTGCGCCCATCACTCTCTCCGGAGCGTCACTTCGATCTGGCCGCTCGGCTCGTCAATGGGCACGAACAGCTTGCCGCAAGCGTCCTTCCCAAACGGGGAGAGGTCGATCGGCAGATAGTGGACGTTGGGCATCCGCAGGGTGATCTCGCGGACTTCGGGCGCGGCGGCGAGCGCCGCCTCGCCCATCCGATACAGGCTGTCCTGCACCGAGGGGCTGTAGGTGGTGGCGAACACGCGCAGCAGCGCCTCCCGGATCGTGCCGGTCACCGCGTCATAGTCTCCACGTTCATGGAGCGTGCCGCCCTCGAACCGCCACGTGGCCGCCATGCGGGTTGCGAGGATGCGGTCGGTGGTCGGCGGCAGCGTGGTGTACTCGTCCTGCAGGTAGTCGACGAACCCGGATCCCGTGGTCTTCATGATCGCGAAGTCCTGAAAGCCGGCTACGACCTCCCGCGAAGACCGGGTCACGGTGGCGCAGGCGAACGGCGTTCCGCCTTCCGCTCTCACGAAGCCGTGCTCGTGCTCGCGGCCGTCGATGCGCATGCGGCCCCAGACCGTCTCCTCGACCCGGACGCGCGCTTCGGAAACCTGCCGGTAGCGGTCCAGGAAGCACTGCCCGATGGTCAGGGCGAACGACTCGTTGGCCGCGTCCAGGTGCTCGAGCGATAGAACGTTGACCAGGTTCTTCATGGTGTCGGTGGCAACCACCGACGCGTTATCGGCGTCCGTGTAGGCTCGGGAGAACTCGCCGTCCAGGATGACGTTGACGCGGCTCTCGCGCGCCTGGTGACGATCCCCGTCCCGCTGCACGCGCAACACGCGGACGTTGGCCTTTCCGTAGCGCTGTCGAACGAATGGCATGGATCGACGCTCAATCCCGGAACTCGGTGCCGCGCCGTTCGTCGCGAAAGGCACTTAGGTCGAACGTACCGCGCCCACGGCGAATCCTGGCGTGCAACGGGACCAAGCGAGCGTGTTCCACACGCCGGGAACGCAGCAGAAACCCCTCCGTGCTCCCCTCTATGCCGTAGGCTGGAGTGGTGAGCTGCCGCGTTGCGGCGACCTTGACGAGCACAATCGGCTACTCCTCCCCATACGCTATGGGAGTGAGAGCACTCCGTCAATCGCCCACCGGTAGCGAGGTCTTTCACAAGACCCCACTACCCTCCCCACCCTACGCGACCCGCCTTTCGAGTCTTCTGGACTCAGGCACCCCGCGCTGGCGCGCCAAGCGCTCGTCAGCTACCGTGACTCAGCGTCGCGGCGTACGGTCATCGTGGCGGACACTCGGTGACGAGATGGGCCCAGTTCCTGGTCGCCACGCGTTCGATCGCTGCACCAGGTCCGGCATTGTAGCGATCGATCCAGTCCTGATACGCGGATACCGGCTGCTCGCCGACAATGATCTGCCCGAACAGGGTCATCGATTCGTGCATGAAATCCCCATTCGCGGCGAGTAGATCGGTACCACCATCGACAGCGTTGACGAAGGAATGCGTCAACACACAGACGTTGTTCGGCCCGAGGATGCCGTTCGGGCTGAAGCGGACCTGGTTGACGTAGTTCACTCGCTCCGAATCGATCCAGTCGGGGTCTCCCAGTAACGCGAAGATATTCAGGCCCAGAGGCGTACTGCGCGCGATGACTCCAAGACCCAGACCGCTGCGAGCGTCATCTTCCGCGAACTCCTCCGTCCACTGCGGCCTGTTGTCGGCTCCCAGCGTCCAGTGTGTCCCCTCAATGCCGTAGTTGATCAGGTACGCGTTCTCCTTCTCATGCAAAGCCTCAACTGCCTGAAGAATGGCATGCACGCGACCGCGGTCGCCGTTGTTGCGTCGAGCGATGCCGTGGGCGTTTCCGTGCATGGGGTGCAAGGCATGAATCACCGGAAAACGCCCCACCACCCGTGGCGGACCGGTCAGGACGAACTGAGCCCCCGGATTCGCCGCCTTCACGTCTGGCATGAAATCCGGATGATCGACCGGCAGTCTTGGATGCACCCAGCCCCGCACGATTGCCACACCCGATTCAAACGGCTCGCTCTCGCCGTCGACCGTGAGGAAGTCAGGGTCCAGGTAACCGGCGGCATACCACCGCCGCAGCACCCGCAACGCCTCGACCATGTCGGGCTGGGCCTGACTGTATACCAGATTGCTGCCCTTCTTGAGAAAGCGGCCGCTTGCCAGACCGAATCCGTGTGTCACCGCGGTGAAAGCTCGGTAGAATGCATGGAATCGCGTGCCATACGAGTAGCGATCAGGATACCGTGACTTGTAGGCTGCAAACACGTCCTCCCACTCTTGCAGGGTGGTCGGCGGAACCATGCCCAGCTCGTCCAGATAATCCGCGCGCCACAGGAAGCCGTAGCCGTGGTTGGCAGCGGGCCACACCATCGGATAGTGCTTGAGCACGTCGTCTCGTTGGTACCGCTGAAGCGTCAGCTCCAGGTCGAGTCCCGAGTCACCGGCGAACTTCGACAGCGCCTTCCAGTACGTCGGCATGTGGCTCCGGACCTCTGCAACACTGAGGTCGGCTGTTCCTTGCTGGATGATCTCCTCGTTCCACCAGGTCTCGAACACGTCAGGCAGGTCGTTCGCTGCGAACAACATCCTGAGCTTGTCCGCATATCCCGTGCCACCGGTACAGGGGACATGCTCCCAATCGACGCCCAGTCGCTTGTCGATCTCGTCAAGCAGCGGCGTGCTCGCCTCGGGCCATGTATCGCAACGCTCGGTCATGTGGGTGATCGTGATCGGCGTGGCAGGGGCAGGTGGAGCCGGCTCCATGGGCTCCGGCACGACGTTCGTGCACGCCATCGCGGCTGCCGCGAGAATGGACAACGACACGGATAATCGGAAATACAGGCCCAGATTACGGTTGATCATGAGTTGTACTCCTTCTTGACGTCGTGGCTACGGCTACAACGATCATGGCGATGCGTCTGATGATTGGCATGGGTCTGCTATCTCCTTTTGCAGAGGCTGCTCAAGCATCGTCCGCTACTGTCCGCCAGCGCGGCATGCCCCGAATTGGGGACAACCGCTATTGGATCACCGGGATGCGGGTGAAGAAGCCGGAGACCTCGACCAGGGCGATCACGTTCCCGTCGCGCACCCCCAGGGTCGCGGTCACCGTGCCGGTTCGGCTTGCGGCGTCCACCGCGACATCCCGGGCGGCCAGGGGCCGAGGTACCCGGTAGAGCATCGACCATCCCCACGTTGCACCGCGGTCTTGTTTCCGGCAGTCGTCCGGCGATGGGCCGACGGCAGGGGTGACGGCGGGTCTGCACGATGGCACATTTGCGTCCGTGCGCACGTTCAACACCGAGGGGCCCGTCGTCGCAGCCGACCACTACCACATCCCGCCGCTGGAGCGGATCGATCTCGACGAGGTGCTCGGCCTGGTACGGGACAAGAAGTACTTCGTGCTGCACGCGCCGCGGCAGACAGGCAAGACCTCGGCCCTGCTGGCGCTGCGCGACCTGCTGAACAGCGGCGGAACGGGGGACTACCGCTGCATATACGCCAACGTCGAAGCCGCACAGGCCGCCCGGGAGAACGTCGCGGACGGCATGCGCGCTGTCCTGTCCCAGCTCGCGCTTCGGGCGAGCCTGACCCTGGGCGACGACTCGCTGGAGCGTATCTGCCGGGACGCGCTGGACAGCGCCGGGCCGCTGGGCGCACTGAGCGTGGCGCTGAGTCGCTGGGCCGCCGCCGATCGCACGCCGCTCGTGCTGCTGATCGACGAGATCGACGCGCTGGTGGGCGATACCCTGCTGGCGGTGCTGCGGCAGCTTCGCGCTGGCTACGACCAGCGCCCATCCGCGTTCCCGCACAGCGTGGTGTTGTGCGGCGTGCACGACGTGCGCGACTACCGCATCCACTCGATGGCGGAGAACCGCATGGTGCTGGGCGGCAGCGCCTTCAACGTCAAGGCCACGTCGCTGCGGATGGGCGACTTCACGGAGCAGGAGGTGCGCGCGTTGCTGGCGCAGCACACGGCGGCGACCGGCCAAGCGTTCACGGAGGATGCGCTGCGGCTGATCCTCACGCGCACCGCCGGGCAGCCGTGGCTGGTGAACACGCTGTGCCGGGAGGCGTGCTTCGATGACAAGGCGGGCCGCGACCGCTCCCGCCCGATCACCGAGAGCGCCGTCCTGGAGGCGCAGGAGCGCCTGATCCTGGCGCGGGTGACCCACCTCGACAACTTGGCGGACAAACTGCGTGAGGAGCGCGTGCGGCGGGTGGTGGAGCCGATCCTGGCCGGCGTCGACACGCAGTCGTGGACCACCGAGGACGTTGCCTACGTTTGCGACCTGGGGCTGGTGGCTCAGGAAGCGGACGGCACGCCGCGCATCGCGAACCCGATCTACGCCGAAGTGGTGCCGCGGCATCTGAACTACGCGGTGCAGGCGGGGCTGCCGCAGCGGATGGGGTGGTACGTGGACGCGGACGGGGGGCTGGACGTGGAGGGGCTGATCGAGGCGTTCCAGGCGTTCTTCGGGGAGCACGCCGAGCACTGGGTGCAGCGCTTCGAGCGGTACCACGAGGCCGGGCCGCAGTTGCTGCTGCAGGCGCACCTGCAGCGCATCGTCAATGGCGGCGGGCGGATCGAGCGGGAGTACGCGCTGGGGCGCGGGCGCACGGACCTGCTGATCGTGTGGCCGCAGGGCGGGCGCGAGCGGCGCTTCGTGGTGGAGTGCAAGGTGCGGCGCGGGGAGCTGGAGCGGACCGTCGCGCAAGGGGTCGAGCAGACCCGCGCCTACGTGGACCGGTGCGGGGCGGAGGCGGGCCACTTGGTCGTGTTCGACCGCGCGCCGGAGCGGAGCTGGGAGGAGAGGATCTTCCGCCGAGCATCGCCCGCAGACGGCGTGCCGGTGACGGTCTGGGGCATGTGACGCCGCGGAGCACGCGTCAGACGATCACCGGGATATGGGTGAAGCGGGAGACGTCGACCAGGCCCAGGTCGGAGATGCGCAGCTCGGGGATCACGGCCAGCGCCAGCAGGCTGAGCTGCATGTAGCCGTTGTTGAGGGCGCAGCCGCACTCGCCGAGCGCCTGCATCACCCGGGCCGACTTCTCGGCGACCGCGCCGGCCGGCTCGTCGGACATCAGGCCGCCGATCGGCAGCTCGACCAGCGCGATCACCGTGCCGTCGCGCACCACGGCGACGCCGCCGCCGGCGTCGATCAGCGCGTTCGTGGCCCGCGCCATGTTCGCGGCACAGGTCCCGGTCCCCAGCAGGTAGTGGCAGTCGTGGGCGAGACGGTGGTGCCCACCCCGCAGGCGGAGTCGAAGCCGAAGCCCTGCACGAATCCGTTCACGACCCTGCCGATCCCGCGATGGCGCTCCACCAGGGCCAGCGGCAGCACGTCCTGCGCCGGGTCGGACTGCACCCAGCCGTCGCGCACCTCCAGGGTCGCGGTCAGGTGGCGGGGCTTCTCGATCACGCCGATCACGTTGGCGGTCACCGATCCCGCGAGGCTCCCGGCGTCCACCGCGAAGTCCCGAGCGGTCTGCGGTCTGGGCCACCCATACGACGGCCTCGCCTCAGCGAGTTGAACGCTCCCACGGAACATAATCATCACGGGCAGCGGATGTTTCATGCGCTCATCGCCAGTTGCGCCGAGAGCGGCGACCTGCTGGTGTTCGCCGCAGAGGATGCCCCCCATCATCTCAAGCACCGCATCCAGGGCCTGGCCGCCGCTCGCGGCGCCGACTTCGACGCCCTCGACGTGCATCTGATCGTCGAGGCCTCCCTGCGCCTGGACCGCCAGCAGGACCTGCAGCGCCTGCGGCTCACCGTCGCCGCCCATCACCCCGCGCTGCTGATCCTCGATCCGTTCGTCCGTCTGCAGCGCGCCGACGAGAACGACGCCCGCCAGGTCGCCGCCATCCTGTCGGAGCTGCGCGACCTGTCCCGCGCCTCCGGCGCCGCCGTGGCTCTCGTGCACCACGTGCGCAAGAATGGCGCCCAGCACCCCGGCCAAGCGCTGCGCGGCTCAGGCGACTTCTGGGCCTGGGGCGATTCCAGCCTCTACCTGGCGCGCACCCGCACCGACGCCCTGCTGCTCACCGTCGAGCACCGCTGCGCCCCGGCGCCGCCTCCCATCTCCCTCAAGCTGGCCGCAGACCCCGCCGCCGGCGGCCCTCACCTGCAGGTGCTCTCAGGACCGCCCGCGCCGCCGCCGCTGGCAGATCGCATCCTCGCCCACCTGCGCCACGACCGACCCACCGCGCATCGCTGCCTGCGCGCCGCTCTGCGCGTCCGCGACCAGACCCTCAGCGACGCCCTGCGCTCCCTCGAAGCCGCAGGCCGCCTGTCCCGCACCGCTCACGGCTGGCGGCTGTCCGCCCCCGCCTAGCCGTTTCCCATTTCCCGTTCCTTAACAACCGGAAACAGGAAACACCCGCCTCCGCCTGCACAGCCCACCTTCCCCCTCCTGTCGCGTCCTCCCTCGGCCCACGCCGCTTCCCGCAATCTCTCGCCACGACGGCACTACCCGACAAACCCCGAGCCTCCTGCCATCGAAACACTTCGGGATTTCCAAGACGAAGCTATCTGGGATTCAACACCACCTGCTCGGGGATTACCGACTAAAGTAACCTTTTCGCATAGAATCGCTTGACCGGCGCCCTCTCTCCGAAGGTTGCTCTTATGCCATAATGAAGGAGCCCAAGAACGGCCCCGGCAGGAGCTACCGGAAGGGCCTGTCGATCCAAGCGTTGATGCGGATGTTCCCCTCGGACGAAGCAGCGGAAGCGTGGTTCATCGAAAGCCGCTGGCCGGACGGCATCACCTGCGCGTCCTGCGGCTCCGACAACGTCCAGGAAAGGACGTCCCACCCGAGAATGCCGCACCGCTGCCGGACCTGCGGACGACTTGTACTTCGGCGGCAAGCAACGCAACCGGCACCGCGACGAGCGCCGCTACGACGGTCCTGGGCGGTCAGGCAAGCGCGTGGTGGCTGGGGTCAAGGACCGCGCCACCAACCGCGTCAGCGCCGAGGTGGTCTAGACGACCCGCCGCCGGGAACTGCAAGGCTTCGTCGCCCAGCGGGCGAGCGTCTCGGCCGAGCAACTACACGGACGATCTGGCGAGCTACCAGGGCCTGCCGAACCACACCGCGGTTCGGCACTCGATCGGCGAGTACGTCAGAGGGCAGGCGCACATCAACGGCATGGAGTCCTTCTGGTCGATGATGAAGCGAGGCTACTACGGCACCTACCACCGGATGAGCCCCGCCCACCTGCAGCGCTACGTCAATGAGTTCGCGGGCCGGCACAACCAGCGCTCCGAAGACACCGTCGACCAGATGCGGAACATGGTGCGCGGGATGGTCGGGAAGCGCCTCCGGTATAAGGATCTCGCGGTCGGTCGGAAGAACCCGGAGTCACGCGCCACGTAAGTGCGCCGCTGCCATTGAATTGAACAATTTGACCGGTTCTGCTTCCACGCGGTAGCGTAGACAGCCGACCCCCTGGGAGGGGGTCGGCTGTCTACGCTACCGCCAGACGGATGGCGGGCGAGGGCGAAGGGTGTCTCACCACCCTGAACACGCGCCTCGCGGGAACGATGAGGAATCGCTCCCGCGAGATAGTGTGCCTTCTCCCCGCCGTCAAGCGGCGAGGAGAGAAGGTCATGTTCGGAGGAATCGACATCTATCAGGACGCGAAGGGGCACTTCCCGATGGGGGCCGCAAGGTTCATCCACAGACCACGCGACGGCGGCCCTCGCTGCCGCGAGTTCGTGGGGACCATCTACTGCGACCGAGGGCACATCCGCCAGCCGTTCGACGAGACGCTAGTGGACCGTACCATCTGATTTCGTACTATAATCGGAGGTATGGGAGAAGGGATAGTCTTGACGGAGACCGAGCTTCGCGAGCTCACTGACCGTGTCAGAAGTCGCACCGGTCGAGCCGAAGATGCGCGCCGCGCCCGCGTCATTCTGCTGCTCGCTGAAGGACTCACGTGGGACGTGGTGTGCGAACGAACGGAGTGTAGCCGTGGCTTCGTGGCGATGTGGGCACGTCGCTTTCGCGCCGAACGATTGGCCGGACTGTACAGCCGGCACCGTGGTCAGAAGCCGTTTCGCTGCACACCGAGCGTGGAGGCAAAGATCCTCAACGCCACGCGCAAGCCGCCGACTGATGGGTCCACGCACTGGAGCACCCGCCGCTTGGCGGCAAAGCTGGGAGTGTCGCACATGATGGTGGCGCGGGTGTGGAGCAAGCACCGGCTGCAGCCACACCGGTTGGAGCGCTACATGAGCTCCAACGATCCGGACTTTGAGCGGAAGGCGGCCGACATCATCGGGCTGTACCTGAACCCGCCGGCGCACGCGGCGGTGTTCTGCGTGGACGAGAAGACGGCCATCCAGGCGCTCGATCGCAACGATCCGGTGCTGCCGTTGTCGCCGGGGCGGGCCGAACGGCACGGGTTCGAGTACTACCGGCACGGCACGCTCGCGCTGTTCGCGGCCTTCAATACGAAGACCGGCGAGGTGATCGGCAAGACTGCGGCGCGGCACACCTCGGAGCAGTTCGTGGCGTTTCTGTGCGACATCGTGGCGCATCAGCCGACCGGCCAGGAGATCCACGTGATCGCCGACAACCTTTCGGCGCACAAGACGAAGCGAGTGCAGGAGTTTCTCATCGAGCATCCGACGGTTCGGCTGCACTTCACGCCGACCTACTCATCGTGGCTGAACCAGGTAGAGCTGTGGTTTGCGAAGATCTCGCGGGACGTGATCACGCGCGGAGTGTTCAGTTCGGTCGCTGATCTGAAGAGCAAGCTGATGCGCTACATCCGCGAATACAACAAGAATCCTCGCGTGGTGAAGTGGCATTACGTCGATCCATCACGCCACATCGGTGCATGAATGCTCGTTACAGTCCACTAGTTCATGTTCTCAATGGGGAGCCGCGGCCGTTCGAGGTCAGCGCACTGCTCGAACGAGCCGCGAAGCCGCCAGAAGGATTGCGGATCGCACTCCATCCGTGGGCCAGCCACCCCCCGCCCGTCAACCATACGGAATGGTGGTATGGGAGCATCTTTGATCCGTACTCGACCTTGGTCAGATGGAAATTGGAAGCGGTTGGACGCAACGAGCGAGAGTGCGAATCGCAAATCAGGATCCGGCTCGAACTCGCGGTCGACGCCCCGCTCCCGCCCTACTGCGCAATTCTCCCTCCGTCATTCAGGAATTGATCCTCCTCACTGAGAAGCATGTGGCTTCGGCCTGTAATCCATGTCCTCTTGCTCTGCCGCCTATGTACCACCACTGCTTGCCATCCTCCGGACTCGAGGCCCTGTAGACCTGCACAACGTCTGCAGGCCCATCGAATGCTCCCGAAACCCGCGTCAACGCGCAGATGCCTTCGCTGTTAGGGATCAGCTTCCGATCTTCAGATCCTTGGTACCACTTCCCGCGGCCGACGACATGAACGATGTAGTTCTCCTCTTGGTCCTCCGATGGAAGCTCGCAGGGTTTGCTCGGAAGAATTGTGTTGTCATGACACATGAGAGGGTACCCCCTCAACATCTGAACCGAGACGATTAGGACTATGCCGAGAATGCCGATGGCAAAAAGCCATGGCGGCACATCGGCGAATTGGATGTTCACCATCCTCTATCTCCTCTTCTGCGGATAGGGCCTACGGGTGACGCGCTGCAGGACGTATCCGCACTCGCTCCCGGCCCAGTCGAGACACACCGTGTTTGCGTCGACGCGGATGCCAGCATGACCACTTCTCCAGGAGGATGAGGAGTCCGCCATGGAGAACACGCCGGCGGTCACTCTCCAGTGTCCGAGTTCGGAGTGCCGACTGTCGGTATGAACGTGCCAGACGGCGCAGCCGTTGCTCCCGAGGGTACTGGCGATGGCGGTGCTCAGGCGCCCGAAGGGCAAGCCGACCGCCGACGAGGACGAGTCCAGCGCGCCCGAGGCGCCGTCCGACCCGTCATGAGCGGGCCGGCGTGGTTACTTTGGTCGGTAATCCCCACCTGCTCCGACTCACGCTGGAATCGAATGCCATCAAGGCAGGAGTCCGCGTCCGCTTCATTGTCTCATCCTCACGTGGAGATTTCGCTGCCAGTGATCACACGCAACGATGCTGTCAGCCTGTGGAACGCTTCGCACGGCGTCATGCCCTCAATTGGGGACATGCTGCGACCGTCGACATCAGCGGAACCGAGCAATCCGTGCAGGGAGAGTCATGCCCCCAATTGGGGACGAGTGCTACTGAATTACCGGGATATGGCCGAAGCGGGAGACGTCGACCAGACCCAGGTCGGAGATGCGCAGTTCGGGGATCACGGCCAGCGCCAGCAGGCTGAGTTGCATGTAGCCGTTGTTGAGCGCGCAGCCGCACTCGCCGAGCGCCCGCATCACGCGGGCCGACTTCTCCGCGACCACGGCGGCCCGCTCGTCGGACATCAGTCCGCCGAGCGGCAGCTCGACCAGGGCGATCACGCTCCCGTCGCGTACGACGGCCACGCCGCCGCCGGCGTCGATCAGCGCGTTCGCGGCCCGCGCCATGTTCGCGGCGCAGGTCCCGGTCACCAGCAGGTGGTGGCAGTCGTGGGCGACGGTGGTGGCCACCCCGCACATGGCGTCGAAGGCGAAGCCCTGCACGAAGCCGTTCACGACCCTGCCGGTCCCGTGGTGGCGCTCCACCAGCGCCAGGGGCAGCACGTCTTGCGCGGGGTCGGGATGCACCCGGCCTTCGCGCACCTCCATGGTCGCGGTCAGGTGGCGGGTGGAGGCGTGGTTCTCGATCACGCCGATCACGTTGGCCGTCACCGAGCCCGTGCGCCCGCCGGCGTCCACCGCGAAGTCCTCGGCGGCGAGGGGCCGCGGAACTCGGACCGAGCGGCGGAAGCGCTCTTCGTGTTTCCAGGGCGGCAGGTCGAGGAGCAGCCTCCCCTCCTCGGCCGCCACCTCTCCGCGAGCGATCACCGTCCCGGCAGCAAACTCGTCGAGATCCTCCACCAGCACCACGTCGGCGTAGCGGCCCGGCGCCAGGCAGCCCAGATCGCGGTCGACGCCGAAGTTCTGCGCGGTGTTGATGGTCGCCATCTGCAGGGCGATCAGGGGGTCGAGGCCCAGCCCGATCGCGTGGCGCAGCACGCGGTCCATGTGGCCGTCGGCCACCAGCGTGCCGGCGTGCACGTCGTCCGTGCACAGGATGAACTGGCGCGGGTCGAGCCCGCGCTCCGTGATGGCCGTGACCTGCGCGGCCACGTCGTACCAGGCCGACCCCAGCCGCAGCATCGGCCGCATGCCGCGGCGGGCGCGCTCGACGGCGTCCACCTCGCGCGTGTTCTCGTGATCGTCGGCGGGACCGCCGGCCAGGTAGGCGTGAAAGCTCCGATCCAGCTCCTGGCTCGGATAGTGGCCGCCGATCGTCTTGCCGGCGCGCATGGTGGCGGCCATCTCTGCGTGCATCTGCTGATCGCCGGCGACCACGCCGGGGAAGTTCATCATCTCGCCCAGGCCGACGATCCCCGGCCAGGACATCGCCTCCTGCACGTCCTCCGGCGTGATGCGCGCCCCGGGCGTCTCCAGCCCCGGAGCCGACGGCACGCAGGAGGGCATCTGCACAAAGACGTGAATCGGCGCTGAGGCGGCCTCGGCCATCATCATCCGCACGCCGTCGAGGCCGAAGACGTTCGCCACCTCGTGCGGGTCGGTGAAGATGGCCGTGGTGCCGTGCGGGAGCACCGCGCGCACGTACTCCGTGATCGTGCACATGCTGCTCTCGACGTGCAGGTGGCCGTCGGTCAGCCCCGGTACCAGGAACCGGCCTTCGGCCTCGACCACCCGGGTGGCGGCGCCGATGCAGTAGCCGGCGTCCTCGACGATGCAGGCGATGCGGCCCCGGCGCACGGCGATGTCCATGCCGGGAATCACCTCGCGCGTGAGCACGTTGACCCAGCGTCCCCCGCGGATCACCAGGTCGGCGGCGGCCCGTCCGGCGGCGACGTCGACCAGCTCCGTCGCTACCGCATGCCACGGTTCGCGCTGCGGCACGGCCGGCCTACTGCCAGTCGTCGTCCGGCGGCCAGATGTTGGAGCTGCCGGCGCCCGCCCCGACGGGACGTTCGTCCATCCAGTCCTTGACGGTGTCCCGCCATTTCAGGAAGTGCGGGGTCTTCGTGTGGGCCTGGAAGGCCGCCTCGTCCACGTACACCTCGTAGAGCCAGATCCGGTTCGCATCGGCCCCGTCCTGGATGACGTCGAAGCGCAGGCAGCCCGGCTCGTCGTTCACGGAGCCGCGCGCGTCCCCGAGCATCGCCTCGATGAACTCGTCCTTGTGCCCTTCCTTGATCTGAATCGGTGCGACGATCACGTACATGGTCTACTCCTTGGCGACAGGGTGTCGGCAGGAGTCTGCCGGATCGGCGGCCGGCTCGGCGAGCCACACCCGGCGGCCGGCGACGTACGTGGCGCGCACCGCGCGGTCGTCGCCCAGGATCGCCAGCGCGAACAGGGTCTCCTCGAGGTTCGTCGACAGCTCGTTGCGGTCTGCCAGCACCGGGGTGGCGGCGGGGTCGAGGACGACCAGGTCCGCCCAGTGGCCCGGTTCCAACGACCCGACCTGGTCGTCCAGGCCGAGCCGCACGGCGTTGCCCCGGGTCGCCAGGTGGAACAGCTCGTGCGCGGTCGGCCGGTAGCCGCGCAGCATCGCCACCTTGTACGCCTCACCCATGGTCTGGAGCATCGAGTAGCTGGTGCCGCCGCCGACGTCGGTTGCGAGGCCGACGCCGACCGCGTGCGTGCCGTCCCTGAGGCGGCGGAGGTCGAACAGGCCCGATCCCAGGAAGGTGTTCGAGGTCGGGCAGTGCACGACGGTGGCGTCGGCCGCCGACAGGCACGCGCGCTCGCGCTCGGAGAGGTGGATGCCGTGCGCGAACAAGCTGCGGGCGCCGACCAGGCCGAAGCGGTCGTACACGTCGGTGTAGTCCTGCGCCCACGGGAAGTCACGCGCCACCAGCGCGATCTCGGGCGCGCTCTCCGACAGGTGCGTATGCACGTGGCAGCCCTGGTGGCGGGCGGCAAGTTCGCCGGCGGCGCGAAGCTGCGCCTCGCTGGAGGTGACCGCGAAGCGTACCGTGATCGCGTAGCGGAGTCGGCCGCGACCGTGCCAACGCTCGATCAGCGCGTCGCTGTCCTCTGCTCCGCGCGCCGGGTCGTCGCACAGCTCCGCGGGGGCGTTGCGGTCCATCATCGTCTTGCCGGTGACGATCGCCATGCGGCGCGGCTCGGCCGCGGCGAACAGCGCCTCCGTGGCGGCGCGATGGATGGTGGAGAACACCACGGCCGCGGTCGTGCCGTGCCGGACCAGCCGGTCCAGGAACACCTCGGCCGCCGCGCACGCGTGGGCTGTTGAGCGGTAGCGGCACTCCTCCGGGAACGTATAGCGCCGCAGCCAGTCCAGCAGGTCCCTGCCCGGCGCCGCCAGCATCCGGTACTGCGGGAAGTGGATGTGGGCGTCGATGAAGCCCGGCAGCACCAGCGCCGCTCCGTAATCGTCGGCGGCCAGCGCGCGGAAGCGGTCGGGCAACCCGGCTGCCGGGCCACACCAGGCGATCCTGCCGTCGCCGCCAAGCACCACCGCGCCGCTCGGATGGTACCGGACCGCGTGCTGCGCTCCCGCGCGAGCCGGGTCGTCGCGGTAGCTCAGCACCGCACCGCGCACGATCCGCCCGGCGGCGGCCGCGCTCACGGCTCGATCCGGTCTTCGATGCGGAAGCGGAGGATGCGCTCCACGTTGGCGAGCGCCGTGGCGCGTTCGGTGGCGGCGTCGTTGCCGATCCGCTCCTCGAAGGCGGCCAGGATCATGCCCTTGTTCGCGCCCTTCACCGCGAAGATGAACGGGAAGCCGAAACGGGCGCGGTAGCGGGTGTTGAGCTCGGCGAAGCGTTCGAACTCCTCCGGCGTCAGGCGGTCCAGGCCGGCGCCAGCCTGCTCCCGCCGCGACTCGGCGGCGATTCCCACGGACCCGGCGTCGTCGGCCACGGCGGCGCGGTCGGCCAGGTCCGGGTGGGCGCGGATCAGCGCGAGCTGAGACTCCGGCGGCGCAGCGCGCACCGCGGCCACGAAGGCGGCGACCACCGCCTTACGGCTCGCGAACGGCCGCGCGGCCGCGGCCCGCTCCGCCACCCACGGTGAGTGCTCGGCCACGTCGCCGAAGCGTGCGGCGAACGCCGCGGGATCGAGCGCGTTGATCGCGGCGACGGACAAGGATGAGGAATCAAGTGCTTGCATCGAACGCCCTCTCATTATCGGTAGTCCGCGGAAGCGCGATCCCTTTCCCGCGCTCGGAAGTGCTACGCGGTGGCGGTGAACCGGCGATCGAACACGAACGCACGGATTGTGCCAGGGACGACCTCGTCGAAGTCGGGGTGCATGGGGTTGATCACGACGTTGCGTTCCAGCGGATTGACCGCGCTCTGCGCCATGATGGCCAGGTGCTCTCGGAGCATCCGCGCCCCGGTCTGCCGGGCATCGCCGCCGTCCGCGGCTGCTTCCACGATCAAGTGGTCGGGAACATCGACGTCGAGAACGCTGTGGCGGGGGAACGCGCCTGGACGCACCAGATTGGCGAGGATCTCAAGCGCGGCCAGCGAAGAGTTCCCGCTGCAGTACACGGCGCGCACTCCCTTGGGGTTCCACCTCCCTCCGTACGTGGCCGCCCCCTCCCCGCTCAACATCTCCTCGATGCTGCCGGCGTGCTCGGTCTTGGCGATGCGCCACACCTTCACGTCGGTATTCCATGCTCCATGCGGCCGATGAGATCGATCACGTCGTCTGCGCCGATGGCGGTGTCAGCCCGCTCAAGCGGTGTCTCTCCGGCCAGCGCGGGGTTGGGATGCTTGAGCCACTCGATCGCGTCGTTCCGGTTGAGGTCGAAGTACGCCACCGCCCTGTTGAACACCTTGGCTACCACGGCGGCGCGATCACCTTCGTCGCGGCGCAGAACCCCCTGGATCTTGCGTCGAACCAGCGTCTGGCGCGCCATGCCAACAACGTCCGCCAGTTGCGTCTCGCTCACATCCAGAGCGTCCCTCAGGTCTTCCAGAAAGTTCGCGGAGAGACCGCTGCGGACTTCGGCGAGCGTGGGCGAGTCGAGCACCCAAGGCCCGCGCGGTTCCGCGAACGGCCCGCTGTCACGGCCGGTTCTGCTCATATGGAATGTTATGGTATACCAAATGGCCGACGGGTTGTCTGCCTGCAGTTCAAGGAGCGGAATCGCGACGCCACATGGCCTCAACGGAACAGCGGGAAGAGACGATTGGGTACCGCTACCGAGGCCGTCGGATCGGCGCTTCGGGCGCCGGATCCGACAGACCCCGTGGCGGACACAGGTGGGGTTTCAGGAAAGCGTCGCCTGGGGCGACGCTCGCTGCGGCGCTACCCCGGCAGCTTGTCGTCGACGCCCTGCACGTACCAGTTCATGCCCAGCAGCGTGCCGTCGTCGAGCATCTCGCCCTCGCCGATCACCATCTCGCCTTCCTGGTTGTAGATCGGGCCCTTGAACGGGTGCAGCTCTCCCGAGGAGATCATCGCCTCCGTCTCCATTGCCAGCGCCTTCACCTCGTCCGGCATGTTGGTGTACTCCGCCATCCGGACCATGCCCGGGGCGATGCCGTCCCAGGTGTCCGTGGACTCCCAGGTGCCGTCGAGCACGGCACGGGTGCGGGCGACGTAGTAAGGGGCCCACTCGTCGATGATCGCCGTGAGCTGCGCATTCGGCGCGAAATGATACATGTCCGATGCCTGGCCGAAGCCGACCACGCCCTGCTCCTCCGCGATCTGCAGCGGCGCGGTGGAGTCCGTGTGCTGGACGATGATGTCCGCGCCCTGCCCGATCAGGACCTTGGCGGCGTCCGCTTCCTTGCCGGGATCGAACCAGGTATTGACCCACACCACCTTGAGCTTGAAGTCGGGGTTGAGCGTCTGCGCGCCGAGCAGGAACGCGTTGATGCCGCGCACGACCTCCGGAATCGGGAAGGAGGCGATGTAGCCGGCGACGCCGCTCTCCGACATCTGCGCCGCGATCTGGCCGATGATGTAGCGCCCCTCGTAGAAGCGGGCCGAGTAGATGGACACGTTGTCGGCGCGCTTGTAGCCGGTGGCGTGCTCGAACTTCACGTCCGGGAAGCGCGCGGCGACGTTGATGGTCGGATCCATGAAGCCGAACGAGGTGGTGAAGATCAGGCCGGCGCCCTCACGTGCCATGCGGGTGATGGCGCGCTCGGCATCCGGGCCCTCCGCGATGTTCTCGACGTAGATCGTCTCGACGCGGTCGCCGAATTCCTCCTGCACGGCCAGCAGGCCGTCGTGGTGCTGGTACGTCCAGCCGTGATCGCCGATCGGGCCGACGTAGACGAAGCCGACCTTCAGTTTGTCCTGGCCGAACGCCGCCACGGTCAGCATCAGCGCCAGCGCGACGATGAGTAGCTTCTTCATCTTTCGAGCTCTCCTTTCGCGGGGTCGTTTCCCCGTCCGATGATGGATGGATGGCCGGACGCGGCGACCTACCGATCGGGCACGAACGGCTGCCCAATGCAAGCAGGGGTGTTCGCCTTCGTCAAGAAACGGTTGCCCGAAATCAGCACCAGCGCCGCGATGGTCGCCAGGTAGGGCAGCGCCGACAGAAGCTGCGAAGCCACGGCGATCCCCACCCCCTGGGCCCACAGGCCCATGATCCACACCGTGCCGAACAGGTAGGCGCCGACCGCGACCCGCCGGGGCGCCCAAGTGGAGAACACCACCAGGGCCAGGGCGATCCAACCCCGGCCGGCGGTCATGTTCTCGATCCACTGCGGGGTGTACACGAGTGAGAGGTAGCCGCCGGCCAGCCCCGCGCAGGCGCCTCCGAAGGCGATGCACGCATACCGTACGGCGACCACCCGGTAGCCCAGCGCGTGGGCGGAGTGGTGGTTGCCGCCGGTGGCGCGGATCACCAGCCCGATGCGCGTGCGCGCCAGCGTCCAGGCGACCAGCACCGTGATCGCGATCGACGCGTACACCAGCGGATCCTGGCCGAACACCACCGGCCCGACATACGGGATGTCGGTGAGCACCGGGATCTGCACCTTCGGGAGCTTCACGCCGGGCAGGCCCGTGAAACTCTCGCCGATCAGCCCGGCGAGCCCCAGCCCGAAGAGGGTGAGCGCCAGCCCGGTGGCGACCTGGTTGGTCACCAGCGTCTGGGTCAGGTAGGCGAACAGCAGCGCGACGGCGACGCCGGTCCCGAGCGACACGGCCACGCCCGCCAGCGCCGATCCCGAGGTGTAGGCCGCCGCAAAGCCGCTCACCGCTCCCATCGTCATCAATCCCTCGACGCCCAGGTTGAGCACGCCGGAACGCTCGACCACCAGCTCGCCGATGGCGGCCAGCAGCAGCGGCGTCGACGCGGTGATGATCGTGAGGAGGACCGCTTCCAGGCCGGTCATCGCGGCAGTGCCTCCGTCAAGCGGGTGTCGTTGCGGGAACCGCCTGCAGAACTCACGGAGCACTCCTCTCCTCGCTGAGAATCGCAAGGAATCTACGTAACCGCGAAAAGGCCTTGTGCTTGGGATCCCAGTGCCCCCTTTGTGCTGCAACACCGACGGATCCGTGCGGTCGTGGCTTGGACGCCAGGTATGCCTGGACCCGAGCCTTGTCTCTGCGCGTTATCCGGATGCTACCGAGATCCAGGCATGCGAGGAAATCATGAACGCAACGAGCCTCAGGTTCCCCCTCGATGCTTCGCCAGAGCAGCGATTCAAGATTTCCGCGACTCTCTGAATCGGGCAGAATCAAGACGGAGACAGCCGGTCGCCCCGCAGTGGATTCGCCGGGAATTCTTGGGACTTCAAGCCCGGCGTTTCGCAACGAATCCTGGACGCTCTGGAATGCCGACTGCGACGAGTCTTCAGCATCACGAACGATCCCGACACTGGTTACCTCGGAAAAGCCTCTGGTCCTCACCAACGTCTCAAGATACGTTCGCAGATCCTGCACACCCCCGAAATCGCGAATCTCGATACTGTGCAAATCCCACGCTCGACAAAACGAATGGAAGACATCCCTCGGATTTGTTCCCTCTACGAGGAGCTGGACAGAAGACGTAGGAAAGTCCATCGCCTCAGCGTACCTCCAAGCCGTGACGTACGGCAGTCTCGACGTGCTCGGAATGGTAGGTAACGCCTCGGCTTCCCGTATCCGTTGCCTCGATTCGATGCAGCATGAGTTCGTCACTGTTTAGCGATTGTGCCGCTTGCACGCACTCGTAGCTGTGCGTGGTCGCGAACACCTGTACGTCCAGTTCCTGCGCCGTTCGAAGGATGAACCTCCACACTTCCGCAACTACGGAGTGGTGAATGCCGTTTTCCACTTCGTCCACCAGCAGCACGCCGCCGCGAGCGAGAACCATGCACATCGCCAGACGGGAGATGCGAACCATGCCCTCCCCTACGGCCGGCAACGGAACCAGCTCGCGAAATCCGATGTCCGCCCAGATCATGGGCGTCCCGGTCGCCGAGACGACTTCCAGACTCTCCAGGGCGGGCTCTACGATACGCAGCGCCTCTACTGCGCGATGTCCCAATTTCAGCTTCTTCAGGTTTTCGAGGCAGATGGCGTCCGACATCAGGTCGCCGCTGCCGGATGGAACCACGAACGCGGGAAACAGGGGTGGCTTGATTCGCCGTTCCGTCTCTATCGCCTGGTCCATTACTCGAATACGGCGCTGCCACTCCTGATCACCGCGCCGAACGGTCGCCGACAAGGTGGACTCCTCGAATCGATCGTCCAAAGGCAGGTCATTGGACATGCCGATCGATCGGCTGACGACGTCGTCATGTTCCATTCTCAGGTTGAGAGAAAGACGGCCGATCGTGCCGTGCTCCGCCGTGATCCGTATTTCCTTGCGGAGATCGAACGATGGAAAGATCTGTTTCCAGTAGACCGATGGAATCGCGTCCCGCGGCAGATTCTCCGATTTCATTCCACGCACGATGAAACGATGAAGCGTGATGTCCGGGTGCCCCGCCGACAGCATCAGCAGGGACTCCAGCAGCGTCGTCTTGCCGGAGTTGTTCTGCCCGCTGATCAGGTTGATCCGGTTGAGCTCGTCGATGCGGAGGTCCCTGAGGGCTCGATAGTTGGCGACTCTCAAGCTGGTCAGCATGATGTCGTCTCCCGTGAGTGCATCATCCGATCACCATACCAGCTTCAGCCGATAGCGGATGAGCGTGTCACAACCCAGGATGAAGAACAGCAGCGTCCCCTGGAACACCTGCGCCATCTTGTCGGACAGCCCGAGCGAGATCTGCGCGCCTTCGCCGCCGAGATAGCTGATCGCGAGGACGATCCCCGCAAGCAGCACCCCGATGGGGTTCAGCCGGCCCAGGAACGCCACGATGATCGCCGTGAATCCGTAGCCCGGTGAGATGGACGGCTGAAGCTGCCTGATCGGCCCGGCGATCTCGCCGATGCCGGCCAGCCCCGCCAGCCCCCCGGACAACAGCAGGCAGAACCACACGGTGCGCGGCCGCCGGAAGCCGCCGAATCCTCCGGCGCGCGGGGCGTCGCCGGACACCTGGATCTCGAACCCCTTCAGGGTGCGCGACAGGAACGCGAACAGCACCAGCACCGCCAGCAACGCGAACGCACCGCCCAGATGGACGCGGCTGTAGCCGAGTGTCGGCAGGAGCTGAGCGCCCTGCAGCGCCACCGACTCCGGGAAGTTGTACCCCTCGGGGTCGCGCCACGGGCCGCGCACCAGCCAGTCCAGGATGAGCTGCGCCACGTACACGAGCATCAGGCTGGTGAGGATCTCGTTCGCGCCGAACCGGTTGCGGAGCAGCGCCGGGATCGCCGCCCAGGCCATGCCGCCCGCGATGCCGAGCGCCATCATCAGCGGCAACACCAGCGGCGACTGCCACTCCGTGGCCAGGACGGGAATGGCGGCGCCGACGATGGCGCCCATGGTGAGCTGCCCCTCGGCGCCGATGTTCCAGATGTTGGCACGGAAGCACACGGCCAGGCCGGCGGCGATGAGCACCAGCGGCGTCGCCTTGACGATCAGCTCCTCGATCGACCACAGCGTGGTCACCGGCTCGACGAAGTAGACGTACAGCGCCGGCAGGGGCTCCAGGCCGCGCGCGGTGAAGAGAATGCCGCCCACGATCACGGTGAGCAGGATCGCCAGAACCGGCGAGCCCACCACCATCACCCGGCTGGGGTGCCGGCGCTTCTCCAACTGCAGGGTCATGCGCCGCTGCCGTCTCCAGTCGCGGACGCATGGCCGACCCCGGCCATGAGCAGGCCGACGCGCTCTCGATCGATGCGGCCGGCCGGGTAGGTCGCCGACAGTTCCCTGTGCGAGATCACCGCAACACGATCCGTGATATCGGCGGCTTCGTCGAGTCCCGGTGCCTCACCGACGGCCGCATGGCTCGCTGATGCGAGAGACGTTCAGCTCGCGTCCGCCGCCGGCGGCACCGCCGCATGGCTGGTTCCTCGGTTGTGCGCCGAAAGGGCAATCCCTATTGGGCTACCGAGACCGCCATCGTCGGGCAAATTGAACGCCATGGTTGTCGTCGATCCGACACCGAATCCGCACGCCTTGCCGCTCATCCGTTCGATCCGCGAGTTAGTCGCTCTGACAGTGCCTCTGATCCGTACGGTGGCGTGCGGACAGTTCGAGGCAACGGTCGCGCACCTCGCTGCGATCATCGAGCTGTAGCAACAGCTCATAACGGTACTGGGAGTAGGAACTCCGGGAACTGAGAAGGAAAGCCACAACAGTGGCAAGCGGCCGTCGCGGGGCAGCTTCGAACGCAAGCAGACAGAGTCGCGCGTTCGCGCTCAACTTAGGCGCGCCGTCCGTGCGGCCGGCACAACGACAAAGCTCCCCGAGTTCCGTCTCCAATATTCACCTCGGCTGGCGGCGTGCCGTGTGCCATATGTCGGCAGATTCTGTCAGGAATACGTCAGGATCCTCGGTAGGTGCGTAGCCACGGAAACGCACGCCTGACCCCGCGCCTTCCGACATCAACCAGGCATCGCAAAACGACGGGTGACCAAAATACTCGGGTTGTGGCCGGTCCTGGACGCACGTATCAAACACGATCGTTACGTGAAAAGCCAACCGTCCGGGGTCGAACACTGGATTAACTCCCCAGTAGTAGGTCCATGTACCGCTCACGATTCCTGTCTGTCCGAACCCGGGAGTACCTTCGTCCTCGTTTCGATGCTCATATCGAGCTGTGCCATCAGATAGGTACGTGTGTTTTGGATTGTAAGTGTAGCCGTCCGGCAGATGCTGGAGGTGTGATGGAGGATATACATAGGTGACCTCCCACGTGTCCGTCAGTCCGGTTAGCAGCCGCGGGATGGCCTCGGCCACGTCCGAAAGAAGGTCACGCAGTACGGTAACCCCCACCGCGGCCCATACCGCGCGTCCGGTGCCTTCGTCGGTGCATGTGCCCTCTCCGCATGCTTCGCTGACTCTGATGGCTATCTCTTCCGGCAGTGCTCCGGCCCCAAGTCGCTCTACGCACTCCCCGAGGACCGCGAGCGCACCCAAGGGTGGATTCTCCGTCCCTAACGCCCGCACGTCGTCTACAGTGAGTGCGCAACGGTCCGTTTGAGGATTCCCCAGATCTAACAATCTCGCGATCACCGCGCCGCGAAGAGAAACGGAGTCTTCGGCAGAAGCCGCTCGCAACATAGCAGTTCCAGAGCCGTCAGCCGGTTTGGTCGGCAGCGTGATCCTCACTGGAATCGCAGCGTAGTGCTCATCGTGAACAGGTGCCAAGGAAGTCAGCAGATTGTTGACCGCTGCGTCCGTAACCAATTGATTGATCGGCATCGTCCAGTCGATCGCGGCCAGTGTCTCCAAGTCAGCGTCCGACAGGCGCCCGGCCAAGGCTTTGGATCCCTCGGTGGTCAGCGTGTCGCTCGTGTCACCGCCAAGCACTGACGCAAGGTAGCTACCGTCCTCGACTGATTCGGGTTCGGGTATGACAGAAGGTGGGGGCATCAGCCTCTCACATGCAACGACTATGACCATCAGCGAAAACACGGTGCACGCTGCAGCCATGGGGCGGACTATCACAGGAATGGAACGCTCCGCCTTTGAGTTGGTCTGTTGACTGTTCACGAATCCGGGTGAAGGAGTGTCCTCGCCTGACACCGGGCAGCGGGCCGTCGACACGGAATTGGCTTGCATGACGGCCCCATCCTATACTCAGATTGCCACTTATGTCAATCACCTGTTCATATTTTCTTGCATTTGTTCGTATACATATAGTATTTTCGTAGGTGCGCTCGCTGAACACCAGCCTACGAAGGGTGGAATCGCAAGACATCGACCCTGTTCATTGGCCTACCGCCTCGGGCGCCGCCGGCCCACGAGTTGTCGCAGCCTCAGACGTCCTCGTGGACAACTGGTGGGCCGATCGCCGGCATCGACGTGGGCTCCGAGACGCCCCGACGTGCGGGTCGTCGCATCTGGGGCAGCACAGCGGAGCTACGCTGGAGGCATGCGTGACAACGACCTGTACGCGAAGACTCCGGACATCCAGAGCCCCTGGCGAGTCGCAGAGGCAGAGTTCAACGAGAGCAGCAGCAGAGGTGGTCATGCATGTGGAGCACGAGGGCAGGCAAGCGGCGCTACGGCACACGCCGACGGCGGTGACGGCATCTGGATACCTGCGTACCGCACGATCCTGGTCGCGCAGATGCCGTGGGTGCTGTGTGAGCGACACAAGGTCAAGCAGGTGGGCGCGCCGTGGGCTGAAGACCGATCGCGGTTCATGATGCGGTTCAAGGCGCTGGTGATCGAATGGGTGCGGGAATCATCCGCGGGCGGCGGTGGCGCATCAGATGGAGCTGAGCTGGGACGAAGTGGACGGCACCACGTAGCGCGGCATGCAGCGCGGGTTGGACGCCGCGAGGTCGCGTTCCGGAGCGCATCGGCGTGGACGAGACGTCATTTCAGAATCGCCATGAGTACGTGGCGGTGATCAACGATCTGGACGGGCATGTGCTGCACGTGGCCGATGTGCGTGGCATGGAGTCGTTGGAGGAGTACTACAAGGAGTTCGACCGTGATCAGTTAGCGAGTATTCAGACGGTCACCATGGCATGTGCGAGCCCTACATCCGCGTGACTACCCAGTACGTGGCGGACGAGCAGGAGAAGATCGCGTTCAGAGAGGCTCCACGTTGCCGGACACCTCGGGGACGCCGTTGACCGGGTGCGGAGAGCTGAGCACCGCCGGCTGGCCAGCGAGGACGATGAGCGGCTGAAAGGCAGCCGCTACCGGTGGCTGACCCGCCACAAAGACGTGGATCAGGAGCGCTGGGAGCAATTCACCGAGCTGCGCTCAAGCGCCCATCAGAGCGCGCGAGCGTGGGGCTACAAGGAGCGAGCGATGACGCAGTGGGCGTCCCGCAGCCGCGCGCGGGCGCGCAAGGAATGCCAAGCGTGGTACCGCTCGGCGATCCGCTGTCGGCTTGAGGCGGTCAGAAGGTGGCGCGCATGATCAAGGGCCACTTGAACGAGATCCACACCGCTGTCGTCGACAAGGTCGCCAACGCACGGCCGAGGCGATTAACGCCGGGATTTAGAAGCTGAAGTAGGTCAGCGCGCGGGTTCCGCAGCCGCAAGCGATTCCGCAACGCGACCTACTTAAATCTCGAGTGGATTTCTCGATGAAGCAGTGAACCTCGTTCTGAATCTCCACGGCATGGAGCAAGCCAGATGTGGCTCGTCCACGCGACGCCGTGAGCATCAAGTGGCAGTCCCGTCTCCGTCCGCGGATGTCTCCTCGACCCCGGCCATGAGCAGGCCGACGCCCTCCCGGTCGATGCGGCCGGCCGGATAGGTCGCCGACAGCTCGCCGCGCGAGATCACCGCGATGCGGTCCGCGATCTCGAAGATCTCGTCCAGGTCCTGGCTGATGACCAGCACCGCCGCGCCGTCCTTGGCCATGTCGGCGAGCACCTGCCGGATCAGCGCCGCCGCGCCAGCGTCGACGCCCCAGGTAGGCTGATCGATCACCAGGACCGCGGGCGCCCGGTCCAGTTCCCGGCCGACCACGAACTTCTGCAGGTTGCCGCCGGACAGGGCGCTGGCCTGCGGGTTCGCATCGCTGATGCGCACGTCGAACCGCTCCGTGACCCGCTGCGCCACCGAGCGGGTCCCGGGCCGGTCGACGAATCCGCCGCGGACCATCCCCCGGTCCGACGCATGGCGCGTGAGCAATACGTTCTCGGACAGCTCCATGCCCGGCACGGCGCTGTGCCCGAGCCGCTCCTCCGGCACGAAGGCGGCGCCCAGCCGGCGCCTCGCGGTCACGCCGCGCGTCCCGCATGGCTGACCGGCGATCGTGATGGCATGCGCCGAGGGAGCATGCCGTTCCCCGGAGAGGGCCTCGAACAGCTCCGACTGCCCGTTGCCGGCGACCCCGGCGATCGCCAGCACCTCGCCGGCGCGGACGGTGAGCGTGATGCCGCGCAGCGCGACGCCGAACGGTCCAGCGGACGGCAGGGACAGCCCGTCGACGGCGAGCGCCACCTGGCCGTCGTGGGCGTGCCCGTCCGCGCGCACCGTGTGGACGTCCTCGCCGACCATCAGCCGCGCCAGAGAAGCCGCCGTCTCGTCCTGCGGGTGGACGTTCGCCACCACCTTCGCGCGCCGCAGGATGGTGGCGTCGTGGCAGAGCCGCTGCACCTCCTCCAGCCGATGCGAGATGTACAGGACGGCGCACCCGTCGCCGGCCAGGCGCCGCAGGGTCAGGAAGAGCTGATCCGCCTCCTGCGGCGTGAGCACGGAGGTCGGCTCGTCCATGATCAACAGGCGGGGCTCCTGCAGCAGGCAGCGCACGATCTCGATGCGCTGCCGCTCGCCGACCGAGAGATCCGCGACGAGCGCGCCGGGCTCCAGCGGCAGCCCGTACTCCGCGGACACGGCGGTGACGCGCCGGGCCAGCGCCCCGGGGTCGAACCGGCCGGGCAGCGCCAGCGCGATGTTCTCCACCACGGTCAGCGCCTCGAACAGGGAGAAGTGCTGGAAGACCATGGCGATGCCGAGGCGGCGCGCGGCCGCGGGATTGGCGATGGCCACCGGGCGCCCGCGCCAGCGCAGCGCGCCCGCCGTCGGCTGCAGCGCCCCATACATGATCTTGACCAGGGTCGACTTGCCGGCGCCGTTCTCACCGAGCAGGGCGTGGATCTGACCGGGACGCAGCTTCAGGGTGACACGGTCATTCGCCGTGAAGTCGCCGTAACGCTTTACGATGTCGAGCGCCTCCAGCAGGTACTCGCAGCGCGCCCCGCCCGCATCGCTCATCGGCCTGGGATTGTGACCAGCAGGCACGCGCGCCACAACCGGCGGTTTGACGCCGTGCGCGCCCGGCCGCAGGCTGAGGGCATGAGCGGGCACCCGAACATCCTGCTGGTCATGTGCGACCAGTGGCGCGCCGCCAGCACCGGCTTCACGGGCGATCCCACGGTGCAGACGCCGACGCTGGATGGCCTTGCCGCTCACGGAACCGTCCTGGAAACCGCCTACTGCTGCTCGCCGGTCTGCTCACCGGCCCGCGCGAGCTGGCTCACCGGGCTGTATCCGCACGCTCACGGACAGCTCGACAACTACGGACCGGGCATGCTCGAAGGGTCCGGCCGCCGCCTGCCGGCGGCGGTCACCACCATCGGGGACCTGCTCCACGATGCCGGCTACCACTGTGGGATCGCCGGTCCCTGGCATCTCGGCGACGACGAGCGCGCGCAGCACGGTTTCGCGACCTGGGACGTCTACCGGTATCACGCCGACCCGGAGCGGACCGACCCCTACCTGCGCCACCTGCGCGAGCACGGGCTGGAGGCCGCCTTCGATCACGACCACCGGCAGCGCGCCATCAAGTTCGGCAGCGCGATGGCGGAAGGCTTCGATCCCACGGCCGTGGCCGCCATCCCGACTCCGCACCAGCGCACCACCTGGACGGTGGACCGCGCCATCGACTTCGTCCGGGCGCACGCCGGCGGCTCCGCCCCCTGGTTCCACCTGTGCAGCATCAAGGACCCGCATCCGCCGCTGGTGGCGCCGGCCGAGACGCTGGCGCTCTACGACCCGGACGCCATGCCGCTGGCCCACACCTGGGACGACGATCTGACCGGCAAGCCGGCGTTCCTGCTCGGATCGGACCATCACGCCGCGCCGCGGTTCGGAGCGCGGATCATGCGGCGGATCGCGGCGCACTACTACGCGCTCTGCAGCCACATCGACCGTCAGCTCGGGCGGCTGCTCGCCGCGCTCGAGGGCACCGGCGCGGCGCGGGACACCATCGTCTGCTTCATCAGCGACCACGGCGAGAGCCTTGGCGAGCACGGCCTGTACGCGAAGTCGGTGATGTACGAGCAGTCGGTCAGGGTGCCGTGGCTGCTGAGCTGGCCCGGCCGGATCATCGCCGGAGCCCGGCTGCGGCGGCCGGTGGGAGGGGTCGACCTGGTACCGACGCTGTTGGAGTTGGCCGGAGTCGCGGCGCGGACGCAGTTTCACGGCCGTTCGCTCGCCTCCGCGCTGCTGTCCGGAACCGAGCCGGCCGCGACTCCCGTGCTTGCCGAGATCCGCGCTTTGGAACGCGCGGAGGACGAACCGCCCGATCGGCTGGCGGGGACGATAATGGTCCGGGACGGCCGCTGGAAGTACATCCGACACCGTTTCGATCGCTGCGAGGAACTCTACGACCTGCACACCGATCCCGACGAGATGAGCAACCTGACCTGGACGCATCGCAGCCGGGCCGCCGAGCTGCGTGCCGGGATCGCCGCCGTGCTCCGCGCGCATGGCGCCGGCCCGTACGCCTGGGCCGCCGACGATCGCTGAGGCCTCCGGCCACCTGCTGAACGAACCGTGATCCCTACCGAGGTCCTGATGGTGGTGGGCTTCGTGCTCGCCTCGTATTCGATCGTCGGCAACGACGCGATCCAGACCCTGGGGACGCTGCTCAGCTCCAACGCACACCGTCCATGGTGGCTGCTATGGATGTTCGCGGGCGCCGTCATGGTGGCGGTGCTGACCTACGGCTGGCTCGTGCACGGCGACGTCTCCTATGGGCGGCTGCAGGCGATTCCGTTTCCCGACCGCTTTACCTGGATCTACTGCGCTCCGCCGCTCGTGCTGCTCCTGCTCACCCGTGGCGGCATCCCGGTGAGCACCACCTTTCTGACGCTGACGCTGTTCGCCCCGAAGGCGCTGTCGAGCATGCTGCTCAAGTCATTGCTCGGCTATGCCACCGCGTTCGTGATCGCCATCCTGGTCTACCGGTTCGTCACCGGGCACCTGGAGTCCCGGTTCAGCCGTACGCGGGGGCCGGTGAGCCGCTGGTGGATCGCCGCCCAGTGGTGCTCGACCGGATTCCTGTGGAGCCAGTGGCTGATCCAGGACCTTGCCAACATCTTCGTGTTCCTGCCGCGGGAGCTGTCCCCGGCCTGGTTTCTGATGGCGCTCGGGGTGATGCTGGTGCTGCACGCGATCATCTTCGCCACCCGCGGCGGCGCCATTCAGAAGGTGGTCCTCACCAAGACCAATACCACCGACATTCGCTCGGCGACCTTCGTGGACCTCATCTATGGCGTCGTGCTGCTCCTGTTCAAGGAGATCAGCAATATCCCCATGAGCACGACCTGGGTGTTCGTGGGCCTGCTGGCCGGGCGCGAGATCGCCATCGCCTGGAACCAACGCCACCGCAGCCGCCGTGAGGTGTCCCGGCTGGTGCTCCTCGACTTCGCCAAGATCGCCGCCGGCCTGGTGGTGAGCGTCGGCCTGGCACTTGCGCTGCCAGCGCTGCAGGAGCGGCTGTTCGCCTGACCGATCGGCGTAGGCGGCGTAGGCGCCTGCCCTTGCCGGCGTTGCGCTGCCGGGCTACGGTGACCGGAGCGTGTATCCGGCCCCGGCGCGAGCGCCTTCCGGGCGGCCGGTCCAAGGCTGACGCGGCACATGGCCCCGTCCACGGCCGCCGAGGTGCATGATTACCGCCGCGTCCTGCGGCGGCAGACGATCGCCCGCGCCGTGCGCATGCGGCCGTTCTACGTGCTGGCGGCGCTGTCGATGGGCCTCCTCCTCTTGTTCAAGTACGTGCCCATCTACGGCGTGGTGATCGCCTTCAAGGACTTCAGCGTGCACCGCGGCTGGCTGGGCAGTCCCTGGAACGACTTCAAGCACTTCCGCTGGCTGTTTCAGGACCCGTTCTTCACGCGGGTGCTGTTCAACACCTTCTGGATCAGCACCCTGCGTCTGGCCTTCGCCTTTCCGGCGCCGATCATCATGGCGCTGATGCTCAACGAGATACGATCACCGCTCTACAAACGCGGCGTACAGACGATCAGCTACCTCCCCCACTTCATCTCCTGGGTCATCCTGGGCGGCATCTTCGCCGAGATGTTCTCCGTGAAGCGCGGTCCGATCGCCTTCCTGTTCGAGACCGTGGGACTGGAGCCGATCGGCTTCCTGGTATACCAGCCCACCTTCCGCGGGGTCCTGGTCGTCACCGGCATCTGGAAGAGCGTCGGCTGGGGAACGATCGTCTATCTGGCGGGGATGGCCGGCGTCGACCCGACCCTGTACGAGAGCGCCGAGATCGACGGCGCCAACCGCTGGCAGAAGGCGGTGCGCATCACGCTGCCGTCGATCATCCCCGTGATCACCATCGTGTTCCTGCTCGACGTGGGAAACATCCTGGAGGAGTCGTTCGACCAGATCTTCAATCTGGCCAATTCCAGCGTGCTGCCGGTGGCCGACGTGTTCGACACCTACATCTACCGCTCGGGTATCGTCGACGGCCGCTACGACTACACGACCGCCGTCGGCCTGTTCAAGAACGTTGCGGGTCTGGCCATCCTGGTGGTCGTGAACTCGGTCATCCGCCGCTACACCGAGTACGGCGTCTGGTAGGGACAGCGATGCTGGTCAGAGGCACGCAATCGTTCGCCGGACGGCTGTTCGATGTGGTCAACCACGTCGGCTTCTTCCTGCTCTGCATCACCTTCATCTATCCGTTCTGGACGATCCTGGTGACCGCGTTCGAGCCGATCGACGGCGTCTACCGGCTGGGCCTGCACATCTGGCCCAAAGAGTTTCGCACCGAGTCGTGGGCCTACATCTTCAGCCGCGAGCGGGTCGGACTCGCCTACTACAACACCCTGTTCCGGGTCGTGATCGGCACCCTGTTCATCCTGCTGGTCACCTTCACCGGCGCGTACGCGCTGTCCAAGCGCGATCTTCCGGGCCGCGGCGTGATCACCTTCCTGTACGTGCTGACGCTGTTCTTCTCCGGCGGCCTGGTGCCGACGTATCTGCTGATCCGCGAGATCGGCCTGATCAACAGCCGCTGGGCGCTGATCCTTCCGGTCGGGATCAACGCCTTCTACATCGTCATCGCCCGGAATTTTCTGATGACCATCGACCAGGCAATGGAGGACTCCGCGGTCATCGACGGCGCCTCCTACTGGAAGGTGCTGATCCGCATCGTCGTGCCTCTTGCCAGACCGGCGATCGCGGTGATCGCCCTGTGGGCTGCCGTCCAGCACTGGAATGCCTGGTTCGACGCGCTCATCTACACGCCCAAGAGGGAGTTGCGCGTCCTGCAGCTCCTGGTGCGCGACATGATCACGCTGCTGCGCACCGACATACTGGACCGGTTCACCAACGAGATGGGCGCGCAGAACGTCGAGATCCCGCGCATCCCGCCGGAGGCGGTCAAGGCGGCGACCATCATCATCACCATCGGCCCGATCATCGTGGTGTACCCGTTCATTCAGAAGTATTTCGTGCGCGGCGTCATGCTCGGATCCGTGAAGGGATGAGCACAGGGCGCGGGTTGGCTGGCGGGTACCACGGGCCGGCATCGATCCAACCGATGACGCCGCGCGCGTCCAGAGGTTGACCGGTTCGGCAGCCGCGGCCGGAACGGACTATGACTACGGTGGCAGGGAGGTTCTGCGGTCCGCGGAGACATCGCTAGCCCCGGGATGAAACGACAAACAGCAGGGAGCAGAGGAACGACATGGCAAGGAAAACGATAGCGATGGGCTTGGCAGCGCTGCTGGCGCTGTCGGCGCTCGGCGCGTTCGCCAGCCCGCAGGACGAGGCGGCGGGAGCGCCGATGGAGATCACCTGGTCCGGGCTGGACGGCGCCGAGATATTCGACGACAACCTGATCGAGCAGCACATCGAAGAGAAGTTCAACGTCGACATCGTCAACGTGACGTACGATCTGTACGCGCGCGACGCGATCGAGCTGTCGATCGCGGCCGACGACCACGCCGACGCCTTCTACGGCTGGATCGATTCGATCGAGTGGTTCTTCAAGGGAGCGTTCCGCACGATCCCGCGCGACATGATCGAGGAGTACGCACCGCGCTACGCGGCGTTCATGGACTCGATGGGTCCGGGCGCCTGGGTGTACTCGCTCGCGCCGGGGTCGACCACGGAGTACATGGGGCTGCCGCGCGCCGAGCAGGGCAGCCAGGGCTGCGACCGCGCTCCGACCTGGCGGCTGGACTGGCTGGAGCAACTCGGCATGGACCCACGGGACGGGGTGGACGCAGAGACCGGCGCGCCCGCGGAGACGCTGGACGTGAGCGGCCCCACCTACGAGGACGGCCGGTTGATCTGGTGGCGCGGTCACTTCACGTACGACGACTTCGTGACCGCCCTGCGCGGCTTCCGCGACGGCGACTTCGACGGCAACGGCCGCGACGACACCGTGCCGTGGGGGACGATCGGCGACCGCGGCTGCTTCCAGGGCAAGTGCATCGTCTACTGGCGCGGCCTGGGGCTGATGTTCTTCATCCACGGCGTCAACGACGTTCCCAACTACGACGACAACGGTCAGGCGGTCCTGGAAGACACCTTTTCACGCAGCAAGATGGCGATTCAGGAGCTGCAGAGCTTCTTTCAGGAGAAGCTGATCGATCCCGATCTGCCCGCGGTGGGCCGCGAGCAGTGGGGGCAGCAGATCGAAGGCGGCCAAGTCGGGCTGTTCATCCGCGGCTACGGCGCAGGCGGCGGCGTGAACCGCTACGGCGGCGGCGGCAACGATATGGGCGACAACGTGCTGCAGAACAACGCTGGGTCCAAGCTGGTCAACACCTACTACCCGCTGGCGCGCGACGGCACCACCAAGTGCCCGCACGACTCCAGCACGATGTCGCTGAACCCCAACGAGGCGTGGAGCGTCAAGCACGACGTGTCCGACGAGAAGCTGGCCAAGCTCCTTTCGATCTACGACTACGTCAACCACGACCCGGAGGGCATGGTCACCACCACCTACGGCATTCTGGACCGGCACATGGTGTGGACGGGGCCCGAGCTATACGACTGCGAGACCGGCTGGGCGACGCGCTTCCCGGACGAGGAGCAGCCGGACGGCAAACTGTGGAACTTCTACCACGCCTACGGGTTGACCGCCGCCAAGGCGGCCTGCGGCACGCCCAAGGTCGACGATCCGCTGTTCCTCAGGCAGCAGGAGATCTCGAACGACCGGTGCTGCTCCGAGAACAGCAAGCGGCACGCGATCCCCAACGCGCGCGAGGACATCGCCAACACCACGCGCTTCAACGAGCTCTGGGCGCAGTTCGGCGGCGCCCTCACCACCCTGAAGCAGGAGTTCTGGTGGAAGGCGATCACCACCGACATCGACATCGACGCCGAGTGGCCGAAGTATGTCGAAACCTGGATGAATGCCGGCGGCCGCGACGTGCTGGCCGAGCTGCAGAAGGCGCCCACCTCGGCCGACATCCTGGCCGGCGTGGTCCGCGACCCCGACGGGAACGTCCTGCAGCTTCCGTGATCGGTCGTTGACGTGATCGGTCGTTGAGACGGTGCGCGGCTGGGTGCAACCCGGCCGCGCACCGTCTTGGCTCAGAGCGGCTGCCAGGTGAGGCTGTGCAGGCGTGCGCGCCCGTACAGCCGGATCCGCAAGCGGATGGTCCGGCCGGCCAGCCGCGCAGGCCCGGCTCCCTCCCATCCGACCGGGGCGGCGACGGCGTCGGTGACCAGTCGGTCCGCCGGCATGACGCCGTCCAGCGGGCGCCCCGCCTCGTCCAGGAGGTCGATGCTGCACCAGCTCCGGCGTGGCTGCAGCGACGAGACGTTCGCAAGCAGCCGGCAGGGTTGCGGCGGCAGCACCAGCGGCACCGTGAGCGCGTGGCCGGACGACGCGCCGTCCTGGGTTTCGATGGCCGTGAAGCGGTCCACCGGCAGCGTCGCCAGCCCGGTCTGCGTGTGCCGTGTCGCGCCGGCACGCACGCTCCGGCCGTCCGGCGCATTCTGCGCCGGCCATGAGGTCCAGGACCGATCCTGCCCCGCGTAGTAGAGATGGATCGTGCCGTCCTTGACGACGATCTTGTCGCAGATGACCAGAAACTGGTCGTCCCACTCGCCGTGCGCGCCACCGGCGATCAACTGCTGATCGGATCGGATTCTGGTGAAGCGCTCGCCGTCGCGGGAGTGGGCGATACGGATGTCGGCCGAGTACCGGCCGTAGCGCCCGGTGCCGTGGGGGTGGTGTACCAGCCGAACTCGTACAGCAGCAGGTACTGCCCGCGGTACGGCACGTAGGCCAAGAAGTGGATCTCCTGCTCGTTGCCCCGGTTGGGGTCGATGATCGGGTTGCGCCGGCTGGGCCGCCAGATGAGCTCCGTCCGGCCGAAGGCGAGGTGCTTGTTGCGCACGCGCGGCGGCCCACCGGACTTGGCCGACGCGGTCAACTCCTGCCACACCAGCTTGAAGCGCCGGCTGTCGTCCGGGTCCTGTTTGTCCCGGACGAAGGCGACCGTGTCGTAGCGGCGTCCGCCCAGATGACCACGCTGCCTATGTTCTCGACGCAGATGTTGTTGGCGCCGCCGTCGCCGTCGAATTCGAAGAGCCGAAGTGCCGGCTTCTCCCAGACGATGCCGTCGTGGCTTACCGCGTACCCGGTGCGCTACGGCCGGATCGCGGCGCGGCCTGAAGCCGTGGGGTACCCGGAGTACCACATCTTGAACAGGCGTTCGTCCGCGTCGTAGATGACGCTGCGCGACGCCCACGGCCCTGCCCTGCGCGAGTCCCACTCGCCCAGGTCCCCGCACGTGAGCACGGGATTCGCCCGGTGCTTGACCGCCGGCACCACCACGCGATGGACGTTGTGCAACTCCTCGATCTCGGTCAGGTCGAAGAACAGCAGCGGCGTGCTTGGCCGGATCGCCTGCATCGGCGCGCGGGTCGCTACCCCTGGTTCAGGTAGCTGCGGTAGTAGGCGAGGCCGGCCAGAACGTTGCCGACCACATTGAGCACCGCCTCCAGGCTCGGCTCTCCGCCGGTAGCGGATGCCTCCGGCAGCCAGCTCCCGTCCTTCTGTTGCGCCGCTGCGAGGTATCGGGCGCAGTTGCCCGCCGCGGTGCGGTACTCCTCGGCGGGGATGAGCTGCAGCAGCTCGCAGAGCGCCCAGAGATACTTGTGGCACTCCACGCACAGGTAGAGTTCGTCCCGGCGCAGAAAGAGATCGGCGTAGCGGCGGGCGCAGGCGAGATGGACGCGGTCGCCCGTGAGCCGGTGCAGCCGCACCAGCAACGCGATCGCCGGGCCGAAGCGGGCGGGCCGCTGCGCCATGCCGTGCAGGTCCACGTAGTGGCGGGAGGTACGCTCGCGGTAGAACGGCGGCGCACGCCCATCGCGCCCCTCCCACTGAGCCGGCACCTGCCGGTTGGCGTCGAAGCCGTCGTCGGGGCTCGCCTGCCCGTCCCAGAGCTCGTCCAGGAACCGCGCCGCCATGCGTGCAGGCTCGATCCGGCCGGCCGCGAGCAGCGCCAGACCGGCCATGCCGGCGGTCATCGCGCCCTGCAGTCCGGCCTGGGCCGAGCGGGCCGCCGCCGAGTCCCAGAATCCGCCCGTACGCCGATCCTGGTAGGCGGTCAGGTCGTCCGCCAGCGCCTGCTGCAGGTCGTAGCGCTCGCAGAGCGCCGCCCCCCACGCCAGCCAGCCGCGGTCGTAGGTGTTCACCGGACGCTCCCGTTCGACTTCGGCTGCGAGCTTGAGCGTGCCGTCCCCCGCCAGCAGGTGGCGGGCGATCCAGTCGAGCACCCGCGCGGCGAAGCCCCGCCTGCCGTTCAGCGCGAGCGCCGCCGGCACCTTGAAGTAGAGCCCCGGTGCGTCGCTCCCGCCGATGGCGCCATCGGCATCGATCCGCTCCTCCAACCACACTGCGCCCCGTTCGGCCGTGGCGGCGGCCTCGACTGCGACCGGCTGCGTACCCATCGCCTACATTCTACCCCGTCCGCGAAAGACCGCCCGAGCACGACCGTCGTATGGGTGAGACCTGCCCGGCGCGTGCCGGTGACGGGCGCCACCTTGTTGTCCGACGGCCGCCGAAATCGTGCGTCCCGAGGCGCTTGCCCATGTGGTGCAGAGCGTTGAACAGGCACACCTCAGTCGAGAACACCGCGTACAAGGAACGTAGAATCAGTCTGGGGCTTCAGGGGATTCCATGTGGTGCGATGCCCACGTGGCGCGGCTGGCGCGGCGGTGAGCGGCGCCGAAAATAGTCGAGAATTCCTGCCTCAGGGTCTTGACGGCAATGTGCGCCTGCGAGGTGGCACGCCAGCGCACGTACAGGCCCCTTCCGGCCTCCCGGAAGCTCGGGCGCCGTTTCGGCCGTGGCGCACCCCCTTCAGCGCCCGCTGAGCGCCGATCAGATGCCCGTCCCGGACTGGTAGTGAAGGTCTATCTGGAAACCATGGTTATATTTGCTCCATGGATACCGCCACGCCTGACGGCCCCGTCCTCCCCGCCATCACCTCCACCGTCGGCGCGCTCTCCGACCGCGCGCTGCTGCGTCAGACCGGCACCCTGGTCCAGCACGAACGCCACCTGCTGGGCGCCGTCATCGACCACCTGTCCGAGATCGAAACTCGCCGGCTGTACCTGCAGCGCGGCTGCTCCAGCCTGTTCGACTAAGCGGTGCGCGAGCTCGGATACAGCGAAGCTGCCGCCGGGCGGCGCATTGGCGCCGTGCGGCTCTGCGCCGACCAGCCGGGCGCGCGCGAGCGGCTGCGCGACGGTTCGCTGACGCTGAGTGCCGCCGCGGAGCTGCAGTGGGCGTTCGACCGGCAGCGGCGGCGCGGGTCCATCTCCGGGATCGCGTCGAGCGCGCCGGCGGGCTCAGCAGCAGCGGCCTCAGCGCCGGCCGGGGCCGCGGCGCTGGACGATCCGGCGGCGGATTCCGCGCCGGTCGTAGCGCCGCGTGCCTCCGACTCCGAACCGCCGCTGGTGCTCGATGCGGCAGGAAGGCAGAAGCTGCTGGAGGAGGCGACCGGCAAGAGCGCTCGCCAGGTCCGCCGGATGCTGGCCGACCTGGACCCGGAGCTGGCGGTGCCGGCCGACCGGATGCGCCCGCTCGGCGATGGCCGCTACGAGCTGAAGGCGGTCATCGATGCCGACTGCCAGCAGGGGCTAGAGCAGCTCCGCGGGTTGCTCTCCCACGTCGACCCGCGCATGACGATCGGGCAGCTCGTCGGCCGCATCGTGCAGGAGGCGATCGACCGCCACGACCCGAGCCGACCGCCACGCCGGGCGCGCACCGGCAACCGGCCGGCGGCCGGTGACTCCAAGCCCGCTGCGACAGCGAAAGACCACGCCGCACCGGAACCCGGTCACGCGGTGACGGTGCAGGACGCGCCGCTTCCCGCTGCCGCTACTCCGACGCCGGAGCGGACGCCGCAACCGACACCGAGCTCCGCGCCTGCGCCGAACCGGCAGGCAGCGACCGAGCGCCGGGCCGCTGCCGGACGGAAACCGAACGGCCCCGCTACTCCGACGGCGAAGCCGCGCGCTTCGGGCCGCGCCATTCCGGCGGCGGTGCGACGACAGGTCTGGCAACGGGACGGTGGCTGCTGCAGCTACGTCGATCGACAGACTGGACGCCGCTGCAACTCGCTACATATGCTCGAGATAGACCACATCCTGCCGTATGCGATGGGCGGCAGCGCCGATCTTGAGAACCTCCGCTTGCTCTGTGGAGTCCACCACCGCCATCGGCACGCGCCGCATGGCTCAAGGCGCATTCCTGAAGGCTGAGCTCTGCAGCCGACCGGGTCACCTCCCGTGGTCTCGCCCACACGAAACCCAGAAGACCCATCAACTTGGTCGAACAGGCTCGAGAAGCCGCGATCCAGTTACAGGGCGCGGCCTCAATTCTCGGCCGAGCGCACCTCATGCGACCACCCCTGCCACATGTCCTCGAAAGATCGGTTGTGCGCCGGCACCGCGCTCTCCCGCTGCTTGTAGTCGCACAGCACGGCTTCGCGGAGCTGGATCCGTGGCGACCGGTTCCAGCCCGCGGTGTGCGCCAACAGGCGATGCCAGATGAGGATGTCACCGGCGGCGCCGTACCCTTCCACGCGAGGGTCGGTGTTGAACTCGATGATGCGCCGCTTGTACGCCTCGTTGCGCGCCAGCCCCTCGGTACTGCGCAGCAGGTCGTGGATGATCCGATGGGTGCCGGGCCACACGGTGAACGCGCCGCCGGCGGGTGGAGTGTCGGCGATCAGGCCGACCACGCCGAGGCCGGGGGCCAGCAGCTCCTCCAGGGGAGTGCCGTGCAGACGGTCGGGAGTCACGTCGCAATGGCACTCGGTCGGCCGCGGAGGCAGGTCTCCCATCGGCAGCCGGCAGTAGATTCCGCGGATCCGCTCCGGGGTCTCCACCCCGCGCCGGCCGAGGAGCTGCTCGGCCCAGCCGAACACGGTCGGGTTGGTGGCCAGCATGGCGACGATCCACGGCTCACGCGCCGGCTCCCGATACTTCCAGGTGAATCCGATGCGGCAGTTCTCGCACTCCTCGCCGTGCTCCTCGTCGGGCCGGAACGGACCGAGCCAGGTGGAGGGATCGTCCCGCTTCATGCGCGCCGGCGCACCTTCCCACTTGCGCTCGCGGGCACGCGCCATCGGCTCGGGATCGAGCACACCACGCTTGATCAGATACCCGTCGCGCTTGAAGGACCCGATCTCGTCCGGGGTCAGAGCGTCCATCTCGCCTCGGCTGCTGCCGGATGCGCATCCATCGCCTCCATCCTATCCTGAACGCCTATCCTGAACGCCTATCCTGAACGCCTATCCTGAACGTGAGAGGCCGACCGTGAACGACCCGCACCTCCACCTGCTCGTCGACGACGAGGAGATCGATGCCCGCTGGGACGTGACGCGGGTGCTCGCCCGGCCGGAGGCTCGCACCGCCGAACCCGTGCTGAGACCGGATCGGGCATGGGAAGGACGCGCAGCCGGGCTCTCAGGAAGCGTGCTCCGCGACGGCTCGAGCGGCACCTACCGGCTGTGGTACCGGAGTTTCCACGACGGCAGGCCGGAATCCGACCGGAACTTCCTCAACTACGCGGAGTCGGCCGACGGACTCGCCTGGGAGAAGCCCGCGCTGCGGCTGATCGCGTACGAAGGCGACCGGGACACCAACATCGTCTACCGCCCCCGCCACGACGGCCTGCGCTCGTTCGAGTCGAACGGCGTGATCGCCGACGAGGTCGGCGCCCCACAGCGGCGCTACAAGCTGGTCGCCCATCACGGCTTCGAGGACAAGTCCCGCAACGGCCTGTTCGGGCTCTTCAGCCCCGACGGAGTGCGCTGGACCGTGACCGACCAGCCGCTGCTGCCGGGTGCGGGAGACCGCCACGGTGCGCTCAAGGATCCGGTGACCGGCGAATACGTCGTCTTCACCCGCAGCCCGCGCTACAAGACACGGGCGCAGGGACGCGGGGACCCGGACACCGCTCCCCTGCCCTACAAGCGCATCGTCGGCCGCACCGCCAGCCGGGACTTCCTCAACTGGTCGCCGTTCCGGACCGTGCTCCGCAACGACGACTTCGACGCCCCCGGCACGCAGTTCTATTCGATCAGCCCGTTCCGCTACGGCAACCGGCTGCTTGCGTTCGTCGACGTCTACGACACCGACGTGGAGCGCATGTGGGTGTCGCTGGCCTCCAGCCTGGACGGCATCCGCTGGCACCGCCCGCTGCGCGGCCGGCCCATCCTGGACCTGGGGCCGGAGGGTCGCTGGGACGACACCTGGGTGAACGTCACCAACAACCCGCCGGTCCCGGAGGGCGACAAGCTGCGATTCTGGTACATGGGCCGGACCACCGCGCATGGTCTGCCGCGCCGAGCGGGCTCGATCGGCTCCTTCCTGATGACCCGGGACCGGTTCGCCGGGCTGACCGCCGGCCGACGCTCCGGCACCATCGTCACCGCGCCGGTCGCCGTGCCGGTGGGCACGGCCAAGCTGTACGTCAACGCCAACCTGCGCAACGGCCACATGCGCGTGGCGGTAGCCGACGCGCTGGGCGCGCCGATCGCGGGCCTCGGCATGAGCCTGAGCGTGCCGCTGACCGGCGACCACCTCCACCACGAAGTGTGCTGGGATGGGGGCGCCGACCTGGCGCCGCTCGGCGGACGCATGGTGCGGCTGCGCCTCGAGATCACCTACGGCACGGTGTTCGCATTCCGCTTCAACGGACCTTGACCATCAGCTTGCCGAAGTTGGCACCGGCCAGCAGGCCGATGAACGCCTGCGGCGCGCGCTCGATCCCCTCTACCACGTCCTCGCGGTAGCGCAGCGTGCCGTCGCGCACCCACGCGGTCAGGCGCGCGAGCGCCTCGGCATGACGGGCGGCGAACTGGAAGACCAGGAACCCCTCCATGCGCGCGCGCCGGCTCAGCAACATGCGCGGGATGTTGCGCGGTCCCTGCGGCATCGAGGTGGCGTTGTACAGGGCGATCTGCCCGCAGACGACCGCCCGGCCGCCGACCGCGATCCGGTCGATGGCCGCGTCGGTCACCGCTCCTCCCACGTTGTCCCAGTAGATGTCGATGCCGCGCGGACACAGTTCCCGCAAGCGCTCGGCGACCTCCTCGCGCTTGTAGTCGATGGCGGCGTCGAACCCCACGTCGCCGACCACGTAGTCCACCTTCGCAGGCGACCCGGCCACGCCGATCACGCGGCAGCCGCCCCGCTTGGCGAGCTGGCCCACGACCGAACCGACGGCGCCGGCGGCGGCGGTCACCACGACCGTGTCGCCGGCGACGGGCCGCGCCACCTCGAACAGCCCGTGGTAGGCGGTCAGCCCCGGCATGCCCAGGATGCCGAGCGAGGTGGAGATGGGCGCGACGGCGGGGTCGATCCTGCGCACATCGCGGGCGTCCATCACCGCGTACTCCTGCCAGCCGATCTTGCCCATGGCGAAGTCGCCGACCGCGAACAGATCGGAGTTGGAAGCGACGACCTCGCCCACGGCATCCGCCTCCATGACGCCGCCGATCGCCACCGGCGCGGTGTAGCTGGTGGCGCCGGGCGCGTTCATGCGCCCGCGCATGTAAGGGTCCAGGGAGTGGTAGTGGGTGGCGATCAACACCTGGCCGGGGCCCGGCTCCGGGATCGGCGTCTCGGTGAGGACGAAGTCGGACGGCTTGGGGGCTCCGTGCGGCCTCGCCGCCAGCGTCCACGCGCGATTCAGCTCATGTCCCATGACAGGTCGGGACGATAGCACCGCGCTCGCGGACCGGCGATCAGAGCAGGAACGCGAACAGACGGGCGCGCTCCACCGTGAACAGCAGCCGCACCGCCTGGCCGCGGAGCTCGCTCAGGTCGGCCACCTGCGCGTCGACCCGGTCGCCTGAGAATGCCGCCGGTCCGCGCAGGGTGCGCCCCGCCGTGTCGGTGACCTCGCATAGGACCGACCCGTCAGGCTCCGTCTGCGCGTTCAGGCGCAGGCTCTCCTGTTGCACGCGAATCGGGGCGGTGACCAGCCGCCCGCGCACGTCTTCGGGCTCGGCGAACGCCATCCGGTACGGACGCATCCGCACCACCGCGGGCAGGTACGCGGTCGCCTTGCCGTCGGCGAAATGTCCCTCCCACGTCGAGAAGTAAGGCGCCCGGCGCTGGTTCCAGACCTTCTCGCGAGCGTCCTCCAGGCTCGGGTGGCGGGCCATGATCCCGTAGCCGTTATGGCGGGTGTTGATGCCGGTGTAGTAGTACCACCACCAGCCGTCGAACTCCCAATAGCGATAGCGCTCGCGCACCATGCCGGCGTCGAAGCTGCCGCCCTCGCCGAGCGGCACCAGGCTGCGGCGCCGCTCCCGGAAGCGGTGAAAGGTGATGAAGTCACGCGTCCAGATCAGCTCCGGCGCCTGCGTCTGCGGGACGCCCCAGTGCAGGAGCGTGCTGCCAAGGTAGAGGTTGCGCGGGCGGAAGCTGTGGTTGATCTTCGCGTTGGTCATGTCGATGACCGGGCGGCCCTCCAGGTCGCCGTGCGTACCGAACCGCTGCAGGAACCCCATCGAGTAGAACTCGGTGCCGATCGGGTCCCAGGCGTCGGGCCCGATCACGAACCGGCGATGCCAGGTCAGACCATCCTCCGTCCACATGACCGCCAGGCAGCGCAGCGACATCGGCTGGTTGTCCCAGTCGGCGTCGTGCGGCGGGTAGGACGGTGAGGCCGGCCGGAAGTAGAACAGGAGCCGGCGGATGCTGCCGTCGACCAGCTCGACGCTGGCGCGGATGCTCTCCGTGGCGTGCAGGAGATCCATGCCCTGACCGCTGTACAGCAGCGGTTCCCTGGTGAGGACCAGGTACTCGTCCCCGCGCCTCCAGAACGGCCAGTCTTCGCCAGGCTGCGGATCGAATCCCCGTCGGCGCGCCGCCTCCAGGCCCGGCGCATCGAACGGAAAGGGGCCCTTGCGGCCGGCGACGAAGACGCCTGCCAGGTCGACGGCGCCGTCGCGTTCGGCGTCGTAGAACCGAAACGAGGCATTCGCAAGATCGCCCGCCAGGCGTCCCTCCGTGGTGGTCGGATCGCCGGTCTCGTCGCGCAGGATGTTGTTGTCGGTGCTGCCGGCGTACGAAACGACGCCGAGGCTCGGCTTCTCCCACCGCAGGCCGTCCTGACTGACCGCGAGCATCCGCAACCCGGCGCGCGTGGCGCCGGTCGGCGCGTCCTCGAAGGTCTCGAGCGCGTTGTGGTAGACGCACTCGTAGCGCTCCCGTTCGGCGTTCCAGTCGATCGACTCCACGTACAGGCCGCGGTTCTCGTGCGGCTCCGTGCTGGCGATCATCGGATCCGGGGCGTTGCCGATTCCGGCCGGGAGGAACCGCATGCCCTCCACCTCGTCGAAGCTGTAGCCGTCGACCAGCACCTCCGGCACGCCGCCGAGCTCAAGCGTCTGCGGCCGCGATCCTTCGGTCGGCCGCTGCACCCAGAACTTGCGCACGCACCAAGCGCCGATCGGACGGCCGGCCTCCAGCATGCGGACCCGTACCCAGTACTCGCCGTCCTCCCAGCCGTCGATGGAGAAGTGATGCTCCAGGAGCCGATCGTCGAGCGTGAAGCGCCACGGGCCGGCGAGTGGCGCGGTTCCCTCCGGGTGGGTGACGTCGACCGCCACGTGCGCGCCGGAGACCCGGTGGCGACGGATCGAGAGCGCGATCGCCGCCTCCCGCTCATCGAAGTAGAGCGACTGCCGCGGCGCGCAGCTCAGGCACTGCGTGGAGGCGTCGATCGCCATGACGTTCTTGTGGTTGCGCGGGAAGTAGTCGTGCGGGTCGACGGCGAGCGTGTCCTCGGCGACGGCGGTCCCGCTGTCGTCCAGGACGACCCGGAACCGGTACTCGCCCATGATCCAGAGCTTCGGCCGCGCCACGCCGGCCGGCGGGTCGTAGCGGCCGTCGTCGATCATCGGGTAGCGGAAGGTCGCACGCACCGTGCTCTCGCGGGCGTGGACCGCGATCGCCTGCACGCGCTGGCGGTAGCCGCACGGCTGAGTGGCGTGCAGCGTCGCCTGCAGCCGGGACGCCGCGCGGGCGGCATCACTGCCCGCCTTCAGGGTGAACGTCACGAGCGTGTGCGAGTCGTGCGTGAGCGTCATGAAGTCCGTCGGTCCAGGCCGAGCTCGCGCAGCCGCTCCGGGCCGCCCAGGTGAAAGCCGCGCGCGATGAGCTCACGCTGCAGCGCCTTCACCTCCAGCGCCCGCGGCGCCACGCCGGCGCGCACCGCCATCGCCGCCGCCAGGCCGCACACCTCGCCGAGCTGCAGCAGTGCGGGCCGCGCGCGCACGCTGCCGGGGTCGTGACCGCGGCGCAGGTAGCCGGATGCACGCCCGGTCGCCATCAGCCCGTCCAGCCCGCGCGGGATCAGCGTCCGGTACGGCGTGTCGAATCCCTCCGGCGCTGCACCCCACTGCGGCTGGGAGGAGTGGGTGTTGACGAACACCACGTCGTCGAAGCGGCGGCCCTCGTACACGTCGTACGGAGTGACGGTGTACTCGGCGTCGATGTGAGGCCCGCCGCGCGAGCCGAAGTACGGCGCCGTGATCAGCAGGTACGCCTGCTCGAAGCCGGGCACGTGCGCGCGGTAGAACTGGACGGTCTCGAACACGTGCTGCCGTATCTCCGTCTCCAGGCGGGCGTGCTGCCACATGTCGTCGCGGCGGATCGCCCCGGCCAAGTTGATGCGGCTGCCAGCCAGCCCGCCGTCGAACGGCCCCTTCCAGATGTTCGGGGTGGTCAGGTGGACGTGCTCGTCGACGCTCTTGTACAGGCGGAACGAGCCGTCCTGCCACGCGCGGCGGAGCAGCGGCACCATCGGCCGCTCGAACCTCTGCGTGCTGATCGGAAACTGTCCCATCTCATCGAGCCACCGTTCGTCCTCCTTCGAGAGGGTCGCCTCTCCCTCGGCGAAGGCGCGGAAGCGTGCGAAGTCGACGCCGCCGGCCACGAAGTAGATGGCCGTGTCGTTCCAGGGAACGTAGGCCGGGTCGAGCCGGTGCTTGCCGATCACCGGCCAGTTCGGGTCGGGCGCCTGGTCGGTCACCACCGGCACCCCGGCCCGTCGGCACACGTCCGCGTCGGCCGAGGCATCGATGACCACGGTCGCCCGCAGCGCCACGCGGCCGCCCTTGCCCTCCACGAACAGGCCGGTCACCGCGCCGTCCTCGACGATCGGATCGGCCGCCCAGACGGGCAGCAGCAGGTCGACGCCGGCTTCCCGCGCCCACTTCGTTCCCACGTACGGGATGATGTTGGTCTCGTCGGCATAACGGTGCGCGGCCGGCAGCTTCAGCCGCTCCATGGCATGCACCAGCTCCCGCGGGATGCCGGCGATGCCGCCGGGCAGCGTGACCGGCGCCTCCCCGGCGACGCTGCCGCCGACGATCATGGCCGGTCCCAGGTTGCCGCCGACCATGCCGAACCGGTCCAGGACCACGGTGGAGGCCCCGGCGCGCCCGGCGGCGATGGCGGCGATCAGTCCGGACAGGCCGGCGCCCACCACGGCCACGTCGTAAGTGCCGGCGACCGGAGTCCGCCTGGCGGGCTCGACGACCGCGGGGGGATCGGTCCGGGTCGACTCGGCGGCGGATGACGGATGTAAGGTCTTTGACACGGTTCTACCCCGGCGATAGCCTAACGTGCTTGCCGTGAGCACCACCACGGATCTCCAGATGGCAGCCGTGGCAGGCCGCCGGCGCGGCCTGCTCTACCACCTCAGGCGCGAGCCCGCGCTGTACCTGATGCTCGTCCCGGCGCTGGTCTACCTGGCGCTGTTCAAGTACCTGCCGATGTACGGCATCACCGTGGCGTTCCAGGACTTCCGCATGACGCGCGGCTTCTTCGGCGGCTATTTCGGCAGCCGCTGGGTCGGCTTCGATCACATCGCCCGGTTCCTGGGCGATCCCTACGCGCCGCGCATCATCCGCAACACCGTCATCCTCAGCTTCCTGCTGCTGATGACCTTTCCGGCGCCGATCGCGCTGGCCGTGCTCCTCAACGAGGTCGGCAGCGTCGGCTACAAGCGCACCGTCCAGACCATCTCCTACCTGCCCCACTTCATCTCCGTGGTGGTCGTGGTCGGACTGCTGAAGATCTACTTCGCCTCCGACGGGCTGGTGAACGACGTGATCGGCCGCCTCGGGGTCGAGCCGCAGCGCTTCTTCATCGATCCGCAGTGGTTCCGGCCCCTGTACGTCATGTCCGACGTCTGGCAGTCGGTCGGCTGGGGGTCGATCCTCTACCTGGCGGCGCTGAACAACGTCAATCCCGAGCTGTACGAGTCCGCGTACGTCGACGGCGCCAACCGCGCTCAGCGCATCTGGCACGTGACGCTGCCGGCGATCAGCCCCGTGATCGTCATCGTGCTCATCTTCAGGATCGGCAACCTGATGGACGTCGGCTTCGAGAAGGTGTTCCTGATGTACACGGAGACCACCTACGAGGTGGCCGACGTCATCAAGACCTACACCTACCGGCGCGGGATCGAGGAGCTGCAGTTCAGCTACGCCACGGCCGTCGGCCTGTTCGAGTCGGTGATCAACTTCTTCCTGATCATCGGCGCCAACTACCTGTCCCGGCGCGTCACCGGGAACAGCCTGTGGTAAGGAGGCGGATGGTGCGATGATCGGCGTAGCGTCGTCCGCACTCTACCGCTACGACAGTCGCGGCGGCGCGCTGGTGTTCCGCGTCGCGAACATCGTCGTGCTGGGCGGCGTGGCGCTGGCGATGGTCTACCCATTCGTCTACGTCGTGTCGGTTTCGATCAGCGACCTGTCGGCCGTCGCGACCCGCGAGGTGCGGCTGCTGCCGATCGGGTTCGATCTGAACGCCTACCGGCGCATCTTCCGCAGCGACCTCCTCCTCGGCTCCTACTGGAACACCATCTACTACACGACCGTGGGCGTTGCCGTGTCGCTTACGCTGCTGGCGCTGACCGCCTATCCGCTGTCGATCCGCACCTTCTACGGCCGCCGCGTGATCACGTTGCTGTTCGTGGTCACGATGTTCTTCTCCGGCGGCTTCATCCCGCTGTTCCTGATCGTGCGCGCCCTGGGCTTCATGGACACGGTGTGGGCGCTGGCGGTCCCGGGGGCGATCGCGGTGTTCCACCTGATCATCGCCCGCACCCAGTTCGAGCAGATCCCGGACTCGCTGCGCGAGTCGGCGAAGATGGACGGCGCCGGCCACTTCCGCATCCTGGCCGTGCTGTACCTGCCGCTGTCGCTGCCGATGTTCGCGACGCTGTTCCTGTTCATCTCCGTCGGTCACTGGAACAGCTTCTTCGCGCCGCTGATGTACATGCGCGAGCTGACCCGGCAGCCGCTGCAGGTGATCCTGCGCGACATTCTGGTGCGCAATCGGCTCACCGGCATCCTCGGCGAGTTCCAGAGCTTCGAGTGGCGGCAGGAGGAGTACGTGCCCGGCATGCAGCAGGCGCTGCGCGCCAGCGCCATCATCGTCAGCACCGGACCGATCCTGCTGGTGTATCCGTTCATTCAACGGTACTTTGTCAAGGGTGCGCTGCTCGGCTCCCTGAAGGAGTAGAGCCGCGCATGCAACCCCGAGTTTCGGGGAATCATCAACGAAAGGAGTAGAGAGATGAAACGACTCCTCATCGCCCTATCGAGCGTTGCGATGCTGACCGCGCTCGGCACCGTCGCCTGGTCGGAGGGCAGCTCGGAACAGGCAGCCGCACCGGCAGCCGACGACGTGGTTACCGTCACGCTGCTGCAGCGCCAGGATCCGCTTGCGGTCGGGGACTTCCGCACGCGCGGCCTGTACCAGGTGATCCTGGACCGGTTCGCGCTCGACGTCGAAGCCCGGCTGATGGCGAACGAGCCGTTCCGCGAGCAGTTCAAGCTGATCATCGCCGCCGGTGACATGCCGGACATGCTCGCCGGCGTGAGCCGCACCACCATCGACGAGCTCAACCAGTGGGGGACGGACGGGTGGCTCTACCCGGTCGACACGCTCATGCACGTGGCGCCCGAGCTGCAGCGCTTCTATGCGCAGTACCCGGACGCCGTGGACTACAACACCGCGCCCGACGGCCACATGTACAACATCCCGGGCGGCTACGACACGCCGATCTTCTACCACGGCACGGCGGTGCGGAAGGACCTGCTGGACTCGGCCGGCTTCGACCTCGACGGCGTCAAGGACTTCGACGACTACATCGACATGTACCGCGCGCTGATGGATGCCAACGACGGCAAGCCGGTGATGAGCACCCGGTCGGGCGTCGGCGGCCTGATGGCGCTGCCGATGAAAGCGGTCGGCCTGGACGGCCCGTCGACGATCTCCTTCGACGACGCCGCCGACCGGTTCTTCTTCCCCTACACCTCGGACGCCGCCCGCTTCGCGGTCGACTGGGTCCGGCAACTCTACGACGAAGGCATCCTGCACCCGGACGCGCTGATCCACGGTGAGGACGACTGGGAGCCGGACATGGGCGAGCTGGTCTACCCCGCCCTGTTCCACGACTGCGTGTTCTGCTTCACCTACAACAACGAGGAGCGCTACAAGCGCGAGAATCCCGAGTCCACCTCGAACTTCGTCGCGGTGACGCCGCCGGAGTATCAGGGCGCGCTGCAGCCGTGGCGCAACCGCAGCGTCGGCACGGGACTGGAGATCATCTTCAACGCCGACATGCCGGAGTGGAAGGCGGAGCGCGTGATGGGCATGCTGGACTGGTTCCGCGGCGAAGAAGGCCATGCCGTATCCCTGTTCGGCATCGAAGGCGAGGACTGGGTGCTGCTCGACGGCCTGCCGCGGCAGCTCTATGCCCGGGCCGTCAACGAGTACGTCTTTCCCGAGGAGTGGCAGTCCAAGGTCAAGAGCGCCGAGGAGTTCGAGGCGTGGAACGAGAACTGGGGCTACATCAAGTTCGCCGGCGATGTCGCGCAGAAGGCGTGGCAGCTCGGCAGCCAGCACCTGAAGAACGCGGACACCAACAAATTCCTGAACGACTACGTGCCCAAGTACTCGCAGGTGTATGCCAAGTCGCCGGCCCCGCGGATCACCTTCAACGAGGAAGAGGCGGAGGAGATCGCGTCGCTGCGCAACGCCCTCAACACCGCCGCCTACGAGTGGGTGGCGAAGGCGATCGTCGGCCAGGTCGACATTGCCGAGTGGGACGCCTTCCAGGGCCAGCTCCAGGCACTGGGCCTGGAGCGCTACGAGGAGATCTACAACGCCGCGTACGCGCGCACCAAGTAGCGCGCTTCTTCGCGACGGTTCCGGCGTGAACGAGCCGGGTAGAGAGGGCGGCCCGCCGAGGGCCGCCCTCTTTCATCGCAACGCACGGCAAGGCAACGGAGGCAGACGATGAGCGACGCACCGAGGAAGTACCTGTTCACGGACTTCCGCCATATCCGCTGCGGGGACGTGGTATGGCGTGATCCCGGCGGCCAGACGCTTGGCCGCCCGCCGGCGCCGCCGTTTCGCACGCTCACGCCCGAAGCGCGCTTCCTGCCGTGGGGCGTGCGCCTGCAGGCGCAGCCGGCCGAGCAGCTCGGCCCGGACGACGGGCTGGCCAACTTCGAGGGCACCGTGATCCAGGAGGAAGGCCGCTACCGCTCATGGAAGCTCGCCATCCCCGAGGGGCCGGAGGCGCTCGGCGGGGTCAGCGTGATCTGCCGCGAATCCGACGACGGCTTCGCATGGCGGACGGCAGGCGAGTGCCCGATCGACACCGGCGGTCAGTTCAAGCTGATGGGCTCGGGCTTCTTCCGCGACGACCACGGGCCGCCCGCGGAGCGCTACAAGGCGGTCTGGACGGCGCGCGCGCCGCGCGAGCGCTGGGAGGCGATCTACCGCGAGTACTGCACGGTGCACCCGCGCTACCGCGACTGGCGCATCCATCCGGCCCGCAAGGTGATGTGCGTGTACGGAGCCGTCTCGCAGGACGGCCTCTCCTGGAAGGCGCTCCCCGACCCGCTCCTGATCCACATGAGCGACACGGACAGCGCCATCTACTTCGACGAGCGCCTGGGCCGCTACGTGTTCTACACCCGCTGGTACAACGACGAGCGCCGCTCGGTCGGACGCACCGAGTCCGACGACTTCCGCCACTGGGACCCGGTCATGCCGTGCCTGGAGGTTCCGCTCGACAACCCCACGGTGGACATCTACACCAACGGCCGCACCAGCTATCCGGGCTTGCCGGACTACCACCTGATGTTCCCGATGTTCTACGAGCGCTGGACGCAGGAATCGGACATCCGCCTGTACACCAGCACCGACGGGATCATCTGGAAGGAGGTTCCGGGCGGGCCGGTGATCCGCCCGGGCCAGGCCGGCTCATGGGACGGGTACTTCCTGTACTCCTCGCGCAACCTCGTCGAGCTGCCGGGCGGCCGCATCGGCGTCCCCTACGCCGGCACCCGCTACCCGCACAAGTACCCGCGCTGGCCGGAAGTGGTGGCCGACATCAGGAGCGGCTGGGCGGTGTGGCCTCGCGACCGGCTGTCCGCGCTGGTGGCGGACCGGCAGGGCGAGGTGTTCACCTTCGCGATGCGGCCGGCGGGCCGCGAGCTGCGCCTGAACGTGCGCACCGGGGACGCGGGAGAGGTCCGGGTGGGCGTGCTGCGCGCCGAGGGGCAGATCGCCGACGGCACCGACCGGCTGCCCGACCGCGAGGCCGTTCCGGTCGAAGGTCGCGGGGTCGACGACTGCGCGCGCATCAGCGGCGATCACGCCTCGGCGGTCGTCCGGTGGCGGACCGGCACGGACCTCGGCGTCGGGCCGGAGGATTCGGTGATGCTGCACGTCACGATGCGCGCAGCCGAGCTGTTCGCCTTCGAGTGGGTCTGAGGTACATTGTGCGTCTGTCGACATGAACGCAATGCGGCAACGCATATTCGCTCCCGGCACGGGAGCCACGCCGCCGGCGCTCACCGGGCGCGAGCGGGAACAGGCGGTATTGACCCGTTGCCTGGCGGATCTGCTCGGCGGCGCGTCGCCGCCGCATGACGTCGTCCTGACCGGGCCGCGCGGCAACGGCAAGACCGTTCTGCTCAACTGGTTCGAGGGCGTCTGTAGCCACCACAAGACGGACGTGGACGTGGTCAATCTCACCCCGAACGACATCCCGAGCCGTGACTCCTTGATCGACGTCCTGTCGCCGCGGCCCGGGCTGGCGAAGCTGCTGCCGCGGAAACTGGGCGTCGCGGCGGTCGGCTCCGTCGAATGGGCACCGCCGTCCGGGGGAGTGAGGAACCTGCGGGCGAAACTGACCGCCCGGTGCCGCAAGAAACCGTTTGCGGTTCTGCTCGACGAAGCGCACACGCTGGATCCCGGTGTCGGCAGAATGTTTCTCAACGCCAGTCAACAGGTGCGCGCCAACGCGCCGTTCCTGCTGGTGCTGGCCGGGACGCCGGGCCTGGCGGCGCATCTCGGCGCCATGAACGTGTCCTTCTGGAGCCGCTTGGGCGAGGGGCGCCTGGGCATCGGCCTGCTGAGCGACGCGGCCGCCCGCGCCGCCCTGGTCGAGCCGCTGGCGGCCCACTGCGAGGGCATCGACGATGACGCCGTTGCCGCGGTGATCGAAGACAGCCAGCGCTATCCGTACTTCATCCAGCTCTGGGGCGATGCCCTGTGGCAGCAGCGCCTGGCCACCGGCGCGACGCGGCTGACCGCCGCGCACGCGGACGCGGCGCGGACCGACGTGGCCGCCAGGGTCACCGACTACTACCAGGAGCGCTATCGGGAACTGGAGACCCACGGTCTGCTGCCGGCGGCGGTGGCGACGGCGCCGCTCTTCCAGGCCGGCGCGGACGCCACCGTTTCCGATCACGACATCGACGCCGCCCTCGCCGCGACCGGAGCCGACGCCACGGCGCGGCTTGCCGCCCGCGAGGCATTGCACCGGCTCGGCTACATCTGGAGCCCGCCGGGCCAGCTTCCGCCGGTCGTCTGGGTCGCCGGCATCCCGTCGCTGACGACCCACGTGCTCGCCAGCGCCCCGCCGCTCGGTGCTCCGGCGGCGAACGGAGGCGACGCGGGCGGCTGAGCGCGCTCGTCACTCCCCTTCGATCGCAGGTGGCTCCACGCCGAGCGCACGAGCGAGCTTCGCGGTGCGCTCCCAGGTGGAAGGTTCGATCGTTACGGCTTCGTGGCGCTCCGCCTCAGCGCGTGCCTCCGGCTCGCCCGGATACAGGATCTCGTCGTGGCCGGCCATCAGCCGTGACGACTTCACGTGCGGGATGAGCGCACCCAGCTCGGCGCGGAAGAAGTCCTCGCCACAGAACGCGGCCGGGTCCAGGAACAGCGCCAGGAACCCGTTCGCCACCCGCTCGACGCCCATCCGGCTGCAGCCGGCGCCGGTGAGCGCCCCGGCCAGCACCTCGCAGAACATCGCCAGGCTGTAGCCCTTGTGCCCGCCGAACGGCAGCAGCGCGCCCGGCGGCCCTGTTTCATGCGGACGGCCGCCGTAGGCGCGCGGATCGGTGGAGGGCTGCCCGGCGCCGTCGACCAGGTGGCCGGGCCCCAGCGTCTCGTCCCGCTCGACGGCGACCTGCACCTTGCCGGCCGCGATCGACGAGGTGGCGATGTCCATCATCATCGGCGGTCCGTCCGGCAACGGCGCGCCGGCCGCCAGCGGATTGGCCGACAGGCGGCGCTCGCAGCCGCCGTGCGGGGCGGTGACCAGCCCGCCGCCGTGCGTGTTGGTGAACGAGAAGCAGACCAGCCCGGCGTCGGCCGCCTGCTCCATGAACTCGCCCATGCGGCCCAGGTGCGCGGAGCGCCGAATGGTCAGCACGCAGTGCCCGCCGCGCGCTTTCTCGATCGCCCAGCCGGTGGCCACGCGGCCGACGTACTGGCCCCACCCGAAGTGGCCGTCCACCTGGACCACGTGCGGTTCGTCGACCACCCGCTCGGGCTCGGCCGCGGGATCGACCCCGCCGCGGTCGACCCAGTCGCAGTATGAGGCGACGCGGATGAAACCGTGCGAATCGTGGCCGCGCCGGTTGGAGAGCACCAGCGAGTCGGCGACGACGCGGGCGATGCGCACGGGCGTGCCCTTTGCCTGCAGCAGTTCGGCGACGTACGCGCGCAACGCCGGGACCAAGACGGAAACCATGTCCGGCTCAGCCCGCGACGACCGCTTCGGTCGCGGTGGTCAGCTTCTCGGCGCCGTCCTCGGTGACGACGTAGGTGTTTTCGATTCCGATCACGCCATACTCCTGGTCGGTGTACTTGGGCTCCAGGGCGATCACGTTGCCTGCCGCAAGCGGCCGGTCCGAGCGCGGACCGATCACCGGCAACTCGTTGACCTCCAGCCCCACGCCGTGCCCGACGAAGCTTACCCGATAGCCGGGCGGCCCCATGAAGCCCTTCCCCAGCCCGGCCGCCGCGGCTTCCTCCATCGCCGACCGGTAGATCTCCGACGGCCGCACGCCGGCCCTGAGCCGTCCCTCCATGCCGCGCAGCAGGCCGCCGATCCGCTCCAGGATGGATACTGCACGGTCCGGGAATGTGCCGCGCACGGCCATGCGCGAGCAGTCCACGTGGTAGCCGGTGGTGCTCATCAGGAAGTCCAGGATGATCGGCACGTCGCGCCGGATCGCTGCGCGCGTGCCGCCGTGCGACACCCACGCGTGCGGGCCGCTGCCGCCGATCGGGAACATCGAGTTGCTCGGCACCGCGCCGTCGGGACCGCTCACCGCGATGCCGATGCCGGTCTCCGCGTCCAGGCCGCGCAGCCGCACCAGGCCGCAGTGGCCGAGCGCGCGCGCCTCGGCCTCGAGCCGCGCCTGCAGGTCATAGGGCGACACGTCCTCGGCCAGCAGTCGCCGCAGCGGGTCGCCGAACAGCAGCGGATGCAAGCGCGCGGCGTCCCGGAACTGGTCCACCTCCCACCCGCTCTTGCGCGAGCGCGCGGACAGGAGCGCGGGCGAGCAGTCCACGATCTCGGCGTCGTCGCCGAACACGCCCCGGTAGGTGCGCCAGAGTCCGACCGGCAGCACGTCGAGCTCCATGCCGATTCTCCACGGCGGATCACCGCACACCTCCCTGACGTGGCCGGGAAGCTCCCGGAAGCTGCGCAGCGGAACGATGTCGCGGAGCGGTGATTCGGCCTCCGCGATCTCGCGCACCTTGCGCACCAGCAGGCGCGGCGAGCCTTCGGCCGGCAGCGCCAGGTGACACTGCTGGACGGTGCCGCTCAGGTAGAACAGATCCGCCTTCTGCACGACCAGCAGCAGGTCGACCGGCGAGTCCGCGCGGGAAAGCTCGTCCCGGACCGCATGCACGCGGCGATCGATCTCCGCCGCGGGAACGCTCGGCATCGCTACGACCGCACCAAGTCGGCGCGCACCACGGCGACGTGGCCGATGGTGGCACGCATGATGAGAATGGTAGTGTGCTGCGGCCGAGCGCGCAACATCACAGGAGCACTCACGAATGCCAGCCATCAAGATCATGTGCCTCGGAGGCGGCAGCCTCTACTTCCGCAACGTCCTCGGAAACCTGGCTCTGGAGGGGGAGTTGGCAGAGTCGGATGTCGTGCTCTACGACATCGACCCCGAGAAAGCGGAGCGCATGGCGGACCTCGGGCGGCGGTTGAACGAAGCCGCCGGTGCGCGCCTGAACATAAGCTCGACGGCCGACCCCGACGAAGCGGTCGACGGGGCGGACTACGCGCTTTCGTCCATAGGGGGCAGCGGTGCCGAGATGGTTCGTGGGGTGCATGGTTCGTATTACCACAGCGCCGACATGCACATCTGCGCCAAATTCGGCATCCATCTGGCGGTAGGGGACACCGCCGGTCCCGCCGGCATGATGATGGCCCTGCGTTCCATCCCCGCCCACATCGACATCTGCAGACGCATGGAGAAGCGCTGTCCAGCCGTGGTATTTCTCAATCACTCCAATCCGATGGCGACCATCATGCGGGCCCTGCACAAGTATACCGGCATCACGTCGTACGGGCTGTGCCACGGCGTCCAGGGTGGCATCGGCGCGGCCGCGGATCTGCTGGAGCTGCCCGCCGAAGAGCTCGAGTGCACCTGGATCGGCACCAATCACTACCACTGGTTTACCCGCGTCGACCATCGCGGCACGGACGTGCTTCCCGAGCTGATGAAGCGCACGCGTGAAACAGAGCCTCCCATCGACCATGCAATGTCGACGGCCCTTTCGCGGACGTACGGACATCGCATCGTCTACCCTGACGATGGCCACACGCTCGAGTTCTATCCGTTCGCGACACACGCCTGCAGCCAGGACGACCTGCCCTACAACATGGCCGACTCGGCGCGACGCCACGGTTTCAGCGCCTCCCACCCCATGCCTGCCAAAGAACCCCCGACCGAGGAGTTGCGGCAGTCGTTCCTGGCGGACTATGGGAAACTCCTCGACGAAACGGAGCTGCCCGAGCAGAAAGAAGACTCGCGCAGCGGCGAAGGGCCGGTGCAAATCATCGCCGCCATGGCCACGGGCAAGCGCATGATCTGCATCGTCAACATGGCGAACGGAGGTGCGATTGGGAACTTGCCCGCCACGGCAGAAGTCGAGGTCGAAGCGGTGACCGAGACCGGGGGCGCGCGCGCCCTCATCATGGGAGAGGCGCCGCTGGTGCTGAAGGGAATTCTCGAGAAGCGATTCGTGTGGCAGGAGCTGGTCGCCGACGCTGCGGTCACCGGCGACCGCGGCACGGCCATGCAGGCGCTGCTGGTCGACGAGATGGCGATCGAGCCCGGCAAGGCCGAGGTGATGCTCGACGAGTTGCTGGCAGCGTCGAGGGACTTGCTGCCTCGGTTCTTCCCCTGAGCGAGCGGCGTCGACGATCTACCCTTTCAGGGACCCGATCATGATGCCTCGTACGAAGTGCCGCTGAATGAACGGGTAGATCATGATGATCGGTCCCGTGGCGACCAGGATCATGGCCGCCTTGGCCGCCTCCGTGGGTATCTTCATCTCGATCTGCTGCTGCAGGGTGTATCTCTCCAACTCCTGCAGCGTCAGCATCCGGTCGAGCAGCCGCCGCAGGAGGATCTGCAGCACCGTCTTGTTGGCGTCCTGGATGAAGATCATCGCGTCGAACCAGGAGTTCCAGTGCTGGACGGTGGACCACAGGAAGACCGTGGCGATGGCCGGCCTGGCCAGCGGCACGATGATCCTGACCAGAATGGTCCTGACGCTCGCTCCGTCCATGAAGGCCGCCTCCTCCATCTCCACGTTGATGGCCATCAGGAAGTTCCGCATGATGATGACCCAGAACACGTCCAGGGCGACGGGAAGGATCAGCGCCCACCGCGAATCGATCAGCCCCAGGCCTCGTACCAGGAGATAGTGGGGAATGAGTCCGCCCGCGAAGAACATCGTGAATACGAATGTCATCGTGATCGCGTTTCTTCCCGGCAGGTCGCGCTTCGCCAGCGGATAGGCGGCCAGCAGCGTCACGATGATGGCCGTGGTCGTCCCCATGGCCACGCGCAGGATGCTGTTGACGTACGCTCTGCCCACCCGGTTGCTGTTGAAGACATACCGATACGCCTCGATGTGCCATTCGTCCAGCCAGAAGTGAAATCCCATGGTGACGATGTCGTCCGTTCCCGAGAACGAGATGATGATCAGGTGCCAGAACGGGTAGACCACGGTAACGCTGAAGAGCAGCAGGAACAGGACGTTGAGTGAGTCGAACGCCCTGCCGCCGACGGTCCGTCTCCGCAGTGTCTCTGCCATCGCGGGCTGCCGCTACCAGATCCCGTACTCGCTGTAGCGCTTGATGACGGCGTTGGCTCCGATCAGGAGGAGCAGCCCCGCCACGTTCTTGAACAGCCCCACGCCCGTGTTGTACGCCCACCTGCGCTCCTCGAAACCCGATCGGTAAATGTAGGTGTCGATGACGTCGGCCACCTCGTACACCGACGGGTTGAAGAGGTTGAAGATCTGCTCGAATCCGGCGTTCAGGATCTGGCTGACGCTGAGCAGGAACAGGATGGTCATGACCGGCATGAGCGAAGGCACGGTGATGCGGATCGCCTGCTGAAAACGATTGGCCCCGTCGATCGAAGCCGTCTCGTACAGGCTGGGATCGATGGAGGAGAGCGAGGCCAGGTAGACGATCGAGCCCCACCCGACGCTCTGCCATATTCCCGTGACCACCAGGACGCCGCGAAAGGTGGGCTTGTAGGTGAGCCAGCTCACCGGCTCCAGTCCCACCAGCGTGAAGAGGTGGGCGATCGGCCCGCGCTGTGCGGAGAGAATCTCGACGAAGATCCCCGCCAGCACGACCCAGGAGACGAAGTGCGGGAGGTAGGAGAGCGTCTGCACCGTCTTCTTGTACGACACCGATCGGATCTCGTTGAGCAGCAGCGCCAGGATGATCGGGGCCGGGAAGCCGAAGATGATCCGGTAGACGCTGATGATGACCGTGTTTCGGGTGATCCGGTAGAAGAACGGGTCCTGGAAGAGCCGCTTGAAGTGCTCGAAGTTGTTCCAGGGACTGTCGTGAATGCCCCTGCCGATGCTGAAGTCCTTGAAGGCGATGATGATCCCGTACATGGGAAGGTACTTGAATACGATCAGGAGAATTGCGGGGATCAGGAGCAGGATGTAGTACTCGTGCATCCGCTTCGCCCTGTTGAGGGTCTGCCTGCGGATGACCTTCCTGACATCCCGGTCCGCGAGCGCCGCCATCGAGTTCTCTCTACCCTAACAAAAGGGGAGCGGTGTCTGCACCGCTCCCCTTCTTGCCAGCTCCACGACGCTGATCAATAGACGATGTTGCCGTTCATGAACTCGCCGTAGAGCAGTCCCTGTGCCTGTGCGGCCAGGAGCTCGTCACCGCCGGCTCTCCGCCACTGGGCGACGTAGTCGTCCCACGAGCTGTCGACGTCGACCTCGCCGGTGATCGCCTTGACCAGGTACTCGTCCTCGATGGTTTTCAAGGCGGATCCATAGTTCTTCTTGATTTCCTGCTCGTCGGTCCGGTTCTGCGGATCGAAGCGGAGCGGGAATATGATGATGTCCGTGATCGAGTCGAAGAGCACCGGCTTGACGATCTCGGCTCCGGGCGGAAGCCCGTGCAGCGCGGCCAGCTCCTTGGTCTCATACCCGTGCGGGTACACCATCAGGCCCTGGTCGCCGCCTCCCTGCTCGACGCCTTCCTTCATCCTCGGGCGTGAAGCCCACGCATCTCCGTTCCACTCGAAGTGCACGTCCGGCAGACCGTACCGCAGAAAGACCTGCTGCTCCGGGTCGAAGTTGATCCAGTCGTAGATCTCCAGGAACTTGGCGAGCTTCTCGTCATCCACGTGGGCGCCGACCACGTAGTTGGTCCAACTGTTGACGCTGTCCAGGTCCGACGCGTACGCGCCGACCCGGCCGTCGCGGTTCCTGATGGGCAGCGTCATGAGCACCTTGGCGGTGGGCACGTTCTGGAAGAGGGAGTCCCACCGCTTGTAGTAGTAGGTCAGATAGATGTAGTGCATCATGAAGGTGCCGGCGACGCCGGAGCGGAACTTCTCCTCCGCGTCTCCCCTGCCCTTGAGCAGCGTGAACTCCGGATCGATCAGCCCTTCCGCGTACCAGCCGGCGAGCAGCTTGAGGTAGTCCCGGTAATTCTCGGAGATCACCGCCTGGATGAGCTCGCCGTCCTCCATCAGGTTGCGCCCGTACGAGATCCCGAACATCTCCATGAGGCCGCGGTGCGAGGCCCAATGGCCGTACAGCATGAGGGGGATCGAGTCCTTCTTGCCGTTGCCGTCGGGGTCGTCGTTCAGAAACGCCCGCAACACGCCCTCATACCAGTCGAGCGTGGGATGGTCGGGATAGAAGTGGTACTTGCCCCTGGCGTCCGTCGTCTCCGAGCTGCGGTCGATGACCTCGCTGGCCTCCGGAAACATGTCGAAAGCGCCATCCGGCACCATGCCGACCTTCTCCAGCCAGTCCATGCGGAACTGCGGCGCGTAGTCGATTCCCCCGCCGCAGACCACGCACCACATGGTCGTGGAGTAGTACTCGTCGTCCATCCCGGGAACCAGGTTGTAGTTCCAGCCCCACGGAAAGTCCTCGTCGAGCCGACTCGTGTACTCGGGCGCGTACTGCCGGAATGCCGACTCCGGAATCGACCGGGTCACCCCGTCGGCATACAGGCCGTATCGGTCCGATGCGCTCCAGTACGCCACGTCCGGAAAGTCGCCGGAGGCGACCAGGAGATTGAGCTTGTCGGTCTCACTCCGCAGGATGTTCACGGGGATGATCTCCACGTCGAACATCTCCTGAATCTGCTGCTCCGCCCAGCTATCGTCGACGATCTCGGTGTTCCATCCTCCACCGAGCCACGTGAACGTCATCTTCTCCGCCGCCATCTCCTCCTGCGCGGCTGCGAACAGCCCGCTTGCGGGGATGAGCAGAAGGAAGACGGTGGCGAGCACTGCGAGATGCTTCTTCATTCGTGCGCCTCCTCGATTCCGGTTGGAATCAAAGACTCAGAATGCCTGCCGGTCGAGCATTGCGCAACCCCCGCCGCGCGGTACCGGCCGGGCGGATCAGCTTCGCGAGGGCTCGTTCATCTCCGCGCGCCTGCGGCGCGAGAGCTCGGCCAAGTGCCCGTCGTTGGCCATGATCTGCTCCAGGTGCACCATGCGCTCCGGACCGGCGGTGCGCACCATGGCCTCGCCGTACACACGGTCCAGCCAGAAGCGCGCGAAGCTGTCGATGCGCTCGCGCAACCCGTCCAGGCGCTCTTGCGGATAGCGGGCGTGGCAGTTGATGGTGAACATCCGGCGGCGCGGGCTGCCGCCGAAGGACGCGTGCTTGGTGTTGTGGTTGAAGCAGGCGACGTCGCCCGGCCGTGTCTCCAGCGCGTACGCCGGCACGTCCGGACCCTCGATCCCCCACAGCGACTCGCTCTCCCGGACCTGCTCCTGCAGCGCGTCGGCGTAGGTGTCGCTGGGCCGGTGGCTGCCCGGTATGACCCGCAATGCCCCGGTGTCGCGCGTCAACGGGTCGAGATACAGGGCGATCTTGATCGACCGCGGGCCGTCCACGTTCCAGCCGTCCGAGTGCCAATGCGTGTCGCCGGCATAGTAGTTGCCGTCGCTGCCGGCGTAGTTGAAGTCGTCGCCCAGCAGACAGGCGGCGATGTCGTGGATGCGCGGGTCGTCGATCAGCGCCGACAGCCGCTCGCTCTGGTCGATGAAGGGGACGATGCAGGAACGGCGCTCGCCGTCGTGGGGCTTGCCGTGGTGACCGCCGCCGTGCCGGGCCCAGACCGCCTCGAACTCGTCGATGATCTCGTCGATGCAGCCGGCCAGCAGTCCCGGGAACTGCAGAAACCCGAAGTCGGCGAAGAACGCCAATTGCTGCTCGGTCAGTCGCGTCTGCGCCATGAACCCTCCCCGGTCCATCGCTGTGTACCACATCGCCCACTCACGATCAAACCTGCCGCATACCAGGTGAACCAGCACGTAGACACGTAGAGACCTCTGTTGCCACCGGTGCCACGCCCGTGCTATCCGTGGCGGTTATTCGTAACGCATCTATTGAAGGAGGAGCGTGATGAGAACCGGATTCCTGTGTGCGCTGCTGTCCCTGACACCGCTGACGGTATTCGCCGCGAGCCAGGGCGAGTCCGCCGATGCCGCGCCGGACCCCGTCGTCGTCATGACCTGGGAGAACGACGATGCCTCGCTGAGCATCCTGGGGCCGCAGCCGGTGATCGAGTACGTGGAGGAGCGGCTGAACATCGAGTTCGAGTGGCGCCTGGTGCCACTGTCCGAGCTCTCCCAGCAGCTCTCCCTGATCATCGCCGGCGGCGGCGACATGCCCGACCTCTTCACCGCGACCCCGCAGGGGATCGCCGCGCAGGAGATGGCCCAGAAGGGCGTGGTCATCCCCTTCCAGGAGATGATCGACGCGGGGAGGATGCCGCTGGTCAAGGCCAAGCTGGCAAGGCCGGAATACCGGGGCTACCTCAACGAGATCAGCCACGAAGGGCAGATCATCAACCTCAACACCGTCACCCTCAAGGGGCCGCGCCAGCTCAAGTGGGTGCACTACATCCGCTCGGACTGGTACCCGGAGCTCGGCATCGCCGAGGATCCCAAGACGGTCGACGAGTTCGCCGACTACCTCAGAGCGGTGGTGTCCGGCGATCCGAACGGCAACGGCAAGGCTGACGAGATCGGCTGGACCAACTTCCTGTCGGCCGGCTTTCCGCGGATGTGGATGACCTCGTTCGGCATCAACACGTTCAATCACTTCCCGTGGACGGACATCAACTACGGGGTGGAGGCAGGCAGCGAGGTCTACTTCGCACCGACCAGCGACCGCTACCGGGCGATGATCGACTGGATCGGCACCATGTATCGCGAGGGGCTGTTCGACCCCGACATCTTCAACGTCGATTCACCCAAGTTCAACACGAAGGCGGTCGAGAACACGGTCGGCGCCATCAACAACTGGCCGGTCAACGGCGCCAACCTGATCGGGCAACTGCGGCAGATCGACCCGGATGCGCTATATCACATCCTTCCCGATCCGACCAGCTCCGTCTGGGACGGCAGCGACCGGGTCTACAGTACCTGGGGCACGGCGTTCTTCACCACCTATCTGGCCAAGGCCGGCAAGAACATCGATGCGGCCGTACGCGCCGTGGACTACATGCTCGGCGACACCGAGTTTCCGATCACCAGGGAGATGGGCATCGAAGGGGTCCAGTACGAGGTTGCGGATGGGCTCTACAAGGTGATCGGCACCTGCGAGCACTGCGGCAACCGGCCGTACGCCGAGCTTGCCTCAAGCGAGCGCATGACCGCCCTGGGATCACCCCTGGGCCGCCTGCCGGCAGAGGGGTACAGCATCCTGGACTCGCAGCGGATCGACACCGAACCGCTCTACGAGGACTTCCGCGCATTCGAGAATCTGGTCCGTGACAACGGCTGGGGCCACGACGTGCACATCGTCTGGTCGCTGAGCCAGGCCGACAAGGAGGTCGTCAGCGCCGCCCAGAAGGCGTTCGGAGACTTCGTCGCGGAGATGACCGCGAAGTTCATCACCGGCCAGGAATCGATGAGCGCATGGGACGATTACGTGGCACAGGTCGGAAGCATCGCCGGCCCGCAGATCGAAGCCGCGCTGGCCGTAAACCAAGCGCACTTCGACCGCAAGGTGAAGGACATCTACTGACCGGCCATCGAGTCACCGGCCATCGAGTCACCGCTGTGAACGTCATCCACGTCGATATCGACGACCCGATCGGCACCATCAGCCCGCACCTCTACGGGTGCCTGTTCTCGAGCTGCTCCTACGGGATGGTGGAGACCGATTCGCCGATCCCCAACGAAGGCGGATTCCGCACCGATCTGATCGAGGCGATGCGCCGCGCCCGCATCGGCATGTTGCAGTGGCCGGCCGGCGATCAGGCCGAGTACTACCGGTGGCGCGACGGGATCGGCCCGCGCGCAGGGCGGCCGCTGCGCAAGGCGAACAAGTGGTTCCCCGGATGCGACGACATGGCCTTCGCGCCCGAAGACAACGCCATGGGCACGCACGAGTTCCTGCACGTGTGCGAGCGCGTCGGCGCAGAGCCCTACCTGGGCGTGTCGCTCTGCTACGGCAGCGTCGCCGACTTCCACCACTGGGTCGAGTACTGCAACTGCCCGTACGACACCGACCTGACCAGAGAACGCCGTTCGAACGGGCGCGCGGAACCGTTCCGGGCGCGCTACTGGTACCTGAACAATCAGGGCGGCTACCTCACCACCGAGGAGTACGCCGCACAGGTGCGCCGGTACTACGGCTTCATGCCGTTCTTCGACACGGACCCGGTGCGGGTCGCACGGGTCGACCGCGCCGACGGCACCCGCCGCTTCTTTCGCAATTGGCGCGACCGCGGCGAGTACCGGTGGATGGACTACGTGCCCGCTCCGTGGAACAACCTCAACCCCGGCGTGGATGCGCTCTGCTACATCCGCTACGGCAAGACCGGACCATCGACCGGGTTCGACACCGAGCAGTGGTACCGCGCCATGGCGTACGGGTTGGGCTTCCAGGAGTGGATCGACGAGAAACGGGAGGAGTTCGAGGAGTCGTTCAACCCGCGGATGGGCGTCGGCCTGAACGAGTGGGGCTGCATGCACGACACCTCCTACATCGAAGAGAACCTGCTCTCCCTGCGCCAGAAGGACACGGTCAGGGACGCCCTGGCGGCAGCCACCACCCTCAACGTCTTCAACGGCAACTGCGATTTCGTGCGCTTCGCATGCCTCAGCGACATGATCAACGGCATCCATCACGCCTTCGAGGTCGATGAGACGGCGGGCGGCGCGCTGATCACCACGCCGACGGGCCTGGTGTTCGAGTTGTACGCACCGCACCAGGGCGGCACCGGCGTGCGCACGCGGGCCGAGGTGCCGGAAGCCGCGCGCATCGCGTCGGCCACCACGTCGACGGTGGCGGACGAGGAGGCGGCCGTGGCCATTCCGCAGCTCCAGGCCTCGGCATCGGTGAAGGCGCGGACCCTGACCGTGACCGTGGTCAACGCCGACCGGGACCGGGACGTGGAGAGCGAGCTCCGGGTTGCAGGCGCCGAGCCTGATGAGATGGGTGCCGTGGTCCTCACCCATGAGGATCCGGCCGCGCTCAACGGCGCCCGGGATCCACAGCGCGTGCAACTCCGGGAGGTCCCGGCTCCGGTCGCCGCCGGCCGGCTGGCCCACCGCTTCCCCGCTCACTCCGTGACCCGTCTGACGGTGGCCCTGCGATGAAGACGGCACGGATCGTGGTCGACGGGGCGGAACGCCTCGGCGTGATCGATCGGTCGCTCTACGGGGTGCGCTGCGGGCCGCAGTTCGTCGAGACGCAGGACCTGATCTGGGTCGGCGAGAAGCCGATCCCCAACGACGACGGCGTCCGTGTCGACACCACCGAGGCGCTGCGTGCGCTCTCCATCGGCTACCTGAGCGCGATCGGCGGCACCTTCTACCACTGGCGGGACGGCGTCGGACCGCGGCAGGAGCGGCCGCTGCGGGTCAACTGGTGGGCGCGCTCGCCGTTCGAGGCGGTCGAGCTGCGATGGCCGATGGACTTCGGCACCGACGAGTTCGTCCGCTTCTGCCGGATGAGCGGCGCCGAGCCGATGATGATCTGCAATGAGGAGGAGCCGGAGGGATCGCGGCAGTGGCTGGAGTACTGCAACTATCCCGGCGACTCGTCCCTGACCCGGCTGCGCGGAGCCCACGGGCAGCCCGAGCCCTACGGAGTCAGGTACTGGAACGTCTACGGCTGGCTGGACCTGGACCCGCACATATACGCGGAGCGCTACCGGCAGTTCGCCCTGACGGCGCGCCTGATCGACCCGGAGATCGAGCTGATCGCGGCCGGCGGCGACGATTCCTGGAACCGGGCGCTCATCAACACGCTGGACCGCGCCCGGACGCCCAATCTGGGTGGCTCCTCACTGGTCGATCACCTGGGACAGATCATCTACACCGGCGCCAGCTTCGCCGAGGTCGACTACAGCGACGCGGACTACTATCGCGTGCTGCAGAACTCCGCCGGCCTGGAGGCCGTGATCGACGAGCGCATCGGGCTGGTACGTGCGCTTACCCGTGAGCGCAAGCCGTGGGGCAGCGATCTGCGGGGCCTCAACTGGATCGATCGCACCGACGTCGGCACGCCCGCGGTCAAGCTGGCCTTCCTGGAATGGGGCACCCGGCACTCGCTGCACCGCCAGACCATGCGCGACGCGGTGGCGCACGCCGGCATGCTCGACGTGTTTCACCGCCGGCTGGACAGCGTCTCGATGGCGTCGCATTGGATCCACCTGCTGCTGCAGTGCGACGGGACGCGCTTGTGGCGGACCCCGACCTACCACGTGTTCGACCTCTACCGCGCACACCACGGCAACACGTCCGTGGCTGTGCGCCTTGAGTGCGAGCGGATCGCCGGACGGGAGGCGGGACGCGAACAGGACTTCGCCGGCGGGCCGGCCGTGGCAGACCTGGAGCCGCTCCCGTTGCTGTCCGCGTCCGCCTCCGTGAGCCCCGACGGCGCCACCACGGTGCTCAGCGTCACCAACCGCCACCTCACCGAGGAAGTTCGTGCGGTGGTCTCGATTCCGGCCCTTGGGCATGCGGCGCGGGCGGAGCTCGCCACGCTGACCTCGCGCACCGTGCGGGACTACAACGATGCCTCGTGTCCCGGCCGCGTGCACATCGAGAGAGGGCTCGTAACCGTCGACGGTACCGTCGCGGAAGTCCCGCTGCCGCCGTTCTCGGTCAATACGCTGACGCTGACTACCCCTTGAGGGCGCCGATCATCACCCCCTTGATGAAGTAGCGCTGCAGGAAGGGATAGATCGCAATGATCGGCGCGATCGTGACGATGATCGCCACGTACTTCATCTGCTCGGCAGCGCCGCTGCGCGTGGCCAATGATTCCTCCGCGCCGATCAATCCCATCTCCCGCCCCTGTCCCTGCACCAGCAGCTTGACCAGGAAGAGCTGGATCGGCTGCTTGTCGGGATCGTGGATGAACACCAGCGCCCAGAAGTAGGTATTCCAGAAGTTCACCGCGGTCCACAGCGCTATCACGGCCAACACCGGCTTCGAAAGCGGCACCACGATGCTTGCCAAGATGCGCAGCTTGCCGGCGCCGTCGATCAGCGCCGACTCCTGCAGGCTGTCGGGAATGGCGGACTGGTAGTAGGTGCGCGTGATGATGATGTGCCACGCGAACACCGCGAACGGCAGCACCAGTGACCAGCGGCTGTTCAGCAGACCCAGACTCCGCACGACCATGTAGAAGGGGATGATGCCGCCGTGAAAGAACATCGTGAACACGATGAACGCCATGAAGACGTTGCGCAGGCGGAAGTCGCGGCGCGACAAGGGATAGGCCGCCAGACAGGTCAGCACGAGGTTGATGGCGGTGCCCATGGTGACGATCCAGACCGTGTTGAAGTAGAACGTGGCGATCCGCGAGCGCTCGAAGATGTCGGCGTACGACTTCAGATAGATGCGATCCGGCAGGAACATGACCTCGTTGTAGAAGACCCCTTCCGGTGTGGAGACCGACAGGAACAGCACGTACAGGAACGGCAGCAGTGCCACCAGCAGCGCCAGGACGGCGATGCTCCATACGGCGATGTCGAGCCCCGGTTCATGGTTCCGGATCGCCATGCGCGCCCTGCTTACCCTGCCTGGTCCACGCGCATCACCACAGGCTCGTCTCGCCAACCCGCCGCGCCAGGTAGTTCGCCCCTACCAGCAATGCAAGGTTGATCATGGAATTGAACAGGCCCACCGCGGCGGAGAAGCTGTAGTCGAAGTCGATCAACCCCCGCCGGTAGACATAGCTCTGGATGACGTCCGCCACCTCGTAGATGCCGGGGCTGTACATCAGGATGATCTTCTCGAAACCGACGTTCATCATGTTGCCGATCGTGAAGATCAGGATGATCACGATGGTCGGCATGATTCCCGGTATCGTGATGCGGCGCATCTGCTGCGTGCGGGTGGCGCCGTCGATGACCGCCGCCTCGTACAGTTCGGCGTCGATCGAGCTCATCGTGGCGATGAAGATGATCGAGCTCCAGCCGAAGGTCTGCCACACGCCGGAGCTGACGTAGAGGAAGCGAAAGTACCGGGATTCGAGGAAGAAGTTGATCCGCTCCATCCCCAGATGATCGAACAGATTGTTGACCCAGCCGTGGGTCACCCCGAGAAAGTTGTACATCATGCCGACCACGACCACCGTGGAGATGAAGTGCGGCATGTAGCTCACCGTCTGCAGTGACCGCTTGAACCAGCGGACGCGCAACTCGTTGACGACCAGCGCGAAGAGGATCGGCGCCGGAAATCCGAAGATCAGCGACAGGACGTTGATCAGCGCGGTGTTGCGGATCAGCCGCCAGAAATAGAAGGACTCGAAGAACTCCTTGAACCATCTGAGTCCTACCCACGGAGCGGAGCCGATGGTGTCGCCGAACCCGAAGTCCTTGAAGGCGATGATCGCTCCCCACATGGGCAGATAGGCGAACACGACATAGAACGCGACGACCGGCGCGATGATCAGCAGATACTCGCGGTCGGAGACGAGCAGGCGGCGCAGCCGTTCCGCCAGCCTGAGGTCTGGTGGAAGGTCCGCTCTATGCGGGCGTATATCCGCCATCGGCAACCATGACCGATCCGGTGATGAACGACGCTTCGTCGCCTGCCAGGAACAGGATGCAGCCGCTCATCGGCACGGCGGCGGCTCAGGCCGACTTTGCGAGCGCCGAGATCACGCTTCGCCGCAGGAAGTACTCCAACTCCGCCGCGCCCGGCTGCGGCGCACCGGGAGTCTCCACGCAGGCCAGCGAGGCGGTCGACAGGTCGATGGGAGCGGCGTGCAGGCCGCCGATCAGCGCCCCGACGAGTGCGCCGAGCGTCGGCTGATGGCCGACCAGCATCACCGACTGCGGCTCCGCGGGGATCGCCGCCAGCACGTCGCCGGCGTAGGCGCCGGGCGCCAGGCGATCGAGCACCCGGATCGGCGGGCGGCTTCGCTTGTCGGCCATCGCCTTCACGGCAAGCTCGGCGGTCTGCCGCGCCCGCGGCAGCGGGCTGGTGAGGACTACGGCCGGGACTTCGCCCAGCACGCGCAGGGCGGCGCCGACGCGCTCGGCCTGGCGTCGTCCCTTCGCGGTGAGGTGCCGCTCGGCATCGGACGATCCCAGGGCCGCGAACTCGGCCTCGCCGTGCCTGACGATATAGATGCGCATCGATGCTCCGGCTACAGCATAGCCGATACGGAGGCAGGTGACGCACCGTCTCTGCTACCATCGCCGTATGCCACGCCTGTCGGCGGCGCAGATCGCGTCATTCAAGATCGACGGCTTTCTGCCCGTGCACGAGGTGGTGTCCGCCGCCGATGTTGCGAAGCTGGCCGACTACGCCGATCTGGTGGCGTCAGGGGAAGTCGGTCACATACCCGCGGAACGCATCCAGCTCGAACCGCCATTCCGGCACGGCACGGAGCCCGTGCTGGATCAGGTGCTGTCGGTGCGCAAGCTCTCCGCGGTCGCGTGCCGCGACGAGGTGTTCTGGCGCCACGCCTGCCATCCGGCGATCGTCGACATGGTCGCGGACCTGCTCGGTACCGACGACATCAAGCTCTACAACGACCAGCTCTTCATGAAAGGCCCCCGCACCGGCAGCGAGCAGCCGTGGCACCAGGATTCCGCTTCCTGGCGCGATATCTTTCCCATGGACCTGGTGACGGCCTGGACCGCCATGGACGAGGCGACGACCGAGAACGGCTGCCTGAACTTCGCCGCCGGCACGCACCGGTGGGGCATGGTGCGCAAGGAGCGCCTCCGGCCATTCATCGAACACCTCGGCAGGGATCCGTGGCCGATGGTGGAGGTGCCGCTGCGGCCGGGCGATGTGAGCTTCCACCACAGCCTGGTGCTGCACCGCAGCGGAGCCAACCGCACCGGCACACGGCGCCGGGGGTACGCCGTGCACTACATGCGCGCCAGCTCCTGGCGGGACGCATCGGTCGATGACGCTCCCAACGTGCCGCCGTTCCGGCAGGTCAGGGGCAGGTCGTTCCCGGGCCGCGTGTAGTCGGCGAGGGTCGCTGCGCTCACTCGCGGTCGATCTCGCTCATCGCCGCACGGAACTCGGCCACTGTCTGCCGCGCGCCACCGACCACGTAGTCGATGTCGTCGCCGACGCCGAACCAGCGCATGCCGCGGGACGCCCACTCCTTCACCGAGTCCCAGTCAGGGCCGAGGGAGGCGCCCAGGTACAGGTCGCGCCCCGCGCACTTGTCGAGCAGGGTGTCGATCATGCCGCGTACCTGCGGGTCGTCGTAGCGGCCCAGCTTGCCGACCGAGCCGCTCAGGTCGTTGCGGCCCAGGCAGATGCCGTCCAGTCCCGGGGTGTCCAGCAGGGCGTCCAGGTCGTCGACCGCGTCGACGTGCTCGACCTGGACGATGACCATCACCTGCCGCGCGGCCTGCTCCAGGTACTCGTCGAACTCCAGCCGGCCGTGGCCCATGTTGCGGATCGGCCCGAAGCCGCGCACCCCGGCCGGCGGATAGCGGCACGCCTTCACGGCGGCAGCCGCCTCCGCGGCGGACCGGATCAACGGCACCACGATGGCGGCGGGCGCCAGGTCCACGTACGGCTTGATCACCGCGGGGTCGTTCACGGGCACGCGCACCACGGGCGCCACGCCGGTGCCGCGCACCGCCAGGATGTGCGCCATCACGTCGCGGGTGGTCTGGTACGAATGCTCGTTCTCGATCCAGATGAAGTCGTAGCCGGCCTCGACCGCGACCTCGCTGACGATCGGGTCCGGCAACGTGATGCTCATGCCCAGGCAGACGTGGCCGTCGTCCATGCGCCGGCGGAATCGCTCGACCGCATTGATCGAGGTCGCGTCGGGTCGGTTCGAGGAAACGCTCATCGTGTGACCTGCCTGTGCGGTGGAAGTGCGTAGCTCGCCCGGAGTCTATCGGCCGACGTGAGCGGCGAACAGCAGCCCGGGCGTTGCGTCCGGGTTCGGATTCGGCGGCGGCGACCACGGGCACTACGTGCAGGCTCGGCGTGACGTGATCGTGGCGGTGATGATCGAGAAGCGGGAGACACTGGAGCACCTCGATGAGATCCTGGCCGTGCCGGGGATCGACATGGTGCAGTTCGGTCCGTCCGACTTCGCGATGAGCGCCGGCGTCGCCCAGCCGCGCCTGGTCCCCGCCGGCGGGCCGCGCGTGTGGGAGGCCGACCAAGTGGTCAGGGACGCCGATTTGCGGGCCATAGAGGCCTCCCTGGCGGCCGGCGTCCATCCGCGCGCGGAGATCAAGAGACCGGAACAGGCGCGGTTCTACCTGGACCTCGGCGTCCGGCACTTCTCCATGGGCACCGACCTCGGCGTCCTGGCCAACTGGCTGCGCATCGAGGGAGGAGCGCTCCGCGCCGAGCTCGACCGGCTCTCCTGAGCCCTCCTCTGAGCCGCTTTACCCGACTTCGGCGCCGAAGTAGCCTCGGCCGGTCGGTGATGGCCCGCGCCGGCCCCGGTCCGGCCGCCGTCACCGATGATTCATCGCCGAGGAGCGTGCCGTGATCGTCGACGTCCATACCCACTGCCTGCAACCCGACCACATCAGCGACGCGGCGCACCGGGCCGACCAGCGCGCCGGCTATCCGCCGATGCAGCCCCTGACCACCGAGCGCTACGACGAGGAGCTGTCGGTGGTCGACCGCGCGATCGTGTTCGGCGTCAGAGGTGTCGCCACCGGCGTGCGCAGCCCCAACGAGTTCACCGCGGAGTGGGTCAGGCACGATCCCGACAAGCTCATCGGCTTCATGGCGATCGATCCGATGGAGGACGATCACATGGAACAGATCGAGCACGGCATCGAGCTCGGCCTGCGCGGCATCAAGATCTACCCGATGCTGGGGCGGTACGACCCGTCCGATCCGACCAACTTCCCCATGTTCGAGAAGGCGCAGCGGCTGGGGCTGCCGGTGCTGTCGCATACCGGCACGCACCCCAATCCGCGCGCCATGCTCAAGTACAGCCACCCGCTGCTGGTCGACGAGATCGCCCAAGCATTCCCGGACCTGAAGTACATCATGGCGCACATGTCCCACCCGTGGCAGCGGGACTGCGCCATCGTGCTGCGCAAGCATCCCAACGTGTACGCGGACATCTCCGGCGTATGGGTCCGGCCCTGGCAGGGATGGGAGGCGCTGGTCGGCATGTGCGAGTGGAGCGTCACCGACAAGCTGCTGTTCGGCTCCGATTTTCCGCTGTGGACGCCGCGGGAGGCGCTGGAGAAGATCCGCCGGTTCAACGACCAGGTCTCCGGCACGCGGCTGCCGCGCGTTCCCGATGAGGTGATCGACGGAATCATCCACCGCGACTCGCTGAAGCTGCTCGGCCTGGAGTGAGCGGAATCCGGCCATGGAACGCATGAGGATCACCGCGGTAAGGACCTTCCTGGTCGGCGGAAGCTGGCGCAACTGGCTGGTCGTGAAGATCGAGACCGATGCCGGCGTGCACGGCGTGGGCGAGGCCACGCTGGAGGGCAAGTCGAAGACGGTGGAGGCGGCGGTCGCCGAGCTGGCCCGCTACTTGATCGGCAAGGACCCGGCGGCCATCGAGCGGCACTTTCAGGAGATGTACCGCAGGGCGTTCTACGCAGGCGGGGAGGTGCTCACCAGCGCCATCACCGGCGTCGAGACCGCGATGTGGGACATCAAGGGCAAGGCGCTGGGGGTGCCGATCTACGAGCTGCTCGGCGGCCGCACACGCGACCGCGTCAAGCTGTACGCCAACGGCTGGTACCGGCAGGGCATGAGCCCGGCAGAGTTCGTGGCCGCGGCCAGGAAGGTGGTGGCGCTCGGCGCCAAGGGCATCAAGTTCAACCCTTGGGGCGGCCGTCCCGGCATCGACTTCCATCGACTGGAGAACGACATACTGAACACCGGCGTCGAGGTGGTCGCGACGCTGCGAGAGGCCTTGGGACCTAGTGTGGACCTGTACATCGACTGCAACGGCATCTTCAACACCGTCGGCAACGCGATCCGCGCGGCGAAGGCGGTCGAACCGTTCAACATCAGCTTCTTCGAGGAGCCGGTGCCGCACGAGAACACCGACGCGATGGCGTACGTGCGGCGCAAGATCGACATCCCGGTGGCCACCGGCGAACGCCTGTTCACGATCTTTCGCTTCCGGGAACTGCTGGAACGGGGAGGCGCGGACGTCGTTCAGCCCGACATGTCGCACTGCGGCGGCATGCTGGAGGCGCGCAAGATCTCTGCCATTGCCGATGCCCACTACGCGGCATTCGCCCCGCACAACGCAAATGGGGAGATTTCCTACGCATCGGCGGTGCAACTGGCCGCCTGCGTACCCAATTTCCTGGTACTGGAGCACTTCCCGCCGGAGCCGTGGCGGTTCGAGGTGTGCCGCAACCCGATGGAGGTCGAAGACGGTTGGCTGCGGATTCCCGACCGTCCCGGCCTGGGCGTGGAGTTCGACGAAACGGCAGCCCTGTCCCACCCCTACGATCCGATCGATCTCTACAACCTGCATCGGCCCGAGATGCAGCTCAAGGTTCCGAAGTTCGGCGACCGCCTGCGCTGACCGGCCTCCGCCGGAGATCGCTATCGGTCGCCCGTTCGCCGCAGCAGGGAGATGTAGAACAGGGTCAGTCCGAGGTTGATCAGAAACATGATCACCGAGAGGCTCGCCCCCCGGCCCATGCGGTACTGGCGGAAGGCCGTGTGATAGATGTGCAATGAGAGGGTTTCCGTCGCCCTCCCCGGCCCGCCGCCTGACAGCGTCTCCACGATGTCGAACACCCCGAACGTGAGAATCGAGCCGTAGATCCAGCTTATCAGGATCGAGAAGCGCATCAGCGGCAGGGTGATGCGAAGGAACGACTGAACCCGGCCGGCGCCGTCCACGTACGCGGCCTCGTAGAGCTCGTCGGAGATGGTCTGCAGGCCGGCGAGCTGCACGATCATGTGAAAACTCACCCCGCGCCAGACGTTGCCGATCAGCAGGGCGATCATCGCCGGCGCGGGCTCGTAAAACCACCCGACCGGCGGCAGCCCGAGGCTGATGAGCAGGAAGTTGAACAGCCCGTAGCGCTCGCTCTGGAAGATCCACTGCCACGTGAAGCCGGTGATGATCCCCGGCACCACCCAGGTGAGGAGCAGAACGCCGCGGATGATGGCGACCGTCGGACGGTTCTTTCTCAGCAGCAGAGCCAGACCGAATCCGAAGAGAAATTGCGCCGCCACCGAGCCGAGCACGAACACGGCCGTGTTGCCGAGCACCTGCCAGAACACCGGCTGTTCCAGCAGGATCCGGTAGTTTTCCAGGAACACGAAGCTGCCCGGCTCGCGGCTCAGGAGATCCTTGTCGGTGAGGCTCAACTGGAACGACTTGGCCACCGGGAACACGCTCATGACGCCGACGTACAGCACCATCGGCAGGATGAAGACGAGGTATTCCCTGCGCTTGAGGACTCGCGCCAGCGGGCTCATGCGCCGTTCGTGATCAACCCTTCACCGCGCCCCGCCAGCCGGTTACGAAGTACCGGTTGAAGGAGAGGTACAGCAGGACGACCGGCACCATCATCAGCATCGCGCCGGAGGCGATGCCGGCCCAGTTGGTCTCATGGGGTGTCTTGAACAGGTACAGCGCCACCGTGGCCAGCCGCTTCGAGGAGCTGGAGGTCATGGTCAGCGGAATGATGAACTCGTTCCAGGAGAACAGGAACGTGAACACGCCCGCCGCGACCAGGCCCGGCGAGGCCAGGGGCACGACGATGCGGAAATAGGTGTAGAGCCGGCTCGCTCCGTCGACCAGCGCCGACTCGTCCAGGCTGACCGGTATCGAGTCGAAAAAACCCTTCAGCATCCACACCGCCAGCGGCACGTTCATGGCCGCCAGGATCAAGTACACCGCCGCCAGCGTATTCAGCAGGCCGAAGGAGATCATCATCTGATAGAGGGGGATGATGTTGATCACGCCCGGAAGCATCTGCGTCCCGAGCACGGCCAGGAGCGCCAGCTCCTTGCCACGAAATCGGTAGCGAGAAAACCCGTAGGCCGCGAAGCCGGCGAGCCCCAGGACGATCAGCGTCGCCATGAAGGAGACCAGGCAGCTTCGCAGGATCGCCTGCACGAAGCCGCGGCTTACCAGGAACGGATACCACTCGAACGTGGGCTCGGCCGGAATGATGGTCGGCGGATACGCGTACAGGTCCTTTTCGGTCTTGATCGACGTGGACGCGACCCACAGCAGCGGAGCGATCGTGACGACGACCGCGACGAAGAGAACCAACGCGCGCGGGGTCTTGCGACCGAGTCTGCGGAGCATTGATGGTTGATGAGCGCCGGCAGACACGCGGCCGGGACCTCGATGGTCCCGGCAACGTGGCCCCGGCAGGTCCTGCCTGCCCGTGGGCCGGTCCTGCAACCCGCGCTCGAGCGGTTCCCCCTACCGCATGCCCTGAATCATCTCGTCCGTGGCCTCCTCGGGAGTCGCCAGGTCGAGCGCGACCTTGTTGATCGCGATCTGCAGCAGCTCGTCAAGGGTCGACCAGAGTGGCGACTTCGGCGTCGGGCGCGCGGAGTCCAACTGTCCGAGCGCCGCAGGGGAGATCGGCGAGGGCCGGTACTTAGCGGAGTCGAACGCGCTCTTGCGCGTCGGGAAGGAGCTGATCGCGCTGGCGTTCTGCGCCATCGCGTCCGCCCTGGTGATGAACTCCAGCACCTGCCACGCCTTCTCCTTTTTCACCGGATCGTCGGTGGCGATGCCGTATCCGTAGCCGCCGTTGCGGGCTGCCGGACTCGCACCGGCTTCCTGGGGAAGGAACCCGGCTGCCAGATGCTCGTAGATGGCCGGAGCGCCTTCGGCGATCGCTCCGACCTGCCACGTGCCGCCAAGGTACATCGCCACCTTGCCGTCCAGAAACGCCTGCGGAGGGGCTCCGCCCTTCCAGTCGGCCGACTCCCTGGTCGATACGCCGTGCGTGTAGACCAGGTCGTGGTACCACTGCAGCACGTCGATCATCGCCTGGCGGTTATCCGCCTCAGCCAGCACGAAGTCCCCGGCGTCATCGAACAGCAGTCCGCCCTGGCCCCAGAACATCCCGAGCATGCCGGTGCTGGCGCCGGCCCACCGCGCGGCCGGGAACATGAAGCCGGTGACGTCGCCGGTGTTGAGCTTCATGGCGGTCTCCGTGAACTCATCCCACGTGAGCGCCCGATCGACCGGCAACGGATCGATGCCGGCCGCCTCGAACAGGTCCGCGCGGTAGTAGATCAGGTAGGTATCGGTCCAGAACCACAGCGCGTAGATCTTGCCGTCCGGCCCGATGGCGTGGCTGATGGTTCCGGGAAAGAAGTCCTCTCGATCCGCCTCCGACCAGAACTCGTCCAGCGGCTGCAGCGCCCCCAGGCGAATCATCTCCGGAAACCACGAGTTGTCGACGCTGACGATCTCCGGCAGGGCATCCGCCTGCGCCGTCGCCACCAGCTTGTCCCGGTACTCGCCGTAGCCGAGCTGGTACTCCTCGACGATGTCGACGTTGAACATCTGTTCGGCCTGAGCGTAGAGCTCCGCGAACATGGTGGAGATCTCCTCGATCGGCGACTCGGTGCCGTTGTAGTTCTGCACCCACATCGTGATCGTGACCGGCCCCGCGGCCGCCTCGGTCTCTCCGGTGGCAGCCGCAAACGGCGCGATCGATACCGCAAGCGCGGCCGAGAGCATGAGGACAAGCGTTCTTCTGTTCATCCCGAGAACCTCCTGGAACATCGATGATGTAGTGAGAATCGGCCCTGACCGTACGGGATCGGCCCTCGCCTGTTCAAGCGTCGCGATCCGGCGGCCTCCTGACACCTCGGATGGTCGTGGAGTACCGTCCCGGACGGAGTCCCCGCAGCGATGAAGCCCGAGATCAGGAAGGATCTGTACGAGGAGTCACCGGGTTTCGGACAGAGCGTCGTACGCGCCCAATCCTACGTCGGCACTGGCGTGCGGCGGGTCGAGTCCCGTTTCATTCAGCGCGAGTCGGACCACAGCGACGCCAACGCCCGGCGCTTCTCGGAAGACAACGGCCGCACGTGGTCCGATTGGGAGGGGTTTCACAGCGCCCTCTACCGAGTGCAGGGCTCGGACGAATTGGCAACCTCCAACATGGTTCCGGCGTTCTCCCGCTCGCACAACCCCGTACACGATCATCTGGTGGGCGTGTATCAACATACGATCTTCGTCTCCGGCCACCGGGAGGCGTTCAGGGTCTTCTGGCGCGAGGGAAAGGCGGGATTCGTCAACCATGCGTTCCTGCATGTTTCGGACGACGATGGCCGGACGTGGGCCGCGCCTCAGCTCGTGAAGTTCGAGGACGGCGCGGACTTCGACGACCGCGACTGGCGTAGCCCCGGATTCCTCCGGAACAACCGTGCCCAGGCATCCAGCAACAGCGAGATCGAGGTGCAGGAGAGCGGCGACATCCTCTTTCCGCTGTGCGCCGACGTCGCGTCCTGCTGCAGGGCCCTGGGACTGGATGTGAACGACGTGTTCCGGTCGTGCCCCCAGATCATGCGTGGGTTGATCGTGATGCGCGGCACCTGGGACCCACAAGCCGCCCGGTACACCCTGATCCCCTCCCGCCCGGTCGTACTGAACGACCTGAAATCGTCCAGAGGCGTGAACGAGCCGGCGTTGCACACCCTGAAGAGCGGTCGCGTGATCTGCGTCATCCGGGGTTCGAATACCATCTCCAAGGCGTGGAGAACGCGGATCGAGCCGGGGACGCCCGGGTACAAGTGGTTCACCTTCTCCGATGACGGCGGCGCGACCTGGGTGGACCCGGTCCCGTGGCACTTCGACACCGGAGAGGTTCTCTACTCCAGTTCCAGCATCCATCGCTTTCACCGGAGCGGCCGGAACGGCAGGCTCTACTGGTTCGGCAACGTCTCGGGTCCCGCCGTGGACGGAAACCATCCACGCTATCCGCTGGTGATGGGCGAGGTAAACGAGGCTACCGGCTTCCTGATCAAGGACACCTGCACGGTGATCGACGACCGTGATCCAGGGCAGGATCACGAGGGACTGCAGCTATCCAATTTCGCGGTGCTCGAGGACCGCCATACACGCACGATCGAGCTCTACATGACCCGGCTCGGCGCATTTCTGCCTGACGATCCGTGGCGATCCCATGCGTACCGCTACCGGATCGAGGTGCCGGCGGAGTAGCCGAAAGGATTAGCGCCATGAGCTGGCTTGCCGACGAGCACGATCCCGAGTGGCCCTTTGAGCTGATCGCCACCGACTTCCGCCTCGATCCGGCCGCGACCGGGCTGCTGGTGGTGGACATGCAGGGGAGCGACGGGACCATCGATCCCGACAGCCGGATGGGCTCCAGGTATCCGGAGATCGCGGCGTACTGGAACGGCAGGATCGCCGACCTGGTGGTGCCGAACATCCGCCGGCTGCTGGAGTCGTTCCGGCAGCGCGGGAGACGCGTCGTGTATACGCGCAACGGGGCGATCACCCCGCATGGCGACGAGCTCACGGCACGGCTCCGGAGCCACGTGCGCCGCCGCACACCGGTCGCGCGATACCGCGGCACGGCCGCCTACGACGTGATGCCGGCGCTCGCCCCGCGCCAGGACGAGCTCGTGGTCGACAAGCTGACCTCCGGCGCGTTCAACGCCTCGATCCTCGACCACGCGCTGCGCAACATGGGCGTGCGCGACGTCGTGATCGTCGGCATCAGCACCGACATGTGCGTGCACGGCACGGCGCGGGTCGCCGCCGAGCTCGGCTACAACTCGCTGATCTGCGAAGACGCCTGCGCTACCTACACCGCGCGGGCGCACCAGGAGGCGCTGCTCATGCACGCCCGCGTATTCGGCCGGGTGGCGACCACCGACGACGTGCTGGCGGAATTGAACCCTTCGTAGTCCGACAGGTGCAGTTCTGCCTCGACCCTGCCGGCCTCGACCCTGCCTGCCTCGACCTCGCCGGCCTCGACCCTGCAACGCCGACCACGGGATCGCGGTGACATGTCGGGGGCAGGCGCATCGGGTCAGTCGGCAGAAGACGCGGTGCCTGAGCACGGAGGCCAGCGCCCGAACGCCTTGGCCGTTCTGCCCGAGTAGGCCACGGTGAAGAGGCCCCTCGCTTCGTCGCCAATGCCAACGAGTATGCCGCTCGCTCGCCCGCTGGCGCTTATGGCTATCACGCCGGTGGAGTTCTCCCCGCTGATGGCAATGACGCCCCGCGCCGACCCGGTGGCGATGGCGATGACGCCGATCGCGTTGAAGAGACCGACGGCGACAAGGCCGACCGCAACGAGCGGACTCAGCGCGAAGGTCCCGAAGGCGACCAAGTAGGCGAGCGCGGCTCTCTCTTCCGTGACGGCCCAGTCCATGTCCACCATGCCCAACGCGCCGAGCAGCGTGACGATCAGGGTGGCGAGCACCGTCGCCGGCGTCGTAAGGCCGTACACGACCTGGAAAACCGTACCGACGGTCTTGGCTGTCTCCGACATGATTGGCGGGCCCGCCGCGCCAACCTACGGCGCGCCCGGCCGTTGGTCAACCACGCGCAGCGGCACGAGCGGCACGCCTCCGGGGGCCAAGTGCGGAGCACTCCGGTCGCGCGCTACCGTGGCACGGCCTCCTACGGCGTGATGCCGGCGCTCGCCCCGCGCGAGGACGAGCTGGTGGTCGACAAGCTGACCTCCGGCGTTCAGTCCACCGAGGATCCTGCGGCCGACCACGGGGGCCAGCGCCCGAAGGGGCCGGCCGTTCTGCCCGAGTAGGCGATCGCGATCAGCCCCCTCGCTTCGTCGCCGATGCCGATGAGGAGGCCGGTCGCCCGCCCGCCGGCACTGATGGCAATGATGCCGCCCGCATCATCTCCGCTGATCGCGACGATGCCGCGCGCCGACCCGGCACCGATCGCGATGATGCCGATCGCGTTGCCCAGACCGATCGCGACGACGCCGACCGCAACCAGGGGACTCAGCGCGAATATCCCCACCCCGACCACGTACGCCAGCGCAACCCCCTCGGTCCGCACAGCCTTCATGTCGACCACGCCGAAGATGCCGAGCAGCGTGACGACCACGGTGGCGAGCACCGTCAGGGCGGCCAGGATCCCGGACAAGCCCTGGTACGCCTTGCCGGCATGCGAAACGTTCTGTGACACGTTGGTGCCTCCTGCGGGCCGACCCTGCGCCGCCGCGCACGGTCGGTCAACCTCGCGCGTCCCCGATCAGTCGTGGTCCAGGGCGCGCTCCCCGTGGAAGGTCAGGTCCAGGCCGGCCTCCAGCTCATCGGTCTCGGGCTTGAGCCGCTTGATCCAGCCGATCACCTTCAGGACGATCCACGTCATCGCGAACGCGTAGACCATGCTGATCAGCGTGGCTCCGAGATTGGCGAAGAACAGTCCCGTCTCGCCGAAGATCAACCCGGGCGGTGCCCCTGTTTTCGGCGAGGCGAACACGCCGGTCAGGATCGACCCCAGCACGCCGCCGACGCCGTGCACGGCCCACACGTCCAGCGCGTCGTCCCAGTCCATGCGCTCCTTGAAGAGCACGGCTCCGTAGCAGACCGCGCCGGCCAGCACGCCGATGATCGCGGCCGACCCGGGTGTCACGTAGCCGGCCGCCGGGGTGATCGCGATCAGACCCGCGATCGCGCCGGTGAGCGCGCCGATGATGCTGGGCTTACCCTTGTGCAGCCACGACATGAGCATCCAAACCACCATCGCGGTCGACGCCGAGATGTCGGTGTTGATGAACGCGATCGACGCGATCTCGTTGGGCGACAACGCGCTGCCGCCGTTGAAGCCGAACCAGCCGAACCACAGCAGCGCGGCGCCCAGGGCGACGAAGCGGACATCGTGCGGGGCGGTCCGCGTGCGGCGCTTGCCCAGCACGGAGATGGTGGCGAGCGCCGCCATGCCGGCCGAGATGTGCACGACCGTGCCGCCGGCGAAGTCGATCGCCCCCAGCTTGGCCAGCAGGCCGCCGCCCCACACGGAGTGGGCCAGCACCGAGTAGACCACGATGCTCCAGACCGAGATGAAGATCAGGTAGCTGGAGAACCGGAACCGGTCGACGAATGCGCCGGTGATGAGCGCCGGCGTGATCACCGCGAACATCATCTGGAAGAGAAAGAACGTCCAGGTCGGGATCGTCGTGCCCGGGAACACGTCGTTCACCTCGATCCGGAACAGCCCGTACCTCAGGTTCCCGAAGATGCCGCCGATGCTGTCGCCGAACGCCAGGGAGAACCCGATCACGATCCAGACGACGCTGACGACCCCGAGCGAGATCAGGTTCTGGGCCATGATCGTCAGGGTGTTGTGGCGGCCGACAAGCCCGCCATAGAAGAAGGCCAGACCCGGTGTCATCAGAAACACGAGGGTCGAGCAAAGAAGAACGAAACCGGTGTCGACGAGATTCATGCGGTACCTTCGCTCCAGGCGGAGCGCAGCAACCGCACCCAGTTGCCGTGCATGACGTTCGCCACGTCGGCGTCGCCGTAGCCGCGCTCCTTCAGGATTCCCGCCACCGTGCGCACGTCGGCGATGGTGTACAGGTCGGCGGGAGATTGCTCTCTTCCGTATCCGCCGTCAAGGTCCGTGCCGATCGCGGCGTGCTCGCTGCTGCCGGTGACCTGGCAGATGTGGTCGATGTGGTCGCCCACCGTCGCCAGCGTGATCCCGGTGTTGTCCATCGCCTCCCGGTCCCAGAGCGGCGACAGCATCCAATCGTCGAACGCGGTGCCGATCACCCCGCCGCGCGCGGCCAGCGCACTGATCTGATCGTCGCCAAGCTGCCTGTCGTGGTCGCAGAGCGCCCGGCAGCAGTTGTGGGTCGCCAGCACCGGCCCGCCGAACCGATCCAGCGCCTCCCAGAACGCCTGCTCAGCCAGGTGGCTCACGTCCAGCAGGATGCCCGCACGCTCCAGCGCGTCCAGCATCGGCCCGCCCCGCTCGGTCAGGCCGCCGGGCGCCTGCGTCCCGTGAGAATAGGCGCTGACCCCGTAGTGGACGAGGCTGACGACACGCAGCCCGTGGTCCCACCACTCGCCGACCTGCTCCGGGTCGACGATCGGGTCCGCCCCCTCCATGGTCAGCACGAAGCCGATCGGCGCCGTCTCCGGCTGCCGCTCCCACTCCGCCAGATGAGCGTCGAGTCCCGCCCGGTCGCGGATCTGGCGCAGGTAGCCACGCGCCTCCATCAGCCGGTAGTAGGCCAGCTCGCCCATCGCCCTGGCGTAGGCGATGTCCTGCGTGCGGACTCCCGCGAACCGCCTGCCCAGCGAGGCCAGCCGGCAGTGCACGGTGACGAAGATCAGCCCCATGCCGCCGCGCCGCAGCTCCTCGAAGCTGACCACCCCGGCTCCCCGGCCCTTGCCGGCCATGCCGGCCTCCGCCTCGCGGATCGACGTGATGCTCTGCGTCAGGTCGCGGTTCCAGTCGACCGCGTTGAAGGCGATGTCCAGGTGCGAGTCGACGATCAACATGGAAGGGTCCTCCGGTGCGGGTACGGCCGCCGCGACAGCGTCGCACATTTTCCCGCCGGTCGGCGGCGGTCGGCCGGGAGTGATACCATCCCGGCTCGTGGCCGACATCACCGTGCACCACGTCACCGTCCAGTACGGCGACGTGATCGCCACCCACGGCGTGACCCTCCACGTGGAGGAAGGCGAGTTCCTGGTCGTCGTGGGAGCCTCCGGCTGCGGCAAGACGACCATGCTGCGCGCGATCGCCGGGCTGGAACAGCCCGTGCTGGGAGAGATCCTGATCGGCGGCGAACCGGTGTTCAGCGAACCGCGGCAGATCGACGTGGCGCCGGCCAAGCGGCGCGTCGGCATGGTGTTCCAGTCGTATGCGCTGTACCCGCACATGACGGTGGCGCAGAACATATCGTTTCCGCTGCAGGTGCGGCGGGTCGGCCGAGGCAAGGCCGGCACGGCGGTCCGGCAGGCGCTGGACGTGGTGGAGCTGGTCGGGCTGGAGCAGCGCTATCCCAAGGAGCTGTCGGGCGGCCAGCAGCAGCGCGTGGCCATCGCCCGGGCGCTCGTCAAGGAGCCGCAGGTGCTGCTGCTCGACGAGCCGCTGTCCAACGTCGATCCCAAGCTCCGCGCCCAGCTCCGCACCGAGCTCAAGCAGCTCCACCGCCGCATCGGCGCCACCACGCTCTACGTCACCCACGACGTGACGGAGGCGATGGCGCTCGGCGACCGCGTGGCCGCGATGTTCTCCGGCGAGATCCACCAGGTCGGCCGCCCCGCGGAGCTCTACCGGACGCCGACGACCGTGCCGGTCGCAGCGCTGTTCGGCGCCCATGGCGGCGCGTTGCTGCGCGGCGAGATCGTCTCCGCGGCCGGCGGCACGCTGGCCCTGCATCCCGAGGGCAGCACCTCCCAGGCGATCCCTTTCTCGCCGGACGGGTCGCTGTTTCCCGGCCAGCGGGTGGTGATGGACATCCGCGCGGAGAACGTCGCGGTGCTGGCTCCGGCGGCCGACAACGCCGGCTCGCTGCAGGTCGAGGTGGCCGCGGCACAGCCGGAAGGACCGGCCAGCGTGCTGCACCTGCGCCTGAGCGACGGATGGCAGGAGCTGGTTGCGCGCTACGACGGACCACAGCCCCCGCGGCCGGGTCAGCGGCTCGCCGTGCGGGTGCGGTCAGGCAACCTCTACGACGCCGGCACCCAGCGGCTCATCGCCCGTTGTCTCCCGGAGGAGCCTCCGCCGGCTCCCCGCGGCGAGCCAGTATCTTCGGCCGCAGCCGCTCGAAGCTGATCTCGTAGCGATCGGCGATGTCGCGCGCGTAACTCGATCCCACCGGCGGCCCGGGGGCGATGCGGTAGGTACGGCGCATCCGGGCCTGTGCGCCGTCGGCGCCGTCACCGTCCGCGGCGATGCCGGCGACCAGGCTCACCGCCAGGCTGCCGCCGTCCACCTCCGCGTTGATCCGCTCCAGCCGCTCGCCCAGCTCGTGCAGGTGCGTGGCGAAGATCGCCCGCGCGCCCAGCAGCCGCAGCGCGCGCACCACGTCCTCGGCCAGGTACAGGCTCTCGCTCGGGCTGGTGCTGGACAGCGACTCGTTGCACAGCACGATGCTCTGCTCGGAGGCGTCGCCGAAGATCGCGCCGAGGCGCCGCGCCTCCTCCGCCAGCCTGCCACCCTCGATGCCGTTGCCCTCTTCCGCCGGGAAATGGGTGATCACCCGGTCGGCCGGGCTGATCACCGCCTCGCGCGCGGCCACGTGCAGCCCGGCCTGCGCCAGCACGTGCATCATGCCCACCGCGCGCACGAAGGTCGTCTTCCCTCCCTGGTTCGGCCCGGTCAGGATGGCGATGCGTCCCCGCTCGTCCGCGTCCAGGTCGTTTCGAACGACGGTGCGGGCGGGCTGGTCCTGAGCGCCGTTCAGAGCGAGGGAGATGTCGTACAGCTCGCGCGCCTGCGACCGCCGCTCGCCGGCCGGCGCCAGCTCCGGCATGCAGGTCGGCATGCCGCGCTCCTGCAGCGCCAGCACCATGCGCGCCCCGCCCAGGTAGAAGCGAATCTCCTGCTCCAGCGGCAGCACGTCCCGCACCTGGAGCTGCACGAACTGCCCCAGCGCCTTGGCCAGCGGACGCGCCACCGCGCCGATGACCCGGTCCAGCTCGCCGAGCAGCGGCGCCATCGCCGACGTCCGGTGCACCTTGGTCAGCGGCCGGAACGGATTGGAGACGCCGAACAGGCGCGTGAGCAGGGGTGTGTCCTCGAACTTGCGGTCATGGACGCGCAGCAGCGTCGCCTCCGACGGGCGAAGCTGCGAGTCCAGGTTGATGCCGATCGTGATGCTGGCGCGCCGCTTGAGACCGCCACGCAGCGCCGGCAGCTCGGCCTCCAGGCGCCGGTATACCTCGTCTTGCCGCCGTTCGCGGACGAACTCGGCCAGCGCCCGCATGCCCGCGGAGCGCACGCCCGGCAGCGCCGCAGCCTCTTCCAGCGCCGTCAGGCACGCCACGTAGGTCTCCAGCTCGCCCAGCCGCCATACGGCCTGCTGCAGGGGCGAGCTCTGCTCCGTGCGGGTCTTCGTGAAGTAGGCCAGCTCGTGCAGCATCGGCTGGAGTTGCGCGAAGACCTTGCGCAACTCGTCGGAGGCGACCGCATCGGCCAGCACCTCCTGGCGATAGCGGATGATCTTCGGGTCGGTGCTGAGCTCGTAGAGGAACTCCGAGGGCAGCTCGAAGCGGGTGCGCAGCGAGCTCAACCCCAGGTCTTCGGCGGCCCGGTCGACCACGCCGCGCTGACCCGCTCCGGTCGACGCCGGCCGCCCCGCCGGATAACAGAGACTTACCGCCATCGCGTCCTCATCCCCGAATCGTACCGCACACGGTCACGGAGCCGCCGGTGCGTCTCCCGCGATTCTGCCCCACAGCTCCCGCGCCATGCGTTGGGCCTCCGCGACCTGCTCGGCGGTCATCGACTCGGCCAGCCCGTCACGGCTGCCGGCGGCCTCCTCGTGGCCCTGCGCGGCGGCAAGGTTGAGCCACGCATAGGCGGCCACGTGGTCCAGCGGCACTCCCCGGCCCGTGGCGTACCGCGTGCCGAGCCGCCACTGCCCCTCGGCGTTCCCCTGCTCGGCCGCGGCCCGGTACCACCGCACCGCCTCCGCGTGGTCCTGCGGGACTCCGGCGCCGAAGTGATACGCGCTGCCGAGCCGCCATTGCCCCTCGGCACTCCCCTGCTCGGCCGCCGCCCGGTACCACCGCGCTGCCTGCGCACGATCCTGCTCCACGCCACGGCCGAAGTGGTATGCGTTCCCCAAGCGCCATTGGCCCTCGGCGCTGCCCTGCCCGGCAGAGGCACGGAGCCACCTCACTGCCTCCGCGAAGTCCTGCGCCACACCCGTGCCGAAGTAGTACGCGCTGCCGAGCCGCCACTGACTCTCGGCGTTGCCCTGCTCCGCCGCCGCCCGGTACCACCGCACCGCTTCGGCGTCGTCCTGCGCGACTCCGCGGCCCAGCAGATAGGCGTTGCCCAGCCGCCACTGCCCCTCCGGCGAACCCTGTTCGGCCGACGCACGCAGCCACCGTGCCGCCTCCGCGCGGTCACGCGTCACCCCCAGGCCGAAGTAGTACGCGTTGCCAAGCCGCCATTGGCCTTCGGCGTTCCCCTGCTCGGCCGCGGCCCGGTACCAACGCACAGCTTCCGCGTCGTCCTGGGTCACCCCCCAGCCGTAGTAGTACGCATTGCCGAGCCGCCACTGCCCCGCGGGGCTGCCCTGCTCGGCCGCGGCCCGGTACAGCCGGAGCGCTTCGGCATCGTCCTGCTTCACGCCCCGGCCGTGGTGGTAGGCATCCCCGAGCTGCCACTGGGCGTCGGCGTCGCCACGTTCGACGGCGGAAATCAGGTCGTCCACCTTCGGCGCATCCTGTGCGCCGGCGACACCAACCAGGATCGCGGCGAGCGCTACGGACACGACAAGGCGTGGCGTACGGAGGTCAGCCATCGTGGATCGCGCACAGGTGCCGGTGGTCCGCACCAACGACGGACGCGGACGAGATGCGCGCATCAAAGGTCACGAGACGCCCTCCTCTGGAGACGGCCAACGCCAGCAGGTACAGGTCGGTAATCTGCTTCGGCGTGATCGCCTGCTCCGACTTCAGCACGGCAGGGCGGATCAGGCTCACGGAGTCCGGCCAGAACCGATGATGCTGAGCCTTCGTAGCGGTGCGCAGCCGTTCGGCGACCGCGCCCGTCGTCAGGCTGTTCGGGTAGCTGGCCTGCGACATGATCCGCAGCACCCCGTTCTGAGTGATGGGACACGAGGCCCAGCCGAGCCCGATGTGATCCTTCAACCACGTCCGCGCAGCGTCATGATGGACGTGGTCGGCGTCCAGCAGCGTGCGCATCAGTCACCTGTCTGCTCGCGCAACCGGTCGATGAGTTCATTGGTCACCACGCCGCCCCGTGACGGGAAAGGGTGGAATCCGAACTCCGCGGCGCCTTCCTCGTCCCGTTCGTCGTGGTTGGCCGCGGACATGCCGAGCCTCACGAAGTCGGACACCACCGACCCTGCCGAGCGCCGTTCCCGTTTGGCGATCTCCTTGGCGGCCATCAGCAGATCTTCGTCGATGTCGAGCGTCGTTCGCATGACCGGCATCCTACGGCATCAATCATCATGCATCGAGATGCGATGAGCTCGCCTACGATGAAGTCAGCCATCGAAGGCTGTCGCGCAGCGCCCGTACCGTGCGTTCGGCGGGCCACTCCTGCACGCCGTGCGGCATGAAGTTGAGCAGCGGACCCGGTTCGCGACCGCCCGGCGCCGTCAGATAGCGCCGGAACGGCAGGGTCCCGTTGCCGGGAAACTGCTCCCGACCGTGGCCGTACACCTCGGCCAGCCAACTCGGAGCCTCGTCTACTCCGGGCCACAGGTCCCACAGCCAGAGCTGCAGCATGCGATCTCCGAATCGGTCGATCAGGTCGAGCGGATCCTGCCCCGCATTCACCGCGTGCGTCGGCGCGAACGCGAGACCGCCGGCTCGCGGATCGACCGTTGCGCAGAGCCGCGCCATGTCGTCCGCGTCGCGGACAAGCCCGTTCACGTGGTTGTGCACCGCGATGCGCACGCCGGCACGGGCCGCATGCGCGAACGCTGGACGCAGCTCGCCCAGTGCCTCCCCGACGCTCTTCCCCTTGCAGCCGATGACCACCGTCCCCGCACCCAGCTCGGCGGCCAGGGCCACCACCGACCGGACGTGGGCCGTGTCGGTCGGCGGATGCGCCCCGAGCGACACTACCGACAGCCCGCGATCCCGGCACAGCCGGTTCACGTGCTCGGCACTGACCGAAGCGACATCCAGGTCGCGGTACCGGTCCGCCCTCGCCCACAGCTCGACGCCGCCGATACCGGCCGCAGCGACCGCATCCAGACGTTGCTCCAACGGCAGGTTCGGAAACAGGAATCCCGCGGGACAGCAGTAACGTGGCATCAAACCGTTCATGGCGAACGCCCCGGCGACGCTCTGTCCTGGGTGACAGAATGCAATCACCTGTTGGGTATTGTAAGGTATCCTATGGCACGACTCACGTCTCCATGGCTGGTGACCACTCGCAGGAGCACCACCACGGATGCGAAGAACGACGTGGTTCTCTATCCTGGAAATAGTCCGTGGAGATCATGGATCTGTCGCGAGGAGGAAACCAGCAATGACACATAGAATCGAAAGCATAAGTCTTGAACGATTCCGCGCATTCCGGGGCTTGAGCCTTGATGGACTGGGCCGCGTAAACCTGATTACCGGGAAGAACAACACCGGAAAATCCTCGTTGCTCGAAGGATTGCGCGTCGTCGAAACAGATGCAGCAATCGAGACCCTTCGAGACATGCTCACATACCGCGAAGAGTACTCTACACCTGACGATGGCGCCTCACGTCAGCGCCTATTGGTTTCCAACCTCTTTTATGGGTTTCCCGATTTCTCAGGCAAGACTGAGCCACTGGTCATATCGGCCAATGGCAAGGACTACGACACGAGCGTATCTCTGTATGTGAACTGGTTGTCTCGAGAGACCGACAAAGAAGGGAATCTTCGGTTCGTGGAGCATTCACCAGACGACCCTGAGGGCTCAGCTTCCCTGATTGTCAGCACCTCAGACGCCATTCGGAGATATGAGCTCGATGACTTGCGGGACCGCCGCCTCAGCAACGCTCGCGGCTCCAGCAGTCACTGTTGCTTTGTTGGCCCTTACAGCGGGATGCGAACCACGGAGCTCGGCAAGCTATGGGATGACATCGCCCTCACCGACGATGAGGGAGTCGTTGTCGACGCGTTGCGCATCATCGATCCTCACGTGTCCAAAGTCACGATGGTGGGCGGAGACGGCACACGCGGACGGCGCACCGCGATCGTACGCACCGATCAAGTCCTGCATCCTGTTCCTCTACGCTCGTTCGGCGATGGCATGAATCGCTTGTTCAGCATCGTTCTGCACCTGGTCAATTCCCGAGAAAAGACCCTTCTGGTAGACGAGTTCGAGAATGGACTGCATCACTCCATACAGTTGGACGCTTGGCGTATCATATTCCGCCTTGCTCATGCGCTCAACACACAGGTATTCGCCACGACCCACAGTTGGGACACGATCGAGACGTTCCAAAAGGCCGCGCAAGAAACCCCTGGCACGGGTGTGCTGATACGCATGACCCGCAGAGATGAGGCAATCGTTCCCACGGTGTTCACGGAAGACGAGGTGGCCATCGCGACTCGCGACCGCATTGAGGTACGCTGACGTGGGTTCCAAGATCCTCCTCGTGGAAGGCCCCACTGACGAGCATGTTCTGAAGCACATCTGTGGGAGTCGTGGCGTTCCTCATCTTGACGAAGTGCGACACCATGGCGGTGTACAGAGGCTTCTTGAGAGCATACCTGTGCAGCTCAAGGCTTCAGACGAAGAAGATGACGTCGTAGGGGTGGTCATTGACGCGGACGAAAATCTGCCTGACCGTTGGCATTCGATCCGAACCGTGCTGGTCAATGGCGGGTACAGGAACATGCCTGATCAGCCTCGTCCGGACGGGACTATTCTCGACCCTCCCGACGGAACCCTGCTGCCTCGAGCAGGCATCTGGATCATGCCGGACAACCAGATCGAGGGAATCCTGGAGACTTTCCTTAGACTTCTGATTCCTCAGCCGAACGCGCTTTTCGATTACGTGCAGAACAGCGTGGCGAACATTCCCGCCTCCGAAAGGAGATTCAGGCCCGCAAGGGAACCCAAGGCGATCATCCATACCTGGCTCGCTTGGCAGAGAGAACCAGGTATGCCACCGGGAATGGCCATCACAGCCCACTTTCTCGATGCAAGCGTGGCGGAGGTCGACGTCCTTGTTTCCTGGTTGAAGCGCTTGTTCTTTTCTCGATAGCTCTCGGGCGTGCGCTTCATGACGGCGCTCGCGATCCGCACGGGCCCGTCTACCACTTCTCCCCGCCGCAACACACACTTGGAGACATGCGGTCAGCCCCGATCTCGCACAGGGCTGCCCGCAGCCTGTCTCCGACGCGGCCGGGCAACCCTCCGGCGCTTGGCCGTCTGGCTCGCAGGATCGACAAGCCTGTACTGCGCTGGGCTCCCGACACTGTTACGATAGCCCCATGATGCGGGTGGCAGTCTGGGGCAACGACCTCTCCGACGAGTATCTCCGAACCGTGACGCAGCTTGGCGCGGAAGCGATCGACATGGGCCGCGGGGCCTTCTTTCCCGGCGTAGCGGAGCAGGGCTATCCGGACGCGGACGCCCTGAGGGCCCTGGTGCTCAAGCTGCGGCCGTACGGCCTGAGCTTCAATCGCGTGACCCTGCCGGACATCACCGACGAGTTCATGCTGGGGCGCGACGGCGCCGCCCGTGAGCTGGAAAACACCTGCCAAGCGCTGCGCGTGTTCGCCGACGCCGGCGTCCCGATCGCCCGCCAGCGTTTCGCCGGCGACACCTTCAACCACCGGCTGCTGAAGTACGAGTCCGTGCACCGCGGCGGCTACCGCTCGCGCGGCGAGAGCCGCGACCTGGGGCCGGGCGACCCCGATCCGGCCACCCACGAACGGCTGGAGGCGTGGTGGGACCGCTTCTGCGCGGTCTACGAGAAGCTGGTGCCGATCGCCGACGAGTACGGCATCCGCCTGGCCATCCACCCCTCGGACACGCCACTGCCCGACACGCCGCTCGGCACCCTGGGCTTCCACCGCGTGATCGACGCCTTTCCCAGCCCCAACGTGGGCTACCTGTACTGCTGCGGCACCCGTGCCGAGGCGGGCGGGCCGCCGCTGGTGATGGATGAGCTCAACCTGTTCGGCCGCAAGGGACGGATCTTCACCCTGCACCTGCGCAATGTCCGGGGCAACCTGGCGACCGCCGGCGGATTCGAGGAGGTGCTGCTGGACGACGGCGACATGAACATGGCGCGGATCGTGCGCGAGCTCGCGCGGGTGGGCTTCGACGGCTGCCTGAACCCCGACCACCTGCAGCCGATCGAAGGCGACGGTGACCGCGCCCACCAGGCGCTCGCCTACTCGATCGGCTACATCAAGGCGCTGTTGGCCGGGCTTGCAGCCTGAGGTCGGGACGACCATGAGTTCGGGCGTCTGGGTCATCGTCGCCGTGGTGCTGTCGCTGGCGCTGTACGGAGCCGGCGCGGTCGGCTGGAGGCTCGGCCGGCGGTCGGCGCTCCGGGAGCACGGCATCGAGGCGAAGCCCGTCCAGCGGGCGGTCCCGGTACGCACCCGCGCGGATCGCCTGGTGGATCTGGGCGAGCTTGGCGGGTTGCTCGACCGCCGTGACGTGTTGATCGTCAGCACCGTTACCGCGGGAACGGGGGTGCGCGAGGAGGTCGTGGAGACGGCCGTGCTCGACACCACCGGCGTCGTGCGACTCGATCATTCGACACGTGCACGGCCCTGGCCGGACATCTACGGCGAGCTGGTCGAGCTCCTGACCGCCGCTACGCTCGTGGTGAGCTACGGCGCCGCCCTCCACCTGCGCATGCTGGCGCAGACCGCCGAGCGCCACGGGGTGAAGAAGCTGCCGGGGACGGATTGGGGCTGCCTGATGCGGCGCTACACGGAAGCTGCGGCCGGCACCGGTGCGCAGTGGATCGAGCTGGACGCCGCGCGCACGCGCGAGGACATCGCCGCACCGGCCACGCCCGGGGCCCTGGAAGACGCCCGCACCGCCCTGCAGATTCTGCGTATCCTGGCACGCCGCGAAGCGGCTGAGGACGAGCAGCCGCGCCGCGGCCACTGAGCGCGGGCTGCCTTCCCAACTACCGTCTCAGGGATCCTGATCGCTGCCCGCCCGCAGGTCGAGCACCACCAGCATTGGCCAGCCGACGTAGCGTTCGGCGCGCGGGTAGCGCGCGGCGAAATCGGCATCCGGGGCGTACTCCCTCACACCGCACAGGGTGAATCCCGCGCCGACTGCCGCCATGACGATCTCTCCGATCCGATGGGGAAGGCTCCCCGGCATGACCACCTCCCCGGAGACGGGGTCGGTAAAGCGCGCCTGGCTCCCGCGCAGGAACATGGCCGGGTGCATCGCGGATACGACGGCGCGGCCGGCCGGGCGCAGGACACGATGGGTCTCGGCGAAGAATGCGTGGAGATCCCGGAGGTGCTCGAGGACGAGTCCGCTCACCACCGCATCGAAGCATGTGTCCTCGAAGGGCAGCGGCTCGTGCAGGTCGTGGGTGACGAAGCGGACGTCGCCGGTGGCGACCCTCTTCCGGGCCTGCTCCAGCATCCCCGCCGAGAAGTCGACCGCCGTGGTCCGGGCGCCCGCCTCGACGAGCCACGCGGTGTGCCGGCCGGTTCCGCATCCGAGGTCCAGCACTTCCCGCCCCCTCGGGTCGCCGAGCGCTTCGCGGACGCGCGGCTCCTCCAGGGCTTGCAGCGGGTTGGCATCGTGGTCGTAGACCGCCGACCACCGATCGTAGCCCTCGCGCACCCCGGCGAGCGGGTCATGGTCGCCGGTCATCCCGCGCGACCTCCCGGATTCGCGTCCATCCACAGATCATACCGACGGGCGCTGCCGCTACCACGTTCGCCACGTGATTGCTCCCGCGCGCGCGGATGCACGTGGCCGGCTGGTAGCTTCGTGGGGACGGAATACTTTCGGAGCAAGTGATAGCATGCAATCATTCATGCGATGGCAGGAGGTTCCATGGCAAGCATCACCATTCGCCGGCTGTCGGACGAGTCGAAGGAGCGGCTCCGCAAACGCGCAGAGCGAAGCGGCTGCAGCCTGGAAGCGCTTGCCCGATCGATCCTCGACCAGGCAGCACACGAGCCAATCGAGTCCACTGCCCCGTATCCGTACAATCTGATGGCGGTGGTCGAGCCGGGCGAAGATATCGAGCCGTATATCCGGGAGCACAACCAGAAGCAGGGACCTGTCGATCTGTGATCCTGCTCGACACCAACGTCCTCTCCGAGCTCAGCCGGCCCCAGCCATCGCCGCAGGTGATCGCTTGGCATCGGCGGCACGAACCCTTGCTCGCCCTGCCGACGATCGCGCTTGCGGAACTGCGCTTCGGGATCGCGCGCCTGCCGGACGGGCGCAGGCGTTCGAGCTTGCTCCGATTCTGGACCACGACGCGCGACCACTTTCTGGGTCGGATCTTCCCGTTCGATGAGCGTGCCGCGCAGACCTACGGCGACTTGGCAGCGGCGGCCGAGCGAATTGGCAGACCGATCAACATCGCCGATGGGCAGATCGCGGCCATTGCCAAGACGCACCGGATGAGCATCGCGACGCGCGACGTCAGCGACTTCGAAGTCACGGGTATCCGGTTGGTTAATCCCTGGGACTTCGTCATGCCCGTTCCGGATCCTGCCCCGGAGGCATGACCTCGCCGGGAGTAGAGCCGTCGGGGCGCTGACGGCGGCTACACCTCCGGCGGCTCGTTCTCGTAGCCGGGGACCAGCGCCTGGTACCCCTGGTGCGGGCCGGTCATGCAGGCACGGTCGCCGGTCTTCTCGATCCAGTCCTTGTGCAGCGCGCGGTGGCGGCCGAGCTCGCCGGCATGGCGCGCTTCCACGGCCAGGTTGACCATCTCGCCGGGGTCCCGCTCCAGGTCGAAGAGCTGCTCGCGGTTCCTGCCGCTGCCGTACAGGCAGTACTTGTAGCGGGCGGTACGCACCATCCGCGCCTGCTGCGCGGCGCCGGCGTCCGGACCGAAGCAGGTCTCCGCGACCACGTGATCGCGCCACCCCGCCCCGCCGGCGCCGGCCCCGCCGTCGGTCAGCGGCCGCAGCGACCGTCCGCGCAGGCCGGGCGGCGGCTGCGCGCCCGCGTAGTCGCAGATCGTCGGCAGCAGGTCAAGCCCGTTGGAGACCAGGTGCTCGTCGTCCACGCGCGCCGGACAGCCGGCCGGCGGCCTGACGATGAGCGGGATGCGGGTCGACTCGTCGTAGAGCACCCACTTCTGGTTCCAGCGATGCGCGCCCATGCCGTCGCCGTGATCGCTGGTGAAGATCACCAGCGTGTCGTGGCCGTGTCCCGCCTCGTCGAGCGCGGCCATGATGCGCGCCACCTCGGCGTCGACCTTCTCGACCAGGCGGTAGTAGGTGTGGCGGTAGATCCGCCACTCGTCCTCGGTGAGCTCCGAGGCCGGCTTCAGGGCGCGCTCCTGCTTGATCAGGGACGGCTCGTAGGCGGGAATCTCGAAGTTGGGCGGAAGGTTCGGGCACTCGCCGACCGGCACCTGCGGCACCGGCCCCCACGGCAGCCGCTGCCGGCGGGAGTGCTCGCAGATGTTGTGCGGGTTGTCGAACGACGCCACCAGGAAGAACGGGGCGCCGCGCGGCGTTTGCAGGAAGTCGATGCAGCGGTCGGCGAGCGCCCAGTCGTCGAAGCCGCAGATGCGGGTGAAGCCGTGCCCCTCGCCGATCTCGATCTCCGGGACGTGCCACTTGCCGCCGTAGGCGCAGTCGTAGCCGGCGTCGGCCATCAGGTTGCCCAGCTCGCGCGAGCGGAACCGCGGCGCGATCGGCTTGTTGTTGTAGTCGGCGCCGACCTCGTGCGGCATGCGCCCGGTGTACAGGCTGGCTCGTGACGGCGTGCACAGAGGAAACGTGCAGTAGGCGCGCTCGAAGCGCACGCCGCGTGCGCCGAGGGCGTCCATCGCGGGCGTTGCCAGGTCCGGGTTGCCGGCCGCGCCCACGGCCAGCGCGGCCTGCTGGTCGGTGGTGATGAGCAGCACGTTGGGCCGCGAGGCGGAGCTCAATTGCCGATCACCTCCGTCACGCCGAAGAAGATGGCCCGTAGCCGCTGCATGACCTCGTCGGGGAGCGCGGGACCGGTGACGGCCGCGACGTTCCGCTCCAGGTGGCGGATGTCGTTGGTGCCGGTCATCACCGTGCTCACCGCCGGGTGGGCGGCGCAGAACCTGTAGGCGGCGCTGATCAGGTCCGGCGTGTCATCGTCGAGCAGCCAGCCGAACGGGTCGCCGGCCGGCAGCGCATCGGCGACGATCCGCTTGCGTTCGAGCTCCGCCAGCGTCTCGCCCACGCGCACCGGATCGGGAAACAGGCGGCGCACGGCGAACATCACCTGCGTTCCCACGTCAAGCTCACGGCAGAGCGGGAACACCTCGCGCTCGGCGGACTGGTTGATCATGTTGTACGCCACCATCACCGAGTCGAACAGGTCGTCACGGAGCCCGCGCGCGAGGTAGGCGTGTGCTCCGTCGTACGCGGAGACCTCACTCGACGACAGGAAGCGAAACTTGCCCTGCTGCTGCAACCGTCTGAGCGCGGGAATGGTCTCCTCGACGATCCGCCGATAGGCGCCCGGCTGCGGCCAGCCGGCCAGCAGCAGCACGTCGACGTGATCGACCCGCAGGCGGCGGAGACTCGCCTCCACGCTCGCGACCACCTGCTCGACGGGAGCCGGGTGCTCACCGGAGACGGCGTCGTCGATCACCACCTTGGTACTGAGGTTGTAGCGGTCGCGCGGGACGCCCGCGAGCGCCCTGCCCAGGATCAGCTCGCTGTCGCTGTAGCCGGGCGAGGTGTCGAACAGGTTGATGCCGAGGTCGAGCGCGTGCCGCACCAGCCGGTGGATGTCCGCTTCGGGAATCCCCGTGCGCTGGCCGAAGCGGTTCGGCCCGCCCGAGCCCAGCGCGATCGCCGACACGCGCAGTTCGGTACGGCCGAGCCGCCGGTACTCCATCCGGTCGCGTAGTATAGCCGCCCAGGGGGCGAACCATGCGAACTCTGAAGATCACCGGCACGAAGACCTTCCCGCTCGACGACGGCTCGCTGCTGCTGGAGATGACCACCGACGCCGGCATCACCGGCTACGGGCAGCCACTGAGCTACGGCCACCGGCGGCTGGTGATGTCCGCGGTGGAGGAGCTCACCGGCTACCTGATCGGTCGCGACCCGTTCCGGATCGAGGACCACTGGCAGGTGCTGTACCGCACCAGCTACGCGCGGGCGATGCCGATCCTGGTCGGCGCGCTGAGTGGCCTGGAGATGGCGATGTGGGACATCGCCGGCAAGGCGCTCGGCGAACCCGTGTGGCGGTTGCTCGGCGGGCCGGTCCGCGATCGCGTGCGCGTCTACGCCGGCTGTCGCGAGCCGGGAAGGGCGCGCGAGCTGGTCGATCAGGGCTTCACGGCGCTGAAGATGGTCACCGAGCGCAAGCCGTGGCGCTACCTGGAGCCGCCGGCCGGCATGGAGCCGACGGTACGCGCGGTCGCCGCGGTGCGGGAAGAGGTCGGCGACGGCGTGGACATCGCCATCGACCTGCACCGGCGGCTGAGTCCCGCGATGTCGCGGGTGCTGCTGCGCGAGCTCGAGCCGTATCGGCTGCTGTTCGCCGAGGAGCCCTGCCACTGGGAGAACGTGGAGGCGCTCGTGGGCGTGGCTCGGGCCACGCCGGTGCCGATCGCGGTGGGCGAACGGCAGATCACCCGCTGGGGCTTCCGCGAGGTGGTCGAGCGCGAGGCGGCCGCCGTGCTGCAGCCCGACATCCGCGCCTGCGGCGGCATCCTGGAGATGCGCAAGATCGCCGCCCTGGCCGAGAGCCACTACCTGGCGCTGGCCCCGCACTCGGGCGCCAACGGCGGCCCGGTCGGGATCGCCGCGTCGCTGCACGTGTGCGCCGCGATCCCCAACTTCCTGGTCATGGAAGGTGGATTGCAGCGAGGCGATGGGCTGTTTCTCGAACCGCTCCGCTTCTCCGACGGCTTCCTGGAGCTTCCCACCGGTCCGGGGCTGGGCTTCGAGATCGACCCCGACGCCGTGGCCGCGCGCACCGTCGATCCGGAGCCGCTGGACCGGCCCATGCACCGCCTGGCCGAGGACGACTCGTACGCGGACCTGTAAGTCCAGACCTTGCGTCGAGTCCCCGGCTTGCGCCGGAGCGGCGGCGAGGACACCATCGCGTTTGGGCCCCATGCTCACCCACCCTGCCCTTCACCGCCCACCCGAGCACCAGGGCAATCGACGCAAGCGCCGCCTGCACGGTCAGCGGCCATGAGCACCGCCGGCGACGCGGCAACGAAACCGCAGGTCGCCTTGCCGGTGTCCGTTCGCAAGACGTGGTGGCAGCGGAACGTGTCCGACTGGCGCCTGCTGGCGATGGTGCTCCCCGCCACGGTCGCCGTCATCGTGTTCGACTACATCCCCATCTACGGGATCACCTTCTCGATCCGCGAGCTGGACTTCGGCAGAGGAATCTGGTTCAGCCCGCTCGCCGACCCCTGGCACCGCTACTTCCGCTTCCTCGGCGATCCGTCGTTCTGGCAGGTGATGCGCAACACGGTCGTCATCGCCACGGCCAAGCTGATCTTCGGCTTCCCGGCGCCGATCATCCTTGCGTTGTTCATCAACGAGATGCGCATCAAGTGGTTCAAACGGACCACGCAGACCATCAGCTATCTGCCCCACTTCGTGTCGTGGGTGATCATTTCCGGGCTGTTCGACCAGCTCCTGTCGATCGACACGGGGCCGGTCAATCAGGTCCTGAAAGCGACGATCGGAGAGCCCATCGCGTTCCTGGGGACGCCCGGCCTGTTCGCGCCCATGATCGTCCTCACCGCGATCTGGCAGGGCGTCGGCTGGGGGACGATCATCTACCTTGCCGCGCTCAGCACCATCGACACGGAGTTATACGAGGCGGCCATCGTCGACGGCGCCGGCCGTTTCCGGCAGGTGCGCCACATCACCCTGCCCGGCCTGGTACCGACCATCACCATCCTGCTGGTGCTGGCGATCCCGAACATCACCAACGCCGGCTTCGACCAGATCTACAACTTCCTCAACCCGATCGTGATCGAGACCGGCGACGTCGTGCAGACCTACGTGGTGCGCCTCGGACTGGAGCAGGCCAAGTACAGCCTGACCACCGCGGTGGGCCTGTTCGACTCGGTGATCTCGGTGGTCCTGGTGCTGACCGCCAACACGTTGTCGAAACGCTTCGGCGGCTCGGGGATCTGGTAGCCCAGTTCCTGGTACGATTGCATGGCCGAGATCCTCTCCCGTCCGGAAAAGGCGTTCCAGGTGCTCAACAACGCCATGATGGTGCTGCTGATCGGCATCACCCTCTACCCTTTCTGGTACGTCCTGATCCTGTCGATCAACAACCCGAGCGACACCGCCTTCGGCGGCGTGTACTTCTGGCCGCGCCGCTTCACCCTGGTCAACTACTACCTGATCCTGCAGGACGGCGCCGTGCTGCGCACCTTCCTGCTGAGCGTGGCGCGCATCGCCGCGCACGTGCCGTCGCACCTGCTGGTCACCGGCATGGCGGCGTACGCCCTGTCGCGCAAGGAATTCCGCATCCGCAAGCCGTTCATCACGCTGTTCTTCATCACCCTGCTGTTCAGCGGCGGCCTCATCCCCACCTACCTGCTGATCAACGATCTGCGCCTGCTCAACACGTTCTGGGTGTACGTGCTGCCGCACCTGTTCCTGGCCTGGAACTTCGTGATCATCAAGACCGTCATGCAGACCTCGATCCCCGAGAGCCTGATCGAGGCTGCGCTGATCGACGGCGCGAACCACTTCTTCATCTTCAAGAAGATCGTCGTGCCTCTGTCCACGGCGGTGCTGGCGACCATCGGCCTGTTCCAGGCGGTCAATCACTGGAACGACTGGTTCTGGGGCGCCTACTACGTGTTCGACGACAACCTGATTCCGCTGCAGACCTACCTGCAGCGGCTGATCCGCCAAGCCTACATGACGGAACAGGAGCTTGCGTACATGGCCGAAAGCGCCACGGAGATCGACCTGATCATCACCCCGAAATCGCTCACGATGGCGGCCGTGATCGTCGCCACCGGGCCGATCATCCTGGTCTATCCGTGGATCCAGAAATACTTCATGAAGGGGATCCGCCTTGGTTCGATCAAGGGTTGACGCCCCGTGCGCCGCAAGCCGTCCGCTGCAAGGAGGTGACGCCACTGACTGCATTGAAGCTCGGATGAAATATCGTGCCGAGTCGAAAAGAGATCGTTCGAAGAGGAGTATCGAGACATGAAAACGAGACTCAGTTTCCTTGCAGGCGCAGCGCTCATGGCGGTGGCTGCGCTGCTCATCCCGCTGGCGGCCGGCGCCCAGGAGGTCGAGCCGGTGGAGTTCTGGCGCGGCCCGTCGGGCGGCGTCCCCAACAACATCTACGGGCCGGACGCGTTTGTGAACCAGTTCATCGCCAGGAAGTTCGGGCTGGCGGTGACCGTGCGCTTCGCGCGCGAGAATGCGCTGACCGAGTTCACCCTGATGCGCACGACCCGCAGACTGCCGGACATGTTCACCGTCCCGAACGTGCAGGTCTTCAGCGAGACCGCGCGCACCGGCGTGCTCAAGGCGCTGGAGGATTACTACGACGACCCGGACTACCCGCACCTGCAGCAGATCCCGCGGGTGCAGCTTGCGTTCCTGACGCTGGATGGCCATCAGTACGGCATCCCCATCCGCTACGACCGCGACCTGGACAATCCCAGCCGCGAGGTGGTGCCGTGGCTGCTGATGCCCAGGAGCCTCCCCGGGCGCCTGGGGATCGATACCCCGGAGACGCTGGACGACCTGCTGTCCGCCATGCGGACGGTCAGGGACGGCAACCTGGAGAGCTGGACCGGGCAGCCGATGATACCGATGGGGATGGGAGAAGCCGAACCGCGTTTTCTGATCACGTTCGGCGACCGCATCTACGGAGCGCCGGGAGCCGGCACCCGCAACGTCGGCAACCTGCAGGCCATGGCCCTGCACCTGGACGACGCCGGACGAGTCGTGCCGTCATGGGGCTCGACCGAACGCCGCGAGGGCATGCGGCTGGTGAACCTCCTGTGGCGCGAAGGCCTGCTGGATCCCGAAGTGTTCACGCAGAAGAACGACGTGGTCACCACAAAGCTCGCCAACGGCAGGCCGGCGTTCTGGTTCGGCCGCTGGCGCGGGGCGTCCGCGTACTCCATCACCGCGGTGGAGAACAACCCCAACATGTCGGACGCGGAGAAGGAGGCGTGGTACGCCGAGCATGAGGCCACCATCATTCCGGTCATCAGGGCCGAAGGCCACGACTCGACGCCGTTCGGGGTGGTCGACCCCTTCCCGACGAATCTCTCCGCGATCAACGTCAAGACATCGCAGTCGGTCACCGACAAGCTGATGGCGTGGGCCGACTGGTACCACACCGACGAAGGCATGTTCACCAACTACTACTCGGGCCCGATGGGAACCGAGGGCGCGGAGCCCTACACCGTGGAAGGCGGCATGTGGTACTACGACGCGGACGGCATCCCGCGCCGCAACCGGCCGGCCGACTACCTGGAACACCGCAGGACCAAGTACGGGTACGAAGGCGGGTTCGTCTATCCGTACGAGGGCTTCTTCGGCTACAACTGGCAGCGCGAGTTCCTGGCCTCCGGAGCCGACTACACGCGCGCCGGGCACTGGTGGGACTGGCTGTACGGCACCCAGAAGGACCTGATCGCCTCCGGCGAGATCGGCAAGGTGAGCGCCCTGAACAAGCTGCCGCCCGGCCCGATCGAGTCGGACCTGGCTCCGGTGATCGAGGACATCTGGACCAAGAGCTGGGCCAAGCTGGTCACCGCCGGCAGCGAAGCGGAGTTCGACGAGAGCTACGACAACCTCGTGCGGCAGCTCCTGGCCACCGACTGGAAACAGGTGGTCGCGGAGCGGCAGGCAAGCTGGGACACCTTCCTGGCCGAGAACCCGGGGATCGCCGCTCTGGGCGGATTCCCGACGCACACGGCGATCCCGGAAGTGGACGCACAGCTCTAGTCAGTTCAGCGCAACGGAGCGCTCCGAATCCGTCCGATGGCGGCCCCGCCCGATCAACGGGCGGGGCCGTTCCTTGCGCCCCAAACCGTCGGCTGCACGGACGTCTCGACTCCTGCCGAACTACCGGGAGCTCGGTCGCCGGCGATCACGGGCTCGTATTCAACTCCAGCAGCGTCACGCTGTGCGGCGGGAACCGGTAGGAGAAGCGCTGCCCGGCGTCGCGCAGCGGCGCGCTCTTCGGGCACACCTCATCCGGATGGTCGAAGTCGTTGGCAGCCGTTTCGGATACGCCTGAAAGCTCGATCCGCCGGCCTTCCGCGTGAATCGCGCGCCCGGCGATCTCGACGTCCGCGGCGATCTCCTGCTGCCGGTGGCGGTTGATCACGAACACGCTGATCCGGCTCCCGTCCTCGGCAGCGGTCGCCACGCAGTCCAGCAGCGGAACCGGCTCGTAGACGCCGGCGGCGCGATAGTCGTCACAGCGCACGGCCACCGGCAGCACGTCGGGGCCGGCGTTCGCGCTGTACAGCCAGAACGCGTGGTAGATCGGGTTCAGGTAGTGCCGGTCGCCGCGGGTGACCAGGGCCGGCAGGTGATTCACCAGGTTGCACAGGTTGGCCATGGTCACGTGCCGGTGGTTCCGGTACACCACGTGGAAGAAGCCCGCCGCATAGATCGCGTCCTGCAGCGTGCAGGTCTGCTCGCCGCCGTTCTCGGGAGTCGCCTCCTCGTGGAGGACCTGCCACTCGTCGATGGCGATCTTGATCCGGTCCTCGCCGGTCAGCTCGCGGATCATCCACTTCAGCTCGACCACCTCCTGCTCGATGCGGAGCGGACAGGCGACGAAGTCCTCGTAGGTATCGATCGCGCGTCCGGTTCTCCCGACGAAGGTGCCCGTCGACGTCCCGAAGTAGGGATGCAGCGACAGGTAGTCGATGTATTGGGCGGCCCGCTCCAGGACCGTGCGGTTCCAGTCGCGCCGGGGCGAGCGCCGCTTGTACTCGCCGACCTTGAAGTCTCCGACGCCGATGGTCCTGATCGACGCGTCGACGCCGCGCATGATCTTCACGTAGCGCTTCAGCTCCGCGGCGTACTCGGCCGCGTCGTACCACACCATCGACTCGTTGCCGATGCCCCAGTAAGTGACGCCGTACGGTCGCGGATGGCCGTTGGCCGCGCGCATGGCCGCGAACCTGGTGCCGCCGTCGTGATTGCAGTACTCGACCCACTCGGCCGCCTCCTCGGCGCTGCCGGTGCCGATGTTCACGCAGATGTAGGGCTCGAAGCCGATCTCCCGGCTGAGCGCCAGATACTCGTCGGTTCCGAGCTGATACGTCTCCGGCGGTGCGCTCCAGCATGTGTTCTGGTCCATCAGCTTCCTGGGCCGCGCCGCCTGCGGGCCGACGCCGTCCTGCCAGTGATAGGTCTCGCTCGGCGTGCCGCCCGGCCAGCGAAGGATCGTCGTCCCGATCTCCCGCAAACGCGCGAGCACGTCGTTGCGGAATCCGCGCCAGTTGGGGATCGGGGAATCCTCGCCTACCCACAGGCCGTCGTAGATGGTCCGTCCCGAGTTCTCGAACATCACGCCGTAGACGTGCGGATGGATCCGGCCGCTCGGACGCGCGGCATCGACGCGTATCAGGGAGTCCATGATCCCTCTGCCGGTGGAGGCTCCGGCCGGGAGAACCAGTTTACCGGATAAATCTTCAGCCGCACCTCGCCGTTCATGGTGTCCAGTCCCGACCGCACGGTCGCGTAGTAGGTCACCAGCGCCTCGTCGTCCACGAACGTCACCGAGGGATAGGCGTTGCCGTAGCCGTGCCGGTCCTCGATCGTGCGGCGGTTCTCCCAGCTCTCCCCGTCGTCCCCGGAGATCACGCTGCGCAGCGGATTGCGCGGCTTGTGCGCCCACTCCCTGCGTGGATTGCTCAGGTCATACGGCGCTGTGTCGTTCCAGATCAGCAGCAGGTCGCCGCCCGGCATGCGCTTCATGCAGGTCGCGACGGCCGGCGAGTCGAGCTCGGTCGGCTCGGTCTCGCTCCACGTCTCGCCCGCATCGGTCGACCAGCCGCGGTACAGCTTGCCCACCGTGGTCCGCAATATCGCCAGCAGCGAACCGTCGCGCCGTTCGATCACCGCCGGCTCCTCGGCGCCGCGCGCCGGCGCGTCCAGCTTGGTGCGGCTCTCCTGCCACGTCTCTCCCTCGTCATCGGAGTACATACAGAACGCCCGGAAGTGATCGCCGCGCCCGAATACCGGGCTCGAGAAGCACGGCAGGACGATGCGCCCCGAGCTGTGCCGGAGGATGTGGTCGGCGTTGGTGAAGTACCACCCGGAGCCGGTCGTGATGTCGCGCGGCGGGCCGAACGTCTCGCACTCGTCGTCGGAGACGCGCAGGAACACGCGCAGCCGCTGCGCCGCGCGGTCGCGTTCGGAATAGGTGAACAGGATCCGGCCGCCCGGCAGCCGCACCAGGTTGGGATGCTTCACGTTGTCCACCCCGTGGTTTTCCTGCAGGGTCATCGCGTCGCTCCAGGTGCGCCCCCGGTCGGCGGAGACGCGCGCCGAGATCTGACACGGCGCCTCATCCTGCACGGTGGCGCCCTCCTCGAACACCGTCTGGCCGATCACGCTCGGCCGCCGCACGTAGTAGGCGCACCAGACGAACAGCAACCGGTCGCCTGACAGCGGAAAGATGAGCTGATGGTCGTTGCGCGGATGCGCATGGCTCCACGGCGCCGCCGCGACGGAATGGATCTCGTTCTGGTACGCGGAACGGTCGAGCATGTGGCTGCCTCCGGGTTGTCGGTCATCGCATGGTAGACGCCACGTTCATGCACACACAATCCCGCGTCGAGCCGTGCCTGATGATGTGGCCTGCGTGGGCGAAGTAGCACCTCGGCCGGGCGTGATGTCGCCCAGCGGAACGCTCTCGTCACGCAGGCTGGAGTCCTATGGCCGAGCGCGCTGATTGGCATTCTTCGGATTCATCAGGTACCTGCATCTGGTTCCGCAGATCGTCCGCGAACGGAGACGCAACGGTGACTACCGAGACGATCCTTACGGCTCCGAGTTGCTGGAACACATAGCGGACACGATGGAACGCTCCGCCTGCTAGGGCTGTTCCGGGCTTGCCGAGGGAGGTGGTCCTCTGCTCCTCGAAGAGCCCGAACTGAGCCTGCACGACTATCTCGTCTCGCGGTTGGCGGGAATCATGGCGCGCATGCATCGCAAATCCGGCCGGCAGGTGCTGATGACTACCCACTCGGCTTCCCTGCTCGATGACGAAGGGAAGCGACCCTGCAGCAGATGCCGTGACGCGCAGCGCCGTCCGGTGCGGGGATCCACATAGGAGCAGCGCCCGCCGTCCCGCTGCCACACCTCCCGTCGCACCGCCGCCGGGATGGCTCGGCCCGCGGTGCGCGACCTGCTCGCCGAAGCGCAGGTGCCGTCCGGTCGCGCGGAACGCCCCTTGTTCGACGGTGCCGGCGCCTGCGTATCTCGCAGCGGCTTCGGCGCCGAAGGAGGAGAGCCGGTAGGCTCTGCGGGCCGCTGCATCACCGAAGGCGTGTGTGCCTCCGAATCTTGCAGCGGCTCCGGCGCCGGAGTGCTGCGGCGGGCCGATGCTGCCTCCGGCTTCGCGAGCGAGGCGGCAGCGCCGGCGCGTAACGCCGGCCGGTTCCGCGCCGGGTCGGCATCGCCGGCAGGGCGCCGAACGCGCCGTGACGGCCGGGCGGGGTCGTGACGGTCGAGACCTTCCTTCACAAGCCGTCCGACGAGCTGTCCCAGCGTCATGTGCGGGTCGACGTGCGACAGCAGCCCCTTGAGCTGCTCCAGGCCGCGCTGGCACTCCGTGTCGATGACCGCCTTGAGCTCCCAGCGCTCCGCGTCCAGCGGCCGCAGCCGATCGGCCGGCGCGGCCAGATCGGGATCCACCCCGGCCAGCATCCGCATGACCTCCCGTGAGCTCTTGCCGACCGCCTCGTCGACCAGGGCCTTCCGTGCCGAGAGGTCCAGCTCCGGTGGCGGCGTGGCCGGAGCCGATGGAGCCGAGCCGTTCGGCGGCATGGCCGGCCCCGCAGCCACCACGGGGGCATTCGGCGCCGGACCGGAACTGCTCGCCGGACCGGAACTGCCCTTCGCTCGCGTTCGCTGCCGATCGCGCCGATCGAAGGCAGACTGCAACTGCGCCGCCGCGTCCAGCGTCAACGAGCCGTCCCGCAACCGCTCACGCGTGCCTGCCACCTGCGCGCACAACTTCATGGCGCCGATCCTCCGATACGCGGCCCCATCGCTGTAGCCCAGCCCGCGCTTCACGTAGTCGAACAGGCTGGAGAAGCCGCGGCGCAGGTACAGCATGCGCGCTTGGATCTCCAGCAGGTGGTCGATGACGAAGACCTGGAGCTGACGATCGAGCTGCGCCAAGGCCCCGGTCTGTGCCAGCAGTTGGTCGTCGGAGAGGCCGGCAACGGCGGTCGCGGGAGCTGTAGTCGGCACGTTTGACATGATGTAAATATCTAACAATAAAGTAAATAAGTCAAGTTCTCCGGTTGCGGTTTGCGGCGGTCCGTCGGGTGGTTGCTGGGTGAGCGGTCGAGTCAAGACGCCTCTGCATCCGAGAAGCCCGGGTGGGCTTACGGTCGTGAGGACAGCGCCGCGATCAGGGTGTCGAGGTGCATGACGTATTCCAGGGTGAGCCAGATGCGGTCGGGTTCGATCCGCTCCACCCAAGGGTGCCAGTACCCCTGCTCTTCCTGGGTCGCCACGTACCAGTCCCCCATCCGCATCGCCCAGCGGCGGTAAGGCTCCTCGCCGGTCACCTGGTACAGCAGCGCGCTGCCCCAGCTCGACTTGCAGACCGAGGGGTACTTGAACTGGGCGTCGGTGGCGGCCATCGAGAAGGCCTGGTACCGCCGCGCCAGGTCGAGGTACGCCGGGTCGGGATCGGCCAGGTAGAGACGGCAGAGAAAGCCCGCGCCGATACCTCCGACCGTCCAGCGCTGCATCCGGTCGGCGGCGTTCTCGACGACCATGTCCGCCTTGAAGTCGGGGTCCGACGGCACGATCGGCCGCTGGCGCGAGCGCGACCAGAACGAGTAGAAACGGCTGGGGAGACCGCCAGCGGCATCCAGTGTCTGGACATCCCAGATCATGCGCAGGAAGCCGGCGACCCGCCGCGCCGCGTCCAGCCGGCCCACCGCCAGCGCCGCGAAGCCGGGGCCGCACGCATACGGGACGTCCATGTCGTCCGACATCGATCCGTCGCGCAGGCGGTCGTTCGCGAAGGCCCCGCTGGCCGAGTCTTGCCAGCGCAGCAGCTCGTCGGTGAGACCGTACGAGAGGTCGTACTCGCCGTTCTGATGAGCTCCCAGGATGAAGGTCGCGTCCCGGTAGGCCCAGTCGGTCCGGACGACGCGCAGCGGCCCGTCGAGCCGCCCGTCGGCGGTGAGCAGATTGCGCCGAACGAAGCCGCAGACCGCGTGCGCGGCCTCGACCTCGCCGACCAGGCCGAATGTCCATGGCGCCCGGTAGTACTCGAACCCCGCCGCCGGGTCCCCGAGCGCGCCGTCGGGACGCATGCGTGCGAGCAGCCAGTCGGTCCCGCGCCGCCGCGCCGCGAGGAGCCGCCGCATCCGCTCGGAGTCGTCCGCGGTGCCCAGGCTCTGCGCTCGGGTCAGTGCCGCCAGGCATGCGTCGGTCGTCCACCAGTTCTCGGGCTCGGACGGTGTGCTCATGATCTGACTCCTTCGCCCGCCAGGGCTTCATCCACCATGTCGAACACGTTCCGTTTGGGACGGTAGCCGAACACGCGGCCGGCTCGCTCGCTCGATACGACCCAGCTCGGCCGTGCGCGGGCCGTGCGCACGCTCACGACGGGAATTTCCAGCCGCTCTCCGATGTAGGCGAGCAGGTCCGCCTCGTCATGCGAGCCCGCCGGCCCGACGTTGAATGCCGCGCCTACCGCGTCGTCGCTGGCGAGCGCCAACACGATCCCGGCCGCGGCGTCGCGCGCGTCGTTCAGGCTCATCCGGGCTGTCCGGCCGTCCCCATCGGCCGTGACGAACAGCCGCGGCCTGCCGTCGTCGTGCGCGCGAAGAGCCGCCAGCAGATCCGGGTCAGCTACGCCCGACCGCGATGCGTCCATGGCGCGGATCGCCGATGCCACGAACATCCGCGCTCCGAACACGCTGCCCTCGTCGACGAGCTCCGCGGCGTCGGCGGTCGCGCTCGGCCGCACGATCGTGACCGGCAACCCGTGCGCTCTCCAGAACGACAGGGCGAGCTCCTCCGCAGCCAGCTTGGAAGCCCCGTAGACCGACCCCGGCCGCCGCGGATGTTCCTCGTCCACGGGCAGATATTCCGCCGGCGCAGCACCACCGCACCAGTAGACGGCATCCGAGCTGATGTATACGAAGCGTTCGACCCGGTCGCTGCCATCCCTGATCGCGGACAGCAGCCGGTAGGTCCCCGCCACATTGGTCTCGAAATACTCGTCGTCGACGTGATTGCGGGTCGTGAGCGCGGCGGCGAGGTGGATGACCGCATCGGCTCCGTCGACCGCCTCGCGCAGCGACGCCTCGTCCGCCAGCGAACCCTCGATGAAGTCCACACCCGGCCGCTCGATCAGGGGCCGACGTGGGTCATCGCGCACGACGAGCGCCCGCACCGATCGGCCATCGGCCAGCAGCCGTTCGGTGACGTGGCGCCCGATACGCCCGCTTGCACCGGTGACGAGAACGCTCACCGTCCGGTGTGGGGCTCCGGCTGGGAGAACCAGGCGAGCGGATAGACCTTCAGCCGCACCTCGCCCAGCATGCCTCCCACGCCCGACCTTACCGTCGTGTAGTAGCCGACCACCGCTTCGTCCCCGACGAACGTGACCGACGGATAGGCGTTGTCGTAGCCGAACCGGTCCTCGATGGTGCGCCGGTTGCTCCAGGTCTCGCCGTCGTCCTCGGAGACCGCGCTGCGCAGCGGGTTGCGCGGTTGATGCGTCAACCCCGAGCCGGGTATCGACGCCGCGTACGGCGGCGTGTCATTCCAGATCAGCAGCAGGTCGCCGCCCGGCATGCGCTTCATGCACGTGGCCACACTCGGCGAGTCGAGCTCGGTCGCCTCGGGCGTGCTCCAGGTCTCGCCGCCATCGGTGGAGCAGCCGCGGTACAGCTTGCCCAGCGAGGTGCGCAGCAGAGCCAGCAGCGAGCCGTCGCGCCGCTCGATCACCGCCGGTTCCTCGGCGCCGCGCTTGGGGAGATCCATCTTCACCCGGCTCTCCCGCCACGTGTCGCCCTCGTCGTCGGAGTACAGGCAGAACGCCTGCCAGTGGTCGCCCTTCCCGTAGATCGGCCCCGCGTGGCACGGCAGGATGATCCGCCCCGAACTGTGCCGGAGGATGTGGTCGGCGTTGGTGAAGTACCAGCCCGGGCCCGGCGTGATGTCGCGCGACGGACCGAGGGTCTCGCATTCGTCGTCGGAGACCCGCAGGCGCACCCGCAGCCGCTGCGCCTCCGCGTCGCGTTCGGTGTAGGAGAACAGGATGCGCCCGCTCGGCAGACGCAGCAGATTGGGGTGCTTGACGTTGCTCGCCCCGTGGTTCTCCTGCAGCGTCATCACGCCGCTCCACGTCCGCCCTCGGTCCGACGACACGCGCGCGGAGATCTGGCATGGCGCGTCGTCGAGCAGGCCGGCGCCCTCCTCGAACGGCGTCCGGCCGATCGCGCTCGGGCGGCGCACGTAGTACGCGCACCAGACGAACAGCAGCCGGTCGCCTGAGAGCGGGAACACGAGCTGATGGTCGCTGCGCGGGTGGGCGTGGCTCCACGGCGCCGCCGTGACGGCGTGAATCTCGTTCCGGAATGGGGAAGGGTCGATCACGTGTACCTCCGTGCCGGCATCATGACATCCGGCCGGCGACACGCCAGAATGCCGGAATGCACGAACACGCGTGGGACAGCACCCTGCTGGCGGCCGGCCTGGAGCCGCAGCTCTTCGTAGACAACATGTTGGTCGCCTCCGTCCAGGATGCCACACGGCGCTGGCATGCGCCGCAGCGCTACCAGGACGGACCGCTGTTCACCGAGGACCGGCCCTGGGAGCACCGGCTGTGGATCGCCTACTACGGCTCGACCACCCTGATCCGCGACCCGGACGACGGGCTGTTCAAGTGCTGGTACCAGGACCAGGAAGGCGATCCCCTCAAGGGCGAGTCCCCCGGCAGCCGGCCGCCGGCCAACTTCGCCATGCGCGCCACGCTGCTGTACGCGCAGAGCGCCGACGGCGTGCACTGGGAGAAGCCGGAGCTGGACGTGCGCACGATCGACGGCCGGCGCACCAACATCGTGCTGGGCGGTGGCGACTTCGGCGACGCCCACGCCATGACCGTCGTGCGCGACCCGTACCCGCCGCGTCCGGAAGAGCGCTTCCGCGGCATGCTCCGCCGCATCTGGTTCGAGGGCGAGGTCCGCAATCGCGTGACCAGCGCCGTGCACTCGCCGGACGGCATCCACTGGACCCTCTACCCGGAGCGGCCCACCTTCGGCAGCCGTGGCGGCAACCCCGGCGACGTCAACATCCTCTGGTACGACGAGCACTCGCGCGAGTTCGTGGTCAACATCCGCGCCCACATCGGCGGACTGCCGGGCTCGGCGAACCTGCGCCATCCCTATCGCGCGCACGGCTTCCTGTTTCCGCATCGGCCGCACGATCCCCTGTCCCAGAACAAGCGGCGCGTGTGGCAGAGCCGCAGCCACGACTTCATCCACTGGAGCGAGCCGCTGCTGATAGCGGTGCCGGACGAGGACGAGGACGGTCTGGACGAGGGGTACTACGGCCTGTCGCAGTTCCGCATCGGCCACCAGCACCTGGGCACGGTGGGACTGTTCCGCAGGGTGGACAACACGATGGAGGTGCAGCTCCTGCAGAGCCGCGACGGCCTGCGCTGGCGCCCGGCCGCCAAGCGGCAGCAGTTCCTGGCGCCGCGCGGCCCCGGCCACTGGGACGCCTGGATGACGTCGCTGTTCAGCCAGCCGATCGACGTGGGCGACGAGCACTGGTTCTACCAGGGCGGCTTCAACTACCACCACGACTGGTTCCTGGCCGGACCGAACGAGGAGCTCGACCACGACGAGGCGCGCAATCCCGCCGGCACCTCCGGCGGGCTGGGTCTCGTGACGCTGCGCCGCCACGGCTTCGCCTCGCTGTCGGCCAACGCGGTCCGCGAGGGTATCGTCGCCACGCAGCCGGTGCAGAGCCCCGGCCGCCGGCTGGCGATCAACGCCCGCTGCCGCCCCGGGGGCTCGATCCGGGTGGAGGTGGCCGACCGCCGCGACGAGGTGATCGAACCGTGCAGCCGCGATGCCTGCGACCCCATCACGGGCGACTCCGTGCACCACGTGGTGAGCTGGGGTGGAGACCCGCGGGTGCCCATGGCCCAAGGGGACGGTGCCTGGCGGGCGCTGCGCTTCTTCCTGCGCGACGCCGACCTCTACTCCTTCACCTATCTGGCCGAGGAGTGACGCCCGCACGGCAGCCCCCGCCTGCCGTGCGCTGGACAGCTCCCCGGGGCGGTCGCTGGCAGGACGGCCGCTGCTGGGACGCCGGACGCCCCCCGCTCCCGGACGAACGGGCGTGCTTCGACCGCCCGGTGGCCGGAGTCGTGAGCGTCGACGCGCGCGTAGCGGTAGCCCGCGTCGAAGTGGATCTGGGCAACCCGAGCGCAGCGGTGGCGCTGGGCGGCTCCGGCACGCTGGTCCTGACCGGCGCGGACCGGCTCCTGGGCAAGCCGGTCGCCCTGCAGGTCGCGGACGGCATCCTGCACCTGGCGGCACCGCTGCGGGTGGAGGTCGCCGCTCCGCGCTTCGGCGCGCACCCCGGCGGCACGCTGATCGTCGCCACCCCGCACGTCCGTGCGGTCGCCTGTGACCTGAAGCTGATGGTGTCGCAGACCGGCACGCTGGCGCTGCGCACCGACCGCTGGGAGCCGGGCTTCGACCTTGACGTGGCCACCAGCCGAACGCTCGGCCTTGGCCCGCACGTCATCGATTTCGGCGGCGAACGCGGTTCCGAGCCGCGGCTGCTCGCGTTCCGGAGCTTCAAGGAGCACGACGGCGACGAGCTTCTGATCCGGGGCTTCCGTCCCGGCGATCAGCTCCGTTTCGAGGAAGATCCGCACCAGTCGACCGACCCGGGCAAGGAGCTGCGCCTGCGCGCCGTGCGGTTCGCCGGTGCCGCCCACAACGGCGCAGCCCGCGTGGAGCGGAGCGGCGGCTTCTTCTCCCTGCTGCCCGAGGATCGCAAATACGCGGTGCCCGCCTCGGCTTCGACCGAGCGGCCGGCGACGCGGCCCGTGACGGCCGTGCAGGCGGCCTCGCCGGAACCGATCGCGCAGACGGCCCGGTCCGGCGATGCGGTGTCGCTTCCCGGCGGAAGGCTGCTGGCTGCGATCGCCGCCGACCGGCCGCCGCTGTCGATCTCGGTGAGCGATGGACGCCGCTGGTCCCGGCCCGAGGCTCTGCCTCTGCCGCGCGGCGCGATCGGCGCCACGGCACCGAGCCTGCTGCGACTGCCCTCCGGGGCTATCCTCCTGGTCTATCAGGCGCTGGTGGCCTCGGACGCTGCGAGGGTGGCGGTCGCGGCATGTCCCGATCCGGCGCGCGCCGGCAGTGCCGCCGGCTGGTCGCCACCGCGGATGGTCTCGGGTCTGAGTCCGAACCTGCGGCTCGCCAACGGCCGGCTGGCGCAGGCGCGGGGCGCCCTGCTGCTGCCGTTCACCCTCGGCTCGGAGGCGGGGTTGCTGACCTCGGCCGACGAGGGAGCCACCTGGCACCGGCTCGGACCGCTGCTGCCAGGCCCGGGCGCAGGTCTCCGCTACCCCGCGGTGGCAGAGCTCGGCCAGGGGAGGCTGCTCCTGTTGGCCGCCACCTCCACCCATCGCATCTACCGCAGCGAATCGGCCGACGGCGGCTCGACGTGGTCCACGCCGACGGAAGTCACCACGCTGATCGCTCCGGAGTCGCCGCTCGCTCTGACCTTGATTCCCGGCGCCGGCCTGCTGGTCGCCTGGAACCATCACAGCCGCCGCGGCGACGGCCGCGACCGCATACGGCTCTCGGTCGCCACCTCCGCGGACGGACTGCGCTGGGACCGGCCCCGCCTGCTCACGCCTGACCCTGCGCAACTCGCCACCTGCCCGACGCTTGCCCCGATCGACGACGAGCCCGGAGGCTTCGTGGCCACCTACGTCCAGGTCGCCGATCCCGAGAGCGGACAGGGGGTGGTCCAGTCCGTCGTGCTCACCATCCCTTGAACCGTTCACGGTCTCGCCGACGGCAGGAGAGCGCTCCACCTCGATCACCAGCGCCACGAGGTAGCTGCCGATCACCACCACCGCGGCCGGCTCCCGCGCCGGCGTGGGCTTCGCGCCACTGGCCATGTGTCCCTAATGTACCTGTGTGCCGCCTGCAGCGACGGACAGCCACCGTCTGACCGGTTAGCATGAGCCCATGGACTGCGATGCTGCGATAGCGAAGATCCTCAAGGCCGAGGGCGTGGAATGGATGGCCGCCTTTCCGATGCAGAACCTCATCGAGGCCGCCGCCAGGGAAGGCATCCGGCCGATCATCACGCGCCAGGAGCGGGCCGGCGTGAACATGGCCGACGGCTACAGCCGCGTCATGAACGGCCGCCGGATCGGCGTGTTCACCATGCAGCGCGGCCCGGGTGCCGAGAACGCCTTCGGCGGCGTCGCGCAGGGCTTCGCGGACAACGTGCCGCTGCTGGTGCTTCCCGGCGGGGCCGAGCGCAACCGGATGCGCGCCCACCCCGGCTTCGACGCGGTCGACCATTACGGCGGCATCACCAAGTGGTGCGGCTACCTGGCCGATCCGGCCCAGGTCCCCGGCCACTTCCGCACGGCGTTCACCCGCCTCAAGCACGGCCGGCCGGCGCCGGTGCTGGTCGAGATCCCCTCCGACCTGGGCACCGCCGAGTATGGCGAAGACCTCGACTACCGGCCGGTCAAGGTGAACCGCTCCACCGCCGACCCTGACGACGTACGCGACCTGGTGACGGCCCTTCTGAAGGCGCAGGCGCCGGTCCTGTATGTGGGCCAGGGCGTGCACTACGCGGAGGCGTACCGGGAGCTGATCGAGTTCGCGGAGCTGACCCGCGTCCCGGTGCTGACCACGCTGGCCGGCAAGAGCGCCTTTCCGGAGAGCCATCCGCTCTCCCTGGGCACCGGCGCCAACTCAGCGACGCTCATGGCCCACCGCTTCCTGGAGCAGTCCGACTTCGTGCTTGGGGTCGGCGCCGGGCTCACCACCACGGTGTTCAACGCGCCGCTTCCGGACGGGGTGCCCCTCGCGCAGGTCACCAACGCCATCGAGGACCTGAACAAGGAGCACGCGATCGACTACGGCGCGATCGGCGACGCCAGGCTGGTGCTTCGGCAGTTGATCGAGGAAGTGCGCCGCCAGGCGGGTCCGGACGGTCCCACCGGGCGCGACGGCGTCGCCGCAGACGTGGCAGCGGTCCGAGCGGAGTTCATGCAGGAATGGACGCCGCACCTGCACTCCGACGAGGTGCCGATCAGCCCCTACCGCGTGCTTACCGAGCTCACCCGCGCGATCGATCCGCGCAACGCCATCGTCACCCACGACTCCGGCTACCCGCGCGAGCAGTTCGTGCCGTTCTGGCCGGCCGATACACCCCACTCCTACATCGGCTGGGGGAAGTCCACGCAGCTCGGCTACGGGCTCGGGCTGGCCTTGGGCGCCAAGCTGGCCGCGCCCGAGCGGCAGGTGGTCAACGTCATGGGCGACGCGGCCTTCGGGATGGCCGGGCTGGACATCGAGACGGCGGCGCGCGCCGGCATCGGCATCATGACCGTGGTGCTCAACAACGGCGTCATGACCCACTACGACTCCTACATGCCCTACTCCAGCAAGCACTACGGCACCAACGCCCTGGGCGGCGACTACGCCAAGATCGCCGAGGGGCTGGGCGCCCACGCGGAGGTCGTCACGACTCCGGACCAGCTCGGCCCGGCGATCCGGCGGGCAGCCGAGGTCAACCGGACCGGCCGCCCGGCGCTGATCGAGGCCAAGACCAAGGTGGAGGAGACGGTCGCGCGCTACTACCGGCGGTAGGAGGGCACGGAACTGAGCACCGCATACCCACAGATACCGTATGGATGGGCCGACTTCGAGTCGATGCGCCGCGAGCGCACCCTGTACGTCGACAAGACGCGCTTCCTGCACGATCTGGAGCAGGAGCGCTACGCCTTCCTGATGCGCCCGCGCCGCTTCGGCAAGTCGTGCTGGGTGTCGTTGCTGGAGAGCTACTACGACCGCACCCGCGCCGAGCGCTTCAAGGCGATCTTCGGCGGCACCGACATCGCCCGGCACCCGACACCCAACCGCCACCGCTACGTGATCCTGCGCTTCGACTTCTCCGCGTTCGACGATACCCTGGAAACGCTCCCCGAACGGTTCGAGACCTACTGCCTCACCAAGCTCCGCTCCACGCTGGAACGGAATCGGAACCTGTTTCCGGACGCGGCGATCGAGCGCATCCTGGCCCCTGACGCCATCGACGGGAGGCTGAACGAGCTGTTCGAATACGCTGGCGACCACGGCATCCCGCTGTACGTGCTGATCGACGAGTACGACAACTTCGCCAACACCATCCTGGCCTACCGCGGCGCGGAAGCGTACGAGTCGTTCACCCACGGCGGCGGCTTCTACCGCAGCTTCTTCTCCACCCTCAAGGCCGGCGCCGGGCACGGTGGCGGCATCGAGCGGCTGTTCATCACCGGCGTGTCACCGATCACCATGGACGACGTCACCAGCGGCTTCAACATCGGCACCAACATCACCCTGCGCCGCCCGTTCAACGACCTGCTCGGCTTCACCGCGGCGGAAGTTCGCGCCGTGCTGCAGACCTACCGCGACCACGGCGTGCTCGACCAGGACGTGGACGAAGCGCTGTCCGTGATGAGCGAGTGGTATGACGGCTACCGCTTTGCCAAGCGGGCGCAACAGGACGTGTACAACACCGACATGGTGCTCTACTACGTGAAGTGGTCGATCGCGGAAGGAGGGCCGCCGGACGAGCTGATCGACGCCAACGTACACATCGACTACGGCAAGCTGCGCCACCTGCTGACCGTCAACCGCCGGCTCAACGGCAATTTCGACCTGCTGCGCCACCTGCTCGGTGCGGGATGGGTAGACAGCGAGCTGCGCAGCGGGTTTCCGCTGGAGGAGCTGACGCAGCGGGCGAACTTCGTGTCGCTGCTGCACTACTTCGGGTTGCTGAGCATCCGCGAGCTGCGCGACGACGTGCCGCGGCTGGCGATCCCCAACCAGACGGTGCGGCGGCTGATGTACGGCTACCTGCGCGACGGCTACCGCGACGTGGGCGTGTTCTCGGTGGATCTGTTCACCTTCGAACGGCTGGTGCACGAGATGGCGTACCGGGGCGCCTGGAGGCCGGTTCTGGAGTTCCTGAGCGCCGCGATCGCCGGCCAGAGCTCGATCCGCGACTACATCGACGGTGAGAAGGTGATCCAGGGGTTCCTGGCCGCCTACCTGAGCGCGACCGAGCACTTCGTCTTCCACACCGAGCGGGAGCTGGGCGGCGGCTACGCGGACCTCTGCCTGGAGCCGCACCTGCAGCGCTACACCGGCATGCGCCACGGCTACGTGATCGAGTTGAAGTACCTGAAACGCGGTGAGGCCGCGAGCGAGACGCGCGTGGCGGGCGCGGCGCAGGAGGCGGAGGCACAGGTGAGGCGCTACGTGGCCGACGAGCGGCTGGCACGGCAGTATCCGGCGGTGCGCTTCACCGGTCTGGCGGTGGTGTTCCACGGCTGGGAACTGGTCCACGCCGCCACCGTGGCAGCACCCCGCCAGGAGGAGCTCGGCGCCGGATCGTGAGTCGGTTCCGGAGAGCCCTGCGCTACCTCAGCCCCATCCCCGACAGGTTGCGGTAGCTGGTCGCCAGGCACGCGAACGGGTCCTGCCCGTAGCAGTCGTCCTGCTCCACGAACGCCCACTCGATCTCCGCCGCCCGGCAGGCGGCCACGATCTTCGGCCAGTTGAGGTTGCCCTCGCCCACCTCGGCGAAACGCTGCGTGCGATCGGCAAGCATCGCCATGTCCTTGAAGTGCACGATGGTCTGCCGGCCGCTCAGATCCTCGATCCACTGCACGGGGTCGGCGCCGCCGGCCACCAGCCAGTAGACGTCCAGCTCCGCCTTCAGCGCCTCCGCCGGCACCCCGTCGTACAGCTCGGCCAGCCACGTCCGCTCGCCTGTGCGCACCAGCTCGTGGTTGTGGTTGTGGTAGGAGAAGTCGATGCCGGCCGCGCCCAGCCGCTCGGCGACCGGCCCCAGCTCCGCCGCGAAGCGCTCCACTCCGCCGGCTTCGCGGTACTCCTCCGGCAACCCGCCGATGGCGGCGTGCCGGCACCCCCAGCTCTGGTGGGTGTCGATCATGCGGTCCAGTTCGGTGAGGAACTCGTCCCACCCGAAGTGCGTCGCCGCGATCTCCAGTCCGTGTTCCTTGGCCAGGCGCGCGACGTCGGCCGGATCGACCGGACCGAAGGCGGACACCTGCACGCCGGAGTACCCGGCGGCGCGCACCTTGGCGAACGTCTCCGCCACGTCGGCGGCGGTGTCGGTATGGCCGCGCACGGTAAAGAGCTGCGCGCCGATTCTGAGGTCGCTCACGTGATTCCTCCCGTATTCGTTGACGCCGCCGGCAGCGCGTCCCGTATCGAGCGCGCCACCTGGGCGGCCAGCACCTCGGCGCCGGCCTCGGTGAAGTGGACGTTGCGCGGCGGCTGCAACTCCGTCATGCGAGGCAGCGCCAGCGCGTAGAGATCGTCGACCGCGATCCGGCGCGCGGCGACGATCCGCGCGGCGACCCGGTTGTAGCGCACCGCGTCGGCGGGCGATCGCGACGACGCCCCCTCCGGCACCGGCGTGGTGGTCGCCCAGATCAACGCGGCGCCGGTGGCCTGTAGCCGGTCGAACAGTGCGTCCAGGTTCCGTTCGTACTCCTCGATCCCCACCTGCTGCACACCCGCCCGTTCCACCTGGGCGATGTCGTGCAGACCCCAGTTGCAGTGGATGACCCGCCACCTCCCGTCGCCGAGCCAGCGGTCCACCTCGGCCAGGCTGTGGCGGGTCGACCGGCAGTTGTCCGGCGCGCGGTGCACGGTCGCCGTGCCGGCCAGCAGCCTGCGCACGGCGACGGTGTAGGAGATCGAGATCGAGTCGCCCAGCAGCAACACGCGCGGCAGCGCGGGATCGTCTGCGACCCAAGCGAATTCCGGGCGCTCGCGCCGCTCCGCCGGCACCAGGCGCCACCACTGCGACTCCGTCATCGCGGGCAACCGTACCCGACCGTGCACACCGGGGGCCAGTTGCCGCCCCGGCGCCTTTCCCACAGACTGCGTGCCAGGTGATCCGCTCCCACTCGTCATGAGCACGGCCAGCACCCTCGACCGCAAGACCATCGGCGCGCTGCGCAGCGAGCGGCGCCGCAGGGCTCGCAGGTACCTGATGCTCTACGGGTTCTGCGTGATCCCGGTCGCGGCCCTGTTCGTCTTCCACTACATCCCGATCTACGGGATCCTGCTGGCCTTCAAGGACTTCAAGTACAACCTGGGCATCCTGGGCAGCCCCTGGAACGACTTTCAGCACTTCCGCGACCTGTTCACGGACCCGTTCTTCCCGCGGATCGTGCGCAACAGCATCATCATCAGCGTCCTCAAGATCATCTTCGCCTTTCCGGCGCCGATCCTGCTGGCGATCCTGATCAACGAGATCCACACCCCCTCCCTCAAGCGCACGATCCAGTCGATCTCCTACCTCCCTCACTTCATGTCGTGGGTGGTGCTGGCCGGCATCATCGAGGAGTTGCTTTCGCCGCAGCGCGGCGTGCCGCTCTTCTTCGCCACCCTGCTCGGCGCCGAACGGGTGCCGGATCTGCTCGCAGACCCCCAGTTCTTCCGCGCCATGCTGGTGATGACCCACATCTGGCAGGCGATCGGCTGGGGCAGCATCATCTACTTCGCGGCGATCTCCACCATCGATCCGGAGCTGTATGAGGTGGCAGCCCTGGACGGATCGGGCCGCGTGCGCATGGCCTGGCACATCACCGTCCCGTCACTGGTGCCGGTGATCACGGTGGTGTTCATCCTGCAGATCGGCCGTCTGCTCAATGCCGGCTTCGACCAGATATTCAACCTGTACCACCCGCTGGTCTACGAGGTGGCCGACATCCTGGACACCTACGAGTACCGCGTCGGCATCCTGCGCGGCGAGTTCGGCATCGGTACGGCGGTCGGCCTGTTCAAGAACGTGATCGGCGTGACGCTCCTGGTGGGCGCCAACCTGATCATCAAGCGGTACAACCAGTATGGCATCTGGTGAGCTGACGCCGCGGACGCCCGCCATCGGCCGTAGCGGCTCCTGGCTGCGGCGTCGCACGGTCGGGGAATCGGCCTTCAGCGTGGTCAACGTGACGGTGCTGCTGCTGTTCTGCTTCACCATCGTCTATCCCTTCTGGCGGGTGATCCTGACGTCGTTTGCGGGTCCCGGGGAGCTGGTGCACCTGGGCTTCAAGTTCTGGAACGACAACTGGTCGACGTACGCCTATCAGTACTCCGTGTCGCAGTACGGCAACGTCCGCGTCGGCTACCTCAACTCGATCCTGCGCGTCGTGCTCGGCACCGTGCTCACCCTGGTCTGCACCATGCTGATGGCCTATCCGTTGGCGAAACGCGATCTGCCTGGGCGCACGGTCCTGACGCTGTACGTGGTGATCACCCTGTTCTTCGGCGGCGGCCTGATTCCGCTCTACGTCCTGGTACGCAAGCTGGGACTGATGGACACGCGGCTGGCGCTGGTGCTGCCGGTGATGGCCAACGGCTTCTACATCGTGATCATGCGCAACTTCCTGATGACTCTCGACCTGGCGTACGAGGAGGCGGCCCTGATCGACGGCGCCAACTACCTGCAGGTGCTGGTCCGCATCGTCGTGCCCCTGTCGGCGCCGGTCATCGCCGTCGTGGTGCTGTGGGCATCCGTCCAGCACTGGAACGAGTGGTTCCACGCCATGCTCTTCACCAAGAGCCGCGACAAGCACGTGCTGCAATTCCTGTTGCGCCGCATGCTGCAGGACATGACCGCCGTGCGCCTGGAGATGGCGTCGTTCGAGGAGGAGGTTGACCTGCTGCCGCTGCCGTCGGTGCGCTCCGCGATCACGGTGCTGACGATCGGGCCGATCATCCTGCTCTACCCCTTCATCCAGCGGCACATGGTCAAGGGCATCTTCATCGGCTCCCTGAAAGGCTGAGCGATTCCCGGTAGCATGGAGACACAGAACGCAACGACGTTGCACGCCGGCCGCGCGGCCGGCACACACCCGCATCGACAGGAGGAGAACAGATGCGACATACGACCCTAGCGATCGCGCTGGTGCTGGCCCTGGCCGTTCCCGCGGCACTGCTGGCATCAGGCGAAGAGGAGATGGCGACCGCCGAGGACGCCCACCTGGAGATCACCTGGCTCGGCGACTCGCCCGACGACTCGTGGTGGATCGGCCAGCTCGAGGAGATGTTCAATGTCACGATCACGCTGGACGGCACCGCCCGCTTCGACGGCGAGCGCGAGCGCATCATCGTGGCCGGCGGCGAGTTCCCGGACACCGGGGCGCCGTGCTGCCTGAACACCCAGAAGCTGTACGAGGACCAGGTGATTCGCAGCCTGCCGGAGGACATGCTGCGCACCCACGCGCCCGACTACGCGCGCGCCATGGACGAGCGTTATCCGGCCATCTGGACGATCTATCAGGCGGCGGACATGGAAGGCGAGCAGATGGCCATGGGCGCCATCGCCGCAAGCTCGATGGCATCGGTGTTCCACCTGTTCACCCGCAAGGACTGGCTGGACGCGCTAGGCGTGGAGCTGCCGGACTATGACGAGACCAAGACCTTCCTTGCGCGCGGCATCCACTACTACGAGAACGACGCGCTGACCCTGGACTGGCTGGAGAACCTGCTGGTCGCCTACCGCGACGGAGATCCGGACGGCAACGGCAAGAACGACACGATCCCGTACGGGGCCTACACGCAGCGCGCCTCGCCCTACAGCTCGTGGCCGTGGGGAGCGATCCAGGGGGCGCTGGGCGTGCCTACCATGAACCTGGACCGCAACCACTACGTGGACGGCGAGTTGTATATCGCGCACGTCAGCCCTCGCTTCCGGGAGTTCACGGAGCTGGTGGCGCGCTGGTGGGACATGGGCCTGATCGACAGCGAGTTCTTCACCATCGACCGCGGCGCGAGCTGGGAGAAGGCGGCCACCGGCGCGTTCGGGGTCTACAACTCCAACTACAACTACGTCGGCCGGGTGCCGTCGCGGCCGCCGGACAACCTGATCTCCGACGAGGACGTGGCCGCCGGCGTCGAGCTGGTGATGTTCGCGCCGATCGGGCCGCGCGGCGAGCAGTTCGCCGGCATGTACGGCACCTCGTACGTGCGCGGCCAGGTGCAGGTGATGAACAAGAACCTCGACGACGCCAAGACGGCTCGGATCATGGAGATCGTCAACACCAAGTACCGGCTCAACGACGGCACCAACGAGGGCATCGACCTGTGGATCCAGTGGGAGTACAACCACGGAGAGGAAGGCGTCCACTGGGAATGGGCAGGCGAGCCCTACAACTCGCAGACCCGCCGGATCCCTCCCGACCAGCGGCCCGAGGGCGCGGCTGGGCGCGGCGGCTTCCCGACCAACTACCCCAACTACAGCCCGGTGGAGAGCTTGGTGTTCACCTATCCCCCGCAGCAGACGGACTGGATCCTCAACCACCTGTTCGGCGACCGCGTGCAGGGCCAGACGTTCGCCACCGAGTACTTCGACATCTTCAACGAGACCGACTTCCGCGAGGTGTCGGGACGCCGCGGCGAGGCGCTGCAGACCATGGCCGCCGAGTTCTTCGCCAAGGCGGTCACGGGCGAGATCGACATCGACGCGGAGTGGGACGACTACGTCGCCCGCTGGATGGATGCCGGCGGCGACGAGCTGATGGCGGAAATCGCCAAGATGCCGCGCTGGTCGGACTTCTTCTAAGCGATTCGATTCACGTGTGCGGAACCGCGCCTCGCTCCGGCGGGGCGCGGTTCTCCGCCAGACAGAATGGCGCGTCGCGTTTCCCCACGTACCATCGGGTACATCAGACGGTTGGATACAATTCGATCGACCGTCTCTTCCAGTGCTGCCAGGAACTCGCCACCGAGTCCACGCCGCCGGCCCTCGTACCAGTCCCGCGTCTCGACGGCTTCGGCCTCAGCTTGAGGCCGGAAGTCGACGCGTCGCGTCACTCGCGATCCAGCAGCCTACGGCGCACATCATCCCAAGGAACGGCAGAATCCGGGGCATCGAGGTGTTCCCTCCATCGACGATCAAGCTCGGCGGCCTCGCCTGGACTCAACTCCAGTTCGGGTTCGCGTTCGTCGGCAGAGAGGCTGTCCCAGAGAGCCATCGCCAGCTCGGCTCGCTCGCCCGCGGGAAGCTTCATGAGCTCCGAAAACGGAGGAGGCGACATGCGGCGAATCTTCGCATCGAACACGGTACGCGGCAACGCTCCCTGCCGACGTGTCCGTCAGGGCAAGTGGATGATGTCGAGCCTGACCCGCGCCACGCCGGCCTTCACCATGTCCAGGTCGTTGGCCGCTGCATTCGACAGGTCGATGACGCGCCCCGCAACGTGCGGCCCCCGGTCGTTGATGCGCACGACCGTGGATGCGCCGGTGTCCAGCCGGGTCACCCGCACGAGCGTCCCGAACGGCAGCGTGCGGTGCGCGGCGGTGCGCGCGTGCATGTCGTAGACCTCGCCGTTGGCGGTCTTGTTGCCGTGAAACCCCGGCCCGTACCAGGAAGCGACGCCCATCTGCTCCTCCGGCGCCATCCAGGTCGCACAGCCGGCGACCGCCAGGCACGACACGATCCCGGCAAGCAGTATCCCGCGGAACTTCATGTTCTAGCCTATCGGCAGAAACGAGGGGCTGACCCAGTTCGAGCCGTCCCGCCTATCGGAAGCCAAGCTGTTACGATCGGAGCATGACTGGAACGACCGAACGTGCCCGCGAGCTGGAACGCCGCATCATGGCCGCCTCGCCGGCGCAGGTGTCGCTGCTGGAGCGCGCGCGGGCCGAAGGGCTCATGGAGCTGGAGCCCGTGGTGCTGCCGGTGGACCCTCTCGGCGACAACGACCACATGGGCTGGCCGGTGGCGGCCATGGTCCCCGATGTAGGGGACGGCGACGCCATCGTCGTCATCCACCGCCGCATCCCCGGCCACAACCCCAAGGGCGCAGGCCGCGGCGGCGCCGACTCGACCTTCTCCATGGCGACCCGCTCGACCGACGGCGGCGCCACCTGGAGCGAGCCGTACGACCTGCGCGACGCGATGGGCGCCGAGCGCAACCGGGGCGGCGAGCTGCCGCTGTCGCACCGCTACAAGTTCGGCCCGTTCAACCCCGGCACGCAGGGCTACAAGCTGCACCTCAACGCGATCGGCACGGCCCGCGACGGCACCGTGGTGGTGCTCTGCAACTACGGCGCGTTCCGGTCGGAAGACCGCGGCGTCACCTGGGAGCACCGCAGCGAGCCGTTCCGGGAGGACACCACCCCCGGAGACATCGTCTACCTGGGGCCGCGCATCATCGACCACCCCGAGCACGGCCTGCTGGCCTTCGGCAACACCGTCGGCTACGTGCCGGCCGGCACCGAGGGCGCAAACTACTCCCAGAATGCGGTCGACGCGCCGGGAGACCACGGCCGTCCGTTCCTGGTGGTGCTCCGCTCCGCTGACGGCGGACGGTCGTGGGAGCGCATCGACCACCGCCTGCCCGACTGGGCGGCGCAGCACGAGCCGGCCGCCCTGCTCCACGACGGCAGCCTGTGGGTGATCGGCCGCGACCAGATCACCGGCACCGATCACGTGCAGATGCGCTTCCGCTCCCTCGGCGACGCTGTCGAGACGCAGCGCACCAACATGCGCAACCGCCGGAGCATCGACACGGTCGACCTGGACTTCAACCCCGTGACCGGCCGCCTGGAGGTGGTGCGCTCCAGGCGCGAGGCGATGCGCGTCGACCTGTGGAGCATCGACCCGACCGACTGGGAGTCGGCGGAGTGGCGGCTGGAAGCGACCCTGTACCGCCGCGGCGGCAGCTTCTACCGGGACGGAGACGGCTTCCACCCCGCCGGCGCGATCATCGATGCCGCGGCCGGCGTGCAGCACGTCTTCATCTACATGGGCCATCCCAACGGGCCGGCCGGATCGTTCCGGCTCACCCGCACGCTGGACACCCCGCGCCTGGCGGAGTTCCTGGGCTCCGCGTAAGGGCTTTCCCGAGGACCGATCCGGCATGCTCAGGACGCTGCGCTCGGTGATGCGCTTCCGCCGCCGTGCCCGTACGCGGATCGAGCGGCTACGCAGGAAGGCGGTGAACATCGCCGAGCTGCGCCTGCTGGCGCGGCGGCGGCTGCCGCGCGGCGTGTTCGGCTACATCGACGGCGGCGCCGAGGACGAGGTGACGCTGCACGCCAACACCGCCGCCTACCGCCGCCGGCGCTTCGCTCCGCGCGTTCTTCGCGACATGTCGGTCGTCGACACCGCCACCACGCTGCTCGGGCAATCGCTCAGCATCCCGCTGGTGCTCGCGCCGACCGGGTTCACCCGCATCGCCGATCCGCAGGGCGAGCTGGCCGTGGCACGCGCCGCGTCTCGCGCCGGCCTGCCTTACAGCCTGTCCACGGTGAGCACGCGCTCAATCGAAGAGGTCGCGGCCGTCAGCGACGGGCCGCTCTGGTTTCAGCTCTACATGCAGCGCGACCGCGGCCTGGTGCGCGAGCTCGTGCAGCGCGCGGCAGCGGCCGGCTACGCGGTGCTGATGCCCACCGTGGACATCGCCTCACCCGGCCGCCGCGAGCGCGACGTCCGCAACGGCTTCACCCTGCCACCGCAGTTGCAGCTCTCCACGCTGCTCGAAGGACCGCGGCGGCCGGGCTGGACCTGGGACTTCGTCCGCGCCGAGCCGATCACCTTCGCCAACTTCCGCGGGCGCGCGTCTGCCGACGGGTCCACCGCGGTGGCGCTCGGCGAATACATCAAGCACCAGTTCGACCCCACCGTGAACTGGCGCGACCTGGACTGGCTACGCTCGCTCTGGGACGGTCCGCTCGTGGTCAAGGGAATCCAGAGCGTGGCTGACGCCAGGCTTGCCGCCGAGCGCGGTTGCCAGGCGATCGTCCTGTCCAACCACGGCGGGCGGCAGCTCGACGGCGCCCCGGCACCCGTGGACCTGGTGGCGCCGGTCGTCGACGCGGTGGCCGGCCGGGCGGCCGTGATCTGCGACGGCGGCGTGCGACGCGGCGGCGATATCGTCAAGGCGATCGCCCTGGGGGCCGACGCCTGCATGGCCGGCCGTTTCTACCTGTACGGCCTGGGCGCCGGCGGCGAGGCAGGCGTCGACTACGCCATCGAGCTGCTGGCGGAGGAGGTGCGCCGCACGATGACGCTCATCGGCTGCACGGCCGTGCACGATATCGGCCCCGATTGCCTTGCTCACAACCCTATCGAGGGGCCCGTCCTTGACACGGAGGACCGAGGTCCATCGAGCCGCCCGTGACGCGGAAGGTGGGGATGGGCCAATAGCGGAGCCGAAGGCGACGGTATTGGGGCGCTATACGGCCAGGTATGCGGCCATGCGGTCGAGCTGATGGAGAAACAAGCCCGTCGTCCACGAATCGAGGCCTCGCTGCTCGCTCAGCGGTAGAAACCGTCGAACATCGTCCCGCGCCAGCTTCCAGTCGACGCGTTCGATCTTCGCCCGCAAGGCCTGCAACAGCCACTCGCTCGACATCGCGAAGCGTTCGCCCTGCCACGGACCCTGTTGAAACAGTGCGTTGCCGAGCAACGCCAGGTCGGGTGCCGTGCGGCGTGCGACGTACCAGAGGAAGTCGTACCAGTCGCGTCCCTTGACGTAGCGGCGGCACAGCAGGGCGTGCACCTTGGTTCCGAACCCCGATGACAGCGTCTGCGTCGTGATCGGCGCCGTGGTCGGGAACGACAGATACGAGGTCTCGAAGGAGGATCCCCGCGGCGGGTTGACGTCGATCTCCAGCCTGATGCGGACCTTCTTCGAGCTGACGCGCTCGAACGGGAGGTCCACGGTCACGACGCTGCCGATGGAGTCCGTCTTGACGAACGCCTTGCGCACGGCGCCCGCGGCCCGGTTCTTGTCCTGGATCTCGATCCGCAGTCCTTCCGCTTCGCAATCGGTTGCGATGGCATGCAGGTGAGGTTCCCACGCGAACCGGCGATCCGGCTGCTTCAGCAGAAAATCGAGATCTTCCGAAAACCGGTTCATGGCGTGACAGATGCGCAGGCAGGTGCCGCCGTGAAACATGGCCGTGGAGAACAGCCCTGACCGCGAAAGGCTCGCCAATACGTAGTGCTGCATCAACTCCGCAAGCATGTTCTCCTGCTCGATGGCGTTCGCCGGGGCGTACTCGCGGACCCGCGCCTGCAGGACGTCACTCAGCAAGAGGTGCCTCTCTCGCCAGATTCTCCAGGTACACGACGACCCTTCGGTCTCGGATGCTGTCGCTGATCGCGGGCAGCGCCGCGATCGACACGCCGCTCAGATCCTCCGGCTCGATGCGCAGCGATTCCAGAACATACCCGAGACCGTCGTGCCGCCACGACACCGCCTTGTTGAGGTAGAGCATGTCCGCCAAGGCGCGCAACGGCGTGGCCACGAACGCCCACGAGTTGGCGCCGAGCTTGACCGCCTCCACGCCGGCCCGTGGTTGCCGTGCCGGAACACGTTGAAACGAGAACACTCCGACGTCCGTCGCGAATGATCGACTTCTCCGTACCGTTACGCTGCTGGTCTGCTGAACCGCCTCCGGAATGAGCTCGTGATGGGCAAGCGCGGACTCCAGACTGACATGTGACGGCGAATGCAGGAACGCGGCGACGACGTACGGATGCACTTCCGTCCTGCGGTACTCCGCACGCAACACGAACAGCCCCGGCATGAGACGAGTGATCTCACCGCTCGCCGCGGCCCGGTGCACCAACTGCTTGCGAGCGCCGGCGGACGCGTGGGGAAAGAGGTTCCCCACAACCGTCTCGTTGAACAGCCCGCCCGGAGGGGCGAGCTTCATCACCGCTTCGGTCAGCGACTTCATCGTGCTCCCAGGTTACGAAAAACGTAACCTGGGAGCAAATCACTCAGCAAGCGGCCCGACGTCTTGAACTGCGGATGGTCACGTCGACGTAGGTGGCTCCCGTGGCTGCGCGATACGGCAGGCTGCCCCGGCAGGGCCGCTCAAGCCTCGCGGCTCGCCTCCCGGCGGCGGGGGTCGGCGGCGGCGACCAGCGCCTTGGCATAGGCCACCGCCCAGGTGGTGGCCAGCTTCTTGTCCCACTCCTGCTCGATGTCCAGGTTCGGGATGTGGTCGATGTTGAGCACGCCGTCGTAGCCGGCGGCCGCAAGCGTGGCCACGACCGCGCCCATGTCCATGTCGCCGTCGTCCAGGAAGGTTTCCAGGTACTCGCCGCGCGCCGGGATCGGGCCGATCACGTTGCGGAAGTGGACGTTGAAGATCCGCTCCGAGCCGAAGTGGGCGACTCCTGCCAGCACGTCCTCGCCTGACTCGTAGCGCGTGCCGACGCAGTAGGTCATGCCGTTGGCCGGGCTCGGGAACTCGCCGAACAGCCGATCGAACGCCGCGAAGCTGTTCAGCACGTGCGGGATGCCGCGGTACACGGGGATCGGCGGGTCGTTGCCGTGCTGGCACAGGCGGACCCCCGCCTCTTCCGCCACCGGCAGCGCGGTTTCGTATATACGGCGGTAGCCGTCCCAGATGCGTTCCGGCTCCACGACCCCGAGCGGCGCGTCCATCACCCGGTCGGCCTCGGCGAAGTTGATGCCGGGCCGGCCGTAGCCGCCGCGACCGCGGCCCACGGTGTGCCCCGGCGGTCCCGCTGGCGGCAGGTACTGGGCGTTGTTGGGCTTGATGCCGACCAGCGAGATGCCCGCCTCGCCCACGTTGCGGATCAGCTCGCAGAGCTGGCCGACCTGCCGGTCCGCGCCGGGGCGGCCGTAGTAGGCGTCCCAGAGGTGCCCGATCGCGGTGTTGGCGACGTTGACCCGCAGCCCGAACCCGGCGTAGCGCTCGACCACGCGGCGCGCCGAGGAGGCCGCGAGCGACCCGGAGGCCTGGTACTCCTCCAGGTACTCCAGCCGCAGGTCGACGTCGTCCACGCCGATCTGCTTCAGGAACCGCAAGCCGTCGTCGCTGGTGTCCTTGGCGAATACGCCTATGCGCATGGGTCCACCTCCAGGTCGGTGACGAGCGTGTGATCGGTCGCCGCCGCGGTCAACAGCAGCAGGCGGTAGGCCGGCTCCTTGGTCCCCATCACGAAGTCCTCGCGGCCCTCCTCCGCCTGCGGCGGCCAGCGTGGGGTGACCGTGAGGCGGCCATGGGGACCCGTGGTGACCCAGCCGCGTCCGGACCGCTCCCACGGGTAGCGGCTGTGCAGGGAGAAGCCGACCGGCAGCGGCCTGCCGAGTTGCAGACGGTCGGTGACCGCGAGCCGCCCCGGATCGTCCGAGTCCAGCAGGCGTTCGGCGCCGGTGACCGGCTCTGGCCAGACGCCGTTCAGGTCGATCCGGCAGTGCAGGCGCCGCTCGTCGCCGTCGCCTGCCGCGACCGTCGCCACCGGGCACGGGTTGCGCTGGCGCAGCGGCGTGCCGCCGGCCGCGTGCGGGACGGCCAGGTTGTGGTAGCGCGCGTGCTTGATTACGCCTGAGCGCGGGTCGACGTAGGGCATTTGGCCGCGATCGACGGCCAACTCGTCCCCGAACGCCTCCAGCACGAAGCTGCCGCGGTCGTCGTGGCCGTGGCCGGCGCCGGCCGGGCCGCCGATGACCTGCACCCGCACCGGCCCGTCCGGGGTCGGCCGGTTCGAGCACAGCAGGCCGGTCACGGTCAGGTTGCGGAACACCGGCGGGCGGGCGGCCGGCGCCGGCAGCTCGTCCGGTCCGTAGATGATGTTGAGCTCGTGCTCCGGGGCGTAGTTGGCGCGCGGCAGCTCCTCCTTGACGCCGGCCAGAAGCTCCGGCACGGCCGGGTCGTCCGACAGGCGGCACAGCAGCCCCAGCGAGCCGGAGGCCACGCAGACGCCGGCCCTGCCGCCGTCGGAGTGCTTGATCACCGCGCCCACCGGCGGCTCGGTACTGAGCATGGCCGTGATGTAGTCCACGGAGCGGACGGCGACGTCGGGAACGATCGATTCCAGCGGCACGCCGCGGTGCCGGGCGTACAGCGCATAGCCGGCCAGCGCCTGCTGCAGGGAGCCGGTGGCGTAGCCGATCCCCTCGTAGGTGCCGCCGTCGGCCGCGTAGTAGGCTCGCACGGTCTGGTCCAGCGCGACGCGAAACGGCTCCAGGAAGTCGCCGCCGTACGGCCAGTGCCGGGCCAGCGCCACGCTGACGACGATGCCGCCGAACGCGAAGAAGATGCCCTGGTTGTTGCCGCGCACGTACGGATGGCGCATCAGCGTCTGCTGGATCCACGGCATCGCCTTGATCGACACCGCCTGTGCCAGCAGCTCCTTGCCGGCGTCCGTCAGCAGCGACCCCGCCCAGTCCCAGGCGAAGATGCCGTTGATCGCGACGCGGTACTCGCTGAAGCAGCGCGTCTCCCAACTCGATCCGGGCATGCCGCTCATGAAGCCCGGCGTCCAGACGCCGCAGTGCGCGGCGGCCAGGGCGTGATGCAGCGCGATCCGCATCAGGTCCCGGTCGCCGTCCAGCAGGCCCACGAAGGCGCAGATGCGCATCGCCGCGATGTCGATCCAGTTGTGGGGCGTGTTGAGCCCGTCGCCGCGGTGGCCGTTGCGCACCGGGTAGTTGTTGATGGTGTGGCCGATGCCGCGCCACGGCTCGCTGCCGCGGTAGGACCGGGCAAGTTCGCGCAGGCGGGCGTACACCGGCCCCCAGGTCGGTCCGCGCACGCGCGCGCGCAGCCGTTCCAGGTCGGCGGCGTCGAAGAACAGGCCCAGTTGCGGCTCGGCCGCAGCCCCGCCGGCGCCGTCGGGCAGCAGCAGGTCGTGCCAGTCTTCGGGATACGGCAGGACGCGGGAGCGGCGCGCCTCGCGCGCGGCGCTGTCGGCAACGCCGAGCCAGAACAGGTCGGCCACGCCCGGCAGCTCGCCGGGATCGCCGAGCTCGATCTCCAGGGCCGAGACATGGCGCCCGCCGATCGGGCCCTCCAGCTCCTGGCCCGCGTCGATGCCGGCGGCCCGATCCACGATCACGCGCGGCGCTCCGTCGACGGTCGCCCGCAAGGTGATCGAGGTCGACCGCATGGACTGCACGCAGAGCACCAGCCGGTCGTAGCCGGCCACGTCGATGTCCACCTCGCGGCGCATCGCCATCGCCAGCGGGCGGCCGCCCGGCCACCGGCACTGCCACGTGTGGAAGGTTTCCGTGATCTCGCCGGAATCCGTGCCGGCGATCGTCCAGTCGCCCAGGCGGTGCCGCCGCGGGTCGAACATGCGGACCAGGATCGCCTCGCCCTCGCCGTGCGGTATCGGAAACAGCCTTTGACTCACGCGCTCCCCCTGCTTCCCGGTTCTGTGGCCGGCAGCGTCAGTAAACCGGATCCTTCCACGCGGCCTGCCGGCGCCTCCAGCCGGGTGCCGCCCAGCGCCGCCGCGGCCGCGACCGCGCCGCCGGCATCGAGGATGGCCGCGAGCAGCGCGCCGTCGGTCGCACAACCCCAGGCGCCCAGCCCGCCGCCACCGCATGCCACGCGCACGGTGCGGCTGCCGGCGGCTAGCGATTCGACGGCCAGCTCCGGCGTATCCAACCGGCTCGCCGGCGGCGGCAGGTCGGCGCCCGGCGGTGCGGTCTGCACCACTGACAGCAGGCGGTGGCTCCGGCCGGCCATAGTTGTGAACGCGGCACGGTACGCTGGCACGTGCTCTCCGCCGTCCGTCCGATGCACGGCGTCCTGAGCGGCGCTCAGCGTCCATGCCTGGTGCCGGTCCAGTGCGAACGTCGTGACCCGCACGGACGCGCCGGCCGCGCTGCGCGCGGCGCTGCCCCCGCCGTCCGCGCGCCACGGCGCCAGACTGTGCCAGCTCAGCACGGCCGGCTCCTCCGTGCCGAACGCCGCCGTGTCGTCGACGATCAGCAGGCCCGGCCGGATCAACAGCAGTCGCCGCAGCGCCTGCTCCACGCCGCTCGCCCAGGCGCTGGCGGCTTCGCTCTCGGCCGCGGCGAACACGCCGGCATCGGCGGCCAGCAGAAGCCTCGCGCCGGCGCCGGCACGCCCCTCGTCCTGGCTGCGCCCGGCCGGCGTCAGCGTGTTGTAGGCGGCGGTGCGCGCGGTGTGCTCATAGCGCGAGTCGAGATAGGCGACGTGGTGGCGGTGGAGCAGCAGCGGCTCTCCCCAGCCGCTCAGCTCGACGGCGTTCTTGCGCTTCCAGGTGTGGCCGCGCGGGTCCCACAAGCCGCTCTCCAGCTTGACCTCCGGTTGCGCGGCCTCGGCGTTGCGCAGGAATGCCCAGCCGCCGTCCCGGTATGCCGACATGGTGGGCCGCGGCGGCGGCAGCGCCCCGGTACGCTCCGCCGGAGCCCAGACCGCGTCCAGGCCCAACACCCCGAACTCCGCCCAGTTGCGCTTCCCGAAGATGTCGGCGAGCGCCGAGGACGGCACGCACTGGTCGCGGAAGCTCCGGTCACCCAGCACCCCCGCGGCGAATGCCGCAGCCACCGGGGTGATGGTCTGATCGATATCGCGGGAGAACCGCAGGCAGCGGCCGGCCCGTTCGAACGCCAGCTCCCGCGTCGGGAGACCCAGGCAGCGAGCCGCCGCGTGGTAGCTGGCGAACGTCGATCCCAGTGTGCCGAGCCCGTAGGTGTTGCCCTCCACGTAGGTGCCGTCGGCCCGGGTCTGGTCCATCATGCCGGCGGACAGCCGGTCGACATAGTCGGCCACGGCCGCTCGGGTCGCGTCGTCGCGCGCGTCGCCGGCGGTCGCCACGGTGCCCAGGATCGCGCCCTTCATGAAGCGCACCCCCTGGTTCATGGAGACCAGCCGGTGGCCCCGCGCCACGTACGGCTCGATGAACGGCAGCCCCTTGTCCCGGATCGCGGCCCGGATCAGTGCCCGCCCCGCGGGCGTGAGGGCATGCCAGGCGAAGTCCAGCAGGTACGACGCCTTGATGGTCGCCACGTTGGGAGCGAAGGCGTTGTGCCGCCACGCCGAGCCCGGGAACCGGTCGGTGAACCCCTCCGACCAGTGCTCCATGTGGGCCATGGCCACCGCGTAGCAGGCGGCCCCGCGCAGGTAGTCGGCATTTCCGGTCAGCAGCCCCTCGATGGCGAGCGCCATTCCGTCGTCGTCCATGTCCACCCGTTCGTCGGCGTCGCGGCCGAAGCGGTCCGGAGAATACAGCCAGTGCTGGCGGATGGTGGCCGCCGGGTCCCGCGCCGACATGGCCACGGCGCGGGACGCGTCCTCGCCCGCCACAGCGGCGTATGCAGCCGTCGCGCGGACCTGCCGCATCCGGTCGAGGTCGGCCGCGTCGAACAGAAGTCCCAGCCCCGGCTCGCAGGCCGCGAGCGGTCCGGCGGCGATCATCCCGGCGACGGGATCCGCCGGCGCCTCCCAGGCCGGTTCGTCTCCGCCGACCAGAAGCCAGCGGAACCACGCTTCGCGATTCCCACCGCCCGCCGCACGCAGCACGATCCGCACCCGTTCCAGCCGCTCGCCCCGCAGCGGCCCCGCGTACTCGTGCTTGCGGTTGCGGCCGGGCTGATCCTCCACCACCGCCTGTTCGCAGCCATCCACGGTCGCATACATGCCGAGACGGGTCTCGGTGTCCAGGCGCACCGCCAGGCTGAGCCGCGAGTAGCCTCGAACCGACAGCGCGTACGAGCGGGTCAGCTCGACGCTGTCCGTACCCGCCCAGCAGAGCTCGTTGCCGTGGCCGTGGTGGCTGCGCCAATACGCACCGCCCGGCGGCGGCCAACGGCGATCGGCGCAGAAAGTCCCGTCCCAGAACGCCTCGATCACCGCCTCGCTGCGATTCACGGGTACCGGGGAAGCCGGCCATGCGGCACTCGCCTTGTCCACGATCACTCCAGACCGATGGAGCCGTCTCCCTGGACGATGATCGGCCGGTCGTACGGGCGCGGAGGAAACTCCGCTGCCGCCTGCTCGTCCAGCTCGATGCCGAGGCCGGGCGCTTCCGGCAGCTCCAGGAAGCCGTCCCGGATCACCGGCAGCGGCGCCAGGATGCTGCGAGCCACCTCGTCGTAGGGAAAGCAGTTGCACTCCTGGATCAGGAAGTTGGGGATGGCGGCGTCGACGTGCGCGTTCACCAGCAGCGACACCGGGCTGCACGCCTGGTGCGGCGCGACCGTGATGTGGGCGGCCTCCGCCATGGCGGCCAGTTTGAAAGTCTCCAGGATGCCGCCGTTGGCGGTCGGCTCCGGCTGGATGATGTGCACGGCGCGCAGCTCGATCAGGTCGCGCATGTTCGACCGCGTCACCGCCCGTTCGCCGGCGGCGATCGGGATCGTGGTCTTGTCCTTGGCCTCCAGCAGCGACCGCGGGCTCTCGGACAGCGCCGGCTCCTCCAGGAAGTAGATGCCGAGCGGCGCCAGCTCCCCGGCCAGCTTGACCGCTTCCACCGGGCTGAAGCTGCGCCCGTGGTAGTCCAGGCAGATGTCCACGTCCGGTCCGACCCGTTCCCGGACGGCACGCACGCGGGCGACCGAGCCGCGGATCACCTCCGTCTCGCCCATCGCGCCGTAGTCCGGCGGCTGCGGACTGAACTTGAGCGCCCCGAACCCCCGAGCCACCACCGCGGCGGCGGCCACAGCCGGATCGGGGTCGTCCCCCTTCAGCCCGGAGTACAAGCGTACCCGGTCGCGGGTCGGCCCGCCCAGCAGGCGGAACACCGGTGCGCCAAGCCGCTTGCCGGCGATGTCCCAGAGGGCGTGCTCGATGGCGCTCAGCGCGGACAACTCCGCGGTGCCCAGCGGATAGCGCAGCCCCCGGTAGACGCGCTGCCAGTTGCGGGTGACGGCGGTGGGATCCTCGCCGATCAGCGAGCGCGCGAACTTGCCCACCGACGCCGCGATCGGTTCGTCCAGGCTGTGGAAGCCCTCGCCCAGGCCGCGCAGCCCGGTGTCGGTCTCCACCACCACGAACACGTAGTTGCTGCGCACCATGACGTCGGCGCCCTTGCCCACGGTCACCGTGCGGATCCGCTCTATACGCATGGCTGCTCTCCTCTCGTTCGCATCGCACGGTGCTCCCCGGGCATCAACGGATCAGGGCGAGCGCCTGTTCCAGCGGCACCTCGCTGAACGACTGCTCCGGAATCGATCCGCCCGCGACGACGCGGAGCCAGTGGCTGCGCACGGCGCTGTCGTCCGGCGGCAGGGAGTCGAGCACGGCGCGGGCCCACTCGGCCGGCTCGGCACGGCCGCAGGCCACTGCGAGCGTGGGATGCTCGGTCGACCCGGTCGCCGAGTACCTGTAGCACCGCCGGATGGTCCGGCGGGCGCTGGCCATCTGCACCGGTGCGAACTCGGCGCTTCCCGCGGTTCCGGCCGGAACCACGAGCACGTTGATCGCGCGGTCCAGGATCGCGTCGAGCGTCGCCCCGGGATCGTCCGCGACGGGCACGTCCTTGTGCCCCGGCCAGATGTCGAGCATGGAATAGGAAGCGGTCGGGGTTCGGCGCTGGAACGTGAAGTAATCGGGATAGGCGAAGAACGCGTCGCCGGACTCTCGATAGCGGTCGTAGAACGCCGTCGTATGCGCCAGCAGCAGCAGACCCGCGCCCAGGCCGTCGATGCCGCCTGGAGCGAACACCCCCACGCGATCGGTCGCGCCGAGGTCGTGAAAGAACCGGTCGTGAGGCACCTCGTGCCGCCGGTGGGTGATCCTGAAGTCGGAGCCCCGGAGAAAGCTGCTGTGCATGACCGCCGTCCGCTCCACGCATTCAGGGCCACCGACGGCCTCCCGTCAAGCTCTCGTGCGGTACGCCGGCTTGAGCTGCGCCATGGTAGGTTGCGTATCGGGGAGCAGGTGACGCAGATCAAGGAGACGGTCATCCGCCGCATGACCCGCCTCGCGGCTGCCCACGGCGCGGTGAACCTGGCGCAGGGGTTCACGGATGAAACGCCGAGCTACGACATGGTGTGGAGCGGCGTCGCCGCGCTGCTCGGCGGCACCGGGGAGGGAGCGCGCCGCGTCGAGTCGCTGACCGTGCGCGAGCTCCTGGACGCGAGCGGGCACACTGACGGCGACTCGCTCGATCGTCCCGTGAAGGAGCTGTTCGAGCGGATGCGCGGCTCACGCGACGAACTCAACCAGTACTCCTTTCCGTTCGGACTCCGGGAGCTGCGGCACGCGATCGCCGACTACACGCTGATGTGCCACGGCTACCGGCCCGACCCCGAGGAGCAGGTCACGGTGGTGCTCGGGGCAAGCGAGGGCATGGCCGCCGCGTTCCGCTCGCTGCTCGCCCCCGGCGACGGCGTGGTGGTGATGCAGCCCTATCACGAGCTGTACCCGTCGCAGGCGGCGATCTTCGGGCTCGCACCCCGCTTCGTGACCCTGCGCGAGGATCGCCGCGCCGGCACGTGGCGGCTGGACCGCGACGAGCTGCGTGCCGCCCTCACCCATCCCTCGGTCAAGGCGATGGTCGTGAACACCCCCCAGAACCCGACCGGCACGGTGCTGGACGCCGAGGACCTGGGATTCATCGCGGAGCTCTGCCGGGCACACGACCGGTTCGCGATCACCGACGAGATCTACGAGCACATCACGTTCGACGGCCATCGCCACCGCTGCCTGGCGCGCTTCGAGGGGATGGCGGAGCGTACGCTGGTGGTGAACGCGATCTCCAAGACCGGCCGCGCGACCGGGTGGCGCGTCGGCTGGGTCATCACGCCGCCGGAGCGGACGCCGGCGTTGCGCGCAGTCCACGACAACCTCGTCGTGCAGGCACCGACGCCGCTGCAGAAGGGGGCGGTTACGCTGCTGCGCCAGCCCCGGCCGTTCTTCGCCGGGATCGCTGCGGGTTATCGCGAGAAGCGGGACCTGCTGATCGGCGGCCTGCGCGAGATCGGGTTCGCGGCGACCCCTCCGGAGGGCGCGTACTATCTGTTCGCGGACTACCGCCGCGTGCCGGCGCTGGCGGCGATGTCGCCGACGCAGGCGGCCATGTTTCTCATCGAGCAGGCGGGGGTGGCGACGGTGCCGGGCGACAACTTCTACGCCACCGGACCGGAGGGTGACCGCTACCTGCGATTCGCCTTCTGCCGCTCGCTGCAGACGCTGGAGGAAGGCATCGAACGGCTCCGTGCAGGCCTACGCTAGCGAGTACGGTTGTGGATCGGTGAATCGACAAACGGGTTCACGATGGTCAGATTCCCGATCGTCTGGCCGTGCTGCAGGTCCACGCTGACCAATCGGGTGCAGGACGCTTCAAGCGCCGCGGCGATGATCAGCGCGTCGTGGAAGCCATACTGGTAGCGGGCTTGAATGTCCAGCCCGCGCCGGTACAGCTCCGCGCTTGGCGCGACCGACCACAGCGGGAGCAGTACGGCACTCAGAAACCGTCGCGCGTGGTCTGCGCTCACCGGCGTAGCGAGCTTGCGGGTGATGACGCTGAGCGTCTCCTGGACCACTTGGTAACTGACAACCCAACTCTGAGTCAGGGACAATCGGACGATCTCACGGGCTCGGCTTCGCTTGACCGCATCGGTGTCGTCGAACAGATAGACGAAGACGTTCGTGTCGACGAAATTCACCGCTCGTTCAGTTCGTCGCGGCTGTAGGTGCGGCCACCCGTGCGGACGTAGCTGCCGAGTTCATCGATCAGCGCCAACGCATCGGCGGCTTGTCTGTCACGCCGTGCATAGCCGGCCAGCCAGCAGCGAAACGCATCGTTCAACGTGGTGTTCTGCGCGCGGGCCCGCGCACGCGCGGCCTTGCTGAGCGCCTCGTCGGCACTCAGCGTGATGTTGCGCATGACGCCTCACGTTACACGAGTGCAGTGTACACGATAATGTGTGTACACTGCGGTCGCGAGACGCGGTCGCTACGCACGCGCTGCGGAGCCCAGGTAGGCTTCGCGCACCTCGGGTGTTTCCTTGAGGGTGTCGGCCGCGCCCTCAACGACCACGCGCCCCTGTTCCATGACGTAGCCGTAGCGCGCGACCTCCAGTGCCATGGCCGCGTTCTGCTCGACCAGCAGCATCGATACCCCGCGCTCGCGGTTGATGCGCGCGATGCCGGCGAAGATCTCCTTCCGCAGCCGGGGCGCGAGACCCAGCGACGGCTCGTCCAGCACCATGACGGCCGGCTCGGTCAGCAGCGCCCGGCCGATGGCCAGCATCTGCTGCTCGCCGCCCGACAGGTAGCCGGCGCGGTGGCGGCGGCGCGCTTCGAGCAGGGGAAAGAAGCGGTACACCGCCTCCAGGCCGCCGCGGGGATGGGCGCGGCGCCCGCTCAGCGCCCAGGAAGCGGCGCGCAGGTTGTCGTCGACGGTCAGGTCGGCGAACACGCGCCGCCCCTCCAGCACCGCGACCAGGCGGAGTCGCGCCCGGTGATGAGCCCGCATGCGGTCGATGCGCCGCCCGTCGAGCAGGATCACCCCCGCGGTGACCTCACCCTGCTCGAAGGGCAGCAGGCCGGCGACGGCGCGGATCGCGGTGGTCTTGCCGGCCCCGTTCGCGCCGAGCAACGCGACGATGCGCCCCCGCGGCACCCGCAGCGACAGGCCGCACAGCACCGGCGCGGCCTGCCCGTATGCCGCCTCGACGCGGCGGAGCTCCAGCGCGGGGGCGGCAGGGGCTGGCGGGCCGCCGCCAGCCGCCGCCGTCTCGGCCGTAGTCAGCTCAGTCGTCGAGCACGATCCAGTCCGACACCGGATCCATGCGCCCGGTGGCCGAGTTGCCCCGGTAGATGCGCCCGACCGGTATCGAATTGTTCTTGAAGCTCACCGGCACGCCGATCAGGCCGCCGGTGTCCCAGTCCTGGATCCCGTCGATCGCTTCCTTGAGGTTGTCGCCGGTGAGCTCCTTGCCGGCGTCCAGCGTGCGCTTGATCGCCTCCGTCAGGATCATGCCCGTGAACCAGCCCTGCAGGGCGAAGGTCGGCACGTACTCCTGCTGCGTCACCTGCGCGATCAGCCGCAGCGTCGCGGACTCTTCCTGCTCCCAGTAGTACCGGTACGGGAACACGCCCATGTAGCGGTCGGCCAGCGGTCCGAGCTGCTGAATGATCAGCGGCTCCATCGCCCAGAACGTGCCCATGAACGTCGCGTCCACGCCCGACTGCACCGCCTGCTTCATCACCTCGGGCCAGACCGTGGTCACGTAGCCTTGGAAGATGACGTAGTCCGGCTCTGCCCGGCGCAGCTTCAGGACCTCCGGCGCCACGTCGATGCCGGCCGGCTCGGTCTCGATCTCCGCGACGATCTCGACGCCGAGCTCCGCCGCCCGCATCCTGGCGGCCGGGATCGGGTCGCGGCCGACCTCCAGGTTGGAGTGGAACAGCACGACGCGCGGCGCCGCGCCGTCCTTGCCCCCCTGCTCGGCGATGTACTCCAGCAGGATGCCCACCATCTCCGCATACGTGGGTCCGGTCAGGACCTGGTACGGGTACTGCACCGGATCGGCGAGCACGGTGGCCAGCGACGCGCCGATCATCAGCACCTGGTAGCGCTCGTTGACCTCCGGCGTGGACAGAATCGCGAATTCGGTGGAGTCGCCGTAGAACGCCACGACGTCCTCCTCCTCGGCCATGACTTGCTTGAAGATGGCGAGCGCATTCTCCGGCTCGGAGCCGGAGTCGCGTTTCTCCATGCGCACCGGCCGGCCGTTGATCCCTCCCGTGGCGTTCAGGTAGGCGATGTAGGCATCGATGCCGACCACGCCGAGGTTGCCCGCCTGCGCGTAGATGCCGGTCAGCGGTACGGAACCGCCCCAGACGATCTCGCCGTCGTCGGCCAGCACCGGCGGCGCCAGTCCCGCGGCCAGCGCGACGATCAGTGCGGCTGCGGCGGCGAGACGCCCGGTTCCTCTCACGATGTGCGATGCTGCTCTGCTCATCCTCTTGCTCCTGCTCCGGTTTGCTTCGTGGTCCCAAGTCTGGAACGCCGGTTCCATATCCGTCTACCGATGCCGGCCATGCCCTGCGGCTCGAAGGTCAGGAACCCGACGATGAGCAACCCGAACAGCACCTCGCGGGCGGGCGACAGCAGCCCGGCGACGCGCGGTCCCAAGGCCCCGGTGACCCAGGCGAAGAGCTCCGGCGTCAACGTGATGAAGAGGGCGCCGAGCACGCCGCCGCTCACCGTGCCCATGCCGCCCGCGACGATCGCCGCCAGAAAGAACAGCGACAGGTCGAATCCGAACTGCCCCGGGGTCACTACCCGGAAGAAGTAGGCCATCAGGCCGCCCGCAACGCCGGCGTAGAAAGAGCTGACGCCGAACGCCGTCAGCTTGAAGCGGCGCGGGTCCACGCCCAGCACGGACGCGGCGATCTCGCGGTCCCGTAGCGCGATGAAGGCGCGGCCGACGCGGGTGCGGAACAGGTTGCGCGCGAACAGCAGCGCGCACACGGTCAGGGGAGCGATCAGCAGGTACAGCTCGCGCTCCGTGGTGAGCCTGAGCCCGCCGATCCGCGCGGCCTCCACCGGCGTGCCGCCTCGCCCCCCGGTCACCGGCTCCCACTCGTTGAAGACGAAGGCGAGGATGAATTGCGCCGCGAGCGTGGCGATCGCCAGGTACAGCCCCTTGAGCCGCAGCGACGGCAGGCCGGCGATCATGCCGACCGCCGCCGCCAGCAGCCCGGCCAGCGGCAGGCTCACGTAGAACGGCAGCCCGAGGTGGGCACCGAACCAGGCCACGGCGTAGGCCCCCACGCCCATGAATACCGCGTGACCCAGCGACACCATCCCCGCGTAACCGGTGAGCAGGTTGAGCCCTGTCGCGCTGATGACGTTGATGCCGATCAGGCACGCCATGTGCAGGTGATAACTGTTGCCCGCCAGCGGCAGCGCAAGCACCGCCGCGCTCAGCAGAGCCGTGCTTGCGGCGGAACGGCCCTCGCGGGTGACTCTCGATCCGGTCACAACCGTTCCACCCGCGGCGTGCCCAGCAGTCCGTGCGGACGGATCATCAGGATGACCAGCAGCACCGCGAACGGCACCACGTCCTTGAACGACGCGCCCAGGTAGAAGCCGGTGACCGCCTCCAGCCAGCCGATGAACAGGCCGGCGAGGACGGCTCCCGCCAGGCTGTCCAGGCCGCCCAGGATGACGACCGCCAGCACGGACAGCCCGATCAGGCCCATGGACGGATTGAGCGTCGTGATCGAGGCGACCACGACCCCGGCGAGCGCCGCGCTGGCGGCGGCGCAGGCCCAGGTCAGGTTGAAGGTCGCCGGGACGTCGATGCCCAGCGAGCTTGCCGCGACCTGATCGGAGGCGGTGGCGCGCATGGCCAGGCCGAGCCGGGTGATCCGGAACAACACCAGGAACACCCCGACCGCGGCAAGGGCCACCAGCGCCCCGAAGCCGGTGTTGGCGGGAATGTACATGCCGCCCATGACGATCGGCCGCTCCGGGAAGATCGACGGCAGCAGGTAGTCGCGCGGCGTCCAGATCATCTGCACCAGGCCGTGCAGGACGGCGGCCAGGCCGACGGTGGCAAGGACCGCCACGGTCGTCTCCCGCCGCAGCAGCGGGCGCATCAGCACGCGCTCGATCCCGGCTCCGAGCAGCGCGGAGGCGCCGATCGACAGCGGCAGGGCCGCCCACCAGGGAAGTTCCAGCAGCACCGCGAAGGTGAAGAAGAAATAGGCCCCGAACATCATCAGGTTGCCGTGCGCGAAATTGACCACCCGAGTGGTGCGGTAGACGATCACGTAGCCCAGCGCGATCAGCGCGTAGACGCCGCCCACGGCAAGTCCGACCAGGCTGATCTCGAGAAGGAACTCCATCAGGACCGTTCGGCCCCGGTGCCGAGATAGGCGGCGATCACCGCCGGATCCGCGCGCACGGCCGCCGGCGTGCCGGCCGCGATCACGCGGCCGAAGTCCAGCACGATCACCTGGTCACAGATGTCCATCACCACGCTCATGTCGTGCTCGACCAGCAGGACGGTCGCGTCGCGCTGACGTCGCACGGTGCGGATGAGCCCTGCCATCTCTTCCCGCTCGCGGCGGTTCATGCCGGCGACCGGCTCGTCCAGCAGCAGCAATCGGGGGCGCAGCGCCAGCGCGCGGGCCAACTCCACCCGCTTCTGCAGGCCGTAGGCAAGCGTCACCGCCGGCACGTGCAGGTTGTCGGCGATGCCGACCAGGTGCGCGAGGTCGCCCTCGATCTCCGACTGCAGCCGCCGCTCCTCGCGCCGCGCGCGGCCCGCGTACAGCCCCGCCGCCGGCACGCCGGCGCGCAGGTGCACGTGGCCGCCCAGCTTGATGTTGTCCAGCACGGTCATGCCCGGAAACAGCGCGATGTTCTGAAACGTGCGCGCCATGCCCAACGCGGCGCGCCGTGCCGCCGGCAGGCGCGTGACGTCCGAACCTGCGAACGTCATGCGGCCCGCCTGCGGCCGGTAGCACCCTGAGACCGCGTTGAACAGGCTGGTCTTGCCCGCCCCGTTCGGCCCGATGAGCGCCGTGATGCTGCCGGCCGGGACCTGAAGGGACACCTCGTCCAGCACGGTCAGGCCGCCGAAGCGGAGGCACAGGCCCTCCACTTCGAGCAGGGCCGGCGGTCCGGCGTCGCGCCGTGCCGTGTCGATCCGCCCGTTGCCGTTCGGCCGGCGCCTCAGGCCCCGGTCACATCCTCGCGATGACGCCGCAGGCGATGCGCCCGCCGGCACCGCCGATGGGCTGGGTCAGGTGGTCGTCCGGATGTTCGTGGATGATCACCGCCGAGCCGTCCTCGTCCAGCAGCGCCGGCATGTCGCCGCCCGCGACCGACACGAGCGTGGTGAAGAATTCCGCCATCGCCGAGCCGTCGGACCCCACGTACAGGTTGGGCAGGTCGCCGTTGTCCGGTCCGTCCGGGTGGCGCAGGCCGTGCGGCACCCCATCCGGGTTGATGTGGCCCGTCGCGTGCGTGAAGTCGGGCGTGCAGGCGCCTGCCGCGTGCAGATGGATGCCGTGGGCGCCGGGGGGCAACCCCGCTACCTCCACGAACATGAGCACGCCGGTCGGGGTCTGCTCGAACGTGGCCTTGCCGATGACCGATCCGGAGGGGTCGACGAGCTCCGCCGCCGCCATGTCGGCGAATGCGGCTGGAGCCGACACGGCCGCGACCGCAACGGCGGCGACGGCGAACAGCTTCGTGTGGACCTTCATGGATAGCGCCTCCTCGGAGTTCTGTGATGGCTGAGCGGCACACCGCGCCCGCTCCGATGGCAGAATAGCCATTACGCTTCGGCGCGTACATCGGTCGACGCGGCGCACCTGGGCGTAGGATAATCAGGTCGCATGCGGCGGACGGACCTGCTGTCGAGCGCCGGAAGCCAGGCGGCGACCAACGAGGCCGGCAACAAGGTGGTCACCGTCGGCCGGCGCACGCACGTCACCTGGCAGGACGTGACGCCCGAGGGGTACTTCAACCGGGTCCGCACCCTCGACCTGGACAGCGGAGCGTGGTCGGAGACCCACACGCTCGGCAGCGCCTACGACGACCACGCGCGGGCGGTGATGGTCGCCGACGGCGACGGGTTCCTGCACGCGATCCTGAGCGGACACAACACGCCCTGCACCTACCGCCGCTCACAGCGGGCCAACGACGCGGCAGACTGGACCGAGCCGGTTCCCGTGGCCGACGGCACGTATCCCTACCTGGTATGCGGTGCCGGCGGCGACCTGTTCCTGACGCTGCGCAACGCCGAGCGCTGGAACGGTGTCGAAATGTATAAGAAATGTCACAATGGATCGTGGTGCCACGTCGGCAAGGTCATCGAACGCCTGGCCGACTACCCGGGGTACGCGGCGTTCCACTCGGGCTTCTGCTTCGGCGGGGACGGGGTGCTGCACCTGGTCAGCGACTTCTACGAAGGGTTCGGGGTCTGGGAGGAGCGCGGCATCCATCAGGCCGTGGCCTACCTGCAGTCGCCGGACGGCGGGCGCACCTGGCGCACGTTCCGGGGCGAGCCGGCCGCCACGCCCGCCCGGCCGTGCGCGATGGACGTGATCTGCCAGAGCACCGGCCTGCGCCACGAACCGATGCCGCCGCCGGTGCTGGCCGCGCAGGGCAACATCGCCCTGGACCCCGCCGGCGTTCCGCACGTGCTGTATCTCTATCACCTGAACCGGGCCGGGCAACTCATCCTGGCCGCGCCGGACGGCCAGGGGATATGGCGGCAGCGCTCGATCGACGCGCTCGAGCGCGCCTGGCCGCACCACCGCGCCGCCATCTGCCGCGGCACGTTCACGATCGACGCCGACGGCGTGATGCGCGCGCTGGTGACCCTGACGCCGGCCGACCACAGCGCCTGGTCCGGCCATCTGCCCAGCCGGCCCGGACTCGCCGGCCTGAGCGGAGGCGCCACGCCGGACCCCGGCACGGCCGGCGACAATCCGGTCGTCTGGCTGATCTCGACCGATGGGGGCGAGACGTTCAGCGTACGCGAGGCCCTGTCCGGGGAGGCCGGGGCACGGTCTCCCAAGTACGAGCTTCCGGTCTCGGGCGGCCCGGCGCGCACGCCCGCGGAGGTCCGCGCCGGCGGGATCCTCTACTTCGACCGCACGTCGCACCACCTGCCCGGCTTTCCGGAGGACGGCGGCTACCAGAACCGGGTGTACTATTGCCGCGACTCGGAGTGGGGAGCGGCATGAACGACTCGGTGCGGCTCGGCGTCATCGGCTGCGGCGTGATCGGCACCATCCACCTGCGCGCTGCGGCCGCGGCCCCGGAGGTCACGCTCGCCGCGGTCGCCGATCAACTTCCCGGGCGCGCGCAGGAGGCGGCTGACGAATTCGGTGCCGGGCGGGCCTACCTCGAGGCGAAGGAGCTGATCGGCGATCCCGAGATCGAGGCGGTGGTGCTGGCCCTGCATGCGGCCGGCCGGGCGGAGCTTGCCGTGCAGGCGCTCGAAGCCGGCAAGCACGTGCTGGTCGAGAAGCCGCCGGCGCTGAACGCGGCCGAGGTGCAGACGATGCTGGCCGTGCAGGGCGACCGGGTCGCCGCCTGCTGCTCGTCGCGCCGCCGCTTCTACGAGTCCTACGACGCCGCGGAAGCGTGCGTCGCCTCAGGTGCGCTGGGCGAGCTCCGCGAGATCTACTGCCGCGTGATCGAGGGCGCCGGGCCGTCCACCGGCAGGGAGCCGCCGCCTTGGCGGGTGAGCCGCACCCTGAACGGCGGCGGCATCGCCGCCAACTGGACCTCCTACGACCTGGACTACCTGTTGGGACTCACCGGCTGGCGGCTGCGGCCGGAGCTCACCCTGGCCCGCACCTGGCCGGTCGCCGGTCACCTGGCTTCCCGCGTCGCCGCCGGCTCCGACGGCGAGAGCCACTACGTGGCGCTGGTGCTCTGCGCGGACGGCGCGGCCCTGCACCTGGAACGCGGCGAGTTCTCCGCCCTGCGGCGCGAGCACGCGTGGCAGGTGATCGGCACGCGCGGATCGCTCCGGCTGGAGATGGAGCCGGACGAGCACAAGCGCATCATCCTGGACACGGCCACCGATGCGGAGGGCGTCGCAAGCCGCGTGATCTGGGAGGGGCCGGAAGACCCGTGGCGCCAGCATCGCTGGCCGGTGGCCGACTTCTGCCGCGCCATCCTGGGCGGCGGCCCGCCCAAGACCACGCTGCGCCAGGCGCTGGTCATCCAGCGCATCCTGGACAGCGTCTACGCATCCGCCGACCATGGCACCGCGGTGGCCGTGGGCGGCGACTGACGACAGAGCGCCCCGCATGACCCGGCGAACCCTGGGACGCACCGGCCTGCCGGTCTCCATCATGGGCATGGGCTCCGGGGGCTACGACCCGCTGGGGGCGGCCAGCGGCCGGCCGGACGCCGACATGGTCCGGCTCCTGCGGCGGGCGTTCGACCTTGGCATCAACGTGTTCGACACCTCGCCCGACTACGGCGGCGGACGCAGCGAGCGGCTGATCGGCGAAGCGCTGCAGGAGTTGCCGCGCGACCAGGTAGTCGTGTCCACCAAGCTGCCGCTGGCCGTTGCGCCGCCCGGCCTGCCGGTGGTGCCGGCGCGCCCCGAGGCGCTCGCGCCCGCGGTCGAAGCCAGCCTCCGGCGGCTGCGGACCGACCACGTCGACGTCCTGCTGACCGCGGTGGCCGACCTGCCCGGGCACTTCGGCACCGTCGTGGAAGACCTGTTCCCGGTGCTCGACCGCCTGCGCCGGCAGGGCAAGGTGCGCTTCCTGGGATCGAGCGAGCAGACCCGCTCCGACGGCGCGCACCTGTGGCTGCGCCACCTGCTGCCGGCGGACCTGGCCGACGTGGTGATGGTAGGCCACAACCTGATCAACCAGTCGGCGCAGCGCTCGCTGTTCCCGGCCTGCCGGCGGCAGGACGTGGGCGTGCTCAACATCTTCACGGTACGGCGCGTGTTCCGGAGCGCCGAACGCGTGCGCCAGGTCATCGAAGAGCTGCGCCGCGACGGCCTGCTGGACGCGCCGCTGCCGGCCGACGATCCGCTCGGCTGGCTCACCGCCGACGGCGACTGCGGGTCAGGCGACTGCGGGTCAGGCGACTGCGAGTCGCTGGTGGAGGCCGCCTACCGCTACGCGGCATACACGCCCGGGGTGACGACGGTGATGTGCGGGACCGTCGATGCCCACAAGCTCGCCCAGACCGCCCGATGGATCGTGCGCGGGCCGCTGGCCGCCGCGCACATCGAACGGCTGGCGCGCACGTTCGCCCGTGTGGCCCAACCCGTCGGCGACTGAGGCTTGGATCATCACCCGACATGGACCAGCCGATGTTCGAAGACCTTCTCGAGTTTAAGTATGGTCTTGAGCGTAGGATTGGACCGAGCGGGATCTTCGATCCGCTGATAGGTCTGATAGGCGATGCCGAGTCGCTCGGCCACCTCCGACTGGGACATACCCATCGTCTCACGCCGTTGCTTGAGCCATATCGCAAAACCGACGTTGGTATCCGGCTCAATCGGGAAGACGTTGCTGCCAGCCAGTTCCGACGCCGCGGGCACCTTGAGTTTGCGGCTGTCTATCGACTCGAGGTACGCGCTCAGCGCTTCCTTGGCGTTCTCCCTGGCGTCGTCCATGGTGTCGCCGAACGTCAAGCAACCGGGCAGGTCGGGGAAGCCGACGTTGTACGTGTCGTCTTCGCGATCGTATTCGATTACCGCCGGATAACAGATCATCGAATCCCAGCCTCCTTGAGGATTGCGTGCAGAGTCCCTTTCGGAACGTCTCGCGAGCCGTGCACCGGAACCGAAACGGTCGCACTCTCCTTCACCAGAATGTGATGTGAGCCGCGGACACGATCGAGCTCCCAGCCGTTCTCCATGAGGAGCTTGAGCAGGTCGCGGCCCGTCATGTATGGACGTTACAGCACACGAGCTGTATGAGCAAGATCTGGAACGAGATTCAACGCAACGACGACGCCGGGCCGCTGGCCGCCGCCCACGTCGAACGGCTGGCGCGCATCTTCGACCGCGTGGCACGGCTCGCAGGCCACTGAACCGCGCGCCGGGACCGACTTGACCAGGTAGACCTGAATTGGTCATATAGATCAGGCATCGACGAGGAGCATCGAAGTGACCGTCAATGTGTCCGAAGCCAAAGCACAGCTTTCGAGCTTGCTCGACAGAGTGCATCACGGGGAGACGGTGACCATCGCCAAGAACAATCTCCCGATTGCCGATCTGGTCAAACACCAGCCTCGCGGCAAGCGGCGGCTCGGTCTGCTGCGCGGTCAGATCGTCGTTCCGGATGATTTCACCGACGAGGATCCCGCGATCAACGACCTGTTCTATCCGTCCGGCGAATGAAGCTGTTGCTCGACACGCACGTTCTGCTCCATGCGCTCACCGAGCCGGAGCGGCTCGCCCGCACACGCAGCGATGCGATCGAGAACCCTGCGAACGCCGTATTCGCCAGCGCCGTTTCGATTGCCGAGATCGCCATCAAGGTCTCGATCGGCAAGCTGCGCGTCGACGTGGACCTGCTTCCGGCCGTGGAGGACGCAGGGTTCGAATGGCTCGATTTCAGCCCGCGGGAGGCGCTCGGTTGGCCGAGCTGCCTCTCCACCACCGGGACCCGTTCGATCCGCATGCTGGTCGTCCAGAGCCAAGCCAACGATCTCGCGCTGGTAACCGACGACGCCAAGCTCGCGGCCTACGATTGCCGCATCCTGTAGCCGCTCCGCGCGCCCGGATGTCACGGCCGGTAGGCGACCGAGGCTTCACCGGCTCAAGCTCCTCAACTCCCGACGCGCAGGCACTTGCGGAGGTCGATGACGTCCAGGGCAGATCGAAGGATTCGGTGACGTAGAAGCTCGCCTCGGGGTCGTTGTAGCGGCACTCGATCATCACGAAGTCGTCCGCGATCAGGCGGCCGGTCCTGACCTTCTCCTCGAACTCCGGTCGCAGGCACAGCGCCCGGGGCGAACAGCGATCCGTCGGCTCGGATCACGTCGTGCAGCCACAGCCGAGGCTCGGGTTCCGGCTTCTGGCTGTCACACCTGTTTTACCTGGTATGCGCCTCCCATCCCGGAGGGCCGCCCCTTCAGCGCCGGGTCGTGGCTGAGGCTGAGGTCACCCGACATGGAGCAGCCGATGTTCGGGCAGAAGCGGCCGCCGTGCTGGCCGCGATGGGCCTGACCGTGTCCGATGCGGCGCGGCTGCTGCTGACCCGGGTTGCGCAGGAAGGGGCGCTGCCGTTCGCGCCGCTGATTCCGAACGCCGTCACCATCGAGGCGATGAAGGAAGCCCGCAAGGGCGGCCTCCCGCAGTTCCACAGCGTGCAGTCCCTCGTGGACGATCTGCATGCGCAGGATTGAGCGGACCAGCCAGTATCAGCGCAGGCCCGTGATGCGCCCGGTGGCCGTGTCCACGTCGATGCGCCGGAAGGCGGGGTCGGAGGCCGTGCCGGGCATCAGCTTGATGTCGCCCGCCACCGGCACCGCAAGACCGGCGCCGTGGTAGATCAGGATGTCGCGTACGGGTAGCTCCCATCCGGTGGGCCGCCCCTTCAGCGCCGGGTCGTGACTGAGGCTGAGGTGGGTCTTGACCATGCAGGTTCCGAGGCCGGTCAGCGCCGCGTCCTCCAGCTCCTTCAGGCGCGCTCGTGCCGCCGGCGCATAGGTCACGCCGGCGCCGCCGTACACCTCGGTGGTGATGCGCTCGATGCGCTCGCGCAGCGGCAGCGTGTCCGGATAGAGGTAGCGGAACCCGGCCGGCTCGTCGCACGCCGCGGCCACCGCCTCCGCCAGGTCGCGCGCTCCGGCGCCGCCGTGGCGCCAGTGGCGGCTCACCACGCAGGTGCCGCCCTGCGCCTCGACCGCGCGCCTCACCAGGGCCACCTCCTCGTCCGTGTCGGTGACGAAGTGGTTGAGGCAGACCACGGGCGGCACGCCGCTCTTCTGCACCGTGGTCAGGTGCGCCAGCAGGTTCGGGATCCCCTGCTCCACCAGCGCCGGATTGCTCTCCGTGTAGGCGGCATCCAGCGCCTTGCCCGGCACCACGCGCGGGCCGCCGCCGTGCATCTTCAGCGCTCGGATGGTCGCCACCACCACCGCGCAGTCGGGCGTCAGGCCGCTCAGCCGGCACTTGAGGTTCCAGAACTTCTCGAAGCCGATGTCGGCGCCGAAGCCGCTCTCGGTCACGTGGTAGTCGGCGAGCTTCAGCCCCACCCGGTCGGCGATGATCGACGACTGGCCGATGGCGATGTTCGCGAACGGCCCGGCGTGCACGAGCACCGGCTGCCCCTCGACCGTCTGCATCAGGTTGGGATTGATGGCGCGCGCCATGATCGCGGTCATGGCGCCGTCCACCTCCAGGTCGGCGGTGGTGACCGGGCTGCCGTCGCGGGCGTAGGCCATCACGACGCGCCCGAGGCGCGCCCGCAGGTCCGCCAGGTCGGCGGCGACCGCCAGGATCGCCATCACCTCCGAGGAGACCGAGATCTGGAAGTGGCTCTGCATCATGAGGCCGTCCATGCGGCCGCCCAGGCCGATGACGATGTCGCGCAGCGCCTGGGCGCTGAAGTCCATCGCCCAGCCCATGGTGGCGGTGCGCGGGTCGACGTCCAGGCGGCGGAGCTTCCTGCGGGCCAGGCTGCGGTCGCCGTAGTTGGCCTCGTGCTGCAGGCGGCTGGTCAGCGCGACCATCGCCAGGTTGTGGGCACTGGTGATGGCGTCGATGTCGCCGGTCAGCCCCAGGCTGAGGTCGTTCAGCGGGATGCACTGCGCCAGCCCGCCGCCCGCGGCCGAACCCTTGATGTTGAAGGTCGGCCCGCCGGACGGCTGGCGGATGGCGCCGGTGACGCGCTTGCCGATGGCGGCCAGCCCCTCCACCAGCCCCATCGTGGTGGTGGTCTTGCCCTCGCCCAGCGTGGTGGGCGTGATGGCGGTGACGTTGACGTACCTGCCATCCGGGCGGTCCGCGAGCCGCCCGAGCACGCTCGCTTGGTCCACCTTGCCGACGTGGTGGCCGAACGGCAGCACCTCGCGCGGCTCGAGCCCGAGCTCGTCCGCGAGCTGCTGCACGCTCTTCATGTCGCGCTCGGCGGCCTCGCTGATCTGCCAGTCCGCCATCGTGACGGGATCGAGGTTGCTCATCGCGCCGGTACCATAGCGGCGGATGGTCGGCGGCGCGACCGCCCCGCCGGTCAGCTCAGGAAGCCGAGGTCCTCCCGCAGCCGCGCCCGCACGTGCGCTTCGTCGGGAACGAGGCCCAGGCCGGGCGCCTCCGTCATCCGCACGTACCCGTTCTGGATCAGGTGACCGTCGGGGCCGAGCGGGCTCCGGGCCGGATCCGCCGCACGGACGAACAGCGGCCAGTGCGGGTCGTGGTGGAAATGGTACTCCAGCACCAGGAAGTTGGGCACCGTCGCGCAGACGTGCGCCATCGCGTAGGTACCCACCGGGCTGCACACGTTGTGCGGCGCCAGCGGCAGGTAGTAGATCTCGCCCAGCTCGGCGATGCGCTTGCTCTCTGCCAGGCCGCCGGCCTTGGCGATGTCCGGGCAGATGATGTCGGCGGCCTGCGTCTCCACCAGCTCCCGGAACCCGTGGCGGGTGTAGAAGTTCTCGCCCGTGCAGATCGGCAGGGTGGTCTGGCGCTTCACCTCGCGCATGGCGGCGACGTTCTCCGGCGGGATCGGGTCCTCCAGCCAGAGCAGGTCCAGCCCCTCCAGGCGGTGCGCGACCTTGAGGATGTCCACCGGCGGGTAGTACCAGTGCGCGTCGATGGCCAGCTCGGTCGCCGGATCGATCCCCTCGCGGAGCGCGGTCACCACCTCGACGTAGTAGTCGATCTCGGCGCTTGAGAGTCCCCGGCTGTGCTTGTCACGCATCTGCGGCAGCGGGTCGATGTCGAACTTGAGCGCGGTGAAGCCGCACGCCTCCACCGCGCGCGCCTTCGCGACGTACGACTCGGGCGTCTCCTCGTCGCCGGCGTGGCAGTCGGCGTAGATGCGGATGGTGTCGCGGTAGCACCCTCCCAGCATGCGCCAGATCGGCTGCCCGCAGGCCTGGCCGGTGATGTCCCACAGGGCCATCTCGATGCCGCTGATGGCGCTCATCACCGCCCCCTGGTAGAACCCGGAGGCGGACATGGCCCCCATCATGTCCTTGAACAGCCGGTTGACGTTGCGCGGGTCCTGCCCGATGAGCGCCCGCGTCAGGCGCTCGTCGACGGCGATCTGGTGCACGCCCGCACCGTGATATGCCTCGCCCAAGCCGGTGATCCCGGCGTCGGTCCGCACCCGGACCAGGACCCAGCCCGACTCGACCAGCGCTGCTCCCACCTGTGTGATACGCATGGCCGCGGAGTGTAGTCCAAACTGTCACGGATCGGGAGGAATCGTGTGCGCATGCTCACCCACCCCGGTGCAGGCGGTGGCCGCGGGCCACCTCGCCTGCTCGCTGCCCAACCTGCTGGCGATGGAGCAGCACTTCCCGGATCTGGCGCTCTGGCACCGGATGGTGGGCGATCACCAACTCATCGCCGACGGCGAGCTGGTGGTCCCCGACCGGCCGGGGCTGGGCATCCGCCTGGACGACGCCGTCGTCCGCCGGCACCTGCGGGAGGAGCATGGTTTCTTCCTTCAGGCGCGCAGACACGGCACCTCATAGCGCGGAATTCGCCCGTCGCGGGTGACGATCGTGAGCCCCTCCAGACGAGCCTGCGCGATCTGTATCCGATCGAAAGGGTCTGCATGTATCGGCGGAAGCTCGGCCACGGCGAGGGCATGGCGCATGGCGATCGGCAGGTGCTGGAACCGTTCCCGTTCCAGGGCGTCCTCGAGATCGTCAGGGGCGTCCAGCTTGCCGAGTTGTCGCTTGATGGTGATCTCCCAGGCTGCCGCCGCGCTCACGAAGACCGCCCTGCTCGGATCGGCGATGAGCTCGCGCGCCCGGCCGGCGATCGACGACGGATCGTCCAGCCACCAGAGCAGGACGTGCGTGTCGAGCAACAGCACGTTCAGTCGGCGCGGCCCGCGAACGCCGCCTCCACCGCCGCCGGCAACTCGTCGAAGTCATCGGCGATCCTGACCTGCCCGCGCCACTGTCCCCCGCGTCGGGGAGCGCCGCTCCGGTCGTATGGAACGAGCCTGGCTACCGGGTCGCCCGCCTTGCCGATGACGATCTCCTCGCCATTGCGGACCCGCTCGACGAGCCGGGAGAAGTTCGTCTTGGCATCATGAATGTTGTGAATCTCCATGGACTAACATTAGTCCACTTGACCGAGGCGCACAACCGTGAACACGTGGCACGCATCAGGGAGGTTCCGTGAGCGGGAGTGAAGATCATGCGCACATCTGGGGCGACGGCAGCCACCGCTACCGCGCCGTGCCCGGCTGGGGCGCAGGACCGCAGGGCCGCGAGCCCGGCGGCATGGTGACCGGCGTGGCGGTGGGCACCGGCGACGCCGATCGCGACCGGCTGTACGCGTTCCAGCGCGAACCCGTGGGCGAGGTGCTCGTCTACGAGGGTGACGGCCGCTTCGTCGGCTCGTGGGGTGCCGGTACGTTCGCGGAGGCGCACAACGTCTCCGCCGGCGCCGACGGCCGGGTGCTCTGCACCGACCGCAACGACCACACGGTGCGCGTGTTCACCCGCGACGGCGAGCTCGAGCGGACGCTGGGGACGGTCAACCGCACCGGCGCCCCGGGCGAGCCGTTCAACAAGCCGTGCCAAGCGGTCGTCGACCCGGACACGGGCGGCATCTGGGTCGCCGACGGCTATGGCAACGCGCGCATCCACGGCTTCTCCGCGGTCGGTGCCCTGGAGATTTCGTTCGGCAGCGCCGGCGACGGCGACGGGCAGTTCAACCTGCCGCACAGCCTGGCGGTGGACGGCCGCGGCCGGCTGGTGGTGGTCGACCGTGAGAATTACCGGCTGCAGCTCTTCAGCCGCGACGGCAGCCTGCTCGCGATATGGGGCGTCGGCGACCTGCGCCAGCCCATGGACGTCCACGTCGACGGCGAGGGTGTGATCTACGTGGCGGAGTGCTACCAGCGGATCACGATCTACGACCCGGACGGCGCCGTGATCGCGCGGTGGGGGCAGCAGGGCGACCCGCCCGGACGCTTCCCGTCCTTCCTGCACGGCATCTGCACCGACTCGCGCGGCGACCTGTACGTTGCCGACGAAGAGCGCCTGCAGAAGTTCGAGCGTGTCCGGTCGGAGCGCTAACGGGTGGACTTCCGCGCGCGGGTCATTCGGATCTGCAGAAGAATGACGACCAGCAGGAATAGGCCCCTGACGACCAGCTGCCAGTAGGCGCTCAGGCTGATGGTGCCGCGCCCGTTCTCGAAGTTCAGGATGTTGAATACCAGCCCGAGCAGCAATGCGCCCACGACCGTCGCCGGAACCGAACCGATGCCGCCGGTCAGCAAGGTACCGCCGACGACCACGGACGCGATCGCGGACAGCTCCCACCCCAGTCCTTCCAAGGGCTGCCCGGCACCGAAACCGGAGGCCAGAAACACGCCTGCCAAGCCCGCGCAGGAGCCGCTGAAGACATACGTGAAGACCTTCGCGCGCTCAACCTTCAGTCCCATCAGGTTCGACGCCTCCTCGCTGCCGCCGATCGCGAGCACGGTGCGGCCCAACGAGGTGTGCTCCAGCGTGATCCAGGCACCCAGTGCGACCACGACGACGACGGCGATCGTCCATGGCACGATGCCGAACGCGCTGCCCATGCCGAGCTTCGTGAAGTTGCTGCCCCAATCGACGGCCACCGTCTGGGCGCCGCTCAGGACGAGCGCTCCCCCTTTCGTTCCCAGCATGGTCGCCAGGGTCGCGATGAATGGGGGAACGCGCATGACGACGATGATGAAGGCGTTGATGGCGCCGATCACGGTGCCGGCAAGCACCCCTCCCGGCAGCGCGACTTCCAGGCCATACGGGCTCAGAAATGCCGCGCAGACCGATGTGAACGCGGCGACCGACCCGACCGACAGATCGATGCCTCCCGTCATGATCACGAAGCACATGCCGATCGCGATCAGGACGAACATCGAGTTGTAGTTGAGAAACGACGCGATGTTGTAGGCGCTGCCGAAGTTCTCGTAGCGGACCAGCCCGAACACGATCAGCGTCACCAGGGCGATCCACACGCCGGCGGTGCGGCGGTTGGCGCGCAGGTATCTGCGCAGATCGAAGACGCCAGCGTCAAAGGCGCTCGCGCCGCCGCTCATCGCCCCTTCCTCACCCGCTGCAGATAGACTGCCAGCACGATGATCACCGCCTTGACGATCAGCGCTACTTCGTCTTCCACGCCGTTGGCAAGCAGCGTGTACCTGACGAGCTGGATGATCGCCGCCCCCAGCACGGCGCCGAAGATGGGTGCTCGCCCGCCCTGCAGGAGCACGCCACCAACCACCGCTGCGGCGATTGCCTCCAGTTCCATCAGGTTGCCGTTACGCGCCGCATCCGAGGCGGAGTTGATGGCAACGACGATGAGCCCGGCGATGGCGGACAGCACGGAGCACGCCACGTAGGCGGCGATCTTCACCGACCGGACCGGCGCGCCGGCGAGACGTGCCGCCCGTTCGTTGCCGCCGATCGCCAGCAGATACCTGCCAAATACCGAGTGTCTGACCAAATAGAAAATCACCAACGCCAACGCCAACGCCAGCCACCCTTGAAATGGCAGGCCCAACACCCGGCCGGTTCCGATATAACTGAATGCCGGATTGGAAAACGTCTGCAGGTTGCCGTTGGTCAGCACCTGAGCGATGCCACGCCCGGAAATGAACAGGATCAGCGTGGCGATGATCGGCTGCACGCCCAGACCGCTCACCATCACCCCGTTGAACACGCCGCACGCCACGCCGGCGAGCAACGGCAGCGCGAAGGCTGCGGTCAGACCGATCACCGGGTACTCAACGCCAAGATTCGAGGTGAAGATGAGAGGCGCCAGCGCGCCGGCAAGCGCCATGACCGCGCCCACCGACAGGTCGATCCCTCCCGTGGCGATCACCAGGGTCATCCCCACCGCCACGATGGCGATGGTGGCCACCTGGCTGACGTTCACGAACAACGTCTGCAACTGCAGAAAGTTGGGCGTCACGAACACGTTGAACGCCAGTAGCGTCGCGAACGCCAGGAGTCCCCCATGCGCGCTCAGATCGCGACGTCCGAGATATCTCCGAACGCCGGTCGGCGCTGCCCTCTCCGTCATCGCCGCAGCGCCTCGTGCTCGTATTCTATCCCACGGTCCCCGTTCTCATCGTCATAGTGAGCGATCGCGCTGACGAGGGCATTTTCCGTAATACCCGGATTCGTCAACTCCGTGACCGAACGTCCATCTCGCAGGACGACGATTCGGTCCGCGCCCTCGACCAGTTCCTCCAATTCCGAAGAAGCCAGCACGACGCCGAAGCCTCGGCTCACGTACTCCCGGATCATCGTCTGGATCTCGAGCTTGGCGCCCACGTCCACCCCGCGCGTGGGTTCGTCCAGGATGAGTAGATCGGGCTCCGTTGCCAGCCACCTGGCCAGCAGCACCTTTTGCTGGTTGCCGCCCGATAGCTCGCGGATCGGCTGATCCATGCCCGCCGCCTTGATCCCGAGCAAGCGGATGAACCGGCCCACCAGCTCGCGCTCGCGCCCGCGCAGTATCCGACCCAGTCGGGTCAGGCGGGGCAGCAACGCCAGCGTCAGGTTCTCTCCGACCGACATGTCCGGCAGAATGCCCTCTGCCTTGCGATCCTCCGTCAGATAGCCGATGCCCCAAGCTATCGCGGCAGCGGGACCGGCGGGGGGCCCCGCCGATCCCTTCACCACGACCGCTCCGCTGCGCAGCGGGTCGACCCCAAACAGGGCGCGCGCCGTCTCCGTCCGTCCCGAGCCGAGGAGACCTCCCAGGCCGACGATCTCGCCGCGACGCAGGGTCAGGTTGACACCGGTCAGGCCCTGGTCCGTGGCGAGGTCGGTCGCCTGCAGTAGAGCGTCGCCGACCTCGCCTTCACCGCCGCCCAGATCGGTCACGCCGCTGGCGCGAATCTCTTCGGCGCTGCGGCCCAGCATGTCCGCGATGAGCTCCAGCTTGGTCGTGTCCGCGATCTGCTTGCAGCACACGCTCCGCCCGTCACGCATCACCGTGACGCGGTCGCAGATGCGGAACAATTCGTCGAGGTGATGCGTCACGTAGAGCACCGACACGCCGGATTCCCGCAAGGCGCGCACCACCCCGAACAGCACCTCGACCTCGCGATCGTCGAGCGACGACGTCGGCTCGTCCATGATGACCAGATTCGCCTGTTGGGACACTGCGCGCGCAATCGCCACCAACTGCTGAATCGCGGTGGCGTACTCACCCAGGGGCGCCTTGATGTCGATATCGATCCCGAAGCGCGTCAGTATGTCGCGGGTGCGCCGATGCGCCTTCGGCCAGTCGATGAACATCCGCCAGTGCCGCGGCTCGTAGCCGAGCATGACATTCTCGGTGACGCTGCGAAGCGGCACGAGGTTCAGTTCCTGATAGATGGTGGAGATGCCGTTACGGCGGGCGTCGCCGGGATCGGCGATCGCGGATGACCGGCCAGCCAGGCGGATCTCTCCGCGGTCACGCCGGTAGACGCCGGTCAGGATCTTAATCAGAGTCGACTTTCCCGCCCCATTCTGGCCGATAAGCGCGTGGACTTCGCCCGGCCTGACTTCCAGGCTTGCTCCCGTCAACGCCACTACGCCTGCGAACGACTTCCTGATGTCCGACATCCACAGGAGCGGTGGTTTCACGTTCGCAACCCCGCGAGAAAGTTCCGCCGTCGAAACGCAACCCTCATGGAACCGAGAAAGTGCGCGGGGCCGTCGGACGGCCCCGCGCACATGAAAGCTGTCGTTGGATCGCGTAACGTCAGTACGCTTCCTCTACGTGCTGCGCCGCGTTTTCGATCGTAAAGATGCGGTCCTCGACCTTCACCCACGATTCGATGGCTTCGCCGTTCGCGTAGCGATTCATCACGCTGCAGGCGAGCGGTCCGAAGAACGGCGACGACTCCACCGTCACCCCCATCTTGCCGTCGATGATCGCCTGCAGGGCATCCCGCGTGCCATCAATGGAGACAACTAGCACATCTTCCCCCGGGGTTCGGCCGGCGAGCTCCAGCGCCTGGATGGCGCCGATGGCCATTTCGTCGTTGTGAGCGTACACGATGTTCACGTTCGGGTGCGCCTGCAGAAGCGTCTCCATCACTTGACGACCGAGGTCGCGTGCGAAGTCACCCGACTGAGACGCGACTATCGTCATGTTGTCGTGCATCGCCATCGCGTCGTCGAAGCCTTTCTTGCGGTCGTTCGCCGGCGATGAGCCGGTGGTGCCCTCCAATTCGACGATGATCCCCTGGTCGCCTGCGAAGTTCTCGACCGTCCACTCCGCCACGCGGCGTCCCTGATCGACGAAGTCGGACCCGAGAAAGGCGATGTAGTCGCGTCCGGCCACCGCCACATTCGGATCCACCGAGCGATCGACCAGGAAGGTAGGAATGCGGGCTGCCTTGGCCTTCAACACGGCCGGGAGCAACGGCTTTTCTTCGCGCGGAGGCAGAAACAGGACGTCGACCCCTTGCGCGATCAGAGAGTCCACGTCCGCCACCTGTTTGGCTGCGGAGCCCGCCGCGTCGGTGGCGATCAGGTCCCACCCGCACGCTTCCGCAGTATCGTGGAACGACTTGGTTTCGGCGATGCGCCACGGGTTATTGCTTTCCATCTGGGCGAAGCCGACCTTGTACCGATCCTTCTTCGCCAAAGGCGGAAGATCCTGAGCGGCGGCAAGATCGGCAAAAAGCACCAGTATCACGCCTATTAGAACGATGATGGAGCAAGGTCCACGAAGACTCTTCATTACTATCTCCCTCACCCAGATACAATTGCCGCCGAACTTGCGGCTGTCCAAGTGAATCTTTGCATGCTATTGTGGGAACCTTGACCAGAGCAAGCACAGAAAAGGCATTCTGCCTGGACGGACCGTTTTTTTCCTGGACGGACCGTTTTTTTCCTGGATGGACCAATATCGCTTCGTAAATGGTCCGACGAATATCCTGAATTACCAGATCAGATGTGTTCGCGAAAGGCAATGCGAGGATGCGCACGAATGGCCGGAAGCGACCGGACGAAGTGATGGGTGCCCCCAGGGTCGGCCGACGGGGCCGTTGCCGTTCATCGAGACGGTGGTCGAGCGCTGCCGGCACCGGGTGTGTGAATCGGTGCTGGTGCGCGTCGACGCCAGCTTTCCCAACGGGGAGACGCTCAAGGGGCTGGAGGCGCCGGGTATCGACTCCGTGGCGCGCATCGGCAACAATGCGGTGCTCGACGGCATGGCGCAGCCGTATCTGCGCCGTCCACCGGGGCGCCCGCCACGTGGAGGACGGGCGTGGTTTTCACGAGTTGTTCGAGCGTGAGGGATGACCCGCGGGGAGGAGTGATGCAGGTTCGAAGATTCGGAGACACCGACCTGGAGGTATCGCCGATCTGCTTCGGCCCGATGCGCTTCGCGAACCGGGACGGCAGCGACGACGACGTCTCCAGGAACGGCAGACGGGCACTCGAGCGTGCCCTGGAGCGGGGCGTCAACTTCCTCCACTCGAGCTACGAGTACGGCACCCGGTGGTCGATGGCGCCGGTGCTGGAAGGCCAACGGCGCCGGCACGATATCCATCACGTCATCAAGGTTCCGGTTCCGGATTTCGACGATGGCGGCCGCTTCGACGCGGCGAAGTTCCGCCTGCGCGTCGAGGAAGCGCTCACCGAGTTGCACACCGACCGCATCGCGGTCCTACAGCACCTGCAGCGGGCGAAGCCGAACACCGACGACCGCCGGCTGGCGGACATCGAGGCGATCGACGAACCGCTCCGCGAGACGTTCGAGACGCTCCGCGCCGAGGGCAAGGTCGGCTACCTGGCCTCGTTTCCGTACACCGCGGGGTTTGCCGAATCGGCGCTCGCGACCGGAACCTTCTCCGGCCTGATCGCCTACTACAACGCGATCGAGATGGAGATGGCCCGCTTCTTTCCCGGTCTGGAGCGCAGCGGTGGCGGGTTCCTGTGCATCCGGCCGTTTCTGGCCGGGCTGCTCACGGACCGTCGCGCCGACCGCCACGCCCTGCCGGACGACGACCGCATGCGCGAACGGCCGTGGGACGCCGCCTACGATCGCCTGGCGGTGATCCGGCAGCGCCTGGCGCCGGCGTCGATGACGCGCTTCGCGATCCGCCTCGCCCTGGCTCACCCGATCGTGTCGAGCCTGATCGTCGGCCTGAACACGGTGGAGCAGGTGGACGAAGTGATCGATGCCGCCGCGGAGCCGGCGGACCGGGCCCTCTTCGAGCAGGCGCTGGCGATCTTCGAAGAGCTGGGCCCCGTCCCGGTCGGTTAGGTCATTCAGGATGTCGGCCACGGTCACCCGTCCGCAGAGCGGTTCCGTCATGCAACTCCGCTGGTCCGGTTGCGGCGGCTTCGAAGCGCGCTTCCCGAGCGTGAACATCGCGTTCGATCCCTATTTCTTCGACGAGACGCTGACCGCCGCGGAACCGGTCTACGACTACATCTTCATCACGCACGAGCACTTCGATCACTGTCATCCCCCCACCCTGAACCGGCTCTGCCGGGGAGACAGATTCCGGCGGCTCTACGTGAGTCCCGGGTGCGTCGACCCCGCGCAGCCGATGGCAGAGGTCTATGGAGACGCGGCCTTCGAACGTGACCTGCCGATCACGAAGAGCATCCCGGAAGACCGCGTGCAGGTCCTCTTTCCGAGCGAAAAAAGCAGTCTCATCGGCGCTGACCGCGAGTTCCCGTCCAGCGGCCCACGCGACCTCGAAGGCATCGCGGTCGAAGTCGTGGAGAGCGGCGAGAACGCCTCTCCCGACCTCCCTACCTGCGGTTATCTGGTCACCGATCTGGCAACCTCCGTATCCATCTACCACACGGGCGACCTCCACGACCCGTACCCGGAGCTCAAGGCCCTCGCGGGCAGGGTCGACTACCTCGTCCACATGAAGACCGGCCTCACGGAGTGGGAAGGCGAGGAACAGACCGACCGGCTGCACCAGCTCGTCGACTGGGTGCAGCCGCGATTCCTGATTCCCACACACTACCGGACCGACCGGCGCTCGGACCCGATTCCACACGGCACCTGGCCCCCCGACGTGACCGACGCCAACGCCTTCGTCGAGTGGATCCGAGATCAGGTGGGAGACCGGACGACGGTCCTCCCCTTCACCGCCGGCGTCTGGTACGAGGTCGCCCTGCCCTCCCGGAAAGTGATCTGGAAGTGGAATTGGCGCCGGACCTGGGATGTGCCGCCATGGCGGGCGTAGAGGCAACGCGCGTAGCGATCACGTACGCCCGCTGATTCGCTCCCTGAGCGCGGCGTTGATCAGCGACTGATAGCCGACCTTCCTGAGACCGGCCAGTTTCTTGAAGTAGAGCACGACGTCATCGTCAAGCCGGATGGTGACCGAGATCTTCCTCGGCGCGTAGAACCTTCCTCGTACGGCATCCTTCCCCGCAAAGTCGTACTCGGCCGGAAGATCGTACTCGTCCCGCTCAGACCGCTCGCTCATACGCCTGCCGTTCCCGGTTCGTCGCCCGTCGGGCGGAGATCACCCTCACCACCTCATCGCCCCTCTCGTCAAAGAACAGATTCGCCACCGTGAGCGTCACTCCATTCGCCGTCTGCCCCACCGTCACCCACCGTTCTTCGAATGCGGAGAAACGCTCATCCAGCCAACTCACGTGCAGCGGATCGGCAAACACCTCCGCCGCCTCTTCGAACGCGACACCATGTTTGCGCTGGTTGGAGCGATCGTTGCGTTCACCCCACTCGAAGCGCACATGATGTAGGCTATCCCTCAAGGTAGTTACGATGTCAATACACGACCCTGCCGTGCGCGACGTGTTCGTCTCGCCGGACGGCGACGATGCCGCGCCCGGCGGGCGGGAGGCGCCGCTCGCGTCCCTCCAGCGGGCGCGGGATCTGCTGCGCGCCCGCCCGGTCGCCGAACGGGCGGCACTCGGGGCGGTAACCGTCTGGGTGCGCGGCGGCGACTACCTGCTGCCGGCCGGCCTGCGCCTCACCGCCGACGACTCGGGCACCGCGGATGCGCCGGTCACTTGGCGCGCCTGCCCGGGCGAGCGCGTGCGGCTCATCGGCGGCGTGCGCGTCGACGGCTTCGCGCCATGGCGGGACCAGATCCTGCAGGCCGATCTGGCCGGCCCGCTGGCGGCGGCCGGCATGGACGAGATTCCCCCGCACCTGCCCAAGCGGTACCAGGTGGACCCGGACGCCGCGCCCGAGAGCTGTGAGCTGTACCTGGACGGCGAGCGGCAGACCGCCGCCCGCTGGCCCAACGCCCGCCGCGAGCCCGGCAAGGCCGGCCGCTGGGCCTACGTTTCGGGCGTCCGCGAGGACCTGGAATGGCTCCTGGAGCCCGAGGGAAGCGTGTTCCACGCCGGCAGCGACCGCATCCGTGCCTGGCGGCACAACCCCGAGGACATCCAGGTGCACGTGTTCACCAACCCGAACTGGGCGGACGACGTGCTCAACCTCGACCACGTCGACGCCGAAGCAGGCGAGCTGTGGCTGCATCCGTCCGGCCCCGGCGCCGGCCACGCCCACTTCGAGACCGGCGGACGCTTCTACGTCAAGCACGTGCTGGAGGAGCTCGACGAGCCGGGCGAGTACTACATCGACCGTCCGGCGCGGCGGCTCTACTTCTGGCCGCCGGCAGGACCGGCAGGCGGCCTCGCCGTCATCGCCACCGCGGAGAGCGTGGTCGCCATCGACGGCGCCAGCCACCTGATCCTGCGCGACTTCGCCATCCAGTCCGCCCGCGGGTGCGCGCTCGTGATCCGCGGCGGCAGCCACGTCACGGTCGCCGGAGGCAGCATCGGCGGCGCCGGGGCATGGGGCGTTCTGGTCAAGGGCGGACGCAGCCACCAAGTGCTCGGGTGCGATCTGTTCGACCTGGGCCGCGGCGGCGTATACCTGCGTGGCGGCGACCGCTTCACCCTGGAGCGCAGCGGCCACCTCGTCCACAACTGCGACATCCAGCGCTACGGCCGCATCAACATCTGCTACCAGGCCGGCATCAAGCTGCACGGCGTCGGCAACCGCGCCACGAACTGCCACATTCACCACGCCGGCCACTTCGGCGCCGTGATCCACGAAGGCTGCGACAACACCATCGAACGCTGCGAGATCGACGACGTCTGCCTGGAGGCCGCCGACGCCGGCGGCATCTACCTGTACACCAATTGGGACAAGGGGCTGGGCAACCTGACGATGTGGGGCAACGCCGTGCGCCACTGCCTGATCCACGACATCGCCGGCTACGGCATGCACCGCCCCTACGGACTGCAGCGGCGCGGCCAGTTCGAGGCGTACTACGTCACCCCGTACGCCTGCTGGGGAATCTACATGGACGACTTCGCCTCAGGCGCCACGATCAGCGGCAACATCTTCTACCGCTGCCCGCTCGGCGCGATCGAGCTGGGCGGCGGCCGCGGCAACGTGATCGAGAACAACATCATCGTCGACTGCATCCCGGCCATCCACATGTCCTCGCGCTGGCATGCGGCCAACCACAGCTACCCGGCGGCGGGACGCGAGGCGCTGGAGTACGTGGGCTGGGACCGGCCGCCGTACCGCGACCGCTTCGCGATGCTTGAGGTGTACGCCGACATCGACCAGGAGTCGATGCGCATCCCCAAGCACAACACCTTCCGCCGCAACGCCATCGCCTACGCGCACGACAGCTTCAAGGGCTACTGGCAGGCCGTGCACGAGGAAGCGTGCGCGGTCGCCTGGCAGTTCGACGAGTACGACATCTTCACCTTCGCCTGCGACCACAACCTGTTCTGGCACGACGGCAAGGAGGTGCGGGTCGAGGTGCGCATCGCGGCCGACCGCGGGCTCGAAACCATGTCGCTGGAACGGTGGCAGCTCCGCGGCTTCGATCAGCACTCGCTGGTGGCCGACCCCGGATTCGCCGACCCCGAGCACGACCGCTACGAGCTGCGCGCCGACTCGCCGGCCTTCGCGCTCGGCTTCGAGCCGATCCCGGTCGACCGCATGGGCCTGGTCGCCGACGAATTCCGTCCGTTCGAACCCCCGCGCACCGCGCGCGAGCGGCGCGAGTTGCTGTTCGCCAAGACCCTTCTGCCGCTGCCGCGCTCCGTGTCCTTCGGTACCGAAACCGGGCTCCAGCTCCAGGCCCTGCGCGAGCGCCGCCGCGGCACCGCGTAACGAACCTCCGAACGCCCCGATGCCCGAGCAGCCTTCCGTCGGGAGCGCTCCCGACGACAAGACGGTCAAGACGTGGCGCGGGCACTGGCAGGACGAGGTCGACGCCCGCTACCTGTACGGAAGGCTGGCCGATGGGACAGCCAATCCGGACAAGAACGTGCTCTATCGCCGGTTGGCGGAGGTGGAAGATCGCCACACCGCCGTCTGGGCACGCATCTTCGCCGAGCACGACATCGCCGTGCCGCCACCAAGACCGTCGGCGCGAGCGCGACTCATGGCCTGGATCGGCCGGCGGATCGGGCCCGAGGTGCTGCACTCGCTCCTGCTGCGAGAGGAAGGCATGGAGGTCAGAGGCTACCTGTCGCTCCACCGGCAGAGCGAATCCGGCTCGACGGCGGAGGCGCTGTTGCAGGTGGCCATCGAGTCCGCCGAGCACGCCGAGACGCTGTCGAAACTGGCACGCCGCACAGGGGAACCCTGGCACCGTACCAGGACGGGAGGAGTTCTCCGCAACGTCGTGTACGGGTTCAACGACGGCCTGACCGCCAACTTCGGGCTGGTCGCGGGGGTCGTCGGCGCCCAGGTCGACGCCGGTCTCATCATCCTGACCGGCGTAGCGGGGATCCTCGCCGACGCGCTGTCCATGGGTGCGTCCGGCTACCTGGCCGCCAAGAGCGAGCGCGAGGTCTACGACAACGAGATCGCGATGGAGCGGGACGAGCTGCGCTTCATGCCGGAACTGGAGGAGGAGGAGCTCGCCCTCATGTACCGGACCAAGGGCTTGAACGAGAAGCGCGCCCGCGAGATTGCGCGCGCCATCATGGACTCTCCCGAGCAAGCCCTGGATGTCATGGTGCAGGAGGAGCTCGGCATCGGTGAGCAGCGGGCCACGCCGCTGAGCGAGGGGTGGATCACGGGTTCGGCGACCGCCGTCGGTGCCCTCATCCCGGTGGCGCCGTTCCTGTTTCTGAGCGGACCCGTTGCCGTCTGGACGGCCTTCGGCGTGTCGATGGTGTCGCACTTCGCCGTCGGTGCGGCTCGCAGCGTCGTCACCGGCAGAAACCTGTTTCGCAGCGGCATCGACATGCTGGCCGTCGGCTTCGGCGTCGCCGCGGTCGGCTACGTCGTGGGCGATCTCGCCCTGCGGTATCTTCTGGGATAGAGGTCCACGGCAAGCGATGTCCGGGAACACCCACGAGAGTCGTCGCGCGGCACGCTTTCTCGGGCTGGTGTGCTCGACCACGGAGTGCGGACTGGCGGCGGCTGCGGAGGACGGAACCGAGGGCTACGCGAGCCTGCCGATGGCCGGCGCCGTCGAGTGGCACGGGAGCCCGGCGTTCGACCTGCAGGCGCTGCCCGGGATGGTGCTGGAGCTGCTGGCACACCTCCGTGACGACGGTTGGGACCTCTCCGAGCCGGGCCATCTGGGCCAGGCATGGCGACAGCACGACCTGGCGCTGGTCGGCCGCGACGGTGAGCCGCTCATTCCGGCGCTGAGCTGGCAGTGCAACCTGGCCGGCACCCAGACCGCTGCGCTCAACGCCATGCCGGCGTTCCGGGATGCCGTCGGCGCCGTCGAGGCCCGATTCATCGCCGCCAAGCTCCCCTGGGCGCTGGAACGGGAGCCGCGCCTGCGCGACGAGCTGCACGCCGCCATGACCAGCGGCGACTGGCTGGCCGGCCGGCTCACGGGTGGCCGGTACCGCCTGAGCTCCTCCGACGCCCTGTCCAACGGATTGCTGGACCAGCAGACCAAGCGGCTGGCGGCCGCGCCGCTTCGGGACGCCAACCGGCTCCTCGGCGACAACCTGCGGCCGGAGTGGCTTCCCCCGGTGATCGAGTCCAGCGGCGTGGTCGGCGCCGTCGAACCGTCCACGGCCCCGGCTTGGCGCGAGCTGACGGACCAGCTCCGCGGCTGGCAGGTCGCGGCGCTGCTCGGCGACAACCACGCCTCAGCCGCCGGCTGCGGCGCCACCGAGTACGACACCATGGTGCTCTCGCTGGGGACCAGCGGTTCGGTCAACCTGCCGGCGCCGCACGCCAGCCGTCCCAGCGTGGAAACCCTGGGCTTCGAGTACTGGGACGATCGCCTGTTCCTCCTGATGCTGGCGCAGTGCGGGGCCTGGTACGAACGGTTCCGCGCCGAAGCCGCGCCCTGGATGGACTACGACGAGCTGAACCGCCTGGCGCTGGCGGCCGACCCGGACCGCATCGTGCGGGTTCCGGAGCCTGACGACACGCCCAGCGGATGGCCGGAGCTCGCCGGCCTCGACCTGGCCGTGCAGACCGCGAGCACGCAGGGCTCGATCTCGATGGAGATGCTCGATCGAGTGCGGGCGATGCTCCCCTCCGCAGCCGAGCGGATCCGGACGTTCGTGCTGACCGGCGGCCTGTCGCGCGCGCCGCTGATCCGGGACGTCCTCCACACCGGCCTGCGGATACTGGCCGAGACCGACGACCGGGTGGCAGCCGATGCGCGTATCCTCCTGAACGACCGCGCCGGCAATCTCGCCCACAAGACCGACGCGCTCGGCGCACTGATCAACGCCCGCATCGCGGCCGGCGGCCGAAGCCCGCGCGACGTTATCGCCGCCGACCGGAGCTGGCGGCCCTGCGACGCCCCGGAGCCCGAACGTGGACGGCGCCTGCGACGCCTTCTTCAGGATAGCGGGTGATCAGGGGCAGGCTCGTGTTGACGACCCACGGCTTGAACGACATTCTATGAGGGTCTCATGAGATCCGCAGGCTGAGGTATGAGTCGGGAGGACACCATGAGCGAGACCTTGACGGAAACGACGTTCGAAGACCAAATCGCCACGCGTGTCTGGTTAGGGCTTCTGGATACCGACCGGGAGACCCTCTACTTCGTATCCATCGCCGCCAGAATGCGCAAGCTCAGCAACCTGACCAACGTCTTCATTGCCTTTGGAGCATCGGGCGCCGTGGTGACTACCCTCGGAGGACTGCCGCCTGTCGTAGCGATATGCCTCAATCTCCTGGTGGCCTTGGTCGCCATCGGGTCAAGGGTCTACGGACATGCGGAAAAAGCTGCAACGGCAGCAGGTGTTGCGAAAGAGTGCTCCGCCCTCGCGCGAGAGTGGCGGCGACTGTGGGCTGAGATGAGCCGGATGGATGGCGACGAGGTCCTGAGACGTTGCGAGGATCTGGAGCGCAAAGCGACAGATATCGTCGACGTCGTTCCGCGCGAGATACCGCTTGATGAGTCCCTCAACCAAGAGTGTGCCGAGAGAGCGTACGAGACGGTACAGCACGAATATGCCGCGTCGTGACGTCTCAAGTCGGGAGGGGCCCAAATACCCGATCCCTCCCGCGCCCAACTCCACCTGCACGGCCGCCCATACCCGCTCCGCCGGCACCACCCAATCCGAATCCCTCCCCGCCGCCGAAGGCGTCACCCGAGTGACCAACACCAAGCCGACAACGATCCGTCTCCCTGACGAGGTCCTGAACGAACTCGATCGGCGCGCGCACGCCCGTGGCAAGGATCGTGCGACGCTGCTGCGGGAGTTACTTCGGGATGCACTGGACCGGGACATGGAAAACGAAGTGGTAGCCTCTTATCGTGCCGGTCGCCTTTCGCTGTCACAAGCCGCTTCACGGCTCGGCACCGATGCATGGTCGTTGTTTGACATCCTCTCGCGGCGAGGGGAGACGTTGAGCGTGTCGCTGGAGGACTGGATGGACTCCGGATCGTCACGATCCGCGTAGGCTGACGGGCATGAAGATCACCTCCGTCGAAACGCTCTGCCTGTCGCGAGCCCACGAGCCCGAACGCCAGTGGGTCACCGGCTCGATACGCGCGGTCAAGGCCGACTGCCCCATCGTCGTCATCGACACGGACGAGGGGCTGCGCGGCATCGCCGAGCCCAGCGCCTACGGCACTCCGTCACGCATCCGCGAGCGCGTCGCCGAGCTGGCGGCGGGCCTGATTGGCCGCGATCCGCTGGACCCGGAGATCACGCCCCGGCTCACCGGCGGCGACCGCAGCGACGACATCCCGCTGGCCGGCATCGACTGCGCCCTCTGGGACCTGCGCGCCCGCATCGCCGGCCGGCCGGTGAGCGAGGTGCTCGCCTCCGCCGGCGGCCCGGCCACCAACCCGCCGCTGCGGCGCGTGCGCCTGTACGCCTCCGGCGGTGTCAGCTACGACTGGGAGGACGATCCCGAGCAGCTCGTGCGCGAGGCGCTCGCGCACATCGCCGCCGGCTACACGGCGTTCAAGATGCGCGTCGGCACCGAGTGGAGCCGATCGGGAGTCGACGCCACGCGCATGATCGACCTGCTGCGCCGCGTGACCGACGCGGTCGAGGGCCGCATGGAGCTGATGCTGGACGGCAACTGCCGGCTGAACGAAGCCGACTCCCACACCATCGCCGGCGCCCTGGACGAGCTGAAGTGGACCTGGTTCGAGGAACCCATGCCACGCGATCCGGAGACGTACGCCCGGCTCAACCGCGCCGTGGACATCCCGATCACCGGCGGCGAAGTGTTCAGCCGGGCCGAGCAGTTCGATCCCTACCTGGAGGCGGGCGCGCTGGCGATCGCCCAGCCCGACGTGGGCGTCTGCGGAATCGGCGAGTGGCTGCGCACCGTCGAGCGCGCCCATCAGTGCGGCGTCGACGTGTGTCCCCACTCCTGGCACAACGGCCTGATGGGGGTCGCCCACGCCCACGCGGTGGCCGCCCTTCCGCGGCCCCGCGTGCTAGAGCTCTGCATGGTTCAAGGCCCGCTGCAGTGGGGGATCCTGCGCGACCCGCCGGCCATAGAGGACGGGCATCTGGTGGTGCCCTATGGCCCCGGCTGGGGCGTGGAGCTGGCCGACGACCTGGAAGCGCGCTACCCCTACCTCGACGGCGACTACTCCGTGCCGTTGCAGCAATTCTCGGCGAGTGGGTGAGAATCGACATGTTGACACGGTTCCGGCGAGTGCGGACTATGACCTGTCACGTATCTCATTGCAGTTGAACGAGTTACGGGACTAGACATTTATCGCCGTCCTCGTCATGCTGTGTTCGCATGGCCAGGGGACTGCGGAGAGGTCCGAATCTACTTCGTTTCCGCTCCCTCGTCGACTCGATCGCCGAGTACGTAACCGGTATCCTCGACGCACGCCAACCAAGCAAAGTCCGCTACGCCCTGCGCGACTGCTACCTGAGCGCTCTGGCGATGTTCTACGTCCAAGACCCCTCCCTGCTGCAATTCCAGCGCCGCTTCCAGCAGCAGGTGCAGACCAACAACCTCTCGGCCACCTTCGGCGTCGGTCAACTGCCCTCCGACTCGCAGTTCCGCGATCTGCTCGACCGCCATGACTATGCTCCCATCCTGCCGTGCTTCGCCGAGTGGATCGCTCGCCTGCAGCGCGCCAAGTGGCTCCAGCACTACCAACTGTTCGGTGCCCGCTATCTGATCACCCTCGACGGCTCACGATATTTCAGCTCCGAGTCCGTGCACTGCGAGCACTGCCTGAGCACCACCTCGCGCGACGGCGGTACCTGCTATCACCATGACATTCTGCAGGCCGCCATCGTCCATCCCGACAAGCGCGAAGTGCTCCCGCTGGCCCCCGAGTTCGTCCGCAACAGTGACGCCGACGGCGGGCGGTACCGCAAGCAGGATTGCGAACTGAACGCCGGCTACCGGATGCTGGAGCGGCTCCGTGACGACTATCCCCGCATGGCGGCAATTATCGTGGCCGACAGCCTTTATTCCAAGCAGCCGTTCGTCGAGCAGTTGACCGCCAAGCGCTTGTCGTTCCTGTTGGTCGCCAAGCCCGGTGACCATCGCAGCCTCTATCAGGACGTCGCCGGCCTGCGCGGCGGCAACCTGCTGAACCGTCACGCTACCTCAGACCGCGGCGAACGCCGCGAATACGAATGGGTCACCGATCTACCGCTGAACGGCAATCCCGACTCCCCGCACGTCAACTTCATCCAGTTCCGCATCGTCAAGAACGGCACGGTGACCTATCAGAACGCCTGGGTCACCGACCTGGTGCCCGACACCGCCAACATCGTCGGACTGGTCCGTGCCGCGCGGGCGCGCTGGAAGATCGAGAATGAAGGGTTCAACACCCTCAAGAACCACGGTTACCACCTGGAGCACAACTTCGGCCACGGCCGCCAGCACCTGTCGGAGGCGTTCTTCGTGCTCAACCTGCTGGCGTTCTTCATGCACCAGATCTTCGATCTGGTCGATGGGCTGTATCAGCGGGTGCGCACCTTCTTCAGTTCCCGGCGCGGGTTCTGGGACGAGGTGCGCTCGGCGTTCCGGCTGTTCCTGTTCACCTCCTGGGACCAAGTGCTGGTACGAATGAACTCGCCACCCGAGTCGCTACCCCCGTATCAGTCTCCGTAGTCCCCCGACCCGTTGCCTGCAACGCCGCCTGCGCCTGCCGTACGCCCGCCCACCGGTCGCGAAACCTGCGCCCGCAAGCTCCGGTGTGCCTCCTACCGGCCACGCAACGGCTCGCCGCACCGCTTGTGATTCTGAAATCCGGTCGTGTGGCCACTGGCACGCCTGCCAAAGTGCTCGCTCGCCTCCACTTGGGCCGGGTCACTACCGTCAGACCGCCCTACAAGCCGCTACCGCCTCTCACCGAGAATTGCTGGTGCCGTTGGCTGTGCCTTGACTCTTCCGACTCAGGTGGTTCAGACGCAGCAGTCTCGCGGTCAGGACCATGTTGGCCATTGCTTCTGCAGGTAATCGAGAAGGTCTTGACCGGCCAATTCCTCGGTAGAGTTATTGAGGCGCACCATGAACGTGTCGTGTCTGTCGCCCTTCGTCGTCTTCGCGAACACTGGTTTCGCGCCAGGAACAACATCTATACGAGCAACCGTCTTGCCGTCCACGTCGCAGTAGCTCACGCTCATGTCCGTGACTGCGACCTGACCCAACGTGTTGGCAACCAAATCCGTTAGCCAGAGTTCCCATCCGTCGCGGTTTCCCGATTTGACGAAAGGGTAGTCAAGGTCGATGCCAACCGGCTTCCCCCCATCGTCGACCCCGACCAGCAGCGTTCCGCCGTTCCTGTTCATGAACCCGCAAATCGACTTGACCATCGACCACTCGATCTTTGGATCCTTGTCACCCGTATAGAGGTTCTTCCGTCCCGTCGACTTGAACTCGACGGTGCGGCTCTCGCCTGTGTCGAGAAGCGTGCGGGTGTCCCGCTCCAGTTCATGAACTCCGTCGTCCGATAGAAAAGGACTCTCGTTTCCCTCTGCAGTCCGATTCACCTGCTTCCTCATTGCGTGCTCTATCAGACCGAGCATGCGCTCGAATCGCAGGTTGAAAAACGATGCGAAGTCGTCCTTCCGCAACGTGACCGGATCGATGTCGTGAGAACGCAGAAAGCCGTCGAGATCCTGGCTCTTGATGTTCTTGCCGTTTTCGATTCTCCGCAGATAGACGCTGGGTGCGTTCCCACCGATGGTCCGGTGCGTCGAAGAGCCGATGGCCGTCTTGTTCACAACGCAGTCTGCGTACTTACTATCGATCTCGCTGCGATTGCACCAGTGTCTTGGAAACACATGATGGATGTCGATCCCGAGGTCGAAGTATGCGTTGACGTCGACGGGTATGCCGGTCTGGAAGTCGCGGCAGCCACGCTTCAACTGGAGAGCGTGTAGCCCTTTATATGCGGCGCTATTGCGCGTACGGAGGGTGAACAGGCGATCCGCCTGGAACTGGGCGTCACGCACCGTCCTTGGAGCAGGTCCGTCGTCCACGATCCACGACACGCAATCCTGCAGATCGTTGGCAAACCGGGTCTCTGTCGAACCCCCGTACATCTCGCCGAACACCCCACACCACAGCCAGCTCCTAAGGCGCTGCTGATGCGGATACGAGTCGGCTTTGGCACCCAGGACGCCGAATATCGCGCCCAAAGGAACCAACTGTGTTGTATAAGGAAGGTCCCGGCGCTGGAAGATGTGCTCGCCGTGCATGAATTGAACCGTTCGTTCGAGACCTTCCATCGCTTTGTCGGCCCATCGGCGATAGTCCGTCAGAGCGAGGCGCAGTACGTCACGACGCTTGCAGGAGACTGCAGGTGCGTTCTCGTCCATCGCGTTGGCCAACAGATGGCTGCGGCGACGGGCGAATGTCGACAGGAGCGTCACGATCTGCAGGAAATCCGTCGCCTGGAGCCCGTGCAAAAGCCGATGTTTCTCGAAATTCTGGACCCGTTCAGCCCAGTCGTCGCGCAGATTGAAGTCATCCGCAGCATAGGTGGCGGTCAGCAACTCGAAGACCGTTAGGGTAACACCACCGGTGTTCACCTTCTCGAAAACCTGACAGACCGCTTCCTTTGGAGTGGACTTGGCAAGCTGTATCGTCGGAACCTGATATTGCAAGAACGGACTCACGATCTCTTCATAGAACCGTTTCCATACTTCGATGCGCTCCGACAGCGTTTCGGGATCCGACATGTAGGCCATCTGCCAGTCCATCGTCATGCCAGGGTCGAGCACGATGTCCAGCGGAAACATCTCCTCGGCGATCTCCTTTTCCCGGGTGCTCAGGTCCTTCTCCTTCTTTCGTCCGAAATCGCTCCTGATGACACGATCACCGGGAACGCTGGTGATGACGTCTTCTTCACGGTCGGCCGTAGGGGCTATTGATGCCCTGATATCCGCGTAGTAATGACGATCAATCCTAGCAGCGCGATGATCGCGGGTAGGCACTGGTTGTCGCGATTTTAGTGCAAGAAACAGCGAGGTTATTCGTTGTTGACCGTCGAGGAGCAGCAGGTCAGGATCCGTCTGTCTGCACTCGACACCCTCAAGTAGTCTGGGACGGAAGCGGACATCCCTATTCCCGGTCTGAAGCGTCATGACGGCGCCAATCGGGTACGATAACGAGATCGAAGCCAGGAGACTTCTGATGTGATGATCGTCCCACACCCAGCCCCGCTGGAAATCGGGCAGTTGGAGTGCTCCACTACCAGCTTGCTCAAGCAGTTGGCTCAGCGGCAATGAATCGCTGGTGAATTTCTTTTCCATCCTGTACTCACTCGCTCTACGGTTGACATCGAACGTGCCTTACTGCGTGGGTCCTGGACTGTTTGAGTCAACTCGGGATCTAGCAGCTCACGTCCTTGCCCTCGGAGCCGAACACGGCCATGCGCTCCTCGAGGCTGGTGAGATCGGCGCCGGCGGGCCGGTAGTGGAACTGCACCGCGCGGCGGCGTTGGTCGCTCGTGTTCGGGGCGGTGCCGTGCTGCATGAGGCTGGAGAAGAACAGGCAGCCGCCCGGCTCCAGCGGCACGGCCAACGTCCCGAGCGGATCGACGTCCGTATCGCAGATCTGCCAGTCGCGGCGCTTGAAGTGCACGACCGGCCCCTGCAGGTGCGACGCGGGCTTGACGAGCATGCAGCCGTTGCCGGTGGTCGAGCGGTCGAGGGCGATCCAGACGCCGACCACCCGCGTCCGCAGCTCCAGGTTGAAGTAGGCGTGGTCCTGGTGCCACGGCTTCTCGCGCCCAACCCGAGGCGGCTTGAGCAGCGCCATGTCCTGGAACAGCATCGGCTCCTCGCCGATGATGCGGCGCACCACGCCCATCAAGGCTGGGTCCTCGGACAGCGCGCGCAGGCGCTCGTCATGACCGACGAACCACATGAACTTGCGTACGTAGTCCTGGCGCTCATCCGCGGCCATGCCATCGAGCGTCGCCGGGTCCACGCTGGACTCGTAATCCACGCTGTCGAACGAGGGGCTCCGGCCGGCCAGAAGGTCGAGCAGGCCGTCCAGCGCATCCTGCACCCGGTCGATGGTGAACGCATCGTGCACGACCAGGTAGCCCTGTTCGCGAAAACGAGCGATCTCCCGCTCCGTAACCGAACCGAACCCCGTCACGCCCTCCGCCAGACCGTCGTAGCCGTACAACCCGTCCGGCGCGGGCCTGCTCGCCTGAGTCTCCGTCGCGGTAGCCATGGTCGGTCAGTGTAGCAGAGCGGGCGCTACCGGCCGGTATACCACTCGCGCTCGGCGCGCGGGTCGGAGGCAACCTCGATGTAGAACGAGCGCTGGCTGGGCGTCATCCGCTCCAGCGCGGCGCGGCCGGGGAAGAAGCGGTGAAACTTCATGCCGGCGTGGTGGTACTTGTAGAACAGGGTCACCCGTTCGCGGTCGCTGTCCCACGGGGCGGCGCCGTGGCAGAGCGCCTCGGTGAAGATCACCGCCGAGCCGGCCCGGCATGGCACGCAACGGACCAGCGACCGGTCGACACCGTGCTCGAACGTCTTCATGTCCTCCGGGATCGGGAAGTTGGCCTTGTGGCTGCCCGGGATGCAGGCGAAGCCACCCTCCTCCTCGTCGACGTCGGTGAGGTTGAATGCCACCACCGTGTGACCGCTGAAGATACGCCCGTTGGACTGGCGGTACATCAGCGTCAGGTCCTGCCCGTTGCTGTCGAACTCCCCGCCGCCGTGCAGCGGAAGGCCGGCAAACCCCTTGCGACGGATGTAACCGTAGGTGATCTCCAGCCGCAGCTCGTGGTGGATGATGACCTTGAGGACGTCGATGACCCGGGGGATGTCGATCAGCGCGCAGAACTCCGCGCCGGCGCTGGTCAGGTCGCCGAGGCTCGCCTGGGTCGCTTCGTCCTTGCTGCTCACCCCTTCCGGCTTCTCGTCGTCGGGAGCGTCGATGAGTCGCTTCATCTCGTCGACGAGACGTCTGCACTGATCCCGCGTCAGCACGTCGTCGAGCTCCAGGTATCCGCGCACGTCGAACAGGTACTTCTGACGGTCGTCCATGCCGGCATTGGATCGCGCGTGCGCGGGAATGGCAACGATTCGCCCCGGCGTCGAGCGGCGCTGGTTCGCGAGATGCTACGGTTCGGCCCGTCATGTACGGATTCCCGGACGTCGAACGCATCCCCTACGAGGGCCCCGATTCCAAGAACCCGCTGGCGTTCCGCTGGTACGACGAAACGGAGGTGGTCGAGGGGCGCACCATGCGCGAGCACCTGCGCTTCAGCACCGTCTACTGGCACACCTTCCGCGCCACCGGCGCCGACCCCTTCGGCGCGCCCACGCTGCAGCGGCCGTGGGACGACGGCAGCGACTCGGTGGACAACGCCCGCGAGCGCGTGCACGTCGCCTTCGAGTTCATGACGAAGCTTGGCACTCCCTACTACGCATTCCACGACCGCGACGTGGCCCCCGAGGGAGCGTCGCTGCGCGAGACCAACCGCAACCTTGACGCCGTGGTGGAGGCGCTCAAGGCGGAGCAGGAACGCACCGGCGTGCGACTGTTGTGGGGAACCGCCAATATGTTCAGCCATCCGCGCTACGTGCACGGGGCCGCCACGAGCTGCAACGCCGACGCGTTCGCCTTTGCGGCCTCGCAGGTGAAGAAGTGCATGGAGGTCACCCGTGAGCTCGGCGGCCGGAACTACGTCTTCTGGGGCGGCCGCGAGGGCTATCAGAGCCTGCTGAACACGGACATGAAGCGCGAGTTGGACCACCTGGGCAGGTTCCTGCACTTGGCGATAGACCACGCCGACCGCATCGGCTTCGACGGCACCCTGCTGATCGAGCCCAAGCCCAAGGAGCCCACCAAGCACCAGTACGACTCCGATGCCGCCGCCTGCATCAACTTCCTTCGCGCCTACGGCCTGACCGATCGCTTCAAGCTCAACATCGAGACCAACCACGCGACGCTTGCCGGCCACGAGATGGCGCACGAGCTGGAGTACGCCGCCGGCCAGGGGCTGCTGGGATCGATCGACGCCAACACCGGCGACCTGCTGCTGGGCTGGGACACCGACCAGTTTCCGACCAGCTTCTACCTGGCCGCGCAGGTCATGCTGATCCTGCTCAACCACGGCGGCATCGCCCCCGGCGGGATCAACTTCGACGCCAAGGTGCGCCGCGAGAGCTTCGAGCCGGTCGACCTCTTCCACGCCCACGTCGGCGGCATGGATGCGTTCGCGCGCGGGCTGAAGACCGCCGCGGCCATCCGTGCCGACGGCGAGCTGCGGGCGTTCGTCCAGGAGCGCTACGCGAGCTGGGACTCCGGCATCGGCGCCCGCATCGAGTCCGGAGACGCGGATTTCGCCTCACTGGAGTCCTACATGCTCGAAAAGGGCGAGATCGCTGCCAACGCCAGCGGCCGTCAGGAAATGCTGGAGCATCTCTTCAACCGCTACCTGTAGCAGACGGAGTCAACGGATGAACACGCAACTGACCGAGGAACAGATCAACGCCTATCGCGACAACGGCTACCTGGTCGTACGCGGACTCCTCAGCGCCGAGGAGCTGGCCGAGCTGCGCGCCGGCATCGACGAAGCGGTCGCGCAACTGGGACGCCGCAAGTTGAGCGGCACGACCGGCGACCGCTGGCTTGCCGGAGAGACCTACTACGACCACGTGTTCCTGCAGCGCATCAACCTGTGGAAGATCAACGATGCGGTGAAGAAGTACCTGCTCGCGTCCGAGCTGGGGCAGATGCTGTGCGCGCTGGAGGGCATCGACGGCATCCGCCTCTGGCACGACCAGACCCTGCAGAAACAGCCGTGGGCCAACCCCACCGCCTGGCACTCCGACAACCCGAAATGGTCCTACCACTCGCCGCACGCCCTCTCCATCTGGATCGCCCTCGAACCGGCGACGATGCAGAACGGCTGCATGTACTACCTGCCGGGCAGCCACAAGGTGGACGGCTTCGCGGATGCGCCCATCGGTCAGGAGATCGCCGACTACTTCGAGCACTTTCCCCAGTTCCGCGGCGTCATGCCGGTTGCGGGAGAGATGGAGCCGGGCGACGCCGGCTTCCACAACGGCCTGCTGGCGCACGCCGCCGGCCCCAACATGACCCCCAACTGGCGGCGCGCCATGACCGCCGGCTACATGCCGGACGGATCGGTGTTCAACGGCATCCAGAACGTCCTGTCCGACGCCCAGGTGGCAGCGCTGAAGGTTGGCGATCCGCTCGACGACGACGGCCAGAACCCGCTGCTGTGGCGCCGGCCGGCATAGGAAGCGTCGCTATCCGAGGTGCTGCTTGAAGAACGCTACCGTGCGCTCCCACGCCAGGTTCGCCGCCGCCTCGTCGTAACGGGGCGTGGAGTCGTTGTGAAAGCCGTGCCGGGTGCCGGGGTAGGTGAGCATCTCGTAGCTCTTGCCGTGCTCCTTGAGGGCGGCCTCGTAGCCCGCGCGCGACCGGTTCACGAAGTTGTCGTTCTCCGCGTAGTGGATGAGGAGCGGCGCCTGAATGCTGCCGACCTCGGCCGTGGGCGGCGCCGGACCGTAGAACGGCACCCCGGCATCGAGGTCGGCGCCGAGCGTGACCGCCAGCACGTTGGTCATGCCGCCGCCCCAGCAGAAGCCGGTGGCTCCCAGCTTGCCGGTACAGAGCTCGAGGTCCTTGAGGAAGCGGGCGCTGTTGACGATGTCCTGCCCGAGCTTGTCCGGGTCCAGGGAGCGCTGCATGGCGCGCCCGTCGTCGTCGTTGCCGGGATAGCCGCCGATCGGCGCCAACCCGTCCGGCGCCAGGGCCAGGAAGCCTGCAACGGCGGCTCGGCGCGCCACATCCTCGATGTAGGGATTGAGTCCGCGGTTCTCGTGGATGACCAGCACGCCCGGGAACGGCCCGTCGCCGGTGGGCTGAACGAGGTACCCGCGCATCTGTCCGGACGTGCCGCCGGGTGACGGGTAATCGACGTAGCGCGCCTTGATGCGCTCATCGGTGAACGAGATGGTCTGCGCATCCGCGTAGCGGGGCAGGAGCGCCTGCGCCATCGCCAGCGCCGATACCCCCCCGACGGTGATGGCGCCCGACCGAGACAGGAACTCCTTGCGGTCGATACGGTCGTGCGTATAGTCGTCGTAGAGATCGTAGACGCGCGGATCGATGTCCTTGGTGTCCATGCCGCCTCCCACCCACGTCACGTTAGCACGGATGGACGGCGAGATCCGTTCCTACTCCCCGGAAAACGGTCGGTAGCCAGAATCAGTTGCCGGGTGATCGCTTCATCGGCGTGTCCGGCGTCGTCTACGATCACGATCTCGGCTCGCGGCCACGCGCGCCGCAACTCCCAGGCGTTGGCGATCGGCGCCTGAAAGTCGAAGCGGCCGTTCACCAGTATCCCCGGGATATCCGCCAGCGCACCCGCTCCGCGCAAAAGGCATCCGTCCTCCAGCCATGCGTAATGGCGGACGTAGTGCGTTACGAGACGCGCGAACGCCAGCGCAAACCTCCGGTCCGCAAACCGCGCCGACAGTCCCGCAGCGGGCGGCCAAGCAGGCGTCGCCGACTCCCACAGGCACCACTCGTACACAGCCCGCTCACGCACGGCAGGGTCCGGGTCGTACAGCATCCGATGGTAGGCGTCGACGACATCGCGATCCTCGCCGACGAGCGGTGCCGCGGCCTGCAGGCGCCCCCATTGCGCCGGAAAGAAAGCCGCAACGCCCCCGCGGAACAGCCAATCGAACTCCGCGTGGCGTCCGGTCGTGACACCGAACAGAATCATCTCCGTGACGCACTCCGGGAACCGAACGGCGTAGGTCAACGCCAGGGTGCTGCCCCACGATCCACCCAGCACCAGCCACCGCTCGACGCCCAGATGCCGCCGCAGCGCCTCCATGTCGTCGACGAGATGCCAAGTGGTGTTGCGCGTCAGATCGGTGTCGAGGGCGCTGGCGTGGGGCGTGCTTCGCCCACAGCCGCGCTGGTCGAACAGCACCACGCGGTAGACAGCCGGGTCGAACAGGCGACGTTGCCAGTCCGTGCACCCGGAACCGGGCCCGCCGTGTACAACCACGGCCGGCTTGCCGCGTGGATTGCCGCAGGTCTCCCAGTACACGAGGTTGCCGTCGCCGGCGGCCAACATGCCGTGCTCGCACGGCTCGATCGGCGGATAGAGCGGCGTCACTTCTCCATGCGGAGGACGGCGACACGGAACCCGTATCCCCGGTAGAAGGCGACCGCCTCCTCATTGTGCGCGAACACGTCCAGCCGCACCGGCTTCCCGGACCAGACATGCGCGTACATCCAGTCCATCAGCGCCGTGGCGATCCCGCGCCGGCGGTACGCGCGTGCCACGAAGAGCTGGCGCAGATAGTAGTGCTTGCCGTCGTCACGGAAGAGGCAGTAGCCGGCTGACACGCCGCCGGACCGCGCGACATAGCACCGGTACCCCTCCTCCATCCACCTGATCATTCGCTCGGCGAGCTCGGCCTGCGTCATCGGATTGGGATGTTGCTCGTCCTCGATGAGCTGCCGATTGAGCTCGGCCAGCTCCTTCACGTCCGACGTATCCGCCCTGTTGACCGTCATGTTCGCGCCATGATAGCCTGCGCGACTTCAGGATCGGATGGAACATGATTCAACAGCAGCACCTCGACCTCCTGCTCGAGCTGGATACCGACAAGAACCCCCACAGCGGCGGAGCCCTGTTGGATCACCTGCGCGGAACCCATGACCTCCTGCAAGCGTGGGGCAACGATCCGGCGGTCTGCGTCGGCGGGTTGTTTCACAGCATCTACGGCACGCAGGCGTACCTGACGCAGTCCGCTTCCCTCGAGGACCGTGAACGCATCCGTGTGGTGATCGGCGCTCGTGCCGAACGACTGGCATTCCTTTTCGGCGTTTCGAATCGCAGTGAATTCTTCGAAGCGGTGGGCAAGGACGCTGCCACGCTCTGGAATCGCGTCCATGAAGAGTCCGCGCCGGTCACCCAGGACGAGCTGCGCGACCTCATCGAAATGGAACTGGCCAACTACGTGGAGTTCATGCCGAGACTACCGTTCACGGACGATGAGCTCACCGGATTCGAAGCCAAGGTCGAGCACAACAGGGGCCTCATCACCACGCGCTCGTACGCTGATGTCAAGGCGGCCATCGAGAACAAACGCCGATGTCTGTCGGGCACCGGTGCCTGACGGAGCGCAGGACGGCAGCCATCCGCGTGAGCCCGGTCAAGGACCTGCAGTAGACTTCCTACAGCTCGGCGGCGAGTCCGCTCCGCAGCGCGTCGGCACGCTTGTCGTCAGCGGAGAGCATCAAACCTGAATACTCTCGGCGCTGACGTTCTGGTAGAAAGGGGTATGACGCTGGCGCTCAAGGTCGAACGTGGCCACATCCTTGATCACCGGATCGAAGGAGATGCCACTGCGCTATTCATGGTCGACGCACAGATCGATAATCGACCGCTCCACTTCGAGCGTACGCTCGCGCACGACGATCAGGACGTCAAGATCCGAGTCGCCACGGTGATCTCCCCTCACCCGCGAACCAAACGCGTGCGCGGAGACGACGATATGCGGGAGCGCGTCCCGTAATTCGGCGCCGAAGTGGGCCAGCGCGGTGCGGGTGTGGGCAAACATATCAGGACCCTCCCAATGTAGCACGAGGTGTGGGTCGGGACGGTCGTGTTCGGTGCACACACGTCCCGGCCGCCCCCCGCGTGATCCGCTGTCACAGCGGTCATCGGCCCGAGTATGATCTGCCATGGCCCCACCCGCATCCGACCGCTTCGCTCCCCTGCCCCTGGCCGGCGCGTACAATGCCGACCGCACCGCCCTTCCCGGGCCGCTGGCGCCGCCGACCGCGCTGGCCGCATCCTTCGGCAGTCAGGCGTTCCGCGGCGTGCCGTTCGATCTGGGGACCGCCGGCGGCCCGAACGTCGTGCTGGTCGCCGACTCGCCCGTCACCGTGGCCGCCGGCAGCCGTTCCGCCCGTTACTTGGTCTTCCTGCACCAGGCCGAGGATCGCCCCTCCAACTACCTGACCGGCTTCGCGGACGCGGACGTGGACGGCAACGAGCTGGGCGACCACGTCGCCGACTACGTGCTGCGCTACGCCGACGGCTCCGAGCACGTGCACCCGATCCGGCGCCGCTTCGCCATCCAGCAGGCGCGCATCGGCTGGGGGGCCAGCCCCTTCGCCGCCGTGCCCATGCACGCGGATCGCGCGTTCGCCTCCGCCGCGGAGGACCAGGCAGCCGGCAGGTTCTCCACCGTGGGCTATGGCCGCGGCGAGACCCGGCACGGCTCCGGCCGCGACAGCGGACAGGATCTCGCGTGGCTGTACGCGCTGCCCAACCCGCACCCCGATCGCGCCATCGACGCGGTGGAACTCCGGCCCGGCGCCGAGCGCTGCGCGGTCTACGGCATCGCCACCACCGACCTGACCGACCATCCGTTGCGGCCGGGTACGCGGCGCAAGTTGCTGCTGGACGTGCCGCCGGGAGCCTCCTTCGGCGCCGACCGGCAACTCGCCGGCCTGGAACTCGACCTGGGCACCATCATCTCCGCGCGCCCGGCATTGGACTACGACGACGCCGGCTGGCTCGACGGCGACGGTGCCCCCGCCCCGAATGTGCAGCCGGCCGTCTCCACGACCCGCGCGCTGGTCGAGTATGCCGCGCACCCGGACGCCACGCTGCACGCCTGCGGCCGGGCGTACCCGCTGCGCGAGCTGGAAGCCGGACCGGCGGCGGTGGCCGCGGCCGAGCGGCCGGTGAAGATCCGCGTGGTCGAGCGCGGCTCGTCGCAGCCGGTCGCGGTGCGCCTCCACCTGCACGGCGCGGCCGGCGAGTACCTGCCTCCCAAGGGCAATCACCGCACGGTCAACGGCAACTGGTTCGAGGACAACTACGGCGAGTTCGTCAACGGCGCCAACCAGTACGCGTACATCCCGGGCGAGTGCGTGGCGGACCTGCCGCTCGGTGACGTCTACGTGGAAATCGCCCGCGGCTACGAGGTGCGCCCACTGCGCACGCGCGTGACCGTCGGGCCGGATACCGAGGAGCTGACGTTCGAGCTCGACCGGGTGCTGCGCTGGCGCGAGCGCGGCTGGGTCACCGCCGACACCCACGTGCACTTCCTGAGCCCGCAGACCGCGCTCCTCGAGGGGGCCGCCGAGGGCGTCAACGTCGTCAACCTGCTGGCCAGCCAGTGGGGGGAGATGTTCAGCAACGTCAGCGACTTCGACGGCGCCACCACGCTGGGCGCGCGCGACCTCGGCGGCTCGGGCGAGTTCCTGGTACGCGTCGGCACCGAGAACCGCATGCAGGTGCTGGGGCACATCTCGCTCCTGGGCTACTCCGGACCGATGATCCATCCGCTGTGCAGCGGCGGGCCTTCGGAGTCGGCGATCGGCGATCCGCAGGAAGTCACGATGGCGGACTGGGCCTCCCGCTGCATCGAGCAGGGCGGCGTGGTGGTGATGCCGCACGGGCCCAACCCGCAGTGCGAGCGCGCGGCCGACATCGTCCTGGGGACGATCGACGCGATGGAGATGATGACCTTCAATCCCTGCGAGGGGCAGATCAATCCGTACGGCATCGCCGACTGGTACCGCTATCTCAACCTCGGGTACCGGCTGCCGGTGGTCGGCGGCTCCGACAAGATGGCCGCCGCCTCGCAGCTCGGCGGCGTGCGGACCTACACGCAGCTCGGCGAGCGCGAGTTCACCTACGACAACTGGATGACAGCACTCAAGGCCGGCAACACATTCGTAACGGTGGGCCCCCTGGCGCAGATTGCGGTCGAGGGCGCCTCCCCCGGCGGGATCGTCGACCTGCCCGCCGGCGGCGGCAGCGTCGCCGTCGAGTGGCGAGTCGAGTCGGTGGCGGTGCCGATTTCCACGGTGGAGCTGATCTGCGGCGGGGTCACACTGGAGGAGTTCGACGCCGGCGGACAGCTCGCCGCGTCAGGCAGCGCGACGGTACGTGTGGACGGCTCCACCTGGATCGCGCTGCGGGTGCGCGGCAGCTACCGCGGCCGGGACGCCGACATCGCCGCCCACACCAGCGCCGTGCAGGTGCGGGTGGACGGCGCGCGCCCGTTCTCGGCTCACGACGCCGGGCTGATCCTGGACCAGATCGAGGGCGCCATGGCCTACGTCGACACCATCGCCCCGCGCCCCGACGCACAGCGCTACCGGCAACTCCGCGCTACCCTGGAGGGCGCCTGGAACCGCCTGCACCAGACCATGCACCGCCACGGCGTGTTCCACGACCACGTGCCGCTGCACGACCACGCCGAGCACCACGAACATTGATCGGCATGCCCGTGGCGTCTCTCTCAGAGCGGCTGACTGAGGACTCCCATGCTCGGACGATGGCCAGAAAGTACGTCTGGTGGCAGCCGCCCGAGGCGACACTTGCCGACGCGCGGCTGTTTCTGGCGCAACTCATGACGATCGGCACCGTCGATGACGTTCGCTGGCTGCTTTCGGTGGCTTCCTCCGACGATCTGCGCGGCGTGCTTCGCGATCCTCCGGCAGGAATTTTCAACGCTCGTTCCTGGTCGTTCTGGCATCTCCAGCTAGGCTTGGAGTCCGTTCCCGACCTTCCGGTCAGACGCTTGCCGCGGTAATGCTGGATCCGATCCTTGCATCCCTCCCCCAGGAGCAGCGCCGGCTGTGGCCGGCGCTCGCGGTCCCTACCCGCGGATCGCCTGACGGATCGAGGCGATGCTCTGGGCCACCTGGATCAGCGGGGCCACCCACAGCTCATCGCGGCGGCGGGCCAGATGATCGAGCAGTGCGCCGAAGTCCTCTCCGGTGACCGGGAGATGCCCCTCATCCACGCCGTGGAAGGTCAGGATCGTCCACATTGCGAGCTCACGCCCCCGCTCGACCGCGGCGATCAATTGCTCGGCGCTCATGAATTCGCACCGTACCGACCGCAGGCACCACAGATCCGTGTGAACGGGGGAGTTGTAGGGGGTGGAGTTCTCACTTCCGCCACGGGCGGCACGGAACCGGCCTGCCACGAGCGGAACGTAGCTGCGCCTGGTCGGACCTTGACCGACGAACGTGTCGTAGCACGGGTAGCAGAAACTGAAGGACTCGACGTCGGGGAAAGCCGCACGCAGGCGACGGTCGGAGTCGTCGAGCTCGGCCGCCATGTCGTCCACGGTCAGATCCTCGAGCCCGGTGGCATTGGCTTCCGAGCGATGGGCGCGGCTGCACCAATGATGGACGGTGTGGTTGCCGATCTCGTGACCGCGCCGCTGCGGCTCTCGGAAGCGCTGCAGCCGGGCGGCATCGTCGGTCTTGACGTAGAAGGTGCCGGCCATTCCAAGGGCGTCGAGCGCCGGAACGACGGCTTCCAGGTGGCTGTCCATGCCATCGTCGAACGTCAGGCTGACGGCGCCGTCGCTGCCACCGAACCACGCCGGATCCGGGTTCTCGCGGTCATTCATGCGGCTCTCCTCTGCGTCTTCAGCGTTCGGTTCTAGTGGGCGCGCTCCGGGTCCAGGTCTATGCCGACGCCGGGGACATCGCCCAGCGTCACGGCTCCGTCCCGTACCGTCATCGGGGTGCGGATCAGGCCGCTGGCGGTGCGTGCCCGTTCGCCGCGCTCGCCTGTCACCCACGGCAGGAACATGGCGTTGCGCAGGGCGCCCATGAGACCGGCCGCGGCGAAGCCGCCGTTGCCGTCGTCGGGGTCGATCTCGCAGTTGACGCCGAAAGCCTCGGCGGCGCGGGCGATCTTCAACGCCTCGGTGACGCCGCCGACATCCGGGATGCGCACCCGGATCAGGTCGGCCGACTGCCGGGTCAGGTACGACGCCGCGTGGCGGGCGGCATCAGGGCCGCCCACGGTCGCCAGGACCGGCGTGTCCAGCTCGGCCGCCAGCCGCCCGAGCGCTTCGCCGTCCGCGCCCGGCAGCGGATCCTCGAACCACGTGTAGGCGGCCTCGTCGAGCGCGCGGCCGATGCCCAGCGCCTCCAGGTGGCCTTCGGCAGGGCCGCCATAGAGGAGCGGGAAGTCTGCCGGCACCGCCTCCCGGATTGCGAGGATCGCATCCAGCACGCGCTTCCGCACCGCGGCCGGCGCCTTCGCGCCGATCGGAGTGACCGTTCCCGCAACCCGGTAGCCGCGGTAGCCGTCACGAACGGCGCCCGCCGCCTCGGCCGCGGCGTCGTCCGAGTCGCAGGCGGCCTCGCCGCCGAGACAGGCCGGAATCTCGGTCCGGAAGCCGCCGATCGCCCGGTAGAGGGGCAACCCCAGCGCCTTGGACCAGAGGTCCCACAGCGCGATGTCCACGCCGGCCAGGCCCGCCGGATCGCTCCCGGTCGCGGCGGCGCGCAGGTCACGCCAGAGGCGCTCCCGGTCGGCGAGCGGCCGCCCGACCAGTGCCGTCCGCATGCGGTCGACGGTCGCCGCCGGCGGCAGTCGGTCAGGGCAGATGAGCCCCGCGCCGCAGACCTCCTCGCCTGCCCCTTCCGCCGAGATGCGCACCACGCCGGCCGGCGCCTGCACCTGCAGCCGCGCGATCTTCGCTTCGGCCAGCACGCTTCGATCCACCGCCATCACACCACCTCCAGCGCTTCCGACTCGATCCGGTCCCAGTCGGGCTCCGGCACCGGCAGGTCACCGCACTGGATGCGCATGTGCCCGTCGTCGATCACCTTGATTCCCTGGAACGTGAGGGTCGCCGGGTCCTGCGGGGGCGGCAGCGGTCCCTCCGAGCCGTACTCGTACAGAGGGTCGTTGTGGATGGCCAGCACCACGTGCGAGTTGCCGCCGTGCACGTCCAGGCCGAAGGTCTCGGCGAGCTGCGCCAGCTTCATCTGGCCGGTGAGGCCGATCGCGCGCTGGCGGACGATGTCCGTGGCATGCAGGGCGATGAAGGGCGACGCGTTGAACGGCTGCCCGGCCAGCGATCCGATCCACTCCATGGCCATCACCGGCAGGTCCAGCGCCGCGCACAGCTTCTTCAGGCCCATCAGGTCGAAGTCCTGCAGCGGCTCCTCGATCCAGGCGTAGCCCAGGCGCTCCATCTCGCGGCCGATCCTGATCGCCTCGTCGCAGGTGTAGTGCTCGACCGCGTCGTGGATGAGGATGAACTCGTCGCCCATCGCCTCCCGCAGCGCCCGGAACAGCTCGGTGTTGCCGGCGACACCCCGGTAGGAGTGGTCCTTGCCGCCCTTGAAGCCCTGCTCGCGCGCCTTCATCGCATCGGCGACGTAGTCGTCGACGGTCCGCCCGCCGATGTTGCGGTAGGCCGGGATCGAGTCGCGGGCGCCGCCGAGCAGCCGGTAGAGCGGCAGGCGGGCGTGGCGGCTGGCCAGGTCCCAGAGCATCTCGTCCACGCTCTGGATCAGGCCGCGACCGGTGTACATGAACCGCTGCGTGTACCACAGGCGCTGCCAGATGCGCTCGCGGTCGAACGCGTCCATGCCGGTGAGCAGGTGGGCGATCTTCACCTGGAACTCCCTCGCCTGCCATGCCAGCTCGCTCGCGCTGAAGCCGCTGGCGTAGGTGGTGTGCGCGTCCAGGTCGCCGTCGGTGACCAGCCTCAGGATCAGGTCGTAGGCCGGCGCCTGCTCGCGGTATTCCGGGATCTCGGCGTCCGACCCGATCCCCTCGCCGTGGGTGAACAATCCCGACAAGCCCGGCGGCACCAGTTCCATATCGCCGCGCCCGACGGCCGCCCGTTCCCGCTTACCGGCGTCGACGACGTACAGCTTCACGTCCTTGATCAACAACGCGGCGCCCCTCCTCGCCGCTTACCGTGCGGGGTGGTGGCCGGCGTGTCAAAGCATGAAGGCGAGGCCTTCGGCCCGTTCCGCCGCGGCGCCGGTGCGGGTATGCTCCGCGCCATGCACGCGATCGAATACGAACGCCGCAGGCTGGGAAAGACCGGTCTGCAGGTGCCGGTGCTGGGCATCGGCGGAGCTCAGCTCGGCCGCCGCGGAGGCGCGCACGACGAGCAGTTGGGCGTGGACACGACGCTGGCGGCGCTGGAGGCCGGCATCGACCTGATCGACACCTCGGCCGCCTACATCGGCGGCGAGAGCGAGCGCTATATCGGCATCGCCCTGCAGGAGTGGTACCGCCGCGGCAACCGGCGCGAGGACCTGATCATCGAGAGCAAGGCCGGCTCACGGCAGCGGCCGCACGACTACTCCTACGACGCGATCATGGCCAGCACCGAGCTGAGCCTGCGCGCCCTGCAGACCGACTATCTTGACGTGATGCTCGTGCACGACCCGGCGGAGATCGAGCCGGTGCTGGCCCCGCACGCGGCCCGCGACGCGCTGCTGGACCTGAAGCGTCAGGGCGTCATCAGGCATCTCGGCCTGGGCTGCCGGCCGCACGCCCACCACCAAGCCTGCATCGCCACCGGCGACTTCGAAGTGTCGCTGACCTTTCGCGACCACAACCTGATCGAGCGCTCGGCGCTGGCCGGCGTGGTGGAGCCCGCCGTGGCGGCCGACGTGGGCCTGTTCAACGCGTCGATCATGCTCAGCGGCCTGCTCGGCGGCGACGACCCGGTCCGGGTGGCGGCGAGCGCGGCCGGGGTGTCGCCGGACCGGGTGGAGATGACCGAGGAGCTGCGCCGCGCCAAGCGGATGTACGACTGGTGCGCCCAGCGCGACCTGGATCTGCACGTCGTCAACCTGCACTACTGCCTGCGCGAGACGCGCTTCGCGTCGGTCCTGCTGGGCTTCTCCACGCCGGCGCGGGTCGCCCAGAACGTCGCCGCCTACCAGCAGGCGATCGATCCGGCAGTCTGGGAAGAGCTGGACCGCGACTTCGCGGACTTCGCGTGAGGAGGGTGCGTCACAGATGAAGCGAGAGAAACTGCGGGTCGCCGTGGTCGGCGGCTGCGGCGACTGGGGCCGCCGCTACACCTACGCGTACGCCCGCCATCCGGAGGCGGAGCTGATCGCCCTGGTCGACACCGCCCGCGAACGCCGCGCGCGGTTCGCCGAGCACTACGGAATCCCGCGGCAGTTCGACACGGTCCAGGAGCTGCTGGCATGGCAGGTGCCCGACGTGGTCGCCAACATCCTGCCGGTGAACGCCGCCCGCGACGCCGTGATCGCGTGCGCGGAGGCGGGCGTCAGGGGAATCTCCTGCGAGAAGCCGATCGCCGCGAAGCTGGCCGACGCCGATGCAATGGTCGCCACGTGCGAGGAGCGCGGCGCGGCGTTCGCGTGCGGCACCGCCTGGTGGGAAGTGCACCAGGTGACCCGGATCGGCGAGTGGATACGCGACGGCGCCATCGGCCGGCTCACCGGCGCGGCGATCGACGGCTTCCTTGCGGAAGGCCACCAGGTGTCCGGCCTGGGCTGCGTGATCCTCAACTTCCTGCGCTTCGCCACCGGCGACGAGGTGGCGTGGGCGGAAGGCTGGACGGTGCCCGAGGCGGCGGCCGCCAGCGACGACGACTGTTCCGCGTACGGGACGCTGGGCATGACCGGCGGCTACGAGTGCATCGCCGCGCGCGAGGTACCGGCCGAGGGAGCCCACAAGGTGGCGCTGTTCGGCGAGAACGGCGCCGTGTACCTGGCGGGTGGCGACGGAACGGTGCTGATCAAGGGCACCGGGACGAGCGCGCGCCCGGTCCGCCCCGACTTCCTGGACGAGCCCACCGACGACGAGCGGCTCGGCGGGAAGTTCCTGGGAGTCGTCGACAGCCTGATGAACGCCGTGCGGGACGGCCGGCCCGCGCCGTGCAGCGGCCACGACTACCGGCAGGTGCTGGAGATCGCTGCCGCCATCAAGCTGTCGGCGCGCGAGGGGCACCGCCGCGTCGCGCTGCCGCTGGCCGACCGGTCCGCGACCGTGATGCCGATGCCCTACCGCTGGCACGGCGGCGACGTCACCGGCTGGGAGGTGATCAACCGGGGCGAGCCCACCCCCGTCCACCCGGCAGACTGAGTCCGGCCTCCGTCTACACGGACGCCGAAAGGACCACCGGACGCGATTGCGGATACGAGGCGACGGCGCGGTCGAACGTCACCATCGTCAGCCTCGCGGACGAAGCGAACGCCACCAGGTACGCGTCGGTCCACACCTTTGGCGAATAGGTCCGGGACGAGGTGTACTCGCGCCACAGCCGCTCCAGCCCCGCCGCCTCGGCCGCGAATCCCGTCCGTTCGTCAACACCCAGAGCGTCGTAGCACGACCAGGAATCACGCAGCGTGAGCGCTTCCGCGCCAAAGACGCTCGGATTGCTCGCGAGCCGGAGGAACCCCTGCTGTGTGACGCGGCACCACAGCGCGGTGCCGCTGCCGACGCTGTCGAACCAAGCCCTTGCCGCGGCATGGTGCGCATGGACCTCGAACGCCAGCGCCAGCCAGACGTTAACGTCCGGCAGCACGCGCATCCTCGTCGGCCAGGGCACGCGCCAGCGACTCTCCGGTGATCCGCAATGCGCCGGGAGTCTTCGAAGGTACCAGCGGCAGGGAAACCCTGTGCCCGGTACCGCCCAACGCGGTGTGGGCAAGTCGTTGTTCCAGCGCCTCGGTCACGTAGGCCCGCAGGCTCGTGCCGTCGAGCGACGCCGCCGCCTTCGCGCGGCGCAGCAACGGCTCCGGGATGTCGATGGTCGTTCTCATCAAAGGCACATTTGTGCAAAATGTGCTTCCGGTCAAGAGCCGGTCGGTGGTCCTGATCGGTAAGGCTTGGGCTGCGAAGCGGAGCCCTACTCGCTGACCAGGTGCACCATGCCCTGGAACTCCAGGACGGTGGTGCCGCCGTCCTCGCGGGCGAGCTCGATGCGGGAGTGGCCCTGAGCCGTCGCCCGTCCCGGCTGGACCACTCCGTCGGTGAAGCAGCCGACCACCTCGCCCAGGAACAGGTCGTGCGATCCCAGGCTGACGACCTCGCGCACCTTGCACTCGTAGCTGATCGGGCACTCGGCGATGTGCGGGGACTTGATGCGCGTGCCCGGCAGCGGCGTCAGGCCGGTCTCCTTGAACTTGTCGACGACCGCGTCCTTGGCGCGCGACAGCCGGCCGCAGGCGGCCACCGCCTCGCGCAGCCGGTCCGTGGGCACGTTCAGCGCGAAGTCGCGGGCGCGTCGCAGCAGCTCGTGCGTGCCGCGCTTGTAGTAGTCGCCGGTGATCTCCTGCACGCTCACCGCCACCCCCAGGTAGAACGGCAGCCGGTTGAGCCACCCCCACCCGACCGCCGGCATGATGCTGGGGATGCCGGTCTCCTCGTCCCGGACGCTGATCAGCGCCGGGGTGACCGGCAGGAATCCGGGCGTGTCGAACTCCTGGCCCCGCGGCGGGACGGAGCGATCGTGGGGCGTGTAGACTTTGGCCATCGGGCGCTGACGATGGCGAAGCGGGTGCGTGCCGTCAACGACATGAAGCCAGGGAGAGGAGCCGATGACGGGTGACGGCGTGCTGAACATCGGCACCGACAGACAGCTCTTCGTCGATGCCTTCTGGATCTCAGCCGCGACCGGCGTTTCCCGAAAGCTGCATGCTCCGCGGCAGCGCGAGACCGTCCTCGAGCGGGACAGGCCGTGGGAGCACGACCACGTCTCCTACATGGGCACCATGCAGGACGGCGACAGGATCCGGGCGTACTACCGCTGCGGAAGGATCGCGACGACCGAAGCGGTGACGGAGATCACCGCGTACCAGGAGAGCGCCGACGGCATCCACTGGCAGAAGCCCAACCTCGGCATCCTGGAATACGAAGGTTCCAGCGACAACAACATCGTCTGGCTTGGACCGGGCGCCAACATGGCCCCGTTCCGGGACGACAATCCGGGCGTCCCTGCCGACGAACGGTACAAGGCCGTGGTCCGTACGAAGGATCTCTGGGCGCTGGCCTCGGCTGACGGCTTGCGCTGGCGCCTGATACAGGAGGATCCGATCTCCACCGCCGGCCCCTTCGATTCCTTCAACGTCTCGTTCTGGGACCCCTGGCGCGAAGAATACGTCGCCTATACCCGCGGCAAGGCCGGCACGGAGGGCAGCTTCGTCGGCCCCACCCCAGGCACGGGCGGCGTGCGCTGGATCAGGAGAACCACGTCGAAGGACTTCCGAAACTGGAGTCCTCCGGAGGACATCGATACCGGGGACACGCCGTTCGAACACCTGTACACCAACTCGTGCGTCGCCTACCGGCGCGCGCCGGGGACCTACCTCATGTTCCCTTCGAGATTCGTCCCGGAGCGGGAACCCACGCCGGGCTGGCCCGGAGGGTCGGGCGTGAGCGACATCGTGTTCATGTCGAGCCGCGACGGCATTCACTTCGACCGCAGCTTCATGGAGGCCCTGATACGCCCCGGGCCGGACCAGGACAACTGGCACGAAAGAGGGCTGTACATCGACCCCGGATTGATCCAGACCTCACCCACGGAGCTCTCGGTGTATGGCAGCGAGCACTGGCGCCTGCCGACCGTGCGTATCGTCCGCTATACCTTCCGCATGGATGGCTTCGTGTCTCTGAACGCCGGCTACACCGGGGGAGAGGTCCTGACCAGGCCGTTCGTCTTCGAGGGCCGGCAACTCGAGCTCAACTACTCGACCTCGGCCGTAGGTTCCGTGAAGGCGGAAATTCAGGACGACAGGGGCAATCCCATCCCGGGGTTCAGCCTGAATGACTGCCCGGCGATGTTCGCGGATCTCATAGACGGCACGGTGATCTGGAAGGACGGAGGCGACGTGAGCAGCTTGGCAGGCAGACCCGTCAGGTTGCGCTTCGCTCTCATCGATGCCGATCTCTACGCCTTCAAGTTCAACAAGTAAGGCCCGACCTTCTCCTTTGGGCGCCATCTCTACTCGAAGACTACGGGTATCCCACCCAGTCCCTTGCAGAAATCGTCGCGCGAACGCTTGCTGTTGCCGATCTTCACAGAGCAGCACGATCTGGACTCGTCTGCTCACCCCTCCCAACCTCTGGCGATCAGCTCCGAGAGCTTTAGCCCGGCGGCATCCGAGTCGGAGACTTCGGGGCGACGAGTCGTTACAACACCGGATGAATCGCGGTGCAGGAGGACTCCGTTCTCGGAACCAAGGTAGTCAATCAATTCCGGATGGTGAGAAGTTATCACTGCCTGGGACACTGCGTCTCCGCAGGCTTCTTCGAGACTCATGAGCCAAGGCTGAATCTCCGCCAGCGCGACGTAGTTGTCTGGCTCGTCGAGAAACAAAGTGTAGCCCTGACCGCTCGCCAAGTGGATCAAGCCATGCAGCGCGACGAGCGCTCGCTGGCCGTCCGAGATCTCATCGAAGCGCAACTCGTATTGGTCCGCGGATTCGGCGTCTTCGTGATCGATAAACGCGACCATGAGAGCGCGTGTCTCATATCCGACTCTCTCAAGCCTGAGCCCTCTGAAGTCCGAGCCCATCACCTGCTTCATCGTGCTCATGAATTGGGGAATCAGATCGGGACGCTCCTGCAGCGCATGGCGGTGTTTACGTACAGCCTCTCTATCATCGAGATTCCTCGGTCGACGGGTCGGCCCCTCGCATTCTACCCTATCATGTACACCTGACGCGCTGGTACGTCCAAAAGGCGTTTGGTGTGCGTTCTTGGCTTGGACCTTCATGACGCAGTGTGATGAGGCGATGAAGAAGACGCTGATCCGCGGCCGCCTGCTGGTCTGGAGCGCCGCGGCGGAGCCCCGCACCGACGCCGCCCTGCTGGTCGAGGACGGCACGATCACGGCGGTGGGCGAGGACGCTCTGCGGCTGGCCGACGGCGCGACCCGCCGGCTCGACTTCCCGGACCAGGTGATCGCCCCCGGACTGATCGACAGCCACGTGCACCTGATGTGGAGCGGTGAGCCGGAGCGAGATGGGCGGAACCCGCTGTACGCCGCGATCGGTCAATCCATCGCGACGCTGACCGTCCAGGCCGTGAACAACCTGCGCGCCGCACTGAGCCGCGGCATCACCACCGTACGCGACTGTGGCGGCCTGACCGACGTGATCATCCCGGTCGCGCAGGCCGTGCGCGACGGCCTGCTGGTCGGTCCGCGGATCGTCACTGGCGGCGCGCCGATCACCTCCACCGGTGGCCACTGCTGGTTCCTGGAAAACGAGGCCGAAGGCGAGGATTCCGTGCGCCGCGCCGTGCGGCGCATGCACAAGGCCGGCGCCGACTTCATCAAGGTGATGGCCACCGGCGGCGGCACGCGCGGGACCAACCCGCGCGCGGCCCAGTACGGCCTGGCCGAGCTGCAGGCGATCACCCACGACGCCCATCGCCTGGGGCTGCGCGCCAGCGCCCACGCGCACGGCACCGAGGGCATCGAGCGCTGCGTGGCCGCCGGCTTCGACGGCATCGAGCACTGCACCTGGCTGGCGCGCGACGACGACGGCGAGGACTATCGCCCGGAGATCGTCGAACGCATCCGCGACCGGCGGATCTTCGTCTGCAAGACGATCGCCGGCTTCGAGCGCTGGCCGCTGGAGGAGATCGAGGCGGCTGGACAGCACCATGCAGGATGGGCCAAGTTCCGGACGTTCCGGGACATGCTCGCCGCGGGTGTGACGGTCATCGCCGGCACCGACGCCGGCATCACCGACACGAACTTCGTCGACCTGGCGCGCACCATGGAGACGATGGTCGGGCTCGGCGGCATGTCGCCGGCCGAAGTGCTGCAGTCCGCCACGGCGACGGCGGCCGAGGCGCTGACGCTGGGCGACACGATCGGCACCCTGGCGGTTGGCAAGCGGGCCGACTGCATCGTGCTCGACGGCGACCCGCTGGCGGACGTGCGGGCGCTTCGGCAGGTACGCGCGGTGATCCGCGACGGCGAGGTGGTGGCTCGGGACGGCTACGTGCTGGCGGCACCTGCGGCTTGCGCGGCAGTTTCACACACTCCATATTCCCCATCGCCATGAGTTCAGCGCTGCAGCTCAACCTGTCCTGCGGACAGACCGACCTCTACCCGGCCGCGCGCCAGGCGATGAGCCAGGCGCTGCCCAACCCCATCTACTACCCGCCGTTCCACGACGTCGAAGGCGACTGCGTGGGCATGCTGGCCGAGATCCTGCACACCGGCGGCGACGTGCTGCTGCCGGTCGGCTCGGCCACCTACGGAGAGGAGGCGGCGTTCAACACGTTCCTTGAGCACGGCGACGTCTGCGTGACGGTCAACACCGGCATGTTCGGCCAGGTCCTCACCGACCTGGTCACCGTCGTCGGCGCGACCGCCGCGGAGGTCAGGCTGCCGCGCGGCACCGCGGTCACCGTCGACCAGGCGCGGCAGGCGCTGCGCGATCATCCCGAAGCGAAGATGTTCGCGGTCGTCCATCTGGAGACCACGACCGGCACCCTCAATCCCGTGCGCGAGATCGGCGCCATGATCCGCGAGGATTTCCCCGACGTCCTCTACCTTGTGGACGCGGTCTCGTCCCTTACCTCCGAGCCGCTGCACATCGACGAGTGGGGCATCGACGTCTGCTGCACCAGCAGCCAGAAGTGCGTGAACGCGCCGCAGGGGATCGCGATCGTCACCGTGGGACCGCGCGCCTGGCAGGCGGCCGAGCGGCGGTCGAGCCCGATCCCCGGGCTGTGCCTGGACCTGGTGACGTGGAGGCAGTGGCACGACGGTCAACGGCAGGCCAGGGCGATGGCTCGAGGCGAGGCATTGGCCGAACCGTCCGCGAACGGCGACTCCGGCGAGGAGGATGGCGCCGTCGATACCTCGGTGACCGAATACAAGGCCGCGCACGGCCCGTCGCAGTCGTACACCCTGCTGCTGGCGCTGCAAGGGGCGCTGCGCGAGATCATGGACGAGGGGCCCGGCCGGGTGATCGCCCGCCACGCCGCCGCCGGCCGTGCGCTGCGCGCGGGCGTACGCGCCATGGGGCTGCGGGTGCTGGCCGACGAGCGGTTCGCCGCCTCCTGCTCGACCTGCGTGGCCATGCCGGGCGACACGTTCCCGACGCAGGACTACATGCGGACCGTCTGGCGCGAGTACGGCATCGCCACCGCGGGCGGCTCGCAGGCGGTCGGCGAGATGGGCTACGCCGGCAGCCGCATCGGCCTGATGGGCTTCGTCGCCAACCTCGATTCGGTGTGCGCGATCCTGAACGCCATGGAGCAGGTGCTGCCCCGATACGGCGTGTCCGTGACGCCCGGCCGCGCCGTCGAAGCCGCCCGCAACGCCTGAGCGGGAGGGAGCCTCCCCTGCGGTCGATCAATCCCCGCGTCGCGGCCGTGCCGCGCTCGGGCATACGCGAGATCATGGACCTCGCGCAGCGCCCCGGCGTCATCCACCTGGAGATCGGTCAGCCGGACTTTCCCACCCCGCCGCACATCGTGGCGGCCGCCAACCGCGCGGCCGAGCAGGGCCATACCGGCTACACCGCCAACGCCGGCCTGCCGGAGCTGTGCGAGGCGCTCGCCGCCAGGCTGCGCCGGGACAACGGCGTCCGCGTCGCGAGCGAGCAGGTCATCGTCACCATCGGCGCCATGGGAGCCCTGTACGGCAGCCTGTTGAGCGTCCTGGTGCCCGGCGACCAGCTCCTGGTCCCTGATCCCGGCTACCCCAACTATCGGATGACGGCCGAGCTGTGCGGCGCAGAGTGGGTCCCCTACCCGCTGCCGGCCGAGGACGGCTATCAGCCCGACCTCGATGCGCTGGCCGCCGCCATCTCGCCGCGTACCAAGGCGATCGTGATCGGCAGCCCGTCGAATCCGACCGGCACCGTCATCCATCGCGATCGGCTGGCCGCGATCGTCGAGCTGGCCGAGCGCCACGACCTTTACCTCGTCAGTGACGAGTGCTACGAGAGGATCGTCTTCGACGGCGCGCACGTGAGCCCCGCCAGCCTGGGCGCCGGCGATCGTTGCTTCACGGTCGGCAGCTTCTCCAAGAGCTACGCCATGACCGGCTGGCGGATCGGCTACGTCGCCTGCCCCAAGCCGTTCGCGCCGCTGCTGGTGAAGCTCCAGGAAGCGACCGTGTCGTGCGCGCCCGTGCTCTCCCAGCACGCGGCGCTGGCCGCGCTCGCCGGCCCGCAGGACTGCGTCGCCACGATGGTCGACGCCTACCGCGAGCGCCGCGACCTGGCGTGTGATCTGCTGACGAGCGCCGGGCTCTGCCGCTACCGGCCGGAGGGCGCCTTCTACCTGCTGGTCGACCTGCCCGGTCAGGTCGCCGACACCTACGCCTACGCGCGCCGCCTGGTCGAGGAAGCCGACGTGGCCGTCGCTCCTGGCGAGACCTTCGGAGCCGGCGGCAGAGCGCGTGTGCGCATCTCCCTGGCCACCAGCCCGGACCTCCTCCGCGAAAGCCTGGAACGGCTTGTCACCTTTGCCACCACCAACACCTCTGCGGATTGAAGCGTAAGCGCGGCACGGAGCATAGTAGTCAGCAGAGGCCAACCCGGTGCGAAACCAAGGATGTTCCATGGCGGAACAAGAAACCATGCGACTCTCTGTTCCTGATGAGACAGGAACCTCTCTTTGTGTCGCTTCCGATGACGGGCATGCCTTGTACGGACGCCTTGCTCGCGCGCTCGACTCCGGGCGGCGGACGGTGCTGTCGTTCCGTGGCGTGAATACCTTGACGCCGGCTTTTCTGAGTGCTGCGATCGGTCAGCTCTACGGACGCTTCGAGGAAGAACACGTACGTACGTTGTTTTCCGTTGAAGATCTTTCGCCTGACAACCGGGCGCTGCTCAACCGGTCAATCGACACGGCAAAGCTGTATTACAGGGACAAAGCTGCCTTCGCGCAGGCTATTCGAGAGGTTGAGGACGATTATTGACCTCGGTGAAACCTCGAACTGACATGGCGGCATCTGCTGTGCTGCAGCCGTTGCTCGACGGATTGGAACCCCTCGCGCCACCTGACATCGTGGGTGATGGTCCCGAACTCTCGGCGAGCTCTTCTCAAAAGAACACCGGCGCGTACTACACCCCGGAAGCCGTTGTTTCGACACTGGTTCGCTGGGTGGTGCGCGCCGATACCGACCGTCTTCTGGACCCGTCCTGTGGGGACGGCCGTTTCGTCGCCTGCCATCCGAACAGCGTTGGAATCGAGCGGGATGTACGGGCTGTAGCGACCGCCAAGCGTCGTGCGCCGCTTGCACGGATCTACCGAAGCGATTTCTTCGCGTGGGCATCCGATACTGACGAGCGCTTCGAGTGTGCGGCCGGCAATCCCCCGTTCATTCGATATCAGACGTTCAACGGGCCGATACGCGCCCGTGCCTTGCGTCTCTGCAGGTCTCTGGGCGCTCCATTCTCAGGACTGACTTCGTCGTGGGCTCCGTTCCTGGTTGCGACGGCAAGCCTTCTGAGACGTGGCGGTCGCTTGGCATTTGTCGTGCCTGCGGAGATCGGTCATGCCCCCTACGCGGCTCCGCTTCTGGAGTTTCTCGCGTCCCATTTTGACGCAGTGCAGATCATCGCCATCCGAGACAAGCTGTTCCCGAAGCTGTCCGAAGACTGCTGGCTCCTCTACGCTGACGGGTTCGGCGGCGCGACGTCCGAGGTGCGATTCACCTTTGTGGACCAGTTCATTCCTTCGCCCCGACCACCCGGCAACGGCATACGGGTTGCCTTGAACGAATGGCGAAGTGGCTGGAACTGCCGCTTGAGACCCTTCCTGCTGTCCAGCGACGTCCGGTCCCTGTACCAGCATGCCCTCGGACATCCCGGGTCGAAAAGGCTCGGGATGATGGCTTCCGTCGGGATCGGATACGTCAGCGGGGCAAACGACTTCTTCCACTTGCGCCCTTCGGAAGCAGCTCGTTGGCAGATTCCTGCCGACTTTCTCCATCCCAGCGTCCGCAAGAGCCGCATGTTGCCTCCGCGGCGTCTCACCAGAAAGTCCATAGATCGTTGGCACCGTCTCGACGAGCCCATGCTGCTGCTTCGGATCGGAAAAAACGACATAGTGCCGCAGAGCGTCCAGCGCTACCTCGATACCGAAGCGGGACGGCAGGCTCGGACCACATACAAGTGCCGCACCAGACATCCGTGGTATTCCGTGCCCGACGTAAGGACTCCTGACTTCTTTCTCACGTATATGTCAGGTCGGACGCCGCACCTCGTGCGCAACTCATCCGCGGCGTCATGCACCAACACGGTGCACGCCGTTCGCGTACACGAGAAGAAGCTGGCGCGATGGCTGACGCGGACTTGGGAGACCTCATTCGTCCGGCTGAGCTGTGAAATAGAGGGCCACCCGCTCGGCGGCGGCATGCTCAAACTGGAGCCACGGGAAGCGGCTCGGGTCCTGCTTCCCGATGCTTCGCTGCTGCCCAGTTTGTCGGGTTCGGCAGTCGACGAATCTTTGGCGACGCTACGCACGTGGAGGCACTATGCCACCGGGAAATGATGGTGCCACCCATCGAAGACGAACGTGCGAGTGGATCACCCTGCGCGATGCGCTCCGCCACTTCGCGACCTACGACGGTCCGACGCAGAGCCAACAGCACATCAAGCCACTCCACTGGTACGTTACCTGCCGCCTCGTCCTTGAAGGCGGGTTCCATCCTGACGAGCTGACACCCCGGCCTCCGTTCACCGTCCGTGTCCGGGGCAGTCGCCATGTCCTCCACTACACGCCGGAGACGGCGACCGGGGCCGAGGCCACGATCCTGGGCGGACTGAAGACCAAGAACGTCGACATCGTTGTGGACAAGCCCGGAGTCGGCCCCGTCCTCGCGGTGTCGTGCAAGGGGATGACCGGCGCCTTTCGGAACCTCACCAACCGTATGGAGGAAACCATCGGCGAATGCACGAATCTGCACATCCGGTACCCGGCCCTTGTCTTCGGGTACTTCTTCGTGATCCGTGCCAATCGGGTCTCCGATGTGTCCGAGTCACCACCACCCACCGAGCGCTCACGGCCCCGTCAACTCGGCCGCAACGACATCGCGCTCGACATGGACGGCAAGCCGGTGGAAACGATCTCGCGCTTCCATGCCGCATTGGGCTCTCTCACGGGTCGCGACGGTATTCGCTCCGATCCGAGCCGATACGAAGCGATCTCGCTGGCGATGGTGGACGTACGCAGCGACCAGGCCGGAGATCTCCTCGACACATTCCCTCCGCCGACAAGCCCTCTCAGCCTGGACCGCTTCTTCGACGTCCTCTATCGGCACAGTACGACGAACGTAACGTCGTCAGTGCACCTGATCTGGCAACGCGAAACCGCCGGATCGAGTGGTCTCCTGACTCTCCCGCGCTCACGGATCGTCTGCCCGGGACACTCGACTACGACGTTCGTATCTCAAACTGACCCGCCCGAACCGCCTCTTATCCGCCGCGGCTCAGAACGGCGACCGCGATCCACACCGGCCCGCTGAACACGGCCGCGCAGATGGCGATCGCCAGTGGACCGAGGAGTCCGGCGAGCAGGGAGCCAGCCACGGTCGCGGGCCCCAGCAACGCGAATGCAACCCAGGCCGCGCGGGGATGTCTCAGCCGCCAGAGCCGCCGGCACGCCAGCGCCAACGGCAGGCCGGCCGGTGCCACCACGACCAGCGACGAGAAGATCATGAACGCCGTCATCGGCCACGGCCCGGCGTCCGGGACGAACCTCAAGCCACGCAGCGGCGCCGTGATGGCGACCCCTATCGGCAGCCACAGCAGCGCCGCGACGATGAACAGCCAGCGCGGAACGGCCATCGGACCCTCGCTCGACCGTTCCGGTCAGATCGGGCAGATGAGCGCGCCGAGCCGCTCCATCATGCGGAGGTTCTCGGTGTAGTCGACCGGGCAGTCGATGACGGCCGGCCGTCCGCACGCGAACGCGTCGCGCAGGATCGGCTGCAGCTCGTCGGCGGCGCCGACCCGATAGCCGGCGACGCCGAAGCTCTCCGCGTACTTCACCAGGTCGGGGTTGCCGAACCGGATGTGGGAAATGCGCCCGAAGCGGCGCTGCTGCTTCATGCCGATCAGGCTGTAGCTGTCGTCGTGGAAGATCAGCGTCACGAAGGGGACCTCCTCCCTGACCGCCGTCTCCAGCTCCTGCGAGTTCATCAGGAAGCCGCCGTCGCCGGTGACGGCGACCACGTTCTGCCGCGGGTGAATGAGCTTCGCGGCCAGCGCGCCCGGCACACCGATGCCCATGGCCGCGAACCCGTTCGAGATGATGCAGGTGTTGGGCCGGTAGCACGGAAACAGGCGGGCGATCCACATCTTGTGCGCGCCGACGTCGGAGACCAGGATGTCCTCGCTGTCCATGACCGTGCGCAGGTCGTTGAGGACTCTCTGCGGCTTCATCGGAAACGACGAGTCCGCGCGGAACTCGTCGCGCTCGTGCAGGATGAAGGTGCGCAGCCCCTGCGTGTAATCGTCGGTCCGGCACGGCTCGGCGCGCTCGGCGATCCGGTCCAGCGTAGTGGCGAGGTCTCCCAGCACGCCGACGCCCACCGTGTAATGCTGGTCGACCTCCGCCGGCAGCATGTCGATGTGGATGATCGTCTTGTCCCTCCCCGGGTTCCATCGTTCCGGTGAGTACTCGACCAGGTCGTAGCCGACCGCGATCACCACGTCGGCGCGGTCGAAGCCGCAGGACACGTAGTCCCGCGCCTGCAGCCCGCAGGTCAAGAGCGACAGCGGATGGTCGTCACGCAGCACGCCCTTGCCCATGAAGGTCTCGGCCACCGGGATGTTCAGGCGCTCGGCGAAGCGGGTCAGCGACTCTGACGCGCTCCTCCGCACCACCCCGTTGCCGGCCAGGATGATCGGGCTCTTCGCGGCCGATATGACGGCGGCCGCCCGCTCGATCTGCGCCGCCGGCGGCTCCCACGGATAGGGCGCCTGCGGGAGCAGCGGCTCGGCATCGATCTCCTCCTCGGCCACGTCCTCGGGGAAGTCGACGTGGGTCGCGCCGGGCTTCTCGGTCTCCGCGACCTTGAACGCCTTGCGCACGATCTCGGGGATGATGGCCGCCTTGGTGATCTGGGCGTTCCACTTGGTGATCGGCTGGAAGGTGCCGACCACGTCGATGTGCTGGTGCGACTCCTTGTGCATGCGGTCGAGCGATGCCTGTCCGGTGATCGCCACCACCGGGCTGCCGTCCATGTTGGCGTCGGCGACGCCGGTCATCAGGTTGGTCGCGCCCGGCCCCAGCGTCGACAGGCAGACGCCCGCCTTGCCGGTCAGGCGGCCGTAGACGTCGGCCATGAAGGCGCCGCCCTGCTCGTGGCGGACGCCGATGAAGCGGATCGAGGAGTCGAGCAGCGATTCCATCACGTCGATGTTCTCCTCGCCCGGCAGGCCGAAGATGAACTCGACCTTCTCGTTCTCCAGGCAGCGGACCAGCAGGTCGGATGCCTTCATCGCTGCGTCTCGAATCCCTCGGGTCCGATCCGGTCCACGGGGATCGGCTGGAAGCCCATCCCGTAGGCCGGCGATTCGGGCCGCAGCATGAAGTCGCCCGCGGCGGGATCTCTGAACAGCGGATCGGCAATTACGCTGTTGCGGTCGAAGCCGGCGTCCCGCCAGCGCTGCAGGCTGCCGAGCGGCGTGACGTCGATCTCCGGCGACTCCAGGTCAAGGGAGCCGCCGCGGAAGTGGTACAGGTTGTGGTCGCACTCGCGCAGGATCTCCGGATACCAGCGCCGCGGTCGGCACCAGATCACCGCCGCCGTGCGCTCCGACCAGGTCACGACGTTGCGGCGGAAGATGTTGTCGCGGAGCGTCGTGCTCTGCAGGTCGCTGAAGATCGGCGCCAGCGAGAACTGCCGGCGCTGGCCGTCCACGAGGATGTTGTTCTCCACCAGGTTGCCCCAGCCGCCATGCATGTTCACGCCGCCGACCACGTTGCCGACGATGATGTTGCCGTGGATGGTGACGCCCGAGCACCAGTCGTCGAGGTAGATCCCCCACGAGTACACCGGCGTCACGAAGTGGCCGCGGTCGTCGACCTTCAGCCCCACCGAGTTGACGATGCGGTTGTAGCGGACGATGTTGCCGGTCGGCTTGCGGTCGCCGCCGTAGATCTCGATCGCCCCGGTGTCGCTGGTCTCCAGGTTGAGGTCGACGATCTCGTTGTACTCGATCACGTTCTGGTGCGCGGAGTGGCCGCCGCCCGACTTCAGCGAAATACCGTAGCGCGGCATGCGGCGGATGCTGTTGTGGGCGATGCGGTTGCGGCTCGACGCGTTGCCGTAGACGCCGGCGACGTGCGCGTACACGCGGCCGCATTCGGCGATGTCGTTGGCGAGGATCTCGTTCTCGAACGGTTGGGTGTAGTCGTCGCCGGACAGCTCCACGCCGCCCTGCCCCAGGCCGTGCATGGTGCAGCGCTCGACCCGGTTGTGGTGGCTGCGCTTCACCATCCGCACCCCCCAGCCGTTGACGCACTCGAAGCGGCAGTTGACCACGGCGCAGTACTCGGACCGGTCGAGCTGTATGGCGCCCTCCTCCCGCGCATGCTCCGGTGCCACTCCGTAGTCGGTGTCGGCGATCACCAGGTCGCGCAGCTCGATGTGGCTGCCCGAGATGCGCACCGCCGTCTTCAGCAGCGCGGCCACCGCGCCGTCGACCGACTGCGTGCCCGGCGGCGCCAGGTAGCGGATCGTCCCGGACGCCGGGTCCAGGTGCCACTCGCCCGGGTCGGTCAGGCAACCGCGCGTGCCGGAGATGAAGTAGCGGTTGCCCGGCCGCACGTCGTTGTAGGACTCGAACTCGATGGTCCGTGATTCGGCGTCGAACCGCTCAACGGGCTGGATCAGGTTGTTCCAGCCCCATGCGGAGAAGATGTGGATCTCGGCATCCGTCCAGTCCTCCCAGGCCGGTATGTCCCCAGGGGCCATCGTGACCAGCCCCGGCCGGCCGCCAGGCTCGGCGCGGGGAGCTCCGCTCGGCTCCACGTCGGCGATGCCCACGCCGGGGCTGGCGCTCGAGAACGCCTCCGCCTGGATCACCAGGTAGTCGGTGCCGGGCGCAGGCGGACGCACCTCGTAGGCGCGCGGGTGCCAGATCGTCAGGCGGATGTTCTCGGCGGGGTCCCAGTCGGAGTCGCTGCACAGCACCACGCAGTCGAAGTCGATCTGCCCGCCGGAGAGGTTCTCCCAGTACAGGTCGTGCTCGCCTTCCGGCAGCCGGATCTCGCCCGATGCCACGAACGGGAAGGCCTCGTGCTGGCCGGAGCGCCAGCCGTGGGTGGCGCCCAGGGCGGCCAGCGTTACCCGGTCGCCGCCGCGGACGCCGAACACGGAAGAGATCGCCGGATGCGTGGTGCTCTCGTCCTTGACGTAACCGATCCACACCCGGTAGGTCCCGCTCGACGGGACGGTGACTCGCCACTGCAGGTAGTCGCCGGCGCGGCGCACGCGGCTCACCGGCTGCTCGAACCGGCCGCGCTCCCACGGGTGTCGCCACCAGTCAGCGAACAGCCAGCCGCCCCGGATACGGTCGGCGGCGTCGGCCGACGGGTAGCGCGCCCGATCGGCCAGGCGGTCGCCGATCCGCAGCGTGCGGAACACGCCATCGGTGGGCGCGGAAGCGGACCACAGGTCGCCGGTGCCGCCCTCCCGCTGCCAGCCGCTCACCGGCCTGCCGCCCGAGAGGACGACCTCCTCGCCCGGCGCCGCCGCGAACACGACGGGATGATCGGCAGTTCCGGATACGGCGCCGTCCAGCTCCAGGGTCCCGCTCAGGTGATACGTGCCGGCGTGGATCAGCACCGTGATCGGCCGCGGCGGGCCGGCGCGCAACCGCTCGGCCGCCTCGTCGCGGGCGCGCTCGACCGTCGCGAACGGCGCCTCCTCGGTCCCCGGACCGGCGTCATCGCCGCCGATGGCTACGTGCAATCTGAGAGGTTTCATCGTTTCTCCTGTGGAAGACGTAGCGGCGTCAACCGGAACTTGTTGGTTGAGGGTGGCTGTCCACTCCGTGCGGAGCCCCGGCTACCGCTCTCGCGGCTCCGGCGACGGCTGGGTCATGCAGCGTCCTGAGTATAGGTGCCCGCGCGTTGGCATGCCAGCGGCTCAACGCCTCGTCCATCATTACCAGACACGTCCCGTGTGCTCTGTCGCCAACGTGCGCCCACGCGCAAGGATGGGCCACTCGGCGCGCCCGAACCTTGCAGCGTCCGCCGGTGTTGAGTACCCTCCGGGCCGATTGCCGATGGCTTCCGTCCCGACATACCAGCAGACCGTCGCCAAGCCCACGTCTCAGAGATCGCGCCGTAGACGCATGGGTTGGCTGCGGGAAGTCTACGTCCATCGTTCCCTGCTGGTGCTGCTCATTCCCGGCCTTGTCTACCTGATCGTCTTTCACTTTCTGCCGCTGTACGGGATGACCCTTGCCTTCAAGTCGTTCGACGTGAACGAGGGAATCCTGGGCAGCCCGTGGGCCAACCCGGTCCTGAAGCACTTCAACAAGCTGCTGCTGAATCCCGACGCCTTCCTGCGCACGATACTCAACACCATCCGCATCGCGGTGCTTACCACCGTCTTCGGCTTTCCGGCGCCCATCATCCTGGCGATTCTGCTGAACGAGCTCCGTTCCCAGACCTACAAGCGCACCGTGCAGACGATCCTGTACTTTCCGCACTTCCTGTCGTGGGTATTCCTGGGCGCCATGGTGGTCGAGTTCATGTCGCCGGGATCAGGAGTGATGGGCGCCCTGTACCGGGCGTTCGGCGCGCGGGCGCCGTACTTCATGGTGGACCCGCAGGCGTGGCTGGCCGTCTACATCCTCAGCGGGATCTGGAAGGAAGTCGGTTTCAGCACCATCGTCTACCTGGCCAGCATCGCCAGTATCGACCAGGAGCTGTACGAGGCCGGCTACATCGACGGCGCAGGGCGGATGAGCATGGCGTGGCACATCACGCTGCCCAGCATGATTCCCGTGATCACCATCCTGTTCATCTTCCGCATGGGGGGACTGCTGAGCGCCAACTTCGAGCAGGTCTTCAACCTGTACAACCCGCTGGTGTACGAGATCGCCGACGTGATCGACACCTACATCTACCGGCTTGCCTTCGAGGGGTTCCAGTATGAGTTCAGCACCGCGCTGACCATGCTGCGGACCTGCGTCGCCATGATACTGGTGTGGGGCACCAACGCGATCGTCCGCCGGTTCTCGGACTACGGCATATGGTAGTGGGCACGCGCCGCCGCATCGGCGAGCGGTTCGGCCAGGTGGCGATCGTGCTCTTCATGGCGGTGTTCGCCTTCAGCGTGCTGCTGCCGTTCGCCCGCCACGTTTCCCTGTCGGTGAGCACACCGGTTGCGGTGGTCAAGGGCGGGCTGTACCTCCTGCCCCAGCCGGGCGAGGTGACCCTGGAGTCCTGGCAGCGCGTCTTTCGCCAGCGAAACACGGTGGAAGCGTACTACTGGTCGCTGTTCCGCACGGTGGTGGGTACGGCGATGACGGTGGTTATCACCGGACTCACCGCCTATCCGCTGTCGAAGAAGTATCTGCCGTTCCGCCGCTCCTACATGATCCTGGTGCTCATCGCCATGTTCACGACCGGCGGCATCGTGCCGCTGTTCCTGATCGTGCGCGGACTGGGAATGTACAACACCATGTGGGCGCTGTGGCTCCCGCAGCTCATTCCCCTCTTCTGGATGATCATCACCCGCAACTTCTTCATGACCCTGCCCGAGGAGTTGACCGAGAGCGCGCGCATCGACGGGGCAGGCGAGCTCCGCGTCTTCATCCGGTTGATCCTGCCGCTCTCCAAGCCGGTGATCGCCGTGCTCGCGCTGCACACGATCGTATTCCACTGGAACGCGTGGTTCGACATCCTGATCTTCATCAGCCGTGGCAAGATCTTCGTGCCGCAGCTCCTGGGCCGCATCATCTCCGACGTGAACGAGGCCTCGGTCGGCGGCATCGCCGCGGAGATCCGGCTGCAGCAACTCCTGGAGGAGACCCAGGATCAGCAGTACACCGCGGAGACCATCCGCTCCGCGATCCTGCTCTACTCCCTGATCCCGATCATCCTGGTCTACCCGTTCCTGCAGAAGTATTTCGCCAAGGGGCTTCTCATCGGGTCGCTGAAGGGGTAGATTCCATGGCAAACTGTTCGGACTTGATCAGTCGTCCGAGACACTTGGGCGCACGGACCGCGGTTGGCCCGCGGCCTGCTTGATGCCCGTAACTTCAACAAGGAGAACGAATTGAAGAAACTACTGGTACTGCTGCTGAGCGTGGCGGTGGCTGTCGGCGCCTTCGCGGAGGGTCAGACCGAGATGGCCGCGGATGAGCCGATCACGATCACGCACATGACCGAGCACTGCCACGTGTGGCCGGAGACGACCACCCCGCTGCTCGAGGAGATCAACGCGATCCTGGGCGTCAACTGGGTGCACATCCCCTGCTCTGGTCAGGGTGGCATCTCGTACAAGGACAAGCTGCTGGTGCTGTTCGGCGCCAACGACCTGCCCGACCTGTTCGAGACCTACTGGATCGAGCAGCTCATCCAGCAGGGCACCTCCGACCTGAGCGTCGAAGAGGTGGCCGAGCACATGCCCAGCTACTATGAGGGCCTGAGCGCCTTCGCCGCCAACGCGGGGCTTGACCTGGACTTCACGCTGGAGCGCTACAAGCGCGACGGCGTGCTGAAGCACTACCCGATGGTCTGGAAGCACGCCAACTACGGCCACGGCTACCTGTGGCGCCAGGACTACCTGGACGAGTTGGGCATGGACGTCCCCCACACGATGGAAGAGTGGGAAGCCGTGTTCGCGGCCTACAAGGCCGCGTATCCGGACCGGTACTCGTACGGCACCCGCTATCGGGACACCGAGTACTACCGCTCCTTCAACGCCGTGATGAACGCGTTCGGCCTGTCGAACAACCGCTTCCTCAAGAAGGGCGACAAGCTGGTCTACAGCCAGGGGCAGCCGGAGATGATCCAGGCACTGGAGATCCTGGCCCGCTGGTATGAGAACGGCTATCTCGATCCCGAGTTCGTCACCGTCAACGGTGAGGGCGAGCCGTTCGACGCCGGCATCACCATCATGAAGGGCTGGGAGCATCCGGGCTGGCCGTTCGACCATGGGAACTTCCACGCGACCTTGAAGGAACACAGCTCCGAGGCCACGTTCGCGTACACGGGACCGCCGCGGGTCGACGGGTACTTCCCGGTGACCTACGCGTGGCACCCCATGCACGGCAACGGCCACGGTATCGCCAGGCACAACAACGACGACCGCGACCGCGTGCACGCCATCATGGGCGCCGTGGAGCAGATCAGCCAGCGCGACAACGCGTTCCTGACCCACTACGGCATCGAGGGCACGCACTGGAGCGGCGTTGAGAACAACCGCCCGGTCTGGACCGAGGAGTTCAAGGAGTCCGAGGCCCGGCAGGGGATGGGCTTCAACGTCAACTCGCGCAGCACCGCCGTCGGTTACTGGGCGATCAACGACTTCAAGCGCGACCCCGCGTTCATCAATCCCGTTCAGGAGGACTGGGTCCAGCAGGTCCGCTTCGACCCGGACTCGGCCCTGGGCGCGAACAACGTGTGCATGCTGACGCAGTCGTTCGTGAGCGCGCTCGATGAGGACGGCAACGACCTGCGCGCCGCCAATCAGGACCTCCTGAACGAGTCGGTGGCGCTGTTCGGCCAGATCATCATCGGCCAGAAGCCGGTGTCCGCCTATCAGGACTGGCTCGACCGCTGGAACGCAGGGCCCGGCCCGGAAATCGAGGCAGCGGCGACCCGCATGTGGGGCCACTTGGTAGCGGAGTGCCCCTCACCGTAACGCTTTCTCTCTGACGACTGATCACGAGCCGGCTGGCATCTGCCAGCCGGCTCTTTTTCATGGGAACACACGATGGGCTCGAATACTTTGTGTTGACAAGTACTTTGTACTTATTGCACCTTGTCCGCCATGGATACCACCACGGCTTTCGCCCTCCGGATGCTCCGTATCGCCCGCCTCTCGCTCGCCGCCGGTACGACACTCGCTGCTACCGCGTGGTGCGCCATCCTGCTGCCCCGCGCCTCGTGGGAGTCCGGCTGGCCGGCCGTGCAACTGGCCGCGGCCGGCATCGTCGTCGCCATCGGGCTCGTGACGTGGCTCTCGCTGCGCGCACGCACGTCCGGCATGCCCCTGCTGGCCGGTGGCCTGCTGCTCGTCATCCTCGGCAGCGCGGCGCTCATCTGGTCGATTCACCTCGGAATCACGACGAATGACTTCGAGTACTGGGCCATGCTCCTCCACCTTCTGATCGGCTCGCAAGGCGTGATCATCGTCCTCGGCCTCTACCTGGAGGCTGTCGCTCGTTCGCCTGCGAGAGGGTGGGGTCGACCGGGCTGACAGAGGACTGGCAGGCAGCTCCGGCTCGCAGCGAAGCTGACGGGTCTGATACGCTGGGTCAGCCGTCCGCCACCTCGAATGCGGTGACATTGCGGGTCCGGCGGCTGAACTCCACGCCGATCAAGTGAATCGGCTTGCCGCTGCCGCGGTACTTGGCCGCGTAGTCCCGTTCCTGCAACTGGGCAAGGGCCGATCCCGGCGGCGACATCTCGGCCACCTTGAACTCGAACAGGTACACGTGTCCGCCCGTGCGCACGGCCATGTCCAGCCGGCCGTGGCTGCTCGACTCCTCGACGGCGATCTCGTAGCCCAGCGCCGCGAAGTACGAGTAGAACACGCTCGCGTAGTAGCCCTCGTAATTCGCGATGTCGTTGCTGGTGTGCCATTCGTACGGGATGCTCGCGAAGAACGCTTGGAACAACTCCTGCAAGCCGGCGCAGTCGTGCGCCGCAAGCAGGCGCGCCAAGCGCATGCTGTTCCCCGTCTGGCGCTCCGCGTCCTGCACCAAGTGGCGCAGCAGCACGCGGTTCAGGCTTTGCCGTACCTCCCGGTTCGGATAGCCCAGGCGGTACAGCGCTTGGCCGCCCAGCCGCTCTTCCCCCGTGATCGTCAGGTAGCCGGTCTGGAACAGCAGCGCCTCGGTGCCGATGTGGTCCACGTCGAACGCCGACAGCAGCTCGGTGGTGCTCACCGTCCGGTCCAGCGACACCGACGAAACCCGCCGCTCGAACAGCTTGTCGACCAGAAACGCCGGCGTACCCGTCTCGAACCAGTGCGCGGCGAATTCTCGGCTGTCGAACAGCAGCAGCACGTCGTACGGATTGTACACCTTCTCGTCGCCGCGCCAGCGGTAGCCGTTGTACCACTCCCGCACCTGCTCCCGGTCGAGCCCGGCGAGCTCCGGGGCGAACACCGTATCCAGATCATGTTCCGTGTACCCGCAGATCGCCGAGTAGCGCCGGTCCAGCGTGATGTCGGTGAGGGTGTTCAGGACCGAGAACACGCTCACCTTGGTGAACTTGCTCACTCCGGTCAGGAACGTGAACCGCACGTGCGCGTCGTAAGCCTTGATCACGCCGTACAGTCCGCGCAGGTAGCCGCGGTTCGATCGCGCCACTACCGGCTGCTCCAGAGCGTCCAGGATCGGCTTGTCATATTCGTCGACCAGCACCACGACGCGCTGACCGCTGCGTTCGTGCAGCGACTCGATCAAATACCCGAACCGCTCGGGCGCCGTGTCGTAGCGGCGACGTATGCCGGCGTGAGCCTCGATGCCGTCCAACTGCGCCGAGAGGTTGGCGTGCAGAGCGCCCGCCTCCTCGAAGTGTCCGCGGGCGAAGTCCAATCGCAGCACGGGATGGCGCTGCGTCCAGTCGTGGCCGTCGTGTACGGCAAGCCCTGCGAACAGCGGCTCGTTTCCCTCGAACAGCTCCTTCAGGGTGTCCAGGAACAAGCTCTTGCCGAACCGGCGCGGCCGCGACAGGAAGTAGTGCTTGCCCCTGGCAAGCAGCCGTTCGATGTACGGCGTCTTGTCCACGTAGTAGCAGCCCTCCTCCCGCAACTCGCGGAAGGTCTGCAAACCGATGGGCAGCCGACGCCTTACGGGGGAAACCGTGTTGTGCCTAGTCACTCTGAAGCCGTCCCTCGACAGCTACCCTTGAGGTTGTTGCGAGGGTACCAGATCGACGGTCATCCGTCGGCCACCTCGAATGCGGTGACGTTGCGCGTTCGGCGGCTGAACTCCACGCCGATCAGGTGGATGGGCTCGCCGCTGCCGCGGTACTTGGCCGCGTAATCCCGCTCCCGCAACTGGGCAAGGGCCGATCCGGGCGGCGACATCTCGGTCACCTTGAACTCGAACAGGTAGACGTGCCCGCCCGTACGCACGGCCATGTCCTGCCGGCCGTGGCTGCTCGACTCCTCGACGACGATCTCGTAGCCCAACGCCGCGAAGTAGGAGTAGAACACACTCGCGTAGTAGCCCTCGTAGTTCGCGATGTCGGTGCTCGCGTGCCATTCGTACGGAGTGCTCGCGAAGAAGGAGTGGAACAGCTCCTTCAGGCCGGCGCAGTCGTGCGCTTCCAACAACCGCGCCAGGCGGATGCTGTTCGCCGTCTGCCGCTCCGCGTCCTGGACCAGATGGCGCAGCAGGACCCGGTTCAGGCTCTGCCGGACCTCCCGGTTCGGATAGCCCAGCCGGTACAGCGCCTCGCCTCCCAATTCCTCTTCTCCCGTGATCGTCAGGTAGCCGGTCTGAAACAGGAGCGCTTCGGTGCCGATCTTTCCCACGTCGAACGCCGCCAGCAGATCGCCGGTGCTCATCATCGTGTCCAGTGACACCGAGGCGACGCGCCGCTCCAGCAAGGTGTCCACCAGAAACGCCGGCGTACCGGTCTCGAACCAGTGCGCGGCGAATTCGCGGGTGTCGAGCAACAGCAGGACGTCGTAGGGGTTGTACACCTTCTCCTCGCCTCTCCAGCGGTAGCCGTTGTACCACTCGCGGACCCGCTCCCGGTCCAGGCCGGCGAGCTCCGGCGCGAACACGGTGTCCAGGTCCCGCTCGGTGGAGCCGCAGATCGACGAGTAGCGCCGGTCCAGCGTGAGATCGGTGAGGTTGTTCAATACGGAGAACACGCTGACCTTCGAGAACTTGCTCACCCCGGTCAGAAACGTGAACCGCACGTGCGCGTCCGAGTCCTTGATCACCCCGTACAGTCCGCGCAGGTAGTCGCGGTTGGCGCGCGCCACCTTCGGCGCGTCCCCCAGCGGGTCCAGGATCGGCTTGTCGTACTCGTCCACCAGCACCGCGACCCGGCGTCCCGTATGTCCGTGCAGAGCTTCCAGCAGACCGGCGAAGCGGCCCGCCGCCGTCAGGTATTCGCAACCCACCCCCGCGCGCCGCTCGGCGGCGGCGAGTTGATCCATGACGTTGGCTTCCAGCAGATCGGGATCCTCGAAGTTGCCGCCGCCGAAGCTCAGCCGCACCACCGGGTGGCGTTTCGACCAGTCGTGCCGGTCGTGGACGTACAGCCCGGCGAACAGCGCCTGGTTGCCATCGAAGAATTCCTTCAAGGTGTCCAGGAACAGACTCTTGCCGAACCGCCGCGGCCTCGACAGGAAGTAGTGCTTTGCCTTCGCGGAGCAACCGTTCCAGGTACGGCGTCTTGTCGACGTAGTAGCAGTCCTCCTCCCGTATCTCGCGGAAGGTCTGGATGCCGATGGGCAGTCTGCGTCTGGTCATCGGGGCTATCCTCAGCGAAGCGAGGCCGCCATCGCCGCGCCTGACGACGCCCTACCCTCAGCGCCACCCTGCTGGAGCGGGCGGCCAAGGCCGGTTCGGCTGTGCCGGTACGCCGGATAGAATCTGCCGCGCCCGCTGCTCATCGTGGGCCTCCAGGCGGTACCCGGTATGTACGAATTGCTCGGGATAAAGCTCGTCGAACTCGTGACCATAGCCGTCGTCAATGATCACGAAGCGATCGATCTCCGGATGTGAGTCCAGGTACTCCTTGACCTCTCCCGCCCGGTAGTGCGGAGGGCCGTCGATCTCCTTCGTCGCGTCGGTCACGTACTCATGCAGACCGTGCACGCGAAACAGCGCCTGGAGCTGACCGACGGACTTGCTTCTGCGCCAATCCGAGCTGACCACGATATGCGCGTCGAAGTCCGTGCACAGCGCGCGCAGCCGTTCAACCGCTTCGCTGTCCCAGTCGTAGTAGACCGCCCCAAGGTCGTATTTGTCCATGCTCAGATAGTTTGCATCGTCGAACTTGCCAGCCAGAGAGCGTCGCAACTCCTCCAGATCATGTTTGAACCGCGTCTGCTTCGACGGGGGCTGCAGAACGCCATCGATGTCGAGGAAGATGACGATGCGTCGAGTTGTTGCAGGTGTGTCGTTGTCTGCCATGCTCACGTACCCCTCGCTCGGATGATAGCAGCGCCTCGGCAGCCGGCAACCTCAGTACCCGCGCGCGTCGAAGTGGCGCTTCATCACCGTGTTGTACTCGCGTCCACCCAGGCGGTAGAGGCCCATGTAGAAGTACGGCACCGCGCCGCGGCGGCACATCTCGTCGGTCATCTGTGACAGCAGCATCTGCGTGAGCACGTTGTCGATGATGCCGCTGGTGGGGCAGATCGGCTCCTCGCAGCCGGCCACCTCGACTACGCCGCCCGACTCGTCACAGGCGTTGCCCAGGTAGCGGTCGCTCAGTTCCTGCATCCGAGGCGAGGTTTCCATGCCGATGGTCACTACCCGGGTGCCGTTCGCCCGCGCCTCCTGTGCCCAGGCGACCTCCTGCGGGTGGTCGGCGCTCACGGCGGTGACGATCAGGGTGTCGGTATCGCCGCCGGAGGCCGCCGGCCGCGGCGGATGAGCGCAGGTCAGCATCAGGCCCTGGGCCACGGTGTTCGCGTCCGCCCGCACCCCTTCGTTGCTGCCGTTGACGTCGACGTGGCCGCCTGAGATCACCCGCCTGGCCAGCTCCACCGCTTCCTCGCCGATCGCCTGGCGGTGGCGGCGGTTCACCTCGCCCAGCCGCTCCAACAGAACGGCCAGGTAGGCTCGCGCCCTGGAGCCGTCGGGCGAGCCGCCCGTGCCGAGCGCCTGCATCACCTCCGCGGTCAGGCACCAGTGGATGGCGCAGCTCACGTTCGAGGAGCCCGGAAAGACCTTCATCTCCGGCACCTGCGGCACGTCGACCAGCCCCTGCTCCCACGGGATGTGGGTGTCGATCACCTGGTCGGCGACGTCCGCGGGCATCAGCCCGCCGGGGTTGTCGGTCAGCCAGCCGGGCGCCACGCCCGAGTTGACGTAGGCGGTGGTGAAGACGATGACGTGGACGCCGCGGTCACGCACCTCCTGCACCGCCGGGGTCACGCAGTTGGTCAGCAACAAGTCGCCGGCGCGCATCTGTGCGTACTGCTCGGGCGTGTGGTGGTCGGGACCCTGGAACGCGAACGGCGCCGGGTTGCCCTCGCGTTCGTTCTCAAGCTCCGTGGTCGGCATGTGGCCGGTGGTGATGTTGGCGTGCACGGTGCCGCCGGCGCGGATCGTTCGCACCGCCCGGTCGGCGACCGCCGTCCAGGTGGGGATCTCGTCGAGGGTGGTCCGCAGCAGCGCGCAGGCGTGTTGGAAGTACTGATCGCAGAACGCGATCGTGTGGCCCCAAGTGTGCTCGGGGTCGTGCCCCATACCGTTTCCTCCACCGCGCACTCTATGGGTCTGGCGTACCGACGGCAACCTTGGCACGATGCGCCCGCCGTGGCCGACTCCGCCTACCGAACCGCCTTCCACTACCAGCCGGAGTCCGGGTACATCGGCGATCCGCTGACGTTCGTCCGGGACGGCGAGTATCACGTGTTCTTCCAGTACCACCCGTGGGACGGCCCGGACTGGAACCCGTGGCTGACCGGGACCGCGCACTGGGGGCACGCGGTCAGCTCCGACCTCGTCCGCTGGCGCCGGCTGCCCGACGCGCTGACACCCTCGGCGGATGGCCCGGAGCACGAGAGCCCCGACCGGGACGGGTGCTGGAGCGGCAGCATCGTCCGTCACGGCGAGCTGTTCCACATCGTCTACACCGGCCTGCGCAAGAACGTGGCGGGGACGCATCCGCGCGAGGGAGCACGCTTCACTCAGAACCTGGCCACCAGCCGCGACCTCGTCCACTGGACCAAGGATCCGGGTGGGCCGCTTGTGGTCGACCCGCCGGTGGGGTGTGGCGAGAACGGCTTTCCCGGGACCTTCTTCCACGATCCGCTGGTCTGGAAGGAGGGGGCGTGGTGGTATCTGCTGCTCGACGCCTACGACGCCGAGAGCGTCCCTCCGGCCAACCGGCTGCTGCTCTACCGCTCGGCCGATCTGCGTGACTGGCGGTTCCTGCGCGTGTTGTTCGAGAACGAAGGCGGTCTGCACACGCCGCTCCCCGATTTCTTCTCGGCCGAGGGCAGGCACGTCGTGTTGCTGCACGGCTACAAGAAGGAGGACGGTCGGCTCGTCAGCGGATACTACAACCGCTGGTTCACCGGCTCGCTCGACAGCGGCCGGTTCCGGCCGGCGGCCGAGGGGTTGCTCGACGGCGGCTACCTGCACGCGCTGCGGACGTTCGCGGACGAGCATGGCCGGCGGCTGCTGCTGGGGATGATCCGCGAGGGCCGCCCGCGCGAGGCAGGACTGGCGGCCGGTTGGGTGCAGGCGATGTCGCTGCCGCAGGTGGTGTCGGTCCGCGCCGATGGTTGCCTGGCGCTTGCGCCCGGGCCCGAGCTTCAGGCGCTCCGGCGCGAGCACGTGCGGCTCCAGGGGATCGAGGCGGCCGGCACGCAACTCCTGGACGGAGTCCGCGGCACGGCGCTGGAGATCGTCGCCTCCGTGTCACCGCCGGCCGATGGCTCGTGGGGACTGATCGTGCTCGCCGCCGACGACCTCGGTGAGCACACCCGGATCGAGCTCGATGCCGCGGCCCGACGGCTGCGGCTGCGGAACGTCGCGACGCCGCCGCCGGCGCGGGATGCAGAGGGCTACGACGAGACGCCGCTGTTCACCGACGATCCCTTCCGCGTGCGGCTGCACGTATTCGTCGATCGATCGGTCGTGGAGGTGTTCGTCGACGACGGCCGCACCTCGTTCACGTGGCGCGCCTACCCGTCCAGCCCGCGCCACGACCGGGTCGGTCTGTTCGCCACCAAGGGACGCGTCACGGCCGAACGTTTCGATGTCTGGCAGCTTGCCTCGATCTGACGGGTCGTGCGGCCTGCCTTCGCAGGTGCTGGCATACGAACGGGTGCTTGAATATGGTTACCCATATGAAGACGACCATAGAGATTCCCGACGCGCTCCTGAAGGAAGCAAAGGACGTGGCGGCCGCGCGCGGCACGACGCTCAAGGAGCTGGTAGCGACCGGCCTCCACGCGGTCGTGCATGATGCCCGCAACCCGGCGGGTGTCTCGTACCGGCGTCACACGGTCGCGGGCAATGGCTTGCAGCCGGGCGTGAGCGCCGGCAACTGGGAAACCATCCGGTCGCTCGCGTATGAGGGACACGGCGGATGATCGCGGTCGACACCAACATTCTCGTTTACGCACACCGCGGGGACTCGCCGTTTCACGAGCAGGCCGATCTGGTCATCGACCGCCTCTTCACCGGGATCGGCACATGGGCGATTCCCTGGTCCTGTGTGCACGAGTTCGTCGCCATCGCCACGCACCCGCGCGTGTACGATCCCCCCTCCGCGATGGATGACGCGCTGCAGCAGGTCGACAACTGGCTGGAGTCGCCGACGCTCCGGCTGATCGGTGAGCAAGGGGGGCGCTCCTGGAGCACTCTGCGAGCTCTGCTGGAAGGTGGCAAAGCCGTCGGCCCGCGGGTGCACGACGCGCGCATCGCCGCGATCTGCCAGGAGCACGGCGTCGACCCGCTCTACACCGCCGATCGCGACTTCTCGCGATTCCCGTCCCTCAAGACGCACAATCCCTTGCAGGAGTAGTCACTTCGGCGCCGAAGTACGCGGGAGCCGCGGCAGCCCCAGGGCACTCACCACGGAACGATGCTGCGCACCCGCTCGCGGAACACCGCCTCGCCTTCGAAGCCGATGGCCTGGAGCTGCTCAGCGACCTCGCCGAATGCGGCGCCGATGTCGCGGCTGTGGTGGGCGTCGCTGCCGATGCTCACGGCGCGGCCGCCGAGCTCCCGGTAGCGTTGCAGGATCGACCACGACGGGTACGCCTCGGCCTCCGGCCGCCGCATCCCCGCGGTGTTGATCTCCGGCACCACGCCGGCGTCGAGCAGCGCCTGCAGGATAGGATCGAGCACCGCCGGCTCGATCGCGCCCATCGCGATGTCCCAGTCGCGCCGCAGGAAGCGCTTGACGTAGTCGAGGTGGCCCAGGACGTCGAAGGGGCGGCTCCCGCCGGCCGCCAGCTCCCGGCAGAGCTCGGCCGCACCGCGCAGCGTCGTCAGGCAGGCGCGCCGCATCGCATCGGCGCCGATCTCCCGCCACTCCCTGGGCGTGCGGCCGGAGAACCAGTGCACGCTCAGCAGCACCAGGTCGAACGGGTGCCGGTCGAGGTAGTCCAGCGTCTGATCGATCATCTCCGGCTGGTAGTCCACCTCGATGCCGAACCCGACCCACAGCGGTGGAGAGAAACGCCTGCGCAGCCCGTGGATGGTGGCGGCAATCGCGTCGTAGTCCCACCGGCAGCGGTCCCAGTCGCGGGGATGCATGTCGTAGTGCTCGGTGAAGGTCAGGCCGGCCAGTCCGGCGGCCACGGCCTGCTCGCAGTTGGCCACCGGATCCGCACTGGAGTCCACGGAGTGCCGGGAGTGCAGGTGCTGGTCGTAGAGCTTCACCGCATGCCCGGCAGGGTCTGCCGGTAGAGCTCCTCACGCCGCTTGAGCGTGTCGTACGGCGCGTCGTAGGCGCGCTCAAGCTGCTCGCGGGTGTGCACCTCGACCGTGGGGCCGATCAGGGGACCCTCGTCCGGGCGGAACAGCACCACCTGATCCGAGTATTGCTCCGACAGGTCAAGCTCGTGCGCGGAGTAGTACCAGGTGAGCCCTTCGGCGCGCACGTACTCGTGGAGGAAGCCCATCGCCGCGCGCTTCTGATGGTCCTCCATCGCGAACACCGGCTCGTCCATCATCAACATCCGCGACCCGTACAGCAGGCAGAACGCAAGCAGCGTACGCTGCAGCTCGCCCTTGCTCACCTCCTGCGTACGCTTGCGCAGCACGTCCTGCAGTTCGAAGACGCGCACCAGCTCGCGCACGAACTCCTCCGAGTGCTCCTCGTGGTAGCCGCTCAGGTAGACCTGGGCAAGCAGGTCGCCGATCGGCTCCTCAGTCTCGAACTCCATGTTCTGATGGATCAACGACACGAACCGCTGCCGCTCGTGGAGGTCGCGCAAATCGAGCGTGTCGACGCCCTGCAGCAGCACGGTGCCGGCGTCCGGCAGGGCGATCCCGCTGGCCAGCAGCATCAGGGTGGACTTGCCGGTCCCGTTCTGTCCCACGAAGGCGGCCACGCCGGACGGCAGACGGAGCGACAGGTCGATGAACACCGGCTCGTCACCCTCCGGGTAGGTGTAGGTCACCCACTGCAGTTCGACCGCGTGCATCGCCTCAGGCCTTGGGCTCGAACGGCAACCGATACTGGCGCCGCCAGTACGCCGGCCCGCGCTGTGATGCGCCGTGCAGCGGCCCCTCGGCGTCGATCAGGCGGTCCAGCAGCGCGCGGGTGAGCCGCTCGCGCTGCGGTGCCAGGTCGGGATCGTCGAAGCGGTTGTCCGCCTCGTGCGGGTCGCGCTGCAGGTCGTACAGCTCCCCGTACGGCTGCCCCGGGTAGTGCACGAGCTTGTAGCGCTCGCCGCGCACCATCTTCACCGGCCCGGCCTCCGCGAACACGTAATCGCGCCGCGCAGGCTCTCCTCCGTGGAGCGCATCGCGCTGACTCAGCCCCTGCATCTCCGGCGGCACATCCAGGCCCGCGCACGACAGCAGGGTCGGCGCAAGATCGACCAGCTCGACCGGCTCGTCCACCACCCGGCCCGCTTCTCCGCCGGGCACACGGACGATCAGCGGCACGTGCAGCCCCACGTCGTACAGCATCGGGTACTCGTCGATGCTCTTGATCAGCATGCCGAAGTGGCCGAGGAACTCGCCGTGGTCGGACAGGAACGCGACCACCGTATCCTGGAGCATGCCGCGCGCTTCGAGCGCCGCCATCACCTTGCCCACCTGCGCGTCCACCAGGGAGATGGCGCCGTAGTAGAGCGCGGTCACGCGGCGCAGCGCCGCCTCGTCCAGGTGCTCGAAGTTCTCCTTGTGGCCGTGGCGCTTGTAGCCGAGGTGCTGAGGCGGCTTGTTGGCGAGCCCCATCCCGAACGTGGGCGGCAGCGGTAGCGAGTCCGGGTCGTACATCGACGCGTACGGCTCCGGCGCGTCGAACGGGATGTGCGGGTTGGGCAGTCCCATGAACAGGAACAGCGGCTGCTCGGCCGGGTGCCGGTGGATCAGCTCCACGGTGCGGTCGCCCACCCAGCCGTCGAAGTAGGCGTGCTCGGGAAGCGGGTTGACCGCCGCGCGGAAGCCCTCCAGGTACTCCGGCCGGCCGTGCATGGCGAACGCCTCGATGGCGGTCTGCCAGTGGCCGTTGGCCTTCAGCCAATCCTTGTAGTGCGGGTGCAGCACCTCGGGGTCTGTGGAGCCCGAGCGCTGGCCTTCACTGCGGATCAACTCGTCGAAGGCGGCGAGCTTGGCGTCCGACAGGTGCAGCTTGCCGGTCCCGGCGGTCCGGTACCCCTGATCGCGCAGATACTCGGGCAGGGTGAGCTCATGGTCGCCGACCGCCACGTAGTTGGACGTGCTGCCGTTCACGTGCGGGTAGCGGGAGGTCAGGATCGAGGCGCGGCTGGGCGCGCATTGGGGATGTTGCGAGAACGCCTGTGCGAATCGGGTGCCTGCGACCGCCAGCGCGTCGACGTGCGGAGTCCGGATGATCGGGTTGCCGTAGCAGCCGACGCAGTCGGCGCGCAGTTGGTCGGAAAGGATCACCACGATGTGCGGCGGCCGGCCGCTGCCGGTGCCAGGGCTCGGCGCCGCGCGGTCGCTCATTGCGACAACAGGCGGCGGACCCCGGTCACGTCGGCCCGGATCGCCTCGTCCACACCCATGACACCGCGCTCGTCGGCCGGGAACTCGATCATGAAGGAGCCACCGTAACCTGATTGGCGCGCCGCCGCGCCGAGCTCGCCGTAGTCCACCACGCCGTCCGCGATCAGGGTCCGCGGCGGCCGTTCGCCGGCTGCCGCGACGTAGTTCTGCAGGTGCGCGTGGCGGGAGTGCGGGAGCAGGCGCCGGTAGTCCGGCACCGCGCGGGTGGCCAGCTCATCGGACGGCGCCGGGTACACCACCTGGTAATTGAGCGCCACGTTGGCGTGGTCGACCTCGGCAAGCACCGTGAGCGGCGCGTCCCACCCCTCGGTCAGCGAGCCGACGTGCCGCTCCAGGACTACCAGGATGTCCACGTCGCAGGCGGCGTCCGCGAGGTCGCGGATCTCCGCGTACAGCCGTTCCCGCTCCGCGGGCTCGGTGGCGTCATGGGCGGCGCTGCCCGGCCAGATCCGGACGATCGGCGCGCCCAGCGCCCGCGCCGCGGCGAGCTGGTTCTCCTTCGTCACCGGATGGCCGTCGTAGCAGGGATGGCGGCCGGGACAGTAGTAGGAGCCGAGCGCGCAGAAGCTCAGCCCCAGCCCGGACGCCTGCTCGCGCAGGTCAGCGCACCACGCCTCGTCCACGGGGTACGGCAGGTGGGGCGGCTGCCCCCACAGCTCGACGCTGTCGGCGCCAGCGGCGGCGATGGCGCGCAACGCGCCAGCGGCGCTCCGCTCCTTGAAGGCGATGCTGCACACGCCGACGCGGGGAGTGAACGCCATCGTGACCGCCACGACGACACTATACCGCGGCTGACCCACGTTGCGGCGAGGCTCGCGGGGTCATGACGGCGGCCGGTCCGATGACGGGCGTCCCATGCACGGGTCAGTCGGTTGCGATGCCCTGCAGCAGATCCTGCGGGTGCCGGGCGTGCCAGTCGGTCAGCTCCTGATAGGCGGAGGCGACGGCCAGCACCACGTTCTCGTCATAGGCACGGCCCAGGATCTGCAGGCCGATCGGCAAGCCGTCGTCCGCGAACCCCATCGGCACCGAGATCGCCGGCAGCCCGACGCAGCTCCCGAACGCTCCCAGCGGATCGGCCGCGCGCTCCCCGGATTTCCTGACCCACGGCCGGTCGGCCGGGGGCGCGACCGTCGGCCGCGTGGGCGACAGCAGCGCGTCGTAGCACGCAAGCAGCCGGTCGGCCGCCACGGCGATGGTGCGCCGCAGCCGCAGCGCCCGCAGGTAGTCGGTGGCCAGCATCGCGGTGCGGGGATAGATCCCGATGCGCGCCTCCGGTGCGGTGAGCCCCGCGGTGATGCCGCTGTCGATGAGCTCCTCCATCACGCTGGCCGACTCGGCCAGGAAGATCGCGCTCGACACCTCCGCGTAGGGCAGGTCCGGAAGCTCGACCTCCTCCACGTCCGCCACCACCGCCAGCGCGTCCAGCGCCTCCCGGAAGCGGTCCTGCACGCCCGGCTGGGAGCCGTCGGGCACCCCTCTTGGCACCCCCAGTCGAAAGCGGCCGCCCTCGGGGCGGTGGAGTCGATACTCGTAGGGCCGCGTTGCGGTCGCCTCGTCGCGCTCGTCATGGCCGGCCACGGCGTCCAGCACGAGTCCGCAGTCGTCGGCCGTGAGGCACATCGGCCCCGGCTTGTCCATCCCGTAGGTGAGCGGCATGCCGCCGTGACGGCTCACCCGGCCGAAGGTGGGGCGCAGCCCGCACACGGCACAGTTGGTGGACGGTCCCACGATCGACCCCCACGTCTCGGTGCCGATCGCGAACGGCACGAGTCCCGCCGCCACCGCCGATCCGGAGCCGCTGGAAGAACCGCCGCTCCACGTGGCGGGGTTCCACGGACTGAGCCCGGGGCCGGTGAACGAGGCGTCCGCCCGCCGGTAGCCCGTGCCGCCGGCCAGCTCCACCAGTGCCAGCTTGGCGGCCAGCACCGCGCCGGCCTCCCGCAGCCTGCGCACGATCGTGGCGTCGTAGGCAAATGCCTGATCGCGCAGCGGCCCCGCGCCCCAGGTCGTCGGGTAGCCCTCGGTGGCGAACACATCCTTGAGGCCGTACGGGATGCCGTGCAGCGGACCCCGGCAGCGCCCCGCCGCAATCTCCCGCTCCGCTTCCTGCGCCTGCTTCTCGGCAAGGTCGGCAGTGAGCGTCACGACCGCGTTGTACCGCGGCCCGATCCGCTCCAGCCGGTCCAGGAACAACCGCGTCAGCGCCACCGGCGACACCTGCCGCGTCCGCAGCCGCTCGGCCAGCTCGCGCACCGGCAGGAAGACGGCGTCGCGCTCGGTCACCGTTCGTCGCCCCGGTAGGGCCTGAACGGCGGAAACGGCTCGTGGGCCGGCTCGATCTCGGCCTCCCGGAGCACCCTGGAGACCCTGACCAGCTCCTGCGCCACCTGCCTGCGCACCTCCGCCTCCTGCTCCGGCTCCGCAAACCGGTCGCCGTACCGCTCCCGGAGCAGCGCCATGCGCCACTCCACCTCCCGCGCGTCGATCGCTTCCGCAGCAGCCATCACCTTGCCAGTTCTAACACGAGCGCCGGGCGTTGCGCCGTCCGGAAGCCGCGGTTGACAAGCATGACGGGCCGCTTGTATATCACGAACATATACTTCATGGTTGACTTCGAACGGATCATTGGATTCGACTGGGACGATGGGAACGCCCGCAAGAGTCATCAGAAGCACGGTGTCAGCCAATCTGAATCAGAACAGGTGTTCGGCAACGAGCCTTACGTTGTCGCCGATCCGGGGCACAGTCAATCCGAGCCCCGGTTCCATGCTCTCGGCGTGACCGACCAGAGGCGCGCACTACACGTAACCTTTACATTACGTAAAGATGGTACGTTGATTCGTGTCATCTCGGCCCGAGACATGAGTCGCAAGGAGTGGACCATGATGCGTCCCAAGCACTAGCGCATTCGCGACTTCCTTCTGTGAGGGTTTTATTTTGCCTGATGAAAGACTGATACACATTCCGGCCTTCGATAACGAGACCGAAGAGCGTGCGTTCTGGGAGAGCCACGACTCGACCGACTATGTGGACTGGAGCAAGGCTCAACCCGTACGGTTCCCCAACCTCAAGCCGTCGAGCAAGTCGATCTCCCTCAGGATCCCTGTTGATCTTCTGGAACGGATCAAGATCGCCGCCAACAAGCGGGATGTCCCGTACCAGTCGCTCATCAAGATCTGGCTCTCCGAAAAGGTGGATTCACTCTAAACGGCGCTCGCGGGTACCCTGCGGCCTTGACCAAAGCCCGGTGCGCCGCACGCGCCGCCGGGAACCTGACCTGCCAAGTCATTCGCTCAACGCGAACCCGCGACATCGGCCAGACTTCCGGTCGGCTCGCCGGGCTCGCCGCCCATCGCACCTCTCCCCTCTATCCCTTCAGCGCCCCGATCAGCAGTCCCTTGACGAAGTACCGCTGCAGAAACGGGTAGACCAGGATGATCGGTCCGATCGTCACGACGATCGTGGCCGCCTTCACCGTCTCCAGCATCGTCCCCTGAAACATCTGGATGTTGAGATCGCCGATGTCGCTCGGCCCGCCCGTGAGTACCCTGCGCAACACCAACTGCAGGACCAGCTTGTTGCGGTCGCTCACGTACAGCAGCGCGTCGAACCACGCATTCCAGTGCCCCACGGCGCTCCACAGCGCCAGCACGGCCAGGAGCGGCGCGCACACCGGCGCGATGATGGAGAACACCGTCCGCAGCGTGCCGGCGCCGTCCATGAACGCGGAGTCCTCCAACTCGCCCGGCACGGTCAGGAGGAAGTTGCGCGTGATCACCAGGTACCAGGCGCTCGTCGCCAGCGGCAGAATCAGCGCCCACCGGGAGCCCAACAGCCCCAGCCATCTCATGTTGAGGTAGGTGGCGATCAGGCCGCCGTCGAAGAACAGCGTGAACAGGAAGAACAGGATGATCGTCCTGCGAAACGGCAATCCCTTCTTCGAAATCGCATAGGCGGCGCAGTAGGTGACGGCGATCAGGATCGCCGTGCCGACCACGGTGCGCAGCACCGTGTTGTAGTAGCCGATGAAGATCGTGTCCGAGATGAAGATCCGCTTGTACGCGTCGACCGTCAGCGGAAACGCCACCAGCCGCAGGCCGATGTGCACGGCGTTCTCCGGCGTCGTGAACGACAGCACCAGCACGTCCCAGAACGGATAGGCGAACAGCACCAGCAGCACGCACATCAGCAGAAAATTCGCGATGCCCCAGGGGCGAAGCAGCCGGCTGCTCGCCGCGCCCCCTGTCCCGTGCCGTACCGCCAGCATCGCCTGTTACCAGAGCCCGTAGTCGCCGAATCGCCGGACGACGGCGTGCGCCGACAGCACCGCCGCCAGGCCGATGACGTTCTTGAACAGGCCGACCGCCGCCGCCTGGCTGTAGGCGTATTTCTGGATGCCGGTGCGGTAGACGTAGGTGTCGATGATGTCGGCCACCTCGTACACGAGCGGATTGTAGAGGTTGAATATCTGGTCGAATCCGGCGCTCATGATCCCCGACAGCCGCAGGATGAACATGATGGCAATGACCGGCATGATCGACGGGATCGTGATGTAGCGCGCCTGCGCGAAGCCGTTCGCGCCGTCGATGACCGCTGCCTCGTACTGCTCCGTGTCGATGCCGGCGATCGCGGCCAGATAGACGATCGATCCCCAGCCGACGCTCTGCCAGATGTCGGTGCCGATCAGGATCCCGCGAAACAGCCGCGGATCGCCCAGGAACAGCTTGCGCTCGCCGCCCAGCAGGGCGACGATGTCGTTGACCACGCCGTGCGTGGGATGCAGCATCTGGCTGACGATGCCGCCCAGGATCACCCACGACATGAAGTGCGGGAGATAGGAGACACTCTGCACCATCTTCTTGAACCCCAGATGGCGCACGGCGTTCAGCAGCAGCGCCAGCAGGATCGGCGCCGGGAATCCGAAGGCGATGCGATAAGCGCTGATGATGAGCGTGTTCTTCAGCACGCGCAGAAAGAAATAGCCGCCGAACAACCACTCGAAGTGCTTGAAGCCGACCCATGGGCTGGCCATGATGCCGTCCACCATGCGGTAGTCCTTGAAGGCGATGAGGGCGCCGTACATGGGCCGGTAGTGGAACAGGATGAAGAAGATCACCGCCGGCAACAGCAGCAGGTAGCAGTGCCGGTAGCGGTACAGCTCGCGCTTCAGCCGCGGCCACGTGGAAGATCTCCCTTCCGCCGCGTCCGGCGTGCCGGCGGACAGGTGCACCAGTCCCTCGCCGGGCGGCGGTGTGCTCATGGCCGCCGTTGCGTTGCGCCCGCGCCGGCGTCAGGCCCTTGGCCGCACCCTTGACAAGGCCGACCGTACGCCCGACGGTAAGCGGTCCGACACCGCATCGACGTATGCTCGCATACGTGAAGGAGATGACGCAATGAGGACTATCAAGGTGACGCTGCTGGCCACGGCCGCTCTGGTGCTGGCAGCCCTGCCGGCCCTGTCGGCGCCCACTACGGAGACCGCCGAGACGGAGGTGATGGAGCTCAAGTGGCTCGGTCCCTACTATCTGGACAGCGAGCCGCAGCCCCCCGAGGGCAACATGATGCAACAGCTCATCGAGGAGCGGTTCAACGTCAAGATCGAGATCGCCAACATTTCCTCCGCCGACAACGAGAAGCTGCCTTTGTGGTTCGCCGAGGGAAACACGGCGGACTACGTCAGCGTCAAGCTGGCGTTCGGGCAGAGCCTGGTCGACCAGGGGCTGCTGCGCTCCTATCCCAAGGAATGGCTCTGGGAGCATGCGCCGGAGTGGACGGACCGGATGGAGGCCATGTTCGGCGACCGCCTGGAGCGGGAGATGACCTACAAGGGCGAGGCGTGGGCCCTTCCCTACAACAACTGGGCGGAGGTCGAATCGTCCTATCTGCCGCTGGTCCGCAAGGACTGGATGGATAACCTGAACATCACCGAAGACCCGGTCACGATCGAGGAGCACTTCGAGCTGCTGAAGCAGTTCACCCATGGCGATCCGGACGGCGACGGCAAGGACGACACCTACGGGATGAGCCACATCTCGTTCGTGTACGGGCTCGGCTTCTCCTGGGTGTTCGCCGCGTACGGCTACCAGGACAAGTCATTCTACGTGAAGGACGGCCAGGTCATCTACGCGAACTCGCAGGACGAGTACAAGCAGGCGCTCAAGACGCTGGCCGAGTGGTACGAGGCGGGCGTCATCGACCCGACCTTCGCCACCAACAAGGGCGGCGAGTTCTACGACGGCTGGGGCATGGGCGATTTCGGCCTCAACTGGCAGCCGCCGGTGGCGTTGACCGCCGACACGCCGCGCGGCCCCAAGCAGCTCGTGTGGGCGCACACCCCCGACGCCGAGTTCAAGTTCCTGCCGCCGCCGAAGGGACCCGACGGCACGTACGGCGCGGCGATGCCGTATCCCAGCCTGTTCATCTTCGGCAACGGCGGCGCGTTCGGCCACGAGGCCTCGGACGAGAAGGTGATCAAGATCATGCAGATGCAGAACGAGATCCTGGCCGACCGCGATCTCTTCAACACGCTCGTGTACGGCAGGGAAGGCGTGCATTGGGACCGGGGACCCGAGGGAGAGATCAAGATCAGGGTCGAGGACGCCAAGAAGGCCCATCACGACGGCGTCGGCTTCTGGGGGAGGTTCCCGATCCTGCGCGACGAGGATCCGACCCTCACCAGCGCGGCCCGCGAGGTGTACGATTGGGTCGCGTCGCTTCCTGTCAACTACTGGGGCGTCGCGTTCACCCACGACGGCGTGAACGAGGTCTACACCGCCAAGCGGGGAGACCTCAACACGATCAGCAACGAGTTCTACCACAAGGCGATCACCGGCGTGGTCGACATCGACGAAGCTTGGGACCAGTTCCAGGCCGACCTGAACGCGGCGGGACTGGATGAGGTCATCGCCGAGTTCCAGCGCCTGTACGACGCGATGCAGTAGCGCCTGCGGGCCGTCGATGAAGGCGAGGGCGCAGTGCCGGAGGGCCTGCCCTCGCCTTTTTTCGGCGCCCGTCGAGCGTCACGTTCGGCTGTGAGGATGGATGAATGGCTCGAATGAAGGTTGCGTACAGCGACGACTGCAGCGTCCTCTCCGTGCTGGAGCCGGCGGACGCGGTGGGCACCGTCCACCGGTTTCTGGACTGGACCACCGAGAGAATCCCGATCGATTACTGGGCGCTCTTGTCGGCCTGTCCGGACGTCTGCATGTACCGGACGAGCGCCGGCGAGATCATGGGGCAGCGGCTCGATCCCGGCGACCGATCGGTCTTCACGCGCGGGATGGACGTGCTGCTGCAACAGGGCACCGATCTGCTGCAACTCTACCTGGACAACCTGCACGACAAGGGCATCAAGGTGCTGGCCGAGATCCGCATGAGCGACACGCATCACAAGGACCACCTGTGGGAGATCGAAGGCTGTCCGATCTTCAGCATCGAGCACCCGCAGTACGCGATCCGGCGGCACGACGGCATCAAGGAGGTCGCGCTCGACTACAGCCACCCGGAGGTTCGGGAGCATCGGCTGGCGATCATGCGGGAGCTTGCCCAAGAGCGCGAGATCGACGGCCTGGAGCTCAACTTCATGCGCTGGGCCAAGCACTTCGAGCGCGACCGCGGCCCGGAGCAGGCGCCGGTCATGACCGCGTTCGTCGGCGCCATCCGCAGCATGCTCGATGAAGCAGCCCGCATGCGCGGGATCGATCGGCTCACGCTCGGCGCCCGCGTGGCCAGCACGATCGACGAGAACCTGCTGCTGGGGTGCGACGTGATCGCCTGGATCAAGCGCGGCTACCTGGACTACGTCGTGCCGTCGGAGCACAACTGCACGTGGCCGGCACTGAACATCGAGCAGTTCGCCGGCCCCGCACGGGGAACCGGTTGCGAAGTGTACGCCATGATGGGCGACATGATCGGCGGCTCGTGGACGGGCAAGCCGGAGCCGGACGACCGGCCCGTGGGCACCGCGCCGATGTGGCGCGGCTACCACGGCATGCTCAATACGCCGGAGGAAGCACGCGGCTCCGCGTACAACTACTACGCGGCCGGAGCACAGGGGATCGGCTTCTGGAACACGCCCAACAACTGCAACCCGTACGGATCCCGTCAGCCGAACAACCACAACCAGTGGGAGCGCATGCTGAGCTGGATGCGCGAGGTCCATGACCCGGAGCGCATCGAGGCCGGCGCCAGGCGCTACCACTACATCCCGATCTACAAGGACGACTGGACGAACGTCGGCGCCAACTACAAGTACCGGGAAAGCGGGCGCAGCATGCACGGCGCGTTCAAGGGCAGGACCCTGTACTTCAACGAAGGCCTGCGCGGCACGCGGCAGGTCTACCCGTTCCGGATGGCCGACGGCCGCGGCGGTGATCCGCTGCGCGGCACCTTCCGCTTTCGGATCATCCACGGTACGGACGGCGACCGGTTCGACACCGACATCAACGGCGCCGTCGTCGCCACGCGGCACCTAAAGCGGACCGTCCATGCGCACGATCCGGACATGAGCTGGACGTGGGCGGAGATCGACCTGGGCGACTGTCCTCCGTTCCGCTTCGACAACGAGCTGGGGATCACCTGGCGGAGCGACACCGCCGGTCGCACGGAAGTCCCCTACCTGGAGGAGTTGGACATCCTCGTTCAGCCGTAGACCCGGCCGAGGAGTCGCGCGCTACCAGAGATCGAGCGGGGAATCGGCACGCACCACGCAGCCGGTCGCTCCCGCCGGTTCCCCGCCGAGCTTCTGCGTCCACGTGCGCGCCTGGTCGCCCGTGAAGCACTCAATCTGCAGCTCGAACGGTCCGTCCATGCACAACGGAGCGATCTCGCCCTGACGCTCGACCGCGCGCCTGGCCTTGCGCCGGATCAGGTCGCATGCGTCGTCGGGGTGCAGCGACACGGCGGCGTGCAGCCCCAGCCCCCGCTTCACGGCGGCCAGCTCGACACCGCCGAGCAGGTCGCGCGCCTCGCGGCAACCCGCTTCGTCCGCCGTGACCAGCGTAACCGGTATGCCGAGCGCGCCGAGCTGCAGCGCCTCTATGCCGATCTCGCCGATCGGTGTGCCGTTCAGGGCCATGCCCTTGATGGTCACCGGGCTGAACGTGTGCGCCATCACCCCGCCGGGCGTGTCCGCCATCGCGTGATGGCCGAGCAGGAACGCGGCGTCGAATCCTTCTGCGGCCACCTCCTTCATGAACGCGCGTCCCAGGGCAATGCGGATGCCCCGCGGCAGCTCGTCGTAGCGCAGCACCATGCCGATGGGAGTGACGCCGCGGATGAACCCGCTGTCGTGCACGACGATGTCATCGGCCCCGGCTTCGCGGGCTCCTTCGACCGCCGCCGCCGCCTCGCGCGTGGCCACCGTCCGCAGGTACTCGGCCTGGAACGTCCCGTAGGCGGCGGTCGCGGAGGACTCCCGCGTGATGCACGCCTCTCCCTCGGTGTCGACCGCGATGTACAGCTTCACCGCACCTGTTCTACCACGAGATGCCGCTGAGCCTGTGAAGCAGGGCGGTTGCGTGACCGCATCGCGTTGACTGGACCGCGCCGGCATGACAGCCTGTGTCGCAAATGCGATACAGGAGGCTCGGATGTCGACACAGAGTTCGATGCTGCACGTCCGGATGGACACCGAGATGAAGCGGAAGGCGACGACGGCGCTCGCGGCGATGGGGCTGACGCCCTCGGATGCCGTGCGGTTGCTCTTCCATCGCATCGCGGTCGATCAGGCCTTCCCGCTCGAACTCAAGGTGCCGAACGCGCAAACCCGCAGCGCCATGGACGAGGTGGACCAGATGGTGAAGACGCGCAAGGCGCGATTCACGAGCGCGGACGAGATGTTTGCCGAACTTGAAGAAGCCAGCGGCCAGTAAACGGACCAAACTGCCGCGCCGGGCTGACTACGCCCGACAGTTCCGCAAGGACTGGGAGCGCCTCTAGCGTTCCGGTCGATACGACATGAATCGGCTGAAGGCGGTCATGCTCATCCTCATCGCCAACGAGACGCCGCTCGGTCCCGAACAGAGGGATCACCGGCTCAGAGGCGCGTGGGAGCGCTACCGGGAATGCCACGTCGGTGGCGATTTCCTTCTGATCTATCGCCTCGACGACACGGACGGACCAAGCGGCTCCATTTATTTTGCGCGGGTCGGCACCCATGCCGAACTGTTCGAGTGAATCACCTCGTCAGCGAACGCTGCAGGGAGATCCAACCTCATCATGATCGCCAAGCAAACTCGACAAGAGACCGCTGGTGATCGCGAGACGCGAGTGTTCATGCGCGATCCCTGCGCCGTGTGGATCGTGTGCGACGCGCCGGTACGTGTTTTTCGAGTATCGGCATCTGTCGTTTCATGAAGCTGTCGAACAGCGGCACGGTGAACGCGGTTTCCCCGTGGCGCTGGCTCCAGACCATGCCCTTGTTCACCAGTTGCTGCCGTACCGTCGCCACCGAGGCCGCGGCCACGCCCAGAGTGGTGGCGATGTGCCCTGTCTTGTGCGGCCCCGGTCCGAGATCGGCCATGGCGCGCAGGTACTTCTGCTGCAGCACGGTCAAGCGATCGAAGCGCACGCGAAAGAAGTTGGCGTCCAGGTGGGCGATCACGTCCGGGGTGGCGCCCGCCACGGCTTCTCGCGCGATCGGACTCGACGGTGCGCGATTCCACACCTGGAATCCCCACTCCTGGACGAAATAGGGGTAGTTCGAGGTGGCCTGCAGGATTGCATCGACGGCGCCGTCATCGAACGAGACTCCTTCGTTCCGTGCCGGTATCGCGATGGCTGCGCGGGCCGCATCGGGATCCAGCGGGCCGACTTCCGGATAGTCGAACAGCCGCTCGGCGTACGACTTGGCGTTGCCCGCAAGTGCGGCCACCTGCGGGAGTCCGGCGCCGATGAACAGTAGCGGCAGGTTGCGTTGGGCGATCTCGTGGCACGCCACGACTACGGCCGCGAGCTCCACCGACGAGAGGTATTGAATCTCGTCAAGGAACAGACCTACGGCCGAGCGCCGCTCGGCGGCCGCTTCCGCCACGGCCATCAACAGGTGCGGCAGGTCTTGTTCGAGGTTGCCGCTGTCCCCTTCACCGGGTGCGGGCTCGACGCTGAACTCGATGTCTCCGATCTTGACCTTGAAGGCGTTCGCGAAGCCGCGCAGTACGTTGACCGCTCGCCGCAGGTGCCGCCCGCCTGCCTTGCGCAGGTCGAGGGCGTAGAGGATTCGCCGCAGCTCCGGCGCCAGCAGGTCTGGCAGCGCACCCCCTTCGGGAGCCTCGATCTTGACCGTCTCGAAGCCCTTCTCGTCCGCGAACGCGCGCAGTCGATTGATCAGCACGGTCTTGCCGACCCCGCGCAAACCCAGCAGCACCAAGCCCTTGGTGGGACGGCGGGCGAGCACGCGATCCATGTCGACGGTCACATCTTCGATCAGCCGGTCGCGGCCGGCCAACTCGGGAGGCTGCAAGCCGGCGCCGGGAGCATACGGGTTGTTGCGACGATCCATCGAATCAGCTCAGCGGGTCAGGAGAGGAGGTTACTCGATTTAACGAGTTTAATGACTATACCGTTAAACGCAATAAATCAAGCATCGACGCCAGTCGGGACCTCGCGGATCTCCCACAGCCACTGCTTGAACAGGCCGGGGTCGCCGTAGGTGCCGTCGTCGATGCGGTTGGCAAGCGCCAGGCGAGGCGGGGCGTCCTCGAACGGAGTCCACACCGGGCACATGTCGGCCGCGCCGGCGCCGGGGCGGTCGCTGGTGGTGACGTAGGCGTCGTCGTTGACCAGCTCCCAGTGATCCGGGTCCGCGCCGCGGTAGTGGCCGTAGCGGCGCATCCCTGGCCGCCCGGGCGTGCTGTAGCGCAGCACGAACATGTGCCACTCCTCCCCGACCCGGAACACGCGCGGCGACTCGCAGCCACGCTCGGACCGCAGCACCGGCTCGGGATGGATCGCGTACGGCCCCGCCGGTCGGTCGATCGGCGTGCGCGCCAGCCCGATCACTCGGTTACCGTACGTATCGCCCGGCCCAATCCCCTTGAAAAACAGCAGGATCTCGTCCTCGATGACCACCGGCCGCGGGTCGTCGTGCCGGATCGAGCGCCACGGTGCGCCGTAGTCGGTCACCGCGCCCTGCTTGACGAACGGGCCCGCGGGGGCGCCGTCGGCATCGGCCGGCGCGATCGCCAGCATGATCTGCCCCGGCAGATCGGCGCGGTTCATGCTGTGCTCGAACGGCCCGGCCGGATCGGCCGGCCCGCGCCCGGCGTAGAACAGCAGCACTTGATCTCCCGCCACGGTCACGCCCGGGCTACCGGCTCCCACGCAGTCCGCGTCCGAGGTGGCCCGATCGCCGGTCCAGGCCCCGCGTCCCACCACCACGCCGTGGTCGTCGAAGCGCTCGAAGTCGTCGGTCGAGTAGTAGCGCTGCACCGCCGCCCAGGAGCTCAGCCGGTCCTGGAAGCGGCCCGGCTCGCTCGGGTCGAAGGAGTCGGCGAAGATGTGCACACGGCCGGCCCGGTCGCGGTACGGCGACACCATGCGGGTGCTGAGCGGCGCCGTGCTCCACACCGGCCGGTCGCGCGCCGGAACGAAGGTGAACGTCGTGCTCATGTGTCGAGCTGCCAGCGATCAGAACTTGGCAACGATCTTCTCCAGGGTGTTCCAGTTGCGCGCCGTGGCGACGACGCCGAACCGCTTCTCGAGGTACGCATACGAGAGGGTCATCGCCTTGACGCCATCCGGAGTCCAGACGTATGCCTCGGAACCTTCGATCGCGATGGCCTCGGGGCTGTGGTCCTCTTCCAGCAACGCCCCTGCCACCTCGGGATCGGGCTCCTTCGAGAGGAAGTTCACCAGGTAGCGCGAATTGTCGGAGACGATCTCCTGCAACGGATTGCGTTCGAGCACCCGCAGAACCTGGTTCGCAGTTCGCACGACGCAGGGAACGTCGACGCCGAACTCGTCGCTGAGCAATCGCTGCATGGCGCCGGCGACCTCGTCGGGTCGATCCGCTTCCGTGGAAACTACCACGTTGCCGCTCTGCAGGACGGTGGCCACGCCGGCGTAGCCCTCGTCGGCCAACTTCGACCTGAGCTCCGCCATCGGCACCCGATTGCGGGTCCCGACGTTGATGCCCCGCGGCATCACGAGATAGCGCTCGATCATCGATGCTCTCCTGAGGTTGTCTGCCGGCACTGGTGGAGCGCGCCCACCATCTGTCATGTTCTCATGCGTCGTGGCCTTCGTCATACAGCCAGCCGCCGGCTCGGTGGCCTCCGGCACGCTGCCGGTGCTGGCCACGCCGTTCACGGCCGACGGCGGCGCGGTGGACGGGGAGTCGCTGCGCCGGCTGGTCGACTACGCGGTGAACGCGGGCGCCGACGGGCTGGTCTATCCCGGCGTGGCAAGCGAGTTCGGCCTGCTGACCGTCGAGGAACGGACCGCCGCCCTGGAGACGGTCGCCGACGCGGCGCGCGGCCGGCTGCCGGTGATCGTGGGCGCCAGCGCCGACGATCCGCGGGAGGCTGCGGCCCTGGCGGCCCACGGCCGGCGGCTGGGCGCCACGGCGGCCATGGTCATGGCGCCGCCGGCCCTCGGAGGTGACCGCGACCGCCTGACGGCGTTCTTCGCACAGGTGGCGGCGGAAGGCGGCCTGCCGATCGTTCTGCAGAACGCACCGCCGCCGGTGGGCTCGGGGCTGGCCGTCTCCGAGGTCGCCGCCGTGGCCACGGCGGTCGCGGCGATCCGCGGCGTGAAGGAGGAGACGCTGCCGTCGGGGCAGCGCATCACGCAGCTCGTGGCGCAGGCTCCCGCCACGGTGCGGAGCGTGATCGGCGGCGCCGGCGGGCGCTACCTGGTCGACGAGCTGCTGCGCGGCGCGGGCGGGACGATGCCGGCCTGCGAGCTGACCGAGGTGCACGCGGCGATGGTCACCGCCTACGGCCGCGGCGACGAGCCGCTCCTGCGGGAGCTGTTCGGGAGGGTCCTGCCGCTGCTGAACATGCAGGCGGTGTTCCGGATGAGCATGACCAAGGCGACGCTGCGCCGGCGCGGGCTGATCGACTCCGAGTTCGTCCGAGCGCCGGTGCCAGTTCTCGACACGCGCGACCGCTCGGAGCTGGCGGTGATGCTCGACGCGGTGCGCGACCTGCTGATCGAGCCGCTGCCCGCCGCGGTACCGGAGACGGACGCGTGAGCGACAGGGTCGCCCGCGTCGAGTCGTTCGTGCTCACGCTGCCGCGCGACGATCCCTACCTCGGCGCGCTCCGACCGGAGGAAACAGTCAACGCCAAGGGCTACTTCGTACGCCGCGCCAATCGCACGGTCTACCCCACGTTCGACCGCTCGGTGCTGGTGCGCGTCACGTCGGCCGAGGGCGCCGAGGGATGGGGCGAGACCTACGGGCTGGTGGCGCCCCGAGCCACCACGGAGATCATCGACGATCTGCTCGGCGACTTCGTCGTCGGGCGCGATCCGTTCGAGGCGGCCGCCGTCCACGACGATCTGTACGACCTCATGCGCGTCCGGGGGTACACTGGCGGCTTCTACCTCGACGCGCTGGCCGCCGTCGACATCGCGCTCCGGGATCTGGCCGGGCAACTCAGCGGACGCCCGCTCGCGGACCTGCTCGGCGGCCGGCGGCGGACCTCGATCCCGGCCTACGTCTCGGGTCTCCCGGCACCCACCCTTGCCGAACGCGTGGCGATAGCCAGCAGGTGGTGCGCCCGCGGGTTCGACGCCGTGAAGTTCGCCGACGCCGTGGCCGACAGCGGACCGGTGACCGAGCTCGCCGCGCTGCGCCGGGAGCTCGGGACCAAGGTGCGGATCGGCGTCGACCTGCACTGGCGCTACCAGCCGGCGGAGGCGATCCGGGTGATCCGCGAGATGGAGCCGTACGATCCCTGGTTCGCGGAAGCACCGGTCGCTCCGGAGGACGTGGCGGCGCAGGCGGAGGTCGCGCGCGCCGTACGGACGCCGATCGCCCTGGGCGAGGAATGGCGCACGGCCTACGACGCCAGGCTGCGCTTCGAACGCGGCTGCCCGGCGATCGTCCAGCCGGAGATGGGCCACACCGGACCGACCGAGTTCCTGCGCATCGCCGACTTGGCCGCCGCCGAGGGAATCGCGGTCATGCCGCACGCCACCATCGGCGCGGGCATCTTCCTGGCCGCCAGCCTGCATGCCGCCGCGGCCATCGACGCGGTGGCCAGCCACGAGTTCCAGCACTCCATTCTGTTCCGCCATCGCGGGCTGCTGGACGGCCCGCTGGAGTGTGCCGATGGCACCTACACGCTGCCGCCGGGTCCGGGGCTCGGCGTCCGTCCTGGCGCCGAGGTACGGCGGATGATCGGACTATCGCCGTAGGAACTTACCGTTGCTCGTACGCGAGGACGTAGGAATGCTCTCCCGCCTCGTTCTCGATCTCGAGCGTGCCCGAGATCCCGGCCAGCTCACCCGTTCCGGAGTCCGGAACGATCGTCACCGTCAGCGCAGCCTCGCCCCGGTCCATCAGACCGCTGTGCTGAAGGACGAACGAGCCCGACCTGCCGCCGACCGAGCCCGTGAAGTGCTCGATGGCGACATAGCCGGCCGAGCCCGGGGTGGCCGTGAAGGCCGCCACCATCTGCGCCTCGGACGTGCCGGCCACGTCTCCCGAGAACTCCTTGCGGACCACGTTGCGGTTGAGCTTGATCCCGTCCTGCTCGAGAAACGGAGGCTCGGCCTCCATGCTGACGTCGAACGTTCCGCGGGCGGCAGGCATGCTCAGTGTTCTCCCCTTACGCGCTCTCGCCATCATACAGCCAGCAGGCGACGCGCCGCCCGCCGCCCATCTCTTCGAGAGGGGGCACCTCCTGCGCGCAGCGCTCGAATGCCCTCGGGCAGCGCGGGTGAAAACGGCAGCCGGACGGCACGTCGGCCAGGTCCGGGACGTCGCCGGCGATCTCCTCCAGCCGCACTCCCTTCGCGGTGCTGAGGCTCGGCAGCGACTTGAGCAGCTCCACGGTGTAGGGGTGCTGCGGGTCGTCGATCACCTGTGCGGTGGTGCCCAGCTCGGCGATCTTGCCGGCGTACATCACCATGATCCGTTCGGCGATCTGGGCGATCACGCCGATGTCGTGGGTGATGAAGATCAGCCCCGCCCCCTTCTCCCGCACCAGGTTGGAGAGCAGCGTCAGGATCTGCGCCTGGATGGTCACGTCCAGGCTGGTGGTGGGCTCGTCGGCGATCAGCAGCTTGGGGTCGCAGGCCAGCGCGATGGCGATCATGCAGCGCTGCTGCATGCCGCCGCTCAACTGGTGGGGGTAGTCCCGAGAGCGCCGCTCCGCGGCCGGAATGCCGACGTCGCGCAGGTGGGTGACCGCGCGCTCGCGCGCCTCGCCTTTTCCCATGCCCAGGTGCGTGATCAGCACCTCCGAGATCTGCTCGCCCACCGTCAGCACCGGGTTGAGCGCGGCCGACGGCTCCTGGAAGACCATGCTGATCTCCCGGCCGCGCACGGCGGTCATCGCCCGCTCGTCGAGCGCCAGCAGGTCCACCCCGTCCAGCAGCACCCGCCCGGCCGCGATCCGCCCCGGCGGGCGGATCAGGCGCAGGATCGAGCGCACCGTGACCGACTTGCCGGAGCCGGACTCGCCGACGATGCCCAGCGTCTCGCCCCGGTCGACGGAGAAGCTGGAGCCCGACACCGCCTGCACCACGCCGCGCTCCAGCTCGAACCGCGTGTGCAGGTCCTCCACCGCCAGCAGCGCGCCGCGGCCGCCCGCGGCACTCTCGCCGGTCACGAACGCGACACCCGGCGCAGGTAGCGCGACACGAACTGGAGGGCAAGGATCAGCCCCATCAGGAACACGCCGGGGATCACCCCGTACCAGACCATGCGCCTCATGTAGTTGCGGCCGGTGTTGAGCATCGCCCCCCAGGAGGGATTCGGGGGAGGAATCCCCAGCCCCAGGAAGCTCAGGCTGGACTCGGTGATGATGGCGCGGGTGGCGATCAGCAGCGCCTGGATGAACATCTCCGTGGTGCAGTTGGGCAGCACGGTCCGGAACATGATGTACAGGTTGGACGCGCCGGCCGAGCGCGCCGCGTCCACGTACGGCAGCACCCGCACCTGCAGCGCCACCGCGCGGGTGACGCGGAAGATCGCCGGCGTGTTCACCAGCCCGATCACCAGCGCCAGGACGATGGGATTGCGGCCGGTCACGGCGATCAGCGCCATGGCGATGATGATGCCGGGAAAGGAGACGAGGATGTCGTTGGTACGGGCCAGGAGCTCGTCCAGCCGGCCGCCGACGTAGCCGGAGAACAGCCCGCCGGTCGCGCCCACGATCACGCTGAACAGCACGGCGATCAGGGCGGTGCGGATCGAGGTCCGCGCCCCGTGGATGCAGCGGCTGAACAGGTCGCGGCCCAGCTCGTCGGTCCCGAACCAGTGCTCGGCGGACGGGAACGCCAGCCGGTCGAGGATGTCCTGCTCGATCGGATCGTGGGTGGCCAGAACGCCCGGAATCAGCGTCATGAGCAGGTAGGCGACCAGCACCAGGACCCCCAGCCACTCGGCCACCTTCATCCGCTTCGCCGTCTGGCCCAGGACGCCGAGCACGCGCCGGCCGGCCGCCACGACCGCCGTCCCCGGGTCCGGGCTGCCTCCAGCGCGCATCAGTCCAGCCTGATGCGCGGGTCCAGCCAGCCGTACAGCAGGTCGGCCAGCAGGTTGGCCAGCATCACCGCGCAGATCAGGACCATGAAGTCGGCCTGGACCACCGCGTAGTCGCGGGCGGTGATGGCGTCCACCAGCAGCCGGCCGATGCCGGGAATGCCGAACACGCTCTCGGTCACCACCGCCCCGCCCACCGTCGTGCCCAACTGCAGGGCGGCCACCGTCACGACCGGGATCAGCGCGTTCTTGAGGATGTGCCGGTACACCACCCGGCGCCGCGGCAGCCCCTTGGCGATGGCGGCCAGGATGAACTCCTTCCTGGCGATCTCGCTCACCGAGGCGGAGATGAAGTTCGTGTACACCACCGCGCCGGAGATGCCGCCGGCCAGCGACGGCATGATCAGGAAGCGGATCGACTGGATCGGGTCCTCGGTGATGCTGCGGAACCCCGAGGTCGGCAGGATGCCCAGGAACACGCTGAAGAACAGGATCAGCAGGATGCCGAGCCAGAACGGCGGAATGGCGAAGCCGATGCCGGTGTAGACCGGCAGCACCCGCCGCGCCAGGAAGCCGTCGGGATTGAGGCCCATCCTGATGCCCAGCGGCAGCGAGATCAGCACCGACACCAGGAATGCTCCGGCGGTCACGTGCAGGGTGACGCCGATCTTCTTGGTGATCAGCTCGGCCACCGTCCAGGCGGGCTTGCTGAGCGAGTCGCCCAGGTCGCCGCGCAGCAGCTTGCCCAGCCAGATCAGGTATTGCTCGTAGAGCGGCTTGTCGAACCCGTAGGCGGCGCGCACCTCCGCGATCAGCTCCTGCGTCGGCGGCGGCGACATGGGCACCAGCAGCACCGCCGGGTCGCCAGGGATGAGGTGGATGATCAGGAAGATGAGGATGGAGCCGATGAACAGCGCCGGAATCACGCCGAGCAGGCGGCGGACGACGTACGATCTCATTGGGTCGCAGGGTTACAGGGGCATCGGCCAGGGGACGGCAGGAGCCGGTGCCGCACGATGGCGGCACCGGCTCGCATGCCTTCTGTGCGGACTATTCGAAGTGGACGTACTTGAACACCGGCTTGTCGTGCTGGGTCCAGGTGAGCCCCTTGAGCTTGGACGAGCTCACGCTGATATACGGCTGCGAGCTCAGGAACAGTACCCAGGCGCCGTCGTTGATCGCCAGCAGCGCGTTCGACCACGCCTCCACCGACTCCGCTTCGGTGGTCGCGGCCATGCCCTTGTTGAAGTTGTCGACGTAGCTCTGGTATTCGGGGATGACCGTCTCTTCCGGATCGTTGAAGAAGCCGTGGTTGGCCGGGTGGAACACGAAGCTGTCGGTCAGGTCGGCCGGGTGGCCGTTGCTGCCGGCCATGACCGAGGCCATCATCTGGAAGGTCTGGCTGGTGCGCATCTGGATGTAGATGTTGCGCTCCTGCGGGTCCAGCTCCAGCGTGATGCCCACGTCCTTGAGGTTGGCCTGCACCACCTGCGCGATGAGCTCCGCGGAGGTGTCGTTGGACGGATAGGTGAACTTCACGCTCACCTCCGGGTTGCCGGCCGCGGCCAGCATCTCGCGCGCCTTGTCCGGGTCACCCTGCGGCGGAATGGCGTCCAGCTCCGGCGTGTAGGCGAAGCTCGACGGAACCGCCGGCGAGGCGGTGGCCATGCCCAGTCCCTCGAAGATGGCGTTGGAGACGGCCTCGCGGTTGATGGCCCAGCTCATCGCCTGGCGGACTCGCTTGTCCTCCAGCCCGGGCGCGTTGGGGTTGACCATCAGGATGGAGGCCAGACCGACGGTCTCCGGAACCCAGACGGTGTAGTCGGAATCGTCCAGGAAGCGCACCGCATCGGCGTACGGCGGCCGGTACGCCAGGTCGATCTCGCCCGCTTCCAGCGCGGCCACCATGGAGGCGGCGTCACCGAAGAAGGTGATCTCCACCCGCTCGATCGCGACCGAATCCGCGTCCCAGTGGTCGGCGAACTTCTCCCAGTGCATGTGCGAGCCCGGCTCGTACTCCACCAGCATGAAGGGACCGGAGCCGATCACCTTGTCCTCCTGGTTGAACTCGGCCACCGCGCCGTCGTCGCGCAGGTACATGTCGGGGTCGGTGAGCATGAACAGGGACAGCTTGGTCTCCATGTTGGCGAACGGCTTGCTGAGCGTGATCTCCGCGGTCAGGTCGTCGATGACGTTGACCGTCGCGTCGACACCGCCGAACACGGGCATGTCGGAGCGGCCCCAGCCCTTGCGCCGCTCTTCGATGTCCCACTTGAGCATGTGGGCGTCGGCCGGCGTGCCGTCGTGGCTGACCATCCCGTCGCGCAGCTTGACCGTGACGGTGGTGAAGTCGGACGAGATTTCCCACGACTCGGCCGCCTCGGCTTCGAACCCGCCGTTGAGCGGATTGAACAGGAGCTGGTCGTACAGGTTCTCGATGAACAGGTAGTTGGGCGTCGCGTTGCGATACGGCTCCAGGCTGCGAATGTCGCCTACCTGGCCGATCCTCAAGGTCGTGCCATCGGCGAACGCCGTAAACGCGCCGATCAGCACCAGGGCCGACGCGATGGCGCCGAGCCGTGTCTTGGTCTTCATGGGTTCCTCCCCCGTGTTGTCGTTCGGCCCTGAGGGCCGTTCGGGTCGGCGGACGGCCGCTCCACCTCCTCGTGATGGAGGAAGCAGGCGACCGACCTCCCTTCCGCTACTTCGTGCAGCGCCGGCGAGCGGCGCTCGCACACCTCCATCTTACGCGGACAGCGGGTGTGGAATCGACACCCGCGCGGCGGCGTGATGTTGCTGGGGATCTCGCCCGGCAGCACGGCGAACCCCTTGCGGTCGTAGGGGTCGGGCACCGACGCCAGCAGCGCCTCCGTGTAGGGGTGCAGCGGCTCCGCGAACAGCGCGTCGGCCGGAGCGGTCTCCACCAGCTTGCCCAGGTACATCACCGCGATCCGGTCGGAGACCAGCCGCACGACGCTCAGGTCGTGCGAGATGAACAGGTAGGTGAGCGCGAACTGCCCCTGCAGGTCGTTGAGCAGGTTGAGGATCTTGGCCTGGATGGAGACGTCGAGGGCGGACACCGCCTCGTCGCACACCACGATCCTGGGGTTGAGCGCGATGGCGCGGCAGATGGCGATGCGCTGCCGCTGCCCGCCGGAGAATTCGGACGGCATGCGCTCCGAATCCCTGGCCGACAGGCCGACGGTGTCGAGCAGCTCGTGTACGCGCCGCTCGATGCGGCGGCGGCTGCCCGCGCGGTTGATGCGCAGCGGCTCGGCGATGATCCGGCCGACCGACAGCCGCGGATTGAGCGAGGTGTGCGGATCCTGGAACACGACCTGCACGTTGGGCATGTAGCGGCGCAGCGCCCGGCCGCGCAGGTGGGTGACGTCCTGCCCGGCGAAGCTGATGGCGCCGCCGGTGGGCTCCAGCAGTCGGGCGATCATGCGCCCGATGGTGGTCTTGCCGCTGCCCGACTCGCCGACCAGCCCCAGGGACTGGCCGTCGCGGAGGTCCAGGTCGACGCCGTCCACGGCGCGCACGAACTGGCGGCGGCCGCTCGGGAAGTACTGGTGCGCGCCCCGCAGGGTGAGGATGCTCCTCTGGGCGGATGCGTCCGCATGCGTGCTCACGCTCTTCTTCATGCGTCCGCCGCGACCGTGCCGGGCGCCCTACTCGAAGGCCGAATCGCCTTCCAGGCGCGCTACCAGGTCCGAGGTGTGCACGACGTCGCGGATGTCGTTGATCGGCGTGCGGCCGTCGCGGATCGAGGCGGCAACGTGTCGGTGCATCTCGAGGGTGCCGTCGTAGACGCGCGAATCATCCGCCGGCACGCCCGCAAGGTCGGCGCCGTGCTCGGTGCGCGCATCGCGGTCGTCCTCCAGCACCTCGAGCCGGTCGGGAATCCTGAACGAGCAGCCCACGCCGATGCCGTGCAGCTCCCCCTTGAGCACGCGTCCTCCCGAGGATCGATGGGCAAGCACGACACCGGTGACGCCGTTCTCGAAGCGCATCAGCGAGGTGTAGTCGTTGGTCCACTCGGTGCCGCGCGCGTCCTGGAATGCCGTGACCTCGGCCACCTCGCTGCCGGCCATGTGGCGGACCAGGTCGACCGCGTGGCAGACGTCCTGCCACATGGTCGTGCGCGGCGGCTTGGACCGGCCGAGCAGGTTCTTGTGGAACTCGCCGACCGCCAGGGTCGGCCCTCCGTGCTCCCGGACCAGGCGCATCGCCTCCACGGAGACCGCGGCGAAGCGGCGCTGGTAGCCGACCGCGCACGTCACGCCGTTCTCCTCCGCCGCCTGAAGCAGCGCCCGCGACTCTTCCGGATTCGCGCCGGCCGGCTTCTCGATGAACACGTGCTTGCCGGCGTTCATGCAGTCGATCGCGATCCGCGCCATCAACTCCTCGCCCATGATCACGTGGACCAGGTCGAGATCGATCTCGTCGAGCATCCGCCGGTAGTCGGCGAACGTCCGCGGGATGGCGTACTGCTCGACGACCTGGGCCATGAGCGCCGCGTCGAGCTCGCACACCGCCTCGACCCGGACGTCCGCCACCGCGGTCACGGTGGGATAGTGGGCCGATCGCGCCCTGCCGCCGGCGCCGATGAACGCTGTTCTGAGCATGGGGGACTCCTCCAGCGGGCCCGGATGCTACCGTGCCCACCGTGTCCAGCGTGCCAGATCCTGCGTTGGATCGCCACCTGACGTCGGACGCCTTCTACGCCGACCCCTACCCGACCTACGCCCGCCTGCGCGACGAGCATCCCGTCTACTGGTGCGAACCGTGGCGGAGCTGGATCGTCACCCGGCACGCCGACGTGATGGCGATGCTCAACACGCCGGCTCTCTACTCCAGCGCCGGGCGCCAGACGCCGCTGCTTGCGCGGCTCCCGGCCGCCGCGCAGGCGCGGCTGCGCCCTCTCCGCCGCATCTTCGCGGCGGGCGGCCTGCTGAACAGCGACCCGCCGGACCACACGCGCCTGCGCCGGCTGGTGCAGCGCGCCTTCACGCCGCGCATCGTCGCCGGCCTGCGACCGAGCGTGCAGCGCATCGTCGCCGAGCTCCTGGACGGCGCGGACCGCTCGGGCCGGCTGGAAGTGGTCGGCGAGCTGGCCTACCCGCTGTCGATGCGGGTGATCGCGGAGCTGCTCGGCGTGCCGCCGTCGGCCGGCCCCGACGCCTACCGCCTGTTCCGGGAATACGCGGAGGCGCTGCGCGCCTACTTCGACGGCAACGGCCACCTGAGCGCGGACAACGCGCTGCGGGTGCAGGCGACCACGCTCGCCGTCTACGACCACTTCCGGGCGCTGCTGGCCGAGCGGCGCGCCGCCCCCCGTGACGACCTGCTCACCGCGCTGGCGGGCGCCGACGAGTCGGGCGACTTCCTGAGCGAGGAGGAGCTGCTCGCCACCTGCGCGATCCTGTTCCAGGCCGGGCACGAGACGACCGCCAACCTGATCGCCAACGGTCTGTTCATCCTGCTCCGCCATCCGGATCAGATGGCGCTGCTGCGCGACGCCCCGGCGCTCCTGCCGTCCGCGATCGAGGAGATCCTGCGCTGCGTCGGCTCGGTGCCGGCGGTACGCCGCGTGGTCACCGCGGACGTGGAGATCCGCGGCGCCCGCCTGCGGCGCGGCCAGCTCGTGCACCTGATGCTCGCCTCCGCCAACCGCGACCCGGCGGTGTTCGCCGACCCGGAGCGGTTCGACATGCGGCGCCCCGCCGCCGAGCTCCGCCACGTCGCCTTCGGCCACGGCGTGCACTTCTGCATCGGCGCCGCCCTGGCGCGGATGGAGACGGCCATCGCCCTGCCCGCGCTCCTGGCCCGCCGGCCCGCGCTGCAGCCGGCCGAGCAGCCGAGCTACCATCCGGGCATGCTCAGACCCGTGCTCCGCTCGCTGACGGTCGACCTGGAGCCGCGCCGCGCGGGAGGGCCCGATGGCCGCTGACCCGATCGCCGACGGCGGCGGTTACCCCGGACACTGGACCGGGCGCTTCGTCTGGCATGGCGACGAGCGCCACCCGTTCCACCGCTTCCTGATGGCCCGCCGCGGCTTCCGGCTGCAGGCCGCGCCGCACCGCGCCCGGCTGGCGATCACCGCCGAGGACCGCTACCTGCTCTACGTCAACGGCACCTACCTGGGGCGAGGACCCGCGCGCAGCGACCCGCGCTGGAAGTCCTACGACACCCATGACGTGACCGCGGCCCTGCGGCCCGGACGCAACGCGATCGCGGTGCTGGCCTACCACTACGGCTGCCAGAACAACTACTCGCGCGACGCGCGCGCCGGGCTGTTCGTTCAGCTCGACGCCGAGGACGCCGACGGCACGCGCACCGTCATCGGCACCGACGGCGCGTGGCGGGTCCGGCCAGCGGAGGGCTGGCGGCGAGACGTGGGGTTGGTCAGCGTCACCCTCGGCGTGACCGAGGTGTACGACGCCCGGATCGACCCGCCCGACTGGCACGAGGCCGGCTTCGACGACGACGCCTGGGAGCCGGCGCAGGTGATCGCCGAGCAGATGGCGTCCTGGGCGTACCTGGAGCCGCGCCAGACGCCGATGCTGCAGGAGGTCGACGAGTACCCGACTCGCGTGGTCGAGCAAGGCGAGATCATCGAGCTGTCGCGCATGGCGGCCGACGTGCAGGTCCCGGAGCGGCTGGCCGTGGAGCCGCACCTGCGGCTGCAGCACGCCCGCATCGACCGGCCCGGCAATGCCCTGGCCCCGGGAGGCGAGCCGGCCGTGCTGCAGCGCTGCACCTACCGGCCCGGCGACGACCCGCGGCAGGGGGTGCGCTCGCCGTACCTGATCTTCGACTTCGGCCGGCAGGTGTTCGGCTTTCCGCGGCTGCACCTGGAAGGGCCGGCCGGCGCCGTCGTCGAGATGACCTACGGCCCGGTGCTGGTGGCCGGCCGCATCATGCCGCTGGCAAACCAGGTCCGCTACGGCGACCGCTACCTGATGCGCGCCGGCGCCCAGGTCTGGCAGACCTTCGAGTACAAGCAGTTCCGCTACCTGCAGGTGGTGGTGCGCGGCGCCGACGAACCGGTCCGGCTGCACGCGGCCGGCGTGCGCGCGTACCGCTACCCCGCCGAGCGTAGCGGCAGCTTCGCCTGCTCCGACCCCGTGCTCAACGCGGTCTGGCAGGCGTCGATCGACACCGTCGACCTGCACATGGAGGACGGGCTGGTCTGCGACGCCGCGCGCGAGCGCCGCTTCTGGCCCGGCGCGGGCGCTCTGGGCCTGTACGCCGTGTGGGCGGCGTACGGCGACGTGGCGCTCACCGACTGGCACCTGCGGCTGACCTCCCGCGGCCAGCTCGGCGACGGGTTGCTGCGCGCCTGGTACCCCGGCACCGAGGGCCGCTACCGCGGCGAGCAGACCGCCGACCCGCTCACCGCCACCGTGTTCGATGACCCCAAGAACTACCCCACCGAGACCCTGTACTTCACGGTCATCGCCGGCGACCACCAGCGCTACCTGGGCGGCTCGGAGGCGAAGCGCCGCCTGGCCGCCGAGCTCTATCCGTGCCTGGTCCGCGCCGCCGTCTGGTTCGAGCGGCAGCGCGACGCCGACAACATGCTCTACCAGCTTCCCAAGGAGACCTTCATCGACTGGATGCCGCACGACATGCGCGGCGCCAGCTTCGCGCTCAACGTGCTGTACGCGCGCTTCCTCGCGGTTCTGGGCGACCTGGCCGATTCGCTTGCGAAGCCGGACGAGGCGGATTCCTTGCGGGCACAGGCCGGCCGCCTGCGGGAGCACCTGCGCGCCAGCCACTGGGACGAAGGACGCGGCCTGTTCGTGGACAGCGTCTTCGAAGGCGAGCTCTCGCGGACGGTCTCCGAGCTCTCCAACGGCATGGCGCTGCTGTTCGGAATCGCCGACGAACGGCAGACCGCGCGCATCGTCGCGCACCTGGAGCAGCCCCTGGACGACCTGCTGCGCACCACGCCGCTGATCCTGTTCCTGGTGCTGGAGGGCCTGGCGGCCGCCGGCCGCACCGACCTGGCGGTGCGCATCATGCGCGAGCGCTACGCGCCGATGATGGCCGCGACGGACGCGCCGACCATGTGGGAGAGCTGGAGCATGTTCGTGCGCGAACGTGGCGCCATGACGCGCGCCGAATCGCGCTTCACCACCGAGCCGCAGTTCGCCTCGCCCAGCCCCTACTCGGGCGAATTGACCGGCCTCGTGCATTCCTCGTCGGTCGCCCCGGCCTGGACGCTGTCCCGCCACGTGCTGGGCATCCTGCCGGGCGAAGCCGGCTTCGCCCGCTGCCGGATCGCGCCCCCGGCGGTGCCGGACCTGCGCTGGGCGCGCGGCGTGCTGCCGTCGGCGCGCGGGCCGATCGGCGTCGGCTGGAAGCGGCGCGCCGCTGCCCTGACCCTGCAGATAGACCTGCCCGACCGACTCGAAACCGAGGTCGTGCTGCCCCGCGAGGCCGGCACGGACCTGCGGCTGACCCTCGACGACAGCACGACCGCGATCCCCGCGGGTGCCGCAACCGCGGAGGGTGTCGGGCTGTCTCCGGCATCCGTGACCCTGCGGCTGAGCGGCGGCGCGCACCGGATCGAGCTCGCCCCAGCGTCGTGACCTCCCATTTGCTATAATCCCTGCCCGTCATGAGTACCGTCGCACCCGCCCGCAGTCCCGCCACCGGCAGCACCACCCAGGAGATCGTCGACACGCTCGGCCGCCACGGCTACTGCGTGGTGCCCGGCGTGATACCGGCCGACAAGGTCGGCCACGTGCGCGAAGAGGTGTTCGCCGCCCAGCGCGCCAACCACGCGCAGGCCCTCGCGGAGCTGGAGAAGACGCGCTCGCGCGGCCACCGCGTCGGCGCACCCGGCGTGGACAACCTGCGGCAGGTGATCAACGAGACCCAGTGCTTCGCCGAGTACCTGTCCGATCCCCGCATCCTGGGCGTCGCCACCGCGCTGTTCGGCGACTACGTGCGCATCTCCTGCACCGACTGCGTGATCACCAACCCCGGCAGCGCCAGCGGCTACTGGCACTCCGACTGGCCCTACAACGCCACCAACTCCACACACGTGAAGGCGCCCTACCCCGACGCGCTGATGCACCTGTCCGGCATCTGGATGCTCACCGACTTCACCACCCAGAACGGCGGCACCTTCATCGTCCCCGGCAGCCACAAGCTCACCGACAACCCGGCCGGCGAGACCCTCACGGGCTTCGACAAGGACGGACCCCACCCCGATCAGCTCCAGGTCACCGGCACCGCCGGCAGCGTGCTGCTCTACGACAGCCGCCTCTGGCACGCGGTGGCGGCCAACGTCAGCGACGACATGCGCGTGGCGCTGATCATCCGCTACGCGCCGTGGTGGCTGAACCTCACGCCGTCGATCCGCGGCACCCCCGACCACGACCGCATGGTGCTGGCCACCGGCGGCAAGAACTACGACGCCGTGCCCATGCGACGCACGGTGTTCGAGCGGTTGCCGGCGGACGTGCAGCCGCTCTACCAGCATTTCGTCACCGAGGAGTAGCCGTCCGGCCGCGATCGACGACCGCTACCGGCCGCGCTTCCACTTCCTGCCGCCCTCCGGGTGGATCCAGGACCCCAACGGTGCGATCCACCACCGCGGGCGCTACCACCTCTTCTACCAGTACGACCCCAAGAACGTCGGCGCGTTCGGCTGCGATCCCGAATGGGGCCACGCGGTCAGCACCGACCTGCTGCACTGGGACCACCTGCCGCCGGCGCTGACTCCCGGCACGACCGGGCCGGACCGCAACGGCTGCTGGAGCGGCTGCACGGTCATCGCCGACGGCGTGCCGACCATCCTCTACTCCGGCTTGGTGCGGAAGTCGCTCGCGCTCGAGGACCGCGTGTGGTGCCTGAGCCAGTGCCTGGCTACCGGCTCCGACGACCTCGTCCACTGGCGCAAGCACCCCGGCAACCCGATCCTGGCCGACCCGCCGGACGAGTTCCGCGGCCGGCTCAACGCCTGGCACGACCCGCACGTCTGGCGAGAAGGCGACACCTGGTACCTGCTGCTCGGGGGCGCCTACAAGGACGGCTCGGCCGGCCTGACGTTCCTGTACCGCTCTGCCGACCTGGTCACGTGGGAGTACCTGCACCCGTTCTGCGAAGGCACGGTCCCCGGCGAACGCTGGCTGGTCCCCGACTTCTTCCCGTCCGGCGACCGCCACGTGATGCTGTTCTCCGACGGCGCCACCCATGCCCTGATCGGCGACTACCGCGACCACCGCTTCGTCGCGCGTCGGCGGCAGCTCGTCGACCACGGCCCGCAGTTCGACTCTGCCCGCACGCTCTGCGACGCGTCCGGCCGCCGCCTGCTGTTCGGATGGATCCGCGAGGACCGCCCCGTCGACGCCTCCCTGCAGGCCGGCTGGGCCGGCATGATGTCGCTGCCCCGCGCCCTCTCGGTCGAGGACGACGAGCTCCGCATCGACGTGCCACCGGAGGTCCGCGCCGCCACCGTCCCGGACACGGAGGTCGCCGGCGTCGATCTGACTCCCGGCAACGCGTTCCGCATAGACGGCGCAGACGGCGACTGCCTGCAAGTGGAGGCGGAGATTGAGGTCCGTGACGCCGCGTCGGTCGGCCTCACCCTGTGCCGCTCGCCTGACGGCAAGGAGCGGACCACCGTTTCCTGGCAACGCGAAGAGGAGGTTCTTCGGCTCGACCGCACCCACTCCAGCCTGGACCCGGAAGTCGGCCGCGGCGTGCACGACGCCCCGCTGTCCCTGGCGCCGGGCGAGCCGCTCACGTTGACGGTCTTTCTCGATCGATCCGTAATCGAAGCGTTCGGAAACCTCCGCGCCGCGCTGACCGCCCGCATCTACCCTACCCGACCTGACAGCACCGGCCTGGAGCTGTTGGCCACCGGCGGCAGCGCTCATGTCCTCCGCTGCCGCGTCTGGCGACGCGCATCGATCTGGCGACGATCAGAGCGGCTGTCGCGTGCAGGTTCCTGCCGATCGCCTGCCGGTGTACAAGGAGCCCGACATGGGCAAGAATCGATTGTCTCTCAGAGGAGCGCGGCACACCAATGAACGCACAAGTATTGGTTGGAAAGGCTCAGCTTTCGTCTTTCTGTGAAGCACATGGAATCCGACGGCTGGCGATCTTTGGTTCAGCGCTACGGGATGATTTTCGACCGGATAGCGACATTGACGTGCTCGTCGAGTTCGACGCAAACCGAATCCCCGGACTGCTGGGACTCGCAGGAGTCGAGTTGGAGTTGTCCAAGTTCTTCAGAGGACGAAGGGTGGATCTGCGGACGCGCGAAGATCTAAGCCCGTACTTCAGGCAGGAGGTTCTCGCCAAGGCGGAAGTGCTCTATGTCCAAGGATGACGGGATTCGCTTGCGTCACATGCTTGAAGCCGCTCGCGAGGCAGCTTCGTTCGCCTGTGGCCGAGTCCGCAGCGATCTCGAAGCCGATCGTCAGTTGGTATTGGCGTTGGTCAAGGACATCGAAATCCTGGGCGAGGCTGCGGCCCAAATTGGCGACGACACTCGATCTCGTAATCCAGGCATTCCATGGGAGAAGATCATCGCGATGCGGAATCGACTCGTTCACGCCTACTTCAGCATCAACCTGGACATCGTCTGGCAAACAGTCCAGAAGGACCTGCCGCCGCTCATCGAGACGCTTGAGAGAGTCGTCCCGGACGTAAGCGAAGGCTGAGGCACCGGCGAGAATCAAGTGCGATCCCCAGTCCGGCAAGCGTGTCGGGCTCCTGGCCGGCCCGGAGTTCAGCGACTTCCAGGCCTACTACCTCAACCTGTATCTCAGCGAGTTGGGGGCACGGGTGTGCAACCTGGTGATCGGTTGGCCGGAAGTGGGCTGGAAGATGACCCGCCCCGCCATTTCGGACACCGTGCAGGGCTGATGAGCGCCGGCATCATCGACGGCCAGCGGGTCGTGCGTCCGTTCCTGTCCCGCCTCGGCACCTTCCCGTCGCCGGTGGTGTCACGCCCGCCGATGCTGGGCGTGCACGCGGTCATGGGCAACTTTGTTATGTCGTTTCCGTTACATGAATTGAACGACACTCGCTACCCCGTGGTGCCGATCGCCGATCTGACCCTGGACAACTTCGACGCGGAGATGTTCCCGGCGCCTTCTGCCCCTGGAACTGCCTGGACGAGGGCTCGCCAGTGGAGCTGTGCCGGCGCGCCGCCGCGGCCGGCAAGGTGGTGGCGCGCTAGCCCAAGTTTAACACGAGCGCAGGCGATTTCGCTGACTTTGAGTGATTTCCGCGAATCTATGGGGTGCTCTGCCTGAAAACGAGCTGAGTGGGCCAATGTAGTGCCATAATGGTCATTTTCGCCATTGACCCCTCATTGCCGCGCCCGTACCTTCAACTCGACCATGTTCGTGCGCCGCACTCAGACCCGCGCCACCGCCAACGGCGAACGCTACTTCACCCATCGCCTCGTGCGCTCCGAGCGCCACGGCGCCCGCGTCCGGCAGCGCACCCTGCTCAATCTCGGCCGCCATTTCGAGGTCCCGAACGCCGAGTGGCCCCTGCTGTGCAGCCGGATCGAACAGTTGCTGAGCTGCCAGGATGCGCTGCTGAGCACCGATATTCGTCCCGCCGTCGAACGGGAAGCACAGCGGATCACCGCGCAGGTGCTGGCCCGCCACGGTGAGCTGTCGCAAGATCGCCGGCAGCAGCCCGACGGCGAGGGCGGCGAACGAGACTTCCACAACGTCGACGTCGCCTCGCTGCAGCTGCTGCGGCCACGCTCGGTGGGTGTCGAACATCTGGCCCTGTGGGCCATGCAGCAGGTGCAGTTCATCCCGCTGCTGGAGCGATTGGGGTTCAGCGGTTCGCAACGGGCGGCGGCGGTGGGCTCCATCATCGGGCGCATGGCGGCCCCCGGCTCCGAGCGCGCCACCTACCGCTGGCTGACGGCGCGCAGCGCCTTGGGCGAGTTGCTGGAGGTCGACTTCGAGAGCATGAGCATGATGCAGTTGTACCGGGCCAGCGATTTGCTCGACGCTGCCCGCAAACCGATCGAGAACCACCTGTTCGACCAGGTCACCGACCTGTTTGGGCTGGAGGTGACCGTCACGTTATACGACCTCAGCAACACCTACTTCGAGGGGGTGGCAGCGGCTCAGCCGCTGGCGCAGCACGGCCATTCGAAGGAGAAGCGCAACGATTGTCCGCTGTTGACCCTGGGGCTGGTGGTGGACGGCAGCGGGTTCGTGCGCCGCTCGGAAGTGCTGGCCGGCAATATCGTTGAAGGAGAAGTGCTGCAAGGGGCACTGAGGCGCCTGGAGGTGCCGGCGGGAGCGCTGATCGTGATGGACTGCGGGGCGGCGACGGAGAAGAATCTGAAGTGGCTGCGCGAGCATGGCTACCGCTATCTGGTGGTGAGCCGCGAGCGCACGCGGCGGTTCGATGAGGCTCAGGCGGTGAGCTTGCAGACGGCGAACCGGCAGCACATCCAGGTGCAGCAGGTGCTGGGCGAGGATGGCTCGGAGGTGCGTCTGTATTGCTACTCGCCGGCGCGTGAGGGCAAGGAGCAGGCGATGCTGAAGAAAGCCACCGAGCGCTTCGAGAAGCGGCTGGCCGAGGTGCACGAGGGGCTGTCACGCCCGCGCACCCACAAGAAGATCGAGGCGATCTGGAAACGGATCGGCCGCCTGAAAGCAAAGAGCAGCGGCGCGGGCCAGCACTATCAGATCGACGTAGTGGCCGACAAGGAGGGCAAGAATGCCACCGCGATCACGTGGGAACAACGCCCGGTGGCCGGCTCCAAGCTGACCCATCCGGGGGTGTACTGTCTGCGCAGCAACCAGACCGACTGGGAGCCGGAGACGATGTGGCGCACCTACATCATGCTCACCGACCTGGAGGCGGTGTTTCGCTCTCTGAAGTCGGAGTTGGGCTTACGGCCGATCTATCACCAGAAGCAGGATCGCTCCAACGGGCATCTGTTCATCACGGTGCTGGCCTATCAGTTGGTGCAGGTGATCCGTCGGCTTCTGGGCGCGCAGGGCGAACACTCCTCATGGCAGACGCTGCGCAGCATTCTCGGCGCCCAGCAACGGGTGACCTGCACCTTCCGGCGCGCCGACCGGAGCACGCTGCACGTGCGCAAGGCGACGCAGGCTGAGCCGGACCAGCGGGCCATCTATGACGCCCTGGGCGTTGATCCTTCACCTGGCGGGGTCAAGAAGCTGGTGGTCGCGTAAATGCGGTTGACCAGTTTGGAGGGAATGTAGTGCCACTCGCGAATTTAAGATCGGATAACTTATTCACCTGTAGCAAGATAAATCGTAGCCCGTTAAACTTGGGCTAGTAGAGGTTCTCGATCTCTACCGGTTCGATCGCGTCGGCCGGGGTGAAGCCGAGGATGCGGGAGTAGAAGAAGAGCTCGGCTTCGAGGGCGCGCTTCGCGTTCTCGGCCTTGCGGAAGCCGTGCTGTTCGCCGGCGAACGGCAGGTAGGCGACCGGCAGCCCTTTCCGGCGCATGGCGTCGAGCATCATCTCGGCCTGACTCGGGGGCACGACCCGGTCCTCCAGGCCCTGCAGCAGGATGATCGGGCAGGAAAGACGGTCGGTGTGATGGATCGGTGAGCGCTCCCGGTAGCGGTCGCGCTGCTCCGGATACGGACCGACCAGGGAGTCCAGGTAGCGTGACTCGAACTTGTGGGTATCCCCGACAAACGCTTCGAGGTCGCTCAGTCCATAGTGGCTGGCGCCGGCGCGGAACACGTCGCGGAAGGTGAGCGCGGCCAGCGTGGTGAAGCCGCCGGCGCTGCCGCCGGTGATCAGCAGCCGGTCGCCGTCCACCTCGCCGGCGCGTACCAGGTGCAGGGCGGCGTTGACGCAGTCGTCCACGTCCACGATGCCCCATCGCCCGTTGAGCCGGCGCCGGTAAGCGGTGCCGTAGCCGGTGCTGCCGCCGTAGTTGACGTCGACCACCGCAATGCCGCGGCTGGTCCAGAACTGGGTGCCCAGGCTCAACGCGGTCGAGGTCGCACTGGTCGGCCCGCCATGGCTCATCACCAGCAGCGGCGGGCGTTCCTCCGGCGCCGCTGCGAAGTCCCGGTTGCGCGGCGGGTAGTACAAGGCGTGGGCGGTATTGCCGTCCGTGGTCTGGAACGCGAGCGGTCGCGGGGCGGAGAGGTACCCCTCGTCTATCGTGACCTTCTGCGACTCCTGTAACCGGGCGATCCGGCCGCTTGCGAGATCCAGCGACACCAGGCAACTGGGGAGGCTCGCCGAGGCCGCCACCATCACCACCCGCCCGCGGGCGGCCCTGATGTCGCCACGCGACGGCTCGGTGAACGGGGTCTCGACCGGGGTCAGCCGCTTGCTCCGCGTGTCCAGCGCCGCCAGATGCCAACGTCCCTCACGCACGTACCGGCAGACGATGCGGCCGGCCGACTCGAAGGCGTAGGTGCGGGTGCCCAGTTGCCAGGCCGGCGCCCCGAACTCGGCCTCCATCGGCGCCATCGCCTCGCACGTCCCGTCCTGCCAGCGGTACAGGTTCCACCAGCCGCTCCGGTCCGAGACGAAGTGGAGCACGCCGTCGGGGGACCACTCCGGCTGGAACACCGACTCGCCGCGGCCGCCGGCGATCTTCCGCGGCGCGGCGAGCGAGCCGCCGGCGCGCAGGTCGGCGACCCACAGCTCGCTCTCGTCCCAGGGCATGTGCGGATGACTCCAGGCCAGCCATGCCAGCCGGGCGCCGTCGGGGCTCACCGCCGGGTAGCCGTAGAAGTCGCTGCCGGACACCAGCACCTCGCCGGCGCCGCCGGCCGCCAGGTCCACCGCGACGACGGTGTTGACCGCTTCGCGCCCCGCGTCGCGGTGGTCCTCGCGGACGCACACCAGGCGGCCCCGCGCGCGGTCCACCATGCCGTCGCCGTAGCGCAGGTCCACGCCCTCGGGAGTGATGGCCACCGGCGTCGCGCCCGGCTCCTGCCGGTAGAGCCGCTGGTCGGCGAAGTTGGCGAACCACACCACGCCGCCCGCGACCCAGAAGCACAGCCCGCCGTACTCGTGCACCCGCGTGCGCACGTTGAACGGCGCCGGCGTCACGTCCCGCACCGCGCCGTCCGGCGTGCGCCGCACGATCACGTTGCGTCCGCCGTCGGCGGGCCGCATCTCCGTCCAGTACACGTCGTCGCCGTCGAGCTGGATCGACCCGAGCTGCACCGCGTCCTGGACGATCAGATCCGCGGTGATCGGCGACTTCCACGTGCCGTACGGTGCGATAGCCTGCATGTCCATGATGTTGCCGGATTTGCCGGCCACGTCACACCCTCCGCGGGATCCACGCCAAGTCGCGCAGGCACGCCACCCAGCGCTCTCGCACCGGGTTGCCCTCGGACCTGGCGATCCAGTCGGGGTGCGCGAACGGCGCCTCGGGCGGGTAGTTGAACATCCGGTGATGGTTGCTCTGAATGACGCGTGCCTCGCGGCGCCGGGCCTCTGTCAGCTCCGGCGTTCCTGGCGGAGCCCAGTAGATGCTGGAGCCGATGCGCCGGTTGGGAGCGCCGCCGAAGCTGGCGTGGAGCAGCGGCAACGCGAAGACGATCACGTCACCGGGGACGGTCTCCACGGACACCGGCGGCAGCAGAACCTGGCCGGGTGGCACCTCGGCGCGGCGCCGGCCTGCGAGCTCGGTCACGATCTGCATGTAGTGTTCCTGGCCCGAGGCAAGGCGTACGGGCTCGACTTCGCCGACCTCGCTCCGATCCGGCTCCAGGTGGGAGCCCGGCACGACCCGCAGGCAGCCGGTCTCCGTCTCCAGCGAGTCGAAGTAGTAGAGGAACTTCAGTCCGGTGTTGCCCGGCACGTCCTGGTCGCGGTGCCAGCCGGTGTCGCCGAGCCACACCAGCATGTCGGAAAAGAGGCCGATGAGGCTCTCATCGAACAGGTCGGTCGCTATGCCGTAGAAGCGCGGGTCCTCGAGCAGGGTGGCACTGAACGGGGTCGACGGGCGCTGAAGCGGTGCCCACCTGCCCCGGTCGCCGCCCTCCCGCCCCCGATAGATCTCCTCGATTGCGACTGCCGCTTCGCGCGCGATGGTCTCGACCTCGTCGGCGCCCAGCAACTGACGGAAGATCAGGAAGCCGAACTCGTGAAAGAACGCAACCTGCTCGTCACTGAGTGCCGCCATGCCCGACTCCGCTCACATGGCCAGAGCGTGCCGCACTTCCCGCTCCCAGGTGCCGGCGACCTCGACGCCGTACTCCACGCGGCCGCCGGTGGCGTAGGGCCCGGTCACGTAGGGACGAGTGCGGCGGTCGCCCTCTACCAGGTCCGGGGCCGCGTAGTCGGCGTGCAGGAAGTGGAACGCCATGCCGGCCCGCTCGCGGTCGGTGGTGTTGGCACGCGTGCAGTGGGCGGTCCCGTAGCAGAAGAAGGCGGCGCCGCCGGCTTCCAGCTCGATCGGAGCCGCGCGCTCCTCGGGGGGCCAGGCGCGGATGTGGTGGTCGGAGTCGAGGTCGCGGCGGTGCTCGTAGCGCTCGCGGTGGCTGCCGGGGATCAGGTGCAGGGTGCCGTTGGCGAGGCTGGCGTCGTGGATGGCGACCCACATCGCCGTGCCTCGCAACGGATCGGCGATCTTGAAGTAGGCGTTGTCCTGGTGCCAGGCCGTGCCGGCGCCGTGGCGGGCCGGCTTGAGGAACATCTGGTCCAGGTGCAGCAGGAACGGGTCGCCGATCAACTGCCCCACCGCCTCCACCACCTTCGCGTCGAACGGCAGCGCGCGGACCAGGTCGCTCTTGTCGAACAGGGGGATGAGCTGAAGGTTGGCCCTGGTGGTCGAGTGCGTCGTGCCGTCCCCGTCGGTGGCCACGTTGCGGACCAGCCCCTCGCGCTTGAAGCGATCCACCTCGGCCTGCAACGCGGCGACTTCGTCCGCGCCGTAGAAGCCGGGCGCCACAAGGTAGCCGTCGCGGCGGAAGCGCTCGATCTGCTGGACGCTGAATCTCATCCGAGGCGAGTGTAGTCGCGCGATGACAGCGCGTCTCGCGGATGCAGCCGGCGAAGGAAGCGGTCGCACGGCAGGCACAGGACGCCGTCGATGGACAGTTCCTCCTCACCCAGGTAGAGCAGCAGACGGTCCGCCTCCGGGTAGTCGGCGTGGAACGAGCGCAGCGAGCGCAGGTCGGAGCTTCGCACCGTGGCGCTGTGCTTGACCTCGATGGCCGTGAACTGCGCCGGTCCATAGAGGACGAAGTCCACCTCGGCTCCGGCCCGCGTCCGCCAGTAGAACAGGCGGTCGCTACCGCCGCGATAGGCGAGCCACGCCCGCAGGTGCTGGGCCACCAGCCCTTCCAGCGCGGCACCCGCGATCTCCTCGGGCCGATCGAGCGGTCCGGACGGACGCAGCGAGCGGAACACCCCAGAGTCAAACAGGTAGAGCTTGTCGCGGGCGACGGTGGCGCGCGCGGCACGCTTGCGGAACACCGGCACGCGAAAGCTCAGCAGGAGGTCCTCCAGAACGCCCAGGTAGCCCTCTGCGGTCTTGCGGCTCACCTCACTGTCGCGGGCGATGTTGCTGACGTTCAGGAGCTGCGCGTGCGAGAACGAAACCGCCTCCAGGAACCGGGAGAACCCGTCCAGATCGCGCACCAGCCCCTCCATCTGGACCTCTTCGCGCACGTAGACGGCGACGTAGCTCAGCAACGTGTCGACGGGATCGTCGGCACCGAGCACCAGCGGGAGCATGCCGCGCTGCAGCGCCGTCGGCAGATCGAACGAGGCATCCAGCTCTGCGGCCATGAAGGGATGCATGGTCCGCACCACGGCCCGGCCGGCCATGAGATCGACGCCGCTGCGCCTGAGCTTGCGCACGCTGGATCCGGTCAGCACGAACCGCCAGCCACGCTGCTCTTCGATGAGGGCGTGGACGGCACTGAGCAGATCCGGGACTCGCTGGACCTCGTCGATGACGATCACCTGACCGGCGGGCTGAGCGCGCACCAGATCGAAGAGGCGCTCGGGGCGCGCGCGGTAGCGCTGCAGGGTGGCCGGATGGAGCAGGTCGATGCGTACGCTGTCCGGGTAGTGACGTTGCGTCCAGGCCGATTTGCCGGTTCCGCGCGGCCCGAACAGGTAGTAGCTCTGTCCGGGATGGTCGAAAAATCTACCTACGAACGCCATTTTGCGACTCAATGTGGCGACAGCGACGCCACATTGCAACCCACGCCCGTGGTGGCTGGATAGTGTACCGTGGTCGCCGGTGATCTATAGCTGGTCCTATCATCACGACGCGGTGACCCGGCAGCGGCTGCACCGCCTGAAGCGCGACATCACCGCGCTCTGTCTCTGGCACGTGTTCCAGATGGGGCAGATGGGCATCAGGAGCCTGGAGTCGGGGCTGTTCGACTGGACGATGATCTGGCGGTTCCTGCCGTGGCGGGCGCGGGCGGTGCCGCAGAAGCCGCACGCGGTCACGAATCCGATCTGGAGCGAGTTCTCGGCGCTGATCACCGGGGTCGCCGCCCGCTACGCGACGCGCGAGGACGCCGCGGCCTTCGTGAAGGAAGCGATGGAAGCGCTCGAACCCTGGTATCAGGCCGAGGAAGCCGCGGAGGACCGCGAGCTGGGTGGCGGCGCGCACCGCGCGATGCTGGCCGCACACCGGAAGCTGCGCTGGTTCGGCTGCTTCCGCTACACGGTCGGCAAGCCGGCCGCTCCCCCGAACTGGCCCGAGCCACGGGACGACGTGGCCGAGATCCACATCCAGAACCATGTGACCCCCGACTCGCCGTTCGGCGACCGGCGGCGGCTGGCGGCGTGGATGCAGGACCTGGCCGCGGACGTCGAGGCCCGGGCGCCGCACGTCACGCGGATCGGCACCGGGTCGTGGCTGAACGCCACCCGGCACTTTCTGCAGGTGTACCCGCCGAGCTACGCCGCGTCGCTGGTACGGCTGAGCGGCGAGAGCAAGGCCGGGCTGGGCACCTGGGGGCAGTTCATCACCCGCGACGTGGGGCTCAACGAGCCGCGCGCGCAACTCCTGCGTACCGAGCAAACATTCGCCTGCCCGCAGGCGTACGCAAACTGCTCCTTCGACGAGTTCCGCCGCCACACCGAAACCGCCGCCCGTCAGGCCGGCCTGGGAACTCGTAGTGACAAGCACGCCTGAACGGCTCATTCATAGATGGCCGACGGCCCGCGCCAAGGAGTGGGTATCCTCGTTCGTTAAACAGGCGCGCTACGATCGGAACGTAATCGCTATAGTGGCCATCGGCTCCGCGGTACGATCGAGGATGCCATCAGACGATCTCGACCTGTTTGTCCTTTGCCACGAAAGAAACCTCTTGAAAGCACGAGCTCCCATCGAGATCGATGTGCGGACTGCGAACGTCGATAGCGTCGAACAGGAGATTCAAGCCGGACGCGACTTGGCGGTCTGGGCCGTACGCTATGGGCATCCCCTGCTGGACCGGGATGGAAACTGGCGACGCATCGTGGATCGCTGGATGGATGAATTGCCTCTACCTGACCCATCGATATCCCTGGAACGCGCCCGGAAGGCACAAGAACGAATCCAGGACTTACATGACATAGGCGACGAGGATGCAGCCCGCGAGCTTACAGTCTCATATCTGACGCACCGTTCATGGGCACGTCTGGCGCAAGCGGGCATTCACCCACAGTCCCGTCCCGAGCTTCCGCGGCAGCTTCGGGCAGTGGGCGAAGCTGATCTTGCTGCCACGCTCGAACAAGCACTGGTAGAACGGAACGTCGGTTCGTGACGGAACCCGAGCTCCTCCAGCGCATCACCGTACGAACTGACGTCTTTGGAGGAAAACCGATCATTCGCGACATGCGGATCGCCGTGGAGCATGTCCTCGGGATGCTCGCAGCCGGAGACACCGAACAGACGATTCTCCAGGAGTACCCGTTTCTGCAGCCCGAGGACATCCGGGCGTGCCTCCACCTTGCCCACCGTTCCATGGCTGGCGAGCTGATCTATGACCGGGTCCCCGTCCGCCGAGGCTCCTGAGTAGCGACGACGTCGCTCAGCCGACCGGGGGCAGCTCTGCCAGGGCCTCGGTGATACGCTCCTGGGGGTACTCGTAGTTGACGAGCTGGCCGTCGAGGAACGATCGGTACGCCTGCATGTCGAAGTGGCCGTGGCCGCACAGGTTGATGGCGATCACCTTCGACTCGCCGGCCTCCTTGCAGCGCAGCGCCTCGTCGATGGCCACGCGCACGGCGTGCGCGGGCTCCGGGGCCGGCACGACTCCCTCGGTGCGCGCGAACAGTTGCGCCGCCTCGAACACCGGCACCTGCGGCACGGCCTGCGCCTCGATCACGCCCAGGTCGTGCAGGTGGCAGATCAGCGGCGCCATGCCGTGGTAGCGCAGGCCTCCGGCGTGAATGGGCGCCGGCACGAACGAGTGGCCCAGGGTGTACATCAGCCTACGGGAGAGACGCGAGAGACGCCCTCGTACTTGTAGTAGAGCTGAGCGGGCGTATCGAGCTCGTGCTCCTGAGCTACTCCTCGCGGTGCCGGTGCGTGCCGTGTTCCTGATCGTGAAATCGGATCATTCGCGCTGCTGCGGGCATGGTACCGTAGCGACCGAAATCAGGAGAGGCAACGAATTGCTGGTGGTCACGCCACTCACGGAAGCGGCGGCATGATCAGGTCTGTCCGCATCGCCGGATTCAAGCGGTTCCGGGAGATCGAGTTCGGCCTGCCGGGACACGTCGTGCTCGCCGGGCCGAACAACACGGGCAAGACGACGCTGTTGCAGGCGATCGCGTCCTGGGCGCTGGCCCTGCGTCGCTGGCGGGAGCTCGACGACTTCCAACGTCGCAACGGGTACCGGCGTGCGCCGATCACGCGACAGGCGTTTGCCGCGGTGCCGCTGCGCAGTTTCGAGCTGCTGTGGACGGACCGCCACTATCGCGGTCAGATCGAGATCGAGCTGCGCCACGACGCGGGGTGGGCGGTGACGATGGAGTTCATCGCCGACAGCACCGAGCAGATCTACGTCCGACCTGGACGGAACACGTCGCCCCATACGCTACGGGACATCGACCTGCCCGTGGTGTTCGTACCACCGATGACCGGCGTCGGCACGGATGAACCGGTGCTGCAGGCGCCAAAGGTCGAACAGCTTCTCGGGCTTGGCCGTCCGGGAGAAGTGCTGCGGAACCTGCTTGCGGACGCGAACGCCGACGAAGCGGCGTGGGAAACCCTGCGGATAGCGATCGCCAACCTGTTCGGCTATCGGCTGCTTCCCCCGGACACCACCGGCGCGCACATTCTCGCCGAATACGCGATGACCGAGCAGGGAGCCACGCTCGACGTGGCGAGCGCGGGCAGCGGGTTCCAACAAGTGTTGATGCTGCCGACGCTGCTCAACACCCGGCGCGGCGCCGTGGTGTTGCTCGACGAACCGGACGCCCACCTGCACATGATCCTGCAGGATGCCCTCTACCATGTGCTGCGGAGCGCCGCTGCGCGCCATGGCTCACAGATCATCGCCGCCACCCACTCCGAAGTGGTCATCAACGCCGTCGAGCCGCGCGAGCTCCTGGTCACGCTGAGCCAGCCGCGGCTGGTCGCCGACAACGCCGAGCGCAGCCGCCTCATCACCTCCCTGCGCGTCCTCGACAACGCCGACGTGATGCAGGCGCTCGACGTGCGCGGGGTGCTCTACGTCGAGGACTACACCGACATCAACATCCTGCGCGCATGGGCCGAGACACTCGAACATCGAGCCCTGAGCCTGCTGACGACGGAGTTGATGTGGAAGCCGATCGAGTTTCAGGTACGCGAGGGTCAGCCGGGCAGGGGGATCACAGCGCGCGATCACTTCGCCGGCATGCAGCTCGTCCGAGAGGGGCTACCCGGGCTCGAGCTGCGCGACGGCGACGCGCGGCCAGTGATCCCGGACTCCGAAGTCACGGGTACCGGCCTGCAGCGAATCCGCTGGCGGCGCTACGAGATCGAGAGCTACCTGCTCCATCCCCACGCTCTTGCCCGCTTCATTACACGGCAAGTCGGTTCGGCAACAGCGCAGCCGCACATCGATGCCATGCTCGCGTACTGGCGCGACCAGTTCCCACCAGCAGTAACGCGCGACCCACTTGGCACCCACCAGTATCTCAACGTCACCAAAGCGCGCACGGAATTGCTCGAACCCCTGTTGGAAGCGGCCGGCGTTCACGGACTGCCATACACCCGGTACCACGAGATAGCCGCCTCGATGCTGCCGGAAGAGATCCATCCGGAGGTCGTGCAGAAGCTCGACGTGATCTGTCGCGCGTTCGGAGTCGAGCCGTAAGTCAGGTTACGGCAGCAGGGTGGAGCCCATCAGGTAGCGGTCGCACTCGCGGGCGGCGCCGCGGCCTTCCATGATCGCCCACACGACCAGGCTGGCGCCGCGGCGCACGTCGCCGGCCGCGAACACGCCGTCCACGTTGGTGGTGAAGCGGCCGTACTCGGCGGCGGCGTTGGAGCGGTCGTCACGGTCGATGCGCAGCTCGTCGAGCAAGGGGCTCTCCGGGCCCAGGAAGCCCATGGACAGCAGCACCAGGCCGGCGGGGATCGCCCGCTCGCTGCCGGGGACCGGCGTCGGCTTGCCCTGGCTCCACTCCACGTCCACCAGGTGGACCTCCTGCACGCGGCCGTCGGCATCGCCGGTGAAGCGCTGCGCCGTGACGCTGTAGCGGCGCGGCTCGGTGCCGAACGCGGCGGCCGCCTCCTCCTGCCCGTAGTCGGGCGTCGAGGTGCGGCCGAACTCCGGCCACGGCAGCTCCGGCGGAAACTCCGGCACGATCTCGATCTGGGTCATGGACGTGCACCCCTGGCGCATCGCCGTGCCCACGCAGTCGGTGCCGGTGTCGCCGCCGCCGATCACCAGCACGTCCTTGCCGGCCGCGTCGATGCGCGGGCGCCCGTGCTCGCCGTCCAGCAGCCACTTGGTGTTGACCGGCAGGTACTCCATCGCCTGGTGGACGCCGTCGAGCTCGCGGCCCGGGATCGGCAGGTCGCGCGGGTTGGTGGCGCCGCAGCAGAGCACGACCGCGTCGCTCTGCGTCCGCAGCTCGCCACCGGACACGTCCCGGCCGACCTCGACGCCGGTGCGGAACGCCACCCCCTCCTCGGCCATGAGCTGCACGCGCCGGTCGACCAGGTGCTTCTCCAGCTTCATGTTGGGAATGCCGTACATGAGCAGGCCGCCGATGCGGTCGGCGCGCTCGTAGACGGTCACCCGGTGGCCGGCCTTGTTGAGCTGGTCCGCGCAGGCCAGCCCGGCCGGCCCGGAGCCGACCACCGCCACGCGCTTGCCGGTGCGGACCGCCGGCGGCTGGGCGCGCACCCACCCCTCCTCGAAGCCGCGCTCGATGATCGCCCACTCGGTGTTCTTGATGGTGACGGCCGGCTCGATGATCGCCAGCACGCAGGCCGACTCGCACGGGGCCGGGCACACCTTGCCGGTGAACTCCGGGAAGTTGTTGGTCTTGTGCAGCCGGTGCAGGGCGTCGTGCCACAGCCCGCGGTAGACCAGGTCGTTCCACTCCGGGATCAGGTTGGTCAGCGGACAGCCCACGGTCTGCCGGGTGTCGGCGCGGCCGGCCCCGGTGTGGCAGAACGGGGTGCCGCAGTCCATGCAGCGCGACGCCTGCGAGCGGAGCTCCTCGTCGGGGGCGTGGCCGTGGAAGTCCCGCCAGTCGCCGATGCGCTCCGTTGGGGCGCGGTCCGGCGGCAGGTGGCGCTCTACTTCCTTGAACCCTGTCGGTTTTCCCATGGCTCCGTGCGACCGCGGCAGGCGCGGTCAGTTCCCCGAGATGCGGGCGGCCACGTCGTGGGCGTTCTCTTCGAACGCCGCCATCACGGCAGCTTCGCCGGTCAGGCCTTCCTGCTGCACCCGCGCCACCGCTTCGTGCATGCGCCGGTAGTCACGGGGATAGATCTTGACGAAGCGGGGGATCATCTCCGCCCAGCCGTCCAGGATCTGCGCGGCGCGCGGACTGCCGGTGTAGCGAAGGTGGCGCTCCACCATCCCGCGCAACTCCTCGATGTCCGCCTCGGCCGCAAGCGGCAGCACGTCGGCCATGTCCGTGTTGCAGTTCAGGCGAAATTCGCCGTCGATGTCCAGCACGTAGGCGATGCCGCCGCTCATGCCGGCCGCGAAGTTGCGCCCGGTGGCGCCGAGCACGGCGACCCGGCCGCCGGTCATGTACTCGCAGCCGTGGTCTCCCACGCCCTCCACCACCGCGGACGCGCCGCTGTTGCGCACGCAGAAGCGCTCGCCGGCGACGCCGGACACGTACGCTTGGCCGCTGGTGGCGCCGTAGAAGGCGACGTTGCCGACGATGATGTTCTCTTCCGGTGCGAAGGTGGTGCCGGGCGGCGGCTTGACGATGATCTTGCCTCCGGACAGCCCCTTGCCGATGTAGTCGTTGGAGTCGCCGGCCAGGATCAGCGTCATCCCGCGTGGGATGAAGGCGCCGAAGCTCTGGCCGGCCGAGCCGTTGAACGCCAGCGTGACCGTGTCCTCCGGCAGCCCTTCAGCGCCGTGGCGGCGGGTGATCTCGCTGCCGATGATGGTCCCGACCACGCGGTCGGAGTTCGTGATCGGCAGCGACTCGGTCACCTGCTCGCCCCGGTCCAGCCGGGGCAGCACCAGGTCGCGCAGCGTCGTGTTGTCCAGCGCCTTCTCCAGGCCGTGGTCCTGCTCGATCCGGCAGTAGGTGCCGACCGAATCGTCCACCTCCGGCCGGTGGAGCAGCGGGGTGAGGTCGATTCCCTGCGCCTTCCAGTGGCCGATGGCGCGGCGCGGCTCCAGGCAGTCCACGCGGCCCACCATCTCGTTGAAGGTGCGGAAGCCGAGCGACGCCATCAGCTCGCGCGCCTCCTCGGCGACGAAGTGCATGAAGTTGACCACGTGCGCGGGGTCGCCGGTGAACTTCTCGCGCAACTCGGGATCCTGGGTGGCGACCCCGACCGGGCAGGTGTTCAGGTGGCAGACGCGCATCATGATGCAGCCCATGACGATGATCGGCGCGGTGGCGAAGCCGAACTCCTCGGCCCCCAGCAGCGCCGCGATCACGACGTCGCGCCCGGTCTTGAGCTGGCCGTCGGCCTCCACGACGATGCGGCTGCGCAGGTCGTTCAGCAGCAGGGTCTGGTGCGTCTCGGCGATGCCGAGCTCCCACGGCAGCCCCGCGTGCTTGATGCTGGTCACGGGCGAGGCGCCGGTGCCGCCCTCCCCGCCCGAGATCAGCACCACGTCGGCGTGCGCCTTGGCCACGCCGGCGGCCACCGTGCCGACGCCGACCTCGGAGACCAGCTTGACGTTGATGCGGGCGTCGGTGTTGGCGTTCTTGAGGTCGTGGATGAGCTCCGCCAGGTCCTCGATCGAGTAGATGTCGTGGTGCGGTGGCGGCGAGATCAGCCCCACGCCCGGGGTCGAGTGGCGGACCTCGGCGATCCACGGGTACACCTTGAACCCTGGGAGCTGCCCGCCCTCGCCCGGCTTGGCGCCCTGCGCCATCTTGATCTGCAGCTCCTGGGAGTTGACCAGATACTGGCTGGTCACCCCGAAGCGGGCCGAGGCCACCTGCTTGATGGCGCTGCTGCGGGAATCGCCGTTGGCGTCGGGCACGTAGCGCGCCGGATCCTCGCCCCCCTCGCCGGTGTTGCTCTTGCCGCCGATCCGGTTCATGGCGATCGCCAGGGTCTCGTGCGCCTCCTTGCTGATCGACCCGTAGGACATGGCGCCGGTCTTGAAGCGCTTGACGATCTCGGCGGCGGGCTCCACCTCGTCGAGTGGAACGGCGTTCCCCGGCGGTCTGAACGACAGCAGGCCGCGCAGGGTCGCGAGCTTTTCCTGCTGGGCGTCCACCTGGGCGCTGTACTCCTTGAATACGCCGTAGTCTTCGGACTGGCAGGCGCGCTGCAGCTTGTGAATGGTCTGTGGGTTATTGAGGTGATACTCGCCGTCGTCCCGCCACTGGATGTCGCCGCCCACCTCCAGGGCGCCGTTCCCGCCCGAGCGCTCGGCGTAGCCGCGCAGGTGGCGGGCGGCGGACTCGGCCGCGATCTCCTCCAGGCTCACGCCGGCCAAGCGCGCCGCCGTGCCGGTGAAGTAGCGGTCAACCACGTCGCGGCAGATGCCCACCGACTCGAACACCTGCGCTCCCTGGTAGCCCTGGATGGTGGAGATCCCCATCTTGGAGATGACCTTGACGATGCCCTTCAGGAGCGCCTTGCGGTAGTTGTAGCGCGCGCTGCGATGGAACTCCTCGTCGTGCCCGGGCTCGCCCTGGCCGCCGGCGCCGCTGCCGCTGCCGGACGGCGCGTGTCCGCCGCCTGCGCCATTGTCTGCGCCGTGGCCGTTCGCGCCGTCTTCCTCGGGATCGATGAACAGCCCCTCGTCGATACCGGCGTCGATGCTGTCGTAGGCCAGGTAGGGACAGATGGCGCTGGCGCCGTAGCCGAGCAGGGCGGCCATGTGATGCACCTCGCGCGGCTCGCCCGATTCGACCACGAGCCCCACCAGGGTGCGGGTGCCGGCGCGGATCAGGTGGTGGTGGACGGCCGACGTGGCGAGCAGGGCCGGAATCGGCGCGTGCCGGGCGTCCACGCCCCGGTCGGAGAGGATGATCAGCGTCGCGCCCGCGGTAACCGCGGCGTCGGCCTGCCGGAACATGCCTTCGAGCGCTTCCTCGAGCGCATTGCCGCCGCCTTCGGGGGAAAACAGCATCGGCACGGTGACCGAGCGGTGCCCGTGGCCGCCGTCCAGCGCCCGCAGCCGTTCCAGGTCCTCCATGGCAAGCACGGGGCTGCCCAGGCGGATCTGCCGGCAGCTCTCCGGCCGCGCCTCCAGGAGGTTCCCCTCCGGTCCCGTGGTGGTGACCGTGTCGGTGATCAGCTCCTCGCGGATGGCGTCGATGGGCGGATTGGTGACCTGCGCGAAGAGCTGCTTGAAGTAGTTGTAGAGCAGCTTGGGCGCATCGGAGAGGGCCGCCGGCGGCGCGTCGTTGCCCATCGAGCCGATCGGCTCGTTGGCGGTGCGCGCCATCGGCGCCAGGATCATGCGCAGCTCCTCGAACGTGTACCCGAAGGCGCGCTGCTTGTTGAGCAACTCGGCGCCGGCCACGCGCGGCGGCTCCTGCCCGGACGGCAGGTCGTTGAGGTCGACCAGGTGCTCGCGAATCCACAGCCCGTAGTCCTCGGAACCTGCGATCTCGGCCTTCAGCTCGGCGTCGTCGATGATGCGGCCCTGCTCGGTGTCGACCAGCAGCATGCGGCCCGGCCGCAGGCGGTCCTTGAGCACGATCTCGTCGGGCGGCAGGTCGAGCACGCCGACCTCCGACGCCAGCACCACCAGGCCGCTCCTGGTCACGCAGTAGCGGGACGGGCGCAGCCCGTTGCGGTCCAGCACCGCGCCGACCTGCCGGCCGTCGGTGAACGCGATCGACGCCGGGCCGTCCCAGGTCTCCATCAGGCAGGAGTGGTACTCGTAGAACGCCCGCTTCTCGGCGCTCATGCTCTCGTGGTTCGCCCACGGCTCCGGGATGAGCATCATGAAGGCGTGCGCCAGAGATCGTCCGCTCAGCACCATCAGCTCGAAGGTGCTGTCGAGCTTGGCGGTGTCGCTGCCCGACGGCTCGATCACCGGCAGCGTGGCGGCAAGGTCGTCGCCGAACAGCTCCGAGCGCAGCAACGGCTCGCGCGCGCGCATCCAGTTCTCGTTGCCCTGCAGGGTGTTGATCTCACCGTTGTGCATGAGGTAGCGATACGGATGCGCCCGATCCCAACTCGGGAACGTGTTGGTGGAGAAGCGGGAGTGCACCAGCGCGATCGCCGTCTCGATCGCCGGGTGGTCGAGCTCCGGGTAGAACGGGCGGAGTTGCAGCGCGGTCAGCATGCCCTTGAAGACGATGGTGCGGTGGGAAAGGCTGGCGAGGTAGAAACGGCCCACTGCCTGCGGGACGAGCGCCCGCACCCGGTTCTCGATCAGCTTGCGGATCACGTACAGGCACCGCTCGAAGGCGTCGTCATCGTCCATGCCCCGGCCTCGGGCGATGAACACCTGGCTGACGTGCGGCTGCTGCTCCCGCGCCGCCCTGCCCAGGCGCGACCCGTCGGTCGCCACGTCGCGCCAGCCCAGCAGCGACTGCCCCTTCTCGGCGACCACCTCCGCGACGATGCGGTGAATGCGCAGCCGCAGGTCGGCATCGGTGGGAAGGAAGCACATGCCCACGCCGTATTCGCCCGCGCCCGGAAGCTCCATTCCCGACTCGCGGGCGAGGATGTGCAGCGCCGCGTGCGGGACCTGGATCAGCACGCCGGCGCCGTCGCCGGTATTGGGGTCGCAGCCCAGGGCGCCGCGGTGGTTGAGGTTGGTCAGCACCTCCAGGGCGTTGTCGAGCAGCCGGCGCGAACGGCGGCCGTGCACGTCGACGACGAAGCCGACCCCGCAGGCGTCGTGTTCATACGCGGGGTCATAAAGGCCCTGACGGGGCGGGACGCTGGAGAATCTCATGGCTCGATTTGGACCGACTGTACTACAACCCTTTCTTGGAGCGCGTTATGGCAGGACGGATGACGCTCCGCGGGTAAGCCCTACCATGGTGCATGATAACGCATAACGGCGGCGTACGGGAAACCCCGTCGACAAAGCCGGCCCGTCAACCCGCGATTCGGAGGTCCATGTCCCATGCCAGCGTCCAGCCCTGATCTCGCCTACACCCCCGCGCACGTCCTGCGCGACCTGATCGGCACCCGCCGACTGTCCCCGGTCGAGCTGCTGCAGTTCACGCTCGACCGCATCGAGCGACTCGACGGGTCGCTCGGTGGGTTCGTCACGGTCATGGCCGACCACGCCATGAGCGAGGCCCGCGCCGCCGAGCAGGCGGTCATGGACGGCCGCGAGCTGGGTCCCCTGCACGGCATCCCGGTGCCGATCAAGGACCTCGAAGCAGTCGAGGGGTTCCGGCTCTCGCAGGGGTCGCTGGTCGACGACGGGATCGCGGCGTCCAACGCGATGTGCACGGACCGCGTGCGCGCTGCCGGCGGCATCATCGTCGGCAAGACCAACACGCCCGAGCACGGCCACAACGGCACCACCGAGAACCGCGTGACCGGGCCGGCGCGCAACCCGTGGGACCCGGCGCGTACGCCTGGAGGCTCCAGCGGCGGCGCGGCGGTCGCGGTGGCCGCCGGCATCACCGCGATCGCCCAGGGCTCGGACGGCGGCGGCTCGATCCGCATCCCCGGCTCGCTGTCCGGCATCTACGGCATCAAGGCCACGCAGGGCCGCGTGCCGCGCAAGCACGTGGACGAGCACTCCTGCAGCGTCTTCAACAACTCCTCGGTCGGGCCGATGACCTGGGACGTCCGCGACGCGGCGATCTTCCTGAACGTGCTGGCCGGCCCGGCCGACGACGCCGAGTTCGGCACCCTGCCGGAGGAGCCGCCTGACTTCACGGAGGCGTTGCCGCGCGGCGTGGCCGGACTGCGCATCGGGCTCGACACCAGCGGCCTGGGCGGAGCCGGCTGCGATCCCGAGGTCCGGGAGGCGGTCGGCGCCGCCGCACGCGTCTTCGAGGGGCTCGGCGCCGGGGTCGAGGAGGTCGAGTACGCCCCGGACGCGCACGAGACGATTTTCCGCACCTTCATGGACATGTTCTGCATCCGGGCGTACGGCCGCTGGAGCGCGCAACTCCACGACCCGGAGCGGGCCGCATTGCTCACCGGCTACTTCACGGAAGACCTGGAGCAGGGCCGGCGCGCGCAGGCGCTCGACTACCTGACCTGCATGAACAAGATCGGTTGCTACAAGGCGTACGCCGCGCGGTTCTTCGCCGGGCACGACCTGCTGCTGACGCCGGCGACCGCCACCACGGCGTTTCCGATCGGCGAGTATCCGCAGACGGTGGGCGGCAGGCCGGTCGTCCACGGCCGCTTCGGCTTCACGCCGTTCACCTACCTGTTCAACCTGTCCGGCAACCCCGCCGCCACCGTGCCATGCGGCTTCGACGGCGAAGGAATGCCGATCGGCCTGCAGATCGCGGGGGCCATGGAGGACGAGATGACCGTGCTCGCCGCGTCCGCCGCGTTCGAGTCTGCCCGCCCCTGGGCCGACACCCGTCCCGCCGGCCTGGACGGTTCGGCGGACGACTCTTGACCGAGAGCGCTCCGCGGCCGTGCGATGGATCGACGACCGGTCTCCAGGAGGCCTGCACGCTGCTCCGCGACCGGTGGGGGCTGGAGTTCGACCGCGTTCGCGCGGTGGTCCACGAGCTTGGGAGCGCGGTAGCGCCGGATGACTTGGTGGCCCGCTGCCGGCTCTCCCAGCGGGCGGTCACGGAGATACTCGACCACCTTCACCCGTTCGTGTGCCGGGAAGGCGATCGCGTTCGCTTCACGGACGCGTCGCGGGCCGCCGCTCTGGAGACGTTCGGGCCGCCGCCTGACCGCCGGGACCACTGGGAAGAAGCGGCCGGCCGGCACCCTTTGCTGCCCGAGGTGGTCGCCGACCTGGCCGGGCGCCCCGGCCCGAACCGGCACCTGGACCAGGTGGCCGCCACCGCGGTCACCGTAGTCAAACGGGCGCTGTTCCTGTCGCGGCGGTTCGACCTGACCGGCGCGAGGGTGCTGCTGCTGGGCGACCACGACCTGACCGCGCTCGCCCTCGCCCGCCTTGCGCCCGGCGTCGACATCGCCGTGGCGGACGTGGACGAGCGAGTGCTGGAGTTCGTCGATGACCTCCGTCGGCGGCGTGGCTGGCCGATCGAGACCTTTTTCGCCGACCTGCGGCTGGAGCTTCCGCGGAGCCTGGCCGCCCGGTTCGATGTCGTCTTCACCGACCCGCCGTATACGCCGGCCGGGGTGAAGCTCTTTCTCCTGCGCAGCATCCAGGCCCTGAACGAGCGCCCTTTCTCCCGGATCGCCTGCGCGTACGGCGTCGGCGAGCAGCAGGCGGCGCTGGCGCTCAAGGTGCAGACCGTGGTCGGGGACCTCCGCCTGGTCATCGAAACCCTGGAGCCGGGATTCAACGAATACGGGAACGCCCCTGCGCTCGGCAACCGCAGCGATCTCTACCTGCTGCGGCCGACGCGGCGCAGCGGCGCTGCCGCGAAGAGCTGGACCGGGGCGGCGAGCATCTATTCCCGGGGACACGCGGCCAAGGAGTCGGCGGCACCGGAGATCCCCGCTTCCGTGATCGAGCATCTGGCGGAATTCGCCGCCTCCAGGCATGCCGTCGCCGTCGCTGCCGACCAGGCGCAGTTGGCGGCGGTTCCGGCCGCCGAGCGGATGGCCCTGTCGACCTACCTGTCCACCGGCACCCTCGGGCGCTGCCGGCAGGCGATCATTGCCAGCCTGTATCCCGACCACGCGGATTTCCTGGTGCGCCTCTGCCTGCGATCCCAGGCAGAGGATCTCGCCGTCTGCGCGGCACAGCGCGCCGTGGCCGACCTCTTCGCGCACCCGGACGCGTTGCGCCGGCTCATCGAGTGCCGGTTCGAGGTGGCCGCCCGGCTCCAGCACGGGAACGTGGGCGCGGTCTTCCTGAAGCGCAGGACCCCGAGTGACGAGGACGACGCCGTCACCCACCTGCTGCACGGGATTCTCGCCCGGCCCCGGTCCCGCATGGTCAACGCGTGGCGGGAGTCCCTGATCGCGTGGAGCAGGACACGGGGGCATGCGCTCACCAAGAACGAGACCCGCCGGATCATCTCGGAGTCGCGGCTGGCCGCCGACCATCCCCGCAACGACCTGGCCGATCTGCCCGTCGCCGCCCTCCGCGGACTGATCGAAGACGTCGCCGCCGCCATCACCCGGGCGGTACCATGACCTGAGCAGGACGCTGCCGGGAACCGCCCCGCGCGATCTGTCCGGCGCCCCTGCCGCCATCGTGCCCTGCGGCTTCGACGCGGAGGGCATGCCGATCGGCCTGCAGGTCGCGGGAGCCATGCAGGACAAGATGGCCATGCTGGCCGCATCCGCTTCGTTCGAAGCCGCCCGCCCCTGGTACGCCACAAGGCACTCGGGTGGCGGGCAGAGTACAATAGAGCTATCCGATTCATGAACCTCAAGCGATTAGCTATAGTACCATCCGGTGGCACCGGACACTCCGTATGCGCTGACAGTGCGCACTCAAGCTGCTCGGGTTCTGCAGAGGATGCCCAGGAACGAGCATGCCCGCGTTCGCGCGGCTTTGAACCGGCTCGCGCAGAACCCCCACGGTCCTGAAGTAGACGTGCGACCTCTGCGGGGTCGTAGCGGATTCCGTATGCGAGTCGGTGACCGTCGGGTGATCTTTGAGCGAGACGACGCCGCTCTCACGGTAGATGTGCTGAGAATCGGTAGCCGCGGAGATGTACACAAGCGATAGGGGGAACGACATGGAAAGCCCGCAAGTGATCGTCGACGAAGCAGGACGGCCGGCGTTCGCGGTGATCCCGTGGAGGGAGTACGAGCGTCTGACCGGCGGCGACACTACTGACGAGGATCTTTCCGACGAAGCCCTCTATGACCGTGCTGTTGCCGAGGCCGAAGAGTCGTTCCCAATCGCGATCGTCGACCGAATGGTTGCCGGGGAGAACCCAATTCGCGTGTATCGCCGGCACCGGGGAATGACGCAAAAAAAGGTGGCCGAGGCCGCTGGCATCAGTCCGCTGTATCTCTCGCAGATCGAACGAGCGACCCGAAAGGGATCGGTGTCGACGCTGGCGGCGATTGCCAAGGTGCTGCGCGTAGACCTCGATGACCTGATTTGAGGGCGAATCGGCTACAACTCGCCCGCATCTGCGAGTCGCTTGAGCACGACTGACGCCGTTGCAAGCGCAGGAGGGACCGATGACGGCACCGCCGCCGCCGAAGAGAACCGGACTGACTTCGGCACTGAAACAGGCCGGGACCGTGTTTCGATCAATGGCGCGGGGGCTGGGACTCGTCTTCCGGGCGTCCGGATTCTCCGCGTATCTGATGTTCTTCCTGACCGCCACCGCAGGCCTGGTGCCGGTCGGGGTCGCGTGGATGACCAAGCTTGTCGTCGACACGATCAGCGCGGCCGCCTCCGACGGCCGGATTGCGCTGCCGCTCGGGCTCGCCTCCGGACCCGGGGGTGACCCGGCGACGCGCGTCGTCATCATCCTGATCGCGGCGCTGCTGGCCATCTGGATCGTCGACCGGGCGATCGTCGGCATCGGCGGCCTGGTCGACACGAACGTCCGCCTGAGCACCGAGCACTACATCCACACGCTGCTCATGCGCACCGCCGGACGGCTGGACCTCGCCTTCTACGAGAACCCGGAGTATCGAAACATGCTCGAGCGGGCCACCCAGGGGGCGATCCAGAGCTCGTACCTGATGGTGTCCGTCGTGTTCCAGTTCATCCGGACGGCCCTGCAGTTCATCTCCTTTGCGCTGGTCCTCACCGGCCTGCACTGGCTGGCGACCGTGCTGATCGTCGTGGTCACCGCGCCGCAGATGGTGGCCGCGGGGTATCACGCACGCCGCCAGTTCGCGATGCATTTCGATCTGGCCGAGGACTCCCGCCTGCGCCACTACGTGGCCGCGCTGATGAGCGATCGTGACCCGGCAAAGGAGATCCGTCTGTTCGGGCTGCTCGACTACCTGATCGAACGGTTTTCGGGCCTGAACCGGAAGTTCCGGCGACGGGAGATGGCATTGCGGCGGAGCCGCAACCTGATCGACCTGGCGCTGGGCATCATAGCCGACGCGGGCGCGGCGGCCATCTGGATCTACGTCGGCATCCGCGCCCTGAACGGCCACATCACCATCGGGGACGTGGTCCTGTTCACGACCGCCGTCGCCTCCTGCAAGGGAACGCTCATCGCGATGTTCCAGGAGGGGGGCATGTTCTACCAGCACGCGCTCTACCTGAGCAGCCTGTTCGGCATCCTCGACCTGAACCCCGCCTCGATTCCGGGCAGCCTCACGGCACCCGAGGCGGCCGCAGCCGACGGCGCAAAGCGATGGGGTGACCGTCGGGCGCCGCGCACCGTCGAGCGCGGCATCGAATTCCGCCGCGTCTCGTTCCGGTATCCGGGGACCGACGCCGACGTCCTGCACGACCTGAGCTTCACGCTGCGGCCGGGCGAATCGGTCGCCCTGGTCGGCAGGAACGGCTCCGGCAAGACGACCGCGGTCAAGCTGCTCACCCGCCTGTACGATCCGACCGAGGGCCGGATCCTGCTGGATGGCCACGACCTGAAGGAGTACGACCTGGAGAGCCTGCACCGCACGTTCGGAGTCATCTTCCAGGACTTCGTGCGTTACGCGCTCACGGCGCGGGAGAACGTGGGCTTCGGAGACGTCGACCGGGTCGCGGACTCCGGAACGATCGAGGCGGCGGCACGCAAGAGCGGAATCCACGACACGCTGGCCGGTCTCGAGGAAGGGTACGAGACCTATCTCGGCAGACAGTTCGGCGTCGGAACCGACCTGTCGGGCGGCGAGTGGCAGCGGGTGGGGCTCAGCCGCGCCTACATGCGCGACGCCGGCGTGCTGATCCTTGACGAGCCGACCGCATCGCTGGACGCGTTCGCGGAGTTCGAGGTCTTCAAGGCGTTCTCGGAACTGATGAGCGAGCGCATCTCGGTGGTCATCTCGCACCGCTTCTCCAACGTGCGGCTTGCCGAGCACATCATCGTCCTGGACGACGGGCGGGTGGCCGGCGAAGGCAACCACGAGGATCTCATGGCCGCCGGCGGCCTGTACGCCGAGATGTTCGACACCCAGGCCGAGGGGTATCGCTGAGCGCGGCGGTCCTGCACGCCGTTGTCGCCACGCTGTGGTAGCGTTGCCGAAGGAGGCACCCCTGCCCACCCGCCAGCAGGCCGAGCAGTTCGAGACCGACGGCTACTTCATCGCCGATGACGCGGTCGAGCCCGGCATGTTCGATGAGTTGGCCGCCGCCGCGCGCCGCGTGAAGCACAAGGTCCGCTCCGGGCAGGTCGACGTCTACACCCACTGGTCCACCGACCAGGACACCGAGCCGTGGGCGATCCGCGGCCTGCTCGCCCCGGAGTTCGACGAGCCGGTGTTCGCCGAGTACCTGACGTCCAAGCCCGTCATGGACTACGTGCACGCGTTCATCGGCGACGACCTGACCCTGGGCTCCATCCTGATCTTCACCAATCCCCATCACGCCGACTACTCGATCGGCTGGCACCGCGACTGGGGCGCGATGGAGCGCGACCTCGACCACGACGCGGAGATGGCGGTGCTGGGCAAGCCGCGCACCACCTGGCGCTGGCACCTCGCCACCGTCGCCGACGAGAGCCTGCAGCTCGTCCCCGGCAGCCATCGCCGCTACCGCACGCCGCACGAACGGCGCTGCCTGCTGGAGACCCGTCACGACGACATCGCCGGCCAACACAGCATCAGGCTCAAGGCGGGTCAGGCGGTCTTCTGGTCCGGGGACACCATCCACCGCGGGCTCAACCGCAGGGACACGGAGCGGCTGACCGTGTCCGCAGGTTGGAGCGTGCATGAGCCGGACGCGGAGCCGCAACCGGTCGACGGGCGGCTGCGCTGGCGGCTGCGCGACGACGTCCGCTCCAATCTGCCCGCGGCCCTGCTGACCTGCTACGACCGCTGGCGCGCCCTGCAACTGGCCTGACGGCCCGGCGGCGGCCCTTACTTCGGCCGGCGCCGGTCGACGTCGGTCAGAGACGGCTCCATCCGCCGCTGAAACGCCGCGAACACCTCGTCCGGAGACGCGTCGCTCGTGTCGAGAGAGAACTTCGCCGAGATCAGCGATGCCTCGAACTGCTCCCGGAAGAGCGTGGTCACCCGTTCGACATCCCGTTCGCGCAGGATGCAGCGGGGCCGCCGCCCGAGGCCCATCCGCTCGCGGATGAGACGCGGCGCGCACTCGACCAGGACCAGCACGGTGTCGGGAGCCTGCAGCAGCAGCTCCCGGTCCCACGCGCGGGCCCGCCCCGGGCGATCGGCGAAGGAGCCGGGCTCGCCGTAGCCGTAGTACAGCGGCGCGTACACCGCCTCGGCGTAGTAGTGGTTGACGAACAGGCTGTCCTCTTCGCGGAACACGTCGGGATGCAGGTGCCGCCAGACGTTGTGGCGCTGAAGCTGCTCCAGCACCATCGGCCGTAGCGACAGGATCTGCTCCTCGTCCTCGGCCGTGTTGAGGTCGGACTCGTCCTTGCCGACCACCGGCGCGTTCGCGCCGGCGTGCACGATCAGGTGGCGGTCGAGCCGCGGCACGACGAAGTGATCGTGCCAGCGCACGTACGGGAGCCCCATCGAATCGATCATCCAGCGCGAAATGTGACGGGCCAGCGTGGTCTTGCCGGCGTACTCGCAGCCGATGACGAGCAGACGCATGGCAGTCGTCAGGGCTCCATCAGGAACTTTCCTACCGGTCCATGGGACCGGCCCACCCGGCCTGCTCCATGGCGGTCAGGTCGTCCCACGGGTACAGCGGCCGCGTGGTTTGCGTGAACCCGAACTCCTCCAGGTACGGCGACGCGGAGCCGGCAGCGGCGCAGAACAGGATGCCGGCCGCGAACGGCTCGTAGTCGTTCCGGAAGCCTTCCGGGCTCTTGGCGAGCACGATCTTGAAGTCCCGGGGATCGGCGCCCGCCGCCTCGTAGAGGAGCGGCGAGCTGCCGGGGCCGCTCTTCTCCACCAGCACCACGGTGACCTGGCCGGCGCGGATGCGCGCCATGCGCCCCATGTCGACCGGGAAGTTGTGGCCGCCGTGGCCGCTCAGCCGGTAGGCCAGCGTGCCCAGCCGCTCCACCTGCGCGCTCACCGCCAGCGGTTCCGAGTACGGGTCGCGCTTGCCGCCCAGCTTCAGGTCCACGATAGCGCCCACGCCGGCCTGCGCGCAGCGTTCGACCGACTCCGGGTCCACGCAGAAGGCCAGCGCTCCCCCCTCGCCTACGGGCTCGGCCAGCAACGCCGCCAGCAAATGCGTGCTGTCGCCGGGCGCCCCGCTGTTGGTGGCGTCGTGGAACTCCGACACCGCCACCGGCCCACCGTCGATGGCGTGCGCCGCCGCCACGAGCTGGTCGGGCGTGATGAACCGCTCCTCTTCCGTGTAGGCGCGCGTCACCCAGCACTCCCGCGCGACCGCATGCGGATCCATCGGCGGCTCCGCGCCCCAGTACGCCTGGTAGAAGGTCCAGCCCAGGTGTGGGGCGTCGAGCCACGGCTGCACCGGGTACAGCCCGATCGAGGCCACGCCGTCCGCCGCCTCGGTTGCCACGATGCGGCGCCACAGGTCGCGCTGGATGCCGCGGTCGGTGGAGCGGCCGTCGCCGTTGTGCACCATCGGCATCTTCCACGCGCTCACGGCCGGCCGCTCGGAGGTGTCCAGGAGGCGGGCCAGCACCGCGGCGGCACGCGCGCCGGTCGTGTCCTCGTCGACGTGCGGATGGGTGTGGTAACCGACCAGCACGTCGGCCGAGCGCACCATCAGCGGGGTCAGGTTGGCGTGCAGGTCCAGGGTCGCCACCAGTGGCGTGTCCGGACCGATCGCAGCGCGGATCGCCTCCAGCACGCGGCCCGACACGTCGGGATCGTCGACCGCCGCCTGGGCCCCGTGCAGGGAGAGCAGCACCCCGTCGACCGCGCCCGCGCGCAGCGGCTGCACGGTCATCTCGATCAGCTCGGCCAGCAGGCCGGCGGCAAGCGGCCCGCCCGACCAGGTGACCGCCCGGCACAGGCCGACCCACTCCACCGGCGCGCCGAGGATCGTCGGCAACTCCGTGAACCCGGACAGCTCGCCTACGTCGCCGTAGCGCTCGACGATGTCGGCGCCCGTGACCAGGCCGTAGTCGTCGAAATGGGAGCGCTCGGTGAGGACGGGATTGAAGGAATTGGTCTCTTGGCGTACCTGCCCGATGGCTATGCGTTTGGGATTTGGGCGTTTCATGCTCGATTCATCCTCCGACTCACTTCGCTGCGAGTTCTCGCTCTGTCAAGCCGTTGTCGAGAAGACATCTACGAATCCTCGCTACGAAGTCCGCAGCTCGTTCGCACTCCTGTCGTGCTTCTTCGGGTGATTGGGATGTCCCGACATCGTAGTCAGCCGCCAGACGGTCATCCAGGCTCTCACCGATGTATTTCGCCCATTTGCGTTCGACATCTCCCGAAAGAACGAGGTGCTTTCCGATCCCCGACAACAAGGTCTCGATTCACAGAACGGTCACGCCGTCCCGCTCCACGGCACGCTGGAATGGGTAGCCCCGAGCGTTGCCTTGCTGCCACTCCGCCGCCGTGTATGCCATGATCGAGGGCACGGCGTCCGTAGTCGCCGCCAAGTCGTAGCCGACTCGGCGCAACGTCCGCTTCAGGTGCGCGAGGTCGTTCCTGACGATGATGGGAACGTCCAGATCGCTCTCCCGGTGAGCCTCGCGCCGAGCCTTCGATCCATATACGAGCATCCGCACCACGCTGTCCGGGTGGCGCTGCCCGAGCGACTTCCGGTATGCGTCCAGCCATGCGCGCTCGTCCGGCGTCAGGTCGAATCCACTCACATCGTCAGCCTTCAGCATCGTGACGTGTCACCCTCAACGAGATCGTTCATGGTTCGCTTAGTCTATATTCTCAGCCGACTGGACCTCATCCACCACAGGGAGGACGAGAGATGAGATTCGAAGGAAAGGCCGCGCTGGTGACCGGCGCGGGCTCCGGCATCGGCAAGGCCGCTGCCCTGGAGCTGGCCCGCGAGGGCGCACGCGTGGGTGTGCTCTCCCGGACGACCGCCGAGATCGAGCAGACGGTGGCCGAGATCGAGGCGGCCGGAGGTCAGGCGATGGCGCTGACCGCGGACGTCTCGCAGGCCGACCAGGTGTCAGCCGCGGTCGACGCGCTCGTCGCCGCGTACGGACGGCTGGACATCGTGTTCGCCAACGCCGGCATCAACGGCGTCTGGGCGCCGGTCGAGGAGATCACCCCCGAGGAGTGGGACACCACCATCGACATCAACCTCAAGGGCACCTTCCTCACCGTCAAGTACAGCGTGCCGCACCTCAAGCGCGCGGGCGGCTCGATCGCGATCTGCTCGTCCGTGCAGGGAACGCGCATGTTCAGCGTCACCGGATCGTCGGTGTACGCGGCCTCCAAGGCGGCGCAGGTCACGTTCGCCAAGAAACTTGCGGTCGAGCTGGGGCCGGCGCGCATCCGCGTCAACGCCGTCTGCCCTGGTTGGTTCGCAACCGAGATCGACGAAAACACCTTCCCGCGCAATGCCGCCAGCATCGAGATGCGGGCGGACCGCTCCGACTTCCCGCGCGGATCGATCCCGCTGACCGGCGGCAAGGCCGGCGACCCGGCGCAGGTCGGCAAGCTGGTGGCATTCCTGGCTTCCGACGACGCCCGCCACATCAGCGGCACCGAGGTGTGGATCGACGGAGCCGAGTCACTGCTGATCGGCTGACCGGCCACCGCGCCGGACGGCCGGGGCGTCACATGCCCCAGACGGCGACCCGCGTCGCGCCTGCGCCTGACGGCGCATCACGGCGGAAAACCTTCTCCTCCCAGCTCCGCTCCGGCGACCGGTCGAATATGATCAGGTGACCCGCCTCCGCACCGCACCGGTCCATGTAGGCACGCGTCTGCATCAGCCCCTCCACGATGGTGCGCTCCAGGTCTCCGCCCCGCACCTTGCACTCCACGACCCAGCGCCGCTCGCTCCCGCCTTGCGGCCACACGATCAGGAGGTCCGTGCGACCGCTCCCCAGCGCGTACTCGCGCTCGATCCGGCCACCGCCGTTGATGATGCGCTGCAGGTGCGCCTGCAGCAGCAACTGCGGCCCGGCCTCATGGTACCGTTCGAAGCGTTGCACCCAGTGCTCGGAGTGCTCCCGGAAGAAGGCCTGGAACGCCTCGATCAGCCCCGCCACGTCCAGGTTTCCGGCGGCGTCAACGTACCACGCCATCTCCTGCGGCAGCCCCGCCTGTACCGCGTAGTTCAGGTAGCGCGGCACCACCTCCGCGTAGATCGGATTGGCGATGTGCGGCCGGCCGCCCACGTCCTGCGTAACCAAGCCCAGGTCGCGGACGTAGGCGAGATCTTCGTCCGACCACGCCTGCCGGCCGGCGCCGGCAAGGATCGGCTCGATCACGCGCCGCACGCGCTCTTCGCGCAGCTTGTTGGCCAGGTCGTCGACGTGCGTGTCGCGGCGCAGGATCAGGCGTTCCTGCGCCTCCACGACGGCGTTTGCCGTGATCGGTCGAGTCCGGTCGCGGCCGGCGACGCTTTCGAAGCACGCCTCCCGGCAGAGCGCGTTGACCAGCCACGGCTGGCCGGCCGTGCGCGCGCGGATCAGCTCCAGCGCCCCCTCCGTGAACGCCTGCCCGGTCTCGGCCGTGTGCTGCTCCAGCAACGCGGGGATCTCCTGCTCGGTGAAGTCGCCGAGCCGCAGCGACTTGGACTTGATGTTGAAGGCGCTGCCGCCGAGCACCAGACGGTCCTCGGCGGTGGAGTGGATGCGGTAGCCGCGCACGTCACGTACGCCGCACAGAACGATGCTGTGCGGAAAGGCGGCCGGACGCTGGTCGTAGCCGGTGCGAAGCTGCCGCAGCACCGACAGCAACGTGTCGCCGATCAGCGCGTCAATCTCGTCGATCAGCAGCACCAGCGGGCGCGGATCTGCCATGCTCCAGCGCGCCAGCGCCTGGCGCAGCGCCTGCCCCGGCCCGACGCGCTCCAGGAGGGCCGGCCAGAGGTTCTCCAGGGTCTCGTCGTGCAGCGTCACGCTCGCCCGAAACGCCAGCTCGGCGAGGATGGTGCGGATGCCCTCGGCGATGTTCTCGCGCATCGCCTGGCCGGCCTCCACGTTGGCGTATACGCAGCGGAAGTCGCCCGCCTGCCCGGTGTTGAGCAGGTCGCGGAGAGCAAGCAGCGCCGAGGTCTTGCCGGTCTGCCGCGGCGCGTGCATCACGAAGTACTTCTCCTCGCGGACGAGGCCGAGCACCTCGTCGAGATCGATCCGCGTCAGCGGCGGGATGTGGTAGTGCCGGTCCGCGCGGACGGGCCCTTCGGTGTTGAACGTGCGCACCGCGGCATTGTCGCGGGACCCGGCGCCGCTGTCATCCGGGCGCCCGCAGCACGGGTGTCTTACGGCGCCACGGACACCAGGGCGATGCCCGCCACGATCACGACCGCGGCGCCGATGCGCACGAACGGCGCGCGCTCCCGCATCAGCACCGCCGCGGCCACCACGCCCAGGACGATGCTGAACTGGCGCAGCGCCACGACGTAGCTGGCGCGCTCGGAGAGCTGGTAAGCCCACAGCACCAGCGAGTAGGCGACGAACATGCTGAAGCCGACCGCGGCGATGCGCCAGTCTCCGAACAGCCCTCGCCATGACCTCCAGGACGCCGGCGCCCGGGTTGGCGGCGCCTCCGCGCGCCGGCGGGCGCTCGCCCGCATGGCCACGACCAGCAGCGGTGCGTACAGGACCGTCGTGATCACGAACTCCCAGAGTCCGTACTGGACCGCGTCGATCAGCCCGCCGCCGGACTGCCGGCTCAGTGCCTCGGCCGCCAGCTTGTCGAACGCGGTGTAGCCGACGGTGCCGGCGGCGCCGACTACCGCCCATCCGATCGTGGCATGCAGCACGCGCGGCCGGCGGCCGGCGGCCGGTGCATCCTGCGGCGGCCGGGCGGCCCAGGAAATGACCACGCAGCCAGCCGCCACCAGCGCAAGCCCAAGCCACCCCATGGCGCTCGGCGACAGGCTGCGGGCCAGGTCGAACCCGCCCAGGAACAGGACGGGCAAGGCCCTGGTCACCGGATACACGACCCCCAGGTCGCCGGCCCGGTAGCCCAGGGTGAGTCCCAGGAAGTAGACCGCCTGCGAGGCGCTCGCGCCCAGCAGGAACGGCCACACCAGGGGCAGGATCCCCGCGCCGAACAGCTCGGCCCACACGCCGACCACGAGGGCCGGCACGCTGACCGTGAACAGGATCTGCCGGAACGTGGCCCAGGAGTCGCTGCGCTGCTTGGCGACCAGGTTCCAGCCGGCGTGCAGGATCGTCGAGAACAGGACGATCCCGACTGCGAGCGGAGGCACGCCCTTATCTCATGGTCGCATCAGACGCTGTCGGGACCGCTCAGCCGTAGGAGCCGTGCTTGTGGCGGCCGAGCATCCGCTGCAGCCGTGGGCCGGCTCCCTCCCACACGTGCTCGGGCATGTGGTAGTCGATGAACGGGTAGAAGCGCTGCGCGACGTAGCGCTTGCTGTAGGTGGCTCCGCCGAGCAGCCGGTGGCGGTCCGAGGCGTTGGGCGCGCCGCGGTGCCAGACCTGGTTGTTGAAGATGTAGGCGTCGCCCGGCTCCGCCAGGATCGACACCGGCCCGTTGCCGTCGAAGTGCGGGCGGTCCTGGACCGTCGGGCGGCGGCCCGCGTAGTGGCTCTGCGGCACCACCTGCGTCGGCCCGCACGCGACCGAGTCGATGCCGGTCAGCGGCGTGAAGAGCTGCATGACGTTGCACGGCAGCGGCACCCCGGAGTCGTGACGGGGAATCTCCGGCGGCAGCGGGAACTGCACCAGGTCGTCGAGGTGCCAGCCGCCCGGACCGTCGACCGTGGCGCCGGGATTGGGCTCCGTGAACAGCGCGTTCTGACCCATGACGTGGCACTGGTCGCCCAGCACCGCCTCCGCCAGGCTGGCGAACGGCTCGCGCACGATCAGGTCGCGGAAGGAGCGGTCGTACTCGAACATCCGCATCAGCGACCTGCCCTGGCGATGGTCGCCGGGCTGGTCCTCCTGCATCGCGGGATCGTCGATCTTGCGCTCCATGGCATCGCGGAGCGCCGCCACTTCGTCCTGTTCCAGGATCGACGTGCCCAGGAAGCAGTACCCGTCGCGACTCAGCGCCTCCGTGATCCGCTTCGTCTCGGCCTCCGTGAACCGCTCGCCCGCGTGAATCGGCCCGGCCGCCGCGCCGTTTGTGTGTGCCATGGCGGGAAGTCTACACTCTCTGGCGGACGGACGCCGCAGTTCCGGCATCCGCCGCCTCCCGGGAACCACAACCGATGAGACCCCTGCCTTCGCTACGCCCGCGGCCCTGCCCGAGCGCGATTGCGATAGTCCTCCTGCTCCTGAGCGCGGCCCTGACCTCGGCGTCGGGGGCAGGCGAGGAGGAGTCAGGCGAGGTCATCGTGCTGATCACCGACCATCGCGAGGCTATCGACGACTTCTCGTCGCTGGTGATAACAATCGAGGGAGCGCGCCTGCACCTGCGCGGCGCCCGCACCGACGAGGGCTGGCGGGCGATCCTGGTCGATCCGGTGGGGATCGACCTGACCCGATACCAGGACGGCGCCACCGTCGAGCTCGCCCGTGAGCGGGTGCCGGTCGGGCGCTACGACGCGGCCGAAGTCCTGGCTACCGCCGCCAGCGGCGTCGTGAAGAGCGGCGAGCGGGTGGACGTGCCGCTGGAGCTCACGCCGGTGCGGGCCGACATCGACGTGCGCGCCGATCAGGCCGCGCAGGTGACCTTCGACCTGGTCGTGCACGACCTGCGCGACCATCCCGGCAAGACCTGGGGCGTCCTGCTCGAAGAGGTGCGGGTGCAGAACGTCACGGTCGGGTCGTGACGGGAGCTCGGGTCAATCCGCGCGGTCGCCGAGCGCCGCGTACATGGTGCGCGTGCCGGTGAACGTCGTTCTGCCGTGCGCCATGAGCATGTTGTCCAGGATGATCATCTCGCCCCGGCCGAGCGCATAGGAGACCTGAGCCGCCGAGCAGAGCTCGAACCAAGCCGCGCAGTCTTCCGGCGGCACCTCGCTGCCGTCCTCCATGACCATGGCATCGAGGGTGTCCGGCTCCTCCCGCATGGCCGTGGCGATCCGCAGGGCGTCCCCCATCCTGCCATCGCGTTCGGCCACCAGCCGCCGGCCCGCCGGCTGATAGTGCAGGCCCTGGCTGCACCACATCTCGCCGTGCACGGGATGCGGCCGGAAGAACCGCGCCGGCTCCTGCAGGAAGATCAGCGAATCGTCCGCGGTCCAGGTCAGGTCCCAGCCCTTGCGCACGGCGATGGCCCTCGCCTCCCCCCGGTCGCCGGTGCCCAGGACCTCCTGCCAGCTCCTCTCCCTGCGGGAGACGACCCGCTCGCTCCCCTCGGTCCGCAGCGTGCGGCGCAGGCGGGCGCGCCTTCCGTGGTACTTCCTTCTGAGCTCATCCGGCAGTTCCACGGAGAGCCGGCGCATGTCGCCGATCAGGTTCGTCTTCTGGCCGTTCCCGGGCGGCACGTGGCAGTAGAAGGAGACGTAGTCGGGGACATCGTCCAGGTAGCTCATCTCCTGGTGAATCATCACGGTCGTGTCGGGAGGCAGGTCGGTCGCCGTATACACGCCGCGGCCGAGGTCCGTGCGCGGCGCGGTGCCGCCCACGTAGGAGTGGTGGCGGAAGCCGATCGCCGCCAGGAACTCGGCATACCCGGCCGGCCCTTCGATCCCGGCGCCGCGGAACAACAGCGCCCCTTCCCGGTCGACGATCTCGAAGATCCGGTCCCTGATCTGCCCGCCGGCCCGCGGCCCGTTCGAGCCGCTCAGGTCCATGCGCACGCACGGGACCGCCACGCCGCTGCCGAGCTCCTCGTATCCGTACGTCATCTGGATCTATCCCGATAGCGTAGAAGCCACGGAACTCATGTCAAGGTCCGCCGTCCGCCGGTGCTGATTCGGGAGGTTCCGTCGGATCTCCAGGAGGCGGAGGGCTGTGCTGACCGATGAGCTGTTCTATGCGGTCGATCAGCCGCTCCGCGATGCCGAGCGCGCGTTCCGCATCACGCTCGAAGTACGCCTGGTCAGGCAGGATGTCAGGCAAGCCGTTCGGATATCGGGTCGGGATGTAGAGACGGTCCAGCTCGGCGGCCATGGGCACGACGTCCTGCAAGCGGGCGTAGCAGTCCGCGTGGCACTCTTTCAAATCGTCGATCAGCTTGCGCACCGAGTGGCCCCACGGATCCCGGTCGACCGAGTACCACAGGCTCTTCATCGCTTTCTCGGCGGCCTGCTGCGCATGAAAGCACGAGTGCGCGTAGCGCTGGTTGGGGAGCAGGACGCGTGCCGTCGCGAGGTCACCGCGAGCCGTCTCCAGCCGCCGCACGGCTTCGGCCTGATTCTTCTCCTCACTCATGAACGACGATGCCTTCCCGCAGAATCTGGCGCATGAACGGCCGGTGCGCGATGGATCGCAACTCGTCCTCGGTATAGATCATCATCTGCGTCATGGCGGCTCCCGCGGCGACCGGCCGGCGTGCGTCCGATTGTCTGCGCCTGCTGCGCGCCCGGCCGCCCGTGGTTCTGGACGGCGGCTTTGGCGATGACCTGCTGGAGATCCTGGCCGCAGAACAGATCGAACATCGACACGCGCAGGACCGCTGATCGACACGACCGCCCCGATCCACGCTGAACGACTCAGTCTCCCAGCCCCTCGGCTCCGCGCACGAATCGTGGCATAATCGGCTCCATGATCGAGAGCTTTGGCGAGTTTCGTGCCTCCAATGACGCGCTGGCCGACGCGGCTGAGCTGCGGCGGCGCATGGACGACGAGGGATACCTGTTCTTCCGGGGCCTCCTCGACCCGGACCGGCTGACGGCGCTGCGCCGCGACATGATGGAGGTCATCGCCGGCAACGGCTGGCTGGTGCCCGGCACCGATCCCATCGACGGCATCGCCGACCCCGACAGGCGCTGCACGGAGGGCGACCTCGACTACGTGGACGTCTACCACCAGGTCTACCGGCTGGAGAGCTTCCACCGCGCCGGACACTGGCCGGAGGTCATGGACGTTCTGGGCAAGGTCATCGACGGGCCCGTGTTCGCGTTCCCGCACAAGATCGCACGCATCTGGTTCCCGCAGTTCACGGAGCACACCACGCCCATCCACCAGGACTTCGTCCACTTCCAGAGCAGCATGGACGTGTACTCCTGCTGGCATCCGGTCGGCGACTGCCCGCGCGACCTGGGCGGGCTGGCGGTGCTGCCGGGCTCGCACCGCGTCGGCCGGGTGGTCGATCACCACTTCTCGCTCGGCGCCGGCAGCCTCAGCATCGACCCGGAGGAACACCCGGACGGCTGGGTCTCCACCGACTACCAACTCGGGGACGTGCTGTTCTTCCACGCCCTGACCATTCACGGCGCCCTGCCGAACGTGACGCCGAACCGCTTGCGCGTGTCGCTGGACAACCGCTATCAGCGCATGGGCTCCCCGGTGACCGACCACATGCTCGACCCTCACCTGTCCGGCCACCAGCCGCTGTCGTGGGATCAGGTCTATGCGGCCTGGAGAGGCTCCGAGGACCTGCGTTACTACTGGCACGAGTACGAATTCGAGGTGATCGACAAGGACACCAGCTTCCAGGAGAAGGGATTCGCCGAGGCGGTCGAGCGGGCGCGGGGCGGGGACCCGCTGGCACGGCTGCACCTGCAGCGGATCGTGACCATGAACCCCGACTCCGAGCAGGCGCAGAAAGCCGAGTGTATTCTGGCCGAGGCGTCGCCGGTGGTTTAGTACCCGACCAAGTTCAGTTCACTCGGTCGCCCCGGTGATCAGGGACACGATCTCGTTCATGTCCGTATCGTCCTTCACGAGCTCTCTCATCTTCTTGCCGTTCCTGAGCACGACGATCCGGTCCACGAGCTCCACGACGTGCTTGAGGTTGTGGCTGATCACGATGATGGTCATGTCGAACTCGTCTCTCAGCCTGCGGATGAGATCCAGCGCCCTCCGCTCCTGCACGACGCCGAGATTGTTCGTGGGCTCGTCGAGGATGAGGATCTTTCCTCCCCAGTAAACGGCCCTGCCGATGGCCACGGTCTGTGCCTGTCCGCCGGAGAGGTCGCGGGTGTCGCCCTTGATGTCCATCAACGTGACGCCGAATCGCTCGAGGAGTTGCTCGGTCTCTCTCTTCATGAAGTCGAAGTCCAGGACCTTGAACAGGCGGCCCAGGATGCCCTCCCTCACCTTCTCCCTGCCCAGGAAGATGTTCGCGGGCGCATCCAGGATCTTGATCAGGCTCTCGGTCTGGTACACCGTCTCGATCCCGTAGTTCTTCGCGTCCATCGGGCTCTCGATGTGGGCGAGCTCGCCGTTTACGTGGATCGTGCCGCTGTCCCGGCTGTAGACGCCGGAAATCATCTTGATGAGCGTGGACTTGCCGGCGCCATTGTCGCCGACGATGGCCATGATCTCGTTCCTGTGGAGCGTCACGTCCACGTCATCGACCGCCTTGACGCCGCCGAAGCTCTTGCTGATGTTGCGGACTTCCAGGATGGCATCGCCGTTCACATCCGACTCCTGCTGATGCGCCATGCTAGGCTTCCGCCAGATTCCTGTTTCTGATGGAGTCGAAGACGATCGCCCCGATCAGAACCAGTCCCGTGAATGCATCCCTGGCGTTGATCGGGACATGCACGACCGCCAGCCCATTGGCGATGGAACCCACGATGAAGATCGCGACCAGCACTCCGATCATCGCTCCCCGCCCGCCGGAGAGAGATATGCCGCCCAGAATCACCACCGTGAGCGCCTTGAAGGTCAGGTCCTCCCCCGCCGTATAGGACGCCCGCGCGAGCTGTGACATGAGCAGGATCCCCCCAACCGCAGAGAACAATCCGGAGATGACGAAGGTGGAGAACTGTATCTTCCCGGTCGCCACGCCATACAACCTGGCGACCATCTCGCTGGCGCCCGTGGCGTACACGTGTCTCCCGTATCTGGTGAAGCCCAGGATCAGGGAGCAGATCGCCAGCAGCGCAACCATGTACGCGAATGTCACCGGGATGTAGTCGAAGAGATAGCCGCGGCCCAGGAACAGCAGCGCTTCATTCTCGATTCTGGTGAGATAGGTGTTGCTGCCCAGGATCTGGGCCAGGCCCCTGAATACCGCCATGGTGCCGAGTGTCGTGATGATCGAGTTGACGCCGAGCACCGTCACCACTAAGCCGTTGAGCGCGCCAACCGCAGCACCGGTCAGCAGTCCCATGGCTATTCCGACGGGTATCGGTACGCCGCTTCCCTCCTGGATCAGGATCCCGGTGACGTAGGCGGAGAACGCGAATATCGAGCCGACCGAGAGATCGACGTGACCGGAGAGCACGACAAAGGTCAGGCCGATGGCCACGATACCCGGAATGCCGAGGTTGAGAATGATGCTGCCGATGTTCTGTACGCTGATGAAGATGGGGTTGACAAGCGAGAAGGCGGCGATCATCACGACGTAGAACAGGGCCAGAACCGGCAGTACGGACTTGGCGTTCAACAGGCGCAATGCGCTGCGGGCCGCCGGCCTGATCCCGGACGCCGACGTGTCAGTCACCTGCAACCTGCCGCCGGTCACGCCAGGCATAACAGGCCACGATGACGATCAACATCAGACCCTGGATGACCAGGATGTAGTTCGAGCCGACATTCATGGTGGCAAGTCCGTTGTACAGCACGGTGATGGCTACCGTACCCAGCACCGTGCCGAACACGTTGCCGCTGCCTCCGGTAAGGGCTACCCCCCCGATCAGAACGGCCGACAGCACTCTCAGAGGCATCGTGTCGCCGAAGAACGGAGATCCGACCCCGGACGCCGAGACCATCATGATGGTGGCGATACCGGTCAGGAGCCCGGCGGAGGCGTAGAGCAGCAGCAGGATGCGGTCGGTCCTGATACCGAAGATGGTGGCGATCTCCGGATTGCCGCCGATCGCCTTGATCCAGGCTCCCAGCCTGGTGTAGTCCATCGTCAGCCAGTAAACGACGACCAGCACGACGAGCACCCAGAACATGAGGGGGACCAGCAGAAAGGACCCGGTGTAGAAGCCGTACAACTCGTCGCTCATGACGAGGATCATGAATCCCTGCGAGCCCTGTCCCACGGCGCCCTCCTCCCCGATGGTGGCGGCGTACAGCGCCAGCGATCTCAGGATGAACAGCATCCCCAGGGTAAACAGGAGGGGGATGAGCTTGAGCTTCACGATGAAGACGCCGTTCAGCATCCCGACCAGAACGCACACCAGCACCGCGACGAGCAGGGCAATCCAGAGACTAACGCCCATGTTGGTGTACAACAGCGCGGTGATGACCGAGCTGAACGAGAGGCTGGAACCAAATGACAGATCCAGGCCCCTCGCTATCATGAGCGGGGTCAATCCGAGCGCGATCACTCCGGAGATGACCATGCTCCGCAACAGCGTCTTGAAGTTGCCGAGCGACACGAAGTTGTTGCCGGACGACTCGCCGATGACCCCGAAGGCCCCTACCATGGCGACGGTCACCAACAGAATCGCAACGGTATTGCTGATCCGGATCCTTTTGGGCCGGATCCTCTTGCGTCCGCGCACGGTCAACCTGTTCGAGCCCTCGGCACTATGTTGGATCTGGCGGCTGCGCAGTACTCGAGCCGTCACACGCCGCCAGATCTAACGCGCACCCTCGCTTGGCTACCGGTATTGTGGGCTCTCCAGGAGCTCCATATCCACGAACATGTGTGAAGGAACGGGATTGCCGTGCATGTGCGCAAGCGCGCCGGGGATGAGGTATCTGGCGTACTCGTCGAAGTGGAAGTTGACGTCGACGTCCAGCTCCCCGGCTTCCATGAGCTCCGTCCCGAACTCGTCGATTCCCATCCCGATCACCGTCCACTTGTCAGGATCCCATCTGCCGGCGAGCTTGGCGCCCTCGACCACGCCGGCAGCCTCCGGATTGTTCCAGGTGAAGTAGACGATGTTCTCCGCGTCGGGGTGCGCCGCCAGCGCGTTCAGTATCTCCTCCTGGCCACCCTCCACCAGGCCGGTGGCGTTCACGCTGACCACTTTCGAGCCCTCACCGTCGAGGACTCCCGTCTCGCCGAATCGTGCGGTCAGGACATCGGCGACGCCGGTGGTTCTGAGCGCCGTGCTCTCACCACTGGCCGCGGTCCAGCTCAGGAATACCACGTCCACGTTGTCCCAGCCGCCGTAGATCTCATCGACATGATCGGCAAACCAGGTGCCCGTCAACTGTGAGATACCGTAGTTGTCAGCGCCCATGAAGGGGAAACCGGGAACGGGTATGTCGATGCCGATCATGAACACGTCGTTGTCCTTGGCCCTTCTCCCGATCTGGGCGTTGACCTTGGTGAACGCCTGGAATTGCAGGAGCACCTCGGCGTCGCTGTTGAAGACGATCTCGGCGTTGTCCAGTGCCACCTGGGCGTCGATCTGGTTGTCCAATATGAGAAGATCGTCAGGGTCACCTCCCGCGAGAGCCCACTCTTCGACGATCCCGGCCTGGACGTCGCGCGTCAGTTGAATCACCAGGAACAGGTTGGCGAACGCGATCTTCTTGCCCTTTGCCGGTTCGCCTTCGTAGGAGCGGGCCTCTGACATGGCTCGCAGATTGTCATAGGTGAATCTGGCGTCGGCCGCCATTTCGCCAGCGCTGGCGCCGCCGTCCTCGCCTTCCGCGGAGGCCCACGCGAGCGTACCAAGGGCCAATAGGCCGATTATGATGACCAGCGTCCTGTTCATCCTGTTCATACCATCCTCCTGAGATAACGTATCGTACGGCGACCCTAGAGGACGGATCAGGCGTGGTCAGGGCGGCGATGCCGTGAATGCTTTACTTTCCTGCACTCGCGGCCCAGTCGGCCGGCAGCTCCGGGATCGGCCACGCAGGATCGGGCCGCCACGAGATCAACTCCCCGTCGAAGGGATACTCGCGCCGCGCCGCGCGCTCGATCACCCGCTCCCCCTCGCTCCTGACCCGCCGCGCGTCGTCTGCGGAGATCCAGCCGATGTCGAGCGCTCGTTCGAGGTGGTCCTCGTCCTTCCAACGATAATCGCCGTTCGGGGCGATGACGACATCGAGCATCCGGTCCAACGTGTCGAATCCGCGCGATGTGCTGACCAGAGGCATCTGCAGGTTCACGTACCAGCAGCGGAAATCCCAAGTCTGCGCTTCCCACATCAGCCACACGCTATGCCACGCACCGGGCGGCGTCAGCATGAGGACGTTCGTATCCAACCAGGTCCTGAACCGGTGCGGCCATTCCCCCATGAGCGGGCCCAGCCAATCACGGTTTGCCCCGGTGCCTACCCATGGGTTCGCCACCGTGTTGGCCCACGTGAAGTCGAGCGCGGCAACAGGGGCACCGCATGCCTGATACAGCGCTACCTCGTCATGACGGTCGTGGACGACCGTCACCGGCCGGGCGAAAATCACCTTGCCCGCCCCGGCGTCACCCTGCCGCGGCTGCCTCCGCCGCCACACGCGGCGCACCTCGTCCGCCACACTGGAAGGAGTCAGCACGTCGCGATAGAGAATCGGCTGACCTGTCTGCCACGCCATCGGTGAGGCACTACGCTACCATGCCCGGACCCCACCGCCGTCCGGGAGATGAGCCCATGAACATCGACATCGGCACGCGCCGGCAGCTCTTCTTCGACAACCACATCATCGAAATGGTGCAGACCATGACCCGACGCATGCACCTGCCCGTGAAGCACCCGCGCAATCCACTGATCCGCAAGGACCGCCCGTGGGAGCAGGACCCGTACATCCGCACCGGCACCATGTGCGTCGCCCACGATCCGGACGAGAAGCTCTACAAGTGCTGGTACTGCGACTACGCGTGGGACTACCGGACCTTCATGGCGAACACCCCCAAGGCGAGTCCGGCGGCGCAGGGCTCCCGGAAGTCGCTGTCGGAGGCGTTCATGGTCTCCGGGTTCCAGTTCGAGACCACCGACAACCGCTGGCTGTACGCCGAGTCCGTGGACGGCATCGAGTGGCACAAGCCCGAGCTCGACTACCTGGAGGTCGACGGCCGCAAGACCAACATCTGCCTGGGCGGCGGCCACCACGGCCAGGTGTACGTGGCGTGCTTCTTCCGCGACGAGCTGGAGCAGGACCCGGCCCGGCGATTCAAGTCCCTGTACTGGCGCCAGCTCTCCGAGCAGCTCAGCGTCACCGAGTCACAGATCCGCGTCGCGCACTCCGCCGACGGCCGCTCCTGGGCCGGCGGCGAGGAGCCGATCACGGTCGGCCGCATCCGTGAGCGGCGCCTGGGCGACGAGATGATGGTGCTGCCCGACGTCGAGACCGGGCAGTACCTGCTCACCGTGCGCGAGACGGCGATGGGCGACCGGCTGAGCTTCCGCGACCAGCCCGTGCACGTGGCGGGGAGCTGGAACTCGCCCTACTACCCGGACAACCCGCTGTTGATGAACAAGCGCCGCGTGTTCGTGACCAACAGCAACCGGCTCGACGAGTGGCCGACCCTGCGCGAGCTGCTGGTCCCGGACGACCGCCAGGACAACCTGGACGAGGGGTTCTACTCCCTGCCGGTGATCCGCGCAGGCGAGTACTACGTCGGCTTCCTCAACGTCTTCCACGCCGTGGACAACACGGTGGACGTGCAGCTCCTGTACAGCCGCAACGCCTACGACTGGACGCGCGTGGAGCGCGGGCGCACCTTTCTGGGCCTGAGCCCCGGCTCCTGGGACCCGTACATGGTCGAGGTGGGAGCCTCGGTCATCCAGGGCGACGACGCGATCCGCATCTACTACGGCGGCGCCGCCTGCCACCACGACTGGTACCTGTTCGGCGAACGCGAGGGGCTGGACATGCCGGACGAGCCGGGCGTCACCAAGACGGGGCTGGGGCTGGCGACGCTGCGGCCCGACGGGTTCTGCTCGCTCGACTCCACCGTGCGGCCGGCGCTGTTCGTGACCCGGCCGTTCACAAGCCCCGGCTCCGAGCTGGTCGTCAACGCCCGTTGCGGCCCCAAGGGCTACCTGGAGGTCGAGCTCTCCGACGGAGCGGACCGCGTGGTGCCCGGCTACGAGCGCACGGCGTGCCGGCCGTTCCACGGCGACGCGACGCGCCACGCCGTGAGCTGGAAGGAACGGACCGGACTGCCGCGGGACGTGCTGGCCCGCGGCGCCAAGCTGCGCTTCTTCTCCCGCGACTGCAGCCTCTATTCCTTCGCCGTCGAGGACGCCGCGGCCGGGTGACGCACGTCCGCGACGATTTGGGAGACGTGCTCCGCCAACTCTCGCACCGGGGCGACGACGCCGTCCGCGGCCGCTTCTCCCGACAGGATGCGTATCGCTTCGTGCGGCAGGCCGTCCGGCATCGGCTGCGGGCCGTCCCCCAGCACGAACGCCGCGGCCGCGTCGGCGTCGTCCGGCTCCGGCTCACCGCGAGACGCGGCCAGCGCGCCGACCGCCAGCCGCGCCGCCTCCAGCGCCGGCGCCTGCGCTTCCTCCGCGAAGCCGGCACCTTCGAGCAGCGCGGCTGCCCTGAGCTTGTGGGTCGCCTGCTCCACGAGCGAGCGTGCCCGAGCCGCGTGTGCGGCGGCACGCTCCTCTACGGCCCCGGGAGCGGGGTGAATCTCCCGCATCCGCTCCGCAGGCATGGTGATCAGCCCGTTCCGCGCGAGGCGCAGCAACGTTTCGTGGGTGGCAGCATCGACCACGTTCACGCTCATGCCGATGGCGCCGGAAAGGCGGCTCTCTTCCTCGGCGGCGCCTGCCGCCGGCACGTCCAACACCACCAGCATCGTCTGCCGATCTTCCGTCTGATCTGCATCCTCAGCGATCAGGATGCTCTGCAACGCCGCGCCGTGCCGGGCCACCAGGTCGTCCCGCAGCCGCTCGGTCTCGGCGCGCGGCTCTGGCTCGACGGCGGCGGCGTCCTTCCGTTCGCCGTCGGTACCCAGGACCGCGTTCAGCCGCTCCACGAACGCGGCGCGGCCGGTGGGCATGCGGATCTCCGACAGGTCGCCGCGCCGATCGAGCACGCCGTCCGCGAGCGCCCGCTTGGCGTCCAGCAAGCCGAGCATGCGGTGCTCGATGGTTTTCTCGCTCACCAGATTGATGACCGTGACCGGCCGCGTCTGATGCTTGCGCCACGCGCGCGCGATGCGCTGCTCCAGCTTGGCCGGATTCCATGGCAGGTCCATGTTGATCACGGTGTCGGCCGCCTGCAGGTTGAGCCCGACACCGCCCGACTCGGAGGAGAGGAACATCCGGCACTCCGGGTCCTCCCGGAAGCGGTGGATCTCGGCACGGCGCCGGGTCTGCGGTACGGAGCCGGTGTGCCAGGCGAACTCGACGCCGGCGGTCACGGCGCATTCGCGCACCAGCTCCAGCATTCGCACCCACTCGGAGAAGACCAGGATCTTGCGCTGCGGATCGCTGAGCAGATCCGGCAGCAGGCGCTCGATCTCGTCCATCTTGGGGCATTCGTAGCGTTCGCCGTCGAGAATGGCGGGGGTATCGCAGACCATGCGCATGCACGCCAGGAGCTTCTGCAGCAGCTCGAATTCCTCCTTGGTCAGCGGCCGGCTGTGCGCACGCGCCGCGAGGCGCCGCGCCCGGAACTCGAAGTCCTCGTACACCGCGAGCTGAGCTTCCGTCATGGGAACGAAGAAGGTCTTCGTCATCCGGCTCGGGAGCTGGCTCTCCACCTCCTCCCTGCGCCGCCGCAGCATCACCGGGGCGATGCGATCGGCAAGCCGTTCGAGGTTCCGGTAGCCGGCCGGTCGGCCCTTGGCGTCCAGCTCGTAGTACTCCCGGTTGAAGCGGAACAGCGGACCGAGCAGCTCGGGATCGAGAAACTCGACGATGGAGTAGATCTCGTCGATGCGATTCTCCAGCGGTGTGCCGGTGAGGACGAATGCATAGCGACTGTGCAGCCGCTTGACCGCGTTCGCGGTCTTGGTCTGCCAGTTCTTGATGCGCTGCGCCTCGTCCAGGATGACGACTTCCGGCTGCAGGAGATCGAGGATCTCGTCGCCGTCGGCCAGAATCTGCTCGTAGTTGCAGAGCGTAAAGAACGTTCGACTGCGGTACGCGGCGCGCCGTGCGAGGAGATTGCCGAACACCACGCATGCGGACAGCTCGGAGAATCGGGCGATCTGCTCTTCCCATTCCGCCTTGAGTGACGCGGGCGAAACCACCAGCACGCGCTCGATGCCGCGCAGCTTGCGCAGCAGGGCGCACGCCGCGATTGCCTGCACGGTCTTGCCGAGTCCCATGTCGTCGGCGAGCAGAGCGCGCTCCCGAAACGCCAGGTGCAGCACGCCGTCGACCTGATACGGCAGCAGCGGCTGCTTGAGCAGGCTGGGGTCGGGCGCGCCGTCGGTCAGAGTCGCCTTGAGGCGGTCATGCTCGCGCTGCCGGCGCCGGCCCGCCCGCCGCGCAGCAACCCAGCTTTGCAGCCGGCGCGAGACGCGCAGGCAGTCCGGGTGGGCGCCGGCCAGTTCTTCCAGCGAACGGAGTGCCCGCTGCGAGCCGCGGCGCAGGTTGGCGTAGAGCCGTTCGGCATCCTGCACGAAGGCAGGCCGGGAATGCCCGATCGGCGGCGGCGTGTCCATGCGCACGGCGCCCCCGTTCCGCTCGTCCAGGAAGATCTCGATGCGGCCGCTCGCCGTGCCGCGGCGCGCGTGCGGCCTCCGTCCCGTCGTGAGACGATGGACCACCCCTTCGACGTGCTTGCAGCTTCCCAGTTGGTTGACGCGGAAGTCCTGGCACTCGCACGAGTTGATGCGCTCGCGAAGCGAGCGGATCTCGACGACGTAGCTGCTGCCGCTCGACGACCTGACGCGGTAGTCGCAGAAGGGATGGCCGTCCTCGCCGTCCGGGCGTACGTCGTCGATCTCGGTGCGGCCGCGCCATTGGCGGCGCTGGATCTCGTCCTCGTCCGTCGAGATCCAGCCTCGGAGCGGCGGCGGTCCGTCACGCGGTCGTCGCTTGCGTCCCGCTTCCGCTGTCCTGCGTGGATTGGCCATGGTGCGATCGGTACGTCCCGTCGGCAGTATACCGATCGCAGCCCCGTCAACCGCCGTCCGGCAGGCGGATGGTGGTCCGTAGCGTGCGGAACGAGTAGTGCTGGTCGTCCGGGTAGTTGTCGGTCGGCCAGCCCGGCGGCTGGCTGCCGCCCATCACGGTGATCCTGCGGCTCGGCGGCGTCTCGAAGATCGCGCACGACATGCCGGTGTGCGGGAATTCCCGGTAGTGCGCCTTCTGTGAGCCCTCGCCCAGGAACGGATAGCGCTCCTTGGTCGACTCCGGCATCGGGTCATAGGCCACCCCCTTGAAGTCGGCGGGCCGCTCGTCGCGGGAGTACCACTGGTCCACGCGCAGGTGGCCGCCCCACAGGTCGGCAGCGCGCATGCGCACCGGCATCACGCCCTCGAGCTCGGGCGGCTGCCGCCACTCGGGCAGAACGTCGCACTCGATCTGCACGTAGCCCGGCGGCGTGCAGGCGCTGCCGATCACGGCGATGCGCACGATCGGATGGGTCTCCTCGACGAGGATCGAGTCGGCGGCCATCGGCGTGTAGCCCTCGACGCCGTTGGGCGAGTTGACCACGTTCATCTCCACGCCGTGGAACTCGCTTCCCCGGTAGAACCGCCGGTTCACGGTGACGTTGGCGTAGTGGAACGGGAAGTCGTACTCGTACTCCTCGGTCACCAGCCGCCGGCGCTTCTGCGCGGGCCAGCGCTCGTAGCCGGGTGTCTTGTGGTTCGTCGCGGTCGTTGCGTCGGCCATGAATACCTCCTGTGGGGTCCTGTCGGATCCCCGGAGCATAGGACGCACGCCAGCGTGAGGTCCCTGCCGCGCTCAGCGACCGAATCGCCATGCCGGCCGGCGGGAGATCTGGTAGGATCGCGCCGCACAAGGGAGGAACAGTTGTCCGATTCGATCAAGATCGCCGTCATCGGCGGTGACGGCACCGGTCCGGAAGTGACCGCCGAGGCGTGCAAGGTGCTGGAGGCGCTGGCACCGCTGGAGGGGATCTCCTACGAGCGGGTCGACTTCGACTACGGCGGGGAGCGCTACCTTGCCACCGGCGAGGTGATCACCGAGCAGCAGATCGACGAGCTGCGCCAGTTCGACGCCATCTACCTGGGCGCCATCGGCCACCCGGACGTGACGCCGGGCATCCTGGAGAAGGGGCTGCTGCTGGCCATCCGCTTCCAGCTCGACCAGTACATCAACCTGCGGCCGATCAAGCTCTACCCCGGCGTGGAATCGCCGCTCAGGGACAAGGGGCCGGAGGACATCAGCTTCGAGGTCGTGCGCGAGAACACCGAGGACCTGTACTGCGGCGCCGGCGGCTTCCTGCGCAAGAACACGCCGCAGGAGATGGCAACGCAGGAGATGATCGCCACCCGCTTCGGGGTCGACCGCTGCCTGCGCTACGCCTTCGAGCTGTGCCGCCGCCGCAAGGACAAGATGCAGCTCACGCTCGTGCACAAGACCAACGTGCTCACCTACGCCGCCAACCTGTGGGAGCGCGCGTTCCACGCGATGGGACCCGACTACCCGGACGTGACCCGCGACTACAACCACATCGACGCCGCCTGCATGTGGTTCGTGAAGAACCCGGAGTACTACGACACGGTCGTCGTGCCCAACATGTTCGGGGACATCATCACCGACATCGGCGCCATGATTCAGGGCGGGCTGGGCGTCAGCGCGGGCGGCAACATCAACCCGGACCCGGGCGGCTGCAGCATGTTCGAGTGCATGGGCGGTTCGGCGCCGAAGTACACCGGCAAGAACGTGATCAACCCGATCGCGGCCATCGCCGCCATGGGCATGTTGCTGTCGGTCACCGGCGAGCAGAAGGGGCTGGACAACTTGGCCCGCGCGTCGCAGCGGGTCGAGAACGCGATCCATGCCACCACGCCGAAGATGCAGAGCATGTCGGCCGGCCGGATGGGCTACTCCACCACCGAGGTCGGCGACCTGGTGGCTTCCGCGCTCTGACGCTCGGCCACGATACATCAGGTGTGCGTCGGAGCGGCCAGAACCGTCTTCGCCCTCTCCGGGTCGTCGCGGCCGGCGTGCGCCCTCAAGGTGGGCCGGTCGTTCGTGTGCATGTTTGATGAGTCAATGAGTCAATGCGGATGCTTGACGCCGCGACTGCGCAGGTTCATGCTGCCGTGGGCCCTGCGTAACGCAGAATCCCTGCGGCGGCAGAGCCAGGAGGTACGTGATGACAACAGCCCGTTTTCTCGCCTTGGTTACGACGTTGCTGGTGGTCGTGACTGTGCAGGCCACGGCCGGCGCGGACATGGAAGCGACCGCGGTAGACGAGCCGATGGACATCTCCTGGTTCGGTCCGTTCGGAGGGGAGATCGAGGACGGCAACCCGGTGCAGGCGCACATCGAGGAGAAGTTCAACGTCAAGCTGGTCAACACGCAGCTCTGGCGGCGCGACCGGGAGAAGTACCAGCTCCTGTTCGCATCCGGCGAAGAACCCGATGCCGGTTACATGTACGTTACGCCGCGCGACTACTACCTGCAGGGCGTGTTCCGCTCCATTCCCAAGGAAATGATCGCGGAGCACGTTCCGTCGATGGCCGCGTGGCTTGACTCCATGGGACCGGCAGCGTGGATGTACGGGCTGGTGCCGGGCAAGGAAGACGAGTACATGGGGCTCGTGAGGAGCTACGACTATGCCGGTGGCGTCTCCTACTTTCCCGTCTTTCGCCTGGATTGGCTGGAGAAGATCGACATGGCCCCCGCCGAACTGATCCACGCCGGTGCCGGCATCTCGGAAGGCAAGACCTACTGGACCAAGACCCCCTACACCTTCGCAGAGTTCGAGAAGATCCTGTACGCCTTCCGCAACGAAGACCTGGACGGCAACGGAATCGCCGACACGATTCCCTATGCCACGGACAGCACCATCGGCTCCCGCGGGCTGCACATGCTGCTGACGATGTTCGGCCTGAACGGCGTGGACAACTACGATGACGGCGGCACCGCGGTTAAGATGGCGGTCCACCCCAGTCTCAAGGAAGCCTTGAAGGCCGGCCAGCGCTGGTACCGGGACGGGATCATCGACTCCGAGCTGCCGACCGTATCGAAGGAGCAGCGTGACAACAAGATCATCAGCGGCCTCGCCGGCGCCTACACCAGCGCCCCGGTCTACGTCGCCTCCGGCGCCAACCCCAGCGGAGAGAACTGGCTACCGCATCCGCTCTACGCGCGGGACGCCAGCGCCAAGGCGGTGATGACTCCGGTGCCTGTCGGGCCGGACGGCACCCATACCGGCTACGCCAAGGCCGGCGGCACCCTTCCGATCGATGCGCGCCAGATCATGTTCATGGTGTCAAAGAGAGTCGACGACGCGAAGCTGGCCAAGATCCTTGACATCGTCGAGTACACCAACTGGGACCCGGAGGGCAGGATCTACGCCTACTTCGGTTGGCCTGGCGTCCACTTCAACTGGACGGGCGAGCCGTTCAAGTCGCCGGTGAAGTACACGGAGGAGTATGGACGTGGCGGCACAACCGGCATTCTCTACTACCCGTACATGAACTTCTACCGCGAGCTGCACCTGATGTACGTGTCGCCTGAGCAGGCTCCACTGCAAGCCTACTTCGGCGAGGGCGGCGAGGGCGGCGCGATCGCCGTCCCGAGCTATCGAGAGGACCTGTTCAGCGAGACCGACTACGCCACGGTGTGGGCCGAGTACGCGGGCGCACTCGACACGATCAGAGACGAGTTCATCTGGGAAGCGATTACCGGTGACCTGGAGATCGATGCCGCGTGGGACAGCTACCGGGAGAAGTGGTTGCAGGCGGGCGGCAACGACGTACACGCCGAGATGGCCAAGATGCCGATCGTCGCGGAGCTGCGCAAGGGTAACGTGGTCTACTGAGGTCGGCCGCCGAGGGAAATACGCCATTCCCGAAGCAATGGTGCGATCCGTGAGATCGGCAGCTCCGGCATCGCAAGGAACGAGCCGGGGTTTCGAAGTATTCCGTGAGGATCTCGACCTGTTGGACGCGGTCGCTGCCGATCCCGGGAATGTCGTCATAGGTCCGCAGGCGTTCTACCTGGATTCTTACGGCTACCAGGGGTTCGTGCACGACTTGGTCAGCGACTACCGTGTGCTCTCCGTTGTCAGAACCAAGCCGGGTGCCGCGTTCTTCATCAGCAAGCCTGCGCGCGGCACCTACTACCCGGCGTTCATCATGTACGACGAGCAGGGCGTCCCCGATCAGGTGGTGACGTATTTCGTTGGTAACGAACGCAAGGGAGTCGCGGTCGCCGCCGCCCACGACAATCGTTCGTACCTGTTCGTGCTGGCGGAGGCGTGCGAGTTCACCGGCACCGCGCTGATCACGCTGATGACGCCGGATAGCGGCGGGGGCTCGTATCGGATCGAGAACCTGTTGCTGCTCAAGGACAAGCCGCGGCAGGAGCGGCGCAGCTATGGGTTCAATTCCGTGCGGGCGGTCCCGCTGGAGCGCGCGGGAAAGCGGCAGGCGCGGATTACCTGGATCACCGACTGGGCGACACGGTCGCGGCTCGAGTACGGGCCGTCCGCCGACTACGGCAGCCGCGTGGAGACCGAGGAAGTGGCGCTGCCGTCCTCCGCGGCGACCTACGCGCAGGTGTACGTGCCACCGGTCACGTCGATCTACAACAACCATCGTGTCGTCCTGGACGACCTGCAGGCGGACCGGACCTATCACTATCGCCTGCGGGGAACTGCGCCGGACGGTACCGAGGTGATGTCGCAGGACTTTAGTTTCTCGACCGCTCCGCGCCGCCGGCCGCCGGGTGACGTGGCACGGGATGCCGTGCCCCTCCGGGTTGCCAACGAGGCGCCGGTGCAGCGGCGGGGGTGGCCGGTGACCTCGGGCCTTCCGTTTCCGCAGGGCGCGCTCACGGCCGCCGAGAGCACGCGGCTGCTGAACGGATCGGGAGCGGAGATCCCGCTGCAGACCGCCGTGCTCGCGGAATGGCCGGACGGCAGCGTCAAGTGGCTGCTGATCGACTTTCAGGCCGATGTGGCGGCCGCGGGCAACGCCGAGTATCGGCTGGAATTCGGCCATGGCGTGGTACGCCGGAAAGACCGGCCGCCCACACCGCTTGAGATCACCGAACACGGCACCGAGGTAGCGTTGAATACGGGACCGCTCAAGGTGCTGCTGGACCGCCGGGCGCCTTGCTTCCCCGCGAGAGTATGGATCGACGCCAACGGCGACGGCGCGTTCTCCGGGGACGAAGAAATCACCGACCCCCGCTCTCCCGGGCTCATGGAGATGACGACCGCCGACGGCACCACCTTCAGCACGCACGGGGGGGTGTCCTCCCTCGCGGTGGAGGAGAGCGGTCCGCTACGGACCGTGGTGAAGTTGCAGGGCCGGCTCCAGGCCGCGGACGGCACCCGCATGTTCACCTACGTCACCCGCCTCACCGTCTACGCTGGCAAGGACTTCGTGCGCATTCTGCATACTTGGGAGAACGACCACGTAACAGACAACTTCACCGCCGTCCGAAGTCTCATGCTGCGTACGCCGCTACGGTTGACCGACCCTTCCTGTACGCTGTTCTGTGCGGATGAGGCGGTATACCGGAGCGACGGCCAGCCGACGCTGGCGCAGCTCGAGGACGACGAATACACGGTGACGGAGCCCGGTCACGCCGGGCAGAGCGGCGGGCGGGCATCGGGAACGATCGATCTGAGCGACCGCGCGCGCGGGCTTACCATCGCCGTGCGCGACTTCTGGCAGAACTACCCCAAGAGCCTCGGCGCCACGGCCAACGGCCTGGAAGTGGGGCTCTGCCCGCCGCTTCCGGACGACCGCTACCGCGCCCGCGAGCTGGAGGACAAGCTCTACTACTACCTGCAGGACGGCGTGTACAAGCTCAAGCAGGGCGTGTCGCGCACCCACGAACTGGTATACCGGTTTCACGCCGCCCCCGCTCCGAGTTCTGCCCCGCATCTGCAGGAACCGTTGCGGGCCCGCGCTCCGGCGGCATGGTACTGCGACAGCAAGGCGTTCGGGGACGTGGCCGCCGTCGACCCGGGCAGGTTCCCGGCGTACGAGCACTACGCCGACCACAGCCTCGCCAACTACCTGGAAACCAGGGAAACCGGCAGGGAATACGGCATGCTCAACTTCGGCGACTGGTACCACGTTCAGAAGTGGGGCAACATCGAGTACGACACGCCGCACGTATTCTTCCTCCATTACGCGCGCGGCGGCGACTCCCGGTTCTTCACGGCCGGCGAGCAGGCGGTACGCCATTACATGGACGTCGACACCTGCCACCATCACGTGGACCACGGTTTCGTCGACCGGGTGTACGCCCATTGCATCGGCCACGTCGGCGACTACTATCCCTATTACTACCGCAAGGGGGGCGCTCAAGGTGTAATCGAGATGGAGGTCGACCACACCTGGGTCCAGGGATTGCTGGACTACCACCTGCTGAGCGGTGACCGGCGTGCGCTCGAGATCGCGACCAGGATCGGCGACAAGTACGACCAGCTCTACACCGTCAACTTCGACTTCTGCAACTGCCGCCGGCCCGGATGGCACCTGATTCTCACCATGGCGCTGTACCAGGCCACCGGCGATCACTTCTATGTGAATGCCGCCAGGCTGATCGTTCAGCGAGTGCGCGAGCGCTACACGCCCAACGGCTGGCCGCATCAGTTGTTGCTCGGCCACTGCGAGTGTCTCCCGCGCTGCTCCGGCAACGCGGACTTCATGGTGGGGGTGCTGCTGTCCGGCTTGAAACGTTATCACCAGGCCACCGGAGATGAAGCGGCCGCAGACCTGATCGTCGGCGCCTGTGACTTCCTGATTCGAGAGCACTGGATCGCAGCCGAGAAGGCGTTCCGCTACACGCGTTGCCCCAAGAGCGGCATCAGCGCCGCCAGAAACAGCCTCATTCTCGAGGGGCCGGCCTACGCCTACCGGCTGAGCGGCGACGAGCGCTTCAAGAATGCGGTACTGGACGGCTTCTACGCCGGGCTCGAGGGCTCGGCGCACGCCGCGCAGCCGATCGGCAAGCACTTCGGTGAGCGGGCCTGCGTGGCCCCTCACATTCTCTACGACATCGACACCTGCATGCACTGACGTGCGACGGAACGCAGCAGCGACCACGAGCGACCAGGCAATCGCCGCATACCGGCGCGTGCTGAAGCGGCAGACCATCGCGCGGGCGATTCGCATGCGCCCTGTCTATCTGCTGCTGCTGCTCTCCATGACCCTGCTGGTGGTATTCAAGTACGGTCCGATCTACGGGCTGATCATCGCCTTCAAGGACTACAACTTCTACGACGGCGCGCTGGGCAGCCCGTGGAACGACTTCGCGCATTTCAAACGTCTGTTCAAAGACCCGTTCTTCCTGCGCGTGTTCTTCAACACCTTCTGGTTGAGCGTCCTGCGACTGGTGTTCGGCTTCCCCTGTCCCATCATTCTGGCGTTGCTGCTCAACGAGGTGAGGGTGTCGCTCTACAAGCGGGTGGTGCAGACCATCTCCTATCTCCCGCACTTCATCTCGTGGGTGATCCTGGCGGGCATCCTGACCGAGGTGCTCTCTCCGCAGCGCGGTATCATCGCCCACTTCTACACGCTGCTGGGGATGGAGCCCGTGCACTGGCTGACCAACAAAGCCACCTTCCGCGGCCTGTTGGTGGTGACCGGCATCTGGCAGGGGATCGGCTGGAGCAGCATCGTCTATCTGGCGGCGCTGTCGTCCATCGACCCCGGGCTCTACGAGAGCGCATCGATCGACGGAGCGAACCGCTGGCAGAAAACGCTCAGCATTACGCTCCCTTCCCTGATCCCCGTGATGACGATTCTGTTCCTGATCCAGATCGGCCACATCCTGGACGAGTCGTTCGCCCAGATATTCAACCTCTACAACCCGCTGGTGTATTCCGTGGCTGACGTGTTCGATACCTACATCTACCGCTCGGGGATCGAGGAGGCGCGGTTCGACTACTCGGCCGCCGTGGGGATGTTCAAGAACGTGGCCGGCGTGATCATCCTGGTGGCCGCGAACAGCATCATCAAACGCTTCAGCGAATATCATATCTGGTAGCGTGGAGTAGATGGCTTCTCCCACGGTCCAGCGCTCGATTGCCGGCCGCATGTTCGACGCCGGCAACGCGATCGTACTGTTCCTGATCAGCGTCACCATCCTGTATCCGTTCTGGTACCTGTTCCTGAGCTCGTTCTCCCCTTTCGATGAGGTCTCTTCGCTGGGGCTGCACATCTGGATCGACCGCTGGACTGCCAACTCGTGGCGCTACGTGTTCATCGACAACGATCTGTTCGTGGCCTACGCCAACACTTTGCACCGAACCGTGTTCGGCACGTCCCTGACGCTGCTGGTGACGTTCACGGCGGCGTACGCGCTCGCCAAGCGAGATCTTCCCGGACGCGGTTTCCTTACCGTGTGTTACGTCCTGACGATGTTCTTCTCGGGCGGACTGATCCCCACCTACCTGTTGATCCGGTCGCTGGGGCTGATGGACACGCGTTGGGTGCTGATCCTCCCGATCGCGCTGAACGCCTACTACATCATCGTGGCGCGCAACTTCCTGATGGCGATCGATCAGGCGATGGAGGATTCCGCGATCATCGACGGAGCCGGATACTGGACCATCATCGTCCGCGTCATCGTACCGCTCTCAAAACCCGTGCTCATGACCGTCGGACTGTGGGCCGCCGTGGAGCACTGGAACGCGTGGTTCGACGCCATGATCTACATCGACGACAGGAACAAGCAGGTGTTGCAGCTCCTCATCCGCGACATGCTCAAGGTGCTGGACTTCGCCGAGCTCGACGAAGCGGGAGACGTGCTGGGGCTCAGCGAGCCGGTGCCGGTGCAGTCGGTGCAGTCGGTTACCATCCTGCTCACGATCGGACCGATCGTGGTGGTCTATCCGTTCATCCAGAAGTACTTCGTCAAGGGCGTCATGCTCGGCGCCATCAAGGGCTGACCGGCGCGCTCAGCCCTCTACCGAAACGCTCGGGGCGCGGCTCTGGCGCTCACGGCACGGCGACGCGCACCGAGTGCGCGATACCGGACAGCCAGTCGTGATGGAACAGGTAGAGGCCGCCGGACTCGCCGCCGATCATCAGGTCGAGGGTACCGTCGCCGTTCCAGTCGAATGCGGTGACGTGGCTCTCGTGCTGCGAAAGCTTGAACGCCGCGCCGTCGGGAGAGCGGATCGGCCGCGGTCGCTCGAAGCAGGGCGTGCCCCCGGTTCCGGCGTTCTCCAGGTAGAACGTATACCAGTTGGAGGAGACGAACAGGTCGAACACCCCGCACCGCCGCCAGTCGCACGCGGCCAGGGTGATGCTGGGCTCGCGCCACAGAGAGGGCAGCCCGCCGGGAAACGAGACCCCGTCGGTGTCGGCCAGCGCCCGTCCGATGTCGGAGTTCAGGAGCGTCCCGCCGTCGCGATAGGTGAGCGGCACTGGCGGTTCCAGCACCAGCTTCCCGTCGGCGCCACTTCCCTGACGGAAGACGCTGATCCGCCCGAGGCTGTCCACCGCCAGCAACTCCACGCGCCCGTCGCCGTCAATGTCGACCGCCGCAGGTCCCTTGCGAAAGCCGAACGGATCGGCCATGCCGCGCACCGCCAGCTCCCGCCGGCCGGCGATCCGGTTGCTGCCCGGATCGTACCCCTCGAGCCAGAAGATGCGGTTGGTGTTGTTGCCGACGATGATGTCCAGCCTGCCGTCTCCGTCCCAGTCGCAGACGTACGGTTTGAGCTGTCCGCAGTTACGCTCGGAGTTGTTGTCGCGCAGAATGCTCTCGCGGTAGATGCGGACCCGCTCGCCGGCGGCGTCGCGGATCGGCTCCGGCGGCGCGAAGGCGGGCGCTGCGGCCGTGCCGGTATTGCGCACCAACGTGACGTATCCCGCGAGGTCGCCGCAGACCAGATCGAAGGCACCGGTGCCGCGGGTGTCGATCGGGTCCGCCTTGACCATGCCCTCGTGCTTGACCTTGCCGGCTTCGCCGAGCAGGGCGCCGGTATCGCGGAAACTGTCCGCGGCGAACAAGTCGGACCCGACCTGCTCGAAGTAGTGGAACCCAAAGCCATCGTACCAGGTCGCCCGGAGGCACCCCTGGAACGCCGCGTCATGCACGAAGTGGAAGCCGAACGCCATGGCGGCGCGGCTCCATGCCAACTGTCCCTGGTTCATCATGGCCGGCTCGTCGACCGAGCCGACGTTGCGCCACAGCTCGAGAATCGGGCTGTGCAGGTCCTGCACGTGGCAGCACAGCAGCTCCAGCTTGCCGTCGCCATCGACGTCGAACACGTCCATGCTCAAGGCGCGATGGTTGGAGAAGTTGGAGAACTGCGGGTTGGCGATCCGCACGTCATGCCCGATGCGCGCCCCTGATATCGGCAGCACCGTGGTGGAGAAGGTCCAGTCGCCGGTGGCGGCGTCGCGACCGGTGTTGCGCATGAGCACGATCTGCTCGCGCTGGACGTGCGTGTCGCGGTCGTGGAACACGCTGCCGATGATCAGCGACGGTCGTCCGCTGCCGTCCCAGTCGCGTACCTTGATCTGAAGGTAGCGGCCGACCGACAACTGCGGCGGAAACGGCACCGTGGCCGCCAGCTCGAGGGCGGGCAGACCCGCGGCGTCGTGCTCGCCGGAATTGCGGTACACCTTGATGCCGCCGCGCTGGCTGATGGTGACGAGGTCGGGGTGTCCGCTGCAGAACCAGTCGAACACGTCGCAGCACAGATAGTCCTCACTGATGAACTCCCGCTGTGGCGGGATGTCGTACATGCGGTATTCGCGCTGGACCAGATTCACGCCATCGGCGTACAGACGCATCGGCGGCGCGAAGCGAGGCTGCCGATTGCTGCCGATGTTGCGCCAGAAGAACACGCCGCCCCACGGCATGCCGAGGCCGTTGGCGTGGTGGCTGGCGCACAGGAGGTCGATCAGGCCGTCGCCGTCCCAGTCCACCGTCAGCGGCATCGCGTGACGTCCCGGGGCGGCGATCGGTTGCCAGCGGTCCCCGTTGTAGTGGATCTCATCGCCCACCCCGACCAGCGGCAGGTAGGGAGCCGGTGCCAGGCCGCCATCGGCCGCACGCGGTTCCGCTTCCAGCCACCAGTCGCCGCCGGCGGCCGGCTCGTCGACCAGCCAGGCGACCCAACCCTGCGGCTGGTAATAGAGCCGCTCGTCGAACTGCACCGGATAGGTCCGCTCGCGCCCGTCGCGGTGCCGCCGGGCGACCAGCGTGTGGGGATCGATCAGCCGGCCGAAGTCCAACTCGACCCGCACAGGGCTGGTTGCGCCGGCGCGGCGGTCGAACGCTATCTCCAGGGAGACCTCGTAACCCACAGCTACGTCACGCTCCTCACGCGGCTTCTCGGGCGGCTGGGTGCGGGTGCCCCAGAGCATTCCAGTGACCAGCCGCGAGCGCCCGCGAGTCAACTCCTTGCCTGTCGACGTGGCGCTCGGCCGCCGCCCGCGGCGCGGCCAGCTCGTCGGCGGTGAGTGCGTTTCGCAGGTGCAGAAAGACGCGCAGATCAATGTCGCATTGCTCGCCGGTCATCATCGCAGGTTCTCGCGGTTGCACCGGGGCAACGGTAGACGGTCGCGGGCGATTGTGCCAGCCGGCATGACGCCACGGGAGGGGTGGACGCTTCGGTCACGCTCCGTGTGGACGCGGCGGCGGTTCTGGTAGGATCGCGCCGCACAAGGGAGGAACAGTTGTCCGATTCGATAAAGATCGCCGTCATCGGCGGTGACGGCACGGGACCGGAGGTGACCGCCGAGGCGTGCAAGGTGCTGGAGGCGGTGGCCCCGCTGGATGGGATCTCCTACGAGCGGGTCGACTTCGACTACGGCGGGGAGCGCTACCTGGCCACCGGCGAGGTGATCACCGAGCAGCAGATCGACGAGCTGCGCCAGTTCGACGCAGCTCACGCTCGTGCACAAGACCAACGTGCTGACCTACGCGGCCAACCTGTGGGAGCGCGCCTTCCACGAGATGGGACCTGAGTACCCGGACGTGACCCGCGACTACAACCACATCGACGCCGCCTGCATGTGGTTCGTGAAGAACCCGGAGTACTACGACACGGTCGTGGTGCCCAACATGTTCGGCGACATCATCACCGACATCGGCGCCATGATTCAGGGCGGGCTGGGCGTCAGCGCCGGCGGCAACATCAACCCCGATCCGGGCGGCTGCAGCATGTTCGAGTGCATGGGCGGTTCGGCGCCGAAGTACACCGGCAAGAACGCCATCAACCCGATCGCCGCCATCGCCGCCATGGGCATGCTGCTGTCGGTCACGGGCGAGCAGAAGGGGCTGGACAACCTGGCCCGCGCGTCGCAGCGGGTCGAGAACGCGATCCGGGCTACCACGCCGAAGATGCAGAGCATGTCGGCCGGCCGGATGGGCTACTCCACCACCGAGGTCGGCGATCTGGTGGCTTCCGCGCTATGAGCCGAGCGTCTACGCTCCGACGCTGATCCGGCCCGTTCGACGGGACCGCGGCTCGCGGATGGCGATCTCTACGTCGCGACCAAGGGCCGTCAGCAGACGAAGGAGACGCTCGAGGGAATACTCGCGGAAGCTTCCCCGCAGAAGCCGCGATACGTCGGGTTGGGATAGCCCGAGCAGCTTGGCCGCTTCGGTCTGCTTGAGCCCGCGTTGGCGAATGATCTTGTCAATGCGCGTGACGATCTCTGCCTTGAGCAGGTGCGTGTCGACGTCGGGACGACCCAGGTCGGCGAACACATTCCCGCTGCCGGTTTCGATCTTCGTGTCGTCTGGTTCCATACACTTACCCTGCTTCGCCATAGGCTTCCTCGTAGTGATGGCGCGCTGCGGCCAGTCGGCGCCTGATGAGATCCATCTCCGGTTTCGGCGCTTCAATGCCGCTATCAGTCAGGTGTTGCGCCGGACCGAGGCGAGCACCTCCGCTGCCTCCCGCATCGCGTCTGGCGTCGCGTGCTCCTCGAACTCGGCCAGAACCCTCTCCGCCCGCTCCAGGTCGCCGCGGCCGGCGTGCAGCCGGATCAGCTCCGCTGCCAGTACCGCCGATGCCCGGTTCGATTCCCAGGCGGACTCGATCAGGCGGTGCGCCGCGTCCGCGTCTCCCAGGGCGCGCAGCTCCGCTGCGTCCCGTACCGCGGAAAGGACGGTGTATTCCGCGTGCGCCGGCAGCGTGGCGCGAAAGTAGGTGCGTTGCTCGTCGAAGTCGTAGCGCGGCGCCGGAGAGCCGTTGGCCGCCATCGCGGCAGCCACCTTCCGCAACCCGGTCAGGCGCGCCTCGGCGAGTCCGAGCTCCTTGAGAAACTCGCCGATGCGGCGGTTGCGGGCGGGCACCGTCGGGAACGAGGAGCGTAGCGAGAAATGCTGCGGATCGAGTCCCGGAACGGGTCTCGGATAGCTGATGATCTCCACGCGATCCGGTACAGATAGACCTTGGTCGGTTCCAGCACGTCGGGCTCGTAGCTGCGGTGATACAGCGCGTTTACCAGGGTCTCGCGCAGCGCCACCGCCGGATAGGCACGCCAGCGGCACGTCTCGATCCGCTCCGGCTCCTTGCGCAGGTGGACCGGCGACCGTCCGTGCAGGTACTGGAGGCAGTTGCGTAGCTGCCGCGTCAGCCCGCCGCGAAACTCCTGCTCTTCCTGGACGTCTCCGGTCCCGCCCGCGGCGAACAGCGCGCAATCGATCCATGCGCCGTGAAAACCAGCGGGTCGGCTCGGCCGCGAAGAACAGCAGCCCGACATTGCGGGGCACGTCATGGTCGTTGACCCGCGTGGTGATGCCCATGGACAGTAGATCTCCACCGCGTCGCTTTCGTCGGTGAGCCCGCTGCCGATCTCGTGCAGATGCTCCCTGACGGTCATCTCGTGCAGGTCGGCGAGGCCGGCGTCCAGCGCCCGGCGGTCGTCCCACGGCACCCGTGCGGTCTGTTGGATCAGCTCTCGCAGCAGTCCGCCTCGCTGCTCCACGGCGACGGTATCCGCTCCAAGGCGCACCCAATACCGGAGCGGTCCGCGTCCGGCGTCCGGCGCCCGATGCGGCCGGACCTGGCTCGCGGGCGCCCACACGACGAGGATATGCCGTCCGCTCACCACCTCGGGTGAGAGCAGCGGCTGGTACTGCGGATCGAGCCGGATGCAATTGCCGCGCAGCCACTCCTGCGCTGCCGCCAGCTCGGCCGAGGACAGGCCCGCCGGTGGCAGGCTGGCACGCCCGTCCCGTTCGGCGATCCCGATGACGACGTAGCCGCCGTTCAGGTTGTGGTAGTCGTTGGCGAACGCGCAGATCGTCTTGAGCACCTGGGGCCCGGTCGTCTCAGGATGCCAGGCAGCCTTGAACTCTACGCGCACGGACTCGACGCCGGGGCCCTGGAGCAGGTGGGCGAGGTTGATCGAGAGGGTGGTGCTTCACGGCGTCCATGGCATCGCTCCGCGGTTGACCGGACCCGTCAGGTCCGTGCGGCGGCTTGATCGGCGCCATGATTCAGGGCGGCTTGGGCGCTTGACCGCTACTTTTCCACTTCCGTTCAGGCCGCACGTCGCTCATACAATACTTCCCCCTCCTCCAGCACCTTGTGAATCATGGAATGCGGGTCCTTGCGCTGCCTTGCAAGGACTTCCGGAGAGCGAATCATCACGTCGACCGGCAACACGAAACGGTCGGCAATCGCCCGACGAATCGGATTGCCGCGCTGTGGCTCTACGGCATCTGAGCGCAGCACGACCAGCAGATCCACATCGCTGTGCTCGCTGCTCTCTCCGCGGGCATGGCTGCCGAAGAGAACGATCTGTTCCGGATCAAAGCGCTCGACAATCAGTTGCGCCATGGCCCGGATCGTCGCTCTGTCAATCTGGTCCTCAACGGCATTCACCATCTTCCCTCCCATAGGCAACTCATTGTCCAGCGTCCGACTGACCGCGTCCAGGCTACGTGTAGTGCGAGGGGTTCCAGCCGTCGACCAGGTGCAGGCGGTGCATCAGCGGGTCGCACGGTTCGGCGGCCATCCGCCGCAGGTCGCCGCGGTGGCCGAGGCGCCGGATCGTGTTCCACTGGCTGCGGGTGATGATGCGGCGGTCGCAGTCCCACAGTGACAGCCCGGCCGCCCCCTCGGCGTACGCCTCCGCGGCGCGCCGCAGGTAGTCGCCGGCAGCCATGTTGCGCGGGTACAGGTCGGGGTAGAAGCGGCAGCCGGTCCCCTCCACCAACTCGCTCATGTATGCGAAGTCCAGCCGCCCGTGCTGGGAATCGCCGGCGGCGGGTGCCAGGATGTCCACCAGCCCCTCGCGTGCCCAGGTGCGCAGGTCCAGCCCTGAGGCACGGTTGGTGTCGTGGTCCGGCCAGACGTTGGCCGCTACCCGCACCCTGCGGCCGGCCCCTGCCCCGTCCAGCGCCTCGCGCAGCTCCCGCATGAACGTGGTGACGTAGCCGGCCCACAGATCCATCAGCCGATCGTCGTGACCGTACTCGAGCTGCCACTGCGGGTCGCCGCCGCGATGGTCCACCCCGCCGCGGAGCTTACGCGGGTCGACGCCGTGCGCGGCCCGGAACGCCTCGATCACCGGCGGCTCGTACAACACGAACGGCGCCCGCCGCGTGTAGATGAGCTGCACGCCCTCCACGCCGTACGCGGCCAGCTCCAGCAGCAGGTCGACGTAGAAGCGGCGTACCTCCGGGTAGGCCATGCTCAGGCGCGCCACCGTGCGTCCGTCGCCGTCCCGGCAGCGCAGCTCCGGATGCTCGCGCCAGAACGGCACCGAATGGGTGTACTCCGGCGGCGGCCCCGCCATCGTCCCCATGCGGAAGCCCAGGAAGACGGCGATCCCCATCGCCTGCACGAAGTCGACGCGCACGCGCACCGGGTCGATCCCCCGCTCCAGGAAGCCGCGCAGGCTGCGCACGGTGCGCGCGGCCCGCTCCGAGACGAAGGCCTCCTCGCCTTCCCCGTACGGCACCCCCACCGCGCTGGGATAGAACGTCGAGCCGGCGCCGCTGCCGCCCGTGCCCAGGAACAGCGTGCCCACGTCGCTGTCGCGGAGCGGCGCGTAGATCGACAGCAGGTCGTCGACGGTGCGGGCGCCGTCGAAGAACGACGAGCCGGAGTGCCCGTCCAACTGCGCGATGATCCCCTTGGTGGCAGGATCACTGCCCGCGCCCGTGTAGTCGGCCACCTCCTCGGCGCTCATCCGCACCAGCCGCACGAAGGCGAGCTGCGCGGCGCTCGGCGCTTCCACGCCCGGGCAGGCGATGATCAGCTCCTCGTCCGCCAAGTCGCCCGCCTTCCAGAATATCTCCTCGATCGCGCCGCCCGAGCCGGGGATCGACGCGTTCATGCGCGCGCCGTCCACGACGCTGGGGCGCACCAGCTCGGCGCGCGGCTCGCTTGCCAAGCGCACGTCCAATCCGAACGGGTCGCTGAACGGCGGGCCGGGCTCGATGCCGCCGCGGTAGAGGCCCAGGTAGACCGCGTGCCACCCGCTGACCGGCAGCCTCAAGCGCAGTTCGGGCGGCCGGCTCGGCTCGGTCATGCCGACCATCACGCCGGCGATGCCGGCGGCGGTCTCGTACGGAAGCGTGTACCAGCAGCCGTCGCTCAGCTCGTCGCTGATCGCCGCGCGCGGCTCGCAGCACGACAGGTCGCTGATCAGCACCCCCTCGCCCTGCGGCCGGTGCCAGAAGCGGCCGGTCCGCGCAACGCCCCCTGCAGCCTCATCCATGCGAGCTCACCTTCCTGTCCGTGATCGCCCACCTTCGCCGCGCGGCAGTTCCGGCGGCCGGAGGGCATCGGCTCCGACTACACGGATCTACGGTATCACGCTCGATCGAGCGGACACGGGTTCGGCACACACACGGCGACGACCCGCCGCACGATGAGCGGCCTGCCAGCCCCTCTGATCACTGGGCCGTCGTCGGCATCGGTCAGCGTCCTCGGCACCGGCGCTCCTGAGCACCGGCCACTCGACCGCGGCCAATCACGAGGGGCCTGATGCCGGGCCGGCATCGGCTGAGTCCCGTGCGCTCACCTTCCTGACCGTGATCGGCACCCCCTCCGCGTGGCACTGCCGCGGCGGGAAGCCGTCTTTCGAAATCACGTCGATCACCAGGATCGTGTCCGGTCCGATCAACGCCATGTCCTGCATGCCGCAGTGGTACGGCTGGCCCGACGCGTACGCGCCGTCGAAGTGGACGACCTGGTCACTCCAGACGCTCCCCTGCCCGTCCGGGCTGAAGACCACGCTGCCGCCCGGCACCCCGCGGGCGCGCAACACCGCCAGCACGCCGCCGTCGGTCAGCAGCAGGCGGGGATAGATGCCGGGGATCAGCTCGCCGTCCACGTACACGCGCTGCGGGTCGGTCCAGGTGAGGCCGCCGTCGGCGGACCACGCGGTCAACAGCGGCTGGTCCAGATGGGCGCGGCCGTGCAGGTCGCGGTGGCCGTGGATGCCTGCGCGCATGGCCGCGAACAGCCGGCCGTCGGCCAGCGCGATCAGGTCGGACTCGTTGGTGCCCATGGGCGTGAGCTCCGGGTGGTAGCTGACCGTCGACAGGAAGCGCCAACTGCGCCCGCGGTCGGCCGACTCGGCGGCGATCACGCGGTTCTTGAACCAGTTGTAGCGATGGATCAGCTCGGCCGCCACGGGCGAGGCGGTCCAGACGCGGTCCCCCTCCAGGTTGCCGTACAGGGTGATCAGGATCCTGCCGTCGGGCAGCTCCAGGAAGCCGCGCACCGGGATGAACGTGGTGGCGAGGGGCACGGAGATCGGCGCGCTGAAAGTCTCCACGGTCCTCCACTCGTCGGTCGAGATGGAGACCTCCAGGGTCGCCGTACCTTCGCGCGGGTCGGCGAAGCGCGCCTGGCCGGCGACCTGCATGACGGTGCCGTCGCGGAGCTGGCCATAGGCGCCGTCGGTGCTCAGCGGCGGGGCTGGCTCCCAGGTGGCGCCGCCGTCGGTGGAGCGGCGGTCGCAGAGGATCATGGTGCCGCGCCGGGTCACGATGAACTGTGCGGCGTTGCCGGGCAGCGGTCCCAGGTCGATGCGGTCGCCGACGGTGATGTCGAGCTTCGGCGCGGCAGGGCCAGCCGGCCGCGCGGCGGTGATTGGCGGCAGGTCGCGCACCGGGCGGGCGGTGTCGACGGTTCGCGCGGGATCGGATTCCGCATCGCACGCGACCCGGAATCCGACGGATAGCAGGCGCATCTCGCCGTACTTGAACGAGCCGAACACGTCGGCGCCGGTCATGTGCTGCGGCGAGTTGAAGGCGCCGCCGCGGGTCAGCGATCCGCAGCCGTCGGCGCAGATCTCCCAGACGTTGCCGAGCAGGTCGTGGAACCCCCACGGGTTGGCGCGATACGAGCCGGCCGGCGTGGGATGGCCGATCATGGATACGCCGTAGTTCATGCGGCGGGTATCGGGATACTCGCCCCAGTCATACAGGCTGTCGGTGCCGGCGCGGGTCGCGTACTCGTGCTCGTGGATCGTCGGCAGGCGGTAGGTCCGGCCCTCACCCTCCGACAGCCATTCGCAGAACGCGTGGGCGTCGGTGTCCAGCACCGCCGTGACCGGCAGATCGTCGCCGGCGAAATCCGGATGCTCCCACGGCGCCGTCTCCGCGACCGGTTCCCAGTGGAAGGTGATCAGCTCGCCGCGCGGCTGCCGGTGGCCGGTCTCCTCCACGAAGCGGCGGTACAGGGCGTTGGTGACCGGGAACTGGCTCAGGCAGTAGGGGCCGAGCTCGACCGGGATGGCCACGTGCGGGCGGTTCTGCCCGAACGCGGCCTCGGGCCGTTCGCCGGCGCTCACCTGCGCGACGTAGCGCGCCATGCTGGGCGTCCAGGCGTCGAACCGGCCCCCCGCCACGGCGATCATCCGCAGGCCGAGCGAGTCGACGAACCCGTTCATGGCGTCGCGGCCTCCGGCTGCCAGTGCACGGCTTCCAGCCGGGTGCGGCCGGCGACGTTGTTGGCACAGACGGTGATCACCCCGTGCGTGCCGCCCGCGATGGTGCCGGGATAGGAGGAGCCGGTGTTGGGGTCTTCCCCCTCGCCCTGGCTGATCACGTAGGTCTCGTCCCCCCACGCGGCGCCGTCGTCATGGCTCACGCGGGCGCGGATGCCGGTATGGGCGAGGTCGTCGGGGAAGCGGTGCAGGTACTGCAGGACCAGCGTGCCGTCGGCCAGGCGCGCCAGGTCGGCCGAGCACTGCAGGAACGAGGTGACCGGCCGCTCGTCGACCCAGGTGCGGCCGCCGTCGGCGGACTCGGTGAGGTGGGTGTTCTTGATGCGGTTGGTCCCCTCGTCGCGCTCGCTCGGGCGCTCCTCGCTGTCGAACTGCGGCCGGTAGCCGGAGGCGATCTTCAGGTCGTACGGCGCCGGCGGGTCGCCGGGCTGCCGGTGCCAGCGCTGCTTGCGCACGCAGGCCAGCAGGGTGCCGGACGGGAGCTGGTGCAGGTGCCCCTCGCCCGCGTACATGGCCACGCAGGAACTCTCCGGCCACGTGCGGCCGCCGTCGGGCGAGCGCAGCGCGTAGATGAAGACCCCCTGCAGCTCGACCGGCAGAGCGGAGGGGTCGGCCGCGGGATCGCCGCCGGGCGCGTGGAAGACGTCCACGGTCAGCAGGATCGATCCGTCGGCAAGCTGCAGCAGATCCGAGTTGGCCGCCTGCATGCGCGTGTCCGGCGGCAGCGCCGGGTTCAGGGGAGAGAGCGACCACGTCCTGCCGCGGTCCTCCGAGCGGCCGATCACGCCGCGCCGAGTGGGCAGGTGGTCGTCGACCATGAAGAGAGCCAGGAACGTGTCGTCGCGCAGGATCGCGAACGCGCCGAGCCACGGCTCGCTTCCCGGATCGGCCGGCTCGAACGGGGCCAGGTCGAGGGTGAGCTCCCTGGAGCTCCAGGTGAGCCCTCCGTCGGCGGAGCGCAACACGCGCGGGCCGATTCCAGGCCCCATAACGAACAGCTCGCCGCTCGCCGACCGCCGGATCGAGCGGCAGAGGCCGCCGCTCGCCACCTCCGGCACCAGCTCGACGCGCCGTGCCGGCAGGTAGGTGACGCTCCCGTCGCGCACCAGCGCGACTCGGTCGGCTCCCGCGTCGGGTCTCAGATCGAGCATGCGAGCCTCGGGCCGACCCTACACCCGATCGGCAGGCGGGCGATACGGCACGCCGGCGGGACGGCTCACGCTGCCCGCGCTATGATCGGGCCGGATGGGAGCGCTCCAATACCTCTGGCGCTACCGATGGCTGTATGTCCTGGCCCTGCCGGCGGTCGCGGCGGTCATCGTCTTCAACTACCTGCCCATCTACGGCATCTCGCTGGCGTTCCGGGACTTCAACGCATCGCTGGGTCCGTTCCGGAGCCCCTGGTCGAAGCCGCTGTTCTACAACTTCTGGTTCCTGCAGGACTCCGAGTTCTGGTACGTGCTGCGCAACACGGTCCGCATCTCCGTCGTCAAGTTCGTCTTCTCCTGGCCGGCGCCGATCGTCCTGGCGCTGCTGCTCAACGAGGTGCGGCGGCCCGGCTTCAAGCGCGTGGTGCAGACGATCAGCTACCTCCCCCACTTCATCTCGTGGGTGATCCTGGCCGGCATCACCTACCGCGTCCTGGGGTTCGAGGCCGACAGCCCGATCAACCTGGTGCGCTCCCTGTTCGGTCTCCCGTCCGTGGCGCTGATGGGCGATCAATCCTTCTTTCTGCCGCTGGTGGTGATCACGGCGATCTTCAAGGAGGTGGGCTGGGGCACGATCATCTACCTGGCCGCCATGAGCACCATCAATCCCGAGCTCTACGAGCAGGGCGAGATCGACGGCGCCGGACGGCTGCGGCAGGCGTGGAACATCACCCTGCCGGGAATCCTGCCGATCATCGCCATCCTGCTGGTGCTGCAGGTCCCGGCGATCCTGCAGGCCGGCCTCGACCAGATCTGGAATCTTGCCAACCCCGCGACACGCCGGGTCGCCTACATCACCGACATCTACGTGATCCGCATCGGCCTCATGCAGGGGCAGTACTCGTTCGCCACCGCGGTCGGCCTGATCTATTCGGTCGTCGGGCTGGCGCTGACGCTGATCGCCAACCGCGTCTCCAAGGGCTCGGTCGGTCACGGGATCTTCTGATAGTCGAGGAGGAGACGAGGATGCCTTCCGCAGAACCGTTCGAGTGCATGCCGATCGCCGAGGATCTCACCCCGTGGGAGGCGAGCGTGGTGACGCTCGAAGACGACGCGGTCATGCTTACCTACAGCCTGCGGGAGGTGCGCTGCCTGCAGGGCGTCGTCTCGCGCGACCGCTGCCGCACGTGGGAGGAGCCGTTCTTCCTCAGGTCGGTGTCCGGGGAGCGGATCGCCGGCTGGCGCTCCAGCCCGCTGCGGCTGGCCTCCGGCAAGCTCGGCATCTTCTATTCGACCCTGCCCCAGCAGCCGGGCCGCGACGGCCCGCTGGGATTCCGGGTGTCGGCCGACGAGGGGAGGACCTGGTCGGAGCAGACCCTGGTGGACCCCCATTTCGCGCTTGTGCGCAACGGCTGCGCGCGGGTGCTCGGCGACGGCCGCATCCTCTGTCCCGCCTACCGCTGGATCAGCCACCACCTGGAAGACGCCGAGCAGGACGGCACGCAGCTCTCCTACTCGTTCGCCTACTTCTCCGATGACGAGGGCGGTACGTGGCAGCGCAGCGCCAACGAGCTGATGATCCGGCACAACGACGTCGAGTACGACCTGGTGGACGGCAAGGGGTTCCGCCTGGTCGAGGAGGAGCCGGCCGGCCTGTCCGAGTACCTGCAGTTCGAGAAGTACGGCGAGCCGGTGGCGGAGGAGCTGCGCGAGGGCCGGTTGATCAACCTGGCCCGCTGCCGGCTGGGCACGCTGTTCATGAGCTATTCGGCGGACGGCGGCGTGAGCTGGTCGAAGCCGCAGCCGAGCGGGCTTGCCGCCGCCGACGCGCCGCCGACCACCGCGCGGCTGCCCGACTCGGGAGACCTGCTGGTCATCTGGAACCAGGCGTCGCCCGACGAGATCGCCTGCGGCCTGGCCCGGCACCGGCTGTCCTGCGCGGTGTCCCCGGATGAAGGGCGCACCTGGAAGCACTTCAGGAACCTGGAGTCGCTGGACGACGAGTGCCGGTTGCCGGTGCCGCCCCTGCAGGTGTATCAGCAGCCGATCGACGGCTACAAGCAACCGATCGACCGCAAGCGCTACCACCGCGCGCCCGGCGCCGTGCGCTGCGCCTATTCGGCGATCACCTTCGTCGGCACCGACGCCGTGATCTGCTACGACTACGGGTGGCGGCCGGACCCGGTCACCGGCAAGCGCAAGCACTTCGGCACCAAGGTCAAGGTGGTGCCGTGCGAATGGTTCACGGAGAGGTAAGGCGATGGGGCTGACCGACACGTTCCTGGTGGTGGACGCCCACTGCGACACCCTGATCCGGCGGCAGAACAAGAGCGATGCGGTCGACCTGACGCGCCCCGACCCGAGCTACCAGATCGACCTGCCGCGCCTGCGGGCAGGCGGCGTCGACTGCCTGTACTGCATGGTCGGGGATCAGGACCTGGACGCTTCCGTGTCGCTGATCGACGCGGTGTACCGGATGTGCGGAGACGAAGTCGGCGAGTACACGCTCTGCCTGTCCGCGGGCGATGTACGGACGGCGCACGCCGCGGGCAGGATCGCGATCGTGATGACGATCGAGGGCCAGGCAATGTTCGGCGAGCGGCTCGGCCACCTGCGCACGTGGCACCGGCTGGGCGTCCGCATCGCCAACCTCGTGCACGGCGGCGGCCGGCCTCCGGAGCTGCAGTACTCGGACAGTTACTTCGGCTACATCACGCCCGCCGAGCGGGAGACCCTGCGGCGGCAGTCCAAGGGGCTGACGCCATTCGCCCGTGAGGCACTTGCGGAGATGGCCCGCCTGGCGATGCCCGTGGACCTGGCTCACAGCAACGATGCGGCGTTCTGGGAGGTGCTGGAGGTGGCCGACGTCCCGGTCTGCTACACGCACGGGGGGTGCTTCGCGCTCTGTCCGCACTCCCGCTCGCTGACCGACGACATGATGCGCGCGCTGGCCGAGCGCGGCGGGGTCATGGGCATCGCCTTCTACCCCGGCTTCATCGACCGGCAGGAACCGACGCTGGAGCGGCTGGCCGACCACGTGCTGCATGCCCTTTCGATCATGGGGCCGGACCACGTCGGCATCGGCTCCGACTTCGACGGCCTGCCGATGTGGAGCGAGGCGATCCCCGCGGACGTGTCGCGCCTCGACGACCTGTTCCAGGAGCTGGATCGCCGCGGTGTGGGCCGCGGTACCCTGGCGAAGATCGCGGGCGAGAACTTCCTCCGCATGCTCCCGCCATAGCGATGCCGGGACGGTAGGGAACGCGATGGTTGCCGGATATCGCTTGACGACGTCGGAGCGGCTGTTCGGGATCGCCAACCACCTGTTCCTGACGCTGTTCGCGCTGGCGACCCTGTACCCGTTCTGGTTCGTGCTGCAGGGGTCGTTCACGGACCCGGGCTTTCCGCTCCGCTCACTGTGGCCGAGGGGTTTCTACTACGCCAACTACCAGCAGGTGTTCACCGTCACCGGGATCTGGAAGGCCTACGTGATCACGATCGCGCGGGTGGGCGTGGCGGTACCGCTCACGCTGATGGTGACCGGCGGCGCGGCGTTCGCGCTGACGCGTCCTGAGTTCGTGGGCCGCAACGCCGTGATCCTGCTGTTCTTCATCACCATGTTCGTCAACGGCGGGCTGATTCCCCTGTACATGGTGCTCCGCACCGTCGGCCTGATCAACAGCTTCCTCGTCTACGTCATACCGGTCGTCTTCAACGTGTGGATGATGATCGTCATGAAGACCTCGTTCCGGAGCCTGCCGGACGGGCTGGTAGAGGCGGCGGTGATCGACGGCGCCAACTACCTGACGATCTTCTTCCGGATCGTGATGCCGCTGTCGCTGCCGATGATCGCCACAATGGGCCTGTTCAACGCCGTGTGGCACTGGAACGACTGGTTCTTCGGCGCGTTCTACGTGAGCGAGCCCGACCTGCGGCCGCTGCAGACCTTCCTGCAGGAGGCGATCCTCGAAGGCGGGTTGTCAGATCACCTGGCGGCGCTCTGGCATCACGGCGGCGGCGCCGGCCGCGACGACCTGCGCCTCAACCACAACGTGCGGCGCCAACTCGGCCGCCTCACGCCGGAGTCGCTGAAGTTCGCCTTCATCGTGGTGACGACGGTGCCGATCCTGTGCGTCTACCCCTTCATCCAGCGCTACTTCATCAAGGGCGTCATGATCGGCTCCATCAAGGAGTAGCAGCCGATGCCGGTTACAGGGCCCTGACGTCCACCACCCCGAGCTCGATGTCTTCCTTGTTCACGGAATAGCCGACCAGCAGACGGCCGGGCTCCTCCAGGCAGCACGGGTACATATAGCCCGGCAGCTTGAGCAGCCCCAGGATCCGCTGGTCGGTCGGATCGTCGACCAGGATGTACACCGTGTCGAACCGATACCCGTCTTCGCCGATCAGCAGCGTCAGGTGCATGCGGTTGTGCAGCGTCGCGTTGGCGTTGTTGCACAGGTAGTAGCGGCCGTCGGTCAGGCGTCCCGCGTAGTTGCGCGACATCGCGTCCGGGATGTCCGAGATCATGGGATCGCTGAAGGTGCGGCCGCCGTCGGTGCTGTGATTGACCCAGACACGGGCCGACTGGCTCTCGTCCCGCCAGAAGATCACGATCGTGCCGTCGTCGGTCTGGTACCAGCTCGACTCGCCGCCGTCCAGCTTCGCCCCGAACGGCTGCGGCAGCGGCAGGATCTCCGGCGTCTGCAGGAGGTCCGCTCCCGGCCACAGGAGGATCGCCGGCCCGCTGCGCCGGTCGATCGATGCCACGCCCAGGAGCCGTCCATCGGAAGTCAGGCGAGGCGACTCGTAGGTCGCCGCCACGCGCTCGGGGAGCTCCGCTTCCCGCGACCAGGTGCTGCCGTCGCGTGAGGCGTAGACGTAGGTGCGCGCGTTGTGCCAGTCGGCGTAGTAGCCGCCGCCGACCGCGGTCGAGTCGGGATCGCGCACACGGCGCGCCCAGCGGATCAGCATGTAGAGGGATCCGTTCAGCGCGGTCAGGCCGACGCACTTGTACGAATCGCGCGTGTCCTCGTCGCCGCCGATGACCGATGCGGGCGCGCTCCACTCGCGCCCGTCGGCGGAGTGGGAGATGCGTACCTGCTGTCCCTCGGTGTCCTCGTCGAGGCGGCCGTTGGTAAACCCGTAGTAGTAGCGGCCGTCAAGCGCGGCGAGCTGCGAGTCGATGTTCCAGGAGCCCGCCTCGCGGCTGGCGGTATAGACCCGCGAGCGCTCGAACGGCGCGTAGGGAACGATCGGCGGCACGCGTGCGCGGAGCCCCTGGTCGGTGTAGCGCAGGATGCAGCCACGTTCCTGCAGGCACTCCAGCGTGTGGAACTTGCGGAGCTGGTCGGCCGCTCCCGGGCCGAGCATGGTGGCGTAGGGTCGTGACGCGATCTCCAGACCCGCAGAGCGTTTCGTCATCGGCACCGATCTCTCCTTTTTCGTTTACAAAAAGTGGCCGAGCGAGCCTCAGCCCACTCGACCACTCGCGTCCCCGATCCGGTGGGAAACGTCGCTGTGACTACCAGCCCATCACCGCGGCCCACTCGGCACGCGGCGTGACGGTGAGCAGCGCGTCGCGGTCGTCGACGTTGTTGTCGCTCATCCACTGCTCCCACCGCTGCTGGCGCTCCTCGTAGATGGGCCGCCAGTCGGTGATGTCGATCATGCTGGCAAGAAAGGCATCGTAGTCGGCCTCGAAGTTGCCGGAAGTGACCAGCCCGGCCAGGGCGGCGTCGAACCGCTCCATGACGGTGGCCATCGCCGATGCTTCGCGCGGCGGCAGCGTCACCGTCAGTTGCGCATACGACGGGATCGCGCTCACCACGTCCGACAGAACGCCGACGCGCTCGCCGACCAGGACGCCGTTCGCGCGCGCCGCCTGCCGGTTGTGGTAGCTGAGCCGCTCCTGCCACGAGGCGTAGTTCGGCGTGCCGAACCAGTGAGCGTGCGGCGTCACCAGCGGCGGCCGGCCCGCCTGAATGGTGATCTCGACCGAGTCCTGCGAGTTGGCGATCTGCCGCGTGTCATGGGGATGCTTGCCCTGCAGCTCCGCCTTCATGCGCCACACCTCGGGTCCCTCCACGAAGTCCCAGTGCACGCCCAGGTAGCCGGCCGCGAACATGTTGGAAATCCGGCCCTCGTCGGTCATGTGCCACTGGATGAAGCTCATCACCCCGTCGGGGTTGGGGATATCGGCCGAGATCAGCGACGGGTTGGGCTGCTTGTTGACGATGCGGCCCGGCGCGTCCTTGATCGGATTGGCCATCATGATGAGCTGCGAGTCGAGCGCGGCCTGCGTCTGCGGCGCGTCGCGGCCGTATTCCTCGATGAGAGCGGGGATGACGTCGTTCATGAGCGATGCGTACCACGGCTCGCCGGTGGCGACCGCGATGCTGGAGGTCTTCAGCAGGTCCTGGAATCCGGCAGTGTCCATGATGAACTGACCCTTGCCGAGCAGCTCCTCGTTCCAGAGCAGGTTGAGGAACTTGAACGCCTCGTAGGTCTCCACCGACGCCCACTCGGGCAGCAGCCGCTTGTCGGCGTCCACTTCCCAGCCGGCTCCCTTGAGCTGATAGATGACCCGGCTGTTGACCGGCGACCAGGCGCTGCGCCACTGGAACGGGATGACCGGATCGCCGTTGAGGTCGGTCAGGCCGGACGCCTTGACCGCCCGCAGCAGGTCGAGCAACTCATCGGTGGTCTGCGGATTGCCATGCTCCTCGTAGATGTCCTTGCGGATGTACCAGAGGATGTCCATCGACACGTCCTCGCACTTCACCGCCCATTCCCAGCCGGGCAGGCCGTAGATCTGGCCGTTGACCTTGTACTTCGACATGTAGCTCTGGCAGGCGCTGGCGATGATCGGGTAGTTCACGGAGTCGCGGAAGTACTTGTCCAGCGGCAGCAGCCGACCCCCGGCCGCCAGGGCGGCCATGGTCGTGAAAGGCATGTTCCACATCAGGTCCGGGAACTGGTCCTGCGCGATCAGGAGCTGCAGCGCCTGGTCGGCGGTCTGCCCGGTGGGCACCTTGTCGATCCGGTCGACGGTGATGCCGAACTTCTCGCTCGCCCATTCGTTGGACACGTCGAGCAGTTCCCCGTCGAAGGGCCCGCGTGGCACCCCCCAGATCCAGATACCGCGATCCGGTTCCATCGTTGCGGACTCTCCGCCGCCTTCCGCGAACAGCGGCACGGCCATGGAGAAAATGATCAGAATTGCGGCGACCTTTCTCATGTGGGGTTCCTCCCTTGTTGTGAGCATCGACTTGGTCGATGATGGTACGCAGATCACACACCGTAGGCAGCACGCCGCCGACCGTCAAGGACGACCCGCTGCCGCACACGGAGCACGACATGGCAACACCGCCCGCGGAGACGTCCCTCCTCGACGATCTGGCTCGCATCGATACACCGACCATCTGCAACATCGTGGAGCTGTTCGACGTCCGCTCACCGGCCGCCGGCTACACGGACGGACGCATCCGCTGCGAGTATCCCGACCTGCCGCCGATGGTCGGCTATGCGGCCACGGCTACGTATCGGTCCGCTTACGCTGCGGCGGAGGGTGAGGGAAGCGAGCCCGCCGACCTGCTCGAGAGCTTCGCGTCGCTGCCCGGCCCCGCGGTGGTGGTGATCCAGGACCTGGATGAGCCGCCGGCCGCGGCCTGCTTCGGCGACGTTGCCTGCAGCAGCTACCAGGCCTTCGGCGCGCGCGGCGTGGTCACCTCCGGCGCCGGACGCGACCTGGAGCAGGTAGAGGCCCTGCGCTTCCCGGCCTTCACCGGCGGGACGATCTGCTCGCACGGGTTCAGCTACCTGGTGGACACCGGCATCCCCGTGCAGGTCGGCGGGATCACGATACGCCCCGGCGACCTGATCCATGGAGACCGCAACGGCGTCGTGATCATCCCGACGGCGATCGCCGCCCAGGTCGCCGCGCTGGCCGACGACTTCGTGGCGGCCGAGCAGGAGATCCTCGCGTACCTGCAATCGACCCGGCCGCCGACCGTCGCCGGCTACCGCGACGCCGTGGCGCGCATGCAACAGAAGATGGCCCAGCTCAGGGAACGGATCGCCGCCGAGCGCGGCTGACACTGGGGAGAGAGGAGCCACCCGTGGCGACCGAACCGGATCTTGCCGCAGCCGGCGGCGACCGTCCCACCCCCGAGGAGGCGGCGCGCAACGCGCCGCTGCTCGCCGGTTATGACTACGACCGCTACCCGTCCTCGATCACGGGTTTCACGGGCGTCAACCATCAGCGCGTGTTCGTGCGGCGGCAGGCGCCCGCCGTGCGCACCCGCGTCGGGCCGCGCGGCAACTTCAAGGGAGCCATCGCGCGCCTGTCCGACGGCACGCTGATCGCCGCGGCGTGCCGCAGGATCAACATTCACGGGCTGTTCGGCGTCCACGTCTACCGCAGCGCCGACCGCGGATTGAACTGGCAGGAGATCGGCGAGACGACGCTCTACGGCAAGGAGATGAGCCTGACCGCGCTGCCGGACGACTCCCTGCTGCTCACGGTGGAGTCGACGGCGGTTCCCCGCAATCTCACCGGGATGCACTACCACCGCTCGACCGACGGCGGCCGGACCTGGACATCGGAGATCCTCGACGGGCCGGGCAAGCCGCGCAACGTGCTGGTGGACTCGGACGGCAGCCTGCTCATGGTGCGCCCGCTCGGCTCGGCCTACCTGCAGCGCTTCTTCGACGCGGCAGGCAGGGACTTCACGCCGAATCCGCATCTCGAGTTGAGCCGCTCGCGGGACGGCGGCCGTACGTGGCAGAGCACGACAGGGCGCGTCGCATGGCCGGTGACTACCTTCGGCGAGGTCTCGATCGTTCGCCTTCCCGACGGCCGGCTGCTGGCGTCGCTGCGCACCAACCCACCCGGCACGGTGGGAGAGGGGCAGCAGCTCACGTACCTCACCGAGTCGGGCGACGACGGGGCCACGTGGTGCCAGCCCTGGCCGATGACCAATCTCGCGGAGGTGCAGGTGACCCTGCTCCTGCTGCGCGACGGCCGGCTGCTGGCGACCTACACCAACTACCACCTGCCGTTCGGCGTGTGCGCCCAGACCTCCGACGACGGCGGCCGGACGTGGAGCTTCGACGAGCCTATCCAGCTCGCGGTCTCGGCGGACTGCTACACCGGCTGGCCGGTAACGGTCGAGCTCGACGACGATGAGTTGATCACCTGCTACATGATCACCGCGTATCTGAAGGAGCCGCCCGAACCCACGGGCGTGCAGCGCAACGTGTGCGAGGTCGTCCGCTGGCGGCTGCCCTGACCGACGATGTTGACCTCCCAATCGTGCCAGCGAACAGGAGACTCTCATGCCTGACTTTCCGATCGTCGACACGCACCTGCACATCTGGGATACGGGCCGCCTCCGCTATCCCTGGCTCGACGACATACCGCTGCTGAACCGGTCCTACCTGATCGGCGACTACCGGCAGGCGTGCGGTGACGTGACGGTGGAGAAGATGGTCTTCCTGCAGGCGGAGGTCGACTTCTCCCTCTTCCGTGAGGAGGCCGACTGGGTATCCTCGGTCGCCGCGGAGGATCCGCGGATCGAGGCGATCGTCGCCTGGGCGCCGCTCGAGAAGGGCCAGGCGGCCGACGAGGATCTGGCCACACTGGCGACGAACCCGCTGATGCGGGGGATCCGCCGGATCATCCAGTTCGAGGACGACATCGAGTTCTGCCTGCGGCCTGACTTCATCCGCGGCGTGCAGCTCCTGCCGCGGCACGGCCTGACCTTCGACATCTGCATCAACCACGTGCAGATGGCCAACACCATCAGGATGATCGAGCGCTGCCCCGACGTGACCTTCATCCTCGATCACATCGGCAAGCCCGACATCAGGAACCAGGTCCTCGACCCGTGGAAGAGCGAGATCAAGACGCTCAGCGAGTTTCCGAACGTGTGGTGCAAGATGTCGGGCTTGGTGTGCGAGGCGGACACCGAGCACTGGACCCGGGACCACCTCAGACCGTACATCGACCACGTGCTCGACTGCTTCGGCTTCGACCGCACCATGTTCGGCGGCGACTGGCCCGTGGTCCTCCTGGCGTCCGAGCTGACGCGCTGGATCGAGACGCTGGAATGGGCGGTCAGCGGCTGCAGCGAAGAGGAAGTCCGCAAGCTCTTTCGCGATAACGCCGTCGACTTCTACCGCCTGAGCTGACGAACGGGCTACGGCACAGCCGTCCGCGGCACGAACCGACCGTGCCGATCAGCACAGTGTTCGCATCAACGACCGATGGCGGATCTGTTTCGTCTGGCGCCATGGTAACGCCTGGGAAGTTGAGATCGTCGACTACCATTGAGGAAGGAGAATGAATATGGGCATCAAACGCGAAGCTGTGGACCGACGGCAGATTGACTTCTCGGATGTAATCACGGGGAGGCGGCGGCCGCCGGTGCACCCTGGCGAGATCCTGCGCGACGAGTTCCTGAAGCCCATGGATCTGAGCGTATACGCGCTGGCTCGGGCGCTTGGCATCTCGCGACCTCGGCTGAATGATATCGTGCTCGGCCGCCGCGGCGTGACGACCGATACTGCGCTGCGTCTTGGGCGCTACTTCGGCATGACGCCAGAGTTCTGGATAAACCTCCAAACGCGCCATGACCTCGACGTTGCGGAGCGCACGGTCCGCGTCCAGATCGAGCAGGAGGTCGAGCCGCGCGCCGGAGCAATGCGGCCCAACGCTTAGGCACGCGAAGGCCGGAGAGTCTGGTCACTACTGTTGCGGGTCAGGTATCAGGGCAACGCAGCTAACGGTACCCGCTGGCCTGTGTCTCGAACATCCGTGCGTACAGTCCGTTGACCGCAGACAGCTCTTCGTGCGTTCCCTGCTGAGCCACGCGCCCGGCGTCGAGCACGACGATGTGATCGGCAAGGCGGACATTCGAGAACCGGTGAGAGATCATCACCGAGGTCTGCCCTCCCGTCAGCTCCAGGAACGAGCGAAAGACGTCGAACTCCGCCAGGGCGTCCAGGTGCGCCGTCGGCTCATCGATGACGAACAGCGATCCCTGCCGCATGAAGCCGCGAGCCAGTCCCAGCTTCTGCCACTGCCCTCCCGACAGGTCCCTGCCGATCCCGAACTGGCCGCCGAGAAACGTCTCGTATCCATCGGGTAGTCCAGCCAGATCGTCCGCCACAACCGCGGCATCGGCCGCCGCCCGGATTCGCTCCAAATCGGACACGTGCGCGACGTCGCCGAACCCGACATTCTCCCGCGCGGTGAGCGCATACCGCACACAGTCCTGGAATACCACCGCGAATCTTCGCTGCAGCTCGGCCAGATCGAAGTCCCTGATGTCCGTGCCGTTGATCAGGATCTGACCCTCGGTTGGGTCGTAGAGACGCGTAAGCAGCTTGACGATCGTCGTCTTGCCCGAGCCGTTCCGCCCAACCAGTGCCACCTTCTGCCCGCCTTCTATCACGAAGCTGACATCGTCCAGCACGGTCCGTTGCACGGATGGATAAGCGAAGCTCACGTGCCTGAACTCTACGCGTTCGATCGTCTCCGGCATCCGGCGGTTCACGGCCAGCCGTCGGAGCGAACCCGGCACGGTCGCGGAATCGAGATCCAGAAATGCAAAGAGGTTCACCAGGGTCAACGTCTGCTCGAAGAACTGCCCGCCATAGCTGAAGGTCTGCTGCAGCGCCTCCTTGCCTCGCCATGCCGCCTGCGTGCCCAGGACGACGTCGCCGACCGAGATGGCTCTGGCCAGTGCCCGGAGCACGATGAACACCCAGACGCCGGCCACCGCGGCGTCCGAAAGGAGACCGAGGCTCGCGCGCCACACGGTGCTCTTCCGCATGAAGGACTGCTCGCGACTCAGCCGCTGTTCGTTGACCTCCCGAAACCGGGGTATGAAATAGTCCGACAAGCCGAACAGCCGCACCTCGTTCGCCGCCTGGCGCTCGCTCATCAATCCGGTGAGATACTTCAGGAGCCGGAAGTGCGTCGACAGGCTGTTCTCCAGCGCCCAGCCCTGCTTGGCGAAGTAGCTCGTGGCGATGAGCTGCGGCAATGCCGACAGCACCATCGCCACGGGAATCGCCCAGTGTATCGTCGACAGGACCGCGACGGTCGCGACCAGCGAGATGGCCGCCTGCATCAGAAAGTAGAACCCCCACATGAAGCTCAGCGCGTTCATCAACGCGCCCCGCACGGCCCGCTCCAACATGTCGAGATACTTCGGACTCTCGTAGAACGCCGCATCTAACGTGCTGCACTTGCGCATGATGAGCGCGTGAACGTGGGACTCCACCCGATTCGTCGAGTGCGTGCGGACGACCTCCTCCACGGCACCCGTCGCCTTGTCCAGCAGCCATACCGACAGCAGCACGCCTCCCAGCAGGTAAAGCCCCTGGGCCGGGTCGGCAGGCACCCCCACGACCGGAAGGACCAGCGTGCCGCCACCGATGACCTCCACGGCCACGTCCACGAACAGCTTCGCGACGCCGAGCACGAGCAGAGGTATGACGGCGCGGATCGCCGTGATGGCGAGTTGGGTCAGCGACAGCCCCGGAGCAGCCCGGAAGAACAGGAGAAGGGCCCTCGGGATGGTTCTGAGGACACTCGGCCACTCCCTGGCGACCGTCGTTTCGCGTTTCATGCGCCGAATCGTAGAGGCACCAGAAGCGGCCACCAAGCGCTACGGACGTGTCGACGTAGGTCAACGTTCGTCTCTATCGGCCTGCAACTCCGCGAGAAGCTCATGCAATGGCGCTACCGGCTCCGGGCTCGGCGGCGTCGTATCGGAAGACGAAACCGGCGGCGTCAACCATCCGTTGCGGACCGCTTCGGCGAGCACCGGGCTCCGGGTTTCCCGTGGAGGACCGATCTCGGCGACGACACGGTCACGGTCCGTGATCAGAACGGTTTCTCCTGACGCCGCCAGCCGCACGTACTCGCTTAGCCGGTTGTTCAGCACCTTTATGCCAACCGATCTCATGGGGCGACAAAGTAGCACTGGTAGCCACCTTGTCGGCGGAGCCCGTAATCCGGCGCTCAGTGGCGGGTGATGACCGGGGCTGCGACCGGCTGCAGGGACACGTTGACGCAGGCGGCGATTCCGGACGCATGGGCCGCCTCCAGTGCCCCCGGAAGCTCGGCGGCGGACTCGACCGCGGCGCCGTGGGCGTCGAGGGCGCGGGCCACCTCCTCATAGCGGCTGGCGCGGAGGTCGCAGCCGACCGCGCGGTCGGCTCCGTAGGTGCGGTGCTGGATCTGCACCTCGGCGTTCCAGCGAGCGTCGTTGCCGACCACGGCGACGAACGGCAGGTCGTGCCGGAGGGCGGTGTCGATCTCCAGCGGGTGGAAGCCGAATGTACCGTCGCCCAGGGTCGCGGCGATGCGCGCCTGCGGGAACAGCGTGCGCGCGGCGAGTGCGAACGGCAGAGCCGATCCGATCGCGCCGGCGGGGCCGTTGATGATGCGGTGCGGAGCGCTCACGCAAGCCTGCGACCACTGCCCGATTTCGCCCCCGTCGGAGATGAACACCGACTCGGCCGCGCCAGCCAGGAAGTCGTGCACGGCGTAGCCGAGCTGGGCCGGATGGACCGGTGAATCGGTGCCGATGTCGCGCCACTCCGAGGGCCGGTAGGCCACTGCCGCGTCGACCGCCGAGCGCCAACCGGCGTCGAGCGCGCGGCCGGCCAGGCGTTCCGCCAGCGCGGCCGCCCAAACCGCTGGATCGCCCTGCGCCTGCAGCAGCATGCGCTCGCCCGCGTTGCGCGCGCCCTGGCGGAGCGGCGCCGGCTCCGGGTCGATCTGCATGAACCGGCAGTCCGGCGCGAACGGCGGCGCCGCGCCGAGTTCCAGCATGTGATCGAGCCGCTTGCCGAGCAGCACGACCAAGTCCGCGTCGGCCACCGCCTCCGCGAACGCGCCCAGGGCCGGGTCGCGCAAACCCCGTGGGCTGTCCATCGCCAGCGCGGCAGCGCCCGCGTCCCTCAGCACACGAATTGCGTCCGCGGCGTGCCGGCGGCGGTACGACGGACCGGCGATCAGCAGCGGGCGCGCGGCATCACCAATCGCGCGGCAGACGGCGGCCACGTCTGCCTCTGCCGGCAGCGCCGGTACGGCATCGGGTTCGACTGCCGGCTCGTCATCGCCCACGTCCGATTCCAGCACGTCCACCGGCAACGCCACGTGCACGGGTCCGGGGCGTCCGGATGCCGCACATCGCCAAGCCCGCGCGAAGTCGGCGGCGATCCGTTCCGGGTCGGTGCAGGTCCACGACGCCTTGCAGACCTTGGCGGCAAGGCCGGCCTGGTCCATCTCCTGGAACGCACCGGCCCCCGGATTGCCGGCCGGCGAGGCACCGGACAGCAGCACCAGCGGCGACTCCGCGCACTGCGCCACGTACAGGGCCGACAGCGTGTTGGCGAATCCGGGCCCCGCCGTGACCATCGCCACTCCGGGCCGGCCGCTCAGCCGGCCGATGGCGTCGGCCGCGTGCACGGCCGGCGCCTCGTGGCGGACGTGGATCAACTCCAGCGGCGCGTCGATCGCCGCGTCGAACAGCGACATGATCTGGTTGCCGGAAAGCGTGAAGACGTGCCGCGTACCCGCGGCCACGATCGCGCGCACCAGCGCGTCTGCGGCTCTCATCGAACGCTGGACTTGGGCGCCTCAGTCGCTGCCGACGACCGGGCTTTCCTTGGTCTGCTCGTACAGCCGCTGGAACCCGGCGCTGCCGTCGTCCTCCACCAGCTCGGTCACGACGCCGCCCTCGTAGGCGGGCTGGTTGCCGGCCGCGAAGTAGTTCCACATCGTCGATCCGGGCCGTGCTTCGGAGGAGAAGTGGACGGTCAGCCCGGACGGACGCCGGTAGCGGACCAGCCGCCGCGGCAGGCTCACGTCCGCCTGGTCGACGCGGTACCGGTCCAGCGCCTCCTCGTCGACCTCGACACCCAGCCCGGGCGCCGTCGGCACCGCGCCGTAGCCGCCGGAGACCGGGATGCGCGCCGTGAGCAGGTTGTGCTCGTACAGCTCGTGCACGGTGACCGCCGGCCAGCGCGCCGATGCCAACACCGACCCCAGGTGCAGGCAGAGCGTCGTCGTCAACCCCGTGCCGACCATCTGGAGGAAGAACGGCATGCGCGCCGCGCCCGCGAAGTGGCCCGCGCGGGTGATGCCGGCGATGCCGCCGCCGACCACATAGCCGTCGCAGTGCTCGCTGCGCGCCACGCCCTGGCGAGCCTCGTTGTAGTGGTGGGCGATCTGCGTACGCAACCCCGCGCGCAGCCGCCGGTTGCCGTCGATGTCGTCGGCGGGGATCGGCCCCTCGTAGATCTTGATCTTCGGGAACTCCGTCTCCAGGGCGCTCAGCACCGGCAGCGCGGTCGGCGCGTCGAGCAGGAAGTCGTTCCAGTCGGCGTCGATCGCGAACCACGGCGGGGTTGCCTCGGATATCCGCGCGATCGTCTCGTGCACGTCCCACCAGGGGCGGGTCTTGATCTTCATGCAGGTGTAGCCCAGGCGCACCGCCTCGCGCGCCTCCGCCTCGTACAGCTCCGGCGACATGTCGTGGTCCCAGAACGACAGCGGGCAGTGGCTGCGCACCTGCTCGCCGAGCAGGCGATGCGCGGGCACGCCGGCCAGCTTGCCGGCCAGGTCCAGCACCGCCATCTGCAGGCCGGCGCCCAGGCTGTCGTCCCAGTACAAGTCGAACGGCGAGCGGCCGATCACCCGCTCGTCGATGTCGGCGCGGCCCCAGGTGTAGTTCTGGATGGTCTCGCCCCAGCCGATGACGCCCGACTCGCTGGTGACGCGGATCACCTCGACTTCCGACCACGCGTGGATGCCCGCCCGCTCCATCTCGAGGCGGACGCGGTCCACCATCGGCACCCAGTGCAGGGTGCGCTCGACCGAAGCGATTCTGCCGTCCATCTGGTCCCCCATCGAAGCGACGGGTACTGTATCACGGCCTTGAGTGAACGATTCGACGTTGTGGTGATCGGCGCCGGGGCCTGCGGCTGCACGACCGCCTACGAGCTGGCCCGCGAAGGTGCGCGGGTGGCGCTGCTGGATTCGGGCGAGGTCGGGCGCGAGGCGTCCTGGGCCTCCGCCGGCATCATCGGCCCCGGGGCGAGCCCGGAACGCGACCCCTGGTTCGCAGAGGCTACCCGCCTGTCGGCCGAACGGTACGAGCAGCTCGACGGCGAGTTGCGCGAGCTCACGGGCCGGAGCATCGGTTACGGCGGCGCAGGCAGCCTGCTGGTGGCGCGGACCGAGGAGGAGCGGCCGGCGGTGCGGGAGAACACGGACCTGTACCGGTCGGCCGGCGTCGAGGCTCAGCTCCTCGACGGTGCCGAGGCTCGCAGGCGCGAGCCGGCCCTCCCCGAGGACGTGGTCGAGGCAGCGCTCAACCCCGAAGGCCGTCACCTGGACGCGCGCACCTACACGGCCGCCGCCGCGGCCGCGGCGCAGGTGCTCGGGGTGGAGGTCTTTCCCGGCCGGCCGGTGACCGGGCTTCAGTGGAGCGGTGACCGGGTGACCGGCGTGCGGACCGATGCGGGCTCGCTGCACGCCGACGTGGTCGTGAACGCCGCCGGTGCCTGGGCCGGACGCATGGACGAACGCCTGACCCATCCCGTGTTCCCCGTGCACGGCCAGATCATGGCGGTCGCGGCGCCGCCGGCCGGCCTGCGTCACAACGTGTACCGCGCCGCCGGCTACGGTTATGCAACCCCGCGACCCGACGGGCGGATCGTGATCGGCGCCACCCACGAGGCATGGGGCTTCGCCAAGCGCGTGACCCCGGACGGTCTGGCGTCGCTGTCCGACATCGTCACGTCGGTCCTCCCCGTCCTCGCCTCCCAGCCCATCCTCGACATCTGGAGCGGCCTGCGGCCCGGCACGATCGACTCGCTTCCGACCGTCGGCCCCGATCCGCGCGCCGCCAGCGGCTTCCTTTGGGCGACCGGCCACTACAGCTCCGGCATGATGCAAATGCCGGCGACGGCGCTGGTGGTGACCGACCTCGCACTGGGACGCGCGCCGCGCCTCGCGATCGACCAGCTTACCGTCGAGCGCTACCTGGACCGCCGCACCATAGCCCCCACGCCGCAGATCCACGCTATCGAACGCCGACGCCTGCCGATCTGATCGCTTCCGCACTGATCGATCGCGCAGAACGCCCAGGCTTTGCAGCGAAGTTGAGGGAGCTATCTGGATCCCGCCGTGAGCAACGCCCGATCGAGCAGGTCGGTTACGCCCAGAGTGTCCGCTCCGCGGCGCAAGTAAGGCTCGTCCAGTCGGGCGCCCTGAACCATGACAATGCCGAGAATGTCGCGCCACTGACGGTCCGAGACTTCATCGCCCAGGCGGTACCATCGGAGCTTCTGCAGAAGTATGTCCTCCGGCGTGTACACGTACAGGAATTGCGCAGGGTCCGATGTGACCCGCAGTCGCAGCCGTCGCGCCATCTGTTCTTCATCGAGCGGCGAGCCTCCCAGCACGAACAGGTCGACTTTGGTCGACGTTTCGCGATGGATCAGGTTCGCGCTCGACCGGGTTCGGACCGCCTCTCGCAGCATCTCCGCGTCGGCGTAGAACTCGTCTCCCAAGAGCGCGAGCAGGGGCTCCACCTGAACGAGATCGAGCGATACGACGAGATCCACGTCAAGAGTCGAGCGCGGCTCCCCGCTCACCGAGCTCGCCAGCGACCCGCCGACAAGATACCGGACGCCGCACTGCTCAAGGGCATTCGCCACCTTCAGCGCTACCTGAAACGGCTCCGTTACCACTTCAGGTGTCGATCAGCCTCGCGGCGTCCGGGTACGCCCGGACCGCAAGACGCGGCCCGAGCTTGAGCACCGCAAGGCGCAGCAGACACTCACGCTCCGAAGCCCGCGGATACCGCATCCGGACACCGGCCAACGCCAACCCCTGCACCGTCCGTGTCAGCGACGTGACCGTGCGCACCTTGTCCAGCGCGGTCATCCGCCGCCACAGTTCCACCTGCATTAGTTCTGCGGCCGGGTGTGAATCAGCCGTCAGTACGCCGTGCTCGCGGTGGTAACCGGAGGGACCGGGGCTCACGCCGGAACCGTATCACGCCGAGCGGGGTCAACCCGTCGACGGCGCCTCCTGCAGCCGGGCCTTGCCCGCCAGGGCCTGGTCCTTGATCGGAAGGTGCACGACCGCCGCGGCAACGCCCAGCACGATCGCGGCGATCCACACCGGGTCGTAGGAGCCGGTGGCGTCGTAGATACGGCCGCCGAGCCACACGCCCAGGAAGCTGCCGACCTGATGGGACAGGAAGACGATCCCGTACAGGGACGACAGGTGGCGGGTGCCGAAGATCTGCGCCACGGTGCCGCTGGTCAGCGGCACGGTCGCCAGCCACAGGAAGCCGATGACGGCCGCGAACACCAGCGCCGTGGCGCCGGTGACGGGGACGATCAGGAAGCAGGCGATCACCACCGCCCGCGAGAAGTACAGCAGGCTCAGCAGCCGCTTCTTGCGGAAGCGATCCCCCAGCCGTCCGAACAGGAACGAGCCGAGCATGTTGAACAGCCCGATCAGCGACAGCGCCGTGGCGCCGATCATCTGTGCGACGCCCTGGTCGACCAGAAAGGACGGCAGGTGGGTGGCGATGAATGCGACGTGGAAGCCGCACACGAAGAACCCCGCGGTCAGCAACAGGTAGCCGGAGTGAGTGCCCGCCCGGCGGAGCACGGCGCCGAAGCTCACCTCGTCCCGATCCCCGGACGCCGCGTCCGAACGGGCCGAGGCCGGCGAGCGGACCGGGAAGCCGATCGCGAACAACACGACTACGCCGACCGCAAGCGCGGCATACAGCAGCGTCGCCTGCCACTGGACGGCGCCGATCAGCCACTGCATGCCCGGCACCAAGGCGAAGGTCCCGAACGATCCGGCGGCGGTGATGATGCCGAAGGCCGTTCCCCGCCTCTTCTCCGGAACCACCTGCGCCACGGCGCCCAGGATCACCACGTACGAGGTCGCGCTCAGCGCCAAGCCGACCATCACCCCCAAGCCCAGGTACAGCGTGGCCGTCGAGGCGGCCAGTGACAGCAGCGCCAACCCCGCCGCATACAGGGCGGCGCCGACGACGAGCACCCAGCGCGGACCGATCCGGTCGGCGATCATGCCGGCCAGCGGCAGCCCGAACATGATGTTCTGCACCGCCATCGACAGGCTGAACGTCTCGCGCCCGGTGGACAGGGTGGCGGTGATCGGCTGCAGGAACAGCCCGAACGACTGCCGGGCTCCCATCGCGATGGCCACGGTGAGGGCGCCGAGCAGGATGACCAGCGCGGGACGCTTCATGACGCTACCGAGCATAGCGGACCAGCCGGCGGACGCCACGACTGGCAGACGCCGGGGGCCAGTCCACGTTCCGTGCTCTGCGAGCGAGCGACTGGGCAGCCGGCCGTGGCACGGTATATTGGTATGGTGAAAGTCAAGACATCGGTAACACTCTCGGAAGAGCTCCTTCAGGCGATCTCCGACGAAGTGGAGCAGAAGAACCGATCGGCGTTCATCGAGGAGGCGTCGTGGAGCCTCTTGCGGGCACGCCGGCGTGCCGCGCGCGACCGACGGGAGTTCGCTGCCATCGCGGCCCATGCAGTTGAGTTGAACCGGGAGGCCCGTGATGTGCTGGAGTATCAGGACAACCCGTGAATCGAGGGGACATCTACCTCGTCCGGCATCCCAACCGGCGCGATCCCAAACGACGGCGGCCATTTGTCGTGGTCAGCCGCCCGGTAGCGATACAGTCGAGGTTCGAGACCGTGATCTGTGCACCGATTTTCACGACACGCGCGGGCATCGCTTCCCAGGTTTCCGTAGGTGTCAGCGAAGGGCTCAAGCATGAGAGTTCGATACATTGCGACGAGCTGGTAAGCCTGCCGAAGACCATGCTCACCGACTACGTGGGCTCGCTGTCGACGGTGAAGATCCATGACCTGAACGAAGGCTTGCGGGTGGCCCTGGCACTCGAAGGGTGAGCGTCGCTCACGCCGCGGGATACATCGGATAGAAGGCACTCTGCGGAGTGACGCCGACGATCTCGTCGCCGCGCCAGTGATACTCCACCTCCAGCTCGCCGACCCGTTCGCGGCTGGTGCGGCGCGGCAGCTCATACCTCAGCTCCACGGGACCCGGCCCGCAGCTCGGCACGAACGCAAATTCGCCCACCAGGCGCAGCGGCGCGGGCTCGTCACCCACGGTCAGGCGCAGCGACTCGCGCGGCGCCCACCGCGGCACCCGGATGCGTACGTGTGCCGGAACCTTCGGCGTCACCGTCACGCGCGCCGCATCGTCCGTGGCCGTGTCGGAGCGCACCGAGCGTACCTGCACGCGATCGTCTTCCCAGTCGAAGTGCAGCCGCACGGTGACGTCAGCGCCGGTGTGCTCGACGATGTGGCCGTACACGTCGGTGAGGCAGTGCAGGGCGGCCGCGGTCACGTCCGTGGTGTGCTTCTTGCCGGCGTGCGGCTCGCGCTGCATGCCGCCGATGGCGCCGATGATGCGTTCGTCGAGGCGGGCAAACTCGTCTGCTCCCTGCCCTGCCCGCTCCTCGTCGGCGGCCCGGATCGGCCGGCTCTCGGTGATCTGCGCCGGTACCAGCCGCGCCCGCACCAGCCGCTCCACGTCGTCCAGCAGCTCGGTGACACCGCCGTCGCGGGCGATCCAGAGGGCGAGCTGGGTGGCGTCCGAGGTCGACCCGACCTCTCCGCGACCGGGATCGTCCTTCCACAGGTCATGACAGGCGAACCCGGACTCCAGCACGGCCTGAGGCACGGTCACGCGATGCGTGTCGGCCACCCGCTGGAGATAATCGCGCTGGCCGGTAAGCCCGCCCCACAACCACAGCCCGCGCAGCGTGCCGAGGTAGGAGTGCGTGTGCGTAGCCGTGCAGGACTGAGGAGAGCGCCCATCGGCGCTCACGGTGTGCGCGAAGTGATAGCAGGCGTACCGATCGGCAAGCTCATAGGCGAGCGGCTCGCCGGTCGCCTGGTAGAACCAGACCAGCGCCTCGATCAGCCGGCCGTGATTGCTCACGTTCGGCTCCACGGTCACGCCCGGCTGGGCGAGGCGCCGGTGGTAGTCGAGCGCCGCCACGTCCCAGGTAGCGTCCTCGCGCGTGATGCGAGCCAGGGTCTCCAGCATCAGGCGAGCCTGCCGGCGCGCCCACCTGCTGCCGCGAAACCGCACCAGGGCGTTCAGCGCCAGCAGGCTCTCGCGCAGCGAGTGGAAGTCGAGCGCCGGCTGCAGCCACGGATGGTCGAACGCCGGCAGGCACAGGTGGTCGGGGTTGTCGAACGACTCCCGGAGGTTGGCCAGCATGGCCGCCTCCAGATGCGCCGGAATCTCGAACCCGGTCGCCGCTTCCAGCCGCAGCATGGCGTCCCACCAGCGACCCAGGTTGTGGATGTTCCCGAAGGACACCATCTCCCCGCGGTAGTCGACGTCCATGCGCATCGCCCAGTACGGCTGGAAGTTCATCGCCGGACTCAGGCAGTTGAGCAGGTTCCGCCCGGCAAGCTCCATGGTGCGGGTGAGGTCCATCTGCCCTGCAGGGTTCACGGCGCACGTCACAGCGTCAACGACCGCAGCGGGCGGGACGGGCCGTTGACATCGGGCCGGATTTGGGGACAGTCCGAAGCAGCCGCCTTTCTATGACACAAGAAGCGATGACGTCGGGCATCCAGGCGGTGGCGAACGGTGCGCTGGAAGCGGGGGTCGAGTTCGCCGCCGGTTATCCAGGCGGGCCGATCACCGGGATCATGGCAGGGCTCTTCGCCGAGGCATCGCCCCGCCTGCACGTCGAGTGGTGTCCGAACGAGAAGGACGCCGTCGCCGGGGCGTTCGGCGCGGCGCTGGTGGGCCGGCGGGCGCTGGCGGCGTTCAAGCACGTGGGTCTGAGCGTGGCCAGCGACGCGGTGACCGCGGCGGCCTTCACCGGAATCCGCGGGGCGCTGGTGGTCGCCACCGGCGCGGATCCGGGCGGGCGCGTCTCCCAGAACGAGATGGACGAGCGCTCCTACGCCGACCTGCTCATGCTGCCGATGCTGGAGCCGAGCTCGCCGGCCGACGCGGTGAGGATCACCCGCTACGCGTTCGAGCTGTCTGAGCGCACGGGCGCCCCTGTGCTGCTGCGCGTTTCCAGCGCGTTCCTGCGGATCTCAGAGTCGCTCCCGCCCCAGCCGAGCCGGCCGGCGGACGACAGTGAGCGGTCGTTCCGCTACGGGCCGACCGCGGAGCGGACCGCCCTGGGCCGCTTCATCCTGGACAGCAACCGCAACCGGCAGCGCCGGTTCGCGCACGCGGCGGCCGAGCTGGAAGCCGCGGAGCTCGACAGGGTCGAAGGCGATGCGACCGCCAGGCTCGGCATCGTCACCTGCGGCCCCACCCTCGACGCCGTGCGCGCCGCGGTCCGGTCCGCCGGCACGGCCGCGCGCATCCTCTGCCTGCGGGCGCTTCATCCGCTGCCGGAACGCGCGATCGCCTCGTTCGCGGCCGGCGTCCAACGCGTGCTGGTGGTCGAGGAGATCGCCCCCTACCTGGAAGAGCGCCTGGCCCGCTTCGGCATTGCCGCGCGCGGCAAGCTGACGGGAGATCTACCGGCTCAGGGCGCGCTGGACGAACGGGACATAGCGATCGCCCTGCGCCGCATGGCCGGTGAGGACGCACCGATTCGCACCTTCGACGAGCGCCGGGACGAGCACCTGACCCCGAAGCTGCGCTCGCGCTGGGTGGACGGCTGCCCGATCGCCGCCGGGCATCGCGGGCTGCGCGCGGCGCTGGACCGCATGCAGGACCCGCTCTGCATCGGCGGCGTAGGCGTGGTCTCGTGGGGCTGCGCGCCGCCGTTCGAGACCCTCTTCTCCTCATGCTGCCTGGGCATCTCGCCGTCGGTGGTGAGCGGCATGTATCACGCCGGCACCGAACATCAGGAGCTCCTTGCCGTGATGGGCGACTCCTCGTTCTGCCACTCGGGCGTGCAGTCGCTGATGAACGCCGTGCACAACCGGGCGCGGCTCACCTTCGTCATCTTCGACAACCGCAGGACGGCGGAGACCGAGGAGGGCGGACAGCCCAACCCCGCCAGCCCCTCGGATCCGGAGGCACCGCGCGTCTCGCTGGCCGCGCTGGTGCGTGCGTGCGGAGTCGATCAGCTCCACCAGCCCGATCCGTTCGACACCGGCGAGGTCCGCGATGCGATCCTGACGGCGGTGGCCGAGGAGCGGGTCAGCGTCGTGCTGTTGAGCGCCGACTGCCCCAATCCGTGCTGCACCGACCCGAATCCGCTGACGCGCTGAGCTGTCGCCGACGTGGCCTATCGTCCATGCGAGGCAGCGTCCCGACACCGCACCGTGAAGCGTTCGAGCACTCGCTCGTTGATGTGGAACGGATTTGATGCCTGGATCTGTCGAGCGATCGACACGGCATGCCGACGCGTCAGAGCTCCTGCGGCGACCAGGTCGACCATCAGACCGAGGCCGTAGCGCGTCTCTACGCCATGGAACAGGCAGAGACGCGGCCGTCAGGCCGCGGACCTCATCGAGCACCTGCTCCAGGACCACGACATGCCCAACGTGTTCCACCACCAGGGAAGGACTGCGAACTCCGACTGAAGGTAATCGATGAGCACGTCTGCGTCGGCGAGAAGCACGCTGCAGGCCGCGGCGTCTACGTCGCCCACTGCGCCGTCCGCTTCCTCATCTCCTCGCGGGCAAGCCCCAGAATCTCGGCCGCGCGGCCGAGAGAAATATGCTCTCGCTCAAGAGCGTTCCGCACCAGCCAAGCGAGACGGTCCTCGACGAAGTCATGCGGGGAGAGTCGCTCCGGTTCGCCCGAGCGGCTCCACTGCCACGCGAATTCGCTCCTGGTGAGCGCGAGCGGTTCGTCGGTGTGGCTCAGCGTCTTGCCGAAGTGCTGGTAGTGCTGTCGCTGAAACGAGCGCCACACGTCGGCTGTCTGCCGTTGGGACTGGACCAACCGGAAGAGCACGGTCTTGTAGCTCACGCGAAAGATGCGCTTCACCTTGAGTATGCGGGTCAGAAGGGTATGCCCTCGGGTCTCGTCCCATTCCTTCGCGAACGCGGGTTCGGGCATCAGGAAGTGGCTTGCGAAGGTGTCGGCTACCCGCTCCGTCTGTTCCGGGAGATCGGTGGCTTCGCGACGATACTCGGCGGGATGAAGCAGCAGATGCCCCAGTTCGTGCGCAGCAGTGAAGATCCAGCGCTCCACCGAGATCCGATCCCAGGTATTGACGACGACGGCTGGCCCGCCGTCGTCCGCGGTGACGCTCAGTCCGAAGAACGAGTCTCGTTGCTTCTCCAGCAGCAACAGCTTGACTCCGTTGCCCTCGAGGAGCCCGCAGATGTCGAGGATCGGCTCCTCGTCTCCGAGCCCGACGTTACGACGAGCGGCGCGAGCGGCCTCGACCGGTCTCGGCCGCCCTGCCGATGGCCCCGAGACGCCGTGAAGAGACCCAGGCGTCGCACGCCGACCGGCGAACCGGAATTGGCGTTGCTCAGCCAACCCGTCTTCGAGATCGGCATACGCACTCAGCCACTGTGCGACATCGGCCAGGATCTGCTCCCGTCCGTGGATCCGCGCTCGCGCACGGAATCGGACGCGCGCCAGCGACGGAACCGGCGTAACCAGCTCACCGATCGGTACATCGAGCGCGTGCGCCAGACCGGCGAGCGTCCGGGCGCGCGGGACGACAACCCCGCGCTCGATCTTGCCGAGCGCCACCCGCGACAGCCCTGCCTTCTCGGCGAGAGCCGCCTGGGTGAGCTGCCGATCGCGGCGCAGCCGAGCCACGTTCGCCGCCAGGCACTCCGCATCCTTCATCGTTCCCTCCGAGGCACTTGACTTCCTTCGCAAGATTATCATATTGTCGAAACCCTGCAAAATGGTATCCTTCGAAGGAGAAGGTCATGACATCGTGCTTCACGATCTACCTGGTTGTCGCTGATTGCCGTCTCATCGGTCGACCGACGGCCGATCCACTCGCGATGGACTCGCGGCGTCCATGGCGACGAGGAAGATGACCCAAGCATCGACCTTGCAAGCTCTACCAACGGTAGAACCGGAATGTTTCATAGAGTAGCCAAATCCAGAGCCTGTTACGGCGGACGTCGACCCCTGCTCGGACCGTTGCCCGGCCTTTCGCTTGAGAATATGGACTGGGTGATCGTCGGCGGTGAGTCGGGACCGGGCGCACGGCCGATGGAAGCCGACTGGGTCCGCGCCATCCGCAACAATTGCATAACCAGCGACGTGCCGTTCTTCTTCAAACAGTGGGGAGGAGTACTCAAAAAGAGAACGGGGCGGACGCTCGATGACCAAACCTGGGATCAAATGCCGGTGCCAAAGGCAAGGTCGACGAGAACGCCTACGCGATCACTTCCGCGGATGGCGACTTGACCGTGCTCTTCACCACCGACCGGGAACTCGCCCGCGAGCAGGAGGGGATCGATCTCATGGGACTCGACCACCCGCTCATATGCGAAGCGCTGCAACGTTGGCAGGGCCTCGATGCAAAATGCTCGGCGTCGCGGATGACCGCTTGCGTTCGCCCGGTAGGTCCAGTGCTTCGATGGAAGGGCGGATACAGCGTCGACGGCGGTCACCCGGCGCGGCCCGATCCCTATAGCGGCGCGATTCACGATGCGATCCTGAGCGCAGTGGCCGAGGACGGGGGCAGTGTCGTGCTGCTGAGCGCCGGCTTTCCCGCTCCCTGCTGCACCGACCCGCGCCGGCAACTCACGATGGGGTATGATCGGGCCATGGGCGGCTGCAAGGACGGCTCGCCGTCGTTCCACCTCCGAGCCCGGCATCAGGCTCGCTCTGCTTCAGAGAGCGCGCCTGCGCGGCGCTACGGATGATGTGCAGCGGCTGATGGCACGCGCGGGCGCCGAACGGCTGACTGCCGACCGGCGGGTCTCCTGGACGGCCGCCACGCTCCGGGGCCTGCGCAAGACCAAGTACCTGCAGTTCCTGATGCTGGGCGGGCTGGCCTGGTTCATCATCTTCCACTACGTCCCCATGTACGGGGTCGTGGTTGCCTTTCAGGACTACAACTCCCGCGTCGGGGTCTTCCGTAGCGAGTGGGTGGGCCTGGAGAACTTCATCCGCTTCTTCAAACACCCCTACTTCTTCCGCCTGATCCGCAACACCTTCCTGCTCAGCTTCTACGATCTGCTTTTCGGCTTCCCGGTGCCGATCGTGCTGGCTCTACTCCTCAACGAGGTGCGCAACGGCGCCGTGAAACGCTCGGTGCAGACCATCAGCTTCCTGCCCCACTTCATCTCGCTGGTGGCCCTGGTGTCGCTGGCGGCATTGTTTCTGTCCCCCTCCGAGGGCGTGCTCAACCGCTTCCTGGTGAGCATCGGCATCGAACCGATCTACTTCATGAATGAGCCTGGGTGGTTCCGCCCCCTCTACATCGTCACCGGCATCTGGCAGAACGCCGGCTGGGGCGCGATCATCTTTCTGGCGGCGATCTCGCAGGTCGACCCGCAGCTCTACGAGGCAGCGACGATCGACGGCGCCTCCCGGCTGCAGAGCATGCGCCACGTCACCCTGCCGGCCATCGCCGCCACGATCATCATCCTGACCATCCTGCGGGCGGGCGCCCTGCTGAGCGTCGGCTTCGAGAAGGTATACCTGATGTACAGCCCCGCGACCTACGAGACCGCCGACGTGATCAGCACCTTCCTGGTGCGGCGCGGGCTGTTCAAGGCGGACTTCAGCTACGGGGCCGCGGTGGGGCTGTTCAACTCGGTCATAAACCTGGGTTTCCTGATCGCCGCCAACCGGCTTGCGCGCCGCTACACGGAGCACAGCCTGTGGTGAGGACGGGCATGATCCGCGACGCGTCGCCCGGCTCGCTGCTGCTCGACGTCTTCATCTACGGCGCGTTGCTGCTGGTCGTGATCGTCACCCTGTACCCGGTGCTGCACGTCGCCTCCATGGCGATCTCGAGCGGCGACGCGGTGCTCAAGAAGACCGTCACCTTCTACCCCAAGGGGTTCAGCCTGCGCGCCTTCGAGCTGATCTTCAGCTCGCGGAACATCCCGATCGGCTACCGCAACCAGGTGGTGTACGCGGTGCTGGGCACCACGATCAGCCTGACCCTGAGCACGGCCATGGCCTATCCGCTCTCCAAGCGGCGGCTGACCCTGCGCTCCTTCTACATGGTGCTGGTGGTCGTCACGATGTTCTTCGGCGGCGGCCTGATACCGCTCTACCTGCTGGTGATGAAGCTCGGGATGCTGAACACGATCTGGGCCGTCGTGCTGCCGGCCGCCATCAGCGCCTACAACGTGATCATCCTGCGCACCTTCTTCCAGGCCGTCCCCCAGGAGATGGAGGAGTCCGCCTTCCTGGACGGCGCCAACGACATCAGGATCCTGGTCTCCATCGTCATGCCGGTCTCCAAGGCCGCGCTCGCCACGATCGGGCTGTTCTACCTGGTGTCGCACTGGAACTCGTGGTTCTACGCCGTGATCTTCCTGAAGGATCACGACCTCAAGCCGCTGCAGGTCGTGCTGCGCAACATCGTCCTGGAGCAGGGCATGATCTCCGAGGAGCTGGACATCAACGAGTCCGACATGCAGGCCATGCGGCTGGTGGCCTCCCGCGACAGCTTCATCAACTACGAGAAGCTCAAGCACGCCACGCTGATCGCGGCGATGCTGCCGATGCTGATCGTCTATCCGTTCATTCAGAAGTACTTCGCCAAGGGCGTCATGATCGGATCGCTGAAGGCGTGAGCCGCTCCGTGTCCGTGGGAGGGTACCGCATGTAGAAACCCGAATCGCTCTTCACGACAAATCAGAACGTTCAACCAGCAAGGAGAACAAACGATGAAACGACTATTCGTAATCCTATCGATGCTGCTCGTCCTCACCGGAACGCTGGCGTGGGCCAGCGCCACCAGCGAGCAGCCGGCCGCTGCGGGAGCCGGGCGCGACATCGTCGAGCTCGACTACATGTACCGCTATTCGCGCGACCTCATCCCGCCGCCGGACAACCTGTGGGTGCAGCAGATGCTCGAGCGCTTCGACCTGGACATCACCTTCGAGATGGTCCCGTCGGGCGAGTACATCTCGATCATGGAGCTGCGCCTGGCGGCGGGGGATGAGCCTGACATCCTGTTTCCGTGGCCGAAGGCGACGACCGACCAGTGGGGCTTGCAGGGCTACCTGTTGCCGATGCAGGACCTGCTGGACGAGATGCCGAACATCCGCGCGCGTTTCGACGACGCCGGCTGGGAGTACGTGATGAAGGCGGCGCCGGCGCCGGACGGCAACATCTACTCCTACCCGAATGCCAACTCCATCTACCTGGCCAACGGCTGGGGGTACCGCGACCAGGTGTTCGACGCGCTGGGCATCTCCTTTCCGTCCAACACGGACGAGCTGTACGAGGCGGCGAAGCGCATCAAGGCGGAGTTTCCGGACTCGTGGCCGATCCAGGGATGGGCCAAGACCCGCGGATATCGCTCGCTGACCGGCGGCTACCGGCTGGCGTGGCGCACCTGGGACGACTGGTACATCGATCCGGACACGAACGCGGTGACCTACGGTCCGCAGACCGACAAGTACCGGGAGATGATGAAGTACCTCCACAAGCTGTACGCGGAGGACCTGGTCTTCCCGGAGGTCGACCAGAAGGACTTCACCAAGTGGTCGGAGCTGCTGGCCGAGAGCCGGCATCACATCATGTACTTCAACGTCGGCCGTATCGGCCACGTGAACAGCGTCGTGGACCCGGACGATCCCACCGCCCAGTTCACGATCGTGCATGACGGCGTGGTCACCGCTCCCGGCCTCGATCCGATCGTCGCGCGGTCGAGCCCGTGGAGCGAAGGCGGCTCGATCGCGGCGAGCGCCACCGACAAGCAGGTGGAGCGCTGGCTTGAGTACACCAACTTCCTGTCCTCGCCGGACGGCGGCATCTTCATGTACTACGGCGTCGCGGGCGAGACCTTCGAGTGGGGCACCGACGAGTCCGGCAACCGCGTGCCGATGCTTCTGGACCACATGGCCACGACTGCCAACCCGCAGGGGCAGACCATGTACGAGCTGGGGTTCGTGAAGGGACTGTACTATCCGGGCGATTACGCCCTGGCCGCCACCGGGCAGGGAGACACGATGCCGACGCAGAGGGCGCTGTCCGTGCACCCGTTCCTGCGCAACTCGAGCCACATCATCTGGAAGCTCAGCGAGGACGAATCCGACATGCTGGCCGACCTGGAAGTAGTGGTCACCGACGTGCGCGACGAGTACGGGTCGAAGTTCCTGTTCGGGACCCTGGACCCGAACGACGACGGCGACTGGAGCGACTACCTGGCCGCCCTGGAACGCGCCGGCCTTGAGCAGGTCCGCGCAATCCGCGACATCAGCAACGCGGACTTCGTACCGTATTAGTCCGAAGAATCTCGCCGCGCTGTGCGGGCATCTCCCTCTTCGAGGGGGGTGCCCGTTTCGTCTGTCAGGCGAGGGAGCCCCGGCGCCCGCTCATTCCGCTGCCTCACCGAACGCGAACGTGAACAGTTCCGACTCGGTCAGCCGGAAGCGCAGGTGCAGCGGCCGGCCGCGCAGCTCGCCCAGGTCCCACTTCCCGTTCCAGGTCACGCGGCGGTCGATGCGGTTGGTGCGGATCGCGTCGCAGTCGTCCATGGTGTAGCCCGGCACCGGCCGGCCGCCCACCACCGCCTCCCGCGCCGGCAGCGACTCCACCAGCTCGACGCGGATGTCGCCCAGCACGGCCATGCCGGTCGGGCTGGGGAAGCGCTGGCCGGTGGCGCAGTTCAGCCGCAACTCGTTGCCGGCGATCCGCACCTCGCGGGTCAGCAGGAAGCCGGGCTCGCCCTCCGCCTTGAGCGACACGAAGCGGTCCCGCGGCAACTTCGCCAGCCCCACGGCGCTGCCGCGGTCCACGGCGATCTGCATCTGCAGCGGCTGGCCGCCGTAGTAGAACCACATCTGGTGGCCGACCGTGACCGGCGCGGATGCTCCGAGGATCCAGCCGTCGTCGAAGTGGCCCTCGGGGCCGCGCGGGATGAACCAGGCGCGGTCCGGCGCCTGCTGCCAGTGAAAGCCGTCGCGGCTCCACATGAAGCGGAGCTGCCCGCGGCGGCCTCCCGACTGATCGACGTAGGAGGCGTTGGCCAGGAACAGCCCGTTGTGGAAGAAGGGCCGGAAGTGGTCGATGTCCGGCCAGTCGGCGTCAAGCTCGTCCGGATAGAACACCGTCCGCACCTTCCCCCAGCTCAGCAGGTCGCGGCTCACCGCCACGCTCACGTGCCGCCGGTGATGCCGGCCCTCGCCTCGCTCCCAGTCCACGTCCGTCCAGCCACGCTCCGGCCGCACGTAGCCGAACGCGTGCACGGTCGGCCGCGTGTAGCACAGCCAATGGCCTGACACCGGGTCCCAGACCGGCGTGTTAACGCAGTCATAGTGCCCCTGGATGACCGGATTGGTGGGTTCCTCATGCCAGTGGATGCCGTCGGGCGAGTAGGCGAGGCAGACGCCGCTGGTGCCGCGCGGCTGGTCCAGGTATCCCATGATGTAGCGCCGCTCGCGGTCGTCCGGATCGGGGTTGAGCACCACGGCGGAGCGGTCGCACTCGCGTGCTCCCGCCAGCACGATGTTGTTGCGGTCGGTGCCGCGATGGCGCAGCAGGCCGAGCTTCGGCTTGACCCAGTGCACCCCGTCGGAGCTCTCCGCGTAGCGGCAGAAGTCGCCGTGGCCCTCGGCGGATCCCGGCTCGGGAGCGCCGCGGTGGTGGGCCTGGCTGTCGGAGTCCTGGTACCACATGCGGAAGCGGCCCGCTTCGCGCACCACATGCGACTCGTAGCAATAGGACTCGCCGATCTGGTCCGGCACCATCACCGGGTCGCCCGGGAACTTGGCGGCGATCTGCGAGACCCGCTTCAGGCTCCAGACGTCCTCCACCGCGTGCTCGTCGAACAGGAACTGCGGGGTGGTCCCCACCTCCAGCGGCTCGCCCCGAAAGTAGTCAAGCGTCCCGGTCATCGTTTCACTCCTGAAAGCGCATCGCGCGCACGTCGTTGAAGTGTGCCTCGCGCGGGCCGCTCTCGCAGCCGCCGAACCACCACACCGTTTCGCCGGCCAGCAGCGGGGAGGCGGAGTGGCGGCCCGGCCACGGCAGCATTGCCGGGTGGCGGTGCCAGTCCGCCCCGTCGCTCGACCACCACAGCTCCGGCACGTGGCGGTCCGAGCGCTCCTCGCGGCCGTCGATCAGCCACAGCCGATCCCGGAACGGGATCACCGTGGGAAAGTCCCGCGGCGACCACGCCGCCGCGGCGGTCACCCGCGTCCACGCAGAGCCGTCCGCGGAGCGCCACACGTCGTTGACCGCCGCGCACACCCCCGGCCGCAGGAGCTCCATGCCGCCGATGATCCACAGCGCGCCGCGGAAGCTCACCAGCGCCGGGCTCTTGCGGACCGAGAAGCGCTGCCCGTCCGCCGGACAGCGGTGCCAGTCGGCGCCGTCGGTGGACCACCACAGGTCGTCGTAGTACACCTCGCCGTCCGGTGCGCCGCAGCCCACCCACATGCGCCCGTCGTGGACGGCGGCGGCGAACACGTGACGCGGCGGCCACGGCGCCGCCTTCGTCACCAGCTCCCAGCTCACGCCGTCGGCGGAGCTCCACACGTCGTTGAGGTTCACGCGCTCCGGCCGGTAGCGGTGCATGCCGCCGAACATCCAGATGCGGCCGCCGTACACGACCATCTGCTGCAGGTAGCGCTCGGGCCACGCGGCTGTGGCCGCCTCTCGCCCCCACTCCACCCCGTCGGCGGATGACCAGATGTCGCCCAGGATAGCCGCCGGGTCCTCGCTCTGCTCCTCGCATCCTCCGTAGAGCCGGAAGCGGTCCCGAAACCGCACGACCGTGTGGCCGTGGCGCGGGGACCACGCCGCCTGCAGCGTCGGCGCGGCGAAGGAGACGTTCACGGCTCGCGGTCGCTGCGGGTCATGCGCTGCCAAACCGGCCCCTCCGGCCTCGCCCCGCTCTCGATGCGCTCGATCGCCTGCTCGATCTGCATGCGCACCTCGAACACCTGGTCGTCCCTGGCGGCCCGCAGGCTCGGCAGCGCGCGATCGTCGCCCAGCTCGAAGAGGAACCGGGCGGCACGCCAGCGAACCAGTGCGCTGTTGTCGGCCAACGTCTCGGCGATCGCGCCGGCGACCTCGGGATTGCCCAGATCGTTGAGCGCATCCCCGGCGGTTCGGCGGACCGCCGCGATCGGGTCACGCAGCGCGTCGCGGAGCGGGGCCTCAGCCCTCTCGTCCCTGGACAGCCCCAACAGCACGATCGCCTGCCTGCGCACCGACAGGTGGGCGTCGACGGCGAGCGCGATGATCTTCGGCAACAACCCGGCGTCGGACCCCAGCCTGCGGAGCGCCCGATAGCGTGCGCGCCAATCGGGATCCTCCAGGTCTCCGATCAGTCTCTGGCGGTCGGGCTTGGCCTCAGGCTCGTCCTGATCGGAAGAGAGCGCTCGATCGGTCAGCCATGCGAGCCGATCCGAGTCGTACAGCGCGCGCACCTCCGCCGTGACGCTGTCGGCGACCTCCTCGGAGTCCCCGTAGCGCGTGCCGAGATCGACCCAACGCCGCTCCATCAACGGGTTCCTGGCGGCCGGCATGGCCCGCTTCACGGCCGCGTCGAAGCGCCGCCCGAGTCCACGGCGGATCTCCTCAGCGCCGCCGGCCACCCTCACCTGCATCGGGATGTCGCGAAACACCTGCATCGACACCAGCAGCTCCCGTGCGGCGCCCTCCACGCCCGGCACGGCGACCTCGGCACTCACGCCGGCTGCACCGTCGAACACGGTCCGTACCTGAGTCAGAATCTCCTGCCAGTCCGTGCCCGGCGTCCGCTGCACGGCCATGAAGTCCGAGGTGTGGAACAGACCGGCGACACCGGCGATCGACAGGAGGTCTCGAATCAGCGGGGCCGAAACCTCGTCCCCTGCGCGGTACGTGGCCTTCTCGCCGGGCGCGAGCGTTTCGTCGAGCACCAGCTTCATGCTGTTCGGATTGGGTGTCGGCTCGATGCCGATGAGCTGCATTGCGGTAGAGTACACCCGGTTCCATGAAAGTCATCGGCGTCGACGTGATCCCCATCGCGCTGCCGTTCGCATCGCGGTACGACGACCCGCAGGCGCAGATCCGCATGCACGACATCGACCGCCACATCGTTGTCCGCGTGCGCACCGACACGGGGCTCATCGGCTACGGCGACGAGGAGGACGACGCGAGCCCGATCCCGGAGGAGACGATCGCCGGCGTCGTCGGGCGCAGCCCCTTCGACTTCGTCAACAGCGACCTCCGCATGTCGCTGGCCATGGCCCTCTACGACGTGATGGGCAAGCACCTCGGGGTGCCGGTCTACAAGCTGATGGGCCAGAAGGTGCGCGACGCGGTGCCGGCCGCGGCCTGGACCCGGCCCTGCCCGCCGGACGTCTTCCGAGAGGAGGTCCGGCGCGCCGCCGCCGAGGGCTATCGCGTCTTCAAGATGCACAGCAGCCCGTTCTATGACGTGATCGAGCAGACCAGAGCGGCCGAGGAGGTCGCCCCTCCCGGATTCCGCCTCCACTGGGACTTCAACCACACGCGCACACCGGGCGTCGTGCTGCCGATCGTGGAGGAGCTGCGGCACCATCCCATCGTCGGCTTCATCGAAGATCCGCTGCCCTGGGACGACCTGGACGGCTGGCGCAGCCTGCGCAGCAGGACCCGCATTCCGCTGGTGATGCACATCCCGCCCCTCGCAGCGGCGCAACGCGGCGTGCTGGAGGCGGCCGACCTGTACATGATCGGCGCGCGCGGCATCGGGCGCGCGATGCGTCAGGGGTACGCGTACGCGGCCGCCAACAAGCAGGTGATCGTCCAGCAGACCGGCAACACGCTCATGAAAGCCCTGACGCTGCACCAGGCGGCGGTCCTGCCGACGGCCACCGCCCACACCGTCACCGCCGACGACCAGTACGCGGCAGACATCACCACCACGCGCATCCCGGTCGTCGAGGGCAGCTCACGGGTCCCGGAGACGCCCGGGCTCGGCGTGGACGTGGACGAGGAGGCGCTGCGGCGCGCGGCGGACCGCGACCCGCTTCCGCGCCCCGAGTTCGTCGGCGTGACCCGCTTGCCCGGCGGCGCGACGCTCTACACGCTCGGTGACCCGGACCTGGAACGCCTGACCGGATTCGAGGAAGGCGCGCAGCCCGGGATCAGGCTCGAGCGCTGGGTTGTCGACGGCAGCGCCGCGTACCGTGCCACCCTCGACCGCCTGCGACGGGACGGTCCGTTCACCGAGCCACCGCCCGAGCCCGCCTGAGCAGCCGGCCCCACTCGATCCACATCATCGGCGTGCGAGCTTGACAAGCCTCTTCGCGTATCCAACAATTAGTTCGTTCATGGAACGAACTATGAGAAAGGCCGCATGAGCCGCGCCGCGCGCATCTCCCGCCGCATCTCGCTGCGCATGATCATGGAGGCGGTCATCCACGGCGGCCCGATCTCGCGGGCGAGCATCGCCAGGCAGACCGGCCTCTCCAAGCAGACCACCTCGGAGATCGCCCGCATCCTGGAGACGGACGGCTGGATCCAGGAGAGCGGCCGCACCAGCGGCCACGTGGGCCGGATGGCCACCACCTACGAGGTGGTGCCCGACGCGGCGCTGTTCGCGGCCGTCGACCTGGGCGGCACCAAGGCGCGCACGGCGATCGCCGACCTCTCGTGCCGGATCGTCGCCGAGGAGGTGGAGCCGACCGCGCCGCGGGGCGGCCGGCACGTGCCGCACCAGATCGCGCGCATGTGCCGCGCCGCGGCACGGCGCCGGGACATTCCCTTCGAGCGCGTGCGCGTCGCCGTCGTCGGCGTACCCGGTGTGCCGGAACGGGACTCCGGGCGCATCCTGATGGCGCCGAACATCGCCGGCCTCGACGCGTTCGACTTCACCTCCGAGCTGGAGGACGCCCTGGACATGGAGGTCCACGTCGAGAACGACGTCAACCTCGCCGTGCAGGGCGAGAACTGGCTCGGCGCCGGCGGCGGCGCCGACAACCTGGCGTTCATCGCCCTGGGGACCGGCATCGGCGCCGGGCTCGTCCTGGGCGGCCAGCTTGTGCGCGGCGCCGCGGGCGCGGCCGGCGAGCTGGGCTTCCTGCCCTTCGGCGCCGATGCGCTGAGCCAGCCCGCGCATGCGGAGGGCGCGCTCGAACGGATCGTCGCCACCGAGGGAATCCGTACCCGCTACCAGGAGCGTTCGGGCCGGCAGGCGACCGTGCCTGAGATCTTCGACCGCGCCGAGCGCGGCGAAGCGGACGCCGCCAGCGTGCTCGACGAGACCGCCGAATACCTGGCGCGGGCGATCGTCGCCCTGTGCGCGCTGACCGATCCCGGCACGGTGATCCTGGGCGGCTCGATCGGGGCGCGCCCGGAGCTGGTCGGACGCGTGCGCGCGCTGCTCGCCGGCGCCGTGCCGACTCCCGTCCGCATCGAGCCGAGCGCGCTCGGCGCGCGGGCGAGCATCGCCGGCGCCGCCGCCGTCGCCCTCGGTCACCTGCACGACACCCTGTTCGGGCCGGACGTGCCCGAAGCGGACATCGCGCTGCCGCCCGCGCACATCATCGCCTTCGCCGACGGCGCCGAAGCCGGCGACCGCGACCGCGCCGGCAGCGAGGCGCGCCGATGACGATGAGCCCGCGGCTTCGCGCTGTCCGCCGCACGCGTCAGCCCGAACGAAGGAGGACGACCCGTGTGCACCTGAACCTGCGTCGACCACCGGGCCGCCGCCGGCCCGACACATCCGAAGACTCGACCCAAGGAGGACCATGACATGTCCACGCATCAGATCCTGATCCGACGGCTTGCCGTGCTCGCCGTCGCCGCCGCGGCCCTGGCAGCCGCGATACCGGCCGTCGCGGAGACCATCGGCCCGCAAGGGGAATCGGCGACCCCGTCGCAGACCGTGACCGTCTCCGACGACGGCGCCGCGACCCTCAAGGGAGGCGGCCACACCGCCGCGCTGCTGTGGCACGACCAGTCGGACTTCACCAACGCGGTCACCGCCGGAGCCACCGACGAGTTCGCCCGGCTGGGAATCGAGGTGATCGCCACCACCAACGCCGCGTTCGACGCCGCCAAGCAGCGCAGCGACATCGAGACCGCGCTGGTCAAGCAGCCCAGCATCATCCTGTCGCTGCCGCTCGACCCGGTGACCTCCGCGGAGGCGTTCCGGGCAGCGGTCGCCGACGGCGTGAAGCTGGTGTTCCTGTCCAACCTGCCGAACGGCTACGTGCACGGCGTCGACTACGCCGCGATCGTGACCGACGACCTGTTCCAGATGGGAAAGCAGGCCGCGGACGCTCTGGCCGAGGCCATGGGCGGCGCCGGCACGGTCGGCTGGATCTTCCATGACGCCGCCTATTACGTCACCAACCAGCGCGACAACGCCTTCAAGACCACCATCGAGAACGACTATCCGGACATCAGCATCGTCGCCGAGCAGGGCATCAGCGATCCGGCCCGCGCCGAGGAGATCGCCAACGCCATGCTGCTGCGCCATCCCGACCTGGGCGGCGTCTACGTGACCTGGGCCGGCCCGGCCGAGGGGGTGCTGGCATCGCTGCGCGCGAGCGGCAACGAGACCACGCGGATCGTCACTCTCGACCTGAGCGAGCCGATCGCGCTCGACATGGTGCAGGGCGGCAACGTGGTGGCCATCGTCGCCGACGAGGCCTACGAGCTGGGCCGCGCGATGGCAGCCGCCGGCGCACGGGCGCTGCTCGGCGAGGAGACGCCTCCGTTCGTGGTCGCGCCCGCGATCACGGTCACCGCGGACAACGTCGCCGAGGGCTGGCAGACGTCCCTGAACCGGGACGCGCCGAAGAGCGTCCTGGAGGCAAGCTAACATAGGGCGGCCTCGACATGCTCCGGCCGGACACGGACCGCGTGCCCAGCCGGGGCAGCCGCCCGCGGACGATGGGGGCTGGGCGGGAGGTCGAGGTTGAGCGGGAGGACGGAGAGCACCATGGCCGGCCGGTTGCGACGCGCGATCGCCTTCGGTCTGCGCAACTACGATCCGCGCAACTACGTCGTCTACCTCGGCTTCCTGGCGATCTTCGTCTTCTTCACGGTGACCCTGGGCCAGTACGGCTTCGCCAGCGTCCGCAATCTGTCCAACATCGTCCTGCAGACCGCGCCCGCGACGGTGCTGGCGGTCGGCGTGGTGTTCGTGCTGTCCGCGGGCGAGATCGATCTGTCGTTCGGCTCGATCGTCGCCGTGGCGGCCCTGGCCGCGGCGGTCGTCATGGGCGAGCAGCCCATGGCGCTCGGGATCATCGCCGGCCTGGGCGCCGGCATCGTGATCGGACTGCTGAACGGCGCGCTGGTCGCCTACGTGCGTCTGCCTTCCTTCCTGGTGACGCTGGCCACCCTCGGGCTGTTCGCCGGAGTGGCGCGGGCGATGACCAACCTGCGCTCCATTCCCGTGACCAACGACGCGTTCACGGGGTTCTTCGGATCCGGATCGCTGGCCGGCATCCCGTCGCTGGTGCTGTGGACGGCGGCGGTGGTCGCGGTCGGCCACTTCGTCTACCGGGAGACCCGTCTTGGCGCGCACGTGCTGGCGACCGGCGACAACCCGCACGCGGCCGAGGCGGCCGGCATCAACGTGCCGCGCGTCCGCCTGACCGTGCTGGCGATCAGCGGCGGCTGCGCCGGGCTCGCCGGGCTGCTCTACGCGGGCCGGCTGCAGGCCGCGAAGTACACGCTGGGCGAGAGCGACCTGATGACCGTGCTGGCCGCCGTCATCGTCGGCGGCACGCTGCTCTCAGGCGGCAAGGGATCGGTCGTCGGAGCGCTGGTCGGGTCGCTGCTCATGGGCATGCTCAACAACGGCCTCATCCTGATGGGGCTCTCGGTCTCGGAGCAGATGATCGTGCGCGGGCTGATCATCCTGGGAGCAGTCGCGGTGTCCCTGAGGGAGACCAACCGGTGATCGTGGGGAGGTCGCGATGTTCCTGAACGTCCTCCGGCGGCGCAACCCGGCCCTGGTGGAGGCGGCCATCGCGCTGCACCAGGCCGGCCGCATCCCCGCCAACTGCTACGTCCTCGATCTGGACGCGGTGGAGGACAACGCGCGCGCGTTCACCGAGCGCGCGGATGCGCTCGGCCTCACCGTGTTCGCGATGACCAAGCAGGTCGGACGGAACAGCGGCTTCTGCCGGGCACTGCAGCGCGGCGGCATCGACCGGGCGGTGGCCGTCGACATGGCGTGCGCGCGTCCCATCCGGGCCGCCGGCATGCGCGTCGGCCACCTCGGCCACCTGGTGCAGGTGCCGCGCTTCGAGACGGACGCCGCCGCCCGCGACGTCGCTCCCGACTTCTGGACGGTGTTCAGCGGCACCAAGGCGAGCGAGGCGGCTGCCGCCGCGAAGCGGGCCGGCCGCACCCAGAAGCTGCTCGCCCGCATCCACGCCCCGGGAGACACCTTCTACCGCGGTCACGAGGGCGGCTTCGACGCTGAAGACGTCGCCGCGGTGGCGGCCGATCTGGATTCCCTGGACGGCGCCCGCTTCGCCGGGATCACCACCTTTCCGGCGCTGCTGTACGACCACGAGACGGGCGCCGTCTCCCCAACTCCCAATCTGGCGACCCTGAGCCGCGCGCGGGAAGCGCTGGAGCACGCCGGCCACGCCGGCATCGCGGTCAACGCGCCCGGCACAACCTCGTCGGTCGTGCTGCAGGCGCTGGCCGGCGCCGGGGCGACGCAGTGCGAGCCGGGCAACGGGCTGCAGGGCACCACGCCCCTGCACGCGATCCGCGACCTTCCCGAGGTGCCGGCGATGCTGTACGTGACCGAGGTGTCGCACCTGCACGGCGGGCGCGCCTACGCGTTCGGCGGCGGCCTCTACATCGATCCGGTGTTCCCGGATTACCAGGTGCGGGCGGTCGTCGCGGCCGAGCCGACGGTCGCCGACGCGGCGCTCGCCGATGTGGAGATGCCGGCGCCGGCGTCCATCGACTATTACGCCATGATCGACGCCGGCGGGCGCGTGCGTCCTGCGCCCGGCGACTCGGTCGTGTTCGGCTTCCGCGCGCAGGCATTCGTGACCCGCGCCTACGTCGCCGGCGTCACCGGGGTGCGGAGCGGCGACCTCGTGGTGGAGACGATCGAGAACGGATTCGGCCGGGCGGAGCGGTGGCCGGCATGAGCACCGCCACCGTCGCGGCGACCGCCCCGGTCCTCAGCCTGCGGAACATCCGCAAGACGTTCGGCGGCGTGGTGGCGCTCGATGACTTCTCGCTCGACCTCCACCCCGGCCGGATCGTGGCGTTGGTGGGCGACAACGGCGCCGGCAAGTCGACGGCGGTCAAGGTCATCTGCGGGGTGCATGCGCCGGACTCCGGCACGATGCTGCTGGGCGGCGAACCGGCCTCCTTCCGGGACGCGCGCGGCGCGCGCGCGCACGGCGTGGAGGTCGTGCACCAGGACCTGGCGCTGGCCAGCCGGCAGTCGGTTTACATGAACGTGTTCCTGGGCCGCGAGGAGACCACGGGACCGGTCCGGCGGCTGCACCGGGTGCGGATGATCCGCGAAACGCAGCGCCTGCTCGACGAGCTCGACGTGCACGTGCCGTCGGTCCGGTCGGCGGTCCGCGTGCTGTCCGGCGGCCAGCGGCAGGGCATCGCCATCGCCCGCGCCACCCACTGGGCGCGGAAGATCATCCTGCTCGACGAGCCCACCGCCGCGCTGGGCGTGGCGGAGACGGCCAAGGTGGAGCGGCAGATCGACGCCCTGCGCGCCCGCGAGCTGGCCATCCTGATGGTCAGCCACAACCTCGACCAGGTGTTCCGGCTCGCCGACGAGGTGTGCGTGCTGCGGCGCGGCGCCCGCGTGGGCGTGCGCGCCATCGCCGACACCGACCGCAACCAGGTCGTCTCCATGGTGACGGGGGTGGCATGAGCGGAGCGAATCTCACTCGAAGAGTGAGCATGACCGGCAGCGGTACCGCCATGGCCCGCGAGATCGCCGAAATTCCGGCGGTCGCCTCCCGGCAGGCGGCGCTGAGACTCGCGGAGTACCGTGAGGTCGGCGCCCACCTGCGCCGGCGCGCTCCGGCGGTCATCGTGACCTGCGCGCGCGGCAGCTCCGACAACGCGGCGGTCTACCTGAAGTACCTGGTGGAGACCCGCGTCGGCATCCCGGTCGCGGCGATCGGCCCGTCCGTGGCATCGGTCTACGATGCGCGGCTGTCGCTCGACCGGGCGGTGTGCGTGACCATCTCGCAGTCCGGGGGCAGCCCCGACCTGGTCTCCCTGCAGGACCACGCGCGCGCGGGCGGCGCCGCGACGCTGGCGCTCCTCAACACCCCGGACTCGCCGGTCGGGTCTTCGGCAGACGAGATCGTGCCGGTCATGGCCGGACCGGAGACGGCCGTGGCGGCGACCAAGTCGCTGGTCGCCTCCCTGGTCGCGATCGCCGGCATCGTCGCCGGCTGGACGGGCGACGATGCGCTGGCGCGCGGGCTGGAAGCGCTGCCGGAATCGCTCGCCGCGTCGCTGGCGTGCCGCTGGGAGCACGCCCTGCCGGCCGTGGCGGGCGCGAACTCCCTGTACGTGATCGGCCGCGGCCCCGGCTACGCCATCGCGCGCGAGGCTGCGCTGAAGCTCAAGGAGACCTGCCGCCTGCACGCGGAGGCCTACAGCGCCGCGGAGGTCCAACACGGACCGATCGCCATCGCCCGCAGCCGCCCCCGCGACCGGTTCGTCGCCCTGATGTTCCATGCCAGGGACGCCAGCCGCGCGAGCCTGCAGCAGGCCTGCGCGGCCATGCGCGGCATCGGCGCGCCCGTGTTCGTCGCGGATGCCGGGGAGCGCGGAGCGAACGCCCTGCCGGTGGCGCCGGCGGCGCATCCCCTGCTCGATCCGATCTGTCAGATCACCAGCTTCTACCGCTTCGTCGAGGCGCTCTCGGCGGAGCTGGGCGAGGATCCCGACCGGCCCGAGCACCTGCGCAAGGTCACGGAGACGCTGTGAATGGCTGACGCCGGCCCGGCGGCGATCGTCGCCGCTATAGTCGAGCCGCGCACGAAGCGGCGCCGCCCCCGGACGCCGGGGGCGGGCCGGTGCGGGCTATTACGGCAGGGTGAACGGCGGCGCCGCGCACTCCTCAAGTTCGAACAGTTGGCGCGCGTTGTTGCGGGTCACGCAGTTGATGAGGTCGACGATGCCGTGATGCGCAGCCGTACCAACTCTGATCATCACGACCGGCCGCCGTGGGGCGCCACGGGAGTAGACGAACACATCGTCGGTCACCGACTCGACGCGGCCCGTCAACTCGGTGCGCCGCTGTACGATCAAGGAGTCGTCACGGAGCGCCCACCGGAGTTCCGCCTTGCGCGCATACACGAGCGACGAACCGGCAATCAGAAACGCGCCGTCATCGGGTATTCGGCCGTCGCCGCGCTGCCACGCTCCGAGTAGCCACCCGGTGCCGTCGGCGTTGTACTCGACGCGCCGGTCGGCGCTGCCGTGCACGTAGCAGAGTCCCGGCACCATCGCGCGGTTCGTCCGCTTGATGTCGTCGTAGTCGAACGACGCATAGCAGACCCAGCGGCCGACCGGAACCGAGCCGGTGAGCGGCGCGGCGGTCGGGTAGAGCGTGACGGTGCCGGTGCCGCCCGCTCGAACGGTGCCGCTGCACGACGACAGCAGAACGGCCGACAGCACGACGGCGGCGAGCAGTAAGACGGAGCGTTGTTTCATGACCCACCAAGTGTGGCGGGCCTTTCGCGGGTCTCAAGGGCAACTGGGGAATTTGCCCGCGGGCGACGGGTCGCGGATGCCGGCGGTGAGTCCGGCCACGGGCCGCAAGGCCCAGCCGTGAATCGTCCCGCCGTTCGCGCGGAAGGTGTTGGCGCCGGTGCGGGGGTCGGTCAATAGCCGACCTTGACGGTGCAAGGGGTCACGCGCAACGGTCGACACGGATGACGCCCATGACAAACGAGCGGCCGGCCATCGCACCCAGCTCGCTCAGCGCCGCCGTGTGGCATGGCTGACGCCGGCCCGGCGGCGATCGTCGCCGACGCGATCGACGCGCGCGGCCTGATCGACTTGGTCGTCGCGGCGGTCGGGGTGCCCAGCGTCACACCGCACGAGGAACGGTTCGCCCACTGGGTCCGAGACGAGCTCGATCGCGGCGGCTGGGACGAGGTCGAGCTCCGCGACGCCGAGCCGGGACGGCCCAACGCCTACGCCGCGGCCGGAGCCGGCGACGGCCGCTCGCTGGTGCTGGCCGGCCACCTCGACACCGTGCACGGCGACGACTGGGCCACGCACTGGCAGGGCACCGAGCGCGCCGATCCGTTCGCCGCCCGGCTCGTCGACGGAGAGATCTGGGGACGCGGCGCCGCCGACCTGAAGGGCGGGATCTGCACCATCATCGAGGTACTGCGCGCGGTCCGCCGCGCCGGCTTCCGGCTGCGCGGCCGCGTGCACGGCCTGTTCGTGTGCGACGAGGAGTCCGGCCAGCCGGGCTGCGGCCTGTCCGCCGGCATGCGCGCGGCCGTTCGCCACCTGTTCGCGGGCGCAGGCGAGACGCCGGACTTCGCCATCTACGCCGAGCCCACCAACGCCGCGGTGTACACGGCGCAGATGGGGTTCCTGATCGCGGAGATCACCCTCACCGGCCGCTCCGCCTACTTCGGCACGCCGGAGCTGGGTGCCGACGCCCTGCGCGCCGGACACGCCCTGCTCGCCGCGCTCTGGGAGCACGACCGGGAGCTGCGCTCGGGCGATACGCACCACCTGCTCGGCGGCCGCTTCCTGCTGGTGACCCACGTCCGCGCAGGCGAGAGCATCGCGGTGCCGGAGCGGTTCGAGCTGTCGCTGATCCGCAAGCTGCTGCCCGGCGACGACCTGGACCAGGCGGCCGACGCCCTGCGCGGCATCGCCGCCCGCACCGCCCGTGAGTTCGCCGTGACACAGGAGGTGCGCTTCACCGCACCGCGCGACCACCCGGTCGGCGGCACACCCGACGAGGTGCCGCCCGACCATCCCGGGGTGGCGGCGCTCGCCCGGTCGATCACGGCGACCACGGGCACGGACGCCCGCATCGAGGGCGCTCCGTACTGGTCGGAGAAGCCGCTCCTGCACGCCGTGGGCATCCCCGGGGTCTACTTCGCCGCCGGCGACATCGCCTGCTGCCACACGCCGTTCGAACGGCTGCCGGTCGACCAGCTCGTGGCGGCGGCCCGCACCCTCGCCCACTTCGTGGTGTCGTGGTGCGGCGTGACGGAGGACACCCGGCCGCCGACATGACGTAGACTCGCGGCATGGCATCCGTGCAGACGCCGCTCGAAGAGCAGACGGGAGCGCCCATTGCCGTGCCGCGGATCGTGAGCGACACACAGGTGCAAGGCTACCTGCGCGACGGGTTCCTGGCCGTCGAGGACCTGGTCACCGGCGACGAGCTCGAGGAGCTGAAGCGCGACGTAGTCCGGGTCGCGCGCGGCGAGTATGGGCCCGAGGGGCTCGACCCGCTGCCGCCGGGCGCCGGCGACGCGGAGGTGCTCGACACCGTCCTCTGCATCCACCAGCCGCACCACGTCAGCCCGGTGATCCGGGACTTCGTCCGGCACGAACGGATCTGCGGCGCCCTCGCTCAGATCACCGGCGCCCACCTGCCGTGGTGGGACGGCAGCGTCAAGTGCATGCAGTCCATGTACTTCGTCAAGCCGCCCGGCTTCCAGGGCCAGGCGTGGCACCAGGACGAGATCTACATCCCGACCCGCGACCGCTCCCTGCTCGGGGCCTGGATCGCCGTGGACGACGCGACGGTCGAGAACGGCTGCCTGTGGGTGCTGGCCGGGTCGCACCGCAAGGGCTACCTGTACCCGCAGCGCGAGCACGGGAATCCGGACGAGTTCGACAACGGCCCGGGGAGCTACGGCTTCGACGAATCGGGCGAGCAGCCGGTGGAGGTGAAGGCGGGCACGGTGGTCTTCTTCAACGGCTACCTGCTGCACCGCTCGCGGCGCAACCGCGGGAACACCTACCGCCGCGTGCTGGTCAACCACTACATGAACGCGTGGTCGCTGCTGCCGTGGCACCCGAAGGAGAACGAGCGGCCGGCCAACGCCGATCACAGGGCCGTGGAGACCGTGGCGGGCGTGGACCCGTATACCTGGAAGGGTTACGAGGAGCCGCCGCGCCGGGTCTACCTGCGCCGCTGCAAGGCCAACGAGGCCGCCGCCGCGGAGTAGCGAGGACGCCATGCAGGTGGAGATGCCCGGCCGCTTCGGCCGGACCATGCCGGCCTGCGGCTGGCCCAACCTGGTCCGGATCGCTGGCGCCGCGCTCCGCCACTACGACGAGATCTGCGACCCCGCCTACCACTACGCACCGTACGTCGGGGCGTCGCTCGGCTGGCCGACGCCCTGCTTCAACCACCACCGCTGGGACTGGATCGAGGTCCTGCCCTACCCGCTCATCGGCCGCATCGCCGCGCGCCGCATCACCGGCTACCGGGGCGGAGCGGAGATCGAGCGGCGCCAGCGGCAGCTCCTGCTGTCGGCCTTCCACAACCTGGACGGCTTCGCCTACCCGCACTACGTGCGCGGCTGGTCGGAGCGCACCCGCCTGTGCCTCTGGGAGCAGGGCCGGGTGATGTTCGCGCTGCTGGCGTGGTTCGAGGAGAGCCGGGACGAGCGGGTGCTCGTCTATGTGCGAGGCATCGTGGCCGGCCTGATGCGCATCAGCCACCGGGAGGGAGGCCACCGCGTCATCGACGCGCCCCACGACACCGACGGCGCCTTCTCCGTGCTGTCGCCGGCGTCGATGGTGGAGTGCCTGACCAAGTACGCCGCGCTCTCCGGCGACCCGGATGCGCTCGAGCTCTGCGACGGGATCGTCCACTCCCTGCTGCTGCCGGAGACCGGCTTCACCGACACTTCGCACCGGCTGAGCGGCAGTCTGCGCGGGTGCGCGGCGGCCATCTCCGGCCTCACCCGCTACGCCGTGCACGTGCAGGACGACCGGCTGCTGGAGCGGGCGGAGGGCCTGTGCCGGACCGCGCTGTCGCTGATCGCCGAGGGCGGCGCCACCCCGGAGGAGGAGCCCTGCTGCACCCTCATGGAGATGACCACCGCCCTCCTGGCGCTCACGGCCGCGGGACGCGGCGACCACTGGGACACCGTCGACCGCTGGTTCCGCAACACCACGGTCGAGTGCCAGTTCCGCGACCCTGCGGCGCTCCACCGCGGCTACGCGCCGGGCGAGCCCAAGCCCTGGGACGACACCCGCGACATCGTCAACCGTTCGCTGGGCGGCTTCTTCTGGGCCAGCCCCTACGAGTACCTCTGCTGGCGCATCCGGCTCATGACCTGCTGCAGCGGCCATGCGATCTGGACGCTGGGCAAGATCGCCGACCACGCCGTCGTGGACGACGGGGCGTCCGGCATCTCGGTCAACCTCCACTACACGCTGGAGACGCCGCTGGCGGCGGTCTCCTGCCACGAGCCGTTCGCCGGCCGCCTGGAAGTGGTCCCCGCGCGGACCGGACCCGTGCGCATCCGCCTACCCTCGTTCACTGCCAACGTGACGGTGTCGCTGGACGGAGCCGAGGTGCCCCACGCCATCCGCGACGGCTACGTGGCCCTCGACCGGGTCCCGGCGGGCGCCCAGGTCACACTGGACTACCCGCTGTCCGAGCGCCACTGCGATCAGGTGGTCCGCATCCCCCAGGCCGCCGCGGGAGGCACCGGCGCCTACTTCGGCCCCAAAGCCGACCCCATCGTCGGCCACCGCATCCCGACCAAATGGCGCGGCAACACCGTCATGGCCATCGACTACGCGGACGGCCGCTCGCGCCGCCCGCTGGAAAGCGGTGCCGGCCCTGCCCCGCAACAGCCCCGGCACCGCCTGTTCGCCGCGCGCGAGGCTCGATTCGCAGCCGGCGCCGGACGCGACGATCCACTCGCCTGCTTCCTCCCCGACCATGCCTGGGTCTGGTAGCCAAATGATACGATAGCGGCTATGCAGGAAGCGCAGGCGTCCGCCTCGGAGAAATTACCCGCCTATCCATCCGGGCGAGATTCTCACCGAGGAGTTTCTCCACAGCGACACCGAGCGCGTCCCTGGGGCGCCACGTCAGTTTCCGGTCGCGGTCAACGCTGGCGGAAGTCGGCGCGCCTCACCGTCAGGAGCGTGAACAGCGCCTCCCGGGCCGCGTGCGAGGCGTTGCGAAGCCGCGTTCGTGCGAGGCGAGCGTTCGTGCACGCTTCGACCAGATGGCGTATGGCGAAGCTCTCAGCGTGGTCGTAGTCCGCCGAGTACCGATTCTCCTGCATGTCGTTGAACAATTCCAGGCTCTCGACCAGAGCAGCGTCCTGCGCGACAACATCGAGCAGCGGGCCGAGCTTCTCGAGCCGCCCAGGGAGCGGTGCGTCGGGAGCCCGGCTCAGGGTGACGGCCCGCTCGACGACGTACTCCGCAAGCTGTGAGATCTCGCCATGGGACCATGAGCGCCTTATCTCATTCTGAATCTCGCGAGGACATGAGCGGACCAGATGATCCGCGGCCTGCCCGGTCAGATCATGGAAGACCGCATAGTAGGCCGCGCTGATGCCACGCCTGAGAGCCGCGTCCGTCGGCTGGCCCTGTAACGTGTTCCCGATCTGCTCCGCATGATCGAGCAGGGCGTCGGGGTCAATCATCTGATGTGGGTCGCGGGCGACACGTCACGGTGACCACGAAGACGTTCCAGCGAGCGACCTTGGTGTCAGCCAGTCGCTTGCGCAGATTGGCGGTGGATCTTGCCATCTCTTCGCGGGGATAGTCATGAAACTCAAGGTCCTCTTCGAGGTCGAGAACGACCGAGAACACGAAGATCAATCGACCCTTGCTGCCGATCCGGGTAGTCCATTCGGCGTCGTATGCAATAGAGTCTGCCGGCAGGCTGGCGATGAACTCCGCATTTACCCTATCGGCGTCCTGCTTTGCCGCGTCCAACGCCTCCTGGTAATCGACGGCACTCAGCTCATCGTGCCACGCATAGACGCTTGGGTACCTCATGGTCCGCAGGCTACCGGACCATCCTGCCATGCTCAAGCTCGCCAGGCCCGTCAGCGTCGCCCCGTCGGGAAAGGGGCGTGACCCGCGACCGGGGCTCAGCCGGCGCCCAGCTACGCGGACGGCAGCAGCCGCAGCAGGCCCTTGTCGATCAATGTGCGGAAGTGGATCACCGTCGTCTCGGCGAGGGTGCGATCCCGCACCAGGAGTCCCAGCTCGACGTTGCGGTCGAATGCAGCCTCGGTCAGGTTCGCGGAGGTGATGAACACCGATTCCCCGTCCGCCACCACGGCCTTGGCATGGAGGACGCCGCCAGGGCCGTCCTCTGCGACAGAGCGCGGATCGTAGAACACCCTCGGGCGCGCTTCCCCCGGCCATGCTTCACCCCAGAACTCGTCCGCGAATCGGCGCACCAAGCTGTCGGCAGCCGTCGTGTCGCCGCGTCGACGTGCAATGTTGAGCAGCAGCGTCACTTCGAGCCCTGGGTTCGCGTCCATGCGTGCGGCCAGTGTCGCGAAGGCGCGCGGGCCATCGAAGAACGCGTAGCTGCACACCCAGATCGAACGTTGCGCTGAGCCGATCAGCTCCTCGTACACCCGACGCGTGTCACGCGCGTGCAGCCCGACGACTTCCGGGCCGGTCCAGACGAAGTCCGGGGCGGGCGCGCGGTCCGCCGCGCGCGCCACGCTGTTCACCCAGATGACTCCCGCCTCCGGCGAGACGCCGAGGCGCTCCCATTCCCGGAGCACCTGCAGGATCGCGTCCTGATGCTCGCTGCCGACCGTCGAGCGGATGGCAACCGCCGGGTACGGCGGGACGAGCAGACCGGACTCCAAAGCGAGCGACAACCGACTGCGCACGTGCGCGGGCAGCGCAAGAAGTGCATCGATCACGGAGCGCCGAAGAACGCGGCTTCCGAGGCGTGCAGCGCCGGGGCGACCAGCGCACGGTCCAGGTACTCGTTGCGCATCTCGCAGGACGTCTCCGCGATCAGCGCGCAGCCGTGGCACGCCGCCCCGTGCAGCCAGCGTTCCTCCATGCTCTGCCCCGGTACGTGCTCGGCGCAGACCGGATCGTTGGAGCACAGCGCCGCGGAATCCAGCGCGTACCGCAGATGGTCTTCGACGCGGCGCGCTTCCTGGACCAGACCGCCCAGCGTGCCTTCGGCGTCGGGGCTCGCGGTGTACAGCAACAAGGCGAAGCGCTTGCCCTCGTAGTCAGCGTAGATGCGCTCCCGTATCGACGCGGCGGGGTACCCGCAGCGCATGGACAGCGACTGGATCAGGAGATGGGCCAGCGTATGCAGCAGCACATAGGGTCCGCCCGGAAAGTGCCGTTCGCTGTTCCGCTGACGCGCCCAGGCGAGGTGGCCGTCGACAAGCTGGCTCAGCCGCTCCTTCACCGGCTCCCGGCCGAGCCAGTCCATCACGGCGCTTCCACGAAGCTGTAGCACGATCCCCTCTCCGCGGTTCTCCACTGCCGGGAACCACGTCGGTTCCAGCGCGATGTCGGCCCGCTCAACCTCGGCTTCGTACTCGCCGTCCACGTTCGGCATCACAGGTTCCAGCCGGGTGAACCCGGCAAGCGCCAGCACCTCGCGCAGCCTGTGCACCTGGATGACGGACGCGATACCGTCGCTGCTCCCCGACCGGCGCCACACGGACTCCGGCAGGCGCCGAGCATGGAAGTCGGGATCGACGGGCACGTCGTCGCCGAAGCCCTCGGGGACCGCGAGCAGCGCATCGAGCTCTGCGTACTTGATCGGCCGCTCTGCCCCACCGCCGCCCGAACGCCGCGTATCGATCGCGTTCAAGACTTCGTCATCCGAGAACGCAGCCAGGCGATCCGCGACGCCGGGGTAGCGCTTCACGACGTCGAGAGTCGACGCATCAGTAACGATCTGCAGGTGTTGCCAAAGCTCTTCGACCGCTTCATCGACCTCTGTACCTCGATCCGGCAGGGAGAGCACGCTGAGCACCTGCGGAAACCAGGCGTTCGAAGCAGTGCGGATCAGCAGGCGGCTGGGCTGATCACACGGCTCGTTCGCGTGGCGTCCCAGCCACGGTCTGGCGCCGCTGCAGGTGCCGAGCGGGAACTTCGCCACGTCCGCCGCCTCGTGCATGCGGCGCGACTTGCCACACTCGCAACGCACGATCTGCTCCGCCAGATCGCCGCTGGTGCCACGCTCGTCCAACCTGAGCTGACGACGGCATTGGTCGTCCCGTGCATGGACGAACCGATGCCAGTCGATGTCGTCCACGTGCCCCCTGGAGCAGGCACGGACGAATCGGGTGGCCACCACGGGCCTCTTGTCGAACCTGCCCCGATCGAGCGCGGTCCGGCGCACCATGCGCCGGGAACGCGAGCCGGTCTGCCCCGTCGAGCCGGGGTTGGATTCCTGCACCACGAACCATTCGGGGAACCGCCACGCGCCGATGCCGCGCTGCCGATCCTGCCAATGCTCGGGCTCCGGCGGCGGTGCATACAGCCTCGGACCGTACACGCCCGTCATGGAGGTCAGCTTCGATGCGAGGCGCGGCTCTTCGATCGCTTCCAGGTTCGTCTCGGAGCCCCAGGTGTCCAGCCCGCCCACGATCGCGGACTCGTCCGGCAAGTCGATCAGCGCTCCCGGCCCGAACGTGGTGATGACCTGGCTGCGTCGCAACTGCCCGTGCGCCTTGCCGTTCACTCGCCGCTCCCACTGAGCCGGCTGCGCAGCGGTCGACGGGCGTCCTTACCACCTCTTGAACTATGCATGTGCAACGCCATTGAGGATCGCCGCCAGAAAGCCTCTGAAGCTCGGACTGCAACGAGCGATGATCTGCGCGTCCAGAGCGCGGGCGATCTCCTCCGAGACGCGAGCGGTATAGACCTGGTCGAGGATGTTCTTCAAGTGAAGCTTGGGGTTCTCTATCTCGTCCGGACGCGAGTCATCGACTTTTCCCAGATCGCGCTTGAGGTAGCCGCGGAGATTCCCGCCGTCAGCGAAGTACCACGCCTCGAGATGTTGCTCCGCGTACGCGTACTGCATCCTTTTCTTGATCTCGTCGGGTAACCGGCGCGCAAGTTCCTCTCTCATCTGAGGCACGACCTGATCGGGTGGCTTCCGGTCGACATCTACCAACAGGACGATCTTGTCCGGCTCTTCACCCACGTTCTCATACCATATGGACTTGATGATCTTTTCTGCCACGCCGACGTCAAGTGCCTTGCTTCGTGGTGGAATACGCACGTCGTCCACCGAAGTACCCTGCTTCCGGAGATGTGACACAAGGTGCGGCAGTGAACGACGCTCGGTCTCGCCCGAGGCAACGACCACCACGTGACCAGCCACGTCAAGGTGCCCCGAAGCCCTTCGTCTGATGGAATTCGCCCAAGCTGAATCCTGAAGCATTCAGAGCATTGCGAACGCCGTCGGGATTCGCTTCGCGGTGAACGGCTGTCCCCTCCCCGTCACCACGCTGCACGACGCATACCGAAGCCGGATCGTCCAGCAGATCAAGCAGCAGCGGCGAGTGGGTCGTCACCATGAATTGTACGCGATCCTGAGCGGCCCGTAAGTGCTCCACGAAGGCAGACAAAGCGCTCGGGTGAATGTAGTTCTCCGGTTCCTCGATCCCCAACAGGTTCGCTTCCGGTTCTCCAAGGAGCGCCGTCATCAGCGCCAGCGTACGCAATGTTCCACTGGACACCCCCATCTGATGCACGGGGAATCGGAGGCCGGTCTCCGACTGCACAAAATAGAATCGGTCTTCCGACTCGCGTGGTTCGATACCCGCGGGAATGCCGACAATGTCTTGAGTCGCACTACGGATTCGCTCCACAATTTCAGGAGATGAGCTGTCGAGGGCGTACAGCATTTCGCCCAGGTTGCGCCCGTAATGATCCAGGTGGCTGGAGTCCAGTCCGGTCCAGTCGCGCCGGAGGAGGAACGGATTCGGATCGAAGAATCCCCACCGGCGCACGAATTCAGCGATTTCACGCGCAGGGAACGAGGCGTCCGCTGCGGCAGCCGCGAGCGCACACACCGTCGCCGGCTGCTGCATCTGGACTCGCTCACTGGTGGTGCTTGACCACCACCAGCCGCTTCCGCCATCGGCCTCCAGCAGCACGCTGGGCGGAGACTGAGCCGGGAGTGTAACGCGCTCTCCGACATGGAAGTGATACCCTTGTCTGGTGATCTGGACGGACCACTCGATGGGCTCGTCACCGTCCTGAAACGTCAACGCCAAGTCGATCTGATGCGCTTCCTCACCCTTCCATGCAAGATGGAGGATATTGCCTCGCGAAAACATCGGTGCTTCGAAGTCGCGGGCGTGCACTCCTTCGTGGAGAAAGCGCAGCGCATCAAGGATGGTGCTCTTTCCCGCAGCGTTGGCCCCGATGAACAGGTTGAAATCTTCCAACTCGATGCTCACGTCGCGCAGACTGCGATATCTCTTGGCTCTGAGGCTCAGCAACTTCATCGATCAGACCACTCCTCTCAAACACTTTGGCATAGTGTCGCGGTGTTTCGTCTCGTACGCGTTCTGTTCACCCGTCGTTCCTGCTGAGCCGGCTTGAGAGATCCCGCAGGAAGAGGTTCACCTGCGGCTCGACGTCGCGCAACGACCGATTGACGCGGAACTTCCTGTGATGAGCCGACTCGAAGTCGGTGTCCAGCATCTCGCGGAGAAGCGGCCTTCTGGTTGCCGCCTCGTACCTCTGGTACTGCATCGCCACCCCGTCAGCGCGGTAGTCGTCGAGGATCGCACGCCACGAGTCGAGCAGGTCACCGATCCGGTTCTGAATGCTCCGCAGCCGTTCTTCGCGTTCCGCCTCGTCCTGCAGGGGCTGTTCGTTGATCCGGGCGCGAAAGACTTCGAGCAGGAGTCGTTCGAGCTCCACGCGTTCCGCCTCGATCGCCTCCACCCCGGCCGGTGGTGTCATCGGCGGGCGTGCATGTCGGGCGAGCGTCACCACTGCCCCCGCGAACCCGCGGTCAAGGGCGCGCGCGGCGAACGGGGTCACACTGGCGACCTCGACCGAGCGGTAGAACGTCTCGTGGTAGTGCCGGAAGCGCTCGTAGTGGGACCGGTCGCGCGGCCGATGCACGTTGTAGAGCATCACCACCAGCCCGGGGCGCTCGTCGTCGCGTCCGACCCGGCTGGTGGCCTGGATGTACTCCGAGTTGGTCTTCGGCTGTCCGTAGACCAGCATCAGCCCGAGCCGCTGGATGTCCAGACCCACCGAGATCATGTTGGTCGCGATGGCGCAATCCACCCGCTGCTTGCGGTCGTGGAAGGTAGTTTGCAGCCGCCGCCGCGCCTCGGCCACCCGGTCGGTGCTCACCCGCGACGTGAGCTCGACAACATCCGAGAAGCTGGTCCGGTTGCGAAACAGCCCCTGCGCCTCGCCGAGCCGCTTGCGGTCGCCGTAGCGCTTGAGCGTGTTCTGCACCTCCTCCTCCAGGATCCGCCGGGCGCCGCCGAGCTCGCGCAGGCTGTTGAAGTAGCCGAGCACGGTCATGTAGGGATCGGAAGGATTGTCCTGGGTCCGCGGACCGCCGCCGTCCCGCCACGCCCGCTCTGCCGCGCCCATGAGCGTCAGCAGCACCCGCCGCATCGCCTCCTTCGGGTTACGGCCTTGTGACGCGATGCCGACGTACTGCCGCGCATTTCGCTCCGACGCGGGCATCGTGCGGGCGAAGAACGAGTCGTCACGCGACGGTCCCGGGGGCGGGAATATGTGCGTCGCCGGGCGTCCGAAGAGCCCCTGAATCTGTTCACGAGCGTGGCGAACGGTGGCCGTGGACGCGACGATCTTCGGCTTCACCCGTCTGCCGTCGATCTCCCGCACGCACAGCGCTTCGATCGCCGCCTCGTAGAGACCCGCCATGGTCCCCAGCGGTCCGGAGATCAAGTGCAACTCGTCCTGGATGACAAGGTCGGGTGGCGGGAGCGGACGAGCCAGGCGATTGCCGCGGCGGGGTTCGGCCGCGCCGTAGAACCCGTGCTCGTCATGGCGATCCGCGCCGCCGAGGAGCGCACCGGACTCGCCCACCCACGGCAGTGAGGCGAACTTGTCCACGGTGGCGACCAGGAACGCGGGCAGCCGCCGGTACAGCGGCTCGTCCACCGCGACGATGGGCAACGGCGTGTCGCCCGAGAAGTCGCACTCCCAGTTGGCACAGGCGATACGAAGCTCGGTGGGGTGATCCGCGTCCGGCAGCAGCGCGAAGGAGTCCGGTGTGAAGTCCTCCCCGCACCAGGGACACCCTTCGAGCGGAATGGGAGCCGGCCTGGCCTGCGGGTTGTTCTTGTACTGGCTGACCTTGCTTCGCGCGGAGTCCGAGCGGTTGTCGCCCCGTTCGCCGAGCCGGTTCGGCGTGCCTGCCTTCCCTACCCACAGTCCGATCTCGAACGGCCAGTCGCCATACCGCCCGACGTCCTTGCGCCGCTCCAACTCCAGGGCGCACACCAAGCCGGCGGCGCGTCCAAGCTGGTCCAGAGTCAGCAGCCGAAGGGTGTAGCGCATGATGACGCTGACCCCGGCACCGGCGCGGCCGGCGTCTTCGGGATTGCGTAACCGCCGCAGCACCATCGTGAACGCCGCGAGCCCGAGATACGCCTCCGTCTTCCCACCGCCGGTGGGAAAGAAGAGCAGGTCCACGAACTCGCGTTCCGGATTCGCGGGATCGGCGAGGCCGGAGAGGTTCAGCAAGAGAAAGGCGAGCTGGAAGGCACGCCAGCGCGGCGCTTCGGTCACCCCTTCGCGGGCCAGCCGCCGCGAGAGCGCGGCGCCAACGGCGCGGTTGGCGACGCGGAAGGCGTCGAGCGCGTCCGCATCCTGCGATAGCACGCGGATGCCCTGCTCGATACGGCTGGCGGCAGAGCGGCCGTGGAACACAAGCTCCTCGGCAGTGTCGCGGCGCTCGCCCGTCAGGTCGGTCAACGCGGCGTCCTTCTGCTCGATCCATGCCCGGTAACCCGTCGCCAGCGGCGTCAACGCGCGTTCGGCGGCGCGGCCGTCGGAGAGATCGCCGAGCGCCGCCATCGCCAACTCAACACCCGGCACCTCCATAGTCTCCGTCGTCTCCACGTCGGCCGCGGGAATCCACGTGGTACGCAGCGTCCGGCAGGCGCCATCCGACAGCTCCCAGTCCGCAGCCACGCCGTGGCCGGCCGCATACTCCGGCGTGTCGGCGTAGTGCAGGTCCGCCACGCGCTCGTCCGCATCGTCGCCGGCTACCCCGCGCGGGTCGGGCCGCGGCACGAACGGCACCGCGCCACGCACCTCCATCGCCGCCTGAAAGGCGAACGCCGTATCGCGAACGGGGCCGGCTGCCGGCACCCGTTCGTTCACCAGGAACAGCGAAACCGAGCGCGTCCCCGGCGGAATCCGACCCGCAAAGCTGGCCGCATGCACCGGGCGAGCGGCGGCCAGGACGACCAGCCCGCGCGAGCCGGGGACCCGGTGCTGCCGTGCATCATCCGCCCCCGGAAGCACCACCGGCACGGCTTCCGTTCGGGCCGTCCGTTGCCACCACGCGGATGCGCCGCCCCCGCTTGCCGCGGCAGCACCACCACCGTCCGCCTTCTCCGCCTTGTCGGACGACTCCCCGGTACCGGCCGCGGCGTCTGCCTCTCCGTCGCCCGCGGATGCGCCTTCGACGTAGCGGTAGTCCCCCCAGCGGACGGTGACGTGCAACTCCTCGACGCCCTCGGCAACCAGAAAGCTCAAGCCCATCGACGACGGAAAGAACCCCTTCTTGGCTGCCCGGCGATCTTCGGTGGAATCGTCGCCAAGCCCGCCGTCTTCACCGACCTCCGGCTCGAAGTCGTCGTCAGCATCGGCGTCCGCGCGCTGTTCCGCCGACGCGCCCCGCGGCACCAAGAACCCCGTGAGATACCAATTGGACGGACGTACCCACCCTGGCAAGCGCTCGTCCGCGAGCGGATGCCCGACTCCGGGACCGATCAGGTCGAGCTCGAGCGCCTCCCGCAGCCGGGAGCGGACGTCAGCCGGTCGCACCATGTACGTCACCTCCGGCGACGCTCATCGCCCCGAAAACCCGCTCGCCTTACCGTGAGAAGGGTAAAGAACGCCTCACGGGCCGAGTTCGAGGCGTCGGTCAACCGCGTTCGGGCGAGTCGGGCTCTCTGACATGCTTGGTCGAGGTGCCAGTGCATGCGAGAGGCGATTTTCCGAGCGTCAGATACTGTGCGACTGCCAATCCGGATTCGGTTCATCACGCCGGATCCCGTGAAATCCATTGATTCCTGACCTCGGCGAACTCATCATCCGACCTGCATATGGCCGCCCACTCCCCTATGACCGCAGGAGCAGGAGTTTCGCACTGCTGGTAATGGTTCGACAGCGTATACGCGAGACCGGCCGCTGCGCGCCTCACCCTGAGCTTGGTCGCCACCCCCCAGCCATCGTCCGCGTGGGGATGCAGACCGCTCGGCGAGAGAATGGCGGTTTCCTGAATCAGATGATGCAGACCCTCAAGCACCGAGCGCTCGATGTCGGCGGCGAATGTCCAGGGATGCATCTTCGTTGTGTCTGCTACGGTATTGATTGCCAAGGGTAGTCCTTGCTCCCTACGCCAGCGCAGGACTTGGCTTGTCACGCCGAGAATCCGCAAGAGGTCGCTCCTCGCTCGAGTTTCCGTGCTCGTGTCAATCCTCTCCGCCATGACCCAGACGGCTTGCAGTCCATCTCTAACGGTTTCTTCGGACGACGACGTGATCGCCCCTTCGATGCGCTGCAGGAGCTCGTTCCGTTTCTCCGGAACCAGGTGAACGTAGGCGCTTTCGAGGCGGAGAGCTGGCAACCCATGTTCCGGCAGCTCAAGCGCTACGCGCTCCAAGGCATTTCGCGTGTCGCTTCCATCGCTCGGGTTGAATGAAGGGGATATAACCGTGACGAGCGCATTCACCAAGTCCGTGAATCTCTGCCTGAGTGCCTCGGTAATCGACCTATTGGTTCGGGGTCATGGGCGTCCTTGATGTATTTCTTATCGGCATCCCACCACTCTACGAGGCGATGCACGATCTTGGCGGCTTCTTCCGAGGACCAAGTGACAGTTCCACTGGCTCCGACCATCTCATTGCAAGGAGTATGACCGCCGTCCACCGGGACACTAATCGACTTACGCCCTGCCTGCACGGGAAACCGCGCATTGAGAGCCCACGTTTTGAATATCGCGATCGGATCATGCCGCGTCGGATGAGGTAGCGTCAGCAGCGCAAACCGAAAATAGTCGGTGTTCGACGGCATCCCTGCATCGTCGAGGCGATCCCACAGCGCATCGGCGAACTGGTGTGTCCACTGACCGAGAATCCCCCACTCGTGTAGCTTTCCGAGCGTGAGCACTGCCCATCGCCTAGCCCTCGGATTGTCGGACGACACACTCTTGACGAGTCGATCGAGGTGGCCATCGTCTACCTCGACCGGGTTCGACAGAGAGTCTCTCTCGATTACAAGGAACGCGAACGGATTCTGGTACTCCAGTTTTTCGAGGTTGTTGAGGTCCGCAAGGATCGGCAGGGATAGCAATCGGGGAATCGCTGCGATACGTTGATGGGGCGAAAGCGCTTCAAGAAGTCTCTCGGTCAGGTGCCTGATTCCTTGGTAGTACCCTTTATGGTCGGATCGATAGACTGCGATGAGAAAACCCAGGAGCCGATGGTTCGTGCTGGGCGAGCACTTGCAGCACAATCTCGACAGGATTTCCGGTACGACCTTGGCGAGTAGAATGCCAAGGTTGTGGTCCCAGGCATGAGTTCCGGCATGTATGTCAGCGAGCGCGAGGTCCAGGGACTTGAGATAACGATCGACCAGGCCGTCGACCGACACGGTATCCATGCGGGCAACGGACGCGCGATCGAAGAGACGTTCGACCGCTTTCGCATCGTTGAGGCGGATGAGCGTCGCCATCGCCCAGTATGGAGAGTGAGGAGCGACGCGAGACAAGGCTCCCACTGCGGTCTTCGTGGCGATCGTACATCTGGGCATTTGAAAAGGTATACCGGTGTCTTCACAGAATCGCAAGAATCGGTACGCGGTCAACGTCTCCGTGTCGTCGCTTTCGAAGCTGAGAGTATGCGTGACTCCGCCGATGTCGAACGTCGGCTTCTGCGTGGCGTTCTGTCTATGTTCTGGCGGTCGATCTAGGGTGAGTTCAAATACCTCGAAATCACGCCACGGGTCGCAACCGAATTGTCGAAGCGCATGCCAGCGGTCGGTGAACTCCCTGGCGGTCTGCCTATACTTGGAGAGCTCTCCTGTCGAGAAGTCCAACGCCAGTTGCACGGAGCGAAACAGGCGCATGACGATTGACTCCTGCGAAGCGAGAGAATAGTCCGTTGTAACGGGCTTGAGATTCGACCGGGTACGGATCTCTGCAAGGGAACTCTCAAGAATCCTCGCGGCATCTCGTAGTTGACCGATTTCTGCGAGCAGACCGGCGCGCTTCGCTTCCCAGAATGGTAGCGAGTCGTCTACCGGCCACTCCTCGATCTTCGTCTTGACATCCTGCGGGTCCGGAGCGAACAGCGCGGCGAGCGCTCGTTCGTAGTGGAATCGTGCTCTATGCTCGGCGGACATCGTTGTCACGAGGTCTTCGATCTTCTCGCAAGTGCCGTTCCACTTCTCCTGCAGCCCCTCTTCTCGGTAGTACCGCAAGACCGCAAGTAGCAGGTGATGACACATGTCGCGAACCCTGCTTCGAGGGAGGCTTCGCCCCTTGGTGTCCTCCGGACCCGATGACGCAGTGTCGATCAGATCGTCAGCACGCGTCAGAGGCAGATACCGATTCAGAGTGAGCTCAAGATACTCGATCTGATTGTCGAAGATGGGGCATAGGCACTTCTCCATGCGCCAGATCAGCTCGAAGGCGAACTCGAGATCGAGATTTTCCGGAAGGCTTCCCGACGCTGGGGACTTTCGAGTCCACTCGCGAGTGAGCCTCCAGAGAGTGGGACGACGGTCGTCGGGAACGATAACCCAACCCGGATAGGAACGCCGCTGATCTCTCCACGTGGGCATGAGGGCAGAGATCTGCGCGGCTGTGTCCTCATCGGTCTCTTCTCTGTGAGCGTCATCATCGTATGGCCAGCGGAGCCGATTGTAATCTCTCCTTCTGGAGTCGAGGTAATCGAAGAGTCGCTGCAGCGCCAAATTGTGATCATCGACGTCAATGTCCGGATACCGGGACAGGTCCACGCATACGATGTTTCGTTCGTCAAGTAGCTTCTTCTGGGAGTCGGACAGCCGGTGCACGCCGAGGAGATACATCTTGGGAGCGTCCTGACGGCCGAGGTTGTCTCCGATCCATCCAATCCACTGCAGGAAATTGGGGTCGTCACCGGAGAATCCGATCAGGCATAGTGTGTTTTCCAGGAGTGCCTGACGAACCGTATTCACGAACGGTGCATGATCCTCGGGATAGCGGCGATAATCCTCGTCGGTGACGATGAGCCGACAGGCGGGCGACAAGCTGCCATGGAGTTTGACGATTCGTGGCCGTTCCGAATAGACGAGATCGTGCTGATTGACTACAATGTCATATTTCTGACAAGCGACTGATCTGCACGCTCTCTCCAGTAGCGTATCGTAATTGGTTGTGAAGACGTCCGACCACGGGAGATTGAGCAACGCTATGTGTAACGCCGCAGGCTCGTGGTCCTGATCGGGAATGGCAGAGCTCAGCATCCGATCCAGAGCTGGCCGACCGAGGGCGGCTTCCACCTCGTTGGCCAATGTTGGGACGCTGAGATACTTCGCTCCAGCGTCGGGCCGCGTGTGGTGAAGTCTCTCGTAGAACAGGTCTCCTAGCTCAGACCAGTCCGGAAACTGGGGAGATGAACCACCCCGCGGTTGTGCGTTTTGGCTAAATCCGGACCCGATCATGACGGCCGCATGACCGGAGAACAGGCGCTCGGAAATCTCGTTCAGATACGGATAGAGATCAGGAGGAACGGGAGCGGATTTCGGTTCACTCATGCGGTTCCACGCTGGCATCCAGTTCAGGACTTCGAGAAGCGTCGCTATTCCTTGAAATCGGCGTCAGCGCGCGGTCGCACTCATTCAGACGCGTACGCCAGCCCGCGAGGTCTCTCTCTCGTCTTGGGCGTACGTCGGATGCGCTGGGGCAGGCCTCCTCCGCAACGCGTTCGGCGTTGAGGGCGAGGAGGCGGGCGAGGACTTCGTCGCGAGCGGTGTCCGGCCAGCGGTAACGGTACGGCTTCTTCTTGCGGCCCCAAGTGGCTTCGTCGATATCGTAGTCGAGGAGGAATTCGCAGTCGATGGGAATGTCGGTCCAGCCGTAAGCGTCGAGAACGGCTCGGTCCATGGCGGCGTGCAGCTCGCGGAGCTCGACGATCCGAGAGTCGGTCTCGTAGATGTCGTGGAAGCGGTTGTAAATCCTAGTCATTCCCTCATCGTTCTCCGCCATGACTGCGGCACGGTACTCATGATATGCCATGCCGGTGGCTTCGAGTGTCGGATGAGCTTCCCAGCCATGGGGGAAGGGGAAGGTCTCAAAGCAATCGGATGGCGAGTAGTTGATGTCGTCCTTCATCGTAGAGCTGAAGAACCTAGCCCATACTTCGTGGACGTTCGAATGCAGCGCACAAAGCGCCGAAAAACTCTGGAACGGAAAAACAGTCAGTTTATGTGAGAAGACGACTCTCGTTGGAAGAAACGCGAAGGAAATTTTGTTGCTGACGATTGGACAAACGATTACCCGATTCAGGCCGTCGATGGCACCGTAAAGCGCCGGTTGCCTATCGCCGAACTGCCACCACCTCTTTCGTCTTGCTTCCCTACCGGTTTTCATCCTTGCCGGCTTGACCCGATCCTCGACAATCGCCAGCAGGTCCGGCCAGCGTCGTCGGCACTCCTCCTCGCTTCGCTCGCCAAAGTTGATCACGTAGCGATGGTGGGCGTGAGTCGGACTTGTGTTGACTTCCTCTCCGCCGATGTAGGGGAAGATGACCTCGCGGTTGCGGGGGTCCGAGTGGGTGAGTCGCTGCATCTCAGCGAGAGGTGACGCGACACCCTTCTTGTCGGTGTCATCGAAGGTGAAGCCCATGCCGAGCACATAGCTCCCAACGAAGCTCTTGCCGTTATTGGATGACAACCTCACCGGATCCGCGTGGCCGCCTCGATGGAACAGGAACGCGGTGATCCGGTCCACCGTTTCGCCATCGAGTGTCCTGTTGCCGCCATACTCCCCTCTGGTCACGTGGAGAACGCTGACGATCACCGCAGCGTCTCCCGGCCACTTGACCCGCTTGGTGGCTCGATAGATCTCGCCGCCGTGCTCGCAGATCCAGCGCAGTCCCGTGGATCGCGTGTCGCCCTGAGCGATGGTGTTGGTGGCGATCAGTCCGAACGTGCCACCATCGCGAACCAAACTGAACCCACGCCGATAGAAGTGTGCTACGAGGTCGGCATTGCCGTGGCTCTCCTCATGCATCTCCTTGAGCCAGCTTGGATAGCCGGTGACGTTTCCCGCTGCGACGTTGTTTTTCCCGGCGAATGGTGGGTTGCCGACGAAGCCGTCGAAGCCCGGGTTCTCGCGCTCGAACACCTCGGGAAACTCGATCTCCCAGTGGAATGGAGCGAACGGCATCTCGGCGTTGCGCCGTTCTTCCAGGTCTGCCGCATAGCGCCTCGACTCGCGGTTCAAGATCGCCTCGTGGTACGCCTGTAGTCGCGACTCTCGCTCCTTCGGCTTACCGGCCTCGAAGAACGCAGCCAGCACCAGATCGCCGAACAGCCGCACCTCAATGAGGGCGTCCTGCGCGTCGCGCCAGAGGTTCTGCAACCGGAGTTCGGTCACGGTGTCGTCCGCCTCGCGAATCTGGCGCCGTAGCGCGGATGCCTCTTCCACCGCCTCCTGCACGCCGAAGCCTCCCAGAACAGGCCACTGACCTCCCTTCCAGTGCAGCGCTTCGATCTGCCGGCGAGTCAGCCCGACCAGAGAGTCGCCGTGGCGGAAGGCGTGGTCCACGAAGGTCAGCGGATGGTCGCGCGCCAACGTGCTCAACCAGAGCGAGACCTTGGCAAGGTCAACAGCCATCGGATTCCGGTCGATGCCGTAGAGGCACTTCTGGGCGATCAGGCGCCGGGCGTAGATCACCTCGTCCTCGTCAGGAGGGATGGCTGGCATCGCGCCGTGCGCGCCCCACGCATCGATCAGGGCGTCAGCGAGCTGGCGACCGGCCTCGACCAGGAACGCGCCGGAGCCCATGGCCGGATCACAGATCTTGAGGTCCAGGATCTGCTCCGGCGTCGGCGCCCGGCCGTCCTCGCCTCTCAGCCGATCCAGGAGGGGCTCGAGGGTGTGGCGAACGATCGGCTCGGTCAGTTCGCGGGGCGTGTAGTGGGAGCCCGAGCGCCGCCGCTCCTCGTTGGGCTGCAGTACCAGAGCGCCGGGCGGGGCGATGTCTGGCGTCGCGTCCTTGTCCAGAACGCGGTCCAGCGCCACATGCAGATCGTCTACCGTCTCCGCTTCCCGGAGTCCCGTCGCGACCTTGTCCGTGATGGTGCGCTCCGCGCGCTCCTGAAGCCATCTCCCGCGGCGGGCATTCGGCTGCACCAGCAGCGCGTCGAGATCGATCGTGTTCGGCGCTCCCAGCTTCTTCGCGGGCTTGATGGCGACCGATCGGCCGGTGGCGGTCTCCAGGCGAAAGCCCATGATGGTCTCGTACACGGAGCCGATCTGCTCCACGTCGAGCGTGCGGTATGAGATGCGCTCTCCGTCGAGCACGAGCAGCTTTTCCAGCACGCGGTACACAACGCCGTCCGCGATGTGGGGTGGCAGCACTCGTTCGATCGTCTGCCGGACACCGCCGCCGCTGCGGCCTTCGAGGAATCGGAAGCGGTCGGGGTCGAACAGGGCGCCGCGGCGTTCCGGCAGGCTTACTGCGCCGCCGGTGCGATGGGCGCCATCGTGGATGAGGCGAAACAGCACCAGAAGCTGCGCCCAGGCGCCGAAGCGCTGGTCCATGGTGTCGGGGTTGAGCGCGGCATCCTCGCGCAAGCGCTGGTAGAGACCGGTGAGTGAGTAGTACCGCGCGAAGCTCTCGTCCTCCGGCAGCATGCCGCGTTCCTCCGCGTAGAGCAGAAAGACCAAACGCAGGATGACGGAGAGCAGGCCGCGGTAGATGTCGTTGCGATCGCCGTCCTCGGAGAGCGGCTCGCGCAGGAGCTCGCCGCCGGAGGAGTCGTGAGCAGCCTGGAAGCCGCGCAGGAGTTCGTACAGGGCGTGCAGCACCTGCTCGGAGAGGCGCTCGGATACCTCGTTCTGGTACTTGCGGCTGCTTTCGAGCAGGGCGGCGAGACGTTGCTCGCGCGGCAGCGCCAGCAGGCGCTGTTCGCACAGCAGCAGGCGCAACGCGGAGCAGAGCGGGCGCCCGGCGGTATTGATCAAGTCCGCAAAGCGAAAGTCCATCCAGCCGGAGCTCTCGCCGCGGGGCGCGGAGATCAGGCGGAGAGAGACGCCGTTGAAGAGGACACCGGCGGGGGCTCCGGTGCCGCGGAGCAGGCGCTCCATGCGGCCTTGAGGAGATGCTTCCAGTCCACCGGCGCCGGTCGTCGCCTTGTCGAAGTCTTGTCCGGGGTCGAGCACCTGCACGAGCAGTTGCCACGGCGATGCGCCGTTCTGCGGATCGCGCTCTCGAACCGCGAAGTCCGGGCGTAGCGTCTCACCGTAGTCCGGGAGAACGACCGTAAGGTCGGACGGGACGGGAGCTTCTTCCGTACCCGCGTAGCCCTTGGGCGAGAAGCCCCAGCGGAGCACTGCGCTCGCGAACTCTCGAAAGTCTTGCACGCACGGCTCTGGATCGCGTCCCGGAACGACCGCGCGTTGGTCGACGCAGCCGGCGAGTCGCCCCTGCCCCTCCGCATCCTGACGGTTCAGGATCGCTCCCGCCTTGACCAGCGCCGGAGCCGATACCACCAGTCCGTTCGGCTGGATGAAACCCAGCCATTCGAGATGGGCACGGGTGTTCGGGTCTTGCGCAGGCATGCTCGTCAGCCTTGTGGCATCCGACAGAGGTCGCGCGCCGCCAGGAGTCGCCGATGCGCATCCGTCACGTTCGCGGTCCTGGCCGTCGTGTAGATCTTGCCGCGCGGGCGCGCGACGATCTCCGGATTCCCGAAGTCATCTTTCAGCGCCGCGTCGTTGGTGTAGAGCAACCGCGCCCCGCTCACCAGGGCGAGCGCGAGCACATGCACGTCGTTCGACTTGCAGACTCCTTCCTTACGGAGTCCCGTGGCATGATCGTCCACCGCTTCGTCGGTCACCGAGCGAGCTCGTCCATTTCTCAGGGCGCTCCTGAGCCATCGGACGAATCGTTGGTCGCGCGCCAATTCCTCTCGAAGTTTGCCGCCTACGACCAACTGTCCGCGTGGGCTCGACAGCCAATCGAAGAATCGCTTGCCGGCCGGCGGGCGGTCGCTTCCGAATACCTCGTGTGCCACATTGGCATCGACGATGGCGCACATTACAGGCCGATCGACCGTCTCGTTTCGTCCATGAAGAACCGTCCATAGCCGTCCGGTGCATCCAGCAGGTTGCCTTGTTCATCGAATTTCAAGGAGTGGACATGAACGTCGTGATCCGTTCTCTGGAAGAACAGCAAGGAGACATCATCCGGCCCCAGTTTCGTCGTTCGGTCGCGGATGTCCATCCGTACCCGATCGATGATGTATTCGCTGTGGGTTTCGATGATGAGTTGCCGACCAGAGGCCACGGTGGCACAGAACAGAGTCCCGAGAGCAGCCTGAGCGCTCGGATGCAGGTGCACTTCTGGCTGCTGAAAGAGGAACATCCACGGTGCCTCAGGCCGGGAGAGCTCTGCGACCACCGGCAGGACCTGGCTCACGCCGTAGCCGACATCGATCAGATTGCGTTTTGGGCCATTTTCTCTTCTGATCTCGATTTGAAACGGCCCAGCAGCAGAAGTGCCGAGCTGATTCAGGAGTATCTCATCAAAGAGTCCGGACGTGCGACCGAACTCCTCAAGTTTTGACTTGAGTTCAAGCCACTCTCGTCGATCATGAATCTGCACACTCGCAAAGTACGATGGAACGTAAGCCCCCTCGGGGTCAGGAGACTTCCGTATGTGGTCGTAAGTCCTAAGGGGATGAGACCGTATCGGTGCACTTGCGAAAGGAGGTGTGCGGTGGCGAAGAATGATGTCCTCCAGCAGGCTGTCGAGGCGTCGAGTATACTGCTCATCGGGAGATCCCGGTGTCCCTTCCAAGTTCGTTACGACGCTATTTTCCAGGCGCATATCGAACAGTCTCTCGATTTCTAAATGAAGAAACTGTCTTCGATACGTGTCATATAGACCGGTTTTTTCGTCGCTCAAACGCCATGATCTATTTGAATCACCAAAGTCGATGTGAAACTCATCGCTTCCTGTCAGATCGCACTTTATCCACACATCACCGCGGCACCAGCACAGCAATACTGGAGTTGGATCCACAGCAACAGGCTTGAATGTCGCATCGAAACGAAACGGTTTGTTTCTGAATCCGCTAGTCGTGAAGCCAATTTGAAAGGAAACAGCCGCTTCGTCCTGATCGCCCGGGCTATGCGCAATATCCCAGAATGAGCCAAGATCATACGGGGTTTGACGAAAGTCCGGGTCGCTATGCTGATGACCGATCTCCCACACTGCTCTTACCGCTGCGAGAAACGATGTCTTGCCGGTGCTGTTGTCCCCGACCAGCAGCGTAAGCGGGGCCAACCTCGCTGTCTGCACCTCGCGGAAGCACCTGAAGTTCCTTAGTCTGATCTCCTGCAACTGTGGCTGATCCATCCAAGTCATCTAATCACCCCGTGTCCGGCCAAAGATACACCAGACCAACCGGCTCCACGCGCCGAGCCCGCACTTCGTAGAACTCGCGAATACGGGACGGTTCGCTTTCCAGGTCGCGGTCGAACTGACTCAGGCGCCTGCGCCACGCGGCGACGTCGGCCTGCCGCTGGCGTTTCTCTTCATCGCTGAACTCAAGGGTGAGCTGGACTTCGGCGTCGTGCTTGCCGAGCTCCGCTTCGACGCGCTGGCGTTGGCGATCCAGGGTCGCGCGGAGCTGTCGCGCCTCGCTCTCGCCACGATCGCGCAGCGCGCCGGCCGCGCTTCGAGCGACAAGCTCGGCTCGTGCTTCGAGTTGCGGCAGCAGGTCCGTGATGTCCTGGGAGGCGGTTTCGAGCAGGCGACGGTGGATGGTCTCACCCGGGGCGTGCGCATCCTGCAGCGCCGACTCCAGGCGTTGGAGGGTTCGCGCTTCGGCCTCCTCAGCATACGCCCTGAGCGGTCCGATTCGTCGTGACGGCTCGATCCAGCGGGCGGCGACCGGAGTCAAGATCTCGTGAAGGCGTTCGGCGCGGTGGCCGTAGAGGCACAGCCGGCCCAACAGGATCACGCGAGGGATGGAGTCGGCGGCCTGGACCAGGCAGGCGCGCGACAGGTCGTGATGGACGAAACCCTGAGCGCGGAATCTGGCCAGCAAGCGCTGCGCAATGCGCTGCTCCAGGTGCAGGTGCACCGTCTCGTCGGTGAGCACGCCGGCGTCCTCGAAGACCACCGGGCGGATGGGCGCTTCGCGCCGCCACTCGGCCAGCTTCTGGTTGCTCCTGCGCGGCACGCGCAGCGTATCCAGGGTAGCGATCCAGCTCGCATCGGCCTGCGTCTGTCCGGTGAGCTGCGGGAACGTCCAGACCTGGGAGCCACCCTCGACCCTTTCTTCCTGCAACGGTTTGGCTCGCAACAGCTCCAGCGAACAGGACAGCGCGTCCCGGAACGGTTCGGGCTCGAAGTCCACCCAGCGGCGTGATCGATCCAGCAGGCCCCGGCAGCGCTCGATCTGCTCCTTCAGGTCTTCCTGCCGCTCTCGGGCCGCTTCGAGCTCCTCGGCGGCGACTCGCTTCTTCTCCGGGTCGAGATCTGCCGCTTCGATCTCGCGCGCGAGGCGCTTCGCGTCCCGATGACGGATGCCCTTGCGGAGGCGGCGTTCGATGTCATCGTCGATCACCTTGGAGAGGCTGCCGAGCTCGCGCTTGATGGTCTGCGTCTTCCTGACCAGCACTTCCAGCACGCGGTCCTCGGCCCGTTGCGGGAGCGCGAAGTAGTGGCAGCGGACCTCCGCCGCGGGTTGCAGCTTGCGGTCGATGCGGCCGTTGCGCTGCTCGATCCGGCCGGGATTCCAGGGCAGGTCGAAGTGAAACAGGTCGGTGCAGTGTGCCTGGAAGTTCAGACCCTCGCGGGCGGCGTCGGTGGCGATCAGAATGCGCAACGGGTCGTCCTCCGGGTCCGCGTTGAAGCGGCGCTGGATCTCCTTGCGGTTAGCGCCCGCGGTCTGGCCGTCGATGGTCTCGATCCGCTCGTCGGCGAGGTCGGTGCCGGCGATGGCCTGCTCCACCATCTCGCGCAGGTAGCGCTTCGTGCCGATCACGTTCTCGGTGAAGATCAGCACCCGCCGGTCGTTCCAGTGCGGCCGGTCCGGGCACAGGTGGTCGTCGATCCAGCGGATCAGCTCGCGGGTCTTGGCGTCCGGGCGGCCGCGGGCGGCGGAGGCCACCTTCTCCATCCGGTCGAGCAGGTCCTGCTCGGCGCGCCACAGGGCCTCGACTTCCGGACTCCTGCCCGATGCGCTCTCGGCCGCGGCATTGATGGCCGCGATCTGGGCTGCCTCTTCCGCCGCGCTCTCCTGGTCCGTGTGCTCCGCGCGATCGTCGTCGGCGTCCGGGGGCGTGGCGAACAGGGATGCGGCCTTGGACGCAAAGGCATCGCTTCCGGCGGCTGCGTCCCGGCCATTGCCGGACGCGAAGCGCTCCCATTGCTCCCGGGCCGTCTTGCGATGCCGGATGAGGGAAGTGGCGAACGCCTCGATCGACGACAGCAGCTTCTGTTGCAGCCCCACCACGAGCAGTCCGGCCGCGGCGCGGGTGCGCGCGGGCACGTGCTCGAACCGGGTCTCCCGGACGCTGCGGTACTCGTCGAGCAGCCGCGACAGCACGAGCTCCGGGGCGTCATCTGGAAGCCCGTCGATTACGACCCGGCACACCTCGCGCTTGGGGAATCCGCCCTGCACTTCGCGGATGTCCTCCTTGATGCGGCGGACCATGACGTCTTCCAGAGCGCTCTTGCCGCGTACCGGCACGCCACGCGTGAAGCGGTAGGGATCGAGCAGTTCCAATAGGGTGGCGAAGCTGTTGGAGTGGCCGTTGTGAGGGGTGGCGGACAGGAACAGGCGGTGCTCGAAGCGCCCGCCGAGATCGCGGATGGCGCGGGTGAACTTGGTCTCGATGCCGTAGCGCCCGCCGCTCGACGGCGCGGCGTGATGGGCTTCGTCCAGGATCAGGAGGCTGCCCGGCGACAGGTCGCCCAGCCACTCGCGCATGGGATCGGTGTACGCCGGATCGATGAGGAGGTTGTGCGAGATCAGAAACCGGCTGTGGGTGCGCCACGGGTTGACGCCGAAGCCTCGCTCCCGGCGCACCTGCGCGAGATAAGCGCGGTCCAGGATCACGAACAGGAGGCCGAAACGCTCCTCCATCTCCCCCTTCCACTGCTCCAGCACGGAGGCGGGAGCGGCGACGACCACGGTGCGCGCTTTCTTGCGCAGCAACAGCTCGCGGGCGATGAGGCCGGCCTCGATGGTCTTGCCGAGGCCGGTGTCGTCGGCGATGAACAAATTCACGCGGGCGAGGCGAAGCGCCTTGCGCAAGGGTTCCATCTGGTAGGCGTCGATCTTGATGCCGGCTCGGAACGGGGACTGGAAGAGGTTCGGGTCGGTGGCCGTGACGCAGTTCCAGCGCAGGGTGTGCAGGAACGCGCTGAAGTGGCGCGGCGGGTCGAAACCCTTGGAGCCCAGGTCGCTCCACGCCTCCTGCTTCAGGATGCGGCGGTCGATCTCGAAGTCCCAATAGACCTCCAGGGTCTGACCCTGGGCGTCGTCGTCCGCGCAGGCCAGGCTCACCCGAGCGGACTGCTCGGGCGGCTCCTCGACTGCCTCGACCAGCCAGCGGCGCGAGCGCACCTCGACCAGATCGCCGATGCACGGCGCGTGTTCGGGTAGCAGTTCGGCAACGCGATCCAAGGTCTACGTTCTCCTGCCGACCGGTGGACCGGCCGTCCATGGTCAATGATGCATGAACGAGGTTCTGTGTGGCGAACACGGACCCATGGTGACGCGGACGGCCCGCGATGGCCCGGATCATGATGGGACCGAAGCCAGTCCTTGACTCAGAGTCAAAGCTCCGAGGGATTCTCGTGTAAGTCTATGACTGCATAAAGTAACGAAATTTGTTGTCTTTCGCTTCTATGGACACAATCCTTGGAAGTGCTCACTTTCAAAAAACGATTGAAAACGTTACTTTTCTACGAACAGAACTCAGCAGCCGTACCCACACGCAGAAGAGACTCCCCTACCAGAAAGAGGATTCCGTGCTAAAGACGTCAGATTACCTTGATAGCCTGCAAGCTGGAGGACGTATCGTCTTCACTACGGAGAACGCGGTTGAGGCCATGGGGGCGTCCGTGACCGCCGCACGGGCCAGACTGCGCCGGCTGAAGCAGAAGGGCTCGGTCGCCGACCCGTACCGGGGGTTCCATGTCGTTGTGCCCCCAGCCTACCGCCGGCTGGGCTGCCTGCCGGCGGACCAGTTCATCCCCGACCTGATGGCCCACCTCGGAGAGCCCTACTACGTCGGGCTGCTCAGCGCAGCGAAGTACCATGGGGCCGGCCATCAGGCGCCGATGGTGTTTCAGGTCGTCGTGCCCAAGTCGCGACGAGGCCTGCAATGCGGAGCTGTTCGAGTGGACTTCGTCTCCCGACGAGACATGAACGACACTCCCCTCATCGAGCGAAACACGCAGACTGGGACCATCCGCATCGCGACCCCGGAAGCAACGGCCCTGGAGGTCGTCGGCTACCCTGAACGCTGCGGCTACCTCAACAACGTCGCTACCGTGCTTGCCGAGCTCTCGGAGTCGATGAATGGCGACCTCCTGGCAGCGGAAGCCCGGCGCGCGCCCATGGCGTGGGTCCAACGCCTCGGCTACCTGCTGGAGCTCGTTCAGGAGACGGATCTGGCAGACTGCCTCGATCCGGTGTTGGCGGAGCGCACGGCCTTTCCCGTCGCTCTCGCCCCATGGAAAGAAATGATCGGAACTCGGCGCGCCGCTCGATGGCACGTCGCTGAGAACGTCGACGTCGAGCCCGACGTATGATCCCACGGGCGTACATCACCGAATGACCGACAGTCGCGAGTTCCGCGAGGACATCCTTCCACTGCCTGAACCCGATCTCAAGCCGCGACTTTGCCTTCGATGACGCACTGACCATCGTTCGGGACCAGCTCATCGCGATGCTTCCGGGACGTCCGTGGAACGGAGTCAGTGCTGCTCCCGAGACGGCGCGGTCTGATACGCTGCCGGGCACATGAGGCTGAGTCAGAAGCACCTCGATCGGTTCGTGGAGCAGGGGTACGTGGTGGTCGAAGGGGCGCTCTCCGACGCGGACCTGCAGCCGGTGATCGACGACTACGCGGCGATCGTCGACGGCGTCTCGCGGCGGCTGCACGCGGAGGGACGGATCTCGCAGCTCTACGCTGACGAGCCGTTCGACACGCGGCTCGCCCGCATGTGCGATGAGGACGCCGCGACCTACTTCGAGTCGGACGCGGCGCTGGACATCGGGCGGACCCGCACGCGCGGCCTGTTCGAGATCATGCGCAACCCGAACCTGCTCGACGTGGTCGAGGGCTTCATCGGCCCGGAGATCGCCTGCAACGCAATCTCGCACGTGCGCGCCAAGCTCCCTTCGGACGAGGCCGAGAACAAGGGCTCCAACATCGCCCCCTGGCACCAGGACGCGATCTTCACCACGCCCGAAGCGCGCGAGCTGTTCGTGCTCACCGTCTGGTTCCCGCTCAACGACGCGACGGCGGACAACGGCTGCCTGCAGCTCTGTCCCGGCCTGCACCGCCGGGGCACGGTGTACTGGGGCCTCGACTCGCAGCCGCCGTGCGACCCGGTGACCGTGCCCATGCGCAAGGGCGACGTGATCTTCGTCCACAAGCTCTGCCCGCACGGTTCCGGCCCCAACCGCACCGGCGGCATCCGCTGGAGCATGGACCTGCGCTACCAGACGCGGGGCACGCCCTCGCCACGCCCGGAGTGGCCGAGCCTGGTCGCGCGCAGCCGCGCCGCGCCCGACTCGCTGACCACCTACGACGAGTGGAGCGCCGCCTGGAAGGCCGGCATCGAGAAGCACCCGCAGAAGCTCTCCTACCCGCGCCCCAGCGAGCCGACTCCCTTCCTCGGCCCCATGTATCCCTGGATGCAGGCATAGCCCGTCTCGGTCGGGGCGCCCCCATGTATGACGAGCTGCATCGCCCGCAGTTCCACTTCAGCCCGCGGCACTCGTGGATGAACGACCCCAATGGGTTGGTCCACTATCGCGGAGAATACCACCTGTTCTTTCAGCACACGCCGGGGTTCATGAACCACGCGGCCAACTCCTGGGGGCACGCGGTGAGCACCGACCTGGTGCATTGGCGCGAGCTCGACACCGCCATCGCCCCCGACGAATACGGATTCGTCTGGTCCGGGTCGGCGGTGGTCGACACCGACGACAGCGCAGGCCTTGCCGGCGGCGGCGCTGAGCAGGCCCTGGTGGCGGTCTATACCACCGGGGGCTTCGGAGCGCCGCGGCCCGACCAGCCGGGCGCCACCCCGTGCGTGCAGGCGATCGCCTACAGCACCGACCGCGGGCGCACCTTCCGGTGCTATGCCGGCAACCCCGTGCTCGGCCACGTGCGCGCCAACAACCGCGACCCCAAGGTGATCCGGCACGCGCCCACGGGGCAGTGGATCATGGCGCTGTTCCTGGACGGCAACGACTTCGCCCTGTACGGATCGCCCGACCTGAAGCGGTGGCGCCACCTGAGCGACCTGGAGGTGGCGGACACCGGCGAGTGCCCGGATCTGTTCGAGCTGCCGGTGGACGGCGACCCGGGCGACACCCGCTGGGTGTTCTGGGGCGCGGCCGGCGTCTACCGCCTGGGCCGCTTCGACGGCACCGTCTTCACCCCCGAGACGCCGGCGCTGCGCAGCGAGCTGGGTCCCAGCGGCTACGCCGCCCAGACCTGGAGCGACGTGCCGTCCGGGGATGGCCGCCGCATCCAGATCTCATGGCTGCGCGGAGGGCACTTCCCGGCGATGCCGTTCAACGGCCAGATGTCGTTCCCGGTCGAGCTGACCCTGCGCACCACGCCGCAGGGGGTGCGCCTGTGCCGGCAGCCGGTGCGCGAGCTGGAGGTTCTGCACCGGCGCACGCTGCGCTGGGACGACCACCGGCTCAGCCCCGGCCTGAACCGGCACGACCTGTACCACGTGCACGGACCCGGCTGGCAGAGCCGCCTTGCCACCGAGTATCGCAACCTGGCGCCCGACACGACCTGGGACCTGTTCCACCTCGAAGCGGTGATCGACCCCGGTGACGCCGCCGCGTTCGGCATCATCATCCGCGGCCACGACCTGCGCTACGACGGCGCGGCCGCCCGGTTTAGCTGGCTCGGCCACACGATCCCGGCCCCCCGCGACGGCGACGGCTGCCTGCGCCTGCAGCTCCTGGTGGACCGCACCTCGCTGGAGCTGTTCGCCGCCGGCGGCTTGGTGTCGGCATCGTTCTGCTTCCTGCCGGCCGCCTGCGACATGCCGCTGGAGCTGTACGCCGACGGCGGGAGCGTGCGCCTCGTCTCGCTGGCAATCCACGAGCTGAATTCCGCCTGGCCGCAGGCGCACGGGACCGGCGGTTGAACGCACCACGGCAACCGCTTGCCGGACAGGTTGCCGTGGTCGCCGGGGCCACGCGCGGCGCCGGCCGCGGCATCGCCCGCATGCTGGGGGCGGCGGGGGCGACCGTCTACTGCACGGGCCGCAGCGTTGACGGGAACCCCGCGACCGCCGGGCGCACCGAGACGATCGACGGGACGGCGGCAATGGTCACCGCGGAAGGTGGCCGCGGGATCGCCGTCCGCACCGACCACACCGTGGAGCCGGAGGTGGAGCGGCTGTTCGGACGGATCCGCGCCGAGCAGGGCCGTCTTGACCTGCTGGTGAATGACATCTGGGGCGGCGACGAGCTGAGCGAGTGGGGACTGCCGTTCTGGGAGCTGTCCACGGCCAAGGGGCTGGCGATGCTGGAGCGCGCCGTGCACAGCCACATCATCACCAGCCGCCACGGCGCTCCGCTGATGATCGAACGCAACGCCGGCCTCATCGTGGAGGTGACCGACGGCGACACCCTCGGATACCGCGGCAACCTGTTCTACGACCTGGCCAAGAACGCGGTGATCCGGCTCGCCTACGCCATGGCGGCGGACCTGCACGCGCAGCACGTGACCGCGTTGGCGATCACGCCGGGGTTTCTGCGCTCCGAGGCGGTGCTCGACGGACTCGGCGTTACCGAGGCGCACTGGCGGGACGGCATCGAGGCCGACCCCTACTTCGCCGAGTCGGAGACCCCCTGCTACGTCGGCCGCGCCGTGGCGGCGCTCGCCGCCGACCCGCACGTTGCCGACAAGAGCGGCGGCCTGTTGTCGAGCTGGGCGCTGGCGAAGGAGTACGGCTTCACCGACCTGGACGGCCGCCGGCCCGACTGGGGAACCTTCTTCGCGCGCAAGGTGCACGAGATCGTGCACCAGGACTCACCGCCCGACGAAATGGACGTATTCGTGGTCCGCACCCGGCTCCGCCAGGCCGAACTCGACCCGTCCGCCGCGCAGGAAGCCGCCCACCTCCGCGCTTGGCTCGAACAGTCATCCAGTAAGGGAGTGTCCCGGCCATGAAGGATGGGGGGTGGTCGACGAGGTGCATCGCACGCCCCTGGTCCGGCATCGAGAAGCACCCGAGGAAGCTGTCCTACCCTCGCCCTACCAAGCTGACTCCGGTTCTGGGCCCCGGCGAATCTCAGAACTTCAGGCACGCTTTCTGCGGGGAAGCCCGGATAGTCTTCGGCAATCTCCCGTGCCGTCATCCCGGCGGAGAGACACTCCAACACTTGCAATACGGATAGCCGCGTTCCTCTCACGGTCGGTTTGCCACCAAGCAACTCAGGATGGTGGACGACCCATCGGTACCCGGGATATGTCTGGATTCCCTCTCCCTGCTCACGCACAACGGGTCCGCATGCGGACTCTTCGATGCTACGACGCTGCCTTCTCGATGGCTTGGTGCACGTCCCAGTCCGCCTGGAGCCTCATCCAGAACTGCGGCGAGGTCTTGAACAAGCCCGACAATCGCAGTGCGGTGTCTGCGGTGATACGTCGTTTGCCGCGCACAACCTCGTTGAGGCGGTTTACCGAAACCCCCAACTCCTTCGCGGCATCTACCTGACGTAACCCGAGTGGCTTGATGAACTCTTCGAGCAGCATTTCCCCAGGAGGGATCGTCGGTCCCCGCCAACGCGGATCCCTAGTGATAGTCTTCGACGCTGACCTCGTAGGCATCCCCATCCTCCCATCGAAACGTCACACGATACTGATCGTTGATCCGTATGCTGTGCTGCTCGGACCGTGCGCCCTTCAGCCGCTCCAGTCGATTACCGGCCGGAATGCGAAGATCTTCAAGCCGGACCGCGACATCGAGTGCCTTCAGCTTCCGTTGCGCGACGCGCCAGATGTCACGCGGGATCCGTCTGGCGAGTCGCGTGTCAAGCTCGCGGAACAGGTCCACGGTCGTCTCATCGGCGAACGACTGAATCATGCCACCGACACCTACACGATACACGTGTACCGTGTATCAGCCAAGTCACGCTGCGGACGGAAAGCCTTTTATGCCGGTTCGTACGTGATCAGCAGCTCCACCCCGTCGATCCGTAGCGGCGAGGCGGACTCTCCGGCACGAGCCTCCAGCGTGATCCGCAACCGGTTGCTGCCCTGGCGGGCCGGCACGTCACCACAACTGAGCTGCTGGCCGCTCGCCTCGCAGGCCAGCGGCTTACCGTCGAGCTCGACGCGCAGGCGGTCGCTTCCCTCCCGGTAGCCGTCCAGGGTGATCCTGAGGATCACGTCCGCGAGCGTTCCGTCGCTCCTGGCTCCGTCCAGATCGTCGGCCACGGTCACGTCGATCTCCGCGGCCTGATCGGGCTCGGCCAAGTCGACCGGCAGGGGCTCGTCGGGTCCACCGCTCCTGCGGTCCACGTCGTGCGCGACCACGTAGTGCTTGTCCCTGCGCGCGATTCCCTCGCGGTCGCCGATCTCGGTGAGGATCCGGTACTCGTCCGGGTTGAACAGCGGCACGTCGTCGAGTCCGATGTGCTCCTCCACCGCGTGGTGCTGGATGCCCGTGCAGTGGCAGTCGTAGTTGAACACGTGGATGGCGTCGACGCCGGCGTGCCAGAGCCTGGCCGCCGCCGCGCGGAACATCGGCACGGATGCGCGCGGGTTGCGCTTGCCGTCCTTGTCCGGGTAGGCGGTGTAGTACGGGACCCAGAGGTCCGCCGTCCCGCCGTATACTTCGCATCCGTGCTCATGGCCGAGCGCCACCATGCCGCTCACGTCCGGGGTCATGTTCAGGTAGCCGCGCGTCGCGGGCGCCAGCACGTCCACCAGCCCCTCGGCCGCCCAGGTGCGCACGTCCATGCCGATCGCCAGGCACTGCTCCTCGGTCGGCAGCACCCGCGCCAGCAGCGTCAGCTCCCGACCCTTGGCGGCGCCGGCCCGCCGCACGACCGCGCGCACCTCGCGCATCATCTCGGTCAGGTACGGGGCGCCTGCGCGCTCGCGGCCCTCCTTGAAGTACATGGGGTGGCTGAGGAAATCGAGCTCGAAGCCGTCGATGTCGTAGCCGGTGCAGAGCTCCTCGATCACGTCGACCTTGAGCTGGCGGACCTCGTCCACGGAGAAGTCGAACGCCCAACTGAAGCCGTCCGACGGCTGTCCCGGCCGCGGGTAGCGCCGCTTGTAGCGCTCCGGCGCGTCGTGGCCCAGGCGCACGTGCGGGCGCGCAAGCTCCCAGCGGGTGCGCAGCGACGGCCACCGCTCCGACCAGTCCTTGTGGATGTCGTTCATGCGCACGCTCGGCCAGAACTTCATGCCGGCGGCGTGGGCGCGGTCCGCCCACACGGTCACCGGATCGTTGCCGGACTGGATGAGCCCGCGGACGTTCACCGCCCCACGGCGGAAGTTCTGGTTCTCGAACTCGTCGTCGGGCGTGTCGAAGCCGTACACCTCGCCGACCTTGGTGTCGTGGCAGAAGAACGACCCCTCGGAGACGCAGCCGATGTACACGTCGACCTGCGTGCCGGCGAGCGAGTCGATGACGCGGCAGAGCTGATTACGGGTGATCGGCGGCTCGAACGCGTACATCGCCGCTGAGCCGCCGTCGCTGTTGAACAGGAGCCGGGGTCGGTCAGGGTCGGTGAACTGAGACATCGTATCCCTCCTGGTCACGGGACCTGCCGGTGGTTTGCGGGAACGAATCATGCTACACCGGCCCCTGGAGGGTAGCCATGTCTGAATCCTGGCCGCCGCGCCTGATGTTCAATACGGACGGCAACTGGTTGAACAATTACCCGGAGCGGCACGACCCGTCCGACCTCACGCGGATGATCGGCCCGCTCCGCGACGCCGGGGTCGACCTGCTGTCGGTCCTCATCGGCATCGACGACGACCTGTCCTGGCGAGGCAGCCCGCACGGTCAGCTCTGGTGCGACAACGTCACCGAGTGGAACGTGGACGGCGTGCCCACCGACATCCACGGCAACCCGATTTCCGACGGCGCCGTGCACATCCACGGCCGCGCCACCGCCAACCGCAAGGCCACCAACGCCCACGAGGAGCTGTTCAACACGATCGCCGCCGTGATCGACGACGGCCACGACCTGATGCAGATCTACGTCGACGGCGCCCGCGAGCACGGGTTGCCGGTGTTCGCGTCGATGCGGATGAACGACGCCCACACCGACTCCGAGGACCGCATGTGGTACGGGCGCTCCACCCTGAAGATGGAGCGCCCCGACCTGCTGATCGGTTCGGCCATGCCCGAGGCCAGACACGGCGCCGAGTGGACCTTCAGTTGGATGTGGGACTATGGGCAGGACGAGGTGCGGCAGCGGTTCCTGGGCATCGCGGACGAGACGCTGACCCGCTACGACTTCGACGGCCTGGAGTTCGACTTCTGCCGCCAGCCGCCCTACTTCCGCGGCGGCCAGGTCGTGCAGAACATCCCGGTCATGACCGACTTCGTGCGGCAGGGACGCGACGTCGTACGGCGCCATGCGGAGCGGCGCGGGCGCGACCTGCGCTTCGTCGTGCGCGTCCCCACCAGCATCGGCGAGTCTCTGTCCATCGGCATCGACACGCTGGCGTGGATCCGCGAGGGGCTGGCCGACGCGTTCGTGATCTCCTCCCCCGGCTACTGCGTGAGCCGGGCGGACGTGGCCGCGGCGGTGGAGGCTGCCGGCGGCACGGTGCCGGTGTATCGCGGCTTCGACGGCAGCACCTACGCGGTCTCGCCGCAGGAGGGCTACGAGCGCAACGCCCCCGCGGTCCTGCGCGGCGCGGGTCTGAACGGCTACCGCGACGGCGCCGCCGGCATCGCGCTGTTCAACTACGACTACGGGACCCACCGGGCCGGCCCGGTCCCCGGCGACTACCACGACCTGACCGACGACCACCTGCAGACGATCCGCGACCTGCGCGAGCCGGAAGCGCTGGCGCGGCGCGACCGCTGCTACTACCTGGGAGGCCCGGTGGCGCCGTCCGGCTGGGGCGACCACCGTCCGGTCCTGCCGCGCAGGCTGGCGCTCCGCGGGCGCGGCGCCGGCGAGGGCCACGCCCTGCACGTGACGATCGCCGACGACCTCGACGCGGGGCGCGCCGACGGCCGCGTCCGGCGCACGGAGCTGCGGCTGCGCCTCACCGACTACGAGGCGTCGAAGGAGCGCCTGCACCTGGCGGTCAACGGCCGGCGCCTCCCCTTCGCGCCGGACCGCACCGTCGCCAACGGCGCCGGCGACGAGTGGCTGGTGTTCGACGATCCCGGCCTGCGCGCCGGCAGCAACGCCGTGCTCCTGATCCTGGACGGCGCTTCGACGCCGAAGCCGTGGCCGGTGCTGCATGGTGTGGAAGCGATGGTGGTGTGCTCATGAGTGCAATGGACATCGGCACGCAGCGGCAGCTCTTCATCGACGGACGGTTCATCGATTCCAGCGAGGGCGTGGCGCTGACCATGAACCCGCCGGTCCAGCACCCGGAGCCGGTGGTGGTCTCCGACCGGCCGTGGGAGGAGCTGGGCATCGGCGCCTACAACACCGTGTGGCGCGAGCCGGACGGCGCCTTCCGCATGTGGTACGACGCCTGGATGAAGGCCGGCCTGCCCGCGGAGGGCGCCCGGCGCCTCGCTTATGCCGAGTCGGACGACGGCATCCACTGGACGAAGCCGGAGCTCGGCCTGGTCTCCTTCCGTGGATCGAAACGGAACAACATCGTCGCGCCCCATATCGAGCGCCAGAGCATGCAGGGCGCCACCGTGTTCCGCGACGACCGCGCCCCCGCCGGGGAGCGCTACAAGCTGTGGACGAAGTTCCGCCCCACCGACGAAGAGGTGGAGGCGGGCTCTCTGCAGGGGCTGTGGGCCATGCACTCGCCCGACGGCATCCACTGGCAGACCTATCCCGGCCAGCCCAACCCCCGCGACGCCATGTGCGACGTGCAGAACATGCTGTTCTGGGACGACCGGCTGCAGCTCTACGTCGGCTACATCCGCGTCCGGGACACCCAGATGGTCGACGAGGCGGCAGAGGCAGCCGGCCGGGGCAGCTACCGATGCGTCGGCCGGATCACCTCCCCGGACTTCCGCGAGTGGTCGCCGCTGGAGGTCGTCTTCGAGGCGGACGCGCAGGACCTGGGCATCCCGGTGCCGTGGCAGCGCGACGATCCGCGCCCGAACATCGACTTCTACACCAACTGCGCCATGAAGTACCCGTGGGCCGAGGACGTCTACCTGATGCTGCCGTCGGCCTTCTACCACTGGGGCGAGAACGACTTCCCTGCGACCATGGACGTGCAACTCCTTACCAGCCGGGACGGCGTGCGCTGGAGCCGTGCGGGCGGCCGCAAGCCGTTCCTGCGCCGCGGACTGGACGGCACCAACACCAGCGGCATGCTGTACGCGAACCCGTGGCTGGTCCCGGTCGGGGACGAGCTGTGGGTGTACTACGCCGGCATGAAGCGGCTGCACGGCGGCCCGGTGGAGAGCGAGGACGAGCGGAAGCTGGGCAAGCACTCGGGCATCTTCCGCGCCTCGCTGCGGCGCGACGGGTTCATCTCCGCCGACGCGGACTACGGCGGCGGCGAGCTGATCACGCCGCCGGTGCGCTTCTCCGGCCGCACGCTCACCCTCAACTGCGACGCGGGAGCCGGCGGCTGGCTGAAGGTCGAGCTGCTCGATGCCGAGGGGCACCCGCTGCCGGGGTTCGAGCTCGGCGCCGCCGATGCCGTGCTGGGCAACGGCGTGTCCAAGACGGTGACCTGGCAGGGGTCGGACGATCGGAGATCGGGCGACGTGAGCAGCGCCGCCGGACAGCCGGTGCGCCTGCGGTTCGTGATGCGCGACGTGAAGCTGTACGCCTTCCAGTTCGGGGACTGACGCGGTTCCGCGGGAGCGGCAGCACGGGAGGATGAAGATGGCCGCACGAAGTTCCGGGCCGCCACCGGCGGCATCGCAGCCGGCGGCATGGCCGCCTCGCCTGCTGCTCAATACCGACGGCAACTGGATCAACAACTACCAGGAGCGGCGCGAGCCGGCGGACATCACGCGCCTCGCCGGCCCGCTGCGCGCGGCGGGGGTCGACATGCTGTGCGCGCTGATCGGCATCGACGACGACCTGTCGTGGCGGGGCAGCCCGCACGGCCAGCTCTGGTGCGACAACGTCACCGAGTGGAACGTGGACGGGGTGCCGACCGACATCCACGGCCACCCGATCCGCGAGGGCGGCGGCGTGCACATCCACGGCCGGCCGGCCGCCAACCAGCAGGCCACCAACGCCCACCAGGAGCTCTACAACACGATCGTCTCGGTGATCGAGGACGGTCACGACCTGCTGCAGGTCTACATCGACGGCGCCCGCGCGCACGGCATGGGCGTGGTGGGATCGATGCGGATGAACGACGCCCACACCGACTCCGAGGACCGGATGTGGTACGGACGATCGGCTCTGAAGATCGAGCGCCCGGACCTGCTGATCGGCCCGGACCTTCCGGAGGCCGTGCACGGCATCCCGTGGACCTTCAGTTGGCTGTGGGACTACGCGCGGGACGAGGTGCGGGAGCGCTTCCTGGGCATCATGGACGATGCGCTGACCCGCTACGATTTCGACGGGCTGGAGCTCGACTTCTCGCGGGCGCCGCCGTTCTTCAAGGGCGGCCAGGCGGTGCGGAACATCCCCACCATGACCGGGTTCGTGCGGCAGGCGCGCGCGATCGTGGGCCGCCACTCCAAGGAGCGCGGGCGCGAGCTGCGGCTCATCGTGCGGGTGCCGACCAGCATCGGCGAGTCGCTGCTCATCGGCCTGGACACGCTGGAGTGGATCCGCGAGGGGCTGGCCGACATCGTCGTGCTCTCCTCGCCCGGGTACTGCATCACCCGCGCGGACGTCGCCGAGGCCGCCGCCGCGGCCGGTAACGGCCCGGTGCTGATTTACCGAGGCTTCGACGGCGCCACCTACGGCGCCTCGCCGCAGGAGGGATACGAGCGCAACCCGCCCGCCGTACTGCGCGGCGCGGCCCTGAACGGCTATCGGGAGGGCGTGCAGGGCATCGCGGTGTTCAACTACGACTACGGGAGCCACCGCGCGGGTCCGGTCCCCGGCGACTACCACGACCTGACCGAGGACCACCTGCGCGTGCTCACCGAGCTGCGCGACCCCGATGCGCTCGCGCGGCGCGACCGCTGCTACTACCTGGCCGGCCCCCCGCAGCCGGGCCCTGCCGCCGACCACCGGCCGGTCCTGCCACGACGGCTCGCCCTGCGGGGACGAGGCGCCGGCGCCGGCCACGCGCTCACCATCACGGTGCGGGACGACCTGCACGAGGGGCTGGCCGCCGGCCGCATCCGCAGCACCGAGCTGCGCCTGCGGCTCGGCGACCACGAGGGGTCGACGGAGCGGATGCACCTGGCGGTCAACGGCCGCCGGATCCCCTTCACGCCCGATCGCACGCTCACCAACTCGCGCGGCGACGAGTGGCTGGTGTTCGATGATCCGGGACTTCAGGAGGGCAGCAACTCGGTGCTGCTGATCCTGGAGGGAGCCTCGACCCCCAGGCCGTGGCCGTCCCTGCTGGACTGCGAGATCGTCGTCAGTTGCGGGGGGGCGTCATGATCGATGTCGGCAGCCGGCGGCAGCTCTTCATCGACGAACGCTTCATCGCGTCGCGCTCGGGGGTCACCCTGACCATGAACCCGCCCGTGCAGCACGCGGAGCCGGTGCTCACGCCGGACAAGCCGTGGGAGGAGCTGGGCATCGGCGCCTACAACACGGTGTGGCGCGAGCCGGACGGGACGTTCCGCCTGTGGTACGACGCGCTGCTGAAGGGCGGCCTGCCCCAGGAAGGCGCCCGGCGCCTGGCCTACGCGGAGTCGGACGACGGCATCCACTGGCGCAAGCCGGAGCTGGGACTGGTGTCGTTCCGCGGCTCGACGCGCAACAACCTGCTGGTCCCGCACGACGAGCGGCAGAGCCTGCAGGGGGCCACGGTGATCCGCGACGACCGCGCCCCGGCTGAGGAGCGCTACAAGTTCTGGACCAAGTTCCGGCCCACCGACGCCGAGATCGCCGCCGGCGCCGCGCAGGGGCTGTGGGCCATGCGCTCGCCGGACGGCATCCACTGGCAGCCCTACCCCGACCAGCCCAACCCCGCGGACGTGATCTGCGACACGCAGAACATGCTGTTCTGGGACGAGCGGCTGGGGCTCTACGTCGGCTATGTCCGCGTCCGCGAGACGCAGCGCCTGGACGAGGCGGCGGTGGCCGCCGGCAGGCGCTCCTATCGCTCGGTGGGCCGGATCACCTCCCCGGATTTCCGGGAATGGTCGCCGCTCTCCATCACCTTCCAGGCGGACGCGCAGGACTTGGCCATCCCCGTGCCCTGGCAGCGCGACGACCCGCAGCCGAACATCGACATCTACACGAGCTGCGCCATGCCGTACCCGTGGGCCGAGGACGTGTACGTGATGCTGCCGTCGATCTACTACCACTGGGGCGAGGACGCCTTCCCGGCGACCATGGACGTGCAGCTCCTGACCAGCCGCGACGGCATGCGCTGGAACCGCGCCGGCGGCCGCAAGGCGTTCCTGCGCCACGGCTTCGACGGCAGCTCCGAAAGCGGCATGCTGTTCGCCAACCCGTGGCTGATCCCGGTGGGGGACGAGCTGTGGCTCTACTACGCGGCCATGAAGCGCCGGCACGACCCGGGCAAGGACCCGGCGACCGAGCGCGAGCTGGGCAGGCTCTGCCACTTGCGGCGGGCGACGCTGCGGCGCGACGGGTTCATCTCCGCGGACGCCGATTACGCCGGCGGCGAGTTGCTCACGCCGGTGGTGCGCTTCGCCGGCCGCACGCTGGTGGTCAACTGCGACGCCGGCGCCGGCGGCTGGCTGAAGGTCGAGTTGCTCGACAGCGAGGGGCATCCGCTGCCGGGCTTCGAGATGGACGCCGCCGACGCGGTGCTGGGCAACGGCGTGTCCAAGCCGGTCACCTGGCAGGGGTCGGACGATCGGAGATCGGGCGATGTGAGCAGCGCCGCCGGCCGGCCGGTGCGCCTGCGGTTCGCGATGCGCGACGTCAAGCTCTACGCGTTCCAGTTCGGAAGCTGACCGGACGCCGCGGAAGCGGCTGTTGACTGCCTGCCATGGCCCTCTTCTCCTCCGCTCGGGAGCGCCGACTCTGGCTGTGGACGCTGGCCGTCGTGCTGGCGATCTACTCCACCCTCGGCCTCGCGCTCACGCTGGCCGGGGCGTTGCGCGAGCACGGCTTGCTCGGCCCCTCCTTTCCCCTCGTCTCCTTTCTCCTCGCCATGTCCCTGGTGGGGGCGACCGTCGTCGCGCACGGCCTGAAGTCCCGGCCGGGCGGAGCGGAGATCGCCGTCGCCCTGGGTGTCACGGCCGCGTACCTGCTGGTGTTCCTCAGGATGGTGGGTCCGGAGGAGCGGTCACACCTCATCGAGTACGGCGTGGTTGGCGTCTTCATCTACGAAGCGCTCGCCGAGCGGGCCAACCAGGGACGCCGCGTCCCCGCGCTGCCCCTGCTCGCCGTCCTGGCCACGGCGGCGCTGGGCGTGCTCGACGAGTGCATCCAGATCTTTGTGCCCAGTCGCGTCTTCGACCCGGTGGACATCCTGTTCAACCTGCTTGCAGCCGCGATGGCGGTGGGTGCGAGCGTCGCGCTGGCGTGGGCGCGGCGCTGGACCAGATCCCGCCGGGCGCGCCGTCACGTCAGCCAATCTCGGCGACCGGAACGGCAACCTCGGTCTTGACCCGTCCGCGCGAGGCGCCGGCGTGGTCTGCAGGCGATCGCGCTCGGTTCGCCGGCGATTGACGATAGTCACGCGATACGTTACTACCGGCGGTGAAGGCAAGTCATGACAGAGTGTAATCCGATTACCCCGGGCGAGATCCTGCTGGAGGAGTTCCTGAAACCCCTGGGACTGAGCCAGTACCGACTGGCAAAGGAAGTGGATGTCCCCGCTCAGAGAATCAGCGCCATCGTTGCCGGCAGGCGGGCGATTACCGCGGACACCGACCTGCGGCTGTGTCGGTTCTTCGGTCTGTCTCGTGGCTACTGGCTGCGGGCGCAGGCTGCCCACGACACCGAGGTTGCGGAACGTGAATTGGGTCCGGCGCTGGACACAATCAAGCCTTGGGCGCAGCCAGCCCCGGCCGTGCACGCTCCCGCGCGCGTAGCGGAGACCGGCGAGCGCCGTAACAAGACCTGACCGTCCTCACGCCGCCCGGAACCTCTCGTACCGCCACGCCAGTCGGTCGGGATCCGGACGGTCTGCCCGTCGGCTGGGCAGGACAACCCCCGATTCATGCAGCTCCTGCAAGCCATGAAGAAGCATCGGGCCATCCGTCTCTTCACGGACGTCCGGTCGGACGTGCACGGTGTAGTCGGGCGATATCCCGATCAGGTCATCGTCGTAGGCCGCGTGGTGAATCTTGCACAGGCACATTCCGTTCGGGACGACCGGATCACCGCCATCCTCGCTGTCCGGCACGATGTGCGCGGCGTCAAGCAAGTTTCGATGGCGAAGTTGACACAGGGAGCAACAGGCGGAATAGGCATCGAGCACGCGCTCCCGAAATGCGGTCTGGTGAAGCCGCCGCCTGGTCTCTCCCGTGATGTACCGGCGGATCCCGAGGATCGAATCCGATCCTATGACGTTCGGCGCTCCCTCCGGTGGGCTCAGTCCGTGCGCCACCTCGATCGCCACCATGCAGCAGAGTTCGTGCGGGCGATCCTCGACGATGAACACGGGCCATACCGGCATGTACCGGCCGCGTGCCACGCCGTGGAGGTAGATCAGCGGCGTACGAGTACGGCACAGCTCGCGCAGGCCGACATTGTCCCGGTGCTGAGGATCCGTGCCACGGTAGCGATACGCGAGAAACCCTTCCTCGGTAAACGAGTCGTCGTAAGGACCGGAGGGCACCGACGTGATGGAGAGGGGAAGCTCCAGCACGCGCGGTTTCCAGATGCCGGGCTGTCCCATGAACGTGATCGGTTGGCCACGATGCACGAAGCCCGCCTGGAGAATTCCCCTCGGGATGACCTCCCCGTAGCGGGCTGCCTGCTCGGCGAGCCATGAGAATGCGGCTGACCTGAAATCGGCGTCCACGGGCCTGATGGAAGACGGTATCGCGCGGCGGGCGCAGCTTACAATCGGCGGGGCGTCATGCCGGTGTGGCGGCGATCGGGAGCGACTCCCCCGACGGGCCGTCGACGCCGTCCAGCAGCGCCGCAACGTGCGCGCGGCTGCGCGGCTCGAGTCCGGTTACCGCACGTCGCGTGAACGCCTTGTTGACGAGATTCCGCAGCCGCGTGTGGTCCGGCGGGTCCAGAAACAGCATCGGGTTGTACGCCACCCCGCTCTGCACGCGCTCCCCCACCAGACGCTGTTGATCACCAGCGATCGGACGGCGTTCCGCAGTGACACGACCGTCTATGGGTAGACTTCCCGCCGATGTCCGATCTTCTTGACGAGGATCTACTGACTGCTCTGCCGGTATTCGAAGACGACCCGCCAGTCGCCGACTCTCAGTCTGAAGGTATCGGGGATACCGGCAAGGCGGACGACATCGGTTGCGACACCGGAAGTGAGCCTGTCCAAGGCGGCGAACACCCTGCGCCCGGGTCGGTGTATCCCAGACGTCGAACGTCACGACTTGCGCGACGGGATAGAACGACGGCCCAGCTCAAGCTCCATATTCTCGTCTAAGCTGTTCGATGGAAACGACCCTGCCCGCGTCGATGTCCGCACCTGACTCCTCGATAGCCGAGAGGTCATCGTCCGTAACGGGCTCGTCGTCCACTGGCACATCCGCAAGAGCCGAGGCGACAGGATCGTCGGACGGGTGAAGGGACTGGATATACTGCCTCACAGCGTCCAGTTCGTAGTCCGACAGGTCATCGATAAGGCTCTTCAATTCTTCTCTGGACACCCTGATCTCCGGGGGAGTCATCCAGGCAACCCTATCCTGGCTCTGGTTCAGGGTCAAAGGATCCGTGACCGCGGAATCACGTCGCAGGTCACCCCACGGTGAACGAATAGATCCTCGACTCGTACAGGTAGAACCGGAGCCGCACCACCTGGCCTGCGATGTCCCGCAGCGACGTGTCGCCGTTCCAGGTGACGTCCAGGCGCAGCCCGTCTCCTTCGATCGGCCGGCAGTCGCGGACGGTCAGTCCGGGAATCGGCGTCCCGATCGGGTCGGCGACCTCGACCTTGATGCGCCCGCGGGATGCGTCGGCGTTGATTCGCAGGCGGTCGCCCTCCAGCCGGAACGGCTTGGTGATCAGCACGCCCAGCTCGTCGGAGGCGGCGCGCGCGACGAACCGCCCCCTCGGCAGCGTGGCGAGGCCGGTTCCGCTCGTTCGCCACGGGGCGTTGTGGGAGCCGGAATGTCCGGAGTAGTAGAAGCGCACCTCGTCGCCGTACTCGATCATTCGGGCGCCGGCGATCATGCCGCCGTCCCAACTGCCTATCACCCCGCGCGGAATGAAGACCGGCCGGTTGGCCAGCCGTTCCCAGCGGAAGCCGTCCCGGCTGAAAGTCAACTGGACGTCCATCGTGTCCGCCTGCGAGGGGTCGCCCAGGTATCCCTTGAGCCCCCACTTGTTGAAGACCTGCAGCAGCCCGATGTACACGCCCTCGCAGACGGTGACGTCGATGCCGTAGAGACGCGGCGGGTCCAGCTCGTCGGGGCGGATGATCACCTCCGGCTCCCTCCAGTTCACGAAGTCGTCGCTCTCCGCCCTGGCGATCCTGCGGTTGCAGCCCATTCCCTCGTGCGCGTGGTCGGTGGCGCCGATCGCCGCGCGGGTGTCCACGTACGGCTGCGCGCGCAGGTAGCGATGCAGGTAGTCCTCCGCTTGCGGGTGCCGGTACAGGCCGTGCGCGTCCCCTTCGACCTCCGGAAAGCCAAGATCGGCGGGCACCTCGCCGCGCGGGCCGGCCAGGATGGTCGGCCGGCGGAAGTTCACGTAGCGGCCGATCCGTTCGTCGTAGAGGAAGCAGCCGTTGCCGTCGTTGGAGTCGCGGATGATGGAGCGCTCGTCCGGGTACATGTGCCAGTGGATGCCGTCGGCGGAGTACGCCGCGAACAGCCGGCCGCCGCCGCGCCGGTCGGGATCGACGTGGTGGTACCAGCGCTTGATCGTCCCCTTGTACCGCTTGCCGGGATCGGGATCGTGCGGGTCCTTCAGCGCCACCCCGAACTCGCCGTGCATCGCCGAGACGTCGATCAGGTTATTCCGCTTCGATCCCTCGTGCTCGACGATGCCGAGCTCCGGCTTGTGCCAGTCGAAGCCGTCCTCGGACACGGCATACGCACGGGCGTACAGCGCCTCGTTGCCGGGGTCGTCCTCGGGATCCTCCGGGACCGCCGGATACCACGCCTTGAACAGCTTCTCCTCGGCGTCGTACAGGCTGGGAGCGATCGCCAACGGGTTGTCCGGATGCTTGGCCGGCATCTCCGGAACCCGGCGGAGCATCCAGATGTCGTCGACGACGTGATCGTCGATCAGGAGCTGGGTCGCCGTGCCGACCTCCGCCACGCGATACCGGTCCTGCATGTTCAACCCTCCGTAGTCGCTCCGATTGTGCCGGTGTCTTCGCCCGGGCAAATGGTGGCGCCTACCTGCATCATATACTGCCGCCCATGAAGGCACCGGCGCAGCGGCTGTTTACTCCCGGCGACGGTGCCGCGCCGCCAGCCCTCGCCGGCCGAGAGCGAGAGGAGGAGATGCTGGCGGAGTGCTTGACGGACCTGCTCGGTGGCACGGCTCCGCCGCACAACGTTGCGCTGATGGGGCCGCGCGGAAACGGCAAGACGGTACTGCTCAACTGGTTCGAGCGCTCCTGCCGCCGAGCCGCGCAGGTAGACATCGCGCGCCTGTCACCAAGCCGAGTACGGACCGAGCAGGCGCTGGTCGACCTTCTGGTGCCGGCATCCCTCATCAAGAAGATGCTTCCTGTCAAGCTGGGCGTCGCGGGCGTCGGTGAAGCCGAATGGGCGACGCACGGTCCGTCGGTGCAGGACCTGACGGAGCGGTTGATCGCTCGGTGCCGCGCGAGGCCTGTCGTCGTCCTGCTCGATGAAGCGCACACGCTCGCGCGCGACGTCGGACAGCTCCTGCTGAACGTGAGCCAGGAGGTCCGGGCGGACGCACCCTTCCTGCTGGTGCTGGCCGGCACGCCGGGCCTGACGGCGCATCTCAGCACCATGAACGCCTCCTTCTGGAGCCGCTTGGGCGAGGGACGCCTGGGCATCGGCCTGCTCAGCGAAGCCGCGACCCGTGCCGCCCTCGTCGAGCCGTTGGCGACGCACGGGGTGAGCATCGAAGACGACGCCATCGCCGCGGTCGTGGAGGACAGCCAGCGTTACCCGTACTTCATCCAGCTCTGGGGCGAGGCTCTCTGGAAGCAGCGTCTGGCCACCGGCACGACCCGGTTGACCGCAGCGCACGCGGACGCGGCGAGGCCGAACGTGATCGCGCGGGTTACCGATTATTACCAGGACCGCTACCGGGAACTGGAGGCCGGCGCCCTGCTGCCTGCTGCGGTGGCCACGGCGCCGCTTTTCCAGGCCGGCGCCGCAGCCACCGCTTCCGACCACGCCATCGACGCCGCCCTCGCCGCGACCGGCGCGGACGCCGCCACGCGGCTGGCGGCTCGCGAGGAATTGAACCGGCTGGGATACATCTGGAGCCCACCCGGCCAGCTCCCTCCGGTCGTGTGGTTCGCCGGAATCCCGTCGTTGATGGCGCACGTGCTCGACCACGCCCCGCCTCGCGACGCTTCGGCGCCCGTGTCCGACCGGGACATGGGCCGAGGGTCGGGGTAAGGACAGAAGCGCCCTGTCGCCCACGCCATCCTGATGGCGCAATGCCCCCTGGCGCCTGGTTGCCCCGGCCGGCGGCCGCCCGTAGACTGCCGCAATACTCCCAAGCCCAAAGAGGAGGCTTTTCATGAGACGTATACGGAGATCGCTGGTCGTCGGCGTCGTGGTGGGACTCATCACGCTCCTGGCAGCCGGCGCGGCGTTCGGGCAAGACCACTTCGCCAAGCACCTGGAGATCGAGTGGCTCGGCTGGACCATGCGCTTCCACGATGATACGAAGGCATCCGAGAACATCTATCTCAACGAGATGTCGGAGCGGTTCAATACGACCTTCATCTGGCCCGATCTGCGGGACTGGAGCAACGACGAGGCGGTGGCCGCGCAGCTCGCGACCGGCCGCCTCCCGGAGTTCTCCGCGGTGCTGCAGGCGAACATGGACGAGCTGTATCAGGACGACTTCATCCGCACATGGTCGTTCGAGGACATACGCGAGAAGATGCCCAACACCGCCGCGCTCATGGATGACACCGGCGCGTGGTCCTTCCTGCGCGTGCCGGGCGAGGACGCGCTGATGGGCATCCCACAGCTCTTCCGCACCCCCGCGACGATGATGGTCTCCTACTACCGCCTGGACTGGCTGGAGAAGCTCGGCATCGAGCCCCCCGGCGAGCTTACGGAGATCGCACCGCGGGTGTTCTGGAGCACCGAGGGCTTCGACACCGAACAGATGCGTCAGATCCTCAAGCGGTTCGTGGACGAGAACGTCTCGGGCGCCGAACGGACCTACGGCATCGGCAGCTACTTCCCCGCCACCTTCACCGGCTTCGGCCAGGCCGGCTCGCTGTACAGCACCGAGGGCCGCGGCGTGGACATCAACGTGCTGGAAGACGGCGAATTGAAGTTCGCGTACGCGACCGAAGCCTACCGAGACGCGCTCAAGTGGTTCAACCAGCTCTACCAAGAGGGAGTCCTGAGCAAGGAGACGGTGATCGCCGCGCAGGACGCCGGCGCCGCGCGGGATCTGTGGAACTCCGGCCATCTCGGCTACATGCAGTACCACTACTCCTACATCTACGAGGCAGCGGACACCGAGGTGCCCTTCGCGATGCTGTACGCGAACCCCGATGCCAAGGTGCTGGTGGTGCCGACCGAGATGAACCACATGACCGGCATGTACGGGACCTCAACCGGTGGGTCGGTGATGACGCCGGCGATCCCCACCGGATTCAGAATCGGCACCCGAGGGCGCGCCGCCCTGGCGGCGAGCGACCTCTCGGATGAGAAATTCGACCGCGCCATGCGCATCTTCGACTGGCTGCACTCCACTCGCGAGGGGTTCCTGCGCAACTGGTACGGCGTGGAAGGCGTGAACTATGACTGGTCGGGCGAGCCCTGGAAGTCTCCGGTCATCCAGCACTCGTTCCCGGAGGAGGAGCAGCACAAGCACGCCGGCAACCTGATCGGCGGATACTGGCTCCCGTGGCTGCACGACATCCGCAAGCTGGGGCAGCCGTACGAGCAGGTCGAGAACGATCTGCTGGCGAAGGCCGGATACATGGACCACTATGTCCATCAGTACCGGTACGACTTCCTGAACGAGACCGACATCATCAGAATGCGCCAGCGTTACGACTCGGGTCTTACCACCACGGCACTGGAGTACACGGCCAACTTCATCCTGGGCGACATCGACATCGATGAAGGCTGGGACGACTACCTGGCCGAGCTCGAAAGGAACGGCATGAGCCGGTACCTGGAGGAGTTCGCCAACGCCCCGCTGGTCGACGCCTACCTCGACGGCAGGCTCGAGTACTGAGCTTCTCGCGGCTCGGAGCACCAGCTCCGGGCACGTCTCAGGCAGGGCTCGCAAGGGCCCTGCCTTTTTTCTATGCCCGGCCCTTCAGTTGGGACTCCATCCAGAAGTACAGGGCGTGCAGGCGGTTGGGGACCCGGTAGCCGCCGCGACCTTCCGGATCGATCTCCAGGGCTCCGAGGGTTCTCATGCGGCGCAGGAAATTGTCCAGAACCCGGCGCTCGTCTTCCACCAGGCGCGCCGCCAGCTCGCCCCGTTGAAACCTCATCCGTTGCGGTGAGTCGGCCATCTTGCGCAGGATCGATCGGTAGCGGTCACTCTGTATCGCCTGGAAAATCTGCGGTTCTAGGAGCTTGCGGCCGACGATTTCGGCTGCCCGGATGATGCCTGATCTGACTTCGTGCCCGGTGATGGCATGCGATCGGGCCGTGCTCCAGACGGCATCGCCGATTTCATGCGCAAGCACGGGCAGCCCTCCGGTGAATCGAACCAGCTCATGGAGCCAGTCGGCGGGTATCGTGCCATTGCCCGCCGCGGACGACTCCAGATAGAACTGCCTCGCTTCGTCATCCGACCAGGGCGATATGTCGATCAGGTCGAACACGCGCGCCAAGGACGGTTGGCTCTGTATCAGTTCCTGACGTCCCTCTTCCAGCCCGACGACCAGGATGCACAGGCGCGTGTTCTCTGTCGCGGTCGCGACTTCATCGACGATGCTCTTCAGCCAGTGGGCGAACTCTGCGGAGGTTGCCAGCCCGTTGATGTCGTCCAGAATCAGTAGAAGCGTGCCCCTCCCTTCTATGCTGGACAGGAGTTGGCGAATGGAGCGAACGAAATTGCCGGCGATCGTGTCCAGGTCACGATAGCGCAGCGCCAACTCAACCGACACTCCGAACAGGCCTACCTTGCGGACGCGATCGCCGAAGAACTCCAGAACCTGCCGGTGCCAAGGCCGATCGATGCTGTCTTTGAGCAGGCGATCGAAGGTCCGGCGTGCCATCTGCGGCACGTCGAGGACGCCTCCCAGGTAGACGTGACAGCCGGTGACGCGGCCCTCTCGCTCGCACAGATGCCGGACGAACGATGCCAGGGAACTCTTGCCGATGCCTCGCTCGCCAGCGATGAAGCCGGCCTTGCACACGCCTCGGTCGGCAGCGCGCACCAGACCGCGCAGACGTTCGATCGCTTCATGCCGCCCGACGAACCGTTCCGCCGGCACCGGTTGTCCCGGCCGGAACGGACTCGATTCAGGAGTCACGGCTACGCCTTCAGGGAGCCCACCATGATGCCGCGCACGAAGTAGCGCTGCAGGAACGGATAGAGCAGCACGATAGGCCCGATGGTGATGATGATCACCGCCGACTGCACGTTATCGCGCTGGATCTGCTGGCCGAACTCGTCGTTGAACCGGTCGATGACCGCGAGCTCCCGCTTGTTGAAGACCTCCTCCATCATGCGGCGGATGAACTCCTGCAGCACGATCCAGTCGTTCCCGGACGTGAAGATCAACGCCTCGAACCACTCGTTCCAGATGCTCACGGCCGTCCACAGCGTGACCGTCGCCAGCACCGGCATGCTCAGCGGCATGACGATCGACACCAGGATGCGCAGGTAGATGGCGCCGTCCATCAGCGCCGACTCCTCCACCCCCTGGTCGATCGCCATGAAAAAGTTGCGGATGATGATGACGTTGAAGGCGTTCACCAGGCCCGGCAGCACCAGCACCCAGAACGTGTTGTACAGCCCCAGGCCCCTGATGAGCAGAAACGTGGGGATGAATCCGCCCGAGAAGAACAGGGTGATGATCAGGATCGCCATCAGCAGTCCCCGGCCGGGGAGATCCCGCTTGGACACGGTGTAGGCGGCCAGCGAGCAGACGAACACGCTCATGGCGGTCCCCACCGCCGTGCGCAGGATCGTGTTCCGATAGGATCGCAACACCAGCGAATCGAACAGCAGATACTGATACGCCGATGGCGACCAGTGGGTGTTGGTCAGCTTGAAGCGCAGCACCTTGGCCTCTTCGATGCCCTCCAGCGACACCAGGATCAGGTTCCAGAACGGGTACAGCACCGTGATGCAGAACGCGGCCATGAACAGCACGTTCAGCCCGTCAAAGGCATGGCTGCCGATACTCCTGCGTATGGTCACGCTACCGGCCGTCCTACCATAGGGCGTACTCGCTGTAGCGCCGCGCCAGGGTATTGGCGATCAACACGAACATGAGCGCCACCAGGTTCTGGAACAGGTTCACCGCGGCGCCGAAGTCGTACTGCCGGTCGACCAGACCCACGCGATACACGTAGGTCTCGAAGATGTCGGCGACGCTGAACACCAGCGGGTTGTAGAGGTTGAAGATCTGATCGAAGCCCGCCTGGTTCAGGTTCTGCACGCTGAGGATGAGCATGATGACGATCACCGGGACCATCGACGGCAGGGTCACGTGCAGCACCTTCTGCAGGCGGTTCGCGCCGTCCACGTCGGCGGCGTCGTACAGGCCGGGATCGATCGAGGTGATCGACGCCAGGAAGATGATGCTACCCCAGCCGATGCTCTTCCAGATGTGCGTGATGACCACCGAGAACAGGAACCAGTCGGGCTCGGCCAGGAAGTAGACGGGCTCGGCTCCCAGGGCCTGGATGACGGCGTTGATCGGGCCCCGCTCCACCGAGAACAGCACCTTGAAGATGGCGCCCAGCACCACCCACGACAAGAAGTGGGGCAGGTAGGAGATGCTCTGCACGACGCGCTTGTAGCGGCGGTTGGTCAGCTCGGTGAGGACCAGCGCGAAGGCGATCGGCGCCGGGAACCCGAAGACGAACTTGAGCAGGCTGATCCGGAAGGTGTTGAGGAGCAGCTCCGGGAACTGCGGCGTGGAGAAGAAGAACTTGAAGTGCTCGAAGTCGTTCCAGGAACTGCCCAGGATGCCGGCGCGGGCGCTGTAGTCCTTGAAGGCGATCATCACCCCGACCATGGGGACGTACTTGAAGATCGCCAGCAGCGCCAAGGGGATCAGAAAGAGCAGGTACAGCTCTTTCATGCGGAGGATCCGGGATCGGGTCTGCCTGCGCAGCGTCTGTCTGACCGCCGCGTCGATCGCGCCGGGGGCCGTCGCACCGGACGGCTTGTCCATGGTCAGATCATCGGCTCAGGCTTGACTCGATGTCAACATGGACGGATGGCGATGGCATGGTGATGCGTGCTTCCAGAGCTGCGGACTCTCTCGCGGTCCGCCGCGTCCAGTCCACGCAGATCCGACACCGCGCGGCGCGTCCATCGAACGGGCAAGTACCGTCCTTCGGAGAGTTATCGCTGCAAGAGCGAGTCGAGTTGCTCGTCGTCTACGACCGCGCCCTGTTCCACATCCCGGTACGCCTCCTGAATCGCCCCGACTTCTTCAGGAGACTCCGGCTCATCATCCCACGGTGCCCTCATCAGCGCAGCGCTCAAGGAATCGTTCCCCACTCCTTGAAGAAACTGCAGGTATCTCTTGGCGGCAGTGAGCTCGCGCTCCGGCAAGGCATCGACCAAGCGGTGTATCTCGCGACGTGTCAGCTTCATGCGATCGATCGTCTCAGCTCCCCACCGGACCGTCTGTCGATGGTCGGTTCCAGAGTTGCTCCTCGATCCACCGGCCATCGTGAGCCGGGTTGTAGATGAGGCCACGTCTCATGTCGACGGCCAAGTCCAGCAACTCCATGACCATGTGGCCGACCAGCACCGGTGCATCGTCGGGAAGGTCGGTAACCTCCAGTGTTCCGGATCTCCCCAGGACGGTGAACCTGACTTCGGAATAGATGGTTCGGTCCACGGTGCCGTTGGCGGTAAGGGACCGAGCACTGCCGACCGGTGCGAGCCCCAACTGCAGGATGAGGGTTTGAGGCAACGAGAGCCGGGTGGCACCGGTGTCAACCAGCGCATCGTGTCCGACGTGACGCCGCACGTCCTCCTCCTTGATGATGCCGCTCTCAGCCAGGATTTCGTCGGCTCGGTTGACTAACGTGATCTCGGTCGTATGGCGCATGACGCCTGCCGAACGTATCACCGCGACCCCAGGCAGGCAACCGGGCGGCGACCTTTGCCGACACCGCTGCCTGGTCGCGATGGGGTGGCGGCCATCGCTCTTTACTCTCCCGTCATGCCGGAGGTACCCATCGTCTCCACGATCCGGCTCTGGTTGAAGATGAACACGCCGATCGGCACGGCCATGATGAAGAGGGTGACCACCGAGGCGGCGCCCACGCGGGCGATGCCGCCGCCGGCGACCTGCGACAGGGCGTAGGGAAGCGGTTTCAACTGCTCGGAGTAGATGAAGATGTCGCCCGTGTTCCGCCACATCACCTGGAAGTTGATGATGATCAGGGTCAGCCAGGCCGGCTTGACGATCGGCATGACGACGCGGGCGAAGATCGTCAGCTCGCCGGCGCCATCGATGCGGGCCGCCTGGATCAGCGAGTCGTGAACCATGGAGTCGATAAACTTCTTCATCAGGTAGAGGCCCAGAGTCTGCGCCCACGCGGGCACGACGATCGCCCAATAGCTGTCGATGAAGCCCAGCCATGACAGCGTCAGGTAGTTCGGGATGACGGTCACGGCTCCGGAAAACATGAGGCTGAGGATGATCACCTCGTTGATGAGTTTCTTGCCGGGAAAGTCGTGCTTGGAGAGCACGTAGGCGGCGATCGAGCAGATCGCCAGGTTGCCGGCCAGCGCGAAGGAGACGATGAACACGGAGTTGAAGAAGTAGCGGGACAGCGGAATCCAGGATTGCTCCATCAGCAGGAACAGGTCGGTGAAGTTCTGGAACGTCGGCCGGCGCGGGACGAAGCGGGGCGGGAACAGGAACAGCTCGTCCAGCGGCTTGAACGCGTTGCCGGCGGCGTACACCAGCGGCAGCGCCATGAAGACGCCCCCGCCACAGAGTAACAGCAGGATGACGATGTCGCCCGCCAGCGAGCGCGACAGGTTCCGGTTGCGGAGGATGGTCGCGACGTTCCGCCTCATGCCCTCACCCCACCTTGGCCAACAGCCGTTGGACGACCTTCTGCGCCACCACCATGGCCAGGAACAGCAGGAAGATGATCGCCGAGGAGTAGCCCAGCTCGAAGCGCACCAGTGCGTGATCGTTCGAGTGCTGGACGATCGTCCAGGTGGCCCAGTCGGTCGGCTCGTCGCCGGTCAGCGCGGAGATGATGGCCGTGTTGGTCATCGACTCCGTGATGGCGAGGATCGCCCCGAACAGCAGGTAGCCGCGCATGGCCGGCAGGGTGATGTACCACAACTCCTGCCAGCGGTTGTCGATGCCGTCGATGGCCGCCGCCTCGTAGAGGAACTCGTCGATGCCCTTGAGGCCGGCGATGAAGACCAGGAAGCTGGTCCCCAGGCTCATCCAGAGCACGACGCCGATCACGATCGGCATCATGTAGTCGGGATCGATCAGCCACTGGATCGGTTTGGTGATCATCCCCAGGGCGATCAGCGTGCCGTTGATGTAGCCGTGCGCGTCCGGGCTGAAGAGCAGGACCCAGATCATGAAGGCATTGCCGGCGATCGCCGGCGCGTAGAACAGCAGCGTCAGCACGATCCGGAGCCGGTGGCGCATCTCGTTGATGAGCCAGGCGAACAGAAAGGAGAGCAGGTAGCCGACCGGGCCGGTGATCGCCGCGTAGACCAGGGTGTTCTGCAGGGCGATCAGGAAGATCCTGTCGTCCAGGAACATCCGCAGGTAGTTCTCGAACCCCACCCAGGTCGGGCGCTGCACCATGTTGAATTGCGTGAAGCTCAACACGAAGGAGAACACTACCGGCACCACCACGAACACCGTGAAGGCGGCGAGGAACGGGGCGAGCATCGCGTAGGAGACCCGCGCCTGCCAGAGCTTCGCGCCGGTGACCCGCAACCGCTCGCCGAAGGTCATGCCGGGAACGTGCACCGCCGACATCATCGTTACTCCGCCGCCGCCAGCTCGCGCACGATCTCTGCCGGCACGAAGTCGCCGACGTCCGGCACGTCGGCACCCTGCAGGCGGTCGATGCGGACGAACCGCTCCCAGTACCGGTCCCGGTATTCCGCCGGGAGCGCGGCGTGGTCCGTCTCCAGCCCGAACTCGGCGCGCTTGCGCGCCAGCTCCCGGTTGATCGCATCGTCGTAGCGCCGCACCGATTCCCGCACTCCTTCTCCGTCCACGACGATGGCGCGGATCATCCAGTTCAGGTTGCGGAACACGTAGTAGCTGCCGACGATCGGCGGCAGTCCCTCGACCCAGTCCGCCTGCTCGAACAGCACGCGCCGCTCGGCCGGGCTCCACGGGATCTCCGCGAGCGCCTGCAGGTTGGCCGGCGCGTAGCGCGCCGCCTCTCCCAGCAGCGACTCCAGCTCGGTGCCGTACAGCACCTGCGCTTCGCGTCCCGACCACCACTTCAGGAACTCCCAGGCGCCGTCCGAGTTCGCGGAGCCCCGCACGATGGACGAGCCTGTGACGCCGACTGCCGTCAGCGACGACACGTCCCAGGTGTTCTGCACCGCTCCCGGACCGGCGACCGGCTCCGGAACGATGCTCGGCAGGACGGTCACGGTCCGGTTGACGGTCCCATCGGCCGTGCGCGTGCCGGGGACCATCGCCATCCCCCACCGCCCGGCGAGCTCCGGCGCGAAGACGACCAGCGTGTTGTAGAAGCTGAACGGCTGGATGGCCAGTGGCATCTCGCCGAACCGGAACCGGTTGAAGAAGTTGTAGGCGTACGGCAGGTCGTAGCGGATGAACAGTTCCGTGAACTCGGAGACGGTGCCGATCACGGTCTCCGAGTCGAGGTTCGTCTCGACGCTGTCCTCCTTCATCACCGGCACCCCGCGCTGGTTCACCATCATCAAGAGCGAGCCCGGATCCATGGCGAGCCCGAAGTCCAGGTGGTGCGCGCGCAGCGTCGGCAGCAAGGCGCGCACGTCGTCCCAGGTCGCGGGGATCCCGATCCCCAGCGAGTCGAGGATGTCCGTGCGGTAGAACAGCACCGGGAAGCTCATTGTCTCCGGGAGGGCGTAGACGCCGTCGCGATGACTGAACGGCGCCAGCGCGCCGGGCGCGAAGCGGGCCGCCACCTCCGCGTAGCCGTCCATCGCGGACAGGTCCGCGAGCATGCCGCGGAAGGCCAGCTCCATGTTGGCGTGGCCGATGACCGCGTCCGGCGCCGTGCCGGCCAGGTTGGCCGGTATCAGGATGGACTGGATGCTCCGCACCAGCTCCAGCTCGACCGGGATGCCGGTGGCAGGCGTGAACAGGTCGTCGATGATCTGCCTGAGGATCTGGCTCTGGTCGCGTCCCGTTCCCATCCACACGGTGACCGGGGCTTCCGACTCCTCTAGTTCCTGGCCGCCCTCAAGCGAAAATGCCTGGTGGTAGTTCGGCGAGAACGACGCCACGAACGCCTGCAGCTTCCTGAACCACCGCACGAACAGGCCGACGCGCGTATCAGGGAACTCCCGGTCCGGCGAGGCGACCGCGAGGTAATCGACCTGCAGTGGCTGCTCCCGGTTGCGGGCCGCCCACACGCTGAGCGCCGTGATGGCGTTCTGCAGCTCGTTCAGGACGAACGGGATGACCGCCGGTCGCTGCCCCATCCGGTCGAGCAGGACGACCAGCTCCTGCACGTTCGAAGACACGCCGCCCGCGCCGGCCATGCCTTCGACCCGTCCGGCCGCGGACACCAGCCGCTCCCGGAGCGCGGGCAGCGCGCCGATCTCGCGCGGAATCCGCTCCGTGAGCTGGTAGCTCCGGAACGGGTCGGGGTTGGACGAGGTGATCATGATCACGTCCCGGTAGAAGGCGAGCAGATCGGCCACGATCCCATCCACCTCGGCCACCGCCGCCGCGAACTCGCCCAGCACCGCTTCCATGCGGATCGTGTGCTCCCCTGCCTCCAGGTGGAACAGGTAGGGCTCGTCACCGCCCAGGGACGTCACCCGGTAGGTCGAGGAATCGGGAAACGCGACAGCGTCCACTTCCCGGAACGGGACGCCGCCGTCGATCGAGATCCGCCGCCAGGAACGGGAGCCGCGGTTGATGTCCTGCTTGGCCTTGACCGCGATGCGGTAGCGCCCGGTCGCCGGCACCGTGAAGGTCCACTCGATCCAGTCCCCGGCCTTCGCCCAGCGGTAGCCGCCGATCGAGTTCATCCGCACCTGGTACGGGTGGTAGGGCTCGATCGACGGATCTCCCTTGTCGTGCACGGAGAAGAGGGTCGCAGACGAGCGCGCCCCCGCATCCTCGCCCTGGATCTTCAGCAGGAAGCCGGACACGTCCGGGAGAGCGGCGGCGGCGGCGCGGTACTCGGCGTAGGACAGCGGCTGCTCGCGCTGCGTGACGGCCAGCGCCGCGATCGCCATCGGCTCGGCGATCCCGGTGAGCGTGATCGTGTTGACCCCGCGCCGCAGGAAGAACGCGAACGGTTCGGCGTGATCGCCGTCGCGGTCGCGGAGATACGCCGTGGTCCAGCGCGGGCGCTCCTCGATCCGCGGCCGGATCTGGTTGCCGCGGACGTCGACCCGCACCCCGCCGCTGTCGTCCCAGGTGCGAAGGAAGCTCAAGCGCCGCGCCTCCTCGAACGGCACCTGCCCGTCGACCGCGAGCTCTCGCACGGCGGGCATGCGCCGGCCGGGCAGCGGGTGCCAGGTGACCTGGATCCGGTAGAGCCCGGACCGCGGGACGGTGACCGCCCAGCTCACCGATCCCCGCTCCGGGGTCAGCAGCGCCGCCACCCCGTCGATCTCCCCCGTGCGTGGCTCCGTGTCGGTCGCCTTGAAGTCCACACCCCGCACGACGATCGGCCGGTCGAGCCGCACCTCCGGCCACTCCCCGTGCCGGCGGAGGTAGTCCCGGTACGTCTCGGCCCCGGCGGGCAGGCACACCGCCAGCAGCAGGAGCGCCAGAACGCGCCGAGCGACCCAACCCATCACGTGCGATTCACCCTCCCCCGCACTTTCGTCGCCTGCGGCTCCGCTCTGGCCCATCCCGGCCGCTGACGCGGCCGATCCGTCGGAGGGGAACAACATACTCGGGTAACCGGGGAGCCACGCGGACGAAGTTTGCAGATTAGAGATCTCAGCTCAGACGCTGAATACTCAGCGCGTCAACCAGCATTGCTCCCAATCAGCGCGTCGTATTCCTCTCTGTCCATAGAACAACCTATCAATCTGAAAAACTCGCTTGTCGACACCTTGCACTGACGAGCCATCCGCCCGATCAGTACATTGCCTATCGTCTTCCCCTTGCTTCCGTGGCTGACTTTCGTCAACACCTGTGTCTTCTTCCCAAGCAGATCGTAATAGACGAGGTATATGTGATCACCGGGCCTGTCACGGGGAACGAATCCCTTGCGCTGTAAGGAACTCAGTATACTCCGCTTGGCTAGTGCCATTCTCAGCCTTCGGAGACATGGAAGTGCGCACCCATGGACCGCTTCGTTACGATGGCTCCCGCGCTGAGGTCCGCATCGTCAGCCATCGCATACTCGTCCCAAAGGACCGCCAGAGTGTCGTTGATCGAAGCTCGCAACTCATCGTAAGTCTGTGCGGCTTCCGAGATACCCAACCCGATGGTGTCTTCCGCGCAGTAGAACTCTTCCTCTCGCCAAATCGAAATCACAAAATTCCTCTTTGGTCGCAAGACGGCGCTGCCATACGGTACGGTTACCGGAAGCTCGATGTAACAAGGGTTTCGCTCGAACGCAACGTCTGGATCCCGGTGACCTGCCGTATTGTTGTATTGACCGAAGGCCGGACCGACTGTCGCGGTTACACCACCCGTGGTGCTTCCCTGCGTCTCGCTTGAGAGGCTGCCGATCGTACTTCCAGCGACCATCAACTTGGTCACGACTGGTCCTTCCTTTACAAGCGACGCAGTTCATCGGGGGCATCCAAAACCACTATAGAGATCCCCCATCGCAGATTGTATGCTGGATTACCTTCGTTGTCCCAGCTATTCGGAAATCGAGCGGCTTGGTAAACTTCCATATTGATACGAATCGTGGATCCGTCTGCCAAGGTTAGAATTGTTGGCGTGCTCTTTGAGTCGACAATCTCCACCAACTCGGCATCTACGACTTCACCAGTAAGGTGACTCCTGATCTTACGTGTTGCCATGCGTTTACCTCCAAACTGGGCTTGCCGCCGTCTGACGCCTCTTCGGAACAATCAGCACGGTTAGCAAGGAAACCCGACCAATGTCAACCGAGTCTGCCGGCTCCGTCACGTTCTGCTACGAGCGTGATCCGTTCTTGCAGAGATTCCAGACCACCATACAGCACCGAGCGCGTCGAGCGCAGCGCCGAGAGGAACGTGTGGGGCGCCGACCGCTCATCAGAGCGAAGGCTACGGTGCAATGACCCTACAAACGTCGGGTCTTGTCGAGGCCACCGAGTTGAGGAGCGGCCGGCCCTTCCTTCCTGTGTCCGGAGGGTCCCCCTCGCGACGGCCCCCTGATCGGTCAGGAACTCGACGGACCATCCCCAGCGACGGCGGCCAGGGCGCGTTCGAAAGCGACGTTGCCCTCCTGCCCTGCTTGGTCAAGTGTGTTGTTACCTACTGCAGGTACTCCCACGTCAGGAGCATGAAGACGCTGGCCGTCCAGGTATAGCCGGGAGCGCGCAGCCCCACCCCGGTCAGAGAGTCGAAGTTCTCGTACTGTCCCTGGGCCTTGTGCTCGGCCATCCGGCAGAACGACGCGGCGATCCGCCGCGCCAGCTCGACACGTCCCCCGCGCCTGAGGCCGTCCACGATCAGGTAGGTGCTCGGCGCCCAGATCGGCCCGCGCCAGTAGCCGTCGCTCTCGTAGCGCGGGCTGTCGGGCGCCTCCGTTGCAGGGCCGTGCTCGGTCAGGAAGCGCTCCTCCAGGATGGCCGCGAGCGCCGCCATCCTGTCGGAGTCCAGGTGCTCTCCGAGCGCGATCGGCATCAGCGCCAGCAGCGAGGTCGGCTCGGGATCGTACGCGTGGCTCCCCGACCGCCTGGCGACGAAGCGGCCGCCCACCCAGCTATGGTCGTAGAGCCGCTCCAGCAGCTCTGCCGCGGAGCGCCGCCACCTGTCAGCCTCCTCCGTTCTGCCGAGCCGCTCGGCGATCCGCGCGCAGGTGTGCATCTGCAGCACCAGGAACGCCGAGAGGTCCGGCGACTCCAGGAAGAAGCCGTCGTCGAACAGCGTCGAGTTGTCCCAGCCGCTGTCACACCCCTGCGGGTACTCGGGGATGCCGTCGCCGTCGGAGTCCCGGTAGTCCATCCACCAGCTCGTCCACGCAGCCAGGTGGCCCAGCACCTTCTCCAGGACTGAGCGCTCGAAGTCGAAGGCGTCCATCATCCGGCCGAAGCACCAGCCGTGGATCGGCGGCTTGGTCACCGCCCAGATCACTTCCTGGTTCGGGTTGGTCATGTCGAACAGGGTCCCGGACTCCGCCTGCAGCTCGAAGGGGAGCAGGAACTGCTCCAGCGCCGTCTGCCGGCTCACCTTCATCATCGCCAGCGCGTTGAAGCAGTGGTCCCACGTCCACACCGAGCTCATGAACTTCTTGGACATGAGCATCGCGTCGTACCGGTAGACGTCCCGCGCCCGCACGAAGCAGGACCACAGCGTGTACCAGGTCGCCACCGTGAAGTCGTGGTGGCCCTCCCGCGCGGGCGGCATCCGGGCGAGGAACCGCTCCCACTCCGCCCTGGCGGCTGCCGTCTCCCGATCCACGTCGACCGCCGCGTGCTCGAGCTTCCGCTCCACATTCATGATGGTGAGGGTGACCGTCGCCGCACCCTTGTCCGCACGCACGGTCAGGTCCCGCTTCCAGTCGAGGTTCTCGTTGCTCTGGAACGGCTTCACGGGCCCGTGGAGTACGCCTGCGCCCCGGAACACGTGGAACCGCGAGGTCGTGCGCTGGTTCACGGAGATCACGCAGAAGTCGTCCGGCCCGTACTCGGTGCCGTAGCCGTGCTGAGTGATCGCCCGGAACTCCAGGTCCAGGCCGTGCGAGTCGAAGGCCAGCGTGTGGTCGTCCCTGACGAAGATCGCGGCGCTCCCCGGATCGCTGGCCACGGTGATCCGGTCGGGGCGCATCTCGTAGGTGTAGTCGACCGCGCTTCCGCCGCGGGTGAGCTGCAGCGTGAACGCCTCGTCCTCGCCGAAGCGCCGCTCGACGTTGTGGATGACGAACAGCCCCTTCTCCCGGTCGCGGTTGACCGAGACGTAGGCGCCGTAGCGGCTGAACGGGATGTGATCGAGGTTGATCGTCACGTCCTTCATGCGCGCTCTTCCTGCAGCAGGTCGATCGTCTCACCCAGGTCGCTCTCCCAGTCCGTAAGCTGCTCGATCGGGATCTTCTTGTAGACGATCCGGGAGTTCTCGATCATGAACACGTAGCCGGTCCCGTTCCTGATCACCATGCGCGGCCAGCCGATCCAGTGACTTTGGCCCGACTCCAGGGCGGGGTTGCGCGGATGGTACTCCCAGTTCTTCAGGTCCTTCGAGCGCGCCAGCCCCACGGTGTCCCACCAGCCGTGATGCTGCTTGCCGTACGGCTTCCAGGTGTTGCAGCCCTCGTACCACAGGTACCAGGTGTCGCCGACCTTCGTCAGCGACCGCGTCCGCACGTGGATGGCGTCCCAGTCGTCCCTCGTGTCCGGGCCGAACACGGGGTTGTTCTCGTCCGGCACCCAGTGGACGAGGTCGTCGCTGTACAGCGCGTAGCCGCGATCTCCGGCCGGCCCGCGCGGAGGCTTCGGCGTGAAGCCGGCGTACATCAGCAGGTACTTGTAACGCCCGCCCTCCAGGGCGACCACGTCGAATTCGTGCGCGGCGTCGCCGTGGTCGAACACCGGGTTCTCCGGATGGTCGACGAACGGACCCAGGGGATGATCGGCCATCGTGAGGCAGAACCCGTTCCACTTCGGGTACATCTGTGACGAGTACAGCAGCGCCGCCTTGCCCTCGTCGGTGACGATGGCGCCGTTCGGATAGAGGTTGTCGTAGGGCACGTTCGACCGCGTCACCACGGGCTCCGGGTGCAGCTCCCAGCGCTCCAGGTCGTCGCTGATCGCCACGCCGATCACGCGCTCCAGCCCTCCTTCCTGCTGACCGGGGCGGGAGCCCATGACGTACAGGTAATAGCGGCCCCCGTACTCGATGATGCCGCCCGGCAGCACGTGCCCGGCGGTCCAGCTTCCTGCCTCGCCCGTGGGGATGGCCAGCCTGGTCTCCTCGAACCAGGTGAGCCTGGTGAGCCGGCACTCGTCGATCCGGTAGTGCGCTTCGTCGCAGTCGATGAACAGATGTGCTTCGACCGGTTCGAAGAGCATGTCCCACTGCCCGGTCGGCCCCTTGATGTACCCGTGCGTCCCGTCGTTGATCCGGAATCGGAAGAAGGCGCCGCGCTTGCGCAGCCCGATCCGCCAGGGCGGATGGCCGGCGTCCGCGTAGGTTCGCAGGATCTCCTCGCTCCCCTGCTTGCGGCGCCCCAGGTAGGTGCGCCCGCTGCCGATATTCAGAAACGCGCAGTTCTCCCGGTCGGCATCCGAGGAGAACCAGATCCTCACGTCGCTGCCGGGCAGCGGCCCGTCGGTCGCGACCGATACCGTCAGCTCCCAGTTGCCCGAAATGCGTCTCCCCATCATCATCCTGTCAAGCCCCTTTGGTACGGAGTCCAGGCCGAACTCAAGACTCCATGGTACAATGAGCGCACTTATCAACTCGACTGGACGACGGGCCTCCCGGCAAGTGGTCTTTGACGCACTCGACGAGACCGCCGACTTCTATCGCATCGACGCTTCACCGAAGCTGGACGCAGAGAGACGAGCGCTTCTCGGTCAGTACATGACGCCGGCGCCCGTGGCGCGATTCATGGCGAGCCTGTTCTCGAAGACCGAAGGAGACGTGCGGGTACTGGATCCCGGCGCCGGCGTCGGTGCGCTCACCGCCGCGTTCGGCGAGCGACTCTGCGCCGAAGAGCCCCGGCCTCGTGCCGTGGATTTCGTATGCTACGAGATCGATCGGGTTCTGTCGGACTATCTCGGCGACACGCTCATGCAGACCGAGGCCCGTTGCCGCGCCGCGCGAGTCACCGCGACCGGTCGGCTGGTCAAGGACGACTTCATTCTCGATCATCCGCTCGCTTCACAGTGGGACCTGTTCGACAGAATAGTCGGCGAAGACGCAGGATTCACCCACGCCATACTCAACCCTCCCTACAAGAAGATCTCCGCCGGCTCCGAGCATCGCACCGCCTTGCGCGCCGCCGGAGTCGAGACCTCCAATCTCTACACCGGCTTCATGTTCGTGGCCGCGAGCCGCTTGCGCGATGGCGGGGAGATGGTCGCCATCGTACCTCGCTCTTTCTGCAACGGCCCCTACTTCAAGGATTTCCGCAAGCGCTTCTTTGCGATGATGCGCCTTGTCCACATACATGTTTTCGAAAAGCGAAATCACGCATTCAAGGATGATGACGTACTTCAGGAGAACATAGTCGTTCACGCCGTAAAGGACCAACGGGCCGGCGATGTCGCGATCACGACGAGCAGCGGAGCTGCGTTCGAGGTCGATGCAGCCGGCTCTTGCGTCGCCGAGGACATGACGTACCGGACGGTGTCCCACGATTCAGTGATGCGGCCCGATGATCCCGACCTGTTCATCCACATCGCCGCCAACGAGATCGAACAGGGCATCGTCGATCGCATGAACCACTTTCGGGCGACCCTCGCCGAAATAGGAGTAGAGATCTCCACGGGTCCGGTCGTCGACTTCCGACTGAAGGACGACCTGCTCGATCAGCCGCGCGAGGACGCTTGTCCTGCTGTATCCCACTCACTTCAAGGGCGGTGCTCTCACGTGGCCGACGACGAAGCGCAAGCCGAACGCCATTCGCCTGTCCGACAACAGTCGGAAGTGGCTCTGGGAAAACAAGGGCACTTACGTCGTCACACGAAGGTTCACGTCCAAGGAGGAGCGGCGCCGGATCGTCGCTTCGGTCTACGCGACCGAGCTGCCGGGCGATCTTGTCGGATTCGAGAACCATCTCAACGTCTATCATTCCGGGCGGACGGGAATGTCGCGTAACTTGGCGGCAGGCCTCAGCCTCTACCTGAATTGCAGCCTCGTGGACCGGTTCTTCCGGCAGTTCAATGGGCATACTCAGGTCAACGCTGCCGATCTGCGCTCGCTGCGCTATCCGGATCGCGTCGTGCTGGAGCGTCTAGGGGAAACCCATCACGGGCGCCCACTCACTCAGCGCGACATCGACACGATCATAGAGAAGGAGATCGCTCACATGGCGGAGCAGGACAACCCCCTCGATGCCCATCGCAAGATCGACGAGGCGCTGACGGTCCTGCAGGACCTCGGGATGCCGCGTGGTCAACAGAACGATCGTTCGGCGCTGACCTTGCTCGCGCTGTGTGGTCTTCAGCCGTCGGGCGCGTGGAACCGGCTGCAACGGCCCATGCTCGAGATTACGCCGATCATGGACTTCACGCGGGAGTACTACGGTCGGGAATACGCGCCGAATACCCGCGAGACGTTCCGTCGCCAGACGATGCACCAGTTCGTCGAGGCAGGAATCGCCGTCTGCAATCCTGACGATCCTGCGCGGCCCGTCAACAGCCCGAGCACCTGTTATCAAGTGAGCGAAGAAGCCTACGAAGTGATCCGCACATCAGGCACGAGCGAGTGGCCTGCGGCGCTCGAACGCTGGCTGACCGCACGAGAGAGCCTGGTGGCGAAATGGACACGGGTGACAAGGCTGCGTACTTTCGGGATGAACGTCTCGCAGCCCTCGGCGTAACGGTCGATCGCCACGGCAAGATGCCGGATGTCGTGTTGTATTTTGGCGAGAAGAACTGGCTTCTGCTGGTGGAGTCAGTCACGAGCCACGGGCCGGTGGACCCGAAACGCCACCATGAGCTGGCCGCGCTGTTCATCGGCTCAGAGCCCGGTCTGATCTACGTGACGGCTTTTCCGGACCGGGCTTTGATGGCCCGCTATCTCCGGGACATCTCCTGGGAGACGGAGGTGTGGTGCGCGGACGCCCCGAGCCATCTCATCCACTTCGACGGAGAACGGTTCCTCGGACCGTACTGAGCCCAAGCCGACCCCACTCCTTCAGCCGACCAGCCCCACGCGGTCGACACTCTTGATGAACCAGCGCTGCATGAACAGGTAGAGCACGAGCACCGGCAGGATGAACAGCAGCATGGCGGTGTTGACGACGGCAGCCACGAAGCCGGGATGCGGCCGTGCGCCGGCGTTGAACGCGACGTACCAGTCCTCGTACTGAAAGCCGAACCCCACCATCACCGTCGACAGCAGGTCCCGGTTCGGCAGGAACAGCTCCGTGAAGGTCAGGTCGCTCCACTGCCAGACGAACGCCAGCAGGAACACGACGAGCAGTCCGGAGGTGGCCGACGGCAGGACGATGCGCACGAACGTGTTGAGATAACCCGATCCGTCCACGTAGGCCGCGTCTTCCAGGTCGCGCGGGATGCCCTTGAACACCTGCCGCATGATGTAGATGAAGATGCCGTTCTTGTAGCCCATGCAGGTCAGCGAGGTGAGCACGAACGGCAGGATGCTGCCCGTCAGGTTCAGGCCTTCCGGAAACAGCCCGAAGAAGCTGAAGTAGCGGAAGTTGAAGACCAGCGGAACCATCAGCAACTGCGGGGGAATGACCATGCTGAACACGGCGATCGCGAACAGGACGTTCGTGAGCCGGTTCCTGAAACGCGCCAGGCCGTAGGCCACGAGCGTCGACGAGGCCATCTGAGACACGCACACCAGCAGCGTCAGGCCGAGCGAACGCAGCGCGTTGTGGAAGTAGTCCAGCGAGACCGCGACGATCCGATAGTTCAGCAGCGACAGCTTCGACGGGATCCACACGCGGTTGACGTCCATGATGTCGGCCTCGGACATGAACGACTGGACCAGCTTGTGCAGCACGGGAAACAGCACGATGAACGACACCCCGGCAAGGAACGCGAGCCGGAAGACCCGGAACAGCAGGATCCGCCAGTCGATCCGGTTCGCGGTCCGGTACGCGGGAATCGTCCACCTCGCCAGCGCGGAGCTCATACGGCCACTCGGCTGTTGCGCGTGCCGCGCGCCACGATCGCCCCCACGATTACCAGGATGACGGCCATGGTGAGGAAGAACACCCACGCCATCGCCGTGGCGGTGCCGTATCCCGCGCCGCTCCGCATGCTCTCGAAGATGTACCGGAGCAACTCGCTGTCGGCGGCCGTGAACGAGTCCACGATCATGTAGACGACGATCGGGAAGATCAGCGGCGCCGCCAGCGGCAGGGTGATGTAGAAGAAGGTCTCCCAGGCGTTGGCGCCCTCGATCCTGGCCACCTCGTACATGGAATCCGGTATCCCCTGCAGCCCGGCCAGGAAGATCAGGATGGGGATGCCCGCCGCCGCGGCGATGGCCGGGAGGCGGGCGGTGGCGTCGACGAGGTAAGCGATCACGCCGTCGACGGCCGGTGAGTCGACCGCCCAGCCGCTCACCATCTGCAGCGTAAAGCGCTCGAACAGCGATCCTATGCTGAGCTCCTGCGTCAACAGGTACGATTGCTGCAGGGTCACCAGCACGCCGGACGACAGAATCACCGGGAGGAACAGCACCGTTCGCATCACGCCGCGGCCCCGGAACGGGCGGTTCAGGAGGGAGGCGCAGATCAGGCTGAACACCAGCACCACCGGCACCTCCGAGGCCAGCTTCACCACTGCCGCCGCCAGGTGCCGGGGAAAGAAGGTGTCCACGCGCAGCACGTGGCGGAAGTTGGCCAGCCCGACCGGATGCAGGAGATAGCCTTCGCCGGTGATCTCGATCTCACCCACGCCGAACGAGATGGACTGCGCGATCGGCATGATCAGGAAGAAGACGATGCCGGCTGTCAGCGGCAGCGTGAACAGGTAGCCCAGGCGCGCCTTCTTCCTGGCCAGGTCGACCCCTCCTACCATGGCAGGGCCTGCCACGCCACTCGCTCCGGCACGCGCAGGTAGTCCCTCGGGCCGACCGTGACGCCGGCATGGGTATACGGCTCGTCGCGGTAGTTGACCACGACGTCCACGCCGTTCTCGTAGCGTGTCAGGCGCACGCCGTCGGCCAGGGTCGCATGCGCGCGGATCGGCACCCCAGCAAGGCCGGACAGGGCGCGGTTGAGGGTGCCGTGCATCTCGACCATCGTGTCCTTCCAGCTCGCGTAGAGCGAGGCGTGCAGGTCGATGTCGTGAAGCGGTTCCGGCAATTCCGGCGCGTCGTGGATCACGGCGAACGCCAGGCTGCTCCCCGATTCGATCGCCCGCAGCAGCGCCGTCCGCGGGTCGGCCCGGTAGTTGATCGGCTCGGACGAGTACGGCACGGAGCCGTGCAGGACCATCTGCATGAAAGGGATCGTGCGGGTGACGATGTCGTAGTCCGCTTCCCGGTAGGGGACGTGCATGACGGCCGCCGCGTGCGGGATCAGATGGGCGTTCGCGCCCGCGATCAGGAGCCGGAAGCCGCCGGCGGCGAGCTGCGATGCCGTCTGACCCAGTACGTGCAGGGTCTCTTCGGGGTTGAAGATCCGTTCCGGATCGGCCCCTCTCCGGTAGTCGCTGAAACTCAGGAGCCCGAACCGGTCGAGCCCGAGGTAGGGGTGATCCAAGCGCCCGTAACGGCCGGCGAACGCTGCGGCCAGGCCCGGCAGCGCGGCCGGGGAGATCAGGTACGCGCCCGTGGGAACGTCCTCCGTGAGGGCCGGGTTGCGGTCGAGCAGCCTGACCGGAGCGCGGTCGAGGCCGCGCGCCGCCGCGCGGCTGGGGCCGAACCCGTCGAAGAGGCCCCGCTCGTTGACGGCCAGGAAGTCCACGGCCGGAAAGAAGTCGATCCCGTGCTGGCGGCAGAAGTCGAGCAGGCGCAGGAGCTCCCGCCGGCTGCCGAGCTTGCCGTTCAGGGACACGCGGCCGGGAAAGCGGTGGGCCGTGCCGCCCGCCAGCCAGCCGGCGTAGCGGACGACCAGGCCGTCCGGGTTGTCCAGGTCGGAGAGGATCCGCCGCGCATCGCCGTAGCCGGTCGCCACCGCCGTCGAACGGTACGGGATGCCGGCAACCGTAGCCGTCGTGGGCACCGATGCCGTGACATCCAGGAACAGAGGCTGTCCTGCAACGCTCGCCTGCCGCGGCAGTCCCCGTTCGAGAAGGTGCTCGCGGTAGATGCGCGCCATGGACGAATAATCCGCGCTGCCGGCCGGCAGCAGGCGGTAGCGCGCCACCACATCGCCCGCGTACGACTCGGGGGCGTAGATCGCGTAGGCCCCGAACAGGGCGTCGCCGGTTTCCCGCGCCTCGGTCCGCCCCTCGGTGATGGTGAAGTCGGCGAAGACGGTGTGGTACGAGTTGTAGACCCCGGCCTTGAGCACGGAGACCGACGCGATCGAGGCGCCGGACTCGATGATCGCCAGGAAGCCGGTGTCCTCCCGCACCGCGCCGAACACGGGCAGGTAGCCGTGGTCGCCGGCGCCAGGCTTCGGATCGAGGCTGAAGTCGCCGCCGTAGACCGGAACGGTCAGCGACCGGGCGCCGGCCTTGCGCTCGGTCAGGTCGATGAGAGCCCCGGACCCGGACGGCACGAACAGGTAGCCGGGCTCCTCGCGACGCGCCGCGAAGAAGAACGGCAGCAGCTCCAGCGACAGCACCGGGTAGGACACGGTCGTGAAGGTCGGGCCGGCGCGGTACGGCACGTCGACGCCGTACTCGATCTCCCGGCCGCGCACCCGCGCGATGAAGCCGCGCCCGTCGAGCACGATCTCCAGCGGTATGACGAACCGCTCGTAGTTCTCTTCCGGCGCGGTCATCCCGAAGGTGCCGTGGTCGGCCACGATGTCTTCCGGCGTGTAGCCGTTGCCGGCCAGAGCCGCGATCAGCGCCTCCGTCTTGAAGCGCGGATGCCTGAACTTCAGGTAGAACGTCCGTCCCAGGAACGGTCCATGACCGCGGGCGCAAGCGACCTGATGTCGACGTACTCCTCCCGGTCGGCGACGATCATGTCGATGAGCGCCTTGGCGTAATCGGTCTTCCGCTTCACCAGGGAGCCCTGCACCTTGAGCAGTTGCCCGCGCAGCTCCTGCTGCGCCTCGCCGGACGCGTTCTCGGCCGTGCGGCGGAGCTCCGTGAGCTGGTCGAGCCCGGCCAGGTACGCGTCGTCCCGGATGAGCAGCGTGTGGCCGGCGAGCAGCGCCTCGATCCGCTCCGTGAACACCTCGCCGAGCGGCCCTGGCACGCTGATCTCGATCGGGAAGGGCTCGTCCTCGATGGGGATCAGCGCCGCCGGCACGTAGTAGGTGAGGAGCGTCTCCCGCTCCGCTTCGGTGGCCGCCGCCAGCACGGTGGAAGCGAACCGCTCGCCCTCGACGATTTTGGGCATGAGTCCGGACTCCAGCCACTTCCTTCCCAGCCGGAACTCCACCCGGAACCCGCCGTCGATCCGGCGGATCTCGTGCTGATCGTGCAGCACGCTGTCGGTGTAGCTGTCGTACGCGACCCTGGCGCCGTTGCCACGGACGTAGGACATGCCGAGCAGGGCGCGCAGCCGGTTCCGTTCCTTCCCGGCCGCGATCCGGTCGTAGCGGCCGGCGTCCTGCGGGTTGGAGTGCCAGACCGCGCCGCTCTCCCTGTCCTCCAGCGCAAAGTTGGCGGTCGCCGGGTCGACGTAGAGGCGCACGTAGGAGTTCTCGGCCACCATGCCGAAGGAGTCGCTGACGCGCGCCGACAGCGGCGCGGCGGCCATGACCAGCGCGGCCCCCATGGCGAGCGCCCGGCTGCCCCTCGTCACAGGTGCCCTCTTCATCGCGTGAACAGGTACTCCCGCCAGACCCCGGCCACGAACCTGACGATGGTGTTGCCGACGCTGAACAGCACCAGGACCACGAAGACGGTCACGCCGATGCCGGCAAGGATCAGCAGGATGATGAGGATGCTGCGGAACAGCCGGTCGTAGTCGTGCGTCATCATCGTGGACGTCAGCAGCAGGAACCCGCTCCAGACGAATGCGAGGGAGAGCACGCCGTGGTAGAAGCCGGCCTCCTCGCGGACCAGCACGTGGCTCAGGGGGATCAGCACAACCATGGCAAGGAGCACGGGCACGGTGGAGAAGACCGTGGCGCCGTACACCTGTGCCAGACTGCCCTTGCCCTGCAGGATCGTCGTCAGCGCCCAGCTCACGACGCACCAGAGCGCCAGCGGCACCAGGATCGTCGGGACGACCCGGACCAGTTCGAACCGGGCAGGGTCGAACCCGCCCGTCGTGGCATTGAACACGAACCCCGTGCCCTGCCGGAACAGCACGTAGACGAAGCAGAGGACGGTCAGTATCACCGTGGCAGCCGGGACTGCTGCCATGTGCCCGGACTTCAACTCGCGGAAGCCCCTGATCGGGTGTATGGAGGTGTGCAGGGAGAAGCGGAGGTCGTGCATCAGCTCGCGCGCGCTCACCCGCGCCAGCGGCAGTGCCCGGGTCATGGCTGCCGTCCGGCCGAGCCGGACCAGCAGCCCCCGGAACCGCTCGCCGAAGCCGAGCTTCACCACGATCGCGAGTAGGACCGCAACGGTCACGGCGGACAGGACCACCGGCAGGAAGATGCGCCTGACCACGTCGCTCCGCAGCTCCACGAACGCCTGCGAGTAACCCTCCCGGTCGTTGGCGCGACGAAACGAGCGCAGAGCCGCCCGGTGGTCGCCGGCGGCGAGCCGGGACCGCCCGATCGCGGCATAGGCCACCTCGAACTCGCTGTCGTGGGCCAGCACCCGCTCCCACAGCCGCACCGCCTCGTCGTGGAAGCCGTTTGCCTCCAGGGCCAGGGCGGCAAAGACGTACCGGCCGTGGGCCGTCGGCTTCATCACGACCAGGCTCCTGGTGCCGGTGTCCAGAACGACCAGGTCGGTGCCCCGCGCATCGATGCTCACCGGCGTGCGGAACTGGCCGACCCGGTTGCCGAGCCCGCCCATGACCGCCAGCAGGGAACCTGCGCCGTCGTAGGTGAAGATCCTTCCCCGCCGCTGGTCCAGCGCGCTGAACACCCCCCACGGCTGCCCGGTCACGTCGACGAACACCGAGGGCCCTCCGTCGAGGGAGTGGAGCAGGTCGCCCCGCGGCGGCGTGCGGTCGCCCGATGCGATGGGCACCTTGAAACCGGAGTTGCTCAGCTTCCTGATCGGCTCGGTGCTGTACTCCTCGCCCGCCGCCACCGTGGTGAGGAGGTAGCCGTCCCAGGTGAAGTCGATGGTGCGGTAGTCGATGGGCAGGGACAGGGTCATCCGGCTGCGCTGCTCCGGGCTGAATATGCGCGCCCAGATGAGGTCCACCGGGCTCACCACCACGCTGGGCGCGCCGACGAAGCCCTCGAACCGTCCCTGCTCGTCGAGCTGCATGAACCCCTCGAAGAGGTTCCTGACGATCACGTAGACCGTGCCCAGGGCGTTCACGCCGACTCTCACCGGCCGGTACTCGTAGTCGGCGGACATGATCCGGAAGGAGGCGTTCGCGGGCTCGCCCAGGATCCTGACGAGGCCGCCGGCGGAATCGAGCACCACGATCCGCCGGTTGTCGGTATCGGCAACGTAGATCGTGCCGTCCCCGGTGACGAAGACGCCCTGCGGATGGCTCAGCGTCGCGGTCCGCGCGCCGTCCGTGAACTCCTCCTGGACCCGCACCAGCCGGTACTCGGCATCGAGCCAGACGAGGCGGCTGTTCCCGGAATCCAGCACGACCGCCCCGTCGCCGGTGACGGCGAAGTCGCGGAGATCGTCGACCGTGATCCCCAGGTCGCTGAAGTGCACGACCCGGTCGACGTGGTAGAGGGACGGCGTGTGGACCACGCGCTCGCGGCTGTCGTAGCGGTACGCGGAGTCGGCCCACACGGCCGGAACGGCGAGCGCGAACAGCGCGAGCGCCAAGAGGCGCCCGCGCAGGTGGGGAAACCGGGCGACCGTCACGTCAGGATCCGGCGACTCGGGAACTACCCACCTCGGGTACGCCGTGTGGGACATCGCATGCAGATGCCCTCACGAGCGCGTGTGATCCCACCGTCCGACCCCCGCGGGCCACGACACGGTACCGCAGTCCCACCTTAGCGTTGCGGGGTCTGGCGGACCTGCCGCGCGACGCGGCAGGTCCGCCAGACGGCTACTCCCAGAGGTCGTCCACGAGCGCCTGGATGGCGGGCGTGATCTCGGCCAGGGCCGTCGATGCGGACACCTCGCCCGCGATCGCCTTGCCCAGCGTCGCAAGCAGCAGCTCGTACCCTTCGCTGCCGATCATCTCGGCACCCGGGATGAGGACCTGGTTCGCCTCGGCATCACGGAGGAACTGTGAGCTCCGCTCGTCACCTGCGCGTGTTTCGTCCCACTTGGCGTAGTAGGCCGCCTCCATTTCGTCGATGTCGGCGTACGGAGCCGCCACCTGATAGAGGGCGGAGAACACCTCGATGACCGCCGCCGGGTCGAGCTCGGAGTTGCGCGGGATCAGGAAGGTCTCGCCGATCACGCGTTGATAGACGTGGCCGTCGGCCTGCGGCCCCATGGGCAGCGGGACCAGCCCGACCGGCTCCGACATCTTCTCGGGATTGACGAAGTGCTCCATCCAGCCGGAGTCGATGACCCCCATGGCGACGTTGTTCTCGAAGAAGAGCTGCACCTGGTCGTAGCTGGCGCCGCGGACCGCGCCCGCGGCGTTGAGCTCCGCCAGCAGGTCGACCGCCTCCACGGCGCGCGAGTCGTTGAGGGCGAACACCTTGCTGCCTTCCTGCTCCTCGACCACGGACGCGCCGTTCGCCATCGCGAACCAGATGGCCTGCCGCTGGAGGATGTGGGGCTCGGGATGTCCCCATTGGCCGAACGTCAGCCCCCACTGATCGATCTCCCCGTCGCCGTCGGCATCCCTGGTGGCCTGGAGGACGATCTCCTTGAACGCATCGAAGTCCCACTCGCCTGCGTCCATCAGGTCGTACGGAGAAGGCAGGCCCTCGCGCTCGAGCAGGGTCTTGTTGAACACGACGCCCAGGAAGATGGACTCGTGATTCATGTTTACGCCGTAGATCCTGCCGTCGTAGCTGCCCATCACCCTCGCGTAATTGCGGGAGAAGCTGGGAGTCCTGTCGAGGTAGTCAGCCGGCAGCACGTCGTCGACGGGCAGGATCACGTCGGCGCGGGCGAGCTGAATCGTCTCCGCGATGCCGGCGTTGCGGAAGATGTCCACGATCGGATCGCCGTTCAGCACGCTCGCCGTGAGGTCGTCCGCGAAGGTCGCGAAGTTCCTCTCCGAGAACTCGATCTTGACGTTGAACTCCTCTTCGACCCACTCGCGCCACTCCTGCTGGGAGCCGCCGTCGACGTAGTCCTGGTAGGTCCAGCCCCAGTGGTTCTGCAGGCGCAGCGTCGCGCCGTGCAGATCCATCCCGTCGGCGCCGGCCGCCACCGGCAGCGCCAGCAATGCAAGGGCCGCGAGCACGCCCACGACCGTCCTGTTCGTCATGACAAACCTCCTGTTCGGGAAGATTCACGATTATGGCCGCCCGCCGGACGCGCTGCAAAGGAGCGCCCTGGCCGGGGCTACCAGGAGATGGAATACGGAGCGATGTAGCGGTTCACCCGCCGGCTCGGCGCCCGGTCCGCGAGAAAGTGATCGCGCAGATAGATCGGGTACGGTTGCTGCTCTTGACGGCTCAGGTGCTTCCTGCCGTCGCGCGGTGCGATGTCGACCAGGGTGTTGCCCTTGAAGTGGCACCGGTAGCGCGTCGCCGGCAGCTCTGGGCCGTCCGCTCCGTCCGCGTACGCGCCGTCGGCCACCGTGTACTCGGCCGTCTCCTCGATCATCGGGAACTCGACGGTCAGCTCCTCTCCCTCGCGCACGCCCTCGAACACCAGGTAGTTGGCCACGCGGCCCGGAGCCGCGCGGCGGCGGCCGACGCGGCTCTCGACCGCTTCCCGGTCGGCCCAGGCGGGCAGGCGCACCGCCACGGTCCGCGCCTGTTTGTTGCGAATCACCACCCTGCCCTCGTACGGCAGGTGGCTGTCCACGTCCAGCCACGGCGAGGCGCGGTTCAGCAGCAGGTTCACCTGCGCGGCGCCGTTCGTGCATCTCATGATTCCGTCCCATGCGCGGTACAGCCCCTGCGCGCCGTTGCCGCGGCAGCAGCGCGCCGGGTAGCCGTTGTTGAGCGAGGTCACCCGGCCGGGTCCGCAGAACCCGCCCAGCCAGTTGCGCGACTCCGGGTAGCAGGTGCTGCGCGCCCGCTCGATCCGCTCCGGGTCTGCGAACTGCTGCTCGACCAGGTGGTTGCGGACGTACCCGTCCACGTCATCCCAGTAGTCGCCCAGCCCCGCCTGGGAGAGGCGCACCGCCAGGCCGACCTGGCCAGCGATGCCGCACGACTCGCAGGTACGCTCGTTCCGGTGCAGGGGATGCGGGCCGGTCCAGCCGGGATTCCAGCCGATGCGGGCCAAGCCATAGTTGCGCGAGTGCTCGTAGCTGGCGCGCACGAACTCCTTGAGGCGCCAGTCGCCGGTCGCCATCGCGAACCACAGCAGCGCGCGCAGCGTGATCATGCGTTCGTGGAAATGGCCCTGCCAGTGACCGCGCTCGGCGCCGGCGACGTCGGGCGAGGACCCCGCGTGCCAGAAGCGCGGCTGCAGGACGAAGCGGCTGAGTCTGCGCGCCAGGTCCAGCGCCCGCCGGTCGCCGCTCGTGGCGTGCCAGAGGCAGAGCGCGCCGATCTGGTTGCTGTTGTAGAACAGCGCCGCCCCCTCGAACCCCTCGCCGGCCGAGGCAGGCTCCTCGGTGTTGCGGTAGCCGGACTCCTTGAGGTAGCTGAAGTCGAACGCCACGCCGCCGTCCGGGTAGTAGGCGTAGTCGTCCTTGAAGACGGCCACCTTGCGCAGGCCGTCGGCCATGCGCTGCACCCGCCCGAGCCACGCCGGATCGCCGTCCCGCTGGTGCCAGAACAGCATGGCCTGCATCATCCGCGCGTTGCCGTACGCGCTGGTGTGCGCCTCGTCCGTTTCCGCGTACTCCCTGCCGTCGGCCGCTCCGCCGCGCCGCGCCGGGGTGTTGGGCGGCGTGTAGAGCAGCCCGTCATCGTCGATCAGGGAGACCAGCGACGCCATCATCGCCTGCTCGACGTCGAGGTCGGCGCCCTCCCCGCACATGGCGCGCATCATCGGCAGCGCCTCGGCGAACTTCGCGGCCAGGTAGAGGCTGCCGGCGTCGTCGCCGACGCCGTAGTCGGCTTCCGGGCTCAGGTGCCGGGTCAGCGCCGGGACCGCCAGCCGGGCGCGGTCCGCCAGGTCCAGGGTGTCGGGCACCTCCGCCGTGTAGCGGCGGCCGGCGACGCTGATGTCCCTGATCCTCGCCATCATCACGCTTGCCGACCGACACCACTTTACAAGATCGACGACGTGGGAGATCGGGGAAAAGTGATATGATGCGCGGTCAGGCGGTCGCATGATGAGCGCGTTCCGGGTAGGCGTAGTGGCGGTGAATCCGAAGAACGAGAAGATCGTCACCGGACCGATCACGGCACTGGTCGATACAGGATCCGAGTTGACGTGGCTGCCGGCGCCCGAGCTGACCGGAATCGGCATCACGCCGCGGCGCCGGCGGACCTTCATCACGGCTACCGGGGAACGGCTGCAGCGCGAGATCGGGTACGCGATCGTGCGCGCTGAAGGGTACGAAACCACCGACGAGGTCGTGTTCGGCCGGCAGGGCGACCAGGTGTTGCTGGGCGTCCGCACGCTGGAAGGCTTCGCCGTAACGGTCGACCCGATCGGCCACCGACTGGTCGCGCAGGCCACGCTGGCGTGCGTCATCTCCCGCTCACTCGAGCTGGGCTCGGGTCACACCCAACCGTGGATTCGGGACGGCGGCGCGGTGCCGGTCGCCGACAGGAGCATGCCATGAACAACCGGAATGCGGGCCGAGGGCGCGAGCTTCCTCGCCTGATCTACAATTCCGACGGCGATTCGACGACCTTCATCACCTTTCCGCCGCCGATAACGCCGGAGCAGGCGTGCCGGGACGTCGACGAGGTCGCGGACACCGCGGTCGAGGTGTTCACCAACTCGATGGGCCGCGGCGACGAGACCTTCTCGCACCGCAGCGAGTTCGCCGAGGTCTACGGCTCCAACGTGACCGAGTGGCCCCAAGGCGAAGGGTTGGAGTGGGTCAAGTGGATGGCGGACAGCACCAGGGCACTGCTCGACCAGGGGATCGACATCGTCGAGCTACTGGCTGCAAGGGCGCACGAGCGCGGCATGCAGTTCTGGCCCGCGCTGCGCATGAACGACATCCACGAGGACGACACCGAGCGCTTCGGCGCGTTCCGCAGCACCTTCAAGAAGGAGCACCGGGAGCTGCTGATCGGCTCGCCCTACCCGACCGTGGCCGGCTACGGCTATGACCAGGACGACTTCACCTGGGCGTTCGACTTCGCGCGGCCGGAGGTGCGCGAACGCAAGCTCGGCCTGATCCTGGAGACCTGCGAGCGCTACGACGTCGACGGATTCGAGATGGATTTCCAGCGCGGGCGCTGGTTCTTCAAGCAGGGGCAGGAAGCATCCGGCATGCCGCTGATGACCGATCTCATGCGCAAGGTCAGGACGGGCATCGCGGAGATCATGGACCGCAAGGGGCGGCCGTTCACCCTGATGCTGCGGGTTCCGGCGACCCGCGATGGGTGCCGCCGCATCGGGCTGGACGTCCCCACCTGGATACGGGAGGAACTGGCCGACCTGATCATCCCCATGAACGGCGGCTATCTGGAGATGGGGGCCGAGATCGCGGCATTCACGGAGATCGCCGCCGGCACCTCGTGCCGGATCGGCGGCGGCCTGGAACGGCTGGCCAAGGGGTACGGCTACGCCGGCAACGACATGCTGTACGCCGCGGCATCGAGCTTCTGGCACCAGGGGGCGAGCTCCATCTACCTGTTCAACTACGACTGCCACCGGCTGAGGAGAGGCGACGAGTCGTATACGCCCGATGAGGTCCAGCTCCTGCGCGAGATCCAGGATCCGGACCTGATTGCCCGCAAGAACAAGCGCTACACGGTAGACGTTGACATGCTGCTCAGGACCCCGGAGCAGGGCGGCGAGTTGACGCTTCCCTGCGAGCTGGATGCCGCGGAGCAGAGCCGGTCGTTCACCCTGCACGTAGGCGACGACATCGAGTCGGCACGGCGCGACCAAGCGCTGGCCGACACGTGGCTGCGGGTCACCTGCGCGGGCAGCGTCCCGGACGGAACCGCGTCGGTATCGCTGAACGGCCAGGCTCTCGGCGGCGGCCATCGCCTGGAGCTGCCCGCCTCCACGACCCTGACGTGGCGCGATATTCCGGTCGTCCGGGGACAGAACCGGATCGACGTGGCGCTCGACCGGCTGGACGCCCAGGACCGCCTGCGCATCGAGGGCATGGAGCTGGTGATCGCTTACCGCTGAGGGCGAACCGCGCGCACCGTTCCGTCGGCGGCGACGGTCAGCGCCGGAACCAGATCGGACCGGCCGGAGTTGGGTCCGTGCATGACCGCACGCTGCTCCGGAGTCATCCCCTCCACGGTCGCCGGGTCCCAGAAGGACTCGGGCTCGGCCTGTGCCGGGTCCGGCCATTGGCGGACCGCGCACCGGGACGCGTACTTGAACAGGATCGAGCGCCGCTCGCCCGCGCCGCGCCACGGCAGCGTGCCGTGCGTGAGCGCGCCGTCCATGAAGAACAGCACGTCGCCGGCGCGCATCGCCGGCTGCACGACGGTGCCGCGGTGGTCGTCGGCGGTGCGCACCCCGTCCGGCTTCGGATAGCGGGACTTGTGGCTGCCCGGCACGCAGGCGAAGCCGCCGTCTCCGGCGGCCACGTCGCGGAGTTGCCACTGGACCGTCACCCCCGCGCAGTAGCTCGCGCCGTTCCGGCCGTGATAGCCGACCCACGGCCGGAAGGGCTCGCCCTCGCCGTGCAGGGTGAAGCCCTCGGTCCCCTTCACCCCGGCGATCAGCAGCGGCCCGTGGTCGAGCCGGAACCCTGATGAGCACATCGCGTTCAGGCGCATCACCACCGCCGGGTGGGCCAGCAGGCGGCGGAACGGCTCGCAGTGCGGGGGCGCGAGCCGGAGCAGCCCGTGCAGGGTCGGCCGGCCGGTGCCGCGCAGGCTGCGCGAGTCCCTGGCAAGCGTGTTGTCCGCCCCGCGCTCGATGCTGGCGGCAAAGTGGTCGATCGCGGCGTTGGCCGCGTCGGTCTCCGCCTGGTCCAGCACGCCCGGCAGGATCAGGTAACCCGACAGGTCCCAGAGGTAGCGTTCCTGCTCGGTCACGTCGGTCCGCCCCGCGGCGCCCGGTCAGCTCCGCGCACCCGCGCCACTGCGCCGTCCGACTCGAGGAGCGGCAGGCGGCCGGCCGCATCCACGCCCGGCCCGTGCAGCACGGCGCGCTGCTCGGGCGTCAACTCCCGCGTCCAGTCGCCCCAGATTTCCTCGGGGAGGAAGAGGCGGCCGGCGTGAGCGACCACCGCGCGGGCGGTGTAGGTATACAGCACGACCCGCCGACCGCCCGCTCCGTTCCCGCGCCGCGCGCCGTGCGTGATGGTCTCGGCGAACAGCACCAGATCGCCGGCCCGCGTCGGCAGCTCCCGGACCACGTCCATGGCGGCGCCCCGATCGCCGCCGGCCCGCACGCCCGCGGGCGCCGGCTCCACGGCCTTGTGGCTGCCCGGTACGACGGACATTCCCCCTTCCCCGGCCAACTGCCACGCCGCGGTGACGGCGCTCGCGAAGATGCGACCGTTCTGCTGGTGGTACCACGCGGCGGGCAAGAACGGCTCCCCGCCTCCCTGCAGCTCCGCCTCGATCCCGCCGCCGCCGGCGACCAGCCGCGGGCCGTGATCCAGCCGGAAACGGGCGCCGCACAGCTCGTTCAGCCGCGCGACGACGTCCGGGTGGACCAGCAGGCGGCGAAACGGCTCCCGGTGGGGCTCGGGCCAGCCGAGCATGCCCGCGGCGGCCGCCGGCGTCCCGCCGACCGCGTCGATGGCCCGATTGCAGGCGTCGACCTCCGCGGGGCGGAGCGCACCGGGGACCAGCAGGTAGCCCTGCAGGTCGAAGCGGTACCGCTCCTGGTCCGTCAGGTGGAACGGGCCGCCGGCCATGCGATCGGCCGCGTCAATACACGATCTCGCCGCGGAGCGCCGGCTCCAGCAACGGCAGCAGCTTGTAGCCCTCGATCAGCTCGGCGCCCCCCGCCTCGCTCCAGCGCTTGACCCAGTCGTCCCAGCTCTCGTCGACGTCGAGCTCGCCGACCAACACCTTCGCGTAGTACTCCTGCACCATGGTGTCGATCCCCGGTCCGCGCCGCCAGAACTGGCTCATCGATGCGCCGACGCGGCTCTTGATCTCCGCGAACTCCGCGTTGTTGAACAGGTCGTAGCGCACCGGGACTTGCCGTGCCGGCGCATCCGGGCCGAACGTGTAGCGCTGGTGGAACGCTTCCATCAGGGGCGTCATGGTGTACTTGAGGTCCTCGACCCGCATCCCCTTGGGCGCCGCGGGCTCGAACTTGCCCACCTTGGGATACCCTTCCGGCACGTTCTCGAAGTCGCGCAGCAGGATCCGGGACTCTCCCGGATCGCCTTCCCAGTCGAAGTGCACGCCGGCCAGCCCGTAGTTGGACTCGACGAAGGTGTCGGGATTGAAGCCCATGTAGTCGATGATCTGCAGGATGCGGACCAGCTTGGCGTCGTCCACCTGGCGGCCGGCCATGGCGACGTTGTCGGGTGAACCCGGAATCGGGTTCTCGGTCTTGAAGCCGCGCTCGCCGGTCGGGCCGACGATGGACGGGAACACGAGCGCCTCGGCTCCCTCCTCGACGATCATCGAGTTCGGCGGCCGCGCGGCCGCCCAGCCCTGGTCGACGTAGCCCATGTTGGTACCGGTAGCGGCGACCAGTCCGGCCTCGACCTTCTCGAACAGCTTGGTGCGGTTGATGGTGGCGAACTCCTTGTCGATCAGCCCCATGCCGTACCAGCGTGCCTGCAGGCGCAGCCAGTTGCGGAAGTTCCCGGAGATCTCACCCGAGGTGAGCTGGCCGTTCTCCATGACCGGGCCCCAGATCCAGCCGTAGACCCCGTCCAGGCCCAGGTTGGCCCAGTAGAATTCCTGCGAGCCGCCGAAAGGGATGGTGTCGGCCTTGCCGTTGCCGTCCGGGTCGCCGTCGCGATAGGCGACCAGCAGCCGCTCCAGGTCCTCGATCGTCTGATCGACCGGGTAGAAGAAGATCTTGCCGTTCTGGCTGAGCTGGATCTTGGTCTCTTCGTAATCCGGGAACTCGATGCCGACCTTGCGCGCCCAGTCGACGCGCGTGGTTACCCCGTAGGGAGGGATGTCCTTGCCCGGCGTGATCCGGGTGATGTTGAGGTACTCGTCCTCGTTTTCGAGGTTGGTGTAGAGGATCGGCCAGACGTGCGGATACCGCTCATCGAGCAATTCGGTGAAGAACGGCATGTGCTCGGCGATCATCGCCTTGGGAATGCCGCGGATAAGGCCGTTCTCGTACATGTCGACCGGGCTCACCCGATCGCTGCCCCAGTAGCCGAAGTCGGGCCAGTCGCCGGCGGCGATCATCACCTGCATCTTCTCGTTGTCGTAGGCGCTGACGCCGGTGGGGATGATGTCGACGTTGAACTTGTCCTCGAGCACCTCCATGAACCAGGTCGTGTCCTCTTCAGACCTGATGCGCATGAGCCACTCGATCTCCATGAAATCGTCGTCGGCGGCTCCCGATGCATCGTCCTGCCCAGTCGCGAAGGCACCGAGCGCCATGGGCAGCATGAGCAGGGTAGCGAGTAGCTTCTTCATCCGATCCTCCTCGATGGTATGGCGGGTAGTGACGCTGCGATCGTCGCACGGAGGCCCCACGCCTCACAATCGCTCCCAATCAGGGCGCTACCCCTTCAGCGAGCCCGCGAACACGCCCTTGATGAAGTGCCGCTGCAGGAACGGGTACACCAGCACGATCGGACCGATGGTCAGAACCGTGATGGCCGCACGGACGCTCTGCGACGGCAGCGTCGCCTCCCGTGCGGTCTGGAACTGCCGAACCGCCTCGTCGATGAAGAACAGGTCCTGGATCATCCGCCGCACCAGGAGCTGCAGCACGATCTTCGACTCGTCGCGCGTGTAGATCATCGCCTGGAACCACTCGTTCCAGTGCAGCACCGCCAGCCACAGGGCGATCGTGGCCAGCAGCGGCCTGGCAAGGGGCATGATGATCCTGACGAGCACCTGAAAGTAGTTGGCGCCGTCCATGAACGCCGACTCCTCGTAGGCGTCGTCGATGGTCATCAGGAAGTTGCGGGCGATGATGATGTAGAAGCCGACTGCAAGGCGGGGCAGGATCAACGCCCAGCGAGTGTTGAACAGTCCGAGGTTCCTCACCAGCAGGAACTCCGGAACGATCCCGCCGGAGAAGAACATGGTGATCAGGATGTAGATGGTGACGACACTGCGTCCCGGCAGGTTCTTCTTGGACAGCGGATAGGCGGCCAGCAGCGTGAAGATGAGGCCCAGGGCCGTGCCGACCGCGGCGCGAAAGATCGAGTTGCCATAGGCGCGCACGACGTTGCCGTACTTGGACAGGGCGAACTCGTAGGAGTGCAGGCTCCAGCCGCTGTTCCAGAGGCGCAGGCCGAGGCTGGAGGCGTTCTCGGCGTCGGCCAGGGAGAGCAGCAGCACGTACCAGTAGGGGTAGAGGATCGTGACGCTGAAGGCGGCCAGGACCAGGCAGTTGCAGGCGTCGAAGATCACGTCGCCGGCGCTCTTGCGGCGGAGATAGCGAGGCAGGCGCCGGCGCGTCAGTGCCGGATCGCCGGCCGGAACGATGTCGGCGGACATCTCACCAGATCGCACCTCACCAGATCGCATAGTCACTGTACCGGCGGATGATCAGGTTTGCGCCGACGATCAGCACCACGCCCACCACGTTCTTGAACAGGCCGATCGCCGTGGCGAAGTCAAAGCGCAAGTCCACCAGACCCACCCGATAGACGTAGGTGTCGATGATGTCCGCCACCTCGTAGACGCCCGGGTTGTACAGGTTGAACACCTGATCGAAGCCGGCGTCCATGATCGACCCCAAGCGCAGGATGAACATGATCGTGACCACGGCGACGATCGACGGCACGGTGATGAACACCGCCCGCTGGAGGCGGTTCGCGCCGTCGATCAGCGCCGACTCGTGCAGCTCGGGATTGATCGCCGAGATGGCCGCCAGGTAGATGATGGTGCCCCAGCCGATCTCCTTCCAGATGTCGGTGGCCACCAGCAGCGGGCGGAAGAACCGGGCGGTGCCGAACAGGTTGGGGGCCTCCTGCCCGAACAGGCCGTAGGCCGCCGCGACCACGCCGCGCTGCGGGGACAGGATCTCGAACAGGATGCCGGCCAGGATCACCCACGACATGAAGTGGGGCAGGTAGGAGACCGACTGCACGACGCGCTTGTACGGCTGCGATCCCACCTCGTTGATCAGCAGCGCCAGCACGATCGGCGCCGGGAATCCGAACAGGATGCGCAGGGCGCTGATGATGACGGTGTTGCGCAGGATGCGGCCGAACAGCGGCGATTCGAAGGCCAGCCGGAAGTGCTCGAAGTCGTTCCACGGGCTGCCCCAGGCGCCCTTGATGATCTTGAAGTCCTTGAAGGCGATCAGGACCCCGTAGATCGGCAGGTAGTTGAAGACGAACAGCGCGGCGACCGGAAACAGCAGGAACAGGTAGAGCAGGCGCATGCGCTTGGCGCGGCGCCAGCGCTCGTTGGCCAGAAGCGGCTGCAGGCCGGCGTCGGTGCCGACGCCGCTCATGCTCCCTCGGGCTCCAACCGCAACAGAGGCCGCTCGAAGCTCACCGGCATCGCGCCGACGCGATGCGACCAGGTGCCGGGACGCATGTAGTGCATGGCGAATGCGCGCCGCTGGCGGTCGGTACGGTTCGGCGGCGTGGAATGGAATGTCTGGCAGTGATGGAACATCACCCCGCCGGCCGGCAGCTCCACGGCGACCGCTCCGGAGGTGTCGATCACGTCGCCGGCGTCGAGCAGGATCCTGCCCCGCTTCGGGTGCTCGACCGCCTGCCGGTGCGATCCGGGCAGGACGTGCATGGCGCCGTTGGCCGCGTCCACGTCGTCCAGCGTGAGCCAGCAACTCACGAGGTCGGCCGGCTCGCACTGCCAGTAGCCGTTGTCCTGGTGCCAGTGGATGGGGCCGCCGGTATGCGCCGGCTTGAAGAGCGCCTGATCGTGGAAGAGCTGGATGGTCGGCCCGATCAGGTCCTGCGCGATGTCCAGGACGGCGTCGTGGTAGAGCAGGCTGCGGAACGGCAGGCTGCGCTCGCACATCTGCACGATCTGCAGCATCTCCTCGTCGTCGTCCGGCTCGGCCAGGTCGCGGTAGCGGTCGGTGGCGCGCGCCTCCGCGAAGACGCGGTCGTACTCATCCCGCAGGCTGCCGATCAGCTCGCCGTCGAGCAACGCCCCGATCCGCAGGAACCCCTCGGTCCGGAAGCGTTCAAGCTGAGAATCGGTCAGCGTGCGGCCCGGCATCGTTCAGAACGGCGGTCGCCAGATCGAGGAAGGGGCAACACGAGGCCCGGGCATACCCGGCCGGCCGGTGATCGTAGACGGGCAATCGTGCTGCTCCTCGACGCCATCGCGGTCATTGCGTGTGCTCAGCGTACCACACCCCGCGTCGTGCGTGGCTCACGCGGGCCGCAAGAGCGGACAATTCGTCAGCCTGGACTCTCCATCGATCGACTTCCAGCGTGAGCTTCTGGCGCTCTTCCCGTGTGAGATTGCCGAGTTTCCCTCTACGCCAGAGCTCATGTTCAGCATGGCGACAATACGATTCTGCCAAGAACAGGTCAGAATCTTCTACGAACCCGAACTTTCGGTGCCAGGCTCGGCTCCCGTCGTTACCGAGGTTGTATCGACTCTTCAACGTACCGTGTCCGCTAGCATGTAATCGATCGACAACGGATGATACAAGGGCTGTCGCCACACCCCTTCGCTGCCACTCCGGAGTAACGAAGAGTACGTCCAACAGCGCGGATCCGCCTTGCATCCCGACCACGAGGGAAGCACCCACAACCGATTCCCGCTCGCCTTCGGGCCGGGAAACCAAAGCCAAGCGCGACGCCGGAAGAGGGTTTCCACGTTCGCCGCCAAAGAACCCGACAACGTTCTTTGTGGCCGAATCGAGGATCTTCTCATCCTCCCAGTCACAATACTCGATGGTGTCTCTGAATGCGGCCACGAAAGCGTCAATCATGCGCGACTGATACCTGCTTTCCATTGGCCTGATCCGGCAAGGAGACTGGTCCGAACGCGGCTCGGTATTGAGGGACGTGGCAACCGTTCGGTGTGCCGGCGAGATATGCGCTTTACCGTCCCAATACTCATACTTCCATCCTGGCTTTCTTGCCATGAGGTGAAAATCGTCAATCGTCATCGGCAGGTGTCTGGTACGCATCAGACCCACGTTCCAGACGGATGAAAGGGGACGGCATCATCTGCCGCACTCAATCGTCGATGGTGAGCGCTATGCGGATCAGGACGACAGGTGATGTCCATGGTGCGTTCGGGCAGCCCGCGCACATGACGAGCGCCGGTCATGCGGCAGACGAACCGTGCGGATCCGGGATCAGACGAGAAGTAGACATCAGGAACCCGCGTTTGGCCAACTCCTGTTGCAGCCGGCCGCTCGCGGCGAGCTGCTCGATGCGTGCCCGCTGGTCCCGACGAGCACGCTGGTCCACGGCGTGCGGGTCGCACAAGCGATGGAGCCGGTGCCGCAGGCTGTCGAGCGCAGACGCGGCAGCGCCGCCGGCGCCGGCCAGGTCGTTCATCTCGCCGGGGTCGTCGGCGAGATTGAAGAGCAGCGGCTGAAATCCGAGGGTGTCGACGAGCTTCCAGTCTCCCTGCCGGACCGCGAAGGAGGCGGCGCGAGGGAACATGTGGCACTCCGCGATCGCGTGATCCGGCCGCGAAGTGCCGTGACCGCCCGCCAGCGCGAGCAACGACGCCCCGCGCGCAAAGCCGGGCGGGCGCAGCCCTACCGCGTCGCCGATCGTGGGGTACAGGTCCAGCAGCGACACCGGCTGCCGGCAGACGCGGCCGGAAGCCACGCCGGGACCCCGGATCAGCAATGGCACCCGCAGGCTGTCCTCGTACATCGAGATCTTCCCCCACGCGCCATGCGCGCGCGCCTGCTCGCCGTGGTCCGAGGTGTAGATCACCAGCGTGTCACCGGCCAGCCCGTTGGCGTGCACGGCGTCGAGCACGTGGCCGACGTGGCGGTCCACCTCCTCGATCTCCGCGTGGTAGGCGCAGTGTGCCCGCGCGATCCCGTCCGCTCCACCGGCATAGCCGGCCGTCCACAGGCTGCGGACTCGTTCAGCTTCGGACAGGTCCTCGAGCGGCTGCAGGTACTTGGGCGCCAGCGGCGGGACCCGGTCCAGGTGGTGCCGGAAGCGTTCGGGATCCGGCCGCCACGGCGGATGCGGCTTGTAGTAGTGCACGGCCAGCACCCACGGGCGGTCCGCGGGGCGGCCGGACTCCAGGAACCGCACCGCCTCCTGCGTGATCCGTTCTTCCGTGCCGTGCGGCTCGCCGGGCGCGTCGGCAGGCTCCACCTCCCAGAACTGCTCGACGGAGCCGGGACGGGTCGCGGGCGGGCTGTCGCGAAACAGGCCGGTCACGTCCCAGTTCCGCCTGACCTTGACCGTCATCGGCCGCTCGACACTGGCGGTGCCGCGTTCGGTGAAGTCGAGCTTGCCGGTCACCGCGTGCAGCACGCCGCACTCTCGCACGTAGGTGCCCCAGTCCGGCCGGCCGCCGTCGTACGGGGTCGCGTTGTCCCAGCAGCCGATCTCGTGCGCGTACCGGCCTGCGAACCAGCTCGCCCGCGACGGCGCGCAGATCGGATACGTGCACCAACAGGCGTCGAACCGGGTCCCCTCCCCCGCAAGCCGGTCCAGGTTCGGAGTCCGGGTCCGGCCCCCGTAGCAGCCGGTGAACTCGGCGTTGTGCTGGTCGGAGACGATGCAGACGACGTTCACAGCTGACTCACTGACCGAACCGGCAGCGCCTATCGTCGCCGATACGCGTCCTGCCGGTGCGCGATCGCAACGACCAGCACGACGAGCACCTCGTCCATCAGCTCGTACACGATGCGATAGTCGCCAACGCGCACCCGGCGAAGCCCACGGAACTCGCCCTTCAACACACTCCCGCGGAATGGTTGCCCCGCCAAGGCATCGATCGCCAAGGCGATCCGCTTCCGCATTGGATTCGGAATCCGGGAGAGCTCTTTGGCGGCGCTCCCTCTAATCCGGACCGAGTACGTCACGTCTGACGTCATCCCAGTCCAACACCGGATCCGTGGGATCGCGGAGCCGCTCCAGCGCTGTCGTGAGGTCGTGGAAATCCTCGAGATAGCGTTCGATCGCCTGACGGACGATGTCGGCTCGGCTTCGGTTGAGCTCTCTTGCGGCAGCATCCAGCGCTCCCACAAGGACATCCGGCAACCGTGCGGTAATCTGGCTCACGGCTGTTCCTCCTCTCGTACTTCACATCAGAAGTCAGTCGATGTCAAGCGAAGCCGACGACGTCATGAACGACTCAGGGGCATGCTGGTCGGAGACGATGCAGACGACGTTCACGGCGGTCACCTCGCGCCGGCCTGGACCCACAGAGCCTCGATCTCCGAGCGGTGGGTTTGAAGCCAGGATGCGGCCTCCCGCGCATCGTGCAGGCGACTCTCCTCAGGCCGTCGGTTTTCATCCATGGCTCTTCCGAAGTGCCAGAGCACCGAAACCATGTCGCGCAGGATCGTCGCCTCCACCAGCGCGGCGATCTCCTGATCCGTCAGGGTCATGAAGCGACCGTAGCCGCGGCAGAAGTGGGCACCGATCGTCCAGGGATCCTCGTTCTCCCAGGCGCGCATGCTGTACTTCAGGCCTGACGCTACATCCATCACTCGTGCATCGGGAGCGGCGAACTCAAAGTCCAGTACTGCGCCGATGGCATCCCCGTCGAGGAGGGTGTTGCTGGGCCCGAAGTCTCCGTGGATCACCTGCATCGGTAGCACCGGATATGCCTCGGCAGCGAACCTGTGCGTGTGCTGGTATGCGGCCCGCCACCACGAGCAGAGCTCCACCGTATCCGACGTCGGCACCCATCCCAGATCCGAGGGCGTGAGTGCCTCGGGGCGCGGAATGCGTGGATGGATTCCCGGAAGGTCGGCGAACGCAGGCATTCGGGGCCGAGCGGTGGTGGGGTATCGGAACAACGCGCAGTGCAGCTCGCCGAGGGCAGCACCTACCGCTTCCATGTGGGCTGCGCTTCGGAGGTCAGGGCGGCGTCCCGCAAGTAGCGGTAGCAGCACGCAGAAGCCGCCGCCGTCGTCCAGCCACGTCGCACCGGTGGGAGTGGCAACCGGCGCCGGGACGGCAAAGGACAGGCCGCGCTCTGCCAACCACATCAGCAGGTCGTGCTCGTAGCGCAACCTTCCCGGACCGTGCGATGCGGCGTAACGCTTGAGAACGTACTCGCCGTCTCCGGTGTGAAGGCCAATCGTCTCGTTGTTCGTCCCCGACGCCGCCAGAGCGAACGTTCTGATGGGCGGGACCAGGCCGTAGCCCTGCAGGTCGACCCCAATGTTGATCACGGATGCTGGCGAAACACCCTATCACCGGATGATCGATGAGGCTCGATCCGTGCTCAGGGTATAGTGACCCGCGAGAAGACACGATGAGCACGTCCGGAATCGAGCGCCTGAGCGGCCTGCCGCAGCGTCCCTATCTCCCCTCTCCGTCGCCGCTGCAGCGTATGGAACGGCTCTCGGCGCTGCTCGGCGGCCCGGACCTGCTGATCAAGCGTGACGACACGCTGCCGCTGGCGCTGGGCGGCAACAAGGTGCGCAAGCTGACGTACGTGGTGGCGGACGCTCTGGCGCAGGGCGCCGACACGCTGATCACCACCGGCGCCATCCAGTCCAACCACTGCCTGCTGACGCTGGCCGCGGCCAACCGCGAAGGCCTGTCCTGCCGCCTGGTGCTGGAGGAGCGGGTCCCGGGCACCTACAACCCGGAGGCCAGCGGCAACAACTTCCTGTACCGGCTGCTGGGAGCGGAGCGCATCGACGTGGTAGAACGCGGCGCTTCGCCGGACGGCATGCGGCGGGCGGAAGCCGCCGCCCGCGCCGAGGGCCGCACGCCCTACGTGATCCCGGGCGGCGCCTCCAATCCGCTGGGTGGGTGCGGATATGCGTCGTGCGCGGTTGAGCTGCTGGACCAGCTCGAGGAGATGGGGCTGACCGCCGACCGGATCGTCTGCGCGTCCGGCAGCGGCGGCACCCATGCCGGCCTGGTGGCGGGGCTGATCGCCGCCGGCTCCGACGTCGAGGTCACCGGCATCAACGTGAGCCGGTCGCGGGCCGAGCAGGAGCCGCACGTCACGGAGCTCACCGAGGCGATCCTGGTCTTCCTTGGACTCGACGCCGCGGCCGCGGCGGGCCGGGTGACCTGCCGGGACGAGTGGCTGGGGCCCGGCTACTCGCTGCCGTCCGCGGACATGCTGGAGGCGGTCACCATGGTGGCGCGGACGCAGGGGATCGTGCTGGATCCGGTGTACACGGGCAAGACGATGGCGGGCCTGATCGGCATGATCCGCGGTGGCGAGCTGCATGCGGGTCAGACCGTGGTGTTCCTGCACACGGGCGGCACCTCTGCGCTATTCGCCAACCGGGGCATGTTCACCTCGGCCCTGGCCGACGCGGGCCATGACAGCCGTCGGCCCGAACTGATTGCGGCCGGCAACCCTTGACCGGCAGCGAGCCCTGACGAACTGGACCATCCACCTGGGTCCGCGCCCCCCGCGCGCGGACCGTAGCGCCGCCGAATTGATCGGCGCGGCGCTCGCCAGCGCGGGAGCAGCCAGCGCAGTTGCCGCCGGAGACCGCCCGGAAGGGAACGTGGTCGTCGCCGGCACCACGGCCAGCAACCCGTGGATCGCCGATCTGGCGCGGAGCGGCGCCGTCGGTGCGTCTCCGGCGCGGCCGTCCCCGCCCGAGGAGGGGTTCCACCTGCGGCTGTTGGCGGAAGGCGGAAGGCGGCTGCTGGCCGTGGCGGGCAGCGGACCGCTGGGCGTGCTCTACGGCGCCGACGAGCTGGCCACCCGCATCCGCGAGGCCGGCACCTCCTACCTCGCCGCCCTGGAGAGGCTGGACGAGCGCGACGGCCCGCATTTCCCCCTGCGCGCGTTCAAGATGGTCCCACCGCTGCACGACGACTACGTCGCTTCGCGCCGTCTGAATACCGTCTACCTGCCGACCTGGATGCCGATGGGCACCGACTTCGCCGGCATTCACGCCGGCCTGCGGGTGATGGCCGAGCTCGCCGGCGTCACGCCGGACGACTGGAAGGATCTGCAGTGGTGGGAGCAGCGCAGCTACCGCGGCCGGTTCCCGCACCTGCAGCAGCCGCCGGCCGAGATCGAACGGCAGGTGGACGCGTATCGACGCCGGCTGGCCGAGCTTCGCGAGCTGGGCGTGCGGGTGTTTCTCAGCCGCTACGAATGGGGCTTCCCCATCCTGACGCTGGCGCGCGCGTACTTCGCCGACGAGGTGGTGACGGGCGGGATCGACTCGGCCAAGGAGATCTCGCTGTGTCTGTCGTCCGCACGAATGCAGCAGATCGTGCGCTTGACGTACGAGCGCACCTTCGAGCTCTTCCCGGAGCTCTCCGGCGTCGTCGTGTACACCTCCGCGGAAGGCGGCTTCGGAACTCCGTGCGAGTGCGAACCATGCACGGCCGCCCTGCGGCGCTACGAAGCCGAGCTGCCGGCCGGCTTCCGCATCGGCGGACCGCGGGCGGAGCGCGGCAGCTCCGCCGTGCGGTTCTTCCACACCTGGGCGTTCGACCTGGTCCACGACGCGGTAAAGGCGGCGCGGCCGGACGCGGAGGTGGTGCGCAACGCCTGGGACTTCCAGCCGATCAAGTCGCCGCTCGCCACCGAGTACGTCGATCGCCAGACCCCGCCGGACGTGATCTTCATGCCCTACACCGTGTCTACCGACACGAACCTGCGCGAGGATCCCAACCCGCAGATCGCCCTCTGGACCGGCCGCGGGCGCCGGGTGGTGCCCAAGATGTGCCAGTTGGTGGAATTGCATCCCCGTTCCGGCTGCTTTCCCAACGACATGGTGGACCGCGTCGCCCGCTTCTACCGCGACTGGGGCCGGGCCGGCGTGCACGGCGTCGTCCTGCACGGCGGCTGGATGCCGAGTGAGCGCTTCGGCGACTACGCCGCCATGGAGGACAACATCGGCTTCGGCATCAACCTCGACCTCCACTGGAAGCTGCTCTGGAATCCGTTCCGGGACGACGTGGGCCTCCTCAAGGAGCGCTGGCTGGAGCGCACCTTTGGCGCCGGAGCCCGCGACGCGGCCGGCCGCTGCCTGCAGCGGGCCGGGCGGATCTACCGCCTGGGTCCGCAGGTCCACGTGGCCGGCGATCCGACCTACCGGGACTACCAGGGATACGCGGCCAAGGCGGACGGGGTGGGCGGCGACGCCGGGTTCCTCTACCCGTTCGGCTTCGACATGCTGCTCCTGAACGACAAGCTCACCCACAAGTTCCTGGCCGACCCCGCGTTCATGCACCGCGAGTTCGTCTACAACTACCAGGAGTATCCGCGGTTCCAGCGCGACCTGGCCGACGCGCTGGCCTGGCTCGACCGGAACGTCGCCGAGCTGGAGGAGATCCTGGGCGCGGGCGCGCAGGAGATCGACCGTGACCGGGTGTCCGCGCTGGCCGAGTGGTTCCGGGTCGAGCGCCGGTTTCTGCACGGCCTCGGACTGCTCTACCAGGGAGAGGAGCTCTACCTGATCCGCGGCGCCTGGGCAGAGGCGGCGGCTGCCTACGGGCGGGCGCACGCGGTGCTGCGCGAGGCGCTCGTCCGCTGGGGCCGGATCGCCATCGAGCAGGCGGTGTGGCCGTTCTCGGCCGGCGGTCACTTCTATCCCTATCGCGGCGCCCCATTGGACCCGGACGGGGCGTGGCTGGCAGGCGACGTCTTCGGGGTGTTCCTGCGCTGGCTCGCTGCCAGGAGCGAAGACCCGCGCGGCCCGGACGTGATCGGCACCTACGAGTCGGGGCCTCGCCACTTCCTGGCCGGCCTGCGCCGCTTTCGCTGGCCGATGGACTGAGCCGCCGCGGCGCGCTTGCCGGGCGCGCGGATGGCGGATACGGTCATCCAATGTCCGGCTCAGGAGGTAATCGCATGCGTATCCGCTCCTTCCCGTACGTCGCGGCGGCCGTGGTCGCCGCCCTCGCCCTGCCGACCGTGGCGCTGGCCAATCCGTCCGCGGAGACCACGCAGACGGCCGCCGCCGATCTGGCCGCGAATAGCTGGGAGACCGACACCAGTCCCGTGACCCTGTCGGTCTACGTCGATTCGCCCACCCAGCTCCGCCTGACCACGTTCTGGGGCATCGACCCGGTGAGCGTGCGCTGGCAGGAGGACACCGGCATCGACCTGGAGTGGGTCATCGCCCCGGACGACTCGCAGGCCAAGCTCAACGTCCTGATCGCCTCCGGCGACCTGCCCGACCTCATCCACCTCAGCCAGGAACTGCCGCAGATCCGGCAACTCGCCGACAACGGACTGGTCTGGAACGTCAAGGAGCTCTCGGAGAGCCACGCTCCCGGCGTCTGGGGCTACCTCTGGGACCGCAACAAGCACGTCATCGTGCACTTCCGCACCCTGTTCGACTCGATGGACCTCTTCATGGTGCCGTTCCAGCACTTGGCGCAGGATTACTTCGACAGCCCGTACGCAATCCGCGCGTATCAGGGGACGACCGCCCAGGACGTGATCCTGGACGGCGCCGGCAACCCCAGGGTGGCGAGCACGGCCGACTACGTCGACCTGCTGCGGGCGGTCAAGGCGGCGCATCCGGATCTCATTCCCGTGCAGTCCTCGCGCAACGCCAGCCCGAGCCGCGACGGCGATCCACAGCTCGTGCAGTCGGCCCTGCCGATCGCGGGACTGAGCCAGCGCTACTTCGACGTCGACGGCACCTGGGTCAAGTACTGGGAGCATCCGAACTTCGTCGCGCTCCTGACCTTCGCCAACACGCTCTACACCGAGGGATTGCTCGACCCCACCGAGTTCACCGACGCCAAGAGCGCGCTGAAAGCCAAGGGCTTCACCGGCCAGGTGTTCTCCGAGCTCTCGCAGGACGCGGACAACATGCCGCGCTGGACCACCAAGATGCAGGAGGTCCACCCGGACCGGAGCTACGTCATGCTGCCGCACTTCACGATTCAGCCGGCCACGATGCGCTACACCACCGACGCGCTGGGCGGAGGGACCGGCAGCAGCGGCATGATGGTATCGACGTCGTCGAAACATTCGGACCGGGCGATCCGCTTCATCGACTACCTGTACCAGGACGACATCCAGCGGATGATCGCCTTCGGCATCGAGGGCCACGGCCACACGATGGAGGACGGCATCCCGCGTTACACGCAACCGGCGCAGGCAGCGATCGACGCCGCCACCAACGCCGCCGACTTCGGCATCTTCGCGTACAACATCTGGCGGGATGCCTACTGGAGCGGCGTACGCACGTTCACCAACGCATCTCCGGAGCTGCAGGACATCCTGGCGACGACCAACGCCACCTACGAGGACCTCTCGTTCTATCGCGGCGCGGAGAACTTCCCGTCCAACTCCGAGGAGGTGAAGGCGTTCTCGGTGATCAAGGACTTCTATGCGACGGAGATCATGGAAGTGATCACCGGATCGCCCGATCAGATCGAGTCCCGCTACGCTTCGATGATCGAATCGATGCACGACCTGGGGCTCGGCGTGCTGAATGCGTACTGGACCGAGCTGTTCTCCGGCAAGCTGTCGGTGCAGGAGCGGTACAGCGCGGACTTCTAGCGAGTGAGGGCGTCACCGACATCGACGGATAGCCGGGTCAACTGCCGGTGAGCGCGCCAGCGTACCGGCCGCTCGCCGGCATCGGTCCGCGCGCGAGCGGCTTGGCGGCGCTGCGCGAACGGCTGGCGCGGGAGCGCAGCCTGCACCTGATGGTGCTGCCGTCGATCGCCGTCGCCGTCGTCATCCAATACTTGGCGATGTATGGCCTGATCATCGCCTTCAAGCGCTACGACATCTTTCAGGGCATCCTGGCCAGTCCCTGGGCATCGCACAGCGGGTTCGAGCACTTCATCGACTTCTTCCGCGCCCCCAACGCGTTCCGTGTGCTGCGCAACACGGTGGCCATCGCGTTGCTCAAGCTGGCGTTCCTGTCGCTGCCGCCGATGATCCTGGCCATCCTGCTGAACGAGATCCGGGCCATGGCGTTCAAACGCATCAGCCAGACCATCTCCTACCTGCCCCACTTCATCTCCTGGATCGTGATCGGCGGGATCATCTACGACCTGCTGAACCCGTCACGAGGGCTGCTCAACAAGCTCCTGCTGGGCGCCGGCATCATCGACGCGCCGATCGACTTCATTTCCACCGATCTGTACTTCTGGCCGCTGATCGTCCTTTCGCATCTCTGGAAGGAGGTCGGCTGGGCGTCGATCCTCTACCTGGCGGTCATCGCCACCATCGACCCCAGCCTGTTCGAGGCCGCCGAGATCGACGGAGCCGGGCGCCGGGCGAAGATCAGGTGGATCACCTGGCCGCACCTGACGGGCATCTTCATGATCCTGTTCATCCTGCACAGCGGCAAGATCATGTCCGGGTACGGCGACACCTTCGACCAGGTGTACGTGCTCGGCAACGTGAGCAACCGCGGCGTCTCCGACATTCTGGACACATACGTGCTGCGGATCGGCCTGGAGAACCTGCGCTTCTCGTTCGCGACCGCCGTGAACCTGTTCAAGTCCGTGCTCAACCTGGGACTGCTGCTGGCCGCCAACTACCTCAGCAAGCGGCTGACCGAGAAGTCGCTGTTCTGATGGCCGGCCACGCGCGAATCGGCATCGGCATCGTGCCGGGCCCGTCGTCCGGCGTTCGGCCGGCCCGTAGCGAGCGCGCCGGCGACGTGGCGATCTACGCGGCGCTCACCGCGTTCTGCATCGCCGTCCTCTATCCGTTCTTCTATACCGTGATCAACTCGCTGAACGCGAACCTGCCGTTCGGCCCGGCCTTTCTGTGGCCGACACGCTGGACGCTGACCAACTACCGCGTCGTGTTCCGCGACCCCAACCTGGCCGGCGCCTTTTCCGTGACCGTCGCCCGCACGCTCGTCGGGGTCGTGCTGGTCACCTGCAACTGCGCCATGGCCGGCTTCGCCCTGCGCAAGAAACGGCTGTCGTTCCGGAAGCTCTACCTGGCGATCCTGCTGATTCCGGTGTTCTTCCAGGGCGGCCTGATCCCCACCTACCTCAACTACCGCCGGCTGGGGCTGCTCGACACCTTCCTGGTGTTCATCATCCCGCAGCTCTTCGCCTTCTTCTACCTGGTCATCTTCATGTCCGGCTTCGACGACATTCCCGACTCGCTGGAGGAGTCGGCCAAGATGGACGGCGCCGGCTACTTCAGGATCTTCGTGCGCATCTACCTGCCGCTGGCGTTGCCGATCCTGGCCACCATCTCCCTGTTCGAGGGGGTCGCGCAGTGGAACTCCTGGTTCGACTCCGTGTACTTCACCAACTCGCCGGGGCTCATGACACTGCCCGCGCTGCTGGTCCGGGTGGTCAAGGGCGGAGAAGTCGAGGACTTCCTGCGCGACCCGGAGGCGTACCAGATGCAGAACCCCGAAGGCATCAAGCTGGCGACGATGGTGGTGGCCGTGCTGCCGATCACCCTCGCCTATCCATTCCTGCAGCGCTACTTCATCAAGGGGCTCACACTGGGGTCGCTCAAGGGATAGGCTGTCCACGGGAGCACCCATGCCGACGAACATCCTGCTGATCATGGCCGACCAGCTCCGCGCCGACGCGCTGGCCTGCAACGGCAACCCCGTGATCGAAACGCCCAACCTGGACCGCCTGGCGCGCAGCGGCGTCAACTGCGCCGCCTGCTACACGCCGGCGCCGATCTGCGTCCCGGCGCGGGCGGCGCTCGCCACCGGCTGCTACCCGCACCGCTGCACCGGCACCAAGAACAACGAGGGCGCCATCCGCCCCGGCTTCCCGCTGCTGCCGGCCGAGATGGCGGCGGCCGGCTACCGCACCTACGCCACCGGCAAGCTGCATTACCTGCCGTACGCGCCGCCCGGCGAGCCGCGCGTCACGCACGGCTTCCAGGTGGCGGAGGTGGCGGAATCGGGCCGGGCGCTGGGCACGTGGGACCCGGAGGGACGGCTGCGCGGCCTGGAGGACTACCTCGACTACCTGCACGAGGTCGGCTGGGGCGGCTACTCACGCGCCAACGGCCTGGGCAACAACGACGTGTTCGCATCGGCCAGCGCGATGCCGAGCGAGCACTACGTGGACGCCTGGGTAGCCACGCGAGCCATCCATCACCTGGACCGGCACCTGCAGGAACACCGAGAACAGCCGTTCTTCCTGTTCGCATCGTTTCCCAAGCCGCACACTGCCTTCGATCCGCCCAGGCCGTTCGACGCCCGCTACGATCCGCGGCAGATGCCCGCTCCGGTCGGCAGCCTCGATCTGCTGGCCGAGCGCGGCCTGACCCCGCTTGTCAGCCGGCCGGCCGAATACGAGTGGGACAAGCTCTCCCCGGCGGCGCAGCGCACGATCAAGGCGCACTACTACGGGCTGGTCACCTTCCAGGACCTGCAGGTGGGCCGGCTGCTGGACTTCCTGGAGCAGCGCGGCCTGCGGGAGGACACGCTGGTGGTGTTCACCGCCGACCACGGCGAGATGCTCGGGGACTTCGGGCAGTACCTCAAGGAGGTCTTCTACGAAGGCTCGGCGCGCGTGCCGCTGATCGCCAGCCAGCCGGGAGCGCTGCCCGAAGGCCGCCGTGAAGAGGGGCTGGTGGGATTGCACGACCTGATGCCGACCCTGCTGGCAGCCGCCGGAGCGCCGGTGCCGGCGGGGATCGACGGCCTTGACCTGTCGGGGATGCTGCGCGGCGGCGGACCGGTGCGGGATGTACTGGTCGCCCAGTGCCACGACGCCCCCCGGCAGCAGTACATGGTGCGCGACCGGCGCTGGAAGTACCTCTACCACCAGGACGGCGCGGTCGAGGAGCTCTTCGACCTGGATGCCGATCCGCACGAGTTGTGCGACCTTTCGCGGTCGGCTTCCGAGCCGGCCGCGTCCCGGCGCCGCTCACTGCGCTCCGCGATGATCGAATGGTGCCGCCGCCACGGCGACGACGCGATGCTCGACGGCGACGACCTGGCCGCTGCCGACGCGCGGCCGCACTTCCGCCGGCCGCCCCCCGCCTACTCGCCGTTCGGGCGCCGGTACTACTGAGGAGAGACCCCATGGCAGAGCATGCCGCCGTCTACCACGATCCCGGATTCTGGACCTCGACGCCGGCCAACAACGGCGGCAACGGCCCCACGTGGCAGTGGGGCGATGAGCTGTTGATCGGCTTCACGCGCGGCACGTTCCTGCGGGCCGACAAGGGCCACCAGTGCACGTACGACCGGCCGTTCGAGTCACACTTGGCGCGCAGCACCGACGGCGGCGCGTCGTGGACGACCTGGCAGCCGTCCGGCTACGCGGGAAACCTGAACCCGGCCGAAGCGCAGCCGCTCACGAGCGGGCTCGACTTCTCGGGCGAGGGGTTCGTGCTCCGCGCCGAGGGCGCCGGCTACCACGGCAACCGGGCGGCGCGCTGGTTCCACTCCGGCGACCGGGGAGCCTCCTGGCACGGGCCGCACGCGTTCACGGGCCTGCTCGACCACCCGGAACTCGCCGGCAAGGAGTTCACCGCGCGCACCGCCTACGTCGTCGACGGCCCGCGCGAGCTGTCGCTGTTCCTGACGGTGCGCCGCCGCAAGGAGCCGCACGAGCTCGGCATCTCCCTGCAGGAGAAAACGTTCCTGGCGCGCACCGGCGACGGCGGCGTCAGCTTTCGGTTCGTCGCATGGGCGGTCCCGTGGGAGGACCCGTACCGGGCGGCGATGCCGGCCGCGGCACGGTTGTCCGACACCCGCCTGATCGTGGCCGTGCGCCGCAAGTCCGAGGAGCACAACTGGATCGACTGCTTCCACTCCGCGGACGATGGCGCCACCTGGTCGTTCCTGGCGGAGATCACCCGCACCGAGGTTGCCAACGAGTGGAACGGCAATCCACCGGCCCTGCTCCGCATGGGCGACGGCCGGCTGTGCGCGGTCTACGGCAATCGCACCGACCGTCAGATGCAGGCCCGCTACAGCGCCGACGGCGGAGCGGCCTGGAGCGCTCCACAGATGCTGCGCGACGACTTCCAGTCGGCCAACGGCTTTCCCGACCTGGGCTATCCGCGGCTGTTCCAGCGCCCCGACGGCCGGCTGGTGACCACCTACTTCTGGTGCACGCCCGAGCGGCCCCAGACCCACATCGCCGCAACCATCTTCAGCCCACCGAACAAGTAGGAGCACGACCATGCTGGACGTCGCCGACCGCAAGCAACTCTTCATCGACCACCGCTTCATAGACGCGGCTCGGAACGTCGAGCTGACCGTCAACCCGCCGGTCAAGCTGCCCGGACCCGTGCTGGTCTCCGAGCATCCGTGGGAGGCGTTCTCCATCGGCTGGAGCTGCGTGCTGGAGGACGACGGCCTGTTCAGGCTCTGGTACAGCGCGTGCGGCGCCGACCAGTGGACCGGGGGACCGTGGTACCTGTGCTACGCGACATCGCAGGACGGGCTCACCTGGGAGAAGCCGGAGCTGGGACTGGTCGAGTACGACGGGTCGAAGCGCAACAACATCGTGCGCACCGCCTGCAAGCTCGCCTACATCTTCATCGATCCCAACGGCGGCGAGGCGGACCGCTACAAGATGGTCGAGCAGGTGCTGGGCGAAGGCATCCGCGTCGGCACCTCGGCGGACGGGCTCACCTGGGACATGCCCGACCGGCTGGTGAGCACCCTGAAGCCGGACACGCCCAAGCAGGCGTACTGGGATGCGCGCATCGGCCGCTACGTGGCGTGGCTGAAGCTCATGGTCGCCGACGACGGCACGCCGATGTTCCCCTTCGTGGACCCGATCGCCAGCGATCCCCCGGTGATCGCGCCAACGGTCCTGCGTCGCGGCCGGTCGATCGGCCGCATCGAGGTGGACGACCTCACCGCTCCGTGGCCGGAGGAGCACGTCCGCACCGTGCTGGCCGCCGACGAGCACGACCCGCCGGATTCCGATATCTACCACCCGGACGTGCTGCCCTACGCCGAGGCCGAGGACGCCTACTTCATGTTCCCGATGACCTACCAGCACTTCGGCGAGGGCGAGACCACGGTGCGCAACGACGGGCTCAACGACGCGCAGTTCGCCGCCAGCCGCGACAGCATCCACTGGATGCGCTACGACCGCCGGCCCTACATCGGCCGCGGCCTGCCCGGCACCTTCGACGGCGGCACCATTCACGCATCGCCCGCCCACCTGCGCCGCGGTGACCGCTTCCTGCAGATGTACACCGGCAGCCCGTGGACGCACGGCGGCTTCCGCGCGCTCAGCGACGAAGAGCGCGACCGCGGCTACGACAACGGCATCGGCCTGGTCGAGCAGCGCCTGGACGGCTTCGTGTCGGCCGACGCCGCCTACACCGGCGGCACCCTCACCACGCCGACGCTGTGCTTCTCAGGCGAGCGGCTGGAGCTGAACATCGACGTGGCCCGCCATGGGGCAGGCGCAGGTCGAGGTCCAGGACGAGGCCGGCCGGCCCCTCCCCGGGTTCGAGCTGTCACGATGCCGCCGCGTGATGGTCAACGACGTGCGCCACGCCGTGAGCTGGGACGGCTCACCTTCGCTCGGAAGCCACGCTGGCAAGCCGATCCGCCTGCACTTCGACATGCGCTCGGCCAAGCTCTACGCCTTCCAGTTCCGCTGAGTCTGATGCTCGCTGATCGATGAGACACCGGCTGCCGGCGACTCTACGTACGGAGGTTGCGCTCCCAGTAGTCGCGGAACGACCGAAGTCGAGGCAGCGACTCGCGATCCTTCGCCCGGTTGGCGGCCTCCTTGCTGGCGATGATGTCGTCCAGCGAGCACACCGGGAACCCTTCCACCTCGACGCGTCGCTCGAACGCGTCCGGGAACCGCTCGATCCCATCGGGAGCGAAGACCAGGTCCAGATCGAACGGTCCGTTCTTGAGTTGCACGAAGTCCTTGCCGCGGACGATCTCGGCCGCCTGCGCGTCCGTCAGCGCGAAGTCCAGCTCGCGAAGGGCCCGTACCAGAGCGATGCCGTTGTCACGTTGCTTGTCCACATACAGGTCTGCGTCCTGTGTCGTGTCCGGGAAGCCCAGGAGAATCGCACCGGACTTGCCGATGAAGAGGTAACGGACGCCGTGCCGGCGCAGGGCATCCCTGATCTCCTCAGCCTGACGGTACTCGAATGCGGCCATAGCCCAGCCAGTCGGGAAGCTCCCGCTCGCACCACTGACGATACTCCTCCATCGTGTCGAACGAGCGATACTCGGCGTCGTCCAGCACCGGCTTGTAGGTGCGAATGAAGGCATAGCGCCAGCGCAACGCGAGCGGCCGGCGCGCCGCGGCATCGAATTCGGCGAGAAGTGCCGGGTCGATTCGAGCCATGCCGCGGCCCATCTTAGGTGTCCGTCCGAGTTCCGTCACCTGAACGCGATCCCGCGCCGGGTGCAAGCTCGCCTACATCTTCATCGATCCCAACGGCGGCGAGGCGGATCGCTACAAGGTGGTCGAGCAGGTGCCGGGCGAGGGCATCCGCGTCGGCACCTCGGCGGACGGGCTCACCTGGGACATGCCCGAGCGGCTGGTGAACGCCCTGAAGCCGGACACGCCCAAGCAGGCGTACTGGGACCCGCGCATCGGCCGCTACGTGGCGTGGCTCAAGCTCATGGTCGCCGACGACGGCACCCCGATGTACCCGTTCGTGGACTCGATCGCCAGCGAGCCTCCCGTGATTGCGCCCAAGGTCCTGTACGCCGAGGCCGAGGACGCCTACTTCATGTTCCCGATGACCTCCAGCACTACGGCGAGGGCGAGACCACGGTGCGCAACGACGGGCTCAACGACGCGCAGTTCGCCGCCAGCCGCGGCAGCATCCACTGGATGCGCTACGACCGGCGGCCGTACATCGGCCGCGGCCTGCCCGGCACCTTCGACGGCGGCGCCATCCACGCGTCGCCCGCGCACCTGCGCCGCGGCGACCGGTTCCTGCAGATATACACCGGCAACCCGTGGACCCACGGCGTCTTCCGCGCGCTCAGCGACGAAGAACGGCGCGACCGCGGCTACGACAACGGCATCGGGCTGGTCGAGCAGCGCCTGGACGGCTTCGTGTCGGCCGACGCCTCCTACACCGGCGGCACGCTCACCACGCCGCCGCTCCGCTTCTCAGGGGAGCGGCTGGAGTTGAACATCGACGTCGCCGCCATGGGCCAAGCACAGGTCGAGGTCCAGGACGGGGCCGGCCGGCCGCTCCCCGGCTTCGAGCTCGCGCGCTGCCGCCGCGTGATGGTCAACGACGTGCGTCACATCGTGAGCTGGGACGGCTCACCGTCGCTCGGCAGCCACGCCGGCCGGCCGATCCGCCTGCACTTCGACACTCCTTCGCCCGCACTCTACGCCTTCTAGGTCCACGCAAGACCGTGTACTGTCCTGGCTTCGATTTGTGGCAGTCGCGGTCACACCATGATCATCGCCAACTCTACTTCGACAACAAAGGACCAAGCAGTGAAGTCACGAGAATCCGAGAATCCATCGTTCCTTGAACTACCGTATTCCGATCGCCAAATGATCGTTGTTACCGACGACGCCGTCGCGGAATCAGCGCGTCAAGCAGAGCGTGAGGCGGGGCGGCGCAAGCAACCGTTGAACTGGCAGCAGGTTGCAGAAGTTGCGTTAAAGTCTCTCGTCGCCATTAGCCTACCTCTAATCTCTGTCAGCGTAGAGTCGGCACCTGACTTGATTAGATCTTGGAGCCGATTACGTTCCGATGGCGTCCGGGTTCTTCAAGTTGGGAAGTCAGAGACTACTTCTGTCGGGTTTCCGCCTGGCCATCCGAGAGAGAGAGTGATCTATATCGGTCATCCTGCCATGCCATCGATCTACTACACCGCAGCAGACTTCCACCGAGTAACTTTTGAGCACAAATTCTCGGAAGCGATCACATTGCTGATGCACTTGGGTGCAACCACTATTCGCGTAGAACGCGTGCATGGTTGGTCGAAGGAACTCGCCGCCAGCTTGTCTGTGCCGATACGTAACACCGGAGTGACCGGAAGCGTCGACACTGGATCCAAAAAGACCGCACAAGACGAATTGTTGTTCGAGGCAGAGTTGTCAGGAACACCAAATCCCCAAATCCCCCATGGGTTAGTTTGGTATCAGCATGAGCCGACATGGCAGACAATCGCCAATGGGAGAAAAGACTTCGGTCTGAGGAAATTCTCCCTTAACGTATCGTATGAAGATGACTTTGGAGTGAATGCCGGATTGAAGATGTCAGCGGACAGAGCCGGATTCGACCTCGGGGGTAGATTTGCGGCACATGAAGAAACGACATGGAAGATAAGCGGCGTATTTGGCGCCGTGGAAGTGAACGAGTAAGCGACTCTCGGCCTTCGGATCTTTCTCCAAACTGATTTATCTAATCTAAGTGTGTTCTTGAGCTGCCTACGAGATTTGGATAAGCTGGATGGCCATTCTGGCTCAGGTTCCCTGCGGCAGGTAGCAGACCTTGAGCGCCTGCTTGTCGAGCAGGAGCTGCACGCCCTCGTCGTAGCGCTCGAAGGGCAGGCGGGCGCCGATCAGCACCTCGGTGTTGAGCTTCTGCGCGGCCCACAGCCCGGTCACGTAGGAAGCGTCGGGCTCAGCCGGCGCCACGCGTTGGGCGATCGCGGTGCGGTTGCGCCAGTGGCGGGTCGTGTAGATCGCCTCGCCATGGATCACCCCGAATGGCGACACCGGCCCGCCGACGGTGTGGTCCAGCGCCACCTGCATCCCCGCGGCCGCGCCGGTGCAGTCGATGCTTGCCTCCAGCGGCTCCCGCTCCAACTCCGCCGGCGGCGTGCCCGGCTCGATGCGCACCATCTGGTCTGCGTCCAGCGTGCCCGCCAGCTCCAGCCGCTCCGGCACCATGTCGATCGCCACCACGGCCCCGGCGCCCTGGGCTCGCACCATCTGCAGCGCGATGATGCCGGCCGGCCCAAGGCCGACGATGCCCACCCGCTTGCCGGTGACGTCCCCGAGCGCGTGCACGTAGGGCGACATGTGGAAGGCCATCTCCATCGACGCCGCCGCCTCGTACGTGGTGTTGTCCGGGATGCGGACGACCATGTCCGCCGGCCGGGCGATGAGCTCGCTGTAGAACCCCGAGTTGCTCTCGCCACCGGCCTTCAGGGTGGCGACGCGGTCCCCGACCTGAAGCGAGGTGACGCCTTCGCCTACCGCCTCGACCCGGCCCGACACCTCGTGCCCGGGGTAGCCCACCGGAATCGGGTACTTGGGGTGGCCCGGCCGCTCGAAGATGTCGACGCCGCGGAAGATCGTGGTGTCCCAGTGCGGGCAGGTCACGCACGCCTGCACCGCGATCAGCACTTCGCCCGGCCCTGCCGCAGGCTCCGGCGCGTCGACGATACGGAACCGGCCCGGCTCCGTGATTTGAATCGCTCTCATGGCCCCCCCATGATACGACTTCCGCCGCCGCTCATCAGCGCATCGGCACGCAGCTACTCCGGCGGCCGAACGGCGCCGCGAGCAGGTGGTGCGCAATCGAGCACGTAGGTCGTCAGCGACGGGATGCCGACGCTCCAGACGACCGGCGGCGGTTGGCCCGGTGGGCTCCAGACGTAGCCCAACAGGTTCAGCTCCTCGCGCGCCGCCAGCCGAGCCGCGGCGTCGGCGCCGGTCGTGGCGAGCGCGGCGTCGATCGCGTGGTCGGACGCCGTGGGGGCAGCCTTGAACAGCCGTGCCGTCGCCACCGCCGAGGACAGCAGGCCGCGGGACTCCAGTTCCCGATAGCGGTCCTGGTAGTAGTCCGCGATCCTGGCAGCCACGTCGGGGCGCGCCGCGTCAGCGTGAGCGACGGTCAGCCGCGTTGCGCCCGTGGCCAGGCGCCGGTCCCACAGCGCCTCGCCCCAGAGTTGGATGAAGTACGGATAGCGCTGGCTGCGCTCCACGACCGATTCGAGGGCGCCCGCGTCGATGTCCACGCCGTGAGCGGCCAGCGGCTCGACCAAGGCGGCGCGCACGGCGGCGTCGCTGAGCAGGCCGATGCCCAGGCGGCCCTTGCCCAGGCGGCTCCAGAAGGACGCGTTCATGGTGCTCAGGTGCGCCGGCAGACCCGGCGTGCCGGCAAGCACCAGCAGGAACGGCGCGTTGGCGCGCACGTCCTGGCTGACGTTCAGCAGCAACTCACCGACGCCACGATCGAGCGTGTGCGCTTCGTCGACCAGAACGACAAGGGGGCTTCTGCGGCACCGGATGGTCAGCCGCTCGGTAAGGTTCCGCACCGACGGACCAGACGCCGCCCACTCGGCCTGACCGACGCCCGCGACGCCGAGCTTCCGGGGCACGAGCTTGCTGATAATCGTTGCCGGCAACAGCGCGTCGACCAGAGCCTGCCCGGTCCGAGTCCGGCTCGGCGACACGCGCGCGATGTCTACCCGGCCGGCTTCGCGGCAGGCGCCCTCGAACCAGTTGAGCAGCACGGTCTTGCCGTTGCCGCGAGGCCCCATCAGCGCCACGTCGTGCGGCGGAGCCCCGCCGTCGAGCAGGTCCGCCAGACACTGCCCGAGCACTGCCTGTTCGCGCTCGCGGCCGGTCAGCGCCGGTGGAGCCGCACCCGTCCCCGGAGTGAACAGGCGCTGCTCCGTCGCCTTCATGACGCACGTATGATACGACTTCCCGGCCGGCTCATCAGTTACGAGGGAGGAAGCCCATGGACAGCGGACCGATCCACGTCGGCGGCGACAAGCAGCTCTTCATCGACCACCGCTTCATCGAGTCCGCCGAGCAGGTGAGGCTGCGCGTGAACCCGCCGCGCACGGAGACCGTCGACCTCTTTCCCCGCGACAAGCCGTGGGAGGCGTTCACCACCGGCTGGTACAGCATCGACTGGGACCCGGAGGCGCGGCGCTACAAGAAGTGGTACGCCGCCTGCGACGGCGACCAGTGGGCCGGCGGCCGCTGGCGGCTCTGCTACGCCGAGTCGACCGACGGGCTGGCCTGGGAGAAGCCCGACCTGGGGCTGGTCGAGTACGGCGGCTCCCGCGACAACAACATCCTGATCGACGGCGAGAAGCTCACCTACACCTTCCACGACCCACGAGGCAGGCCGGAGGAGCGCTTCAAGATGATCCGGGGCTTCCCGGAGAAGACCAAGGTGGGCACCTCGCCCGACGGCATCCGCTGGGACCTGCCCGACCGGCCGGTGAGCGACCTGCCGCCCGGCTGGGACACCGCCAAGCAGGCGTGGTGGGACGAGCGCATCGGCCGCTACGTCGTCTACCTGCGCGTCCAGATCGAGGAGGAGAACGAGCTTCCCTACCCGTTCGCCGGCCCGATCGACAGCGACCCGCCCGTGGTGCAGCCCACGCTGGCGAGGCCGATCCGGGCGATCGGCCGCCTGGAGACCGACGACCTCACCGCGCCGTGGCCGGACGACGAGATCCGCACCGTGCTGTGCGCGGACCAGGACGACCCTCCCGGCTCCGACATCTACCACGCCGGCGTGTATCCCTATCCCTACGCGGCCGACGCCTACTTCATGTTCCCGCTCACCTACCACCACTTCACGGAGGCGGAGAGCCCGGTCGTCAGGAACGACGGCGTCAACGACTGCCAGTTCTGCGCCAGCCGCGACGGCATCCACTGGATGCGCTACGACCGCCGTCCCTACATCGGCCGCGGCATCCAGGGCGAGTTCGACGGCGGCGGGATCCACGGCAGCCCCTACCTGATCCGGCGCGGCGCCGAGCTCCACCAGCACTACGGCGGCGAGCCGTGGACGCACGGCCAGTACCGCCGCCTGCCCGAGCACGTGCGGCGCGACCGCGCCAACTGGGCCCGCGGCCGAAGCTGCGTGGCCGTGCAGCGGCTGGACGGCTTCGTGTCGGCCGACGCCGCCTACACCGGCGGAACGCTGCTGACACCGCCGCTCACCTTCGACGGCGACCGGTTGGACCTCAACATCGACGTGGCCGCGATGGGCGAAGCGCGGGTCGAGGTGCGCGACCGCGAAGGCCGGCCCATCAAGGGCTTCGGCACCGCCGATTGCGACCGGCTGACGTGCAATGACGTGGCCGCCCGCGTGCGCTGGCGCGGCAGCGAAGACCTCGGCCCGCTCCGTGGCCGGCCGGTCCGGCTGCTCGTGCGCATGCGCTCGGCGAAGCTGTACGCCTTTCAGTTCGTGAACGCCTGATCCGCCCTTCGGCCACGCACGATGGGTAGGCCCCGAAGTCTACAGTCGGTCTTCCTGCGGAGGTTCCGTGTCGGCAACCCGCGACAACACCGTCTCGAACTCTTCCTCGATTATGCGCTCGATGCCGTCCAGCTCGTCCGCATGGTCAAGGCACGCTCCGAGATGTCTCATCCAGGGCTTCTCGTCCCCGCCGTCTCGCAGCAACCGCACGCGGTCGGCGATGGCGTCGCCGACGAACGCCCGCAGGGTCTGGCCGCGCGCCGAAGCGGTTGCCTTCGCGTCACGGAGCAGATGGTCGGGCAACTCCACGGTCGTCTTCATCGCGACCCAGGCTACCCGTAAATACGGGAGCCGAGCAACCGCAACGACGGGTGCCTGGCGCGGGATCAGACCCCCTCGGCCGCCAGCGGCGACGGCATGGGCCCTTCGTCCAGATCCGCGGTCAACATGCGGTCGCCCTTGCTGGCCCAGCTCCACGACAGGCCGGTGACGCCCGGGATCGCGCGCAGCAACTCGTTCGTGTACTTCCTGCCGTACATCTTCGCCAGCCGCTCGCGGATCATCAGGCTGGCCCAGAGCCCCACGCCATGCTTGGTGCAGAGCGGCCCGTACTGCTCGCCCAGGATCTCCGGAAGCGGCTGCAGGCCGAATTCGCCGTCGAAGTAGCTCTGCACGTAGCCGTAGCCGGTCCGCAGGTGGCGGCCCACCACGTTGGCATGGCCGACGTTGATGCCGTCGACGATCTTCTCCGTGATCCAGGTCCGCCAGTCCAGGTGGATGTTGCCGACCGGCCGGCCGAAGTGGTCGCCGGGCGGCACGCCGATGCCGAGCGTCAGGCCGCGCTCGTCGCAGAGCGCCCGCACGTCGCGCAGGTACTGGGTGATGGACTCGCCGCGCAGCCGCCGCCACGCCTCCAGATCGAAGTTCTCGGTCCGGATGTCCACGCCGTAGCGGTCGCGGAACGCCTCGGCCACCGGCAGGTTGAACCCGTACTGGTCGCCGTGATCGGCGTTCAGGCGGTGGCCGCGTGTCGAGACGTAGACGCCGTCCCAGCGGTAGTTGTCGACCAGCCACGCCAGCTCCTGCCGGCACTTGTAGTCGCGCACCTCCGGGTACCAGTACTCAGGCACGCCCCAGTGGCGCTTGTCCCAGGTGCGGTCGCACGCGTAGTACTCCGGATGGTTGGCGAAGAACTCCGACTCCCAGGAGAACGAGCCGTGGGTGTACGCGTCGGAGTGCGGCGGCTGCCCCTCGTCGTACAGGTCGACGTAGCAGTAGATCTTGACGCCGGCATCGCGCGCCGCCTCGGTCGCCGCCGCGGCGTCGTCCACCTCCTGCACCACGTCGTAGACCTGGGGCTCCTCCCGGCGGGCGCGGTCGGTGACGCGGGCGAACCGGGCGAGCCAGCGCTCCTGGCGCCACAGCACCCCGGCGATGCCGTAGGTTTCCTTCCAGCTCACCAGCGCGTCGCGAATGCGCTCCGGCGAGTCGAGTACGTGCTCCGGGCGCTCGGCATTCAGCGTGTCGCCCCAACTGCAGATCATCAGGTCGCCGTTCAGGTCATGCATCTCGATTCCTCCTACAGAATTCGTGGCGGTCCGTCCCGGCCTACCGGAAGCGCAGCGCGAACAGGTCGGCGTCCTGCATGAGCAGGCGCAACCGCACCGTCCGTCCGGCCAGCGCGGCCACGTCGGCTCCGGCAGCCCAGCTTACCTCTCGATCGATGTGATTGCCGATCAACTCGCGCGACTCGCCCAAAGTATAGCCTGGAAGCGGCCGGCCCCCGGCGTCCTGCAGCTCGACGCGAATGCTGCCGGCGGACGAGGTGGAGAAGTTGAGCAGCAGCCGCGTCCCCGCGAAGGTCAGCGGCTTGGTGACCATCTCCCCGCCCGCGTAGGGGGCGTGCACACTGGCGAATCCGTCCAGGCGCAGCGAATAGCGGCGCAGGTGCGCGGTCGCCTGGGCGTTGTCCTGCATCAGGTACAGCGACATCTCGTACGGGCCGGTCGGCACCAGCCCGGTCGCCGGATAGTTGGTACGCGTGATCCAGTTGTTGGGACCGATGCCGGGACGGATGAAGCTCTCCGGAAAGGTGCGGTCGAAGTCCAGGCCGCCGCGCGAGGTCATGAACACCGCGTCCGAGCAATCCTCGACGTAGTCGGGGGTCAGGCCGAGCCTCCGGCACTCCTCGGCCGTCACCACCTGCCGCCCAAACTGGAAGCGTGCCGGGAAGGCGACCGACAGGTGCGGCGCCCGGAAGTACGGCTGCACGTTGCTGGTGTAGAGGTGCTCCACCGGTGCCGCGCGCACCTTCTCCAGCGGCGTCCAGGCCCGGAGGTCAGGCGAGGTGGATCGGGCGATCCACCGGATCGAGCCGGCGTGGCCGGGCCGCTTGGGCGGGCCGAGCCAGTCGCGCAGGTAGGCGACGTAGCATCCTTCGACCTGCGACCAGAACGTCGGCACGGAGGTGGTATCGCTGAGCGTCGGGCCGCGGTGCGACTGATCGATCACCGGCGCGTCGCGGAGCTGCTGCCAGCGAATGCCGTCCTCGGAGCCGAACAGCAGCATGCCGCCGGTGGTGGCGTCGCGCTTGTCGTGATCGAACAGGCCTGCCAGCGCCTTGAGCCGGAAGCTGCCGGCCGCGGGGCCGGTATCGAGGAACGGGCCGAAGTTGTGGCGTACCGCGGGCGCTTCCGGACCCAGGATGACGTTGTTGGCGCGCGAGCCGTCGATCTCCACCAGACCGAGGTCGGGCTTGGTCCAGCGGCGGCCGTCAATCGACTCGGCGTAGCAGGTGCTCTCGTCGGATGCGCCGTCGGGGCCGTCGCCGCGCTTCCCGCGGTAGTAGGCGCGGTACGTGTCGCCGTCCTTGAGCACCGTGAAGTAGCCGATCAGGCCTTCCCACGGCCTGTCGCGCCGGAGGACCGGCCCCTCGTCACGCGGCTGCTGCAGCGCCAGGCACGTGCCGTCCAGTCGGTCGACCAGATAGCGGTCGACGATCGGTTCCAGGCGCGTGCCGATGTCGATGATTTGGCTCATGGTTCCCTCCCGCGGGCTCGTCCGGCCATCGCTCCATCGCCCCCCTCATGCACGGACACGCCGCGCGATCTTGCGAGCGGCAGCACTCTAACTCATTCTCGACCGGTGAGACAGACGTCCCAGCCCTACCCCGGCTTCAGCCTGGACGACTCGGACGTGCTGCACGGCACCAGGACCGACATGCCGGTCACCTGGAACGGCAGCCCCGATCTGTCGGCGCTGGCCGGCAAGCCGGTCTACCTGCGCTTCGAGATCATCAACATGGGCCTCTTTGCGTTCAGGGTCACGCGCGAATAGATCACCGACGCGTCGCCGCCCGGCAGTTCGGGGCTTCGCAGATGATGGCGTTAGGCGTCGGCCACCTCGAACGCCGTCACGTTGCGCGTCTCGCGGCTGAACTCCACCCCGATCAGATGGATCGGCTCGCCCCGCCCCCGGTACTTGTCCGCGTAGCCCCGCTCCCGCAACTGCACCAGCGCCGATCCCGCCGGCGCCAGCTCCGCCACCTTGAACTCGAACAGATAGACGTGGCCGCCGGTCCTCACCGCCATGTCCAGCCGCGCGTGGCTGCTCGACTCCTCCACCGTCGACTCCTCGACCGTGATCTCGTACCCCAGCGCCGCGAAGTAGGAGTAGATCACGCTCGAGTAGAAGCCCTCGTAGTTGGCGATGTCGTTGTTGGTGTACCACTCGTACGGGATGCTCGCGAAGAACGCGTGGAACAGTTCCTTCAGTCCCGCACAATCGTGCGCCGCAAGCAGCCGTTGCAGGCGGATGCTGTTCGCCGTCTGCTGTTCGCTGTCCTGCACCAAGTGACGCAGCAGATGCTCGTTCAGGCTCTGCCGCACCTCGCGGTTGGGATAGCCCAGCCGGTACAGCGGCTTGCCGCCCAGTTCCTCTTCCCCCGTGATCGTCAGGTAGCCGGTCTGGAACAGCAACGCCTCGGTGCCGATGTGCTCCACGTCGAACGTCGACAACAGCGCCTCGGTGCTCACTGTCCGGTCCAGTGCGACCGAGGCCACCCGCCGCTCCAACAGCGTGTCCACCAGGAATGCCGGCGTCCCGGTCTCGAACCAGTGCGCCCTGAATTCGCGGCTGTCGAACAGCAGCAGCACGTCGTACGGGTTGTACACCTTCTCTGCACCGCGCCACCGGTAGCCGTTGTACCACTCGCGGATGCGCTCCCGGTCCAGCCCGGTCAGCTCCGGTGCGAACACGTCCTCAAGGTCACCCTCCGTGTAGCCGCAGATAGCCGAGTAGCGCCGATCCAGCGTGAGATCGGTGAGGTTGTTCAATTGCGAGAACAGGTTGACCTTCGAGAACTTGCTGATGCCGGTCAGGAACGTGAACCGGACGTCCGCGTCCGCGTCCTTGATCACCCCGTATAGCCCGCGCAGAAAGTCCCGGTTGGCGCGCGCCACCTCCGGATCCTCCAGCGCGTCCAGGATCGGCTTGTCGTACTCGTCCACCAGCACCACCACCCGCTGCCCCGTCTGCCGATGCAGCGCCCGCAGCAGACGGCGCAAGCGCGGCGGCGCCCCGGCCTCGCGCGGCGCGATGCCCGCCGCCTCCTCCAGGTCCTCCAACTGGAACGCCACGTCCTCGTGCAGAGTCGCGGGCTCGGTGAAGCTGCCGCTGCCGAAGCTCAGCCGGACCACCGGATGCCGCTCCGACCAGTCGTGGCGGTCGTGGATGTAGAGGCCCGCGAACAGTTCCTCGTTGCCCTCGAACAGTTCCTTCAGCGTGTCCAGAAACAGGCTCTTGCCGAACCGCCGCGGCCGCGACAGGAAATAGTGCGTGCCCTCGTGGAGGAGCCGCTGGACGTACGCGGTCTTGTCGACGTAGTAACAATCCTGCTCCCGCAGCTTGCGGAACGTCTGTATGCCTATCGGCAGTCTGCGCCGGGTCACCGCCTGCATGTTACCGCGGCGCCGGAGCTCAGGGTACGGCCGTTCCGCCATCCAGGGTCCGCCGGGGATCGAGAACCAGATCGATGCCGTGCACGATATCGGCCACGAGATCCCTTCCCAGCCGCCCGATCCGGTCGGTCAGCTCACCCTTGTCGATCGTGAAGAGCTGCGTCACGTTGGCGACGCTGTCCTTGGAGAGGTTGCCCGCTCCCTTCGGCAACAGCACGTTGCCCGGGGCCTCGGCCCGGCGCAGGTTCGAGGTCAGGGCACACACGACGACCGTCGACAGCCGGCTGCGGTTGAAGAGGTCGTTCTGGACCACGACGAACGGCCGGCGGAGGCCCGGTCGCGAGCCCGACGGCTCGCCGAGATCCAACCAGTACAGGTCGCCCTGACTGATTACCACGAATCGAGCGCACGCTCCTGCCGGGGGCCGATCCTCCGCAGGGTTGCCGCTTCGTCCTCGTCCGGAAAGTCGGCATACGCGTCGTTGATGCCCTGCAGAAGAGCCTGGTTCTCCCACCTGGTCAGGAACTCCTCCAGCGCCCGCGCGTAGATACGGCTGCGAGGTGTTCCCGACCTTCGCGCGACCTCATCGGCGCGCTGCGCAAGCGAGTGCTCGACGGACACGGCTATCCTCACTTTCGCCATGGTAATACTTCTCTTCTTACGAATCCTATGAGAGTGTGTGTGCGCCAGTCAACCGGCCGGCATCGTCGACGATGGACAGCGAGTACAGATCGCCGTGCTCGACGTACGCCTTCAGACGGATGACGCGCCCCCGCACGGAGTCCAGGTCCGATCCGGATGACCACGCGGCCCGCGCGCGCAGGTGGTCGCCGGCGATCGGTTGCGCCTCATCACGCGCCAGACCCGGCACGGGCCGGCCTTCCTCGTCGAGCACCTCGACCCGCAGCGATCCGTCGACATCGGCGTTGACGGCGACCGCCGTCCCTTCGGCGGTGAACGGCTCCGTGACCAGGACGCCGGCGCCCTCGGCGGAAAGCGAGGCGAAGCCGTCGAGCCGCAGCGTCGCCAGGCCGGTCTCGATGTTCCACGGCTGGATGCGCTCCGGCTTGGCCGCGCCGGGCGTCGGCGTCGCGCGGCCGTAGCCGGTGTAATAGAGATAGATCTCGTCGCCGTGCACGAGGGGGCGGGCGGCGAGCAGCAGCGTCTCGTCCCAGCTTCCCTCCGGGCCCATCGGGATCAGCGGCTCGCGGTGGACGCGGTCCCAGCGCACGCCGTCCCGGCTGGCCACCAGCTCGGTGTGCATCTCCCGGCACCGGACGTTGTTCATCTCGATAGGCGGCCCGAAGAACCCCTGCCGCTTGTTGCGCTCGACGATCCCCCGCCACTCCTCGCGTCCGGGCTCGGGCAGGTTGCGCGCGACCCAGAGCATGCCGACGTGCGCTCCCTCGTAGTCGGTGGCCGCGAGGCCGGCCGCCTCGGTCCCCGGCGGATCGTCGTCGTCCGGCACGAACACCGGCGCCGGCGGCAGTTCCCAACGGACGAAGTCGTCGCTCTGGCTGCGGGCCGTGACCCGCATGCCGTAGCCGTCGGCGCTGGAGTACATCACCAGCCGCCCGCCGATGCGCTCCAGGCCGAACGGCACCGCGACCTCGGCGTCGCCCTCCCACACCGGGTTGCCGGGATGCTCCCGCCAGCGGATGCCGTCCGCGGAGAAGCCGACGCAGTGGCCGAGCAGCCAGCCGTTTTCCTGCGCGGCGTCGTGCCGCCCGCCCCACCACACCGCCTTGTAGCGGCGCCCCGGATCGGGGTCGGCCGGATCGATGATCGGCGCCGGGTCGTGCATCATGCAGGTCGCCGCCAGCACGATGTTGTTGTCCGTGCTCCCCTCGAACTCGACGACGCCGAGCGACGGCTTGTCCCAGTCGATGCCGTCCGCAGAGGTCGCGTAGCACATGTTGGAGCCGTCGTCCGGGCCGTAGCAGGCGCCGCCCTGGTACCAGGCGCGGAAGCGGCCGGCCGCCCCGTCGTGGACGACCATCGCCGAGTCGATGAACGCCGCGTCCTTCTCCCACGGGCGATCGGCGCGGATCACCGGATTCCGCTCGCACTTCCGCGCCTGATGAAAGCGCCGGGTGAGGCCGGACGTCTCCGCGACGAAACGGTCGTCGATGAACAGGTGCTTTGCCACGGCAACTCCTCCCTCGCGCATGCTCGGCATGCGGTGCCGCCATCGCCCGTCGTCGCTCGACCGGGACCGATCCGCGGCGTACGGTTGCCCGCAGCATGCCATGCGCGCAAGGAGCCGGGCCGGCGTCGCTCGACCTGGTGGAACGCGCCGCGCTCGCCCTCAACGCGCTGACGCGCAACGTCGACCCTGCGCTGCGCTTCACGCCGTACTTCGACTGCCGGCTGCAGCTCGATCCGCCGGTGCTGAGTCACCACACCTACTGGGACCATTGCGACGGCGCCGGCCGCGCCGTCGACGCGCTGGTGCTGGCGCGCGAGATGACCGGGTCCGACCTGCGCAGCGAAATCGACGTCCGCCTCAAGGAGCTGGTCGCCTCGTATCAGGGCGAGCAGGGCCTGTGCTGGATACCCGAGCCCGACTTCCCGCCCCGCCCGACCAGGCGGCCGCGTCCGCCCGTGGCCGAGTTCTGGGGCCAGCGCGCCTGCCTGATGGCGTTCGTTACGTGCTACCAGCAGAGCACGGACGCCGCCGAGCGGGCCGGCCTGCGCCGGCGGATCGACGCGCTCATCCACGGCCTTGCGAGCATCGCGGTGCGGCGCGACGGCTACTGCTACTACCCGGTGGCCGCGCGCGACCGCCCGACGGATGCCGACGAGCTGTTCTACCGGCGCGACGGGTGGGACGGCGGCGAGGAGCCGGCCGGCACCGGCGCCATGTGCGCGGCCGCCCCGATCCTGCGGCCCATCGCGCAGTACCTGGCGACGGGCGCACGCAATGACGAGGCGGCGGCGCTCTGTGACGGGATCGCGCGCTACGTGGTCGAGCGAGCCTGTGACTTCGGGCCGGACGGGAGCTTTCGCGGGCACTTCCACAGCCGGGTGGCCACCGCCGCCGGCGTGCTGCAGTGGGGTCTGTTCTCCGGACAGTCCGACCTGGTGCGGTGGGCACAGGGCGTCTACCGCTTCGCCTGCACGATCGGCACCAAGTTCGGCTGGTTCCCGGAATTCGTCGGCCTTCACGCCTGCGAGACCTGCGGCATCACCGACATGATCGACATCGCCATCCAGCTCGCCCGCTCCGGACGCCACGAATGCTGGGGCGACGCCGAGCGCTTCGGGCGCAACCACCTGGTCGAGTCCCAGTTCGTCGACGCCGACTGGGAGCGGCAGGTGCCCAAGCTGGCCCCGGCCGAGGCCGCCGGTTTCATCGCCGCATGCCCGCCGCCGCAGCTCAAGCGCGAAGGCGTGCGCGACGTGCTTCCCGGGGCGTTCTCCGGCGGCAGCGCACCCAACGGCGTCGTCGACACGCGGCGCGGCCACTGGTGGATGGGCTGCTGCAACGCGCACGGCGTGCATGGGCTCTACCTCTTGTGGCATCACGCGGTACGGGCGACGCGAACCGCGGTCCGGGTCAACATGCTGTTCGACCGCTCGACCCCGTGGGCCGACGTGCGGAGCCATCTTCCGCGGGAGGGTGTGGTCGAGGTGGCCATGCGCCAGGGTGGGTCTCTTGCCGTACGCACCCCCGACGACGTTTCCCAAGACGAGGTTGCGGTGGAGGCCCCCGGCTGCTGGCGCTGGAGCGCGGGCTACGTCCACGCCGACGGGCTCGCGCCGGGGCAGGTGGTCACGATCCGCTTCCCGCTGCGCGACCATGACGAGCGCGTCGGCGTGCTCGGAGACGAGTATTCCGTCCTATGGCGCGGCGACACGGTGATGGACATCGATCCTCCAGGGAGCGCCGGACCGCTGTACCGGCGCCGCGAATCGCCGGGAGCCGCGCGTTTCCCGCAGGACGCTCGCCGCCACGCCTCTTGCCATCCGCGTGCGTCGCGCGTCGAGTGGTGATGCTCGGCGCGGTTTGCTCCCGATAGTGCAAACGCGTACCGTGGGCTTTGGTGGTACCCGCCTATCGCTGACCATGGAACGCTGATACAGGATCGGCGGCCGGCGGTCGCCACCGCGAGGAGGCCTGGGCGCCGGGCGGTGTTGATCCGCTCGATCAGGTCAACGCCCCTGCTCTACCTGATGATCGCGGTCGTCATGGCCTGGGCGGTCCTGTTCCATTTCATCCCGATTTGGGGCATCAGTTTCGCCTTCCGGCGTTTCAACCTGGTCAGCGGCTTCTGGAGCGCCGACTGGGTCGGATTCAAGTACTTCGCCCAGTTCCTGAGCGATCCGTTCGCGTTCCGGATCATCAGGAACACGGTGCTGCTGGGCTTCTGGAGCGTCGTCTTCACCTTTCCGGCGCCTATCGTCTTCGCCCTGCTGCTCAACGAGATCGGCAACTCCGCTTTCAAGCGGTCGATCCAGACGCTCACCTACCTGCCGCACTTCGTGTCGACGGTGGTCATCGTCGGCATCATCTTCCAGCTCTTCGAGTGGGAGCGCGGCATCGCCACCGACATCATCGAGCTGTTCACCGGCGAGCGGCTCAACGTGTTCATCGATCCGCGCTGGTTCCGCCCGCTCTACGTCGTGTCGAGCATCTGGCAGGAGCTCGGCTGGGGCACGATCATCTACTTGGCGGCGCTTGCCGGCGTCAACGCCGAGCTCTACGAGGCGGCGCGCGTCGACGGCGCCGGGCGCTGGCAGCAGGCGCTGCACGTCACCGTTCCGGCCCTGATCCCGACCATCACCATCCTCTTCATCCTCAACACCCGCAACCTGGTGCAGATCGGCTTCGAGAAGGCGTTCCTGCTGCAGAATCCCGGCACCTACGAGACCGGCGACATCATCGCCACCTACGTCTACCGGCGCGGGATCGAGGGGCTGCAGTTCAGCTACGCGACCGCGGTCGGCCTGCTCAACAGCGTGATGGCGTTCGCGATCGTCCTCTCCACCCACAAGATCGTGCAGCGGCTGCGCGGCGAGGGACTCTGGTAAGGGAGGAGCAACGGACGATGCAGGGTGTCCGGAAGCCGCTCTCCTCCCGCCTGTTCGACGGCTGCAACTACCTGCTGTGCGCGCTCATCGCCGCCGCCGCCCTCTACCCGTTCCTGTACATGTTCGCGCTGTCCACCAGCGACTACATCCAGATCTCCTACGGCAACGTGCGCGCCTTTCCGGTCGGCTTTCACATCCGCTCGTACCAGAACGTGCTGCGCAACACCATCATTCTGCGCGCCTATTGGAACTCCATCCTCTATACTGCCACTTACTCGATGCTGGTCATCGTGCTGTCCTCGGTGGCCGGCTACGTGCTGGCCGACCGCCGGTTCCGCCTGCACGGGGTGGTGACCGTGCTGCTGCTGGTCATGATGTTCTTCGAGGGCGGCATGATTCCGACGTTCCTGTGGGTCCGGCAGCTCGGGCTGCTGGACTCGATCTGGGCGATCGTCCTGCCGACCGCGGTGGTGCCCTTCTACATCTTCCTGTTCCGGGTCTACATCAAGGAGAACGTGCCCGACGAGCTCAAGGAGTCCGTTCACCTGGACGGCGGCAACGAGCTGATCGTCTACTCCCGCATCGTCCTGCCGTTGATCAAGCCGATCATCGCCACCATCGGCCTGTTCGCCGCCGTATCGATGTGGAACGAGTTCTTCCGCCCGCTGATCTATCTCAACGACCTGAAGAAGCAGCCATTGACCCTCATATTGCGCCGCTTCGTCGTCCTCTCCGACTTCGGGGGCGACCTGCAGAACTTCACCGACGAGAACTACTACACGGAAGCGGCGCGCGAGGTCACCGATCACGATCTGTTCACGTTCGGCTTCCTGAAGTCGATCAAGATGGCCATGACCATGATCACGGTCATCCCGATACTGCTGATCTACCCGTTCGCGCAGCGCTACTTCGTGCGCGGAATACTCGTGGGCTCGCTCCGCGGCTGAGCCGAAAGGAGGTAAAGACCGTATACACGGACATCTCTTCGCACTCATTGTCTCAAGGAGGAATCCGATGAGAACGAGAACGCTACACATCGCCGTCGTCGCCGCCCTGCTGTGCGGCGGCGCGCTGGGCGCCGGGGCGGCAGGCCAGACCGGCACCGCGACAGGGGAATTACCGCTGGTCGAATTCGTCAACGACTTCGCCTATGACGGGGTCGCCGAGACCCGGTTGGCGGAGCTATGGGGCGAGCTGACCGGCACCAACTTCGTGCCGATCAACATCCCGCGCAGCGACTACGACGCCAAGATGGCCACCTTCCTGGCGTCCGGCGACATGCCGGAGATCGCCAGCGTGCTGGACCAGACCCTGACCAACGCGGTCGACCAGTTCAAGGGAGCCCTGTTCGTCGACACGCTGGCGGAGATTGAGGCCGGCAACATGCCTGGGCTCGATGCCCTGGTGCACGAGATCCCGGGCATCCTGCAGTACTCGGATGACGGACGCGTCTACACGCAGCCGTTCGTGAACATGGGGCTGCGCGCGGCCAACTCGAACATCCTGCTGCGCACGGATCTGCTGGCCAAGGCCGGCTACGACGCGGACACGCTCGACGACGTGGCCCGCACGCCGGGCGGCCTGTTCGAGCTGTTCCGGGCCAGCCACCTGGCCATGAACGGCGGCTCCGAGCCGATCCTCACCAACCGGCGCGGCATCGGCCCGCGCGGCTGGATCGTCTCGCCGATCGCGCTGCAGTTCGGAACCTACAACCGAATCTACTTCAACGAGGACAACCGCTACGAGTACGGCCCGACCATGGACCGGTTCCTGGTCGCGATCGACTTCATCCGGCAACTGCACGCCTCGGGCATCCTGTTCCCGACTTGGGCGACCATGCCCGAAGAGGATCAGAAGCGCATCTGGCTGGAGGAGGAGCGCGCCGGCGCCTTCATCGGCAGCATGCACGGAAGCTGGGCCGGCTGGTACAACAACGGGCAACGCCCCGCGTACCAGGACGCCGGCGACTTCCACGTCATGCCGCCCGTCATCTTCGGCACCCGCGGGCGGATCCGCACGCCTTCGCGCTCCAGCGGCTCGTTCGTGATCAGCGCGACCTCGGATAACAAGGACGCGGCGGTGCGGGCCTCCGATTGGGCCTACACCGATGAGGGAGCGAACCTGCTGCGCTTCGGCGAGGAAGGCGTCGCCCATGCCGCGGACGACGACTCGCCCTGGGGCGGCATCTGGTTGATGAACCTGGTGGGCTGGCCGGAAGACGTGCGCCAGGCCGACCCGGATGGCACGCGCGCGACGGAGTACGGTTTCGGCCGGCTGTGGCGCACCTCGCCGCGCATCATGTGGGGCAAGTCGGACCTGATCGTCTATCGCGACCACACCCTGCCGACCTACACCGGGGAGTTCATCGACGCGATCTGGATCGACAAGTTGCGCGAATTCGGGGCATGGAACGACACGCCTGAGCCGAAGTTCCCGCTCACCGCGGACGAGCTCGATGAGCGGATCCAACTCGAAGGGGTGCTGTCCACGCTGGTGGACGAGAATGTGGTCAAGTTCACCCACGCGCAGCGCCCCATGAGCGAGTGGGGTCAGTTCCAGCAGGAGCTCATCAACGCCGGCGCCGAGCGGCTGGTGGAGATCTACAACACCGCGCTCGACCGTTTTCTGGAGCAGACCGGAACGAAGTTGTAGTCCGTTCGCGGCCACCCGACGGTCGCAGTGACCCGACTGGCGGACCGGGCCCGAGGGGTCCGGTCCGCCTCGCATTTTCGCAGGGGAGAGAGCATGAAGAGCGTTCCGCAGAGCCAGACCGCATTCGTGGCGCGTGATCCGGCCACGTGGCAGGGATTCCCCGGCATGTGCCTGACCCCCGCCGGCAGGCTGGTGCTCGGCGTCAAGCAGGCATACGGCCATGGCGCGTCGCGCTGGCAGCGAGTGGTGACGATGGTGAGCGACGACCGCGGCCGTACCTGGAGCGCACCGGCCACCCTGGTGGAGGGCGACTTCGACCGTGAGCTGCCGTTCGTGGCCACGGGCGGCCTCTATCTCACCGCGCTGCGCGACGGCCGCGTGCTCATGCACTACTTCTCCGAGGAGTGGCCGGAGCGCAAGCCCACCACTCCGGTGATCCACGTCAGCGATGACGCCGGCATCACCTGGTCCGCGCCGATTCGCATGACACGGGACCTGGAGTTCCGCCAGGACGGCGCCGTCCTGGAGCGGCGGGCCGGCGACCTGGTGGTCTACAGCGGACTGAACCGGCTGCTGCGCTCGGTCGATCGGGGCGAGACGTGGGCGCCGCACGGAGACCCGGTCGTGCCGGACGACTGTCCGCTGCAACTCGCCGAATCGTGTTTGGCAGAGTTGGCCGACGGCCGCCTGATCATCCTCATGCGCGAGAACCACTACGCCAACTTCCCGATGTTCGTCGCCGTCTCCTCAGATGGCGGAAGAACCTGGAGCCGGCCCCGACCCACCCCGTTCATCGGCCACTGGCCGGCCGCGTTCGACCTGGGCGACGAAACCCACGTGCTGGCCTACCGCAACGTCGGCGGCCGCGCGGGCAGCGTGGCGTGGCGCGGCGATCTGGGCGCGCTGCCGGAGTACCGCGTGTCGTCGTGCCGCTACGGGGAGGACGGCGCGGCGGAGCTCACCGGCGACGGACTGGTGCTGGACACCGAGCGGCGGCCGGGATCGTTCGTCCAATTCTACCTCATGCCGGCCGACGACCACGCGGCGCACATCGTCATCGAAGCGGAGTTGCGCTGCCTGGCCAACGCCGGCCAAGCGTGCAGCATCGGCCTGCGCGGCGCCGGCTGGCTGCGCGTCTTCCCCGACCACCTCGACCTGGAGCACAGCCCCAACCACAGCCGCGTCCCGATCGACGGAACGTCCTGGCACCGCTACCGCATGGAGCTCGAGCGGGGCACGCTGCGCGTCTCGGTCGACGGCACGCAGGTCCTGCACTACCCGGCGATCGACCTGGCGCCGGTGAGCCACGTCCCGTGCAACGCCTTCGGCTGCGCGTTCGCGTACCGGGAGCTGTCGCGCCCCGAGCACTACCCGATGCGGGTGCGGCTGCCCACCTACGTGCTTCCCGGCAACGCCGGCCGCAGCCTGTGGCGCGCCGTGGATCTGGACATCACCGGCAACCGCTGGCTGCCGGACTACCACTACCGGTGGCGCCACGACCGCGACCGGCTGCCGGACGCCTTCCAGGAGCGCGACCTCCTGGAGCTGGAGTACTGCCGCGATGCCGGCGACTGGGGCAAGCCGGTGCCGGTGGCGTTCGGGGACGGCGAGTGCTTCGCCGTCGACTACTTCGGCAACGGCATGCCGGTCGGCTCCGACGCGCTCGCCTGGCTGCAGCCCGACCGGGGTCACAACTGCTACGTGAACGGCTACCGGTTCCGCCTGCAGGACCTGCCGGCGCGCGCGCTACCGTAGGGCTGGCGAAGGCAACCCGTGCACGACCTGGACGGCGGACCCAGGGGCCGCGAAATACTCGGTCGTTTCTACAACAGGGCCCGGGACGATCTCCGCTCCTACAAGGAACGACAGTGGTGCCTGCCGCTCGCACCGGGGCCGCACCTGTTTACCGACTGGCGCTACATCCTGTCCGCGGAGGTGTCGGGAGGGTTTACCTGGGTCACGCGGGAAACGGGAGAACCGGTAACGGTCATCGACGAACACGGTGAACTCACCGTCGAGCCGATCGACGCCGTGATGGTTCCCTACGACGTGCCCGAAGGTATCCGCATCTCGGTCTGCACGGCGGAACGCAGCGCCCCGGTCCCGAATCACGAACCGCCCGGGCAGGTGTGCCATTCGCAGGGTTCCTACCGCACCTGGTACCGGCCGATACCTCTCGGGGCTCCGTACTCCAGCCTGCTCGAAGGGGGCGTGTTTCACGCGGAGTCGGACGACGGCTACTCCTGGCGCAACAGAACGGCATGCACGTTCGATCTGTCCGACTGCCCCGACGTCGAGGCATGGGGCCCCTTTCCGGGAGTGTTCGAGGATCCCGTCGCCCCGGAATGCGAAAGATTCAAGATGGTGTTTCAGGGACGTTCCACCCGGCCCGAGTTCTCCCGGCACCGGCAGGAAGTGTTGCACGAGTTCGTGGAGAACCACGCGGACGGCTTCGATCCGACGGCGCTGTCCTTCGACGGACCGAACGGCACGCCGCTCATTCGGTTAGCCAGGTACGGGGCCGTCTCTCCCGACGGTCTCCACTGGAAGGTCCTGCGCCATCCGCTCATGATCATCTACAGCGACGCGGAGAACGTCGTCTATTACGACACGAACCGCCAGAGCTACGTATGGTTCCTGAAGACCCAGTGGTACGACGGCAGGAGGAGCATAGGCCGGTCAGAGACCAGAGACTTCAGGCACTGGCCGCTGGCCGACACGATCATTCATCCCGGCGCCGACCTGCATCCCTCGGATGACTGGTACACGAACAGCAAGACGTTGTATCCCGGCACCACCGACCACCATTTCCTGTTTCCCGCCCTCTATCATCACGCCGACGACTCGTCCGACATCCATGCCTTCAGCAGCATCGACACCGTGAGCTGGACCCGGATTCCCGGCGGTTCCATCCTTCCAGAGGACGATCCGAGGGCCTGGGACGCCGGCTTCGTCACGGCGAGCAGCGACCTGGTCCCGCTACCGGGCGGCAAGGTCGGCTTGCCCTACGGTGGAGCCCGCTACCCTCACAAGTACCCGAGGAACCGACACACCTGGGACGAGATGAAGAGGGCCTATGCACTCTGGACGAAGGAGCGGATCACCGCGCTCATCGCCGACGAGGCCGGCAGGTTCACCACGCTGCCCCTGCTGTTCGACGGCCGCAGGCTCCGCCTCAACTACCGCACGACCCAGGGGGGCGAGATCCGGGTGGAGGCGGCCGAGAGCCGCAGGTCGGGCGGCCACAGTAAGCCCTTGCCGGGCCGCAGCTTCGCCGACTGCGTTCCCTTGGCGGGAGACGAGACCGACCGCATCGTCGCCTGGAAGGGAGGCGAGGATCTGGGGCACCGCGACGGACAGCCGGTCACGCTGCGCTTCAGGATGAGATCGGCCAGCCTGTTCGCCTTCGATCTCATCGCCGCCCCGGGCTGATCGATCGATGAACGCCGGATTCGCCCGCTTGCAGACGGGATTCGCGCTCGCGGTTCTCACGCTCGGACTGCTCGTGGTGTCAGCGCAGGCTTGGTCTCAGCAGCACACCACCGCGCCCGCGGACGGTGAGCCGCGTCGGCTCACGCTCGAACAGCTTCGTGATGGCCACTACCGGCTGCCGCTGCTCGGCGACGAGGAGACCCCGATTCGATTCCGCGGCGGGCGGAGATCGATCAGGTATGGCGTGGGTGCGACGGAACGGGTGGCAGCCGGCTTGGTCGGCGATCTTGTCGCCTTTGGCGACCTGGACGGCGACGGTGTCGTCGACGCGGCTGTGGTCGCCTTCGTCAATACCGGCGGGAGCGGCACGTTCATCCACGTGCTCGCGCTGCGCGACCGCGAAGGCACGCCGGTTCAGGCGGGACGCGAGTTCCTGGGTGATCGCGTACGCGTGAAGAGCCTCGGGATCTCGGGCGGCCACATCTTCGTGACGATGGACGCGCACGGTCCAGACGACGGGTTGTGCTGCCCCTCGATCGAAACCAGCCGCGCGTTCACGCTGCGCGGGCGCCGGCTGGTGCCGACGCGGGCCCTCGTGATCGCTTCTCCGCTGCCGGGGGAGACGATCGCGACGGGCGCCGAGGTTCGGGGCAGTACGACGCACCCGCCCGCCGATGGCTTGGCCTACCTGGTGTATGACGCTCGGGGCGGTGTGATCGGCTTGGGAAGGATCCCCGTCGACGCGGACTCGGGCGCTCTCGGGACGTTCGCCGCGCCCGTCAACTTCCTGGCGGGCGACGCTGGACCAGGGCACATCGAGATCGTTGACGTGGACTCAGGCGATGGTTCTGCGCTCGCTCGAGCGTCGGTGCAGGTGCTGCTCGAAGCGACGCAGGCGGCTCGCCGGCCGGTCCCACCGCAGATCGGGCTTGAGACGCCGCTCAGCGGCGCGCCCGTGGGTACGAGCGTGGAGGTGCGCGGATGGATCAGCACGGTGCCGTTCGAGAACAACCTGACCTATCGCGTCTACAGCGAGGGAGGCGTCGTGATCGAACGGGGATGGATCATGGTGGACGGCGGTCTCGGTGAAGCGGGCACGTTCGCGAAGTCGATCACCCTGGCAAGCGCCCTTGCTGCCGGGCCCGTTCGCATCGAGGTACGGGACGTCAGCGAGGCCGATGGTTCGCTGTTCACCAGCACGACGGTGCAGGTGTTACTCACGGAAGGTTCGTGACGGCTACGCTACTCGGAGAGTGCATCCGCATGGGCTGGCACGCATCGGCAGGGGCCCTTGACAGGGCCGTATATTCCGCGTATATTGCGGCATCTCAGGAGGTACATGGCCATATACGAAAACAAATCGGCCCCGTTTTTCCAATAAGAACAGATCATTAAACCTCAGATAATAAGCAAAAGAACGATGATTACCAATTTCAAGTATATCCCATACTTTAGGAGGGAACGTGGACCCAGGTACTCGAATTCGAATTCTATCAGCCTTGTTTTTTGTTGCAGCCTATTTGGTCGGATTGAAGCTAATAGACGGTCGGTCGCTTGGCGATCTTGCCGATTTAGCAGTCGTTTCAGGATTCATCAGCTTTATCGGCGCAGAGATTTTTTGGATACTGCATATGCTATATGAAGAGTTAGTCAAGATCAGAGACAAGAGAAGGGCCAAGCGTGACCAGGAGATCAGGGAGGCCGACAACCAAACGGTACAAGAGTGGTACGAGAGAGCCCAGGCGCAAGTCAAAGCAGGCAACCCTCTGCCTCCTCCTCCTGATCTTCGAGATGACGGCTCAAGCTCCTAATACTAATACTAATACTAATACTATCTTCTACTATCTTCCGATTGAAACTGGGAGGTCACGCCTTCGGGCATGGCCTCCCTTTCTCAATTCTTGACACAGAGATTTTGAATTGAAGTGTTTCTGGGAGCGCCTTAGCGGTTTCATGGCGAGATGTCGGACTACATTGCGCCGGAGGTACGTTGCCCGGTTCAGATTCGTTGCGGGTTCGTCGCCAGCCTCAGTTCCTGTTTCGCTCATCCTTCACCCCTTGGGTCAGATTTTGTGACATTGGTATCCAGAGATTGACCACTCCTCCCCTCCAGTGATATCGGTTCGGATGGGAGACGGAGGCGGGTGGCCCGTGGCTCGGGCGGGATCCAACTCCTGAAACGGGGCTTAACAACCCTCGGCACCCCAGCGGGGCGCCGCGCAATAGGGAGTTGACCCATGGTAAGTCAGGGTTCAAATCCCCGCACTTGACCTCCCTCTTCCTCTCTGTCAGATGTCCACATCTCCGTTTGTAGGTAACTTGAAATATAATTCCCGCTGAGAAGGGTCCTGCAGTCTGGGAGTAGGATCGCAGGAACGGCATCATTTTCTGGACTCCTGGTTTCCTGGTGGTGTCATGACCGGTGGCCTCTGATCCCGGAGCCCGCGAGACTGGGAAGCAGTTGACCCTTGGCCGGAAGCTTTCCGGCAAGCACCTGTACCGCCGCGTCCACCGAGTCGGCGCTTTCGCTGTACGCGCAGAGGCATCCCCACTTGACCGCCAGGTCGGCCACCGGGTACGGGCTGCCGAAGGAGAGGATGAACGCCGCGCGGCTGCGCGCCAGCAGCTCCTTCAGGATCGTCTTTCGGCGATCGGGGAGTATCCCTCCCTCGTCACTCCCCGCGATGTGGCGGACGAACACGGCGCAGATCAGCGTGTCGAACTCAGCCGGATCGATCCGCGGCCTCTCGGACGGGGAGATGCGTATCACCGCGCGGACGGAGAATCGCTCGCGGAGCACCCGCTCAAGGTGGTCCCACGCTTCGTTCCGTCCCGACGTCCCGTCCGGCAGGGTCCGTTCGTCGTAGTTCGACAGGATGACGACGCTGCCGCACCCCTTCCCGCGCAACGGCAGCAGTCCGTCCGGATCGGATAGCCGGGCGATCGACGCCTCCGCGATGCGGCGAGCCAGCTCCTTGTGCTCCGGCCTCCGGGCGGCCGACTCAGCTTGATCCGGATCGGGGATGGAGCCCGGCAGCCCCAGCTCCTCCTTGGCCGCCAGCATCCGCATGGCCGATGCATCGACCCGCGCCTCGCTGATCGTCCCGTCGGCGACGCCCTTCTTCAGGGCTTCGAACGTCCGCATCGACTCGTTGGGGATGATCGCGTCGCATCCCGCCTCCACGGCCAGTGCCACGGCGGTGTCGAAGTCGTAGTTGTCGGCGATCGCGTGCATGGCCAGGGCATCGCTGATGACGATGCCCTGGAACCCCATCCCTTCCCGCAACAGACCGGTCAGCACGGCGCGAGACAGGGTCGCCGGATGCTCGGCGTCGAAGTGCGAGAAGATGATGTGCGTGGTCATGATGGCCCGCACGTCGGCGCGGATGCCGGCCCGATACGGGACGAGCTCCACGCGCTCCATGCGCTCCAGGTCGAACGGCAGCGTCGGCATCACCATGTGCGTGTCGGCATCGATGTCGCCCGTACCGGGAAAGTGCTTGAGGCAGGCGATGACCCCCTCGCCCCGCACGCCCTCGGCGTACGCCAGGGCCATCCTGGTCACCACGTCAGGCTCCTCGCCGAAGGCGCGCGTCGAAACGATCGGGTTGTCCGGACGGTTGATGTCCACCACCGGCGAGCCCATGAAGCGGAAGCCGATCGCGCCGACCTCGCGGGCGGTCACGCTCCCCGCCGCACGGGCCAGCTCCGCGTCGCCTGTCGCGCCGATCGCCATCGGCGAAGGCAGTGTCGTTCCGCCGGCGAAGGTGCTGCCGGTCTCGCAGTCCGAGCAGAGCAGCAGCAGTATGGCGGCTTCGTGCTGCATGTCCGCCTCGTCGTCCATGAAGGAGACCATGAGCTGACCGAGCTTCTGCTCCAGGGTCATGCCCGCGAATGTCCTCTGCGCCCACCCCTTCATCGCATGCTCCTCTGCGTGCGCGCGTCCGATTCCCCGCCCATCGAGTGAGCGAAGCGAACCTCACTCGAAGAGTGAGCTGCACAGCAGCGCACACGCGGGTGTGACCGTCAGGACAGTCCGTGGTGACGACGCACGTTGAGTGCCTTCCAGGCGAGCAGCGGCTGCGCATGGATGCGCTGTTGCAAGGTCGTATCCGATGTCAAAATCGTCGCGTCGATTTCACCTTTCTCCAGCAGCAGATCGAGGAAACCCGCGCTCCGCAACGGTCAGGGGCAGCACGGCCGACAAGGCCTCGCGAAGCTCCTCGACGAGTTGCGTGCCAAATGCCGTCAGCGAGGCTTGATCTCGTGGTGTACGTGAGCGAAGGGTAGGACCGAGGTGTCTCGCCAGTTCCAAGCCATCGTAGTCTACGTCATCCACCGATACGGTCCTCCAATCCTTGCGGTTCATCCCTCCGAATACCACGAAAGCGATGCGGAGCCGGTCACGATCCAGATCGTACGCACCGAGAATCTGTTGACAGTCGAACAGATCTCTCGCCTGTCTGCGAGACAGGAGCGCCGCGAGCTTGCCGGCTACGAGTTCGTGAAGATCGAGCACAGGGACATTCTTGGCTCGAAAGTCCCCGAGCGGATGAGAATCGATGGCGTGCGGCTCCCAGAGCGTTCGCCTGAACATGAAGTTCAAGTCCACGTCGAGGACAGGTTCAAGGCCGTGCCCCCCTTCAATACCCACTTGCCCCGAAGCGATGGGTGGGAACCGCGAACGTTCAGGAGGTGCACCAGATGCAGGGCCTTCTCGACGACAATCGCGCTGAACCCGCTGTCTCCGGCCGTAGCCAGGACTTCCGATGTAGAGATTCTCACGGCACGTCCGCCCACGTTCGGTCCAGGATTTCGGCAGGGATCATCAGGTGGGTCTTCCGGGTTTCGTGTGGATGAGGGGGCCGGAGGTCGCGGCGCCTGAGGCAGCAAGGCTACGCTGGAGCCATGCGTGACAAGGACCTGTACGCGAGGATTCTGGGCATCGAGACGCCCTGGCGAGTTGCTGAGGTGGAGCTGAACCTTCAGCAGGGCGAGGTGGTCGTGCACGTGGAGCACGACGGCGAATCGCTGGGCTGCCCGGAGTGCAGCCAGCCGGCGCGGCGTTACGACACCCGTCAGCGGCGCTGGCGGCATCTGGACACCTGCCAGTACCGCACGATCGTGGCGGCCGAGGTGCCGCGGGTGCAGTGCGAGCATCACCAGGTCAAGCAGATCGCGGTGCCCTGGAGCGAGGGCCGCTCGCGGTTCACGGCGCTGTTCGAGGCGCTGGTGATCGACTGGCTGCAGGAGGCGGCCATCTCGGCGGTGGCGCAGCAGATGGGGCTGAGCTGGGACGAAGTGGACGGCATCATGCAGCGCGCGGTGCAGCGCGGGTTGGAGCGTCGCGAGGTGCAGGCGCCGCAGCGCATCGGCGTGGACGAGACGTCGTTCCAGAAACGCCATGAGTACGTGACGGTGGTCAACGATCTGGACGGTCATGTGCTGCACGTGGCCGACGGGCGCGGCAAGAAGGCGTTGGCGGAGTTCTACAACCAGTTTGACGGCGAGCAGTTAGCGCGTATCCAGACGGTCGCCATGGACATGTGGGAACCGTACATCAGCGTGAGCACCCAGTACGTGGTGGAGGCGCAGAAGAAGATCGCCTTCGACAAGTTCCACGTTGCCGGACACTTGGGAGACGCCGTTGACCGGGTGCGGCGCGCCGAGCACCGTCGGCTGGCCGCCGAGGATGATCAGCGGCTGAAGGGCAGCCGCTATCGGTGGCTGACCAACCCCGAGAACATGGATGAGGAGCGCTGGGAGCAATTCGCCGAGCTGCGCTCAAGCGCGCTGCAGACTGCCCGCGCGTGGGGCTACAAGGAACATGCGATGACGCTTTGGGAGTACCGCACCCGCGACGGGGCGCGCAAGGCATGGGAGGCGTGGTACCGCTCGGCGATCCGCTGCCGACTGGAGCCGGTCAAGAAGGTGGCGCGGATGATCAAGCGCCACCTGGAGGGGATCGTGACCGCCGTCGTGACCAAGGTCACCAACGCGCGGGCCGAGTCGATCAACGCCGGCATTCAGAAGGTCAAGTACTCAGCCCGCGGGTTCCGCAACCGCAAGCGATTCCGCAACGCCATCTACTTTCATCTCGGCGGCCTTGATCTCTATCCCGCCGGCGTCACCCGGTGACCGGCTCTCTCCACACGAATTCCTGAAGACCCCATCAGGTTCCAGCCTCTGACCCAGTGGCAATCCTTGCGCCTGCTGCGCATCAGATAGTGGGGCTGACGCGGGCACAGCTTGCGCAGCGAATCGAGATGGCTCTCTTCGACCATCAACGCCTCCCGGTGTTGTTCCAGGAAGAACCCCACCTTTGCCGCCGTGGTCGCATTCTCCAGCAGGCGGGTGTACTCGATGACCTGATCCAGGTCGAAGAACTCCACCGATTCCAGAGATCGCCAAATCTCTTCCCAACCTCCCGCCACGTCCGGCCGGTCCAGCGCGTCGACCAGGGTCCGTTCGTGGTCGGTCACCCGCAGCTCTACCCCGGACCGACTGTGTCGGGCGACGCCAAACATCTCCGCGCCCTTCGCCATGAGCGGTGCCGGCACCGGTGCCCGCCGGAATTCGTACGATCGGAACGTCACCGGAAGAGATTTTGCGCTCGAGAGGTACACCAGCCTCCAGTGAACCGAATAGGCTCTGCCGTGAAACTCCAGCGCCGTGTGGTAGGCCAGCACCGCGTCATCGTTGCCGCCAGCAGATACGGATCCAACGGCACAGATGACGAGTCCGTTCCCATGGGGACGGTCGCGTACAGTCCTCGGCGCACCGGGACGATCCGTCCTTGCTGGCGATGGTAGCTCAGCAGAGACTTGCGGGTATTCGGGTTTCCGGATCCCCGGCTGGCGAGGAAGCGATCCAGTTCGGCAACCGAGAACACCGCGTGCTGTGCCAGGAACTCAGTGAGCTTCAGACCATCCTCCTGGACGATCAGTCGACATAAGGGCTATTTTATTGACCCTTAATTGAAGCTATGTCAAGTTCCGGGACGGAAGATTGTCCAAGCCTGACTTCGTACCGCGTCAGTCGACGGCATCATGCTACGCTATACGTCTCCGGATGGCACTCTGGGTGGGGATCGCGCTCGTCTCGGCGCTGCTGTTCGGAGCGTCGACGCCGCTGAGCAAGCTGCTTCTCGATCACGTCAGCCCCTTTCAGCTCGCCGGTCTGCTCTACCTGGGCGCCGCCGTGGGCATGGCGCCATTCGCCGTGCGCAAGCGACTCGTGCAGCGGGTCAGGGGACTCGACTCGTCGAACAGTCGGAGGCTCCTGGGTGCCGTGCTGCTCGGCGGCATCGCCGGCCCCGTGCTGCTGCTGTTCGGCCTGCGGGTGGCCGCGGCGGCGTCCGTCTCCCTGTGGCTCAACCTGGAGTTGGTCGCGACCGCGGTTCTGGGGGTCCTGTTCTTTCGCGATCAGCTTTCAGGCCGGGCGTGGCTGGGCGCCGCTCTGGTGGTGACGGCTGCCCTGCTCCTGTCCTGGGACGGAGGCCCCGCCGGATTCCTGCCGGCGCTGGTGGTCGCGCTGGCCTGCGTCTGCTGGGGGTTCGACAACCACTTCACGTCGCTGATCGACGGCCTCACGCCGCAGGAAACCACCTTCTGGAAGGGCGCCGCCGCGGGGACCACGAACCTCGTGATCGGTCTGGCCATCGCGCCGTGGAGCGCGGCGCCGCTCACGGTTGCCGGCGCACTGCTACTGGGGTCCGCCGCCTACGGGGCGAGCATCGTGCTGTACATCGCCGCCGCCCAGAACATCGGCGCCACACGCGGGCAACTGGTGTTCTCCGCGGCGCCATTCTTCGGCGTCCTGATCGCCTTGGTCGTGCTGGGCGAACGGATGAGCGCGCTGCAGATCATCGCGGCCGGTGTCCTGCTTGCGGGACTGGGCGTGCTGCTGCGCGAGGGCCACGCGCACCGGCACCACCACCCTGCCGCCGAGCACGAGCACTGGCACCGCCACAACGACGGCCATCACCTGCACACCCATCCGGGGCTTCGGACATGGATGGGCCACGTGCACCGACACGCGCACGACGAGCTGGAGCACGCGCACCCGCACGTGCCCGACCTCCACCACCGCCACGACCACAATTGAGTGACCGCAGCGAGCGGATGTCGCTGGAACCCCCGCTCAGCCGCCCATGTCCCAGAGAAGCGCCCCTGCGACCGTGGTCAACGTGCGGGAGTGTCGCAGCCCGTTCGGTTTGGATTCAGAGTTCATCAGCCGATTCCAGGACCGTTCGTTCCACGTCTGCGGACAACCACATGCCGGCGTTTTCAAGAGCATTGAGGAAGGGACCGACGGACACGATCATGTTCTTTTTCTTGGCAGAAGCCAATAAGCCAACGGTGCCGATGACTTGAACACCACATTTCTCGGCCTGAGGTCTGGCCGCGAGATCATCCAGAACTACCCAGTCAGCATGGCCATCAAGCGCAAGCAGAATCACTTCTCGCTCACCAATGCCGAATGAATCCACCGTAGCGGACACAGATCGGAGCTCTATCTGTCGAATCTCGATCCAAGGCAAACCGGAGACATCCGGAACGTCAACGCCCTGCAATCGTCCATTATCCAACTCCATGGCTACCGCTTTGGGCACCAACACCCTTTCGTAGTGGAGACGAAGGAGAGTCAGTTGGCCGATTCGATAGAGGTAGAGTAGCGGAGATGCATCGACGCTACAGGTTCCTGGCATGGGAGAGATCTTGCGCCAGCTCTTCTGCGGACAGATTGATGGCCGACACCCTATAGGACTTCAAGGCATCCAGGAATGGCACGCGTTCCATACCGGCGAAACGGGCGGCTTGTCCCGATGACAACTGTCCGAGTTCAAACAGTTTTACAGCTATCAGCAGACGGCACTCATCAGCGAACTGTTCGGGTGTTTCGCTCAGGCTTCGCAGAATATCATCAGGACATTCAAAGGTGATCGTAGACATGTGACCTCCGCCCGTCAGCCGCCGGGAAGCGTCAGCCGTGACTCGTCGACCACGCTCCACTGATAGCGATCGGGCCGTCCCGCCGCGTCCGGCATCTCGGGGCTGATCACCGTCGTACCGGAATCGAGCGGCGTGCCGTGGGTCGTGCCGCCCTCGGGGGTGCGGAACACGTTGTAGTCCTTCTCCGCCTCGGCCTGCGCCAGGTCGGTCAGGTCGCGCATGGCGAAGCGCCGGGCGACCGCGTTGCCGACCGCGGCGATCCCGACCAGCCGGCGCTCCTCCAGCATGCGGCCCATGCGGTTGAAGTCGGGGCGGCGCGTGCCGGTATAGCTGTGCGGCTGATAGTCGGTCATGGCCTGCGGCACCACCGTGCCGTCGGCCCGTCGCACCTTGACCTCGAGCGGGATGACGCGCCGGTAGGGCACCTCGCACAGCCACTCGGCGAAGTGGAAGCTGGTGCAGCTCCCATAGGTCATGCCCAGCATCAGGATCTGCGTGTTCAGGGCGAGCATGACCCCGAAGGCAGACCGCAGGTCGAACACGGACAGCGCCGGGTCGACCCCGGCGAGCACTTCGGCACGGTGTCCGATGGCGGCGAAGCTGTGCCGGTAGGCGGTGCTCCGCAGCGCCCGCGGGTGGGTGCGGGCCGCCTCCGTGATGGCCCCCATCTCGGACGCGTCGCTCCGCGGGTCGATGAGCGGCTCGTCCTCCACCTCGTGGGCGAACGTGAAGGTCGGCACCACCAGCGTGCCGCGCTCGCCGATCACCTCCAGCAGCGCGGACACCACGGTGTCGGCACCTCCCTGGACGCGGCCCAGCGTCCGCATCGCCGAGTGGACAAGCACCGCGTCACCGTCGTGCAGGCCGGTGTCCCACAGCCCGCGGTAGATCTCATCGCGGGTGACCTCCTGACTCATCCGTCAGCCCCCAGGCGCTCCAGCTCCGCGACCAGCGTGGCCGGCATGGCCCCCATCGTCGAGGCCTCCGCCACGTCCTCGATCTGCTCGACGTTCGCCGCGCCGCTCGACACCGTGCTCACCGCCCCGTCCGCCATGATATAGCGAAAGGCGTGCTGGGCGAGCGTCCCCGGCTCCCGCAGCAGCCGCTCGATCACGCACTCAGCGGACCTCCGCTCGCGGTCGGACAGCGCCGCCAGCGTCTCGCCGCGCTTCGCCTCGTGGCCGAACAGCGCGCCCAGCGGCGTGCCGATGACGATCCCCATGTCCTGCTTCGCCGCCGCGGGGATGACCTCCTCCCGCGCTTTCTGCGATGCCGGATGGTAGTCGTGATAGACCAGGACGGTGTCGAACTCGCCGGTCTCGGCCAGCTTGGCGAGTAGCGGGATCGCCCTTCCGGTGATGCCGACCGCCTCGCAGAGGCCGGCGTCGCGGGCCGCGCGCAGGCCGTCGAGGGCTCCGCCCGGCTCCATGATGCGCTCCCAGCCGACCAGGTTGACCTCGTGGATCTGCGCCACGGCCAGCCGGTCGATGCGCAGCTTGCGCAGGCTCGCCTCCAGGCTGGCCACCACGCTGTCGCGCCGGAAGTCGAAGTCCTCGGGCACGAACCCCACCTTGGTCGCCACCAGGAACGGCCGGCCTGCCTGCTCCAGGGCCGGGCCCAGCAACTCCTCGCTGCGCCCGTATCCCGGCGCCGTGTCCAGGTAGTTGATGCCCAGCTCGGTCGCGCGCCGCACGACCGCCGCCGCGTTCTCCTCGTGGCGCTCCGGATCGGGTCCCATCAGGTAGGCGCCGCCCAGGCTGATCTCGCTGACGGACACGCCGGTGCGGCCCAGCGTGCGGTATCTCACGCGCCCTTCCTCAGGCGACGCCGAACAGGCGCGCGGCGTTGTTCCAGAAGATGTCCTCGACGGCGCCGTCGCCGAGCCGCTCCGACCAGCACGCCCACTTGATCGAGCGCAGGTGCTCCAGCCCGATCAGCACCGGACGGATGCCGATGTGCTTCTCGTCCCAGACCGGCGAGTCCGCGTAGAGCCAGAGGAAGGCGTCGGCGGCGCCGGCATGCCGGCCGCGCCCGTGACTGACCGGCAGGTCGGTGCCGTACATGAGCTTGTCGTGGCCGATGATGCGGATGATCGCCTGGTGGGCGATGGGCTCGCAGTTGGCGCTGGTGTCGAAGTAGAGGTTGTCGAGCCCCGTGAGGTGCGGCAGCCCTTCCAGGTTGTGCGCCGGCTGGAAGCCACGCGCCGAGTGGGCGAGGATCAGCTTCATGTCCGGGTAGCGCTCGCAGTAGTGGCGGATCCAGCGGATGTTGGTCGCATCGGCGGCCGCCCGCGAGCGCACCATGTGCAGGGTGATCACCCACCCCTCCTCGTGCGCGACGCGCACCAGCCGCTCCGGCAGGAAGTCCGGGACCTCCGCCTCCCAGGTGGGATTCACGGACGCCATGGTGTGGTAGCACTTCAGGCCGTGCAGGCCGAGGCGGCGCACCTCCTGGCGCACCCATTCCGGATCGTCGTCCGGCCGGATGAAGAAGATGCCCCGGAACGACGGGTCGTCGGCAACCGCCCGCGCCACCCACTCGTTCTGGTCGGTGAACGATCCGTCCCCGCTCGGACTCACGGACGGAATGAACATCGCGGCCATGCGCCGCCCCGGATGCAGGTCGTCCATCAACTGCCGGTACTCCGGGAGCCCCACGTCATCGGGACAGCCGGGCAGGTCCCAGCCGGTGTCCTGCCGGCGCCACAGGTGCGTGTGCGCGTCGAAGACGCGGTCGGGCAGGAACGATGCGAGCTCGCGCTCGTAGAACTCCAGGTCCTGGGGCAGAAGCCGGCCTTCGGCCTGAGTGTCGGTGGTGGACATGCTTGATTCTCCTAAGGCCGGTAGCGGGGTTGTCTGGGCGTCCGGTCGCGTTCGAGCCGTACCGTGCTGCCGGTCAGCGGCAGGTCCACGCGGGCGCCGCCCCGCAGGTGGGACTCGATCGCGGCGAAGATCAGCTCGGTGCCGGCGCGGGCGGCGCGTACGCCGCCGATGGGCGGCTCGCCCGTGTCGAGCGAGCGGACCAAGTCCTGCACCAGCCGCAGGTTGGCGCTGAACGGCTGCCAGTCCGGGAACGGCACGTCGACGAACGGACTGCGCTGCTGGCCGAGGTGCTCCCGGCGGCGCATGGAGAACACTTGGTGGTTGGTGACGCGCAGCGTTCCGTCCGCGCAGCGCGCCTCGAACTCCACGTCGCGCCCCGACGGGATCGCGTAGGCCACGACCCCGTTCTCGAACCCGATCCCGCCGTGCGCGGTGGGTTCGTCGGTGAGCCGGTCGCCCTCCATGGTCCAGTCGCCGTCCAGGAGTTGCATCTGCACCCAGCAGGCGCGGCGGTCGCCGTTGAGGAACAGCAGGTTGTCGAAGTAGTGGCTGGACCCGTTGAACAACGGGTTCGACTGGAGGATGACCGAGCGCAGCTCACCCAGCTCCCCGCTGTCGATCACGCCCCGCATCGCGTGGAAGCCGGGATGCCAGCGCCGCTGCGTGCCCAGGTTGAAGACCACGCCGTTGCGCTCGCACGCCTCCACGATCGCGTCCGCCTCCGCCATGGAGGCGGCCATCGCCTTCTCGGCGTAGATCGCCCTGGCCCCGTGCTCGGCGGCATGCACGGCGATCTCCGCCCGGCCCTCCGGCTGCGTGGCGATGCTGACGATGTCGGGCCGCTCGGCCTCGATCATCTCCCGGTAGTCCACGTACTGTTTCTCGGGCGGGACCCCGTACTGCCTGCCGACCTCCGCCATCACCTCGGGGCGCAGGTCCGAGCACGCCACCAGGTCGGTGCGATCGCACACGGTGTAGACCGCGGCGTGCGAGTACGGATAGAGGATGTACTTCATGTCGACGACTTCGTGGTCGATGAAAGCGCCCATGCGGCTGCAGCCGATGAGCACGGCCCGGTATGTGTCCTTCATGTTTCCGCTCTCCCGATCGACTGCCGCCGGCGGCCAGTCGTCGCCAGGAGTCTGTCCGATATGGCGCGTCAGCGGCAATCGGACGGACTACTGGCGGAAGGTGGGGATGGACTGATGAGCGGAGCCGAGGCGACGGTTATTGGGACGGCCGGAAACGAGGCTGGCGGGGTGCGCGGTCGCGCTCGAGCCGCACCGTGCTGCCGGTCAGCGGCAGGTCCACGCGCGCTCCTTCCCGCAGGTGGGACTCGATCGCCGCGAAGGTCAGCTCGGTGGCGGCGTAGGCGACCCGCACGCCGCCGGCCGGCTGCTCGCCCGTGTCGAGCGAGCGGACCAGGTCCTGCACCAGCCGCAGGTTGGCGCTGACCGGCTGCCACTGCGGGAACGGCACGTCGGTGAACGGACTGCGCGGCGTGCCGGGCTGCACCCGGCGGCGCATCGAGTACCCGTGCTGTTGGGTGACACGCACGGTTCCGTCGGCGCAGCGCGCCTCGAACGCCACGTCCTGCGCCGACGGAACCGCGTAGGCCACGACCCCGTTCTCGAACCCGATTCCCCCGTGCGCGGCGGGGTCGCCGGTGAGCCGGTCCCCCTCCAGCGTCCAGTCGCCGTCCCGAAGCTGCATCTGCACCCAGCACGCGCGGCGGTCGCCGTTGAGAAACAGCAGGTTGTCGAAGTAGTGGCTGGCCCCGTCGAACACGGCGGTCTCCTGGATGATGACCGAGAGGAGAGCACCCAACCGCCCGCCGCCGATCACGTCCCGCATCGCCTGGAAGCCGGGGTGCCAGCGTCGCTGCGTGCCCAGGTTGAAGGCCACGCCGTGGCGCTCGCACGCGTCCACCATCGCCTGCGCCTCCGCCAGGGAGGCAGCCATCGCCTTCTCGCAGTAGATCGCCCGCGCGCCGTGCTCGGCGGCATGGACGGCGATCTCCGCCCGGCCCTCCGGCTGGGTCGCGATGCTGACGATGTCCGGCCGCTCGGCCTCGATCATCCGCCGGTAGTCCAGGTACTGCTTCTCGGGAGGGATGCCGTACTGCCGGCCGACCTCCGCCATCACCTCGGGCCGCAGGTCCGAGCACGCCACCAGTTGCGTGCGCTCGCACGCGTGGTAGGAGGCAGCGTGCGAGTACGGACGCAGGATATACTCGCGGTCGCCGATCTCGTGGTCGATGAAGGCGCCCATGCGGCTGCAGCCGATGAGGACGGCCCGGTACGTGTCCTGCATGGCCTGACAGCATACTGACGCTGCGCCGAGCGTGCCACGAGTTGGCGGCGACTCGATCCGACAAAGGAGCGAATAATGGGAGCGACCTACCGCGCAGCGATCATCGGCACCGGCCGCATGGGCGGACTGATCGAGGACGAGATTCCGCCGGACAGCTTCAGCCGGCCGTATGGCCACTTCAGCGCCTACGCAGCCATCGACGGGGTGGAGGTCGTGGCCGTCGCCAACCGCGGCGCGGAGCGGCTGGAGCGGTTCGTGAAGCGCTTCGGGATCACCAACACCTACCTCGACTACCGGACCATGATCGAGCGGGAGAAGCCCGATCTCGTCAGCGTCACCACCCCCAGCTTCGCCCGCGCGGAGCCGATCATCTTCGCCGCCGAGCACGGCGTGCGCGGCATCTACGCCGAGAAGGGGCTCTGCGCATCGCTGGCCGAGGCCGACCGCATCCGCGACGCCCTGAAAGCCAACGGCGTCGCCTTCAACTGGGGGGCCATGCGCCGCCATCACGACGGCTTCAAGCGGCTGCGCGCGGCGATCGGGCGCGGCGAGATCGGCGAGCCCCGGTTCGCGACGCTGCATTCCCGTACCGACCTGATCAAGCATCACCCGCACACCCTCGACCTGGTGGCGATGATGCTGGGCGATCCGGTGCCGGAGTGGGTCGAGGGCCGGCTCGAGGAACCGGAAGACCCCGACGGCCCGTCTACCAAGCAGCATCCGCGATACGACGCGGCCGCTCACCGCTTCGAACGGCCGCCCGGCGGCGAGATCGGCGACCCGATGGTCGGCTTCTACCGGGTCGGGTATCGCGGCGGAGCCGAAGGCCACTTCGTCCCGCGTCCCGGCTTCGACCTGGACGTGCAAGGCACCGGCGGCCACGCCCACGCATGGGACAACGGCGAGTCGATCTTCCTGCACCGCACGGGAGGCGACGACGTCGAACAGACGGTCATCCGGCCGCGCGGCGAGAGCCCGACGATCTGCACGATCCGGGACATCATCCGCGAGCTGGAGACGGGCGAGCCCACGGCCGGCCGCATCGACATCACCATGCAGTCGGTCGAGGTCCAGTTCGGAGTCGCCTGCTCGCACCTGCAGGAAGGAGCCCGCGTCGCCCTGCCGGTGGCCGACCGCAGCCTGTACATCCCGGGCGGATGAGTCCGAACGTCGTCTTCATCCTCACCGACGACCAGGGGCCGTGGGCCGCCGGCTGCTACGGCAACCCGGAGATCCGCACGCCCAACATCGACCGGCTGGCCGCCACCGGCGTGCGCTTCGACAACTTCTTCTGCGCATCGCCGGTCTGCTCACCGGCGCGGGCCAGCCTGCTCACCGGCACGATCCCCTCCGGTCACGGCGTGCACGACTGGATCCGCGACCGCAACATGCCGCCCGAAGCGGTGAGCTACCTGGAGGGGCAGCGGACCTACACCGAGATCCTCGCCGGGCACGGCTACCGCCTGGGCCTGAGCGGAAAGTGGCACCTGGGCGACAGCCTCACGCCGCAGGCCGGCTTCACCCACTGGTTCGTCCATCAGCGGGGCGGCGGGCCGTACCGCGACGCGCCCATGGTCGCCGGCGGCCGCGCCGTCACCGCGCCCGGCTACGTCACCGACGTCATCACCGGCGACGCGCTGCGCTTCATCGACCGGGCCGGCCAGGAGGGGGCCGGCGGTGCGCCGTTCTACCTCGGCGTGCACTACACCGCCCCGCACAGCCCCTGGGAAGGCCATCCGCAGGACATCGTGGACTCCTACGACGACTGCCCGTTCCGGTCCTGCCCGCAGGAGCCCATGCACCCGTGGGCGACGTCGCTGACACGGGACTGCCAGGGCAACCGGGAGAAGCTGAAGGGCTACTTCGCCGCCGTCACCGCCATGGACCTGAACGTGGGCAGGATCCTGGACCGCCTGGAGGAGCGCGGCCTGCGGGACGACACGCTGATCGTCTTCACCAGCGACAACGGCTTCTCCTGCGGCCACCACGGCTTCTGGGGCAAGGGCAACGGCACCTTCCCCCTGAACATGTACGACAACTCCGTGAAGGTGCCCATGATCATGAGCCACCCCGCCCGGCTGCCGCAGGGCGCGAGCGCCGGCGCGCTGGTGAGCCAGTACGATGTCAAGCCGACGCTCCTCGACTACCTCGGCGTCGAGGAGCCGCCGAGCGATGCGGGCCAATCCGAGCTGCCCGGCACCAGCTTCGTGCCCGTGCTGGAAGGCGAGGCCGAAGAGGCGCGTGAGGACGTCGTCGTCCACGACGAGTACGGCCCGGTGCGCATGATCCGCACCCGGGAGTGGAAGTACGTGCACCGCTACCCGTACGGCGCGCACGAGCTCTACGACCTGAGCGCCGACCCGGACGAGCGGAACAACCTGGTCGACGTTCGCTCGCGACGCCCGCTGGTCGACGAGATGCGCGACCGCCTGACCCGCTGGTTCGACCGCTATGTCGAGCCCCGCCTCGACGGAACGCGCTTTCCCGTATCCGGCATGGGCCAACTGGACCGCATCGGTCGCCGCACCGCCGGCGAACGCTGTTTCCACTGCGGCGAACTCAGGATCGCCGCATCGGGATTCCCCGGACTCCCTCCTCCCTGATCCTCTACGACGTGGCGTTCGTGGTGTGCAACCACTGATCGTCTCTTAGGAAATCCGCGAAGTCATCCCTGAAACGAGTCATCCAGAAAGGACTGCCCGCATAATAGGTGACAAGGTACGGGATACGCGATCTCACCAGCACCTTCTCCGCATGTCTGCCGGCAGCTTTGGACGCGACAGCGACGAGTTCCGGTCGATGGCGTCGTATGAACCAGTTCAGCACCTCTTCCGCCGTGGCAACGTCGCGTGGGTGTACGGCCGCCGCCATGCTCCCTCCTTCGACCGGCGCCGGACGGAGAAAATAGTTGCAGTATGCGATGTGCTGGAATACGAAGTCATCGTGTGTCAGACCGCGTTCATCGAGTATGCGGGACAGCTCTCGCGCGATCTCTCGGTAGATGGTGTGAGCCCGATTCCATGCTCCCCTGATGTTTCCTGCCGTGCAAATCCACTTCCGTTCCTCGTCACTGAGATCATCCTGACTGCCCGTGTACCACGCGTCGGAATCGTGGTGAATGGTGGATCCCTCCGGCAGGTAGTGGCTCTCACCGACAATCAGTAAGCGCTTGTGGCGGTCATCCTGGTAATGGTCGCCGATCCATGGTTGCATGCCAGGATACCTTTGCAAGTGTGGGGGAATAGGAATCCCCTGTACGTAGCCGTCCGGCAGCATGAACGGATGCTGGCACATCGCCAGCGTATGGGTCAATTCTGGTTCAATGTCAGCAGGAGGAGAGCCACTTGAACTTCGGAAGCGGATGTCCGTACGCTGACGAGCATGAGCCACCCGATGATCAGCGCTCAAGACCGGCGGAGCGCTGACGAGGAGACGTTGACTGCCGCGATGCGAGCGGCCAAGCAGATCAGGTCGGACTTCGTTGCCAATCTGTCTCGATGCTCCCCGGCGTACGACCTCGAATGGGAGCTCCGCTATGGCAGCGAGGACCGATTGATCTTCGTCTTCTCGGTAGTGATCGACCTCGCGGAGGACTTCGATGTACAGGAGTATCCGCGTGACGAAGTGAACCGCCTCACCGCCGATCTCCGGGAGCGGATCGGTGGCACCGAGGTCGACGACTGGGACGTGTGGGTGGTCACCGTGACGGCACGACCCAGACCGCGTGTTCGATGATTGGGCCCGACGGTCTTCTCGAGCATGCCGCGCAGCTTGCTGTCGCCGGACCGGGCCGCCCGCGGGACGCGGACATCAGGCGCGGCATCAGTGCGGCATACTATGCGGTGTTCCATGACCTGACCGCACGCGCGGCGCGTCTTCTGGCCGGTTCGTTTCCTCAGGAGACTCAGAACGAGATTCGCCGCAGGTGGTCGCATGGCGAGATCGCTCGACTTGCCAAGCACCTGGTCGACAGGTCCAACACCCTGAAGCGCGAACCCGACGCTACGCTGCCCGAGAGTCTCAAGAAGTATGGCCGGCTGCTCGACATCGCAGCAACGGACGCCGACCTCGTCGAAAGCATGCGAACGTTCAACGAACTGCAGGAGCAGCGCTACTCCGCTGACTACGACCACAACGCCCAGTTCACCAAATCGGATCTCGTCGAGGCATGTGAAAACGCCCGTATCGCGCGCGAGCAGCTCGATGATGCCCAGAACCAGGCTCACAGGGCCTTGTTCGCTCTCATCACGATTGGGTAAAAGAGCTCCCGCCGACGCTGAATTTCCGCGGTCTGAGACCGCAGGCTGGGGAGAGCAGGCTCTGCGCTTTGAAGCAGTGACGAAAGGGGGACACGCTGGTATGGCCACCGGAAGGACCGCTGCTCTTGCGGCGGCCGCACCGGCGCCATATCTTAGTGGGCCGGGACGGAGAGAGCGGTGATAAAAGACATTTACGATCACCTTGGCGTCGCGCGACTGGTGAACGCCGCGGGCGGCTTCACCGCCTTCGGCGGGTCGCGCATGCGGGAGTCGACGCTGCAGCGGATGAATGAGGCGGCGCGGAGCTACACCGACATCCGCGCCCTGCAGGCCGCCGTGCACGCGCGGCTGGCTGAGCTGACCCACAACGAGGCGGCATTCGTCTCGAACGGGGCCGACACCGGCCTGTACCTGTGCGCCGCAGCGGCCGTGGAGCGGCGCGCCGGCCGGCCGATCCGCTACCTGAGCGCCGAGGAGATCGGCCGCTACGAGGTGATCGTGTTCACCGCCCACCACAACCCCTACGACTTCGTGCTGCAGCAGCTCGGCGTGCGCACCAAGGTCCTGGGCTACGCGAACTTCATCGAGCCGATCACGCGCGAGGCGCTCACCCACAACATCACCGACCGCACGGCCGCCATCTTCTTCTTCCAGGCCGACCACGGCTGGACGACGCAGGGCGGACTCCCCTTCGAGGACACGGTGGCGGTGGCGCGCATGCATGGGCTGCCGCTGGTGATCGACTGCGCGGCGCAGCTTCCGCCGAAGGAGAACCTCTGGAAGTTCACGCAGGCCGGCGCGACCGCGGCGCTGTTCTCGGGCGGCAAGGACCTGCGCGGCCCGCAGTCGAGCGGCCTGCTGGTGGGCGAGCAGTGGTTCCTGGAGATCGTCACGCGCATCGGCTTCCCGAACTACGGCCACGGCCGGATGATGAAGACGGGGCGGGAGGAGATCGTCGGCCTCTACTGGGCGGTGAAGGAGTACCTGGAAGCCGACGAGGATGCGCGGCTGGCCTGGGCCGACGAGGCCGTGGCGGAGATCTGCGGCGCGCTGACCGGCAGCCGGCTCTTCGCGGCAGAGCGCGACCCCTACAGCGAGGCGGGACAGCCGATCGCCCGCGCCCGGCTGCGGTTGCTGGGCGGGATCGGCGAGCAGCAGGTGCTCGACCACCTGCGCGCCCAGGACCCGCCCGTGGTGTGCGGCAGCGAGTCCCCGGGAGAGGTGACGGTGGCGCCGATGTGCATGGAGCCCGAGGAGGTGCCGGTCGTGATCGAAGCGCTGCGGCGCTGCGAGCGCGACCTGGCCCCCGGCGAGATGAAGCGCTAGGCCGACACTCCCTTCAGACGCTTGCGCCGCGCACGCATCTGGGCTTCTGACTCCGGCGAGCCGTCGCAGAAGCTGCCGAACCACTTGTCGAGGGGGACGTTCTCACCGCCGTAGTTGCAGTCGAAGTACTTGTGGTGGAGGTAGTGAAAGTACCCGCCCTGCTTGATCGCGTGGTCCTTGCCGACCTCGACCTTGTAGAAACCGGCATGGGCGGGAACCGGCGCGATACCGGCGTGCATGAGATGAAAGATCCCGTGCAGCGGATGAGAAGGGATGATCCAGTGCAGCAACACGCCGCTGAAGTACAGCAGGTGCTCGATGGGGTGCATCGACAGTCCCGACCACGGGCCGGGGTTGACGTTCTTGTGATGGACGTAGTGCGCGGCCTTGTACAGCGGCTTCCAGTGCGTGATCCGGTGCGTCCAGTAGAAGTGCAGCGTCCGTAGCCACGGGACGGCAAGCATCAGGAGCACGAAATAGACCGGGCTGGTCGCGAAACCGATCATCGGCAGCGCGCCGTTGGCGTACATCCACAACGTGACCGCCTCGTACGCCGTCCAGATCAGGCCGCCTGAGACCAGGGTCCAGAACACGTTGTCCCGCGTCTGGCTGCCGAACAGGAAGGTGCGATTCCCGGCACTCGGCCAACGGCCGTTGTACTTGTAGCGATCGCCCTGCGCGCGCTGGATGTAGAGCCGCACGTGCACGGCCCCGTAGAGGACGACGATCAGCACCGCATTGCGGGCGTAGATCTCGGCGATCCAGCCGATCGAGAAGGAACCGGTGCGGCTCAGGTCGGGCGTGAACCACAGCCAGCAGACCACCGCGACCAGTGCATAGAAGATGTTGTACGGCCAGTAGAAGTTGACCAGATAGCGCAGCGCCGGGAGCACCCGGAACGGCCAGCGGAACAGCGGAGACGGTTCCGGCAAGGAGTCGGGCAGCCACTCACCGCGTCGATCACGCTGCTGGAGGTCGGCCTCAGCCATGTCCGCGAGCGTATCGCCACCCCCGAGATGTTGTCCATCGACGGTCGCCGGCCTATCCTCGGCGGAATGGCATCGCAGACGTTCCGCCTCGAGATCGGCGGCGTGGCCCTGGAGGGGCTGTTCAACGACTCGGCGACGGCTGCGGCCATCGCCGCCGCCTGTCCTCTCGACATTCGGCTCTCGCGCTGGGGGGACGAGTACTACGGCGACTGTGAGGTGGTCGCGAGCGCGGAGCCCGATGCGCGCGAGGTCATGGAGATCGGCGAGGTGGCGTACTGGCCGCCGGGACACGCGCTGTGCGTGTTCTTCGGACCCACCCCTGCCAGCGCCGGCACGGAGCCGCGGGCAGCCTCACCCGTGAACCCCGTGGGCACCCTCCACGGCGAGACGGACTCCCTGGTGGCCGCACTGTCCTCGCTGCCGGGAACTGTCGGCGCCCGGCTGACGCTGGTGGGTTAGGTCAGGCGGCGGCGAACAGCGACACTGTGCCGCCGCGGTAGCGGAACTGCGCGGCTGCCCGATCAGGGTGTCGAGAATGTGAGCGTGACCTGATGATCCGGCGGCTCGGTCTCCGTCCCGTTGTCCCGGAGCGTCCCCGCGATCCCCAGGCGCAGGTCGGACCCGAATCCCATTCGGTACCCCAGCCGATACTCCGGGATGCCCCCGGACACCGACACGCCCGCCCACGGCGTACCCGTTGCGGAGCCGCCCAGAACCGGGAACCCATAGCCCAGCTCCGTGTCGACGTACCAGCCGGCAGCGGAACCACCGACGTGCAGCGGCCAGGCGATCGCGCCGATCCGCCCGCTCGCCTGCCGGCCTTCGTCCACCAGTCCGCGCGACGAGAACAGCGTGAGGTAGGGACCGAGTTCCGAGCCGGCGTTCGGGTCATACCGCACGGACCCCGACAGGCTCCACGTGCTGAACCCTTCGGCACCGTGCACGGGGAGAGCACGGGTGTACAGCTCCGCCGTCAGGTGCCGGGCCGGATGCGCATAGCGCAGCCCGCCGCCGATCTCCATTCCCCACCCGGTCCCCAGGCCCCCGCCGTCGAGCCGCCCGCCGATGTCCACGAACGGCGCGATCGAGTGGCCGAGGCCGAGGACGAACTCGTAGGCTCCCTCCACCACCACGCGCAGCCGCGATGCGTCCGTCGACGCGGCCGCGAAGGAAGCGGAGGCGTTGGCGTCGACCGCCAGGATCAGCCCATCGGCCTTGACCGACACCGACAGTCGATGTTCATCGGCAGGCGACAGGACCTGCGCCCGACCGCCGACGGACGCCATTCTCAGTGCAATTCCGGTGTCCCGCGATCCGTCGTCGTCCATGGTAAGGGTCAGCGTTCCGGTACCGATGCCGACCGTCGCCCACAGCGACAGCCACTCGTTCACGCCCAGGCGCAGATACGGATGCAACCCGGTCAGTACCGAGGCCACCTGCGCCCCGACGTCGTCGAGCGTGACGGTACCTCCACTCCGGCTATGGGACAGCGCGATGCCCAGGAGCACCTGCCCGGCCGCCAGGTCCGCGCCGAAGGTAGCGCTTCCGACACCCCCGCCCAGGATCCGCGCATCGTCACGTTGGATGTCGAATCGGGAGAACGAGCCCCGGCCCCAGACGCTCCACCCCTGCGGGTCCTGCTCCGCCTCGGACGAGCCCGCAAACGGATTCCCGGCCTGAGCCATGCCAATCGTGGAGCGCGTGCACCGCCAGCGGGGAGCCGCGTGATCCGGAGTCCCTTCCTCCGTGCGGCGGTCGCGCGCGCACCGCATCCGCTCGTCGATCGCGTCCACGACCTGCGTCGCCGCTGTGCGGGCGAAGTGTCCGATCCACTCGGTGGTCTCCGGTTCCCTGGTCCTGCGGGCGGAGTACTCGTCGTCCGAGATGGTCACGGTGCCCTCAGGGTCGGCCAGCACCGCATTGCGCGCATCGCTCAGCCTGATCGTGAAGACCTCGCTCTCCTCCTCCACGTCGTCATCCAGGATCCGGACCGTGATCGCCTTCCGCGTCTCGCCGGGCGCAAAGGCCAGAGACCCGCTGATTGCCGTGTAGTCGGAGCCGGCCGTGGCCGTCCAGTCCGACGTCCCGTACGCGACGGTCACCACGTCATCGCTCTCCGGTCTCAGGCTCACCGTGAACACCGCGCTCCCGGCGTCCTCGGCCACCGTCACGTCGTCGACGGACAGGGACGGCGCGGACGGCGGTTCGCCACCGTCGTCGTCCCTGATCGTCCCCGTTGCCTCCGGGGCGCCCAGCGTCGCGTTGCGGGCGCCGCTCAGCCTCACCGAGAACGTCTCGGTCCCTTCCACCAAGGTGTCATCCAGCACCGGGACGACCAGCGCATGCCGCGTCCGGCCTGGCTCGAACGTCAGCGTGCCGCTCGTGGCGGTGTAGTCGGATCGGGCCCTGGCAGTGCCGTCCGACGTGGCGTACGCAACCGTCACGACGTCGGCGCTCCGCTTGTTCAGGCTCACCCTGAACACAGCGCTGCCGCCGCCCTCGGTGACCGTTACGCCATGGATCGACAGCGCCGGCAGGCCGGCGCCGTCGTCGTCCACGATCGTCGCCGTCCCCGCTCCGTTCAGCAGCGTCGCGTTCTGCGGGTTGCTCAACTCCACCGTGAATGTCTCGTTCTCTTCCGGCAGCGTGTCATCGTTTACCGTCACGGCGATCATGTGCGCCCGCTGGCCAGGAAGAAAGACCAGGTTCCCGTGCGTGGCCGTGTAGTCCGACCCGGCACTGGCCGTCCCGTTCGACGTGCCGTACGCGACCGACACCGTGTCGGCGCTCTGCTCGCTCAGGGTCACCCGGAACACGGCGCTCCCGGCGCCCTCGCTCACCGTCACGTCGTTGATCGCCAGCTTCGGCGGCTCGTCCCCGTTTTCGTTCCCGCTGTCGCCCCCGTTCCCGCCGTCGCCTCCGGTCCCGCCGTCGCCTCCGGTCCCGCCGTCGCCTTCGTTCCCGCCATCGCCTCCGGTCCCGCCGTCGCCTTCGTTCCCGCGATCGCCTCCGGTCCCGCCATCGCCGCCGGTCCCACTTCCATTTCCGTCGTCGTCCTCGATCCTCGCGGTCCCCTCGCTGTCCCTCAGCATCGCGTTCCGGGGGTCGCTCAAGCTCATGGTGAACGTCTCGGACCCCTCGTTCTCCACCGTGTCATCGCTCACCGGCACGGCAATGGTCCTCTCCCGCTGGCCGGCTGGAAACGTCAGGGTCCCGCTCGTCGACGTGTAGTCCGATCCGGCGATCGCCGTCCCGTTTGACGTCCGGTAGTCCACCGTCACCGTGTCCGTGGTGTGCTGACTCAGACTCACCGTGAACACCGCGCTTCCCCCGCCCTCGTTCACCGTCACGTCGTTGATGCTCAGCGCCGGCTGCTGCCTGATCGTCGGGTTCGCCGTGACCTGGACCGTAACCGGGCCCGCATCGTGTACCGGGCACTCTTGCGTGTCGTCCCACACCTCGTGGGTGAACCTGACCTGTGTGCCCGGGGCGGCGTCCTCGGCATGTACCGATATGCCTCGCCATGTGTCCCAGTTGTTCCGATCGAAGGCCCAGCCGACCTCCGGCGCCCAACGGAACCCCTTGTACTCGCCGTCGGCGCGCACCTCGCCGTCGGCGCGCACCCTGACAAACCACCCGTCGGCAGTCGGCTGCTTGCTCAGTCTCAGGTAGTACGTGACCGACTCTCCCGCCCGAACGGTCGTGCTCCCCGACACCTCGACGGTCCCGTCCCAGGGCTCGGGGTCATTCTGTGCGTGACTCGGAGCCCCGATGCCGAGGAGAACCGCGAGCACCAGAACGGTGAGCACGAAGTGCCACCGAACACGGAGGCCCGGATGCAGGTACCGTGCCCGCTCTGTGCCGCCGGGCGCATGACCATCGTGGTGGCGGCTCATGCGGATGACCGGTGACCATGACGACACATGTTCTACCGCAGATCCTGCAGGTGGGTGATGCGGCCGGTGCTGCCGAAGCCCAGCTCGATAGCGCGGGCCAGCATCCGCTGCCGGCGCGGAGGGGCGGTAGCCACCAGGATGTAATCCACTCCCAGCAGCGTCTCGAATACCTCGACCAGCCTCTCGTCGTCGAGCAGCGGATAGAACGCGTCGGGATCGTAGTCGAAGAAGGGCACCACCTGCTGCCGTGCGCCGGCTGGTGTCGGGCGGTGCCGCTCCGCGCGCTCCATGGCGAGGTCGAAGGCGACGGCAAGCGCACCGGTTTCCCGTGACGACAGCATCTGGCGGTACTGCAGGAAGCCGAACGTACGAAAGCGAAGCGCCTCCCCACCAGTCATGGCACACGCGATCATAGCGCTTATCACGCCTCGTAAGTGAATACGCGATGGTCCGCCGAGGTCCCGTCATGTGGCTTGGCTTGGCCGCCAATGGTCCCCCTACGGGTACCGTGCCGGCCAGATCCGATCAGGAACCATGCGCGGTGGTTTTTCAATGGTCGTTCAGGGAAGGACACGTGGTTGATGGAACATTGCTTGCGCGTCACTCACGACGCGCATACAGAAGCGTGCCCTTCGGCGACAGCGAGCTATTTCGTTACGATGGAATGGTAGATACTCATACTCAGGCCGCCAATCCTACCCGTGCGCGAATGAATCCTGCGACATGGCCGGAAGCGGTTGGGCCGCCGCGCTTTGTTCGTTGGAACGGGATCGGGTATCGTCCCGTCACCATGCGCATCGATCGACTGGACGTGCACTACGTGGTGATGCCGCTCATCTATCCGTGGCGGACCGCCTACGGCGAGGATGCCGACATTCACTCGGTGCTGGTGAAGCTCACGAGCGGCGAGCACACGGCCTGGGCGGAAAGCACGCCGTTCTTCGCCCCTCACTACCTCAGCGAGTCGGCCGGCTCGGCTTTCTACCACGTCACCGAGGTGTTCGGTCCGCACGTGGTCGGCCGCGAGTACGACACGGCGGCGACCATCAACGAGCGGCTGAGCCCGTTCAAGGGCAATTCGTTCGCCAAGGCCGCGATCGAGATCGGCTGGTGGACCCTGCAGAGCCGGATCACCGGCACGCCGCTGCACCGGCTGCTGGGAGGCGCCACGCGCGACGTGGTCGCCGGGGCGGACTTCGGCATCCAGGACTCGATCGAGATGCTGCTCGGCAACATCGGCCAGGCGGTCGAAGCCGGGTTCCCGCGGATCAAGCTCAAGGTCGCGAGGGGCTGGGACCTGGAGATGCTCCGCGAGGTCACCTCGACCTTCCCCGAGGCGACCTTCCACATCGACTGCAATTCCGGCTACACGCTCGACGACCTGCCGTTCTTCCGGGCGATCGACGACCTGGGACTTGCGTTCATCGAGCAGCCCCTGCACCACGCCGACATCCTGGACCACGCCGAGCTGGCCAAGCGGATCGGCACACCGATCTGCCTGGACGAGACCATCGTCGACCCGCGTACGGCCGAGCAGGCGATCCGCATCGGCGCCTGCCGCTACATCAACATCAAGCCGGCGCGCGTGGGCGGCCTGCAGAACGCGCTGGCCATCCACGACATGGCGCGCGATGCCGGCATTCCGGTCTGGATCGGCGGGATGCTGGAGAGCTCGGTAGGCGGCGCCGTCTGCGTCGAGCTCGCCACCCTCGACAACGTCACCTATCCCGGCGACCTGTTCCCGTCGTCCCGCTTCTACACGCGCGACCTGGCCGCGCCGGCGCTGGAGTACGACGGGGCGCACACGTTTCGCCCGTTCGGGACGGAGTTGCCGGAGCCGGATCCGGAGATGCTGGCCGCATGGACGCGGCGGCACGCGGCCGTGACGGCGGGGGCAAAGCGATGAGCGCCCAACCGGGGGACCCGGGCCTGTCGGCGCAGCAAACGCAGGACTTCGAGCGCGACGGGTACGTCGTCCTGGAGGGCTTCCTGGAGTCCGGGTACAACGACCGCCTGATCGCCGAGGTGGACGGGCTGATGGCCGAACGCGCGAAGGGCGCCAGGCCGCTGCTCACCTCCTACCGGGAGATGGGGCTGCTCACCTCGCATCCGCCGATGATGGCCATGGTCGAGTCGCTGATGGGCCCGCGCTTCGCCATGCATCACATCCACTCGAATCGCCACGACCGCGGCGAGCGCGGCGTCCACTGGCACCAGGACTACGAGCAGGAGCCGCACACCAACCGCTCGCACGTGATGGTGCACGTCTTCTACTACCTGAACGGCCTCAACGGAGAGATCGGCGACCTGCTGGTGCTTCCGGGCTCGCAGAACACCGTGGTGCAGTGGAGCCTTGCCCTGTTCGGCACGGAGGACCTGCCCGGATCGGTCTGCGTCGACCGCCTGCCGCCCGGATCTGCGGTGATCGTGCACTCGGCGGTCTGGCACGCGCGGCGCGCCAAGCCCGGAGGCAAGGAGCGCGGGCGCTACTTCGTCGACATCTCCTATTGCCAGCACGGAATCCTCTGGCCGGCGTACGGCACCGTGGAAGAGGTCAACCGGGAGGCGCTCCGGCAGGGGTTCGACCGCGGCGGCCGCTACCGGCACGTCTACGACTCCAGCCGGTTCTTCGACCGGCGGCCGCTGAAGCGGCGCTTCGACGAGGGCAACCAGGGGAGCATGCTGCTGCGCCTGAAGGACGAGTAGCGTGGGCGACCGGTCGGAGAAGCTCGTCCTGGTCACCGGACCCACCGGCAAGGTCGGGCAGCACTTCATCGGCCGCTTCCTGGCCGACCCGTCATGGGAAGGGGCGCGCCTGCGCGCCCTGTGCCACAACCGCGAGCTCCCGGCCGGCGAGCGGCTGGAAGTGGTGCGCGGTACGATGGCCGTGCGGTCCGACGTGGCGCGGGCGGCGGAGGGCGTCACTCACGTCGTGCACCTGGCGACCTGCAAGGAAACACCGGACGACGTCATCGACGTGACCGTCAAGGGGCTGTTCTGGCTGCTGGAGGAGTGCCGGCAGTCGGCCGCCTTCGAGCGCTTCGTCCTGATCGGCGGCGATGCCGGTGTCGGTCACTTCGTCTATCCGCATCCCATCCCGGTGACCGAGACGCAGAAGCACTCCGCGTACGCCGGCTGTTATGCCCTGTCCAAGGTGCTGGAGGAGGCGATGCTGGAGCAGTACTACATCCAGTACGACCTGGACGGCTGCTGCCTGCGCGCCCCCTGGATCATGGAGAAGGACGACTTCCGGTACTCGCTCTCCTTTGGCGAGGACGTGTTCGGCGGCCCGCGCTGGCGCGACCTGGTAGGCCCGGCGAAGGCCGAGGCGTACCGCGAGGCCGGGACGGTGCCGGTGATGCTCGACCCGCAGGGCAGGCCGGTGCTGCGCAACTTCGTCCACGTCGACGACCTGGTGACGGCGATCATCACGGCCCTGGACCACCCCGCCGCACGGCGGCAGCTCTTCAACATCTGCATGGAAGAGCCGGTCGACTACCGCGAGGTGGCGCGCCATCTGCGGGAGACGCGGGGGCTGCCGAGCGTCGAGATCCCGACCGAGTTCCACGGCACCTGGCTGGACAACAGCAAGGCGAAGTTCCTGCTGGGCTGGCGGCCGCGCTACGACCTGCGGCGCTTGATCGACGAAGCGTGGGACTATCGCCGCGCCGCAGACGACCCGCGCAGGATCTGGTATCCCGGATGAGCGGGCACACGACACACGAGCACGGAAGGTAAGACATGAAAACGATCCTGGGAGACGGAGAGTACCGGTACGAGGAGATCGACGACTGGGCACAGCTCCCGGACGGCTGGAGTTTCCTGGAGGTGGCCGACGTGGCCGTGGACGCCGAGGACCGCGTCTACGTCTTCAACCGCAGCGACCACCCGATGATGGTCTTCGAGCGGGACGGGACGTTCGTCACCGCGTGGGGAGAAGAGCTGTTCACCCGCGCGCACGGGCTCACCATCGGCCCCGACGGGATGCTCTACTGCGTCGACGACGACGGACACTGCGTGCGGCGCTGCACGCCCGGCGGCGAGCTGCTTGCCACCTACGGCACGCCGGGGCAGCCCGCGCCGCTGCACGGCGGGCAGCCGTTCAACCGCCCGACCAAGGTTGCGTTCGACCCGCGGAGCGGCGACCTTTACATCTCGGACGGCTACGGCAACGCCCGCGTGCACAGGTTCAACGTGGACGGCGAGCATCTGTTCTCCTGGGGCGAGTACGGCACCGATCCCGGCCGGTTCAACCTCGTGCACAGCGTCTGCACCGACGACGACGGCAACGTGTACGTCGCCGACCGGGAGAGCCACCGCGTGCAGATCTTCGACGACCGCGGCACCTACCTCGACCAGTGGAACGACCTGCACCGTCCCTGCGGGCTGCACGTCGCCGGCGGCTTGGTCTACATCGGCCAGATCGTCACCGAGCTGACGGTCAACGCCGACTACCCCAACCTGGGCTGCTGCGTCAGCGTCCACGATCTCTCCGGACGGCGGCTGGCACGGCTCGGCGACGTCCGGCCGGGCGAGGGCCCCGGTCAGTTCATCGCCCCGCACGGGCTGGCCGTCGACTCGCACGGCGACATCTACGTCGGCGAGGTCTCCTGGGCCGCATACGGCAGGAAGCAGACCCCGCCACGCGAGGTCCGCAGCCTCCGCAAGCTGGTGCGAGTCCGATAAGCGGTTCTGAGCTCCGCGGATCCGGGATGTATCGCGTCGCCCGCTTGGGCGGGAATCCGCTTCTCCATCCCGGCATGGACCCGCGCATCGGCACCAATCTCAACGGGCCGTCGCTGATCCGGGTTCCCGATTGGGTCGGCGAACCCCTTGGGCGCTACTACCTCTACTTCGCGCACCATCAGGGCACCTTCATCCGCATGGCGTACTCCGACGACGTGCGCGGCCCGTGGACGGTGTACCGCCCCGGGGTACTGGACCTGGATCAGACCGCCTGCCAGCGACACATCGCCTCCCCCGACGTTCACGTGCTCGAAGAACGCCGCCGCATCGTCCTGTACTTCCACGGCGTAACGCCGGACGGGCAACTCTCGTTCCGAGCGTCGTCGGCGGACGGCCTGAGCTTCCAGGCCGTCCGCACCGCGCTCGGCCCGTCGTACTTTCGGGTGTTCCAGCACGACGGAGCGTGGTTCGCCATCGCCAGGGTGCCCGAGCCGAGCGGCGGCGGGATTCTGCTCCGCTCGCACGACGGACGCGCCCCTTTCGAGCCCGGCCCTGCGGTGCTACCCAGGATGCGGCACGCCGCGGTCGTCAAGGAAGGCAAGACGTTGCGGGTGTTCTACAGCCGGGTGGCCGACGGTCCAGAGCGAATCCTGGTCGCCAGCATGAGCCTCGAAGGCGACTGGCGACACTGGCAGGCCTCCGAAGGGATCGAGGTGCTGCGGCCCGAGATGCCGTACGAGGGCGCCGGCCGGCCCCTGCGGCCGTCGGAATCCGGAGCCGTGCACGAACCGGTGAACGAGTTGCGGGACCCGGCGATCTTCAAGGACGCGGGCAAGACCTATCTGTTGTACTCGGGAGCCGGCGAAACCTCGATCTGCGGAGCGGAGCTCACCTGATCAGCACGCCCACGTCGCGAGTGCCGGCGTCGCAGTACCAGATCTCGTGGCCGTCGCGCACTGTCATGCCGTGCACCTCGTCCGGCTCGGCGACGCGGAACACGTCGTGGATGCGTCCCGTCTCCGGGTCCATGGCGTGGGCGGTTCCCGCCGAGGTATCCGCGACCCACAGCCGGCCATCGTGGTTCCAGCCCAGCCCGTGCGGGCGCAGGCCCGGCAGCGGCAACGTCCGCACGGGCTCCCAGGTGGCCGCGTCCATCACGTGCAGGCGCTGCGTCGGCGGTGCCGCCAGATAGATCCTGCCGGCGCGCCACTCGATGCCGTGCGACCCCGACCGTTTGCCGTTGGGGCCGGCCTGAGCGGTGAGGCCGGCCCCCGGATCCGGATGGCGGGCCAGCTCCATGCCGGTCCGGGGATCGATCTTCACCACGTCGAGCTGCCAGGTCGAGGTGATCCACAGGTTCCCGTCCCCGTCCAGGGTGATACCGCTGGAGTGCTCGGTGGCGGTCTGGAACTCCTGCAGCGTCGCGCCGGTAGCCCAGTCCAACAGGTACGCCTTGAGATCGACCTGATCGATGCACCACAGCCCTGCGCCCGTTGCCTGGATCCCGTTCGGCTGAGGACCGGGGCTCTTGAAGCGCTTGTCGACCGCTGCCGTGTAGCGCAGGCCCGACGCGCCGACACTCATCCGCAACACTCCTTCCGGGTCGTTCGGCTCAGCGGGCGTCCTGAGGCCGGGGCCGCCATTGCACGGCCTGGATGGGGCCGCGGTTGCGGTAGGGGCAGATGGTGATCATGCCGCCGTCGTCCGTGGCGATGCAGCCGGGATAGTTCTCGCCCTCGCCGAGCACGTACTCCTCCGGCTCCCAGGTGCGGCCCGCGTCGTAGCTCACGCGGCCGCGGACGCCCGACCAAGCGAAGCGGTCCGGGTAGCGGTAGTCGTAGGTGAGCACCACGGTCGAGCCGTCCGCCAGCAGCGTCAGCTCGCCCGAGCACTGCTCGTAGCCGGTGACGCGCTGCTCGTTCACCCAGATGCGGCCGCCGTCGTGCGACTCCGACACCGCCATGTGCTTGCAGGACGCCGGCCCGTACTCGATCGGTTCGTGGAAGCCGGTGTACTCCGGGTCGTAGCCGTTGGCGCGCATCGTCACCGTGACGTCCTCCGGGTCGCCAGGCAGCCGGGTGTTGCGCTGCTTGCGGCTGGCCACCAGGAGCTGCCCGGACGGCAGCTCCAGCAGGTGCGCCTCGCCGCCGTAGAGCAGGTGGCAGTGCGCCTCCGGCCAGGTTCGGCCACCGTCGGTGGAGCGCAGCACGTAGCCGAACGAGCCCTGCTGGTCGAACGGCAAGGCCCGCTCCTCTTCCAGCTCCACGTAGTAGTAGAAGTGCAGGGTCAGCAGCAGGGTGCCGTCGGCAAGCTCGATCATGTCGGCGTTGCCGGCCGAGATCGAGCGGTAGCGGCCGAGCGGCAGGTCGATCGGCTCGGTCGACCAGGTCGCGCCCAGGTCCGTGGAGCGGGACAGGTAGCCCTCGGTGCTGCGCCGATGATTGGAGGGAGCGACGAAGATCAGGAACGTGTCGTCCCTCAGGATCGTGAAGGCGCCTATCCAGCCGTATTCGCTGTCCCGCTCCATCTGGCGGAGCTCGAACCGCTCCATGCCCAGGTCGTAGGGCGTGGCCGACCACGACCGGCCGCCGTCCGTTGAACGGAACATCGTCCGCCGCAGGCTCGGCCCGGTGACGTAGAGGTCGCCGTTGCTCGCTCGCCGAATGTAGCGGCAGCTCCCCGATGCGCCTTCGTGGGTGTAGCCGATATCGACGCGAGTCGCGGGCAGGTACGAGACCTGGCCGTCGCGCACCAGCGCGATGCGATCGCCGTGTTCGTCGGGACTGAGGTCAAGAGCTCTGGATGCCGCCATGACGCTCCATGATACGCGCCGGACGGCTTCACGTGCAGCCGACGTAGTTGACCCGCGTCGGCCGGCCGCCCTGCTTCGCCAGCAGGTCGCGGCAGATCGCGGCGAGCTCCCCGGCGATCGCCGCCAGCAGGGCGCGCCCGTCCTCCACGTTCGCGGTGACCACCGGCCGATCGCTCTCCGAGATGCCCTCCAGCGGATCGTCGTACAGGTTGTCGGGATGCCGCCGGCGGATGCGGTCCAGGTCCACGTGGTCGGGCAGCAGGGTCATCATCAGCGACGTCTCGACGAATCCCGCGTGGTCACCGGTCCGGGCTGTCGCCTGCACCGTGCGCTCCATGAACGAGCGCACCTCCATGTCGGTCGCATAGTCCCGCGCGATCAGCTCCGCCAGACGCGCCGCCGGGTAGTGGCCACCGTAGACGAGCACGACCTTGAATCCGGTGCGCTCCAGGTTGACCAGTATGTCCTCGATCACCCCGCGTGAGGTCAGGTGCATGGTCATCAGGCTGCCGAAGTGCTGCGGCTCCTTCTGGTACAGCGGGGTGACCAGCCCGGTGTCGTAGCACGGCGGCAGCACCACGCCGCCGCCAAGGCGCTTCGCCGCGTGCAGGCAGACGCCGTGCGCCTTCAGCGCATCCAGCCCGATCGGGTTGTGATGGCCGTGCCACTCCAGGGTGCCGAGGGGGACGAACGCCACCGGGCACGCATCGATCCGCCTGCGCAGCTCGTCCGGCCGCAGGAACTCGATCTTGTAAGGGTCCAGGCTCGCATCGAAGTACATCGGTCGCCCCCGATCAGGGATCTCCCGCCAGGATCGGATGGACCGGATGGTCCCACGGGCCGCCGGCCGTCATCGCGTCGGCCGCGCCGGCGGCGTCGTTGCCGCCGGTGAAGGTCACGTAGTCCGGAATGTAGATGATCGCGAACGCACGCCGCGGGGTGCCGGTGCGGTTCGGCCCGGCGTAGTGGAAGGTGCACCCGTGATGGAAAGTGACCCCGCCGGCGGCCATCTCCATGGAGACCGGCTCGGCCACCGAGAATCCCTGCGCCTGCATCCGGTCGATGATGCTCTCCCCCGCCACCGTGAGCGAGATCGGCTCCTGGCGGCCGTAGCGGTGCGAGCCCGGCACGAAGTGCAGGCAGCCGTTGTCCGTGGTGACGTCGTCCACGGCGATCCAGGCCGAGAACGAGCCGACCGGGTCCATGCGCCAATACGGCGCGTCCTGGTGCCAGTTGGTCGCACGGCTGGCCTGGCCCGGCGGCTTGACCATGGCGTGATCGTGGTAAATGCGCACATGGCGGCAGCGGGACAGACGCCGTCCGGCCGCGGCGAGATCGTGGTGGAAGGCGAAGGTCTTCGCGGCCGGATGGTCCGTCCACAGGTTGACCATCTGGTTGAACACGCGCTCGTAGTCCTCCGAGACGCGCCCACCACCCTCCGCACCCCGGATGCGCGCGCGGTTCCGTGCGATCGCATGGTCGATCGTGTCGCGCAGCTCGTTCATCTCCTCGGCCGAGAAGAACCCCTCGTAGCGGATGTAGCCCCGCTCCTGATAGAACGAGATGTCCTGCTCGGTCACCCTGCTCGATCGATCCGTCATGTGCTGCCGCTTCCTCCGGAGCCCGATCTTACGTAGGTCGGCGACGAGTACGCTACCAGCGGCCCGGCCGGCACGTCGTCCGCGATCGACTGGGCGCGGACCACGTAGTGATGTTCTCCGGGGCCGGGAGCATCGGCGAAGCGGACGGTGACCCGGTCTCCGGTCACGGCGCGATGCTCCAGCCAGCGGTCGTCGCGCCACAGCGACACGGTCGCGATCGGCACGGGCGATGCGATCCGCGCCTCGATACCGACCGGTCCGGCGGCCACGACCACCGAGCCCATCGGCTGCCCGTCCACCCGCGTCCAGAGCGCGACCTTGCCGCGGCAGCAAGCGATCGTCCGGCGCTCGCGCAGCGCCTCGAACACGGAGGCGCTCACCACCCGTGGCGCCGACCATGCGCTGCCGGCCCAGCGCAGCAGCGCCGTGCTCCAGAGCGGCAGCGCCAAACCTGTCTGCGCCGGGCCGCGGACCGAGTCGCGTGGGTAGTCCGGATCGTGGACGCGCACGGTGCAGGCGAGGTTGCCCGCGCCGTCCACGGCGATGCGAGGGTTGGACGGCGTGACGTTCATCAGCGTGCCGGTCTTCGGGCGCGGGGCGGCGCGAGTGGCCACCGGCAGCAGGCCGCCGTCGGTACCCGGCCCGTCGGCCACCGCGCCGGTCGCCGGGTCCACGGTGCGGAGCTCGATCGACCGCATCTGGTCGACCCGCTGGTGCAGCCGCCACGCCGGCGCCGAGCACCAGACCACGTGCACCCGGTCTCCGTCGCGCACCGCCCGGCCTGCCTCGACCAGCTCCACACGCCAGACATCGCCGACCCGGCAGGTCCACGCCCAGGCGGGCCGGTCGCCGCCACCTCGCACTGGTACCCGTCCGCGTGGCTGTAGATGACGTGCTCCCACGGGGCCTTCCATACGAGTAGTATGGGACACGTCCACCATGGGAGCGTTCGAGGTCGACTGCGAACTCCAGGAGCTGACGGCCACCCGACCACCGGTGAGCGTCGCGCGCGTCATAGTAGACACCGGGTCCGAATACACGTGGCTGCCGGAGCACGTGCTCACTGCCGCAGGGGTTCACGTGACCAAGAAAGGCGTGGCGTTCGTGATGGCCAACGGCACGACCATCACCCGAGACGTCGGCTACGCCATTCTGCGAAGCGGCGGATTCGAGACCGTCGATGAAGTGGTGTTCGCGCATGCCAACGATCTGCGGCTGCTCGGCGCTCGTACGATCGAGGGATTCGCCGCGCTCGTTGACGCCCGGCAGAAGCGCCTTGTGGCATCAGGACCGCTGCCGGTGGCGGCCGCGATACTCGGTCCGGTCCGAGGATAGGTGAGCTCAGGTCCCTGCAACGCTCGGCACGCTCGACTCGCGGTCGGCGCCATGCGGATTCCTCAACGCCGCCTTGATCGCACCGGCCAGCGGTCCTGGAGACTCCAGCACCATACGCTCGGTCGAGAACACGCCACCACCGATCTGTTCCCCCGGCAGCCGCGGTATCAACTGAAAGTGCAGGTGAGACAGCGGCCCTGAGCACATCGTGACCTGGTACACCTTCTCGCAACCCGTGACCTCCGCCAGGGCACGCGCCAGGCGCACCATCACCGTCATAAGGTGACATCCAAGAGGCTCAGGCAGATCCGTTATGTCGGAGATATGTGGCTTGGCAATCACGATCGTGTGACCCAAGCCACGCGGAAACCGCTCCAGCGTGGCGAACGATCGCTCGTCTTCGAAGATCAGGCGACCATCCTCATCTGCCGTCGCGGCACCGGTCTCGATCTCGCGGCAGGTCGGGCAAACGCCGGCGGCCCTGAGGCGCGACCACGTCCGGTTCCCGTCGGAACGTGCCGCGTGATCTGCGGCGGAAGGCAGCCGCATGCAGTCGGCAAATGGAGGACTCGACATGTGCGATATCGTATCATGGATGCGTGGCGCCACTTCGCACCGCTGCCTTCGGCGATGTCGGGCGTAGGTCGGAGCCGGAGGTGTCGCCGAGGATACCTACCGGCTCACCGTCGAGCGGCTGCCTCGTCAAGCACCTCCGTGATCCAGCTGTCGATGCTCATCCCACTGCGTGCGGCTGAGTCGAGACGCGTTGATGCAACTCCGGGCCGAGTTCGAGATGGAGCTTTCCGGAAAGCGGCTTTCTAGGTTCGACTCCGGATTCCTTACATGCCATCAAGTAGTCGTCGATCGATAGACGAAACTCTCTCTGTAGCGTATCTACGTCCTTTGCTTCGCATGTCGCGATGGGGTAGTCGCCACTATTGACCACACTCCCGTGCAGCATGCCGATGGAATCGTCGTATTCCACCTTGGCCACGTAGCCCTTGTACTCCATCATGGCTCAGCTCCCAGTGACGCGAGGAATCTTGCCCAGATCCGGGTGTCGGCTTCGTGAACACAAAGCGCTACGTGCTACGGTATTTCGTCCACACACCGTGGCATGGTGCAATGTCGCGGTATGGTGAGTCGACGCTGGGAGGCTGAAGCGATGAAGTCCGAGAACACGCCGCCGATCGACGACCGCACGCACGACCCGAGTCTGCACCTGTTCCTGGATGACCACGAGGTGGCGAGCGTCACCAACCTGACGCGGGTCAGCGGCCGTCCTCGCCGCCGGCCGGAGCCGGTGGTCCGTCCCGACCGTCCCTGGGAAGGCGATCAGATAAACGCCTGGGGCACGGTGCTGCGGCGCCCCGAGGACGGCGTGCTGCAGCTCTGGTACAGCACCGGCTACATGACGAAGGACGAGTCGATTCCCGTGACGCTGTGCTACGCAGAGTCGCGCGACGGCATCGCCTGGGAGAAGCCCGACCTGGGCATGTGGTCGCTCGGCGAGCACGCCGCCACCAACATCGTCCTGATGGTGGACGGCGACGTCTCGCACGTCTACGGCGGCCCGTCGCGGGCCGGCCTGGTCGCGGAGCGGGGCGGCCGTTACCTCGGGCCGGATACGCCTGCGACGCAGGAAATCACCAACTTCGACAGCCCCAACGTCGTCATCGACCCGAGTGAGCCCGATCCCGAGCGCCGCTACAAGCTGCTCACCTGCGCCTGGCGGCGCGGCGAGAGCCGCCACGTCCACGTCGTGCTCGAAAGCCCGGACGGCATCCGCTGGACCGCTCCACCCACGAAGGTCCTGGAAGGGATCAACGACGCGACCTGCCTGCGCCGGGATGCCATCAACTCCCGCTGGCTGCTCACCTGCATGCGCGGACAGACCAACCGGCACGGGCTGCGGGTGCGCACCCCGTACCTCACCTCCAGCCCGGACCTCCTGCACTGGAGCGTGCCGTGGAAGCCCTTCCCCCTGGACGAGGGGGACGACTACGGCTCGGCCATGCAGGCCCACTTCATGAACTGCTTCACGTACGGAAACCAGCACGCGGGCATCTACTCAAGCGTCAGCACGCGCGAGGGATGGTGTCAGGCCTACCTGCTGGCAAGCCGCGACGGAACCCTGTGGGAGCGCCCGCGGCGCTCAGAGCCGTGGCTCGCCCGTGGCGAGGAAGGAGCATTCGACGAGGACCAGATCGACATGGCCGTCAACAGCCCGATCTTCGTGGGCGACGACATGCTGCTCTACTACACCGGCCGGTGGACGCCGGCCGACGGCAAGTTCGGCGCGCTCGGGGTAGCGACCATCAAGCGCGACCGGTTCGCCGGTCTCGGCGGCGGATCGGCATTCTCCTACGGCGCCGGCGGAGGCGGCCTGGATCTGCGCGAAGGGGAGATCGTGACCACGCCGGTGACCGTCTCCGGCCGGCACCTGTACCTCAACGCCCGCAGTTACTACGGGTACCGCTGGGAGGCGGGACTGGAGCTGGGCGGCACGGTGCGTCTGGCCCTGCTCGACGGCGACGGCCGGGAGATCGAAGGCTTCGGGCTGGCGGCATGCGAGCCGTTCTACGGCGACGCCGTGCGCCATCCGGTGTCCTGGGAAGGCGGCGGGGACCTGTCCCGCCTGCAGGGACAGCGCGTGGCGCTCAGGCTCGCCGTGAACCGTGCTACGGTGTACGCGTACCGGTTCGCAGACTGATCCTCACCACCGGATAGCGCCGAAGGAGGCTCGATGCGGGAGCTGTCGATCGACGCGGCGGGCCCCGGCACGCCGCTGCCGAAGTTCTGGCAGGCCCTCGGCTGCGACCACCTCTACCAGGACACGCGATCGGGCGCCGCCGAGCACCTGTTCGAACGCATCGGCGAGACCGGCGCCATCCGCTACCTGCGCAACCATCACGCCCTCTCCGACGAGATGGCCGACTTCGCCCCGGTGGGCGAGCGCGAGACGGAGCGCATCCCGATGGGCGGCGGCATCTACCACGAGGACGACGCCGGCCGCCCGCTCTACGACTTCTCCATCATGGACCAGGTCTACGATCGCTGGGTCGCCGCCGGCATCAGGCCGATCGTGGAGATGGACCGGGTTCCGGCGCTGCTGCGCGCCCCGTCGGGCCCGGTTCCCGTGAACGACTTCGCCAGGTGGACGGCCCTGATCAGCGCCTTTGCCGAGCACCTGCTGGAGCGCTACGGAGAGGACGAGGTCCTGTCCTGGTACTTCGAGTGCTTCAACGAGCCGGACCGCATGCCGAGCTGGGTGCACAACCTGCTGTACGACCACTTCGTCGCCGCGGTCACGCGCGTGCACCCGAGGCTGCGCGTGGGCGGACCGGCGATGTGGACCGCCGCCCTCGGCCAGTTCCTGGAGCACGTCGGGCGCGGCTGCGACCAGGTGAGCGGCGGCCCGGTCCGCATCCGACTACGTCTCCTCTCACCGCTACGCCATGAGCGCCGACGAAACCCGCAACTGCCCCCTGGTGTTCCCCTACGTGGGCGACCTGGTGCGCTGGGTCGAGGAGTACTGGGCGTACGCCCGCACCTTCCCGCGGATCCTGGAGGTGCCGTTCCATCTCAACGAATGGGGCCTGATCGGCCGCTACGCCTGGGGCACCCGTCACTTCCGGGCGATGGAGCTGCGCGACACGGAGTACGCCGGCCTGTTCCTGGCCAAGCTGGTCACCGGCCTGGTGGCGCTGGAGCACTGGCGGCCGGAGCTCGGCCCGCAGCGCGGCAAGACACCGGACCTGATCCTGTACTGGGGCTTCGCCTACGAGGCGAGCCGCGGCACGTTCCTTGGCAACCGCTCGGTGCTGACCGCGGGCCCGGTGTTGAAGCCGATCTGGGCCGTGTACGAGATGCTGGCGCTCCTCGGTGACGAGCGACTCGACCTCGGCGGCGCCGGCGCGGGCGACCGCGTGGCGGGGCTGGCCACCCGCCAAGCCGACGGCTCGCTCCGCATCCTGCTCTACCACTTCGTCGAAGGGCCCGACCCGGCATGCGCAGCCGAGGAGGTGCGGGTCCGGCTCGACTCGCACGGCGCCCTGCGCCCCGACGCGGCCTCCTGGTACCTGCTGGACCGCGAGCACGGCAACACCTTCCGGGCGTGGGAGGCGATGGGACGGCCGCGGCGGCTCGCGCCGGAGCAGCTCGCGGAGCTGCGGAGTCTCGAACGGCCGCGGCGGCATGCAGGCGGCATCGGCGTGGAGACCGGCGGCGCCCGGCGGCATCTCACCCTGCGGCTGCCGGCTCAGAGCGTGAGCCTGCTGGAGATTCCGGCGCGATCGTGACGTTACGCGGTATGGATGCGCGCCGGACGGGACTCGTCGAGCTCGGCATCCGTACCACCAAGGGCGCGAGCCTGCGGGCGGACCTGATCCGCGACCGCTGGCTCTACCTGATGCTGCTCGTGCCGCTGGTGCACATCCTGGTGTTCCTGTACATCCCGATGTACGGGATCACCATCGCGTTCAAGGAGTTCAACGCGTTCCTGGGTTATTGGCGCAGCCCGTGGGTGGGGCTCAAGCACTTCATCCGGGTGTTCGAGGACGACCACTTCTGGGTCGTGTTCCTCAACACCCTGAAGTTCGGGATCAGCAGCCTGATCTTCGGCTTCCCGGCGCCGATCCTGTTCGCGCTGCTCCTGAACGAGCTGCGGCACAAGGTCTACAAGGGCACGGTGCAGACGTTCCTGTACATCCCGAACTTCATATCGATGGTGGTGATCGCGGGCATCATCATCGATCTGCTCGATCCGAACACCGGTCTCGTCAACCGGCTCATCGTGCTGGCCGGCGGCCAGCCGATCTACTTCATGGTCGAGCCGCCGTGGTTTCTGCCCATCTACATCGGATCAGAGATCTGGCAGACGACCGGCTTCGGGATGATCATCTATCTGGCGGCGATGTCCGGCATCGACCAGCAGCTCTACGAGGCGGCCACCATCGATGGAGCCCACCGGCTGCGGCGCGCGTGGCATATCACCCTCCCCGGCATTCGGGCCACCATCGCGATCCTCCTGATCCTGCGCATCCCCGGCATCGTGCACGCCAACTTCGAGAAGATCCTGCTGCTGTATCGGCCCATCACCTACGACGTGGCCGACGTCATCCAGACCTACATCTACCGCAAGGGACTGCTGGGCGCCGACTGGACCTTCGGCACCGCCAGCGGATTCTTTCTGGCCGTTCTGAACCTGATCCTGCTGATCACGGCCAACACGGTGAGCCGCCGGGTCAGCGAATATCGGCTGTGGTGAAGGAGAGAGCGCGTGCGGACTGAGACCAGATCGCGGCTCCTCTCCCGCGGGTTCGAGGTGCTCAACGCCACGTTCCTCGGCATCTTCGCGCTCCTCACCGTCTACCCGTTCGTGGAGATCCTGCAGATCTCGCTCTCCCACCCCGCGCAGGTCGAGCCGGAGTACCGCTACGCCCTGGCCGCGTGGGCGAAGACCGCCAGCTTCGACATCTACGGCTTCATCCTGGGGTGGAGCAGGACGCTCCGCGGCTTCGGCTACAGCATCTACTACACCGCGACGGGGATATGCGTCGCGCTCGTCCTCAACACGCTGGCGGCCTATCCGCTGTCGAAGCGGCGCCTGCGCTTCAAGGGCCCGGTGGTCGTCTACATCGCGCTGACGATGTTCTTCTCGGGCGGCCTGATTCCCACCTACCTGCTGGTGCTCAACCTCGGGCTGGTCAACACCGTGTGGGCGATCGTGCTGCCGACCGGGTTCTCCGCCTGGCACATGATCATGATGCGCACCTTCTTCCAGCAGATCCCGAACGAGATGGAGGAGTCGGCGCAGATCGACGGCGCCAACGACCTGGTGGTCCTGGTCCGGATCTACCTGCCCCTGTGCTCGGCGTTGTTCGCGACGATGACCGTCTATTTCTTCATCATGAACTGGAACGCTTGGTTCGCGGCACTGATCTACTTCGACGATGCGGCCAAGTACCCGATCCAGCTCGTGCTGCGCGATTTCATCATCGAGGGGGAGGCGGCCTACGAGATCACCGGCATCGGTTTCTACAAGGGCTATTACCTGAGCGAACCGCCGGTGCAGAGGATCCTGGGCGCCTCGATCATGATGCTCACCATCATCCCGATCGTCCTCATCTATCCGTTCGCCCAGAAGTACCTGATCAAGGGCACCATGATCGGTGCCATACGCGGATGACCATGCAGGGGTGCACGCGATGACGTCACCCGGATGGCCGAGGGGGCCTCCGCGGTAGCGCGACCGACCTCGACTCCACTCCAAACCACATGACAGACTCCAAACCACATCATAGGAGGTGCGACATGATCGCTCCCCGATTCCGAATTCTCGTACTGATCGCCGCGGGGCTCGTGCTCGCCGGCGCAGGCGCCTGGGCCGACGGCCAGGGCGAGGCCGCCACGGAGGCGGCCGCCGGCATGGGCATAGACTTGACGGACGTCTCGATTCCGTTCGACGAGACGCTCGAGCTCACGATGCTGGGTCCGAAGTACTGGTACGCCTCCGGCGGCCAGCTCGTATGGATCGACGTACAGGAAGCGTTGAACGTCCAGATCACCTTCAACGAGGTGCCGTATCCGGAGAAGAAGCAGATCACGCTGGCCATGGGCAACATCCCGGACCTGGCGCAGGTCACCGCCAGCGAGAGCTTCGAGTACGGGTCGGTCGGCGGCTTTCTGAATCTGGCCGACTATCTCGACTGGATGCCGAACCTGCGGGGATGGCTGGACCGCTATGAGCAGTATCGCTTCGCGTACACCGTGCTCGACGGATCGCTGTACATGGCTCCCAAGTTCTCCACCCAGAACGACAAGGACATCCAGTGGGGCTACAACGAGGACCAGCTCGTCGAGCGCAGCGGCCTGCCGGTGCCGGGCACCCTGGAAGAGCTGGCCGACGTCGCCAAGCAGTTCCGGGACAAGGAGCCGAACATCTACCCGATCGTCGGCCTGTACTGGCCGGGGATCGCGAACGGTGCCTATACCACGCTGCAGGCGACCATGAACTCGATGGGCATCGGCGACATCGACATCAACTACTTCCGCGACGAGGATCAGTTCCTGTACACGGCGCTGCATCCGCGCTTCAAGGAGGCGGTCGAGTACGTGAAGGGGCTGTATGACGAAAAGCTCATCTCGCAGACCTACATCACCGAGAACTACCGGGACTGGCAGAAGCTGTTCGAGGCGGCTCCCAACGAGGCTGGTCGCCACACCCTGGCGCCGTTCTCGGCGTACCAGATCAACCGCCACGCGAACATCCTGCGCTGGCACGAGTGGTCCGTGAACGGCCTGCGCGAGCAGTGGTGGCCGGAGACCCATCCGCTGTTCCTGGGCGACCGCATCAGCATCCCGCTGGCGCAGCCGCTGTCGGGCAGCACGCTGGATCCGGACGGGCTGGCCGTGAGCAAGAGCCTGGAGTCCGACCCCACGAAGCTGGCCAAGACGCTGGCGTTCGTGGACTGGCTCTACTCCGAGGAAGGAGTCCGGTGGACGAACTACGGCCTGGAAGGCGAGCACTACGACCTGGTGGACGGTGCGGTCGACGTACGGCCTGAGTACACCGGCAACACGCCCGAGTTCTACGAGCGGGACGAGCGCTGGAAAGCCGCGCGCAACCGCGACGACGTGAAGGGGGACGTCACCAAGGTCACGACGGACGAAAAGCGCGCGATTCAATACTACAGCCTGTACCAGGTGTGGCCGCGCTGGGCGCTGTACCAGATCCACCTGTTCGACGGCGACACGCAGCGCTGGCCGTCACCGGCCTTTCCCTTTACCACCGCGAAGATCGCCGAGCTGGAGCAGACGAGCAACGTCGTCGGCAAGTACCCGCTGCCGTTCTCGGTCGACGAGCAGCGCAAGGTGGCCGATCTCAAGACCAGCACGCTGGACACGGTGCTGAAGAACGTCGACCTGTTCATCACGGGTCGGCGGCCGATGGATGAGTGGGACGCCTTCATCAACGAGGTGAAGAGCGCCGGCGCCACCGACCTGGAGGTGATCTACAACCGCACCTACAACTTCAAGGTCAAGCGCTGAGCGGATCCGCCCAGTCGGAGCTGCCCCCGGGGCTCCCCGCCTCGGGGGCGGCTCTTCTTTCTTGACACCGCCTCAGTCGGGGTCGCTGACTTCCTTGAGTATCGCTCGACAGAGGCGGCGCCTGAACACGTGCGGGATGCGCTCCATCTCCGAGCGGATCAGCGGATTCAGGCAGTTCTCGTCGGCGAGTCCGCGGAAGATCGACTCGTCGTAGGAGTAGTACACCACCATGACGCGGCCGTCGGGCAGATTGCACATCGACGGCTCTCCCGACTGATGATGGGCGCTATAGCGCAGCCCGTTCGGATCGGGCAGCGTGAACCGGTAGCGCCAGCGTGAGCCGTCGGCGGGAGCTTCCGCCGTGAAGAGGTGAATGCCGTAGCCGATCTGGTCGCTGTACCGGCGGCTTTCGGGCCGATCTGCTCCTCCCGCAACAGGCTGGTGCCGTCGATCCCGCGGCAGGCGGCGATCAACGTCCCCTGCGCCGTGACCCAGGCGTTCATGTTCTGGCCGATCACGTCGGTCCGCCGCGCCTCGCTCCAGGTGCGGCCGCCGTCTTCGGAGTGACCGTAGTCGACCCAGTGCACCTTCGGCGCGGGCAGCTCGCCCGAGGCGGGCGGCCGTTCGTCCGGAAACCCCACGGTTCGGATCAGCGCCAACAACCTGCCGTCAGGCAGCAGGGTCACGTCGGTCTCGCTCGCGCCGTTGGGGTGATCGTGGCAGATGAAGCTGTGGTCGCCCCAGGTCACGCCGCGATCGGAGGAGCGCAGCACGAAGCAGGTGCCGAGGTACCCACGCTCACGGTCAAGCTGTCCGTGGACCGGACAGAGCAGCGTACCGTCGGCAAGCTCCACGATCGTGCCGTAGGGCGACACGCGGTGGAACGGCAATGCATGCTCGTCCCAACCCTGCCAGCTCCGGCCATGGTCGTCGGAGCGCATGCACACGAAGCGGGTCTGGCCCGTGGGGTTGTGCTTGAGGCTCTCCCCGTGGGTCCACGGCAGCAGGATGCGGCCGTCCGAAAGCGTCTGCATGCCGAGCGAGGTGTGGGTCCCGCCGCGCCACCAGCGCGGCCGCAGCGCCAACTCCGGCTCGCCCCAGCTCTCACCGCCGTCGCGGGAGCGGACCAGGTAGCCGGTCTGGCCCTCCATCTGGTCGGTGAAGTCGCCGTACATCGCCAGGATGTCGCCGTTGCCGGCCCGCGTGACCGCGGTGTGCTGGCCGAGCGCGTGCCGCACCTCGGCTACGGAGTCCACTGAGAACGAAGCCATCGCGTGAACCCTACCCGACTTCGCCCCTCGGATCGTCCCGGCTTACAGGCCGGCGCTGGAGCGGTTCGGGTTGACTTCGAATACCATTGAGGGCAGGACCATGATGGAACATCACATAAGCAGGCCGCTGCGGCGCGCGCCGACACACCCAGGAGAGATTCTCCGTGAGGATGTTCTCCCCGAGTTGAAGCTGTCGGTAAGCGAAGCCGCACGCAGGCTGGGGGTATCTCGTCAGCAACTTCATCGGATACTGAGTTGCACTCACCCGATCACGGTGGAGATGGCGCTCAGAATCGGCAGGTTGGCTGGCAACGGACCGGGCATATGGCTACGAATGCAGCAGCACCATGATTTGTGGTACGCCGAGAAGGTGCTTCAGGAACAGCTCGAGCTGATTCAGCCCGCCGCAGTGCCTGAGGCTTGAGCGTCGCACATCCTTGGGGCGCTCGTGCAGATCGCGCTGATGCGGCTCCACGGGACGGGTGCCCCACAGGGACGACGCCTGAACACCGTGCCCCGGGCACGGCATCTCGGATAGGGTCGGTGGCTTGAGCCAGTCGTCGGCGGCGATCGCTGCGTGCCGTGCTCCCGTCGACCGGGGCGATGCGTGACCGGTCGGCCATCCTCCTACCTGGACCCGGAGCGGCTGGGTGTCCTCCGCAGGCTCGGCCGGTTCATCGGCATCCGCACGCCGCTCCTGGCGCTGGCGGTGACCATGGGAGCCTCGTATGGGCTGTACGCCCTGGCGACCAGGGCGGCGCTCACCGACTTCGAGACCGCTTCGGCGCGGATCACCCGCGTCGAGTCCGACGGTACCGTCGAGATCGTCGCGATCGTCTCCGCATCAGTCGAGGTCGGCACGAAAGCGGTATGGCGCCATGACGGCGGGGTCATCGATGCGTCCGTGATGGATGTCGCCCGCGAGGGCGTCAGGTGGTCCGCAAGGATCCTCGGCTCGATCGACCCCGACAGCGCCAACCAGCCCAAGGTGGCTACCGCAACCGAAATCGACGTCGCGGTCGGAACCACCTCGGTTCTGCAGGCGCTGCGAACGCGAAGGCTCTGATGCCGGACCTGCCGGCGGGCCAGGGCCGTCTCTGGCGGATCCGCGGAGTCTGGAGATGGGTCCGGCCAGCACTGTTCACCTTCGTGAACCTGTTCGTGGCGATGGTGGCAGCCTCTTTTCTGCGCGGCGCCTACCCGTACGTGTTCGGGCTGATCATCGACGAGGTGATCCTGCACCGCCAGGTGGAGCTGCTCGGCGCGATCGCCGCGGGGTTTCTCGTGCTCTTTGCCGCCGATCAGGTGCTCTTCCTGCTGGAACGGCTGACGCAGGTGTCCCTGCAGCGGGACTTCTGGTATCGGTCGCGACTGCGGATTCACGATGTCGTGCTGAAGCTCGAGTCTCACATCCTCGACGCGTCCAGGACGAGTGACCTGTTCACCACCATCCACCATGACTCCGGTCACGCGCATCGGATGCTGGGGGAGATCATCCGGATCATCGCCGGATGTGTGCTGATCGCCGTGTGCACCGCCGCCGTGGCGACCATCAGTTGGCATGCGCTCGTACTGATGGCCGTGACGCTCCCCGCGTCGGCGTATGCCACGCGGCGTTTCGGCGGGCAAGCCGGGAGGCAGGCGCGCGAACTCCGCAGCCGCTATGGAGTCGTGGGCTCATGGATCTACGAGATCATCACCGGGCTGCCCGAGATCCGGCTGCTCAGCGCCGAGGCCACCGTCAACCGGCGATTCGTCCGCCACTGGATGCAGCTCATCCGGTTCAAGGTGGGAGTCGCCCGAGCGACGTTCACCTCGGAGCGATGGACGGAAGCCATCTCCCTGATCGCTCATCTCGCCCTGTTGGGATTGGGCGTCCTGCTCATCGGCAGCGGAGAGCTCACCGTCGGTGGTTTCGTAGCGCTGGTCGAGTACTTTGCGATGACCAAGGCCGTCCTGGTCACGATCAACTTCGCCGGCGTGATGAGTCAGCAGCGAGTCGCCGGGATCGACCGGTATCTCACGACGTTGGAGCTGCCCACCGAGGTCGAAGGCACCGCGGTGAGCCGGCGGGTCGAACGCGGGGCGATCCGGTTCGACGAGGTCACGTTCGGCTACGCGGGGCGCAGCGACGTGCTGACCGGACTCAGCCTGGACGTGACCGCAGGCGAGAAGATCGCGCTCGTCGGGGCAAGCGGCGCCGGCAAGTCGACGATCGTCAGCCTGCTGCTCCGGTTCTATTCCCCCGGTGCCGGCCGGATCGAGCTCGACGGCAGCGACATCTCATCCTTTCCGCTGCCGGTGCTGCGTCGCGACATCGGCGTGGTGCGGCAGGAGCCCATTCTCTTCACGGGGACGCTTCGGTCGAATCTGTGCCTGGGGATTGAGATCGACCAGCCCGACGAGGCTCTGTGGGCGGCGTGCGAAGCCGCGAAGATCGATGACTTCGTCCGCTCGCTTCCCGACCGGCTCGACACGGTGGTAGGCGCCGGCGGCCGGCAGATGTCAGGCGGACAGAGACAGCGTCTGGCGATCGCTCGCGTGCTGCTCCGAGACTCCCGGATTCTGGTGTTCGATGAAGCCACCTCGGCGATCGATCACCAGGCGGAGACGGCCATCCATGCCGCCCTCTCGCACGCCAGTGCGGGGCGCACGACCATCGTCATCGCGCATCGGCAGTCCACGATACGGTCGAGCGAGCGCATCGCCTTCCTTGCAGGCGGCCGCGTCGCGGCTGTCGGGCTCCATGAGGCACTCCATGCAACCTGCCCGGAATATCGCATCCACTTCGGGGCTGTCGAGTGATTCGGGCTGTCGAGTGACTTCGGGCTGCCGAGTGACTTCGGGCTGCCGAGTGAACGGCGTGGACCCGGGCACGATGAACCGGCGTTTGATGCTGCGGTCCCTTGCGCCCTACGTCAAACCGTACCGGCTGGGCCTCGCGCTGGCGCTGCTGTTCAAGTTCCTCCTCGTCCCACTCGGCCTGGTGCCGGCGTTCCTGTTCCGGGCGTTCGTCGACGAGGTTCTCGTCGGTGGCAGGATCGGCTTCTTCGTCCCGCTGCTCGCCGGCTACATCGCGGCATTCGGGCTGGAGACGTTGCTGCACACGCTCTCGGCACGGCAGGCCAGTCGTGTCTACAACCGGGTGGCTCTGGACGTGAGACGATTCATCTGGAGTTCCTACCTTGCCGCTCCGGGAGACGTGCCGAGCGCGTCCGCCGGAGAGATGCGCACGGTCGTCGACGAGGACGTCGAACGGATCGAGTCGTTCCTCAGCGGGCACGTCATCGAGACGGGATTCCAGGCGACACGAGCGGTCGTCACCGCCGTGGTCATCATGATCATCAGTTGGCAGTTGGCCTTGATCAGCCTGGCGCTCGGGGCGGCATCCTTCGGGTTGGCCCGCTGGCTGAGCCGGCGGATGCGCGCGAACGCGGAGGTGCGCTGGCCGCGGTACTACCAGTACGTCGACTGGCTGCATGAGCGCATCCAGGGATGGCGCGAGCTCCGCACGATGGCGGCGGAGGCGCGCCAGCAGCAGGAGTTTCAGGAGCTGAACAAGGAGCAGACCTACTATCGCGTCGTCCAGGCGGTGGTGAACTCCGCCCAACAGGGTCTTGCGGAGATCAAGGACAACCTCGTCACGCGCGGCGCAACCTACTTCGTCGGCGGGCTGTTCGTGCTCGCCGGTCAGATGTCGGTCGGGGCGCTGCTAGGGTTTCTCCGCCTCTATACCAATCTGATCGAGGCGACGCAGATGCTGGCGGAAATCACGGTGCGCACTCAGGACGCGTACCCCGGTCTCCGGCGGGTGATTCTCCACCTGCGCGGCCGCCGCAGCGTCGAACAGCCCACGGTCGATCATGTGGTGTCCGGCGCGCTGCAGCTTCATCACGTGAGCTTCGCGTATCACGCCGACGAACCGGTACTCCACGACGTGAGCGCTGCCCTACGGCAAGGGGCGGTGACCGCGATCGTGGGCCGAAGCGGCAGCGGCAAGTCGACGATGGCGAAACTCATGACCGGGATGGAGCGCCCGGCCTCGGGCACGGTCACGCTTGGGGGACGTGCACGGCATCGACCGGCGCGAGCTGCTTCGGTCGTACGCGGTGGCGTGGCAGGAGAGCATTCTGTTCAATCTCACCATCCGGGAGAACCTGACGCTCGCCGATCCGACGGCAGACGACGCAGCCCTCTCGGACGCCTGCCGGCGGGCGGCGATCCTGGATTTCATCGAGTCCCTGCCCGACCGCTGGGACACGCTCATCGGCGAGCGTGGGATCAAGCTCTCGGGTGGTCAGAAGCAGCGGCTCGTCATCGCCAGGGCGCTCCTCAAGGACGCGCCGATCGTCGTGCTCGATGAAGCGACCTCGCAGGTCGACTCGGCAACCGAGGTGAGGCTCCGGAGCACCATCCGCGAGCTGGCGGACCGTCGAACGGTGATCATCATGGCGCACCGGCTGTCGACCATAGCGCTCGCCGACCACGTGCTCGTGCTCGAAGGCGGAGCCATCGCCGGCACCGGCCCCCCCGGCGAGCTGATACGCACGAACACCGCCTACCGTCGCCTGTTCGCCGACCAATCCACGGAGCGGGGCTTAGGGCGTTAGCCTCTTGAAGCTGTGACGAGCCGCCCAACGCGCTAGTTCGATGGCAAAGTTCGGAAAGGCGCTTGGTACAACCCAGACATGGTCGGAATCCCAGAATAGACCAGTAGGCACGCTTCGGCCGCGTGGCGTCATTTCGTACTTGAGGTCCTTCACAGCGCCTTGGTTCCACTGCAAGGCCTCTTCGAGATTCGCCATGTCGACCGCGACCGCTCCTGAACCGTGCTGCTGCGTGCCGGCTTGTACGGAAGCCTTGTACTCGACGCAACAGTTGTTGTATGCGGGTTCCGGAAAATATGACCGCCATTCTTCCGGAAATTCTGGCCGGTCGGAACCGGAGGACCCGCAGTGAACGACACGGAGAGAACAGCTAGCCAGAAGACGGCGAACGGGCATGGGGTGATGAGCACTCAAGTGGTAGAGGGGTCCATGATCACCCTCTTGAAACGCCACGAGATCAAGGTCCTGCTGAACGCCGGCCACACTCAGGCCGAGGTAGCGTCTCTGGCGAAGGTCGCCGAGCGCAGCGTGCGCCGGATCGCCGCCGAGGCGGCCGTGGAGCACGTGGACGATCGCCAGGAGCGAGTCGAGCGTCGCATCGGCCGACCACGGAAGGTGGACCGGTTCCGTCCGTTGGTCAAGCAACTGCTCAAGGAGACCGACGAGGATCGCTCGCCGCTGAAGTCGGTCGAGATCCTGCGCCGGGTGCGGCTGGACGGCTACGACGGCGGCAAGACGGCGCTCTACGAGCTGGTCGCCGAGCTGCGCCCGCGCCATATGCGCGTGATGATGCGCTTCGAGGGGCTGCCAGGGGAGTTCTCCCAGCACGACTTCGGCCAGGTGCGCCTGCGCTACCTGGACGGAACGCACTCGGTAGTCAGGTTCTTCGGCTCGCGGCTGAAGTGGTCGCGGTGGGCGGCGGTCGACCTGGTGGACGGCGAGGACTCCGAGACGCTGGTGCGCACGCTGGCCGAGCACTTGGTGCGGTTCGGCGGAGTGCCGCTGTGCGCGGTGTTCGACCGGCCCAAGACGGTGGCGCTGAAGTGGAACGACCGCGGCGAGGTCACCGAATGGCCGAGGACGGCGCGCTGGCGCGCCCGTGTTCGCCTACGCGGCGCTGGAGTTGGGCTTCACAGCGGAGGTGTGCTGGCCGTACCGGGCCAACCAGAAGGGATCCATCGAGAATCTGGTCGGCTGGGTGAAAGGCTCGTTCTTCAAGCAGCGTCGGTTCCACGACCGCGGCGATCTGGTCGAGCAACTCCACCAGTGGCTGCACGAGACCAACCACCAGCGACCCAACCGTGCCACCGGAGAGATCCCAGAGCAGCGCCGCCAGCAGGAGCTCGAGCGGCTGCGGCCGCTGCGCACGCCGCCCGAGCGGCTGGCGCTACGCATCCCGATTCAGGTGGACGTGACCGGCGAGGTGTCCCACGACGGGCTGCGCTACTCGATGCCGCCGCAGGCGGCCGGGATGGCCGGCACCCTGTACCTGTACCGCGACGTGGTGCACATCGTGGCCGGCCGCCACGAAGCCGAACATCCCCGGCACGTGCCGAACGGGACCGTCTCGCGGTTGGCCGAGCACCGCACCGCGCACCTGGCGGCGATCTCCGGCGCGCGCGGGCGGCGCTACCTGAAGCGCCAGCAGTTGCTGGAGACCGGAGCGGCGGCGCTGTCGTTCCTGACCGAGCTCATCCACCGCAGCCCGAGGAGTTGGTACCGGAAGGTCGACATCCTGCACGAGCTGTTGCAGCACTGCGGGGCCAAGAACCTGGATCGCGCGTTCCAGGCGGCGGTGAACGCGCAGAGCTACACTTGCTCCTTCATCGCCGAGTGCCTCGGGGTGAAGTTGCCGCTGCGTCCCGACGCCGGCGAGCACCAGGGAGGTGCCTCATGATGGCCGCGATCGCCACCGAGGACCGCCGGTGCCGGGGATACTGGGACACCACCCGCCTTCGGAAAACGTCTCAGAGCGTCGTTATGAGCGCGGTTGCTCGCCGACTCGCCCGGATTCAGTGCCGCAGGACCGGCGCAGCCGCTGATGGATGCCTCCTTGGGCCGTGGCGGGAGGAGCCACGATGAGCACCCACACCACCGCGTCGTTGCCGTTCGATGCGGCCACCGTCGAGTTCGATCCGCTGCTGCGCAGACTCAATCTGGCCAGCACCCGCCGCCACTGGCGCGAGCTGCTGCAGCGTGCCGAGACCCACGGCTGGTCATGCCGGGAGTTTCTCGGCGTGCTGGTCACCGAGGAGATCGCTCACCGCCAACACACGCGCGTGCAGCGTGCGGTCACACAGGCGCGGTTCCCGTTCCTGAAGACGATCGAGGAGTTCGACTTCTCCTTGCAGTCCAGCCTGCGCCTGCCGCTGCTGGGCAGCTACCTGGCTCCGGAGCTGGTCACCGGTGGACTCAGTCTGATCCTGAAGGGCAAGAGCGGTCGCGGCAAAACTCATCTGGCCATCGCCATCGCCTACCGCGCCATCCAGCAGGGGTTCACCGCGCGCTTCGTGACCGCCGCGGCGCTCATCGAGGAGTTGTCCTCGGCCTCGCGGCAAGGCAACTTGCAGGCGGTCCTCACCGCCTACCTGAACCCGCATGTGTTGATCGTCGACGAGGTCGGCTACCTGTCTTACGGTCCTGACGCGGCCAACGTGCTGTTCCATGTCGTCAACGAACGACACCTGCGTGGGCGCTCGATGCTGTTCACGACCAACAAGTCGCCGCTGACCGCCTGGGGCGCCGTGCTGCATGACGCCGATCTGGCCGAGGCGATCGTCGACCGCATTCTCGAACGCGGTAGACTGATGCTCCTCGATGGCCCGTCTTACCGCACCCAACACCTCGATCTCGACCTTGAAGGCGCCGAGCTCGCGCACGATGAACCGGCCAGAATTTCCGGAAAACACCGGCCAGAGTTTCCGGAACCCACAGTTGTAGAGGGCCTCGACATCGCGTTGGGTCTGCGAACTTGACGCCCGGAACAGTCGATGCACATCGTGACTGTGCTCGGCCGTCTTGCCGTGCTCTTGCTCCCACATGTGCTTCACGACGAGTTCGACTACGACTGCATAGAGGACGGCACTCGTGAGCGCCACTCCAATCCTCTGTCGGTCGAGCGCGGCGTTGACCGATCCCGCGTCCCTAATGGCCGCTTGCGAAATCGGCACCAAACGGCCTGGCCGTAGACCCTCCATTCCAAGAATCAGCAGGCTGGCGGCGCAAAGCTTCGATCCGTGGGTGCTGTTCACTTCTCGCTTCTCCATAGTAGCCCTTGTCGGCGACGATCTCTTCGATCCCCCTCCCTCCGTAGATGTCCCTCATCCCGCCGCTCGGTCCGAATCGGCACGTGCGCCGTGGCGTTGAGTGGTCCTGCGCCATCTCGGTCACTCTCGACGAAGGCGTCGAACCCGATCTCCGCCGGGATTCGGTTCAGCCGCTCGATGATGAACTGGCGCCGCTCGTCCGAGGGACCTCCCGTTTACAACATCGGCCACATCCTGCCGCGCCGGCGGTTGCGGGCCCATCGACCATGCCGTCTCAGCGTACGGGTGCCGATCGCCGCCGGCTACTCCGAGCCTGTCCGAGCCCCGACTTTCGCCACAAGCTGCTATTAGACGGGCATCCGTGGAAGCGGATCTGAGCCGGTGACGACGACAAAGGATCCAGCCAAGCGACGCGCATGCTTGGCGACGACGTCTACGACATCGCCGCCGATCTCACCACGGGCCTTCGCCGGGTACCTGAGCAGGATAACGCCCAGGCTCGGCTCTCCCTGTGCGAACACGAGCTGACCGAAGTCTTTCCTCGGTCAACAAGATCCGACCGTCACTCGCGGCAAGATCAGCAACTTCGGTGTCCGGTGCTTGTGCGTTTGTATCAGCCACGGCGACGACATCGTGTCCCGAGCTCCGCAGGGCGCGGACTACGGCATAGTCGCAGCTCTCGTCTGCCAGGAAGCGCACCTGCTAACCGGGATGCTCAACGAATATCGTCTCGTCGTTGGCGAGCGTCTCGGCGGCAAAACGGACGGCGGCTCGCAGGTCCTCAAGAGTGATCCGCGGATACGCCTTGAGAAGGTCGTCCTCAGACGCTCCCTCGCTCAGCTTTCGCAGTAGTAGCTCAACGGTGACCCGAGTGCCCCGTATCACCGGCTTTCCCAACATCACCTGTGCGTTGGTCTCGATCCTGTCCTCGCCCACGGCTGTCGACCTCCGTGGCTACTATCGCACTCCACACCGGCGACCGCCAGCACCCTCCCGGAGGAAGCGCATGCGCAACAGCTACGTGTTCGGCTTCCGCTTCGCCGAGGCCGACTGACCGCACGCGCGGCGAGCCTGACTATCCTCGCCAACCGGCGTCGACGACCGCCACCTCTTCGCTATACACGAGCTCCCAGCCGCGGAACACCAGCGCCACGCCCTTGAATTCCACGTCCGCGTACTGCCGCGCCAGCCGACCGTCCGCCAGATATGCGTGCAACTGCGCGAGGGCATCATCGGCCACCGCTGTCACCCGTGCCTCGGTTTCGGGACCGCGGCTCAGGTACTTCAGCTCGATCACGAAGCCTGACCGCATGCCCGGATAGCGCGCCATGAGCGGCTCCAGCACGATGTCCGCGTAGCCTTCGCCAGCTCCTGCTGCGTGTGGAAGACGAAGTACTCCGCTGCGCCCAGGTAGGCCGCGAGGAATCCTAGCAGGACCTTCTCTCCCTGAATGAAGTCGCGAATGCCGGTGTGCTCGGTCACCGCCTTGCACAGCCGCTCGACGGCCGGCCGCCAGTCGCCCTCCAGCGCCATCCGTCGCGTGAGCCGGTCGAGCTCCACGAGGTTCAGCGCGAACACCCCCACCTCCTCGTAGGCTTCGCGCAGGTAGCCGTACATCAGCCGCCGCACGGTCTGGTTCGGGATGCCAAGACGCGGCACGCCGGCGGCCACGTCGCGGATGCTCAGCAGGCCGAAGTAATGCATCAGGGAGAGGAAGTTCTCCGGCCGCGTCAACTGCGCCTGCGGGAACGTCTCCACGATCTCGCTGTCCGCCCGTCCCTCGGCGATCACCCCGCGCAGCAGGTCGAAGTTGCCGTTCAACTGCCGACCGGTAAGCAGCAGGTGGCGCAGCTTGCCGTAGTCGATGCGCACGTTGGTGTCGATCAGGTTGTCGGGTCCGCGTTTCTTGGGAACCGAGTGCTTCAGGTAGTGGAGCACCATGACGGTGTTGTAGACGATGCCCTCCGCCTCTTCCGAGAACCGGTAGCCGTCGTACCACTCGCGCATGGTGCCCAGCGCCGTTTCGACGTCCTGGTCGAACACGCCCAGCTCCCGGTACGTCTCCAGCATGCGCCGCACCTCGTCCTCGGTGAAACCGAGCATCTCGTTGAACTCGGCCCGGAGGCTCAGGTTGGCGCCGATGTTGAAGCCGCTCGTCACGTCGTCCATGGTCACCGGCGAGACCCCCGTGACGAACAGCCGCTCCACGCTGCCGTTCTCGGTGCCCGCCTTGAGGGTCGCGAAGAAGCTGCGGTAGAAGCCGCCGCCGTGGGTGAACGCGTGGTACGCCTCCGCTCCAACGCCTGCGAGGATCGTGTTGGCGAAGTTGTCGTACTCGTCGATCAGGACGTAGAGCGGAATCGCCTCCCGCCGGGCGTGCAGGAACAGCTCGTCGAGCTGGCCGTTGATGGTGGGCGGGGCCTGGATGCGGTCGAACGCCGCATCGGGGAAGAGGTCGGGATTGTCCTCCACGGCGTCCCGGACGTGCCTGCGGCAGTACTCGTCGAACTCCCGTTCCAGTCTGGCCGGATCGCTGCCGAAGGTGGAGAAGTTGAGCGGACGACCACGTAGCGGCCGCGGTTCGGGGTCGGCAGCCGGCAGATGTCCAAGCCGGCGAACACCCGCTCGAAGTCGTCCGCCTGGTTGCGGTCGTAGTAGCTCTCCAGCATCGACAGCCAGCAGGTCTTGCCGAAGCGCCGCGGACGGATGAAGAACACGAAGCGCTCCTGCTCCAACGCGTGCAGGAAGCGGGTCTTGTCGACGTACAGGCAGCGCTCCATGCGGATGCCCTTGAAGTACGCGCGCCCATAGGGGATCGCCGGGAACGGCGCGAGATCGTCCGGCGGCGCAACCTGCGAGGGCATACGTGCATCGTACCAGACGCTGGGTTGCTCGCTCCGGCCGTGCCGTTGGACTCGCGGCGTTCAACCCGCGAACATGGCCACAGCCCACGCGCGGCGAGGAGGAGCGATGATTCCGGCCTACTTTCGCGGCACGCCCGACGATCCCGGACACGACCTGCACCTGTTCCTGGACGACTTCGCGATCGAGGACCGCTGGGACGCCACCCGCGTCCAGAACGAGGCGGTCCGCCATCCGCACAATCCGGTGCTGGTGGCCGACCTGCCGTGGGAGCGGACCGCGGCCGGCCCCAACGTCCTCTACGACGAAGAGGAGAACCTGTTCCGCATGTGGTACGTGCTGGCCAGCTCCAGCGTGTGGACCAAGGGGCTCTCCGGCAGGGCAACGGCGGCCGACGAATACGGCCCCTACCTGATGTCCTACGCGGAGAGCGACGACGGCGTGCACTGGCGCAAGCCGCTCACCGACCGCTTCCCCTACCGCGGATTCGACCGCACCAACATCGTGCTGACCGGCCGCGAACGGTGCCAGGAGTTCTCGGTCACCCCGACGCCCTCGCCGATGGCCGATCGCGGCCGCTTCATGTGCGTGTACAAGGACGTCGCCCACCGCGAGTACGCGCAGGCCGACCTCAACGACTACCCGGTCAAGGACGCGGTCTGCCTTGCGTTCAGCGACGACGGCGTCGACTGGCGCATCTACGAGGGCAACCCGATCCATCCGGCGCTCGACAGCAAGTACAACCTCTACTGGGACGCGCGCCTGGAGCACTGGATCATGAGCGGCCGGCCGTTCGCGCGCGCCGCCACCGAGCAGCTCCAGCAGCTCATCGGCCGGGCGCTGCGGAGCGGTCAGGCACTGACCCTGGCCGGCGGTATCGGCGCAGGCGAGGAGGTGCCCGGCACCGCGGAGGCCGGCATCGCCGGCATCGGCCGCGCCGGCGCGGTGGAGAACGTGCGCACCCGCATCAGCATCCACGTCAGCCCCGACCTGAAGACCTGGTACCCGCCGCGGGAGGTGCTGATGCCGGACGCCGCGGACGACTCCGAGCAGATGTTCTTCGACCACATGACCATGCAGCCGTACGGATCACAGTACCTGGGCTACCTGGGCGTGCAGCCGCGCGACGGCACCGGGCACTCCTGGATCGAGCTCACCGCCAGCCCGGACGGCATGCAGTGGTACCGGCCGCGCGACCGAAAGCCGTTCCTGCCGCGCGGCCCGGAGGGAAGCTGGGACGCCGGCCACGTCTGGGCGATCCGAGCCGCGATCCCCTACGGCGAGTGGCTCTACCTGTACTACTCCGGGTCCTCGCGGCCGTGGCGCTACCGCTTCCCGGACAACAACCGCTCGATCGGGCTGGCCCGCATCCGGCGCGACCGCTTCGTCGGCTACCACGGCGGCGTCACCGGCGGCCACCTGCTGTCACGCGAGGTCAAGGTCGGCGGCCCGCGGCTGCTCGTGAACTGCTCCGCCGAGCACCGCGCCTTCAGCCGCGAGTGGCACGGGTCGCTGCACACCGAGCTGGTCGACCGGGCCGGCCGCGCCATCCCCGGCTACACCTACGCGGAGTGCGACCCCAACCACGTGGACGACACCGCCACGCCGATCACCTGGCGCGGCAAGGACCTGAGCGCGCTGGTCGGGCAGGCGGTCTACATCCGCTTCTTCATGCGCAACAGCTACGTGTTCGGCTTCCGCTTCGCCGACTCCGACTGATCCGGAGTCGCCACACCCGTCCAACCCGGGCCGACCTGAAACCCGAGTGCTGACGCTACTTCCCGCTGCCGGCCGTCAAGGGTCATGAAGCTGATCTCCGCTGGTTTCAGCGCGACGAACAGCGCCGTAGCGACGTGCCACAGATCCGCACCCCGCAAGTAGCCGGCCGCAAGCGTCCGCTCCAGTTCGGCAGCCAGCGGACGATCCGGCAGTATCCAGTCGATCCCTGATAGCGCGTCAGCTTCGAACTCCCTCTGCTCACGGGCGAACGCGGCGCGCAATTCCGCCTCCAACAGATTCGAGGACAAGCGCCGCGAGAAGCCCTTCAGTCGCTCTCGGAGGTCGCTCCCGTGCGGCTCGTCGAATGCGATGGCCACCAGCGCGGAGGTGTCTACGTAGGCGATGCTCACTCGTCACGCTCGACAAGGAACCGGTCCAGCGCACCCGATCTGCGGGCCACCGGCTGGAGAAGTGTGTGCGGCTCGCGCGAGCGCACGAGCACGCCCCGGCGCTCCAATTCGTCGAGCCGCTCATCGATGGTCTGCGGCTTCTGCTCGATGGGATGGATCTCTGCCACCGGCTCGCCGTGGTGCGTGACGGTGACCGGCGTGCCGGAGCGCACCAGCCTCAGCACCTCCGAGAAGCGCGCCTTGGCTTCGTACGTCGAGTACACGGTGCTCATGGCCTCAGCATGACTAGTCAGACTATACTCAGGCAACCCCGTGACTGCCGGCTCGGCTCAGCCCTTCAGCGATCCGAGCATCACACCCTTGACGAAATACTTCTGGATGAACGGGTAGACCATGACGATCGGGCCGATCGTGATCAGGATGGTCACCGCGCGCACGGACTGCGGTGGGATGTGCTCCTTGACCGGCAAGTCCTCCACGAAGTCGAGCAGCTCGTCGAAGGTGACGAGCTGGATCATGTCGCGCACCAGCATCTGCAGGACGCGCTTGTCGGCGTCGTTGATGTAAATGAGGGCGTCGAACCACGCGTTCCAGTGCGAGACCGCCGCCCACAGCGCGATCGTCGCCAGCACCGGCTTGGAGACCGGCAGGACGATGCGGAACAGGATGGTCCAGTAGCCGGCGCCGTCGATGATCGCCGAGTCCTCCAGCGACTGGTCGATCGTCATCATGAAGTTGCGGGCGATGACGATGTAGTAGACGTTCAGCGCCACCGGGATGATGAGCACCCAGCGGGTGTTGATCATCCCCAGCGATCGGATCAGCAAATAGGTGGGGATCAGCCCTCCCCCGAACCAGAGGGTGAAGATGAACAGCGTGGTGATGGTGCCGCGGCCCGGCAGGTCGCGCTTCGCCAGCGCGTAGGCGCCGCTGAAGGTGATCAGCAGCGTGGTCAGCGTCCCGAACACGACGCGGTGGATGGTGTTCAGATAGGCCTGCAGCACGTCGTTCTCCTGCAGCACGAAACCCCAGGAAGAGACCGTCCAGCGGTCGATCCAGAGGTGCATGCCGAGCGAGGTCACCTCCTCCACCGGTGAGAACGAGGTCAGGAACAGGTTCCAGAACGGGTAGATGATCGACAGCGACAGCACCAGCAGCAACGCGTGGTTGCAGGCGTCGAAGGCCACGCCGAGCGCCGAGCGGCGCCCCAGCGCCGTCGCTACCATGCCGCGCCTACCATATCGCGTACTCGCTGAAGCGGCGCAGGATCCAGTTGACGCCGATCAGCACCACCACGCCGACGGTGTTCTGAAACAGACCGACCGCCGTGGAGTAGGAATAGCGCGCCTGTTCGATTCCCGAGCGGTAGATGTAGGTGCTGAACACGTCGGCCACCTCGTACACCGCCGGGTTGTACAGGTTGAAGATCTGCTGAAACGACTCCTCCAGGATGTTGCCAACCTGCAGCAGAAACAGGATCACGATCGCGGGAATCAGCGACGGCAGGGAGACGTAGCGCGCCTGGTGGTAGCGGTTGGCGCCGTCGATGGACGCCGCCTCGTACAGCGTCGGATCGACCGAGCTGAGCGCGGCCAGGTAGATGATGCTGCCCCACCCCATGCCCTGCCAGATGCCGGTCACCACCAGCAATCCGCGAAACGTCTCCTTGCGCGCCAGCCAGTTGACCGGCTCCCAGCCGAGAACGCTCCAGATATAGCCGGCGATGCCGCGCTGCGGAGACAGCACCTCGGTGAGGATGCCGCCCAGGATCACCCAGGAGATGAAGTGCGGAAGATAGGAGATCGTCTGCGAGGTCCGCTTGTACAGCGTCGAGCGCACCTCGTTGAGCATCAGCGCCAGGATGATCGGCATGGGAAAGGAGAAGATGATGCGCAGGACGCTGATCCAGAACGTGTTGAACAGCACCCGGAAGAAGAACGGATCGCGGAACAGCCAGCGGAAGTGCTCGAAGTCGTTCCAGGGGCTCATCATGATGCCCCGGTGAATGGTGAAGTCCTTGAAGGCGATCAGCACCCCGTAGATCGGGATGTACTTGAAGACCACCAGCAAACCGAGGGACAGCACCAGCAGCGAGTAGACATGGCGCATGCGGATCGCCCGCGCGATCTTCTGGCGGCGCAACGCCGCGCGGTGAGGTTCCGCGGGCGCGGTCGGCGGGGCCGTGGCAGGCGCCGGTTCCGACACCGGCGGCCTCAATGGGGGAAGCCCGGCCGCGGAGCCGGGCTTCCCGTGTCGGTGTGCCGGTTCACATCAGGAACCGCGCGCCCAGAAATCGTCGCCTGCGGCTCCGTCTTCTGGCCCATACCCACCTCCCATGACTCTGTCGGATCACCGTTCACGCGGCAATCCCGACAGACTCCTGGGCGCTCAGTAGACGAACTCTCCCTCGCGAAGCGGCAGCACCTGCGGCATCTTCGCAAGCTCGTCCAGCAGCTCCTGACCGCCTGCGGACAGCCAGCGCTCGACGTAGGCGTCCCACGCGGCGTCGATGTCCAGGTCGGTGGTCACCGCCTCCCAGGTGAACTCGTCGCGGAGCGTGTTCAGCGCGCCGCGCAGCTTCGCGGACAGATCGATGTAGTCGGTCTCTCCCAGCACGTCCTGCCGGAACTGCGGCACGGCCCAGTCGGCGCCGGGACCGAGCTTGAAGTACTGCTCCAGCTCCTTGTTGAGCACCGGGATCTGGTAGCGGCTGTACAGCTCCTGGTGGCGGGTGTTGGCGTTGTAGTAGCCGAAGCCCCACTGGCCGCCGACCCCGCGCTGTCCTTCGATCGCCGTCGGATAGGAGTTGCCGGCCTCGCCGTCCCACTCGAAGTTCACGCCCTCGGTGCCGTACTGCGTGTACTGAGGTGGTCCCGAAAAACTGGACAGGTAGTTAAGGTGTAATCCTGGCCAAGAGGAGGGCCAACGAGATGGCGACGAAACGGCGCCGGTTCACAGCGGAGTTCAAAGCACGGGTGGCCATGGAGGCGCTGCGCGGCGACCGCCCGATCCAGGCGATCGCGGCCAAGCACGCCGTGCATCCGAACCAGGTCACAGGCTGGAAGCGCCAAGCCCGGGAGGGGCTGCAGGAGGTGTTCGCCAGCGGCACGAACCGCCGGGAGGCCGACCATGAGACGGTCATCCACGACCTGCACGCGAAGATCGGCGAGTTGACCGTGGAGCGCGATTTTTTGTCACGCGGGCTCGGGAGCTGACAGGAGACCAGCGACGGATGATGGTCGACCGCGATCACCCGAGCCTGAGCGTGAGCCGTCAGTGCCGGCTGCTGGCGCTGAGCCGCTCTGCGCTGTACTATCAGCCGGTCGGCGAGAGCCCAGAAACCCTGGCGCTGATGCGGCGCATCGACGAGCTGTACCTGAGCTATCCGTTCTACGGCAGCCGCCAGATGATGCGCCATCTGGCGCGCGAAGGAGTGACGGTCGGTCGGCACCGGGTGCGGCGGCTGATGCGGCTGCTGGGCCTGGAGGCGATCTACCGCAAGCCGCGCACCACCGTCGCGAACCCCGAGCACCGAGTGTATCCCTATCTGCTGAGGGGGCTTACGATCGAGCGGCCGAATCACGTGTGGTGTTCCGACATCACCTACATCCCGGTGCAGGGCGGGTTCCTGTACCTGGTGGCGATCATGGACTGGGCGAGCCGGCGGGTGCTGGGGTGGCGGCTGAGCAACACGATGGACACCGAGTTCTGCTTGGAGTCGTTGACCGAGGCCCTGGGGCAGCACGGCACGCCGGAGATCTTCAACACCGATCAGGGCAGCCAGTTCACCAGCACCACGTTCACGGCAGCGCTGGAGGACGCCGGCATCCGATGCTCGATGGACGGCCGTGGCCGGTGTCTGGACAACGCGTTCATCGAGCGGCTGTGGCGATCGCTGAAGTACGAGGCGGTGTACCTGCACGAGCTGGCCGACGGCTTCGCGGCGCAGCGGGTGATCGCCGATTGGATCGACTACTACAACGAAGTGCGCCCGCACTCGGCGCTGGCCGGCCGCACGCCGGCCGAAGCGTATCGAGACGGTGGAACGGAACTCGAAAAGGAGGTGGCATAGCGGACATGGACAGCAGGTGGCGCCGGAGGGCTGCGAGGGTATCCGAGGGCGGTGTGGTGCGCGAGTCGTGGAATATATCCACATTATCCACAGGATCGTTCACCCCCTCCCCCGCACCCCCACCCCCTTTTACCGCCGCCTGTTTCTCTCGAAGGAGGGGTAGGTTGACAACCAACGGGTTACACCTTAGCCTACCCCTTGAGCTGTCCAACGGACCGGGACCACCTCACTGTGGCGCGTGGGTCACCTGGCTGCCAATCGCGGGTCCTTCTTCGTCGATCTCAAGGAAGGCCGGCGACATTGCCAGACCGACACCTACAGTCGAGTCCTCCAATGGTTCTCCGACCATTGGCCGGCCGATCTCGTGTGGCCGCCGAAAGCGCCTCGCCCCGAGCCCGCCACGCCGAAGCGCGATGTACCAGCCCACGCAGTAGCAGGTTTCCGGTCAGCGTCACCGGACCGATCCGGCGGATCCTGCAGTGAGCGGCGTGCCGGCTCTGCCGCAACGACTGCGTCCGCACCCAACTTCGGAATCACGACGCACTCCCACGCGCCGTCATGACACTGACACACAAAGGTGAACACCATGTACAGTAGCGCACTCCGGCCACTTGGCTTCCTGCTCGCGCTCACGTTCCTCGTCCTGCCATTTGCGCTGTCTGCTCAGGAAATCTCGAACCAGGGAAACAGTCCTCTCGAGAGCAACGACTTCCAGATTTCCGCTGGCGCTATCACACCGTACGCCGGGTTCGGCCGGTACTGGGGCGCCACGCTTGCAGCGGAATTCATTTTCGCCGATATCGACGTGGGACCTCCACTGGAACTGGCCCTTGGTGCCGGCGCGGTCGGCGGCGTTGCATGGATCGGCGGCCAGACACTGTGGAACGCCGGGGCTTTCGGCTCGGCGCATTTCTTTCCGGCCCACAATTTCGGGATGTTTCTCCGACTCGGCGCTGCGTACGCATTTTCTCGGATCCAGATTGCAGGGGAAAGCGCAGGCGCCGGCGGCCTTGGGTTCCTCGGGTCGGCAGGACTCGAGTTGTTCCTGAGCGATTCGTTTGCGATCTACGTCGAGTCGTGGCTGAACTCCCTAGGCGCGGGTGTGCGCCTCAAACTCTGAACGTCCGAAACGGAGGATATGGATGAAACGAACAACACAGCTCTGCGTGCCCATGCTGTCGGCACTTCTCCTGCTCGCGGTCGGCGCGTGTGAGGACATGACGAACGGTAACGGGCCTCAAGGTGGAGATTTCAAGCGTCCCGCGGACGAGTTGACCAAGGCCATCAGCTTTAGTGGAGGGACCGTCAGGTCGGGCACTCCACCCAGAGCGACGAACAACCCTGGAGATCCGCTGCTCTCCGGAGCTCCCTCGACCCCTTCAACCTTGTCGCCGAGTGCTCAAGGGAGCATGAGCATCGGCTTTTCCAACGTTCCTGCCAACACGCCGTTCGACGTGAACGTCCGCTTCGACAACGCCGATAGCTATATAAACATCCCGATCGATTCGTCGATAACGCAAGGCAGCACTTCCGGGACATTGAACCTGCCGTTTTCTCTGCCGTCATCGGTGTGCGACGACCTGGAGGATGTCAAGCACCAGATTCAGTGCTATGAGTCTGTCAGCGTAGGTGGAAGGAGTGTCAGCAAAGAACAAGCACGTCAGATCGTCCTCAATTGCGAGAGCGGCGGTGGCTCGGGATTCAGCGGACCGGGGTCCTACTGCGCCTACAACTATCCCAAGGATAGCTGCGACATCGTCATCCAGGCTGCTACGAGAGCCGGTGTGCCCGCGAGGTTCGTACCAGGAACGGGACGCGGCGCATGCGGGCCATTTTCGGACGTAGAGCGGACATTTGACTTCGGCGGCATTTCCGGCGGTCTATGTAGTCAACTCGGCGGTTGTGGAGCGTGCGTGATAGGCGGTCGATAGCGATAGGTCTGTCCGCAAGAAGGGTTCGGCGTAGCTGCCGGCGGCTGGCATAGTTATTGAAAGACGCCAATCGCTGCAGCCAGGCGGCGATCGTGCGTCTCCCGAAGCTGCACTGTCTCCGCTGAGATGTGACCAAGGTCGGTTTCCGTCGAAACGCGCCGCTAGGTCGGCCGCGGCATCGGTGCTTGGGGGTCGGAGCACTTCACGTTGCCGATCGGTAGCGTATCATGGAGGCATGAAACCGCTTCCCACCGCGACCTTCGGCGACACCGGCCTGAACGTGACCCGGCTCGGCTTCGGCACCGCCCTGGCGGGCCCCGCCAAGCCGCATTGGAACGACGAGGCCGCGGACCGGCAGCTCAACCAGGTGCTGGACGCCGGCATCGACTTCATCGACACCGCGTACGACTACGCCGAGGCCGAGCGCCGCATCGGCGCGTTCGTGAGCAGCCGCTACGGCGAGTTCATCCTTGCCACCAAGTGCGGCTGCACGGACACCCTGCCCGGCAAGAACGCATCCACACACGAATGGACGCGGGACAACCTGTTCCGCGGTCTCGAGATCAGCCTCAAGCGCCTGGGCCGCGACAGCGTCGACGTGATGCAGCTTCACAACCCCGGCGTCGCGGAGTGCGAGGCCGGCGGCCTGGTCGCCGCCCTGCAGGAGATGCGCCGCAACGGGCAGGTGCGCTTCATCGGCGTCTCCACCATGCTGCCGGATCTGCCAACCTACCTGGAGTGGGGGGTGTTCGACGTGATGCAGATCCCCTACTCGGCGCTGGAGCGCGGGCACGAGGAGTGGATCACCCGCGCGGGCGAGGCCGGCGTGGGCATCGTCATCCGCGGCGGCGTGGCGCAGGGCGAACCGGGCAGCGGGCGCGGGTCGGAGGACCGCTGGGCGGTCTTCGAGCGCGCCGGCCTCGACGAGTTGCGCGAAGCCGGTGAGAGCCGCTCGGCGTTCGTGCTGCGCTACACGCTGAGCCACCCGCACGCCCACACCATCATCGTCGGCACCACGCGGCCCGAGCACCTGCAGGAGAACGTGGCCGCCGTGCTGCGCGGTCCGCTGCCGGAGGACACCCTTGCCGAAGCGAAGGGGCGGCTCGACGACGCCGGCGAGCGGCCCGCTCCGGCGGCGTAGCCTACGGGACGTGCTGGAGATCACGCCGGACCTGACCATCCCGGACGACGAGCTCGATGAGCGCTTCGTCCAGGCCAGCGGGCCGGGCGGTCAGAACGTGAACAAGGTGGCCACCGCGGTGCAGCTCCGCTTCGACGCGGCGGGCTCGCGGGCGCTGCCCCCGGAGGTGCGGGAGCGCCTGCTGCGTGCGGCCGGATCCAGACTGACCGCCGACGGCGCGGTCCTCATCACGGCGCGCCGCTTCCGCACCCAGGAGGCGAACCGTCGCGATGCGCGCGCACGGCTGGCCGCGCTCATCGCACGGGCGACGCAGGAGCCCCGGCAGAGACGCCCTACCCGCCCGAGCCGCGCCGCCCACGAACGGCGCCTGCAGGAGAAGGCACAGCGTGGCGCCATCAAACGCCGGCGCGCCGAGCGGCCGGACGACGATGAGTGAACGAAGTGCGCTCGCGCGGCGCCGCCGCCGGCTGATCTTCAACAACGACGGCGACGACCTGTACTCGATGCGCCCGGACGAGCACGGCAGCGCTGCCGAGGCGCTGCTCGCGGAGCGCACCACGGCCCTGTGGGGCTCCCAGGTCGACTCGATCTGGTACTACTCGACCCACGGCATGCGGCTGCACCACTCGGGCGGCCCGTTCGGCCGGCTGTACGGCTGCCCGGATCCCGACGGTACCGCCACCGCCAACTACCGGCGCCTGCTGGCCGAGGGCAGAGACGCCCTGGAGGTGATGATCGGCGCCTGCCGGCAGCGCGGCGTGGAGATCTTCTACTCCAACCGCATGAACGACTGCCACGACGCATTCGACGACTCGATCCTGTACCACATCCGCCGGCTGCACCCCGAGTGGTCGCTGTCCACGCGCGTGGAGGGCCGCAGGCACCGCTACCCGGAGATCCGCTCCTTGTGGACGGCGTGGAACTTCGAGGTCGACGCGATTCGCGACCTGACCGTGGAGGCGATGCGCGAGGTGTGCCGGACCTACGACATCGACGGCATCGAGCTCGATTTCTGGCGATTCACCTGCTATTTCCCGGAGAGCATGCGGCACGAGCCGGTGACGCAGGAGCATCGCGACCTGATGACAGACCTGGTCCGCCGCATCCGTCGGGCGGTGGACGAGGAGGCCGACCGCCGCGGCCGGCCGATCCTGCTGGCTGGCCGGTGCGTCGCCGACCAGGAGATCTCGCGCAACGCCGGTCTCGACGTGGAGGCGTGGCTGCAGGAGGGCCTGGTCGACCTGCTGTCGCTGGCGTACGGCACCAACCACATCCCGCCGATCGGCGCGCTGGCGACGCTGGCCCACCGCTACGACGCCCCGCTCTATCCGATCCTCGCTCCGCACCGCAAGACCCCGGCAGCCGCCATCGGCCGGGAGCACGCGCAGAAGTTCGAGCACTACGGGAATCTCCCCGCCTGGCGCGGCGTGGCCCGAGCGCTGCGCGCGCAGGGCGCCGACGGGTTCCAGCTCTTCAACTTCTTCAACCCCACCCGCCCGCAGTGGTGGCAGGCAGGCGAGGAAGAGACGATGGCCGGCAAGGACACCGTGTACGAGTGGGACTTCCTGCCGTCCCAGCGCGCCGGCTGCCGCACCTTCGCGGACCTGCGCCTGACCCGCGACCGCTGGCCGGTGGAAGCGGACGCCGATGGAACCGAGCCGCTGCCGCTGTTCGTGGGTGAGGAAGTCGTGCCGCCGCCCACCGGCACCGGGAGGCGGCACACCGCGCTCTGCGTGCACGTCACCGGCGGCCTCACCCGGCACCACCGGCTGTGGCTGACCGTGAACGGCACGCGCCTCGACCGGTGGAGGCCCGCCGCGCTGCAGCTTCTCACCGACGATCCGGTCGCTGCCTGGATCGAGTTCCACGACGGCCTGCAGGCGTTCCGCAAGGGCAGGAACGACATTCGGGTATTCGTCCGCTCCACCTCGCCCGCGGCCGAGACCAGCCTGACCATCGACCGCATCCAGCTCGAAATCACATACTGACGCGCGCCATCTGCTGAGCGGGTTTCCGATCTGGTCAACGAGTCTGTTCGCGTGCGATTGGCCGAGGACGCCGAAGATCTTGCAGGCATGGAGCGTCGCTGAACTATGGGGACTGTTTCTCCTACGCCCTGGCCAAGCACGTGGACGCCACGCTGCTGTTCAAGGGCGATGACTTCTCGCGCACGGACCTTCGCGCCGCCACCGACGAGTTGACGACGCGACCCGGAGCCGATGCCAGATCTGCCGCCTGCCGCGCCCCATGACGCGCTGTTCCGTGCGTTGCTCGGAGACCCCGGACGGGCCGACACGTTGGTACGCGAGCATCTGCCTCCCGTAGTCGCTGCGGAACTGTCGGACGCCCCGATCCGCGTGGTCGATGCGAGCTTCGTGGATGCCGTCCTGCACCAGAGCCACAGCGACCGGCTGTTCGAGGCGCGACTGAAGGGCGGCGGCACCGCGTTCGTCTACGTGCTGCTGGAGCACAAGGCGGCGCCGGATCCGGGCACGCCGTTGCAGATGCTCGGCTACATGGTGCGCATCTGGCAGCGCTATGCCGAGGACCGTGCATCGCGCCTGCGCGCGCTGCCGCCGATCGTGCCGCTGATCTTCTATCACGGCCGCAGGCGCTGGAGCGGGGCGCTGTCGGTGGCGGAGATGATCGCGGGCGAGGGGGAGTTGGTGGCGTTTGCGCGCCGGCTGTCCTGCGTGCTGCATGATCTGGGTGAGCGACCGATGGCCGCGCTGTCGCGGGACCCGGCAGTATGGTCGGGGCTGGCGGCCTTGGTGGCGGCGTTCCGCGGGCAACCGGAGGAAGGGGTGCTACGGCGGATCCTGTCGGGGTTGCCGGACGGAAGCGAGTTGGAGATGCAGGTTCTCTCGTATATCGTGAGGACCTACGAGCTGACGCCCGCGGTGCTGGAGACGGCGGCGCGGGCAGCGAAGCCGGAACGCTGGGAGGCGCTGATGTCAACCGTCGCGGAAGCATGGGTGCGGGAGGGCATGGCCCAGGGTCGAGCCGAGGGCAAGGCCGAGGGCAAGGCCGAGACGCTGCTTCGTCTGCTGCAGCGGCGATTCGGTCCTGTTCCGGAGAGTGCTCGGGCACGGGTGGCGGTCGGGTCGGCGACGGAGATCGATGCCTGGCTCGATGCGCTGCTTGACGCGCAAAGCCTGACGGAGGTGTTCGACGCCCGAGCTCATTGATCGCCGTCGATCGGCCACAGCGGCGTCTTCCATCGCTGCTCTTCCTGCCAGATCTGTACCGTGTTCTCCGCATCAAGGCAGCCGAGATCGACCGCACGGTTCCGATCTGGTCAACGAGTCCGTTCGCGTGCGATTGGCCGAGGACGCCGAAGATCTTGCAGCCTTCGATGAGCGCGCGAACGAACCCAGCTTGAGATTCGAAGATGCCCTGAACGACCTCAAGCGCCGTGGCAAGATATGAGTTGCTCATCAAGCCCTCGGGACGATGATCGGCACATGGTGACGATCACCAGGATAGGGCACCGGCGAGACGTGTACCGCTGACGATCGCCGGCGAGGGGCAGGTTGATGTTTCCTGTATCCTCCATGAGCTCAACCTTGGAGAATCGACATGCCGCTCAACATCAAGGACGCCGAAACGCACGCGTTACACAGGCGTGCGATGCCGCGCCGCATTCTTCTCATTGCGGGATGCTCGACGCCGGAACGACTGGCCGCTCGCGAGCTGCAGGAACACTTCAGGCTCTTGGGCGTGGTTGCCCCGGTGACCGAGTTGCACCGCGGCGAGAGCGTGCTTGGCGGATCGGTCTGCCTTGGCGCGGCGCTATTGCCCGCCAGCGCCATGGATGCCCTGTCCCGTGTTCGCGACGACGGCTTCCTCCTCTATCGAGCGAACGACACGATCCACATCGCCGCGAACCTGCCGCGCGGAACCCTGTTCGGGTGCTATTGCTACCTGGAGTCCCTGGGCGTCCGCTGGCCGGAGCCCGGCCAACCGGCGGAGCTGACTCAGCGGACGTTCGATCTTCCTGTCGAGCCTGAGGCCGGCGTCGACAACCCTGACTTCCCGATCCGCGGCAACAACTGCTACTGCCCCACGAATGCGCACGACCTGCAGATCACCATCGACATGATCGAGTGGTTCACACGACAGCGCTGCAACCTGCACTCCCTCTTGCGCGGAGACACCCCGACCCTCACCGGGTTCGACGAGCTCTGGTATGCGGCAGCGGACTGCGTCCATCAGCGCGGGTGTGAATTCGCGCTCGGCTCACACCTCGCCTGGCCCGCCTTGCTGATGTACGAAGACCGTGACCTGTTCGAAACGCATCCGGAATACTTCCCGCTCCGCGGCGGCGAACGGCAGCAGACCGGGCCGTATGGTGCGCCGACCCGCTACGGCCCGGACGCGGTCCCGAGCTTGACCGGCAGCGGGATGAGCCTGTGCGTCTCCAACCCGCACGCCGTGGCGACGGTGACTCGCAACCTGCAGAGATTCCTCGATGAGCACCCCGAGATCGATGTGATGGGACTCTGGCCTCCGGATACCAAGTGGGAAGGGTGCGAGTGTCCTGAGTGTCGGAAACTGGTTCAGCCGGATCGAATGTGGAGCAACATTCCGTACCATGCGAACCGGTGGCGTGCGACGTCCGACCACTTGGTTCACCTGATCGGTCAGGTCGCACGGGCGATCGAAGAGTCTCATCCACGGGTTCGCGTGCTGAGCTGGGGTTGGTGCACGACCGAGCCCGCGCCCCAGAACGTCACTCCGGCAGGGCGATTTCAGTGCGATCATTTTCTCGTGCCGTGCTACGCGCATCCGCTGGACTCCGACAGCTGCATGAACCGACATGTTCACCCTGAGGCGCTGATACGATGGGCCGCAACGGAGAATGTCAGCCTGGGCTGGATCTTCGCGGGGACGGCGTTCACGACCGTGATGGCGGAGTACCCCTTCGCCTGGCTGATCAAGCGAAACGTCGAGTTCATTCGGCAGATCGGCGGGCAAGCCGTTACGACCTGTCTGGAGATCGGCGAAGCCGACGATCGGTCCGTGCGCGGCGACATGACCGACCATTACCTGTTCTCGGCCTGCGGCGTGAACTATCTCGCGATGAGTCGGCTTGGCTGGAGGTCCAGCGCCCCCCTCGAGGAACTGTATCGCGATTATGCCGAAGCCCGGTTCGGTCAGGCAGCCGGTGCGTTGATCGCCGAGCACTATGGACGGATCGTCGAACGCTACGAAGCGTGGGGGCATTCAGAGCCCACTGCGGACTTCTACGACGTGTGGGGCGGATCGCAAATCCGCTGCCGACCGGGCTGGGAAGTGCCTCTCGACCTCTTGAGCGAGGAGCTGATCGCCGGCGCACGCGAACTGCTGCAACAAGCGCATCGCCGCGCCCGGCGGAGACTCCACAAGCAGCGCGTGCAGGCCGAGCGCAACGTGTTCGAACATACCGTGCGGATGCGGGAGCTCTTCAAGATTCATCAGGCACGACAGACCCTCGAAGCTGCAGGACTGACCGAAGAGTCCAGGGAGCTTTCCCGAGCGCAGCGGCGGATCCTGGCCGCAGCCAGGGACATCGACGTACCCAAACACCATGGAGAAACGATGATCGCCGCCGACAAGACCTGGGTGGAACTGATGTGGATGTGATCCCAGGCGCCCGTTGTCACCGCAACAGCTCCAGCCGCACCTTGTGCGCTACCAGGTGGCGGTACGGTTGGCTGCGCATGTCGTCGCGTTCCGGACGCCACAGCAGGTCCTCGCAGACGACCAGCAGCTCATCGGGCCCGATCTCCACCGCCGACACGCCCTGCCAGCCCGGTGCCGTCGAGACGATGATCTCATAGGGCCATCCCTCCCCGCGTCCGTCCAGACACACCGCGATGCGGTTGTCCGGCCGGCCGTAGGTGGCGACGATCATGCCGTTCGACATGGTCAGCAGGCCCGGCCACTGGCCATTCAGACGAGTGCGGACCGGGTCGCTCCAGGTCCTTCCGCCGTCTTCCGAGCACGACAGGTACAGCGGCGCGTTGCCCTCGCCGTTGCGCAAAATGGTCAGCAGCTCACCGCCCGGAAGCAGCGTGAGCCCCGGCTCGGCCCAACCTTCGTCGCCCATCTCCGGCAGCGGGGGCACGCAGCCGGCGTAGCGCCAGGTCATGCCGCCGTCCTCGGACCTCAGGCACCAGCTCGAGTACTTGTAAATCTTGAACGCGTGCGGGTACTTGTCCCAGCCGCTGGACATGATGTCGGTATAGACCAGGTCGTGGTCGCAGAAGCCGTAACACATTCCCACCATGCTGCCGTCGGGCATGACGACCGTGCCGCGATGCAGCGTGTTGATCCGCACCACCCCGTCCTCACCCATCGAGGGAACATGCGGTCCAAGGTGGAACGTCAACTCGATGTCCTCCACGGTTCGCCACCCGTCGGCAGAGCGATACGCCGGGCACGTAGCCATTCCCGTTCCCGCGGGCCTGGCCGTGGAGCCGACCACCATGTCCGGTCCTCCCGGCGGGTTCACGACCGCGCCTCCGATCGATGCAAGATGCCGTGGCCCCGCCTTGGTCCAGGTCTCTCCGTCGTCCCGGCTGAGGTAGTCGCTGACCAGCAGCGTCCCGTCGCGGCAGCGCATCAGCGCGGGTGAGAAGTCGCTTACGCCGATGTAGATCGGGTCGCTCACGCTGACGCGCAGCCCGCGTTCCGGAGCGACCGTCTCGCCACGCGTGCTGTTCACGAAGACCCGCGAACGCTCCGGCTTCTCCAGCCTGGCGCAGAAGCAGTGGTCACCATCATGAGAGGTCGACAGAACCGTCTTGGTCACCACGCGATTCCAGCCGTCCTTCAGGCGCACCGGATCAGAGCACAGGTCCCACTTGCGGGTCTGGTTCGAGCCGATGAAGAGGAACGGGCCGTCGAAACGGGCCGCGTCCTCGCCGTTGACCCAGATGCGGCAGGGCGTGGTGGAGCTCCACCGCAGGGCGTAGTCTCCGCCTTGCTCCGCATGCACGAGGGCGGCCAGATAGGTCACCGAGTGGTCGAACGGATAAGAAGGCCGTGCCCAGGCACGGCGGGGAAACCCCCAGGAGCTGTAGGATGCATAGAAGCCGATGCGCTGACCGCAGGCTGCGCAGCGCCGCGGCCGATCGGGTATGGCTGTTTCACAGCGCGGGCAGTACGGCTCCCGCGGCGAGCCTTCGAGCTCCGAGCTCCAGCACGGCATCAGCTCGTCGTCGACCGTGAACTGATCGATCGTCACGTGCACGCCGCCGGGCGGCTCCAGCACCGGATCGGTGCTGCGCATCCGCAGCCCATGGTGCTGTTTCAGCAGCACGCGCTCCGGCGTCAGCTCCCACCACTTGCTCATCACCGCCACCGCCGAGTACCGCCGCCAGGTACGTCCGGCCACCTCCTGGTCCTCATGCGGCACCAGGTTCGCCTCATCGTCCAGGAAGCACTCATCCAGCGCCCGTGCCGGCTGAGCCTTGGCGTACTCACGATCGGCGAACGAGAATGGTCCCAGCACGAACCACTGGCGCAGAAAGTTGCGCCAGTGCACATAGTCGCGGTTCGGGTCCGGTGGCACCAGGAAATTGGCGATGATCTGTTCCGGGATGATCTGTTCCGGGATGATCTGTTCCGGAGTGGCCTGCTCGCTCACCTGATCCTCTCCTTGATATCGACTCAACCCTTGAGAGAGCCTATCAGTATCCCTTTTACGAAGTACCGCTGCAGAAACGGGTACACCAGTATGATCGGTCCGATGGTCGCGATGATCGTGCCGGCACGTATCGATGGCGTCGTCGTGCCGTGGGTTTCCAGGAGAAACGGCCTGCGCTCGATCGCGTACTCCTCTACCGTCAGCCTGCGCAGCAGAATCTGCAGAACGACCTTGCTTTCCTCGCGCATGTACAGGAGGGCGTCGAACCAGGCGTTCCAGTGCATCACCGCCGTCCACAGGGCCAGGACTGCCAGCACCGGCGTGGAGATGGGGAACATGATCGAGAAGACGATGCGCAGCGGATGCGCCCCGTCTGCCACGGCGGCGTCCTCCAGCTCTCGCGGGAGGGCCATGAGGAAGTTACGCGCGATGAGCAGGTTCCAGGCGGTGGTGGTGAGCGGCAGGATGAGCGCCCACCGAGTATTCATGAGTCCCAGATCGAGTATGTTCAGATAGATCGCTACCAGGCCGCCGTTGAAGAACATCGTGAACAGCACGAAGGCGGTGATGCTCTTGCGTAACGGCAGGTCGATCCGCGCAAGCGCGTAGCCTGCGCAGTAGGTGACCAGCAGGGTCAGAGCGGTGCCGGCCACCGTGCGCAGAATCGAATTGTAATACGCGGTCGCGAGTACCGCGGAGCTGAAGATCACCTGGTACGCTTCGAAGGTGATGGGACTGGTGAAGAACCTCACGCCCAGTCGCATCGCGTTCACCGGCGTCGACAGCGACAGCATGAGCGTGTCCCACAGCGGATAGAGACAGACCAATGCCAGAACGCCGACGAACAGATAGTTGCAGATGTCGAAGACGACGTTCCCTCTGGCCCTCAGCATGCTCTGGTTTCTCCGAACGACGAAGGAGCGCGGATCGGAGTCGCTCCAACCCGCGCTCCCCACTCACCGCGTCACGGTGTCATCACGCTCACCCGCCGGCGTGCATCCTCTCATACTCGGCCTTGATCTCTTCCACTCCCGCATCCTTGAGCCGCTGCTGGAAGTTCGGCCACTCGGCATCCAGATCGATCTTGCCGAGAACGACGTTGAAATAGAACTCCGACTTGATGGTCAGAACATCGGCCCCTCTCTCGATCGCAGACGTGTTGGTGCTCGGATACGAAAGCCGTACACCGACAGCCGCATCCGGATCGGGATTGAGAGAGAACGCATGCGCGTAGATCCCCTGAGACGGCTCGTCGAGCGTCAGGTACGCCTCGTCCAGGAGCATGGGAATCGGAGAATAGAACCAGATGCCCTGTTTCTCCAGCTCCTCGCGCGCCACGTCCCTGCGCGTGAGAATGCCGTCCTGCCAGTCCCAGTGAACTCCCTCTTCGCCCCAGTGCCCCCTGAGCCAGAAGTCCTGCTCGGAGGAGAACGCATCCTGGATCTGCATGATGCGCTGGACCTTCTCGTCACTCGTCCTGGCCCCGAAGTGGGCGCTGGCGTCGGTGTACAGCCCGATCGGCTGCGACGTCAGAGGACCCCGGCCGTGATCAGGTCCCTGCAGGTGGCCGACGTAGGCGAATTGAGCGTCGGGATTCTGAGCGCGGACCATGTCGAGCACGTTGCCGGAAGTCGACGACACCATCCACCAAGCGTTGTCCCAAAGGATGCCGAACATGCCGGCGGCCCACTTTTTGCGCTGCTGATCCCGCTTGTCCGTCAGAAACTCCGGATCGATGGCCCCGGCCGCGTACAGGTCCCTCACGAACCGCAGCGCCTCCTTCCAGTTGTCCGATTGCGGCGTGAAGGTGACCTTGCCGTCGATGAGCTCGTAGGCAAAATAGCTGACGCCGTGCGCAGCGAATATGTACGAGAATCTCGACCTGTCGTAGTCGCTCCGGTCGTGCACCCCGAAGGTGTCGTTCTTGCCGTTGCCGTCGGGGTCGTCACGCGTGAACCTGACCGCCAGGTCGTGGAATTCGTCCAGGGTCTGCGGTGCCCCATCCACGCCCAGGTTGTCCATCCAGTCCTTGCGCACGACCGGGAAACTGGGAAGGAAGTCACCGTAGTTGCCGTAGGGAGCTCCGTATACCTCACCCTTGTAGTGCGCCTGGTCCACGACCAGGGGTCTCCCGAACAGAAAGACCATCCGCTCCATCCAGGCCGGCATGTACTCCCACAGCCACTCCTCCGGGAAGGCTCTGATGATCCCCTGATCGATGAACTTGTAGATCGTCTCGCGGGGGAAGATGGTGATCTTGTCCGCCGTGTTCCCGGACGCGTAGTGCAGGTCTCTGGCCTCGATCGACGGGAAGGCAAGCGGCGTGATGCTCACGTCGAAGCGCTCCTCGATCAGCAGCTCCACCGGATTGCCGTCCTCGGGTCCCCAGCTCATCGGTCCGGCGACCCCCTGCCACACGATCTCCAGCGGAGCGTCGGCTGCCGCCGCCTCCTCGGTCGGCGCAGCGAACGCCCCGCCACCGACCAGGATCAGCCCGGCCGACAGTAGCGTGAGAACTCTGAGATTCCTCATAAGAAACCCCCTCGTAGGTTGTGCCTCCTCCCGGAGGCTTTTTCTCGGTGGCAACGCCACCGTTCGGAGGGGCTTGGGGGCCGAATCCCTTGGGTCCCTCCGGCACGTTCCCTCTTCATCGGGGTCGCCACTCCCTGCGGTGCCGCGTGCTGGCCGCGGCGCCGCCTACCAGAGCGCATGCTCGCTGAAACGCCGGGCAAAGGCGTTCACCACCAGGAGCAGCACGAGCCCGATCACGTTCTTGAACAACCCCACCGCAGCACCGAAGCTGAATTCCGCGGAGAGCACACCTACCCGATAGACGTACGTGTCGATGATGTCGGCGACCTCGTACACCTGCGGATTGTAGAGGTTGAAGACCTGTTCGAACCCGGCGTTCATGATGTTCGACAGGCCCAGAAGGAAGAGAATGATGATGACCGGCGCGATCCCCGGGATGGTGATGTATGCCGCCTGCTGGAACCTGTTTGCGCCGTCGACGTAGGCGGCTTCGTACTGCTGCACGTCGATACCCGAGATCGCGGCGAGGTAGACGATCGATCCCCAGCCGATCTCCTGCCATATGCCCGAGCCGACCAGGATGGCGCGGAAATACTCCGATGTTGCCAGGAAGTAGATCGGCTCGACGCCGACCAGACCGAGCACGTAGTTCACCGCGCCATAGCTGGGCGACAAAATTTCCCGAAGCATCCCACCGATTACGACCCACGATATGAAATGGGGAAGGTAGGAGATGGTCTGCACGATCTTCTTGTAGCGTACGTGGTATATCTCGTTGAGAAGGAGAGCGAGCAGTATCGGCGCCGGGAACGCAAATACGATCCTGAGCACGCTGATGATGACGGTGTTGCGGAACACGCGATAGAACAGCGGGCTGCTGAACAGCCGGTCGAAGTAATGAAACCCTGCCCACGGGCTCCCCAGGATCCCATCCATCATGCGGTAATCCTTGAAGGCGATGAGCACGCCGTACATCGGCTTGTAGTGAAAGAGGATGAAGTAGGCGATCGCGGGGATCAGCAGCAGGTAGTAGTACCTGTTCTTGTAGAGCTGCTTCTTGAGCGGCATCGCCAAGGAGACAGCGGAACGTGCTGGAGAACGTGCGGGAGCCGTCGTGGACAACGCCTCACCTCCCTGAACTCATCATCTTACATGAAGGTCGGCGTCCTTGCAAGTGATGGTTGACCCCGTGGCTGCATGGCGCTACGGTCGGCATTGACGCCACCGCGTCATGCCATGCTGAAGGCCGCACGGACCAAGGCGCTGACGGAAGGTCGCTACCTTCTGACCAAAGCATCGCTCTCCAAGGAGTTATCGACCTTGTGGGCGGACCGGTGGCTGTATCTTCTGATACTTCCCTCGCTGATCCTGGTGTTCGTGTTCAGGTACCTGCCGATCTACGGCGTCACCCTGGCATTCCGGTTCTACGACCCGGGCCGTGGGTTGTTCGGCAGTCCCTGGGCTCAGCCGCTTACGTACAACTTCTGGTTCCTGCAGGATCCCGAGTTCTGGCGCGTACTGGTGAACACGCTGCGGATCACCTCGGCGAAGATCATCTTCGGGTTCCCCGCGCCGATCATCCTGGCGATCCTGCTCAACGAGCTGCGTGGCCACGCCTACAAGCGGGTGGCACAGACCATCACGTACCTCCCGCACTTCGTATCTTGGGTGATCCTGGCGGGGATCATCTACGCGATCTTCGATCTGGAGCCCGGCAGTCCCTTCAACGCGCTGCGCAGCCTGTTCGGATTGGAGCCGACCAATCTGCTGGGAAATCCCGACGCGTTCGTGCCGGTGATCGTCGTCTCCGACATACTTCGCAACATGGGCTACAGCTCGATCATCTACCTGGCAGCCATTTCCGGCATCAACCCGGAGCTCTACGAAGCTGCGGTGGTGGACGGCGCGCGCCGCTGGAAGCAGACGTGGCACGTCACCGTGCCTTGCATCCTGCCGACCATCTCCGTGTTGTTCATCCTGCTGCTGCCGGGGATCCTCTATGCGGGCCTCGATCAGATCTACAATCTGATGAACCCGGCGACGCTCAAGGTCGCCAACGTCACCGACATCTACGTCCTGCGGGTCGGGCTGATGCAGGGCCAGTACGCTTATGCGACCGCGCTCGGATTGGTGTTCGGCGCAGTGCAGCTCTCCCTGGTTTTCGTCGCGAACGGGCTGACCAGGCGTTCCACGGGATACGGACTATGGTAGTCGTGGACTAGAGCGGGCTACAGGAGCATGCCTGCCGGATTCGGTGATCGGGTATTCGCGGTCGCGCATGCGCTCGCCATCGGCCTGCTGTGTCTCGTAACGCTCTATCCGTTCTACTACATCGTGATCACGTCGCTGTCTGATCCGGTGGTCGGCCGCGGTTCGTACCTGTGGATCACGGAGATCTATACGGTCAATTACTGGATCGTGTTCACCACCGGCGGGCTGGGCCGCGCGTATCTGGTCACGGTGCTTGCGGCGGCCTGCAACGTTCCCCTGATGCTGCTTGTCACCGGCGGCGCAGCCTTCTCGCTCACGCGCAAGCGCATGCGATTCCGCGTGCCGATCATCGTCTACTACCTGGTGACCATCTACTTCACCGGCGGGTTGATACCGCTCTACCTCGTGCTGCAGCGCATCGGCCTGCTCAACACCTTCTGGGTGCTGGTGCTTCCGGAGGCGTTCAGCGTCTTCACGCTGATCGTGATGAAGACCTCGTTTCAATCGATACCGGAGAGTCTGGTCGACGCTGCCGTGATCGATGGCGCCGACTATCGACTGATCTTTCTGCGGATCATGCTGCCGCTGTCGACCGCGGCCCTGGCGGCGCTGGGGCTGTTCCGGGCGGTCAGCGTTTGGAACGACTGGTTCGCCGGCGCGTGCTTCATCACCGACTTTCGGCTGAAGCCGCTGCAAACGTTTCTGCGCACCAAGGTGCTGGAGGGCGGTGTCAGCCAGCTCTGGTGGAACGTCCGTACGGCGGACCCCGAGACCTACAAGCGCCTGGGGCTGGATCCGGACTTCGTCGATGATCTTCTGAACATCACGCCGCTTTCGCTCAAGTCCGCTTATCTCGTCGTGACCACCGCACCACTCATCCTGCTGTATCCATTCCTGCAGAGGCACTTCGTCAAGGGGGCGCTGGTCGGCGCCGTTCGAGAGTAGCACGTTCGAGAACACCGCTGGGATCGAGGCTCCTCCGTCCCGACATGAGGGCTGAGGAGATCGCACGGGGCTGTTTTCTATTCCGGAGGGAGTGATGAGAAAACTGACGGTACTGAGCGTGATCTGCGTCGTGGCGCCGTTCGCCGCGATCGGCGCAGGCCAGGAGGCTACGGCTGCCCAGGAGGATCAGCCGGTCTGGATCTGGGGACTTCCGTCCTCGTACGGCGAGTACCCGGAGGAGTATCTGGTCGAAGCCAACGAGTGGGCGAAAGAGATGTTCGGAGCGACCTTCAGGATCACCGGCTTGCCTGAGGGCTCCACCGCCATCCAGAGCCTCAACCTGCTCATGGCGGAAGGGGAGTTACCGTGCGCGATCAATCTGAGCGGCAGCGGCGGCATGGAAGGCGTGGCGATCAAGACGCTCATAGAGAGCTTGATCGAGCAAGGGAAGATCCAGTCGGTCGATCGGTACTTCAACGACCCGGAGCTCGAGATGCTCTACAACGCCGATCGCGACTATCTCAAGGCATACACGTTCAACGGCGAGATATATGCCTTTCCCGGCTATACGTGGAAGATCAACAAGGCCGACGCGGCGCTGTCGGACCCGTACTACTTCATTCGCATGGACGTCGCGGAGGCGTTGGGTGGACCGGAAGCCTTTCCGACGAGCTCGGACGGCTTCCACGAGTACCTGAAGCGGATCGACGCCGGCGGGTTCGTGGGTGAGGACGGCAACCCGATCTATGCGGCAAGCCTGGCGCCGGACGACGAGCTTGCCAACCTCACCGGTCTCCTGAAGCAGCTCAAGGGCGCCGGCTGGCAGGTGGACGGCGAGTTGAACTATGGACCGTTCTGGGGCTCCGAGGAGATGTACGACTCTCTGAAGCTGGTCAACACGATGTGGAGCGAGGGCCTGATCGATCCGGGGCTGTTCACGATCCCGGAGGAGGCGTTCAGGCAGCGCCTGATCGACGTGCGCGCCGGCATCGGCATCGGGCAAAGCGGATACTCGAACCTGGCTGCGTCTCAGGTTCTGTACAAGCTGGTCAACCAGCACGGCACCGACAGCGCGCAGGCGAACGCATTCCGCCCGAAGATGTACGTGATGATGTACCACCCCATGCTGGAGGAGGACGGCAAGGTCGGCGTCTTCTATCCTGGATTGGCGAACCCCTGGGTCGTGTCGTCGGACTGCCCGAATCCGGATGCGTTTGCGAAGCTGCACAACTTTGCCGCAAGCCCTGAAGGGATACTGACGACCAGAGCGGGCGTCGGCTTCCAGGGCGCGGATTGGCAATGGATCGACCGCGAAAACCTGGAGTGGATACGGATCGACGCGGCGCCGGGAGAGGAGCACAAGCGGACCTATCTCCTCGGCACGTATCGCCCACCCGAAGACGTGGAGAAGGACGGTCTCCCGCAGGTCATACCCGGCATTCCGTACGTGGGCACGCCGAGCAAGTCCAACTACTACGAATGGGCGTACTCGAAGGGCTGGATCCCCACGAGATGGGAGAAATACGGCCAGCCGATGGGAAGATTGACGGGGAGCACGTACAACTTCCTGCATACCGGTGCAGGCTGGGAAGAAGGAACCTTGGCATACACGTCGGCCCGACCGTCATACGTCAACTTCATTCCCGAACTCGACCCACGCAGCGAGAACGCGCTGATCACGGTCATGCAGCGCTGGACCGAAGGGCTGCCGGAGCTCATCAGCGCCGACGCCGCCGACTTCGAGTCCGCCTATGCAGCGTTTCTCAGCTCCCTGTTGGAGATAGCCGACTGGGGACCGATCTACGCAGCCCTCAACCAGCAGTGGCGCGAGTGGATGGACGACAACGGCGACGATACCGCGCAACTCCGCAAGATCGTGTGGAGGCCGGAGGTGAAACAGGAGATGGGCTGGTGAGGTCCGCTCACCGCTGACGTGACGTGTTGGTCGGGATCGCGGGCCGTCGCGATCCCGACCTCGCCTACCGCGCTCGACCACCCTGCGAGGAGGACCATGGCTCAGGAGAGAACCGACATACCGGGCGGCGGAGGCCTCCTGGATCCGGATTACACCGTCATCTATCACAACGACGATCGGAACCTGTACGTGGAAGGGTGCGGACTGGCGAAGCTGCCCGCAGGCGCGCTGATAGCCGTCGTGCCGGTGGTGCCGAGCGCGAGCAAGGGAGGATGGGCAGCACGCCCCAGCACGACCCGCATCATGAGGAGCACCGACGCAGGGCGAACATGGCACCAAGTCTACGACCTGCCGTTCTACACCGCGACTCCATGGGTACACGACGGCGCCCTGTACCTATTCGCGGCCTCCGCCGGGACCGCCTACCGCAACGACAACCTGTTCGTGCTTCGCAGCGAGGACGGAGGCGTCTCCTGGACGGACCCCGCCCTGCTGTTCGCCGGTCACTACTGGAACTGCCCCACGGGAGTGGTCATGCGGGACGGTCGTATCTATTGGGCACTGTGCGAGTTCTACGGCTCCGCGGGAACCAGCCCGCGCGCACCGCGCGTGATCGCAGGCGATCTGACCGATCCGCTCGCCCCGAAGTCGTGGCGCATGTCGAACCGGCCGGAGTTTCCCGGGATACCCGAAACGTTCCTCGGGCAGGGCGGGGATGGCTTCCGCGAACCGTGGCTCGAGCAGAACGTAATCGAGTCCGAGGGGCAACTTCGGGTCATCTGCCGCGTCAAGAACGGCACGGCGCTGATGGACGTGTGCGGCGTGCTGGATCTGGAGGATGACGGCACGTCGCTCGACCTCCGCTTCAACCGATTTCACCCGATGCCGGGCGGCCATCTGAAGTTCAGCATCGTCTACGACCCGGTTTCCCGCCTGTTCTGGACGCCGGCCAATCCGGGAACCAAGTATGCAGACCGCCGATACCTCATGCTGCTGCACAGCCTGGACGGGCTGCACTGGCTGCATGCCGGCCGCATCGCCGCGGCAGCTTCGCTGGAGCAGTCGTTCATGTACGGTGATTGCGTCGTGGACGGTGACGATCTGATCGTGGCGTCCCGCACGTCGAGTGGTGCGGACGGGATGCACAATGCCGACTATGCGACCTTTCACCGCATCGCCAACTTTCGCCGTCTGGCCCTGCCGGGATTGACGGCGAACGGCGATTGCTGAGCATGCGCGTGGAGTCCCAAGGAGGGTTCGTCCGACAGGTGAGCGGACGGCGGAGCTTCGGCGCCGAAGCTCACGAGGTCGCGGCTGGGTGGAGCTATTGCTTCCGGGGCGCGGACGGCTGGATCTACCTGCACGGCGACCGGAAGTGCAGCCCCGGCGGCAGCGAGGTGCTGGCACATACGGGCACCTCGCTTGCACCAATCACCCGGAGGCCCGAGGGCGCGACCCTGGTGCGGGACGGGTTGTTCTACGCCGCTGCCGGCAACCCTCGACACGTGTCGCCGGGGCGGTACGCGACCACCGCCTGGCGGTCCTGCGACGATCTGGCGACGCTTGAAGAGGAGACGGTCGAGCTGCACGTGCCGGAGGGCGCCCGGCCGGCGCAGGACCACGGGTGGCACGGCGTCTACTTCTCCTCCAGCCGCGAGATCCTGACCCTCTCCGATGGTACGTGGCTGACGGCGATGACCGCCAATTTCGAGGAAGACACCCTTGCGCCCACCGATCGGCAGAGCGCCCTGGAGACGAAGTACCGGAATCGGTCGATCGTGGTCTCCTCCACCGACGAAGGGCGCACATGGCGCTACCGTTCGACGGTAGCGGCCCCGGTCGCCGGCGATCCGGTCGGCGAAGGCTTCGGGGAGCCCACGATCGAGCGGCTTGCCGACGGCCGGATCCTGTGCGCGATGCGCACCGGCCACTTCTCTCCGCTCCATGCGTGCTGGAGCAGCGACGATGCCAGGACGTGGAGCCCGCCAGTGTACACCGGGTTCGACCGCGGCTGCTGCCCGAAGCTCACTCGGCTCTCGGACGGCCGCATCCTCCTGAACTACGGGGTGCGCTGGCCGCCGGGCTCGCGGCTCGATCAGAGCGGTCCGGCCTGGCAGGATCACTCGCTGCTCAAGCTGGCCATCAGCGACGCCGGCGGCGACGACTGGGATACGTGGCGGGTGGCAACCCTGCCCCCCGGACTGGGATCGACCTATGCGACGATCATCGAGGTGGAGCCCAACCTGCTGTTCTGCCAGGTCGACGGCTGGTACCTGCACGTGCACCTGGAGGCTGCGGATGGCGCAGAGCCGCGTCGCTGACCTGATCGCTGCCCTACGGCCGGAGGAGAAGGTGGCGCTCCTGATGCACGAGTCGCCGGCCATCCCGCGGCTGGGAATCGCCGCCTACGACTGGTGGAGCGAGTGCCTGCACGGCGTGGCGCGCGCCGGCGTCGCCACCGTCTTCCCGCAGGCGATCGCCCTGGCCGCTACCTTCGATACGGGGCTGGTCGCGGAGGTGTACGAGGCGGTCGCAGCCGAGGCGCTCTACAAGCATCGGCTCGCAGGCCGCCGCGAGCGCTACTGGGGCCTCACGTTCTGCACGCCGAACGTCAACATCTTCCGCGACCCGCGCTGGGGCCGCGGCCACGAGACCTTCGGCGAGGATCCGTTTCTGACCAGCGCGATGGCACGGGCCACCATCCGCGGCCTGCAGGGGCCGGATCCTGAGTCCCCGCGGGTCGCGGCCTGCGCCAAGCACTTCGCCGTGCACAGCGGGCCGGAGGCGCTCCGGCACGGCTTCGACGTGCCGGTCACGCCGAAGGACCTGCAGGAGACCTACCTGCCCGCCTTCAAGGCGAGCGTCGAGACGGGAGTCGCCGCGGTCATGCCGGCCTACAACGCCGTCGACGGCGTGCCGTGCTGCGCCAACGTCGAACTGCTGCAGCAGACGCTGCGGGGCGACTGGGGCTTCCGGGGGCTGGTCATGAGCGACGCGTTCTCGATCACCGACTGCCACCAGGGGCATGGATACACCCGCGACGAGGCTGAGTCGGCGGCGGCAGCGCTGCGCGCCGGGTGTGACGTGGAGATCGGCCGCTGCTACCGATCGCTCACCGAGGCCCTGCAGCGGGGAATTGTCGATGAGGCCGACATCGACCGATCGCTCACCCGCGTCCTGTCGCTCCGCGAGCGGCTGGGCGTGCTGGGAGACACGACCGCCGCCCCCGGCGAGGTCGACTTCGACGCGCACGCCGCACTTGGCCGGCGCGCCGCCGTAAGCTCGATCACGCTGCTCAAGAACGACGGCATCCTGCCGCTGCAGCGTGAAGCCCGCCTGCTGGTCACCGGGCCGCTCGCCGCCGACGTGCCCGTGCTGCTTGGCAACTACCACGGGATCAACCCGGCGCTGACCACGGTCCTGGAAGGGATCGCCGGCGCGGTCGGTCATGCCGCCGCGGTGCAGTACCAGCCGGGCTGCGAGCTGCACGGCGACACCACGGCCGGGATCGCCGCCGCGCGGCGCGTTGCCGCCGGCGTCGACGTGGTGATAGCGGCGGTCGGCATCAACAGCACGCTGGAAGGCGAGGAAGGCGCGGCGATGGACTCGCAGGCGAACGGCGACCGCGCCGACATCGAGCTGCCGGCAGCGCAGCACGAGCTGCTGGCAGCTCTCCACGAAACCGGAACGCCGCTGGTCGTCGTGGTCGGCACCGGCAGCGCCCTGGCGCTGGGCTGGGCCGCGCGCCACGCCGACGCCGTGCTGTGCATGTGGTACCCGGGCCAGGCGGGCGGCCACGCGGTCGCCGGCGTGCTGTACGGGGACGCCAATCCGGCCGGCCGCCTGCCGGTCACCTTCTACGGCTCAACCTCCGACCTGCCGCCGTTCGACGACTACCGCATGGCCGGCCGCACCTACCGCTACTTCGGCGGAGAGCCCGTGTTCCCCTTCGGGTTCGGCTTGAGCTACAGCAGCTTCACCTACCGCGGCCTGGAACTGGCCGAGGACGCCATCGCGGCCGGTGGGCGCCTCTCCTTCTCCTTCGAGATCGGCAACGACAGCGACATCGCCGGCGACGAGGTGATCCAGATCTACTTCTCGGCGGAGGACGCGGGCATCGACGCGCCGCGGTGCCAGCTCGTCGGCTTCGAACGCTGCCACTTCGCAGCCCGCGAGTCGAAGCGGTTCGAGCGCACGATCCCGGCCGGCGAGCTGGCGCTGGTGGACGCGGACGGCAACCGAGCCCCGCGCCCAGGCCGCTACACCCTGTACGTGGCCGCCAGCGCGCCGGGGCGCCGCGCGCGGGCACTCGGGGCTCCGCAGCTCAGCGCGCCGTTCACGATCAGGGAATAGCGCTCACCGCCGGGAGCGGGGCGTCGTCGCCGGTCTCCACCTGCCACAGGCGGATGAGCGCCGCAAGCTCGCGAACCCGGTCGCGCTGCGCGGGATCGTCGAAACGGTTGGTCTGCTCGTACGGATCGGCGTTCAGGTCGAACAGCTCCGACTGGTCGCCGGCGCACAGGTTCAGCTTCCAGCGGTCGCCGGTGACGATACTGCGCCACGGCAACGTGGCCATCAGGTTGGTGACCGGGTTCCCCAGGTGGCCGGCCAGACGGTGCCGCTCGGCGTGTCCGGCACGGGCGCCAGGACCGGGCTGAGTGTCTGCGCTACGAGGGCGAGCTGCGCACGGGCTGGCTCGGCATCGACGCGCGATCCGGGCCGTGGCTGGCGGGGCCGTGCGGTGAGCCACGGCACGGGCGAGGCGGACTACAGCTTCGACGGCGGCCGGGACTCCGGTCAGGGCCGCCTGGAGACCAGACTGACGGCACCTGCTCGGGCGTCGACGGTCGGAAAAGACGCGTTGTCGCTAAAGTGTGCGATTGGCCGAGGACGCCGAAGATCGTGCAGACTTCGATGAGCGCGCGAACGAACCCGATTTGAGCTTCGGAGCACTCGCCGGTCCCGACTGCCGTGGCGCACCTGGACGAGCAGTCGATCACGGCGTCATGCGCTTCGTGGGGGTCGGGGCCAACGGCACGGTCGGCCTCCGACGGGGTATCTTCGACCCGTAGCCGATGCCCGATCTGCCACCTGCCGCGCCACATGATGCGCTGTTCCGCGCGTTGCTCGGAGACCCCGGACGGGCCGAGACGCTGGTACGAGAGTATCTGCCTCCCGCAGTCGCTGCGGAACTGTCGGACGCCCCGATCCGCCTGGTCGATGCGAGCTTCGTGGATGCCGTCCTGCGCCAGAGCCACAGCGACCGGCTGTTCGAGGCGCGATTGAAGGGCGGCGGCACCGCGTTCGTCTACGTGCTGCTGGAGCACAAGGCGGCGCCCGATCCGGGCACCCCGTTGCAGATGCTCGGCTACATGGTGTGCATCTGGCAGCGCTATGCCGAGGACCGTGCATCGCGCCTGCGCGCGCTGCCGCCGATCGTCCCGCTGATCTTCTCCCACGGCCGCAAGCGCTGGAGCGGGGCGCTGTCGGTGGCGGAGATGATCGCGGGCGAGGGGGAGTTGGTGGCGTTTGCGCGCCGGCTGTGCTGCGTGCTGCATGATCTGGGTGAGCGACCGCTGGCTGCGCTGTCGCGCGACCCGGCGGTGTGGTCGGAGCTGGCGGCCTTGGTGGCGGCGTTCCGCGGGCAGCCGGAGGAAAGGGTGCTACGGCGGATACTGTCGGGGTTGCCGGACGGGAGCGAGTTGGAGCTGCAGGTGCTCTCGTATATTGTGAGGATCTACGAGCTGACGCCCGCGGTGCTGGAGACGGCGGCGCGGGCAGCGAAGCCGCAACGCTGGGAGGCGCTGATGTCAACCGTCGCGGAAGCATGGGTGCGGGAGGGCAAGGTCCAAGGCAGAGCCGAGGGCAAGGCCGAGACATTGCTTCGTCTCCTGCAGCGGCGATTCGGTCCTGTTCCGGAGAGCGCTCGGGCACGGGTGGCTGTCGGGTCGGCGACGGAGATCGATGCCTGGCTCGATGCGCTGCTTGAAGCGCACAGCCTGACGGAGGTGTTCGACACCCGAGCGCATTGATCGCCGTCGATCGGCCACAGCGGCGTCTTTCGTCGGCGTGGCGCGCGCCGGCGTCGCCACCGCACCGGCTCAGCGCTCACACGGCGGGAAGCGGGGCGTCGTCGCCGGTCTCCACCTGCCACAGGCGGATGCGCGCCGCAAGCTCGCGGACCCGGTCGCGCTGCGCGGGATCGTCGAAACGGTTGGCCTGCTCGTACGGATCGGCGTTCAGGTCGAACAGCTCCGACTGGTCGCCGGCGCACAGGTTCAGCTTCCAGCGGTCACCGGTGACGATACTGCGCCACGGCAGCGTGGCCATGAGGTTGGTGACCGGGTTCCCGAGGTCGCGGTCGCCCACGCCGTTCCACTCCATGAACGCGCCGTGCTGCCGCAGGTCGAGATCGCCGGTGAGGGCGCCCGCCAGGCTGCGGCCTTCCAGGGCATCGGGCCGCGGCACGCCGGCCAAGTCCAGCAGCGTCGGCACCAGGTCGACGTGGCCCGATATGCCGTCGATGCGCCGCTGCGTCCGCGTCAGCCACGGCACCGACAGCAGGAACGGCACCCGCGCCGACTCCTCGTAGAATGCGCGCTTGCCCATCATGCGGTGGTCGCCGAGCATCTCGCCGTGGTCGCTGGTGAAGGCGAAGATGGTCCGGTCCATCTGCCCGCTCTCCTCCAGGACGCGCACCATGCGGCCCACCGCGTCGTCGATGATCTTGACGTTGCCGTAGTAGTTGGCGCGCTGCTCCAGCAGATGTGCGTCGTCCCGCCACGATTCGTCCGTCGCCCGCGGGTTGGGGTGGTGGCCGGCGCGAGAGCGGCTGAACAGGGAATGACCCTCGGGAGATTCACGGAACGTGGGACGGTTCGGGATCCCGGCAGCGTCGTACATCCCGTCGTGGGGACCGCGATGCGGCGGGTGCGGCTCGAAGGTGCTGAACACCAGCAGCCAGGGCCGGTCGTCGTTGGCACGGATGAAGCGCTCGGCGTGGCCGGCGACGAAGGCTGCCATCTGGTGCTCGGGACCGAGCCGGGAGCGTTGGTCAGGCGAAAAGATCAGCTCGCCCGCGGCGGAGCGGTCCTCCGGCTCGATGCCCTGCTCGCGCATCCAGTGGTAGTAGCTCGAGAACGGCAGCCCGGGCCGCGTGTTGCGGTTGCGGTGGTCGTCCTCGGTGCTCACCCACTCGTCGAAGCCGTGCTGGCGCAGCGAGTCGTCGCCCAGGTGCCACTTGCCGAAGTGGGCCGTGCGGTAGCCGTCGGGCAACATCTCGGCGAGCGACGCGAACCGGTCGGCCAGCTTGTCCCGGTTCACCATGCAGCCGTGGGTGTGCGGGTAAAGGCCGGTGACGAGCGAGCCGCGCGCCGGCGTGCAGACCGGCTGGGTCACGTAGGTGTGCTCGAACAGGAAGCTGCGCGCGGCCAGCGCGTCCTGGTGCGGGGAGCGGATCCACCGGTTGCCGTAGCAGCCCATCGTGTCGGTGCGTTGCTGGTCGCTGATGAACAGCAGGATGTTCGGTTGCGTGGCCATGCGTGTCCTCCTGGCGGTCAGCCGGCCGCTTCGGCGGCGGGCCACGGGTCCAGGCCCAGCAGCCGGCGTCCCAGCTCCGTCAGCGCGGCGGGTCCGGGCTGTCGGAGCTCCCAGCCGCGCGGATCGCCAGGCCAGCTCGGGGCCGGCTTGCGGGTGCGCCAAGTGGCGATCCGCTCCTGGCGTTGCTCCTCGTCGGCCGAACGCGCCGGGCTCATGGTGATGAACTGCGCCAGCCGCGGGCGTTCCGAAGTGTTGCGGCCGTTGCCGTGCGGGAGCAGCGAGTTCCAGATCAACAGGTCTCCGGCGCGGCCGGGGATCGAGCGCACCTTCAGCCCGGTCAGGTCCGGTACGCGCGAATCGCGGTCTGCAGGCTGCGTGCGCACCCACTCCGGGAAGCGTACCGGGAAGCCGGGAACGCACTGGAAGCCGCCCTGGTCGGCGGCGGTGTCGGTCAGGTACAGCACGCCCTGCACCTGGAACGGTATTGGGTCCAGGCTGGTGTCGAGGTCCCAGTGGATGAACCCGGGATGCTGCCACGCCGGGTCGTCATCCCGCACCGGCGGCTTCATGTTGGCGCGGTCCAGGCTCACCCAGAGATGCGGCGTGCCCCAGATGTCCACGAACGCCTGGTACACCCGCGGGTGCTGGCGGTTGTTCCACAGCGCCTGGTGCTGGTAGACCTCCACCATCCCGGACTGCGACAGCGGCCCGACGTTGCCGGTCGTCTCGCGCGGCGGGATCCGGTACCAGCTCTCCGGGTCATCGGGGTCGGCGCCCAGGAAGTCCCAGATCACGTCGATGACCGCCTGCAGGTTCTCGGGCGGCACCGCCTCCGGCACCACCACATAGCCCTGCTCGCGGAAGAAGGTCAGGTCCGCCTTGCTCAATACGCCCATCGCGCACTCCCCTCCTACGCCCCCGGCGCCGGCGGCGTCCCCACCGCCGGTACCTCGACGTCCAGCAGGAAGTCCCGGCGGTCGCCCGCTCCGGCGACGCCGCGGAAGTAGGTCTCCGTCACCCGAGGATCGCTGAACGGTACCAGCGGCAGCGGCACGCGGCGGCCATCCGGCAAGTCGGCGTCGAAAACGCATTGTCCGGAGCCATTCTGCGTCCGGCAAGTCGTCACGTCGGGCGCGGCCTCCGCGGGCGGCACGCCGTCATCGCCCAGCGCCGCTTGCGTCGTCGCGTACAGCAGCGGCCCGCGCATGACCGCCACGCGGCCGCGCTGCCGGCGGAACCCGCGCACCAGGTGCCAGGGCATGGCGAACGTGATCTCCACGCGATCGGCCGGCTGCCAGGTGCGGTCGAGCACGAGCCAGCCGGGAGCGTCCCCGGCCGCAAGCTCGGTGCCGTTGACCGCCACCACCGCCGACTCCGCCCATCCCGGCCGGCGCAGCCGCAGCGCGAAGCGGACCGGCACGGCCGCGGCGATCTCGACCGCGGCCGTACCGCTCCACGGCAGGCCGCCGTGCACGCGGAGCTCGACCGCGGCGCCGTCGATCTCCGTCCGCAGCCGGCACGTCTCGTAGAGATCGAGCGCCAGGCCGTCGGCTGTCCTGCGCGCGATCAGGGACGGCAGCTCGGCGACGATGCGGCGATAGTTGCCGGGGCAGCAGTAGGTGTCCCCCGCGTGCCAGAGCCGCGGGCCGGATGCGGGCGAGTAGTAGCGAATTCTGCGCCCGTCGGGGCTGTTGGCCGCGAGCAGGGCGTTGTACGCCGCCCGCTCGATCAGGTCGGCATACCAGGAATCGTCCGTGCGCCGCAGGAGGTGGGCGGCCCAGCGAATCAGGTAGGCGGTCGCGCAGGTCTCGCCGAGCTTGCCGTCCACCCGTTGATCCGAGTGCCAGCACTCCTCCTGTCCGCAGGAACCGCTCACCGCCAGTCCGCCGCCGCTGCGCAGGTAGCCCAGCGCGGCGGCGGTCGCCCGCGGCAACGCGACTTCCTGCTCGCCGCGGCGCAGCTCGAGCTGCGCCAGGCAGCGCCCCAGGTAGGCGTAGGCGTGGCCGGCCACCACGCCCTCGCGCCCTTCGACGATCGGCTCGAACCAGCCGCGCACGCCCAGGTCGTCCTCCACGAAGCGGCGAAGGGCGCGATCGCCGGTCACCTCGCCCACCCTCAGCATGCCGCGATCGACCCCCAGCAGCACGATCGGGGACCAGATGGCGCCGCCGGCCGTCTGCCGCCAGCGCCCGTCTGAGAGCCGCGGCAGCAGCCACGCCGCAAGGCGGCACGCCCCGTCGCGGGCACCGGCGTCGCCGAACCAGCTCCACGCCTCCGTCAGCGCCTGCAGCAGGTAGCCCTGTTCGTGCGCGTCCCAGAGGCGATACGGGCGATCCTCGCCGGCAAGGATCCCCAGGTATCCGTCGTCGTCCTGCGCCGCGAGCAGGCCGGCGGTCACCCGCTCCCGCAGTTCCGCCGCCGCGCCGCCGTAGAGCCGTGCTACGCCGTTCAGGGCGGACAGCGTCTTGCCCATGCCGATGTAGCCGGCCTCCCGGCGCTCCCGGAACGGAGCCAGGAAGTCCCGATCCCAGTCCAGCCGGCTGAGGTTGCCCTCCCAGAGGGCGCGCACGCGCTCGCCCAGATGTCCGTCGAGCGACAGGACATCTATGCCGCCAGCGTCCACCATGCGCTGCACAGTCTACCAGCCCTCGATCCCGCTCGGACGGCGCTTCAGACGTCGAGCCGAAAGGCGCCGCGCCGCGCACCGCGCTCGATGCCGGTCAGATCCAGCGTGTCGGCGTAGTGGCAGGCCACCAGGTGCTGCTCCGCGCCGTCCCCGACGTCGACCAGGGTCGGCTCCTCGGCGGAGCACTCCGCCTGCGCGTAGGGGCAGCGCGGGTGAAACAGGCACCCCGGCGGCGGGTCGGCCGGATCGGCCACGTCGCCCGGCAGCACGATGCGCGTGCGGGCGCGCCGCTTGAGATCGGCGGAAGGGACCGCGGACAGGAGCGCTTCCGTGTAGGGGTGCTTCGGGTCGAAGAACAGCGTCTCCGTGCGCGCAAGCTCCACGATCCGCCCGACGTACATCACCGCTACCCGGTCGGCCAGGTACTCGACCACCGCCAGGTTGTGGGAGACGAACAGGTAGGTCAGGTCGTGCCGCCGGCGGAGCTCCTGCATCAGCTCCAGCACCTGAGCCTGCACCGACACGTCCAGGGCCGACAGCGGCTCGTCGGCCACCAGGAAGCGGGGCCCCAGCGCGAGCGCGCGGGCTATCGCGATGCGCTGCCGCTGGCCGCCCGAGAAGGCGTGCGGGTAGCGGCGGAGATAGGCCGCATCCAGCCCCACGTCCTCAAGGAGCGCCGTTACGCGCTCCTTGAGGTCCTGCCGCGAGGTGACCACGCCGTGCGTGATCAGCGGCTCGCCGACCGACTCCAGCACGTTGAGCCGGGGGTTCAGCGACGAGTACGGATCCTGGAACACCATGCCGGCCCGCCGCCAGAACGACTTGAGCTCCCGCTCGTTCAGCGTGGTGACGTCCAGCGGCCCCTCCCCATCGAACCGGTAGACGATGCTGCCGGCCGTCGGATCGATCGCGCGCAGCACGCAGCGGCCGGTGGTGGTCTTGCCGCAGCCGCTCTCCCCCACCAGCGCCAGCACCTCGCCCGGCTGAATGGAGAAGCTGATCCCGTCCACGGCCCGCACGTCGCCGACGTGGCGGCGCATCACACCACGCGTGATCGGGAAGCGCTTGACCAGGTCGCGCACCTCCAGGATGGGCTTGGCATGAAGGCGCTCGGCCGGAGACGGGGCAGCGCCGCGGCTCTCGCTTCGCTCACTCATACAGGTAGCAGCTCACCAGGTGCTCCGGCCCGACCGGGCGGGCCTGCGGATTCACGCCGTCGCACACTCCCGCGATGGCGTACGTGCAGCGGGGATGGAACGGGCATCCCGGCGGCGCCGCCAAGGGCGACGGCACGCTGCCGCCGATCGCCACGATCCGCTGGTCGTGGCCCTCGCCGAGCACCGGCACCGAGTTCAGCAGGGCCACGGTGTACGGGTGCTTCGGCGCCTGGAACACCTGCTCCACCGGCCCCGACTCCACGTCGCGCCCCAAGTACATCACCATCACCCTGTCGCACAGCTCGGCGATCACGGCCAGGTCGTGGGTGATGATGATCAGCCCCATCCGCAGTTGCTCCTGCAGCGCCTTCATCAGCTCCAGCACCTGCGCCTGAATGGTGACGTCCACCGCCGTGGTCGGCTCGTCGGCGATCAGCAGGCTGGGCCGGCAGGCCAGCGCCATGGCGATCATCGCGCGCTGCCGCATGCCGCCGGAGACCGCCCACGGATAGGCGTCGATGGTCTGCCCGGGCTTCGGCATGCCGACCTGCTGCAGCATGTCCACGGCACGCTGACGCGCCTCGCTCGCCGAGCAGCGCTGGTGCAGGCGGATCACCTCCGTGATCTGGTTGCCGATGGTGTACACCGGGCTGAAGGCGGCCATCGGTTCCTGGAAGATCAGCGAAATCTCGGCGCCGCGGATGGCCCGGATCTCCCGCCCTCCGGCCGCCAGCCCGGTCAGCTCGACCGGACCGCCGGGACGATGCAGCACGATGCTGCCGGAGACGATGCGGCCGTTGCGGGGAACGATCCGCATGATCGACTGCGCGGTCACGCTCTTGCCGCAACCGCTCTCACCGGCGATGCCCAGAGTCTCCCCGCGGTGCAGCTCGAAGCTCACCCCGTCCACGGCCCGCACCGTCCCTTCGCGGGAGTCGAAGTGGGTGCGCAGCTCGCTCACGCCGAGCAGCCGCTCGCCGGTTCCCCGATCCTGTCCGCCATTCATCGCCGGAGCGCTCATACGTGCGCGTACGGGTCGGCCGCGTCGCGCACGCCGTCCCCGACGAAGTTGAACGCCAGCACCACGACGATGATGAACAGCCCCGGGATCAGGAGCCACGGCGAGAGCGCCAGCACGTGGGTCTTCTGCGCATCCGCCAGCAGCACGCCCCAGCTTATGGCCGGCGCCTGCAGACCCAGGCCGATGAAGCTCAGCGCGCTCTCTCCCAGGATCATGGCCGGAATCGACAGCGTCAGCGACGCGATGATGTGGCTGAGAAATCCCGGCAGCAGATGCCGGAAGATGATCCGCTTGCGGCTGGCGCCGTTGAGGCGCGCCGCGGCCACGTAGTCCTCCTCCTTGAGCGCCATGAACTTGCCCCGCACGACCCGCGCCAGGCCGGTCCAGTCGATCAGCGACAGGATCACGACGATGGCGAAATAGCGCATCGTCATCGACCACCACTTGGGCAGCGCCGCGCTCAACCCCATCCACAGCGGCAGCGTCGGCAGCGACTGCACGAACTCGATCACCCGCTGGATGACCAGGTCGACCGCGCCGCCGAAGTAGCCGGAGACGCCGCCGATGATGATGCCGAGCACGAAGGTCACGGCGATGCCGACCAGGCCGATGGTCAGGGAGACGCGGCTGCCGATCAGGATGCGGGTGAGCAGGTCGCGGCCCAGCCGGTCGGTGCCGAACAGGAAGATGCGCGCCTCCGGATCATCGAGCCCGAACAGGTGCAGATCGGTCTCGAACAGGCCCCACAGCACGTACGGGTCGCCGCGGGCGAACAGCCGGATCGGCACGCGGCGGCTGCGATCCTCCGAGTATACGGTCCGGAACTCCGCCAGGATCAGCTCGGAGCGGTAGGGATAGACGAACGGGCGCAGGCGGAAGCGCCCCTCCTCGTCGACGAAGTGGATGCCGGTCGGCGGCGCGTAGACGAAGGCGGCGTCGTGGCTTCGCGGATCGTAGGGCCCCACGAAATCCGCGAATGCCGCCACCAGGTACATCACGCCCAGCACCACCAGCGCGACCACCGCGCCCCGGTGGCGGGTGAAGCGCCAGCGCATGAGCTGCCACTGCGATGCGACCGAGACCTGCTCGTCTGCGGCTCCGGCAACGGCCGCGGCGGGACGGGCTGCGCCACTCATACGGACTGCCTCATACCGACTGCCTCATACCGATTGCCTCATACCGATTGCCGGATGCGCGGGTCCACCCACGCCAGGACGATGTCCGACACCAGCGTGCCGATCACGGTCAGGGTGCTCAGGATCATGATGATGCTGGAGGCCAGGAACAGGTCCTGCGCCAGCAACGCCTCCAGCAGGATCGGCCCCAGGGTCGGAAAGCCGAGCACCAGGGACACCAGCACCTCGCCGCTCACCAGGCTGGGCAGCAGCCAGCCGATGGTGCTGGCCCACGGGTTGACCGCGATCCGGAACGGGTACTTATAGAGCACCCGCGTCTCCGAAAGCCCCTTGGCGCGCGCCACCGTGACGTAGGTCTTCTGCAGCTCGTCCAGGAGGTTGGCACGGATGCTGCGGATGGTGCCGGCGGTGCCGGCCGTGCCGATCACGACGGCGGGGATGATCAGGTGCTTGAGCAGGTCCCAGATTTTCGCCGGACTCCATGACGCCATCGCGTACTCGCGCGAGAACAGGCCGATCTGCACCTGGCCGGTCCAGGCGAACCACGCCCACACCATCACCAGCGCCAGCAGGAAGTTGGGCACCGCCAGGCCGATGAAGCCGATGAAGGTCGCGACGTAATCGCGGATCGAGTATTGCTTCGTGGCCGACAGCACACCGATGGGGATGCCGACCACGTGCACGAACACGAACGAGACCGCCGTGATCAGGATACTCCAGGGCAGGCGCTCGCGCACGATCACGATCACGAGCTCGCCTGAGAGCGAGCGGCCCAGGTCGCCGCGCACGATCTTGCTCAGCCACTTCAGGTACTGGACGACGAGCGGCCCATCGACGCCGTACTGCGTGCGCAACGACTCGACCAGGGCCTCGTCGACCACCTCGCCCTGGGCGTAGAGCCGCTCGATGTAGTAGCTGAAGTAGTCGCCGGGCGGCAACTCGATGATGATGAAGCTGAGGAGCGAGACCGCCAGCAGCACCGGCACCATGAGCGCCGTGCGGCGGGCGATGAATGGCAGCATCCGCCGTAAGAAAGCGAAGGAGGGGCGCGCGCCCCTCCTTCTCGCCTATCCGTGAATCCGGCGGCTACATGCGCAGGTAGAACTGCGCCGGAATGTTGAAGATGCCGGTCGACTGCTGCGGATTCGGCACGTTGCGCAGGCGGTTCGTGGCGATCTGGTAGCCGCGCAGGTTCGGCGGCACCACCGTGCCGAAGGTGACGAACAGCTCGTCGTAGAGGATCCCTATCATCTCCTGCACGGCCGCGATGCGCGTGGCCTCATCCGGCTCCTGCACCGCCTGGTCGCGAATCGCCCGGTAGCGCTTGAACGCCTCCGGCGGCTCCTCGCCCTCGGCTCCGCCGCTGGCGATCCAGTTGTACCACTCCTGAGCGAAGCGCCAGCGCTGGACGGCGCCGAAGTCGGCCCGGAACAGCGGATTGACGATCCGGCCGCCCATGCAGTTGGCGTGAATGGCCACGTCGTGCTCGCTGTTGTCGAGCTGTGACCAGAAGGTCCCCCACTCGACGACGGTGGGCTGCACCTCGACGCCGACCGCCTCCCAGTAGCCGTCGTACAGCTCCGCCGCCTCGCTGGCCAGGAGCGACCACTTGTTCGGGATGGAGAGCAGGATGCGCATCCGTTCGCCGTCCGGACGCAGGCGGAAGCCGTCGGAGTCGCGCTTGTCCAGGCCCGCCCTATCGAGCAGGCTGTTGGCCAGCTCCACGTCGTACTCCAGGCCCACCTGCGCGAAGCGCTCGCCGTGGTAGGGAGGCCCGAACACGAAGGTCGGGTTGGCGACCGTTCCCGCGCCCTTGAACAGGAGCTGGTTGACCTCGTCGCGGTTGACCGAGTGGGACAGCCCCAGGCGGAAGTCCTTGTTGCGGAGCACCTCGCGCATCCCGGGGTCGGGGTGGAACAGGTTGAACCAGGTCGTGCCCACCGAGTTGGCGCAGTTCGGGATCGGCTCGATGATGCGGAAGTCGTTCTCGATGCCCTTCTGCACGGCCAGCGGCAGACTGTCCAGGCCGCCGAATGCGCCGGCGATGAACCAGTCGACGTCGCCGGAGATGGACTTGAGGAAGAACGCCTCGCCGGCGCCCTGGATGCTCTCCATGTCGATCTGGTCGATGTACGGAAGCTGATTGCCGACCGAGTCCACCTTGAAGTAGTAGGGGTTGCGCTTCAGGGTGAAGATCGGGTCCTTGTAGGAGTTGGCCGGCACCCAGGACGTCAGGTACGGCCGGTTCACCGACAGGCTCTCCTGCTTCCACTCCTGGTTCATCACGTCGGTCCAGGTCTCCACACCACGCGCGGCGATCTCCTTCTCGATCTCGCTCATGTCGGTGTAGGTGGGGTGGAACTGCTTCAGGTAGTGCGCGGGCAGGTAGGGCGTGGGCCGCAGGAAGGTCATCTGCTCGATGAGCGTGCCGCGCGGCGCGTCGAAGGATACCTGAATGGTGTAGTCGTCGATCTTGCGCATCTCGCCCGGCGCCTCGGCGCCTTCCACGAAGGACATGCCGCTGGCGAACATGTCCTTGTTGAGGGCCATGTCGTTCCAGTAGAACAGCCAGTCGTCGGCGGTGTGCGGCGCGCCGTCGCTCCAGCGGATGCCCTCGCGCAGGTAGAGGGTCCAGGTGCTCGCGTCGTCGCTCGCCTCCCAGCCGGCCAGCGTGTTGGGCACGATCTGTGCGAGGTCCGGAGTCAGCACCGCCGGGAACTCGTACAGGAACCAGTTGTCCGTCCAGCCGCTGCCGCCGTCGGTGAGGAAGTTCATCGTGCCGCCGTAGCTGCCTACCTCCTCGGTCGGCACGATCACGACCGGTTCGGCCGGGATGCGCTCGGCGAGCGGTGGCAGGTCACCGGCGCCGACCATCGCCTGAGTCATCGGCGACTCGGACAGGGTCAGCCGCCCGGACTCCGCCTCCCAGGCGCTCAGCTCGTAGATCTGTGCGAAGCCGTCGGCGGATGCCGCGAGCGGCGTCAGCAGCAGCGCGGTCGCCGCGATGAGGAGAAACGATGGGTTTCTGCCTCCAGAGTATCGTCCTAGCATTGCGGAACCTCCGGTAGGAATGTCGTTCAAGCGGATGTTGTACCCTTTCCGGGAGGTTCGGGCAACCTGCGACCGGGCGGCTCGATCACCAGGCGGCCGTCTTCCTCCACCATGCGCACCCGTCCGCCGATGCCGTACCGGTCGCGCAACTCCTCCGGGACCTGCATGCGGCCGGCCGAATCGAGCAGCACGAAGTGGTCGTGGCTCGGCCCATCGGCGTCCGGCGTGGCGGCATCAGTCGCCGCGTCCGTGTCCGGGCCTCCCTCCGTGCCGTCCTCCGACGCCTCCCGGACGGCCGGCCGCGCGTCGGAGAGCCGCACCGACTCGGTGGCGGTCTTGCCGTCGCGGATCGCCACGTAGCGGTCCAGCGACCCGGCCACGTTGGTGTCGTGAGTGACGATCACGACGGTCACGCCGAGCTCGCGGCGCACGGTGTCGAACAGGGCCAGCAGGAGGGCGGCGTTCTCGTCGTCCAGCGATCCGGTCGGCTCATCGGCCAGCAGCACCTGCGGCTGGTTGGCCAGGGCGATGGCGACCGCCACGCGCTGCTGCTCACCCGTGGACATGGCTTGCGGCAGGTGTCGGGTGCGATGGCCCAGTCCGACCAGGCGCAGCAACTCCAGCGCGCGCGGGCGGTCGAAGCGGCCGGCCACCATCATGGCCAGCTCGACGTTCTCCACGGCGGTCAGGTACGGGATCAGGTTGCGCGCGGTGTTCTGCCAGACGAAGCCGACGTCCCGGCGCCGGTAACGAAGCCGCTGCCGGTCGTTGAGCGCCACCAAGTCGATGCCGGACACCCACGCCCGCCCGGCCGACGGCGTGTCCAACCCGCCCAGCACGCTCATCAGGGTGGTCTTGCCGCTGCCGCTCGGGCCGATGATACCCATCAGCTCGCCGCGTTCCACCTCCAGGTCCAGCCCCTGCAGGGCGACCACCTCGATGTCCTCGATCTTGTAGATCTTGATCAGGCCGGCACAGCGGATGGCCCTGGAGTCGCTCGCCTCGCTCACGGCTCCTCTCCCAGGCGGACGGCGCCGGCCACCTGTCGACGGCCGATGAACATGGCCACCGCCACCACCGCGGCCGCCAGCGCGGCGGCGACCACCAGCAGCAGCACGGTGAGGTCGGCCACGTCGGTGACCACCAAATACGGCGGCACGGTCGACACCTCCGCGGCTCGGTCACGCAGGAGCGGCAGGAACAGCAGCGACGCGATGCGCGCGCCGGCCACGCCGAGCCCCACGCCCACGCCGACGGTCAACAGGCGCTCCACCGCCAGCACGCCGGTGGTCTGCACCGCCGACAGGCCGTTGGCGCGCAGGGCGGCGATCTGCACCGACTGTTCCCGTGTCGAGGAGATGGTGGAGACCAGCAGCGCCAGCACGGTCACGGCCGCCGCCGCGACGAAGCCCAGCGACAGCACGCCGAAGAAGCCGCGGCGATAAGGCTCGCTCTGCAGCTCGGCGAGCTGGTGCCGCGCGTCCAGCACCCGCTCCGCGATCACGCCGATCGAGGAGAGCTCCTCGACCAGGAGGTCCACGCCGGTGAGTCCGTCCGCGGAGGTCATCTCCGCCTCGTTCAGCGAGTACCAGCTCTCGTACGGTTCCAGCACCGTGAAGTCCTGCACGTGCGCGAGGTTGGCCACCGCGAACGCGCGGTCGGACGGATCGAGCGCCGGCCAGTAAGAGATCACGCCCACGACGTACACCTCGATCGGCTGGTTCTGGTATTCGATCGTGAAGGCGTCCCCCGGTCCCAGGTCGTAGCGGCCGGCAAGCCACCGGCTGATGAGCACCCCCTCCCGGTGCCGGGCCAGCGCCACCAGGTAGTCCGTGAACGGGTACGGCAGCAGGTCGTCCCGCCGCCACGCGGCGCGCACGAATTCCTCCGGGGCCAGGGCCATCAGGTTGAATGCACCGAGCTGCCTCGATCCCCTGCTCCCTTCCACCCGGCGGTAGAGCACGCGTGCCATCGCCTCCACGCCGGGGATCTGGGCCCGCACCACCCAGGGCGGCTCGCTCGCCGCGACCGGCCGCGGATCCTCGCGCCGCCGCGGAGGTTCCGGGTTGTCGGGGTCCGGCGGGACCCACGACTCGATCACCACCACCTCCGCGCCCACCAGGTAGCGGATCCGGTCGGCGATGTTGAGCTGCAGCGTGCGCGCGGCCGAGCCGTTGTAGATGCCCATCGCCACGGTGACGATCAGCAGGACCACGACCGAGACGAACGGCCCGGTGTTGCGCGCCAGCCGGCGGAAGCTGAGCTGCCACACCACGCCGCGCACGACCGCGGTCAGGCGGCTGAGCGCCGCCATCGCCAGCGGAAACAGCCTCAACAGCAGCAGTCCGAAGCCCAGGAAAAAGAGCACCGGGACCACGAACAGCAGCGGATCCGCCTCGACGGTGGCGTCCGGAGCCAGGCGGATCGACTGCCAGCGGAGGCTGGAGTAGCCGTAGAAGCCGACACCCAGCACGATCACGTCGATGAAGTAGCGGTGCCAGAAGGAGCGGCGCATGCCGCGCGCGCGGAGCTGCCTGAGGGTGACCACCGACAGCCGCCCGCCGGCGGCGGCAGGGCCCACCGCGGCGGCCACCGCCAGAACGCTCGCCAGCGCCGCGAACCAGCGGGACTGCCGGGTGACGGCGAGCGGCAGGCCCGGGCCGGCATCGGCGCCGGCGCCCGCGATCGCCGCGAAGCCCAGGAATCCCTCGGTCGAGCCCACGGTACGCGCGGCGATCAGCCCCACGTGCGGCCCGATCAGCGCCGCCACGCCGGCCAGCACCGCCCACTCCAGCGCGAAGCTGGCCAGCACCTGCAGCCGCCCGGCGCCGCGGCTGTGCAGCGTTGCGACCTCCGCGATGCGTTGCTCGACGCTGAGGGCCGCCATCAGCATCACGTAGGCGACGATCATGGCGAGCGTGGGCGCCGCCAGGGAGAGCAGGAACAGCGACACCTGGTCCAGGATCCGCTTGAAGCCGCGAAAGAACTCCAGCGGCGACAGCCAGAACTCGGTGCCGGGGATGATCTCGGCCATGCGCACCTCGATCGCTTCCAGGTGCGCGATCAGGCGGCCCACGTCGGCCACCTGCACCAGCCGGTCGTCGAACACCCACTGCCAGTCGGCCCGATCGACGCGCAGGCCGGCCTGCTGCATGCGCTCGAACGGCTCCGTGCGGATGAACAGCCGGTCCGGCAGCAGGGGATAGATCCACTCGCGGGAGGTCAGGCCCGGCCGCGGCCGCACCAAGCCTACCACCTCGATCGGGACCACGGCGAAGCGCTGCCCCTGCAGCGTGCGCAACTCGATGCCGGCCGCGGCGTCGAGCTCCTCGTCCTCTCTCAGCGAATACGCCCACCAGTAGCGCGACCCCACCAGCAGCTCCAGCTCGTCCAGGGTGCGCCCGCCGACCACCACCTCGACCACCCCATCGGAGCGATCGCCGAACCAGCGGCCGTCGACCAGGTCGGCGTGCTCCTGCAGGTTGCTCATCACGCCGAGCTCCGCGCGCGTGACGCGGCCGCCGGGCTCGGCATCCGCGGACAACAGCAGGAAGTCGACCCCGAACGTCTTGTAGGATGAGACGCTCTGCGGCGGCTGGCCCGCTGCCGCCTGCAGTGCCTGTCCCAGGTAGCGTTCCAGCTCGGCGATCCGCCCGGGCTCCACCGCCAGCTTGCGGCGCGCATTGCGGTGTGACGGGATCACCGCGAATGGGGCGCGAAAGCTGTCCTGCTCGCGCCAGTGCTGGATGAAGCTGCGCTGCAGGCTTGCCGCGGAGTAGATCGGCACCGCGGCCACGAACGCGGCTGCAAGGACCAGTCCGAGCAACAGCGGCGTCACCAGCCGCCAGTTCTTGCCGATCCGCTTCAGGGTGATCCAGAAGAGGGCAAGCGCGTAACGGCCGGCCCTGGCCGACTGCAGGATCAAAACACCCTCACCTGTGCTTGGCGCCGTCGCCACACGGGGAAATGCACCCTCACTTGCCGATGACGGTCTGTCCGGACTCCAGGCCCTCCAGGATCTCCACCCGCGTATCGGTGCGGACACCCACCTTGACGTCCACCTCGCGCCGCCCCACCCCTTCCAGGACGCGTACGTAGGTCCGGCCCTGGAAATCGCGCAGGGTCGAGATGGGAATCAGCAGCGTGTCCGGGCGGAAGTCGACCAGCACGCGGGCCGCGTGGCGGGCGCCCATGCGGAATGACACCGCGTCGGCCTGGTCCAGCCGCAGGTGCACGACGTACTCCTCGCGCCGCAGGGCGGCATCGCGGCCCGAGGTGCGGCTGGTGAGCCGCGACACCGTGCCCGGTGCCCAGGTGCCCTTGCTGATCTCGACCTGCGCCGACTGCCCGACCTCCATCCGGTCGAACTGGTCCACGCTGACGTCCATCTGCAGCTCCAGCTCCGAGGGGTCGGCGATCTCGATGATGGTGCGGTAGCCCTCGACGATCTCGTCCACCACCGGGTTCACCCGCGTGATCACGCCGTGGTAGGGGGCGCGGATGGTGTGCGCTTCCACGCGGCGCCGCAGGAAGTCGACCGCCGCCTCGCGCTTGGTCAGCTCGAGCTGCCGGATCTGCCGGTCGACGCTGGAGGAGCCCGGACTCTGCGAGGAGGCACGCAGACGGTCGATCTCCAGGTCGATCTCGGCAAGGCGCAGGCTGTGCTGAAGCGGGCCGCTGGCGACTCGCGCCAGGATCTGCCCCTGCGTCACCTGGTCGCCGGTGCCGACGTTGAGCTCCGCCAGCCGGCCGCCCTCCTGGAAGTACAGCTCCTGCAGTCGCACCGACTGCACGCGCGCCACCCGCTCGATCTCGACCGCCAGGTCACGCCGCTCCACCGGGTACGTAGGTGCCGAGGTGCGGGCGCCGAGCTCCGACAGCTCGGCGGGCAGCTCAAGGTCGTCGGCCGGCCCGCCGCACCCTGCGAGCACGACGAGTACCGCAATGGCGAACGCCGCGAGCGCCGTGCGGATCGCCGGCAGGATGAGGCGTCGTGTGCGTTCCGTGCCGAACCTCATGCCGAGCCCTCCCTGGACGGTTCGACCCGGTGCAGCACTCCGTCCGCCATCGCGTACACCAGGTCGGCGTAGCCGGTCGCCAGGTGATCGTGGCTCGTGACCACGGCGGTCATGCGCCGCTCTTCTACCGCCGAACGGAGGAGCTGCAGCACGGTGGCGCCGGATCCCTGGTCGAGCTCGCCGGTCGGTTCGTCGGCGAACAGCACCGTCGGTTGCTTGACCAGGGCGCGGGCCACGGCGACGCGCTGCTGCTCGCCGCCGGACAGCTCGAACACGCGGTGATGGGCGCGCGGTCCCAGGCCCACCCGTTCGAGCTGCTCGCGCGCGCGGCGGGCGGCGGTACGGGGATCCACCCCGGCGATGCGCAGCGGCAGGTCGACGTTCTCCAGCGCGGTGAGCCCCGGCAGCAGGGCCAGCGCCTGGAACACGAACGCCGCCGTATCGCGCCGCCAGCGGTTGCGCTGCCCGCCACTCATGCCCTGAAGGTCGCGGCCGTTCATCTTCACGGTGCCGCTGGTGGGCCGGTCGAGTCCGCCCAACAGGTTGAGCAGCGTGGTCTTGCCGGAGCCGGAGCGGCCGCGAAGCAGCAGGAAGCACCCGGCCCGGATCGAGATCGACACGCCCCTGAGCGCGTTCACCTCCTCGGCGCCGACGCGGAACACCCTGGTGATGTCCTCCGCCTCGATCAGCGCCTCCTGCGGTTCGCTCGTCATCTTGCTTTCCCGGATCGCGGCGCATATTAGCACCGCCGCCGGTGTCCGGTGTCCGGGTGTACGCCGGCTTACGGGCCTGCCGTCCGGCGGTCCAGCTCGGCGACGCTCGGATACATCGGCGCGCACTCCCCCTTCGGATCCATGGCCACCACCTGGTCGCCCTCCCAGACGACGTGGTACGGCCGGTGATCGACCCACTCGGTGCGGCTGCGGCGCGGGACCGGGAACGTGATCTCGACCGTGGCGGGGCCGGCCGTCGGGACGATCAGCCAGTGGTCGGTCAGCCAGTAGTCGGTCAGCCGATGCGGCTCCGGCACGCCCTCGCGCCGCACGACCAGCCGGCCGGCGTCCAGCCAGCTCGGCCGGCGGATTCGGAGCGTGCCCGGCTCCCGGTCAGTCCGCCCCGCGGCGATGCGCAGGCGACCCCACTCCGGCAGGCTGCTGTCCACCTGCAGCGACGGGACCCGGTTCGAGAACAGCAGATTCACGGCCATGCCGAGGTCATCCTCGGCGACGCCCTCGCGGACCGCGGCCCACAGGCACTGGATGCCGCCCTGGGTGATGTCCAGGATGCCGAAGCGCGATCGGCCGTAGCGGTCGTTCACCGCCGGGCATCCCCAGCCGCCGTCCTCGCCATCGGGCACCCGCGGCGGCGGGTTCTTCGGGTCGTCGGCCGGCTGGCGGTAGGGCTGGCCGATCCGCCACTGCGACGGCAGCACGTGGCTGCGGATCATGCGTTCGGCCGACTCGAAGAAGCGGGGCCAGCCGGCGCGGCCCAGGATCAGCGCGGCCTGCACCATGTCGCCGGTGTTGTTGATCTCGCCGCGGCCTGGGATGACCTCCCGCCACGCGCCCTCGATCGACCAGCCGAAGCTGGAGCAGGTCGGCGGCAACCCCACCTCCATGATGCGGCGGGCGTGGTCGAGGGTGTCGAGGTCGCCGCCCAGCAGTCCCCAGTCGGCCAGCCCGTGCACGGTCCCGGTGATCGAGTGGGTGTGGTTGCCGGCGAAGTGGGTCAGGTGGCCGTCCTCGGCGAACGCCTCCGCGCGGACCAGGCGGACGAAGCGCTGCGCCAGCTCCAGGGCGCGCGGGTCGCCGAGCGCGCGGTACGCCTGGGTCAGCGCCATGATCAGGCGGCCGCGGTTCTGCGTGCACGACTGGTAGAACGCGCCGACCAGGCGGTGGTCGGCGAACGGAAGCACGCCGCACAGGAGCGGCTCCGCCGCGAGCCGATCGGTGCGGTACAGGCCGCCGTCGTCGGTGATCGCCAGCAGGGTGTCGAGCAGCGTGCCGAGCCTGCGCCGCGCCTCGCTGTCGCCGTCGGCGCGGTACAGCTCCAGTAGCGCCTGCACGGCCTCCCGCAGGTTGTGCGGAGAGCAGGTCATGCCGGGCTGCTGGCCATCGTGGTAGAAGTCGGCCAGGCGGCACCAGGCGGCGGGGAAACCGGTCGGGTTGTCCAGGGTGGCGAACAGGACGCCGCGCAGCGCGCCGAGCACCTTGCCGTCGACCACGCGGCCGGTCACCTCCCGCCCCTTGAGCAGGGCATCGAGGGCGCGGCCGACGTTGTGGGTCAGGTCCTCCGCGATGTACCGGTCGTCGCCGCGGGCGACCGCGGCGGCCGCGTCCAGCTCCACCAGCGGCGCCGCCCAGCGCTCGACGTAGCCCATGGCGCGCTCGATGGGCTCGCGCAATGCCGAGTCCGCCCGCATCGCGGCCCCCTACGCCTCCACGTGCAGGCGGTGCGTCAGGATGCGGCCCTGCCCGTCCTCGACCGCCCAGTGGGTGGCCAGCACCTCGGTCTCCGACAGGCGCAGCAGCGACGGCTGGCCGAGATTGACTCCGTGCCGACGAGTGCGGACCCTGTGAGCGGGATTAGGGCTGGAGCCACGAGCATGCGGGACAATCCGGTACTTCGCAGGATTCTCGCGGGCCGCTCGGATGCCAGCATCCGCTTCGATGACGTGCGCAACCAGCTTCTGCGTCTGGGCTTCGTCGAACGGGTTCGCGGAAGTCATCATCTATTCAGAAAACCGGGTGTCCCGGAAAGGATCAACATCCAAAGGGACGGCAGTCATGCGAAACCTTACCAAGTATGACAGATCCGCCGCACAATCCTGAAACACAAACTGCAGGAGGAAGACTGATGTACAAGTACGAGGTCATTCTCTACTGGAGCAACGAAGACAACACCTTTATAGCCGAGGTGCCGGAGTTGCCCGGCTGTATGGCACATGGCGCTACACAGGAAGCTGCGCTCAAGCAGGCCCAGGAAGCCATCACGCTGTGGATCGACACCGCGCGCGAGTTCGGCGATCCGGTACCCGAACCGAAGGGTGAGCGGTTGATGCTTGCCTGAAGCGACCTGGATCCCGGCCAGCCGAGGAGAGGACTCCGCTCCGGCCGCATACCGATCAGGGCCCTCTACGCCTCCACGTGCAGGCGGTGCGTCAGGATGCGGCCCTGCCCGTCCTCGACCGCCCAGTGGGTGGCCAGCACCTCGGTCTCCGACAGGCGCAGCAGCGACGGCTGCCCGAACTTGAGGTTGACCGCCATGGTCGCGTAGGCCGCGACCTGCATGGCCGGCGCGTTCGCCCACAGGCAGGACTCCGTGATCGTGCGCCAGCGGTCGCCCGCAAGGTCGGCCAGCCGCGCGTAGACGCCGATGTCGCTGCCCTCGCGCTGCGAGTGGACGGAGAGCACCAGGTCCCCGTCCCAGGAGATCAGGTTGGAGGCCTGCGCCTCCACGCCGGTGTCGATGGGCGCGGACCAGGTGAAGCCGCCGTCGTGGGAGATCGTGATGTGGTTGGTCAGGTTGGTGCCGCCGACGTGGTCCATGATCCACGACAGGGCGACGATCCGGCGATCCGGCAGTTCGCACAACCGCGGCTCGGACGGCGCATAGCGGCCGGCGGGGTCGACGAAGAAGTCGGTCCGGTCGTCCCAGGTCGCGCCGCCGTCGTCACTGCGTAGCAACGCGCCCACGCAGCCGGACAGGTTGCTCCCGTCCCAGCACGGGAACATCGAGCCCGCGCCCAGGATGGCGCCGCCGGCGACCTGGATGGCCGGCCCGGACAGCTCGATCAGCTCGGGGCGGGTGCGCGGGATCACCGCGGGCGGCGACCACGTCCTGCCGTCGTCGTCAGAGAACGACACCAGGTTGTCGCCGCCGCGCACGCCGTCGGTGCCGGCGTTGGTCACCGGCTCGTCCCGGCCGCTGCGGTGGAACTTGTAGCCGGCGGCGATCAGCCGGCCGTCGGCCAGCAGGGTCGCCTTGAGGTAGTCGGAGTGGTAGGCCCCGGCGCCGCTCGCCGGCCGCTCGTGGAGTGGCCCCTGCAACTCCCACGTCCGGCCGCCGTCGGCCGAGCGGGACACCATGGTCGTGCCGTCCGTGGCCTCCATCGCCTCACCGAGCATGAACAGGGCGAGCAGCTCTCCGGACGGCAGCGCCACCACGTCGGGGAAGTAGGCGTGACGGCTGCGCAGGTTCGGCACCGGGTTGTCGTACACGGTGTGATGGTCGACCAAGCGGATCGTGGGCATGGCGGTTCCTCCTCGTCCGTGGGCGTAATCATGCCCCGTTCCAGCCGGAAGACAAGCCGCATCACGAGCGGCACCCGTCTAGGAGACGTACCGGAAGAGATCCGGCAGGTTCACGAAGCGTACGCTCAGCCCGCGATAATCGCGCACGTAGGAGCGTTCGGTGTCGGCGGTCACGATGTAGTTGGCCCCCGCAGGGTACTGAGTGCGGAACGCGCGCAGGTTGCGGACGTCGAGTCCGTCCGCGCTCCACTTGCACTCCACTGCGACCGGCGGCTCCCTGCGCGCTGAGATGATGAAGTCGACCTCATGACCGCGCTTGTCGCGCCAGTAGGTGACGCGTCGCCGCTGGGTGCGGCCGAGGTACTCATTGAGCACATAGTGCTCCCAGAGCGCCCCGCGATCCTCGTCGCGCAGCACATCCCAGCCATTGAAGAAACAGACGAATCCCGAATCGAAACCGTAGACCTTCGGTGCCGCGACGATCTCCGTGGCGCGCCGCGTGCTGTACGGGCGGACGACGTGAACGACGGACGTGTCCTCAAGCACCTGAAGGTAGTTCGTCACCGTCGTCCGACTGACCTCGCACCGGGCGGCGTACGCCGTCGCTTCGAACATCCCGCCACTGGCTGCGAACAGCATCTCCACGAAACGCAGAAACGACCAGCGCCGCTGCAGCCGGAAGTGCTCCTGAATGTCCCGTGCCCAGTAGGAGTCGATCCAATCCTGGAATCCCCGCTCCGGCACTTCGGTCGCGCCATAGAAGGGCGGCAGCCCGCCGAACCGGAACCGGTGGTCCAGGCCTCGCCGGCCGAACTCGTGCTCGTCCTGGATCAGCATCGGCGTCAGCCACAGATCGCGTTTGCGGTCGGTGAGCGTATCGCGGAAGCGCCGCGAAGCCCCCAGGGAGGAAGACCCGGTCGCAACGATATGGGTCCCCGGATAGTAGTCCGCCGCGATTTTCAACAGCTCGGAGGGATTGGCCAAGCGGTGCACCTCGTCCAGCACCACACGCCGCGAGCCGAGGTCGCGGAGGAACCGTTCGGGGTCCTCCAGCGCCCTGCGGGTGCTCGGCAGCTCGCAGTCCAGGTACTCTACGTCCGGCAAGGACTGGCAGAGAAACGTCTTGCCGGCGCGCCGCACCCCGGAGAGCCACACGATCGACTTCTCGTGCCAACTCCCCTCGATCGCCGAGATCCAGTGCGTGCGATGTACCATATGCGATGCATCTTTTCATATAGTGCTACCAAATGCAACCAGAAAGAACATCTGGTAACGGTGGCGAGGCATTCCGGCAGGTCGTTCCTGCAGGTCGTTCCTGCAATGCGGAATCGCGTCAGCCGCCCGCGGCCACTAAAACAGGTCGCATGATCCGTCGGCTCGTGAACGCGGCGGCGCCGGCCGGGGCGGCTGTGCTTCTGCTGGCATGGGCGGCGCAGGCTCAGCAGGAGCCGCTCACGGCCGGGCCCGCCACTCAGACCGAATTCGTCGAGACAGACTGCCTGAAGTGGGTCGGCCGGCCACGTGGCGTGCACGTCGAGTGCGGCTACGTTTCGGTGCCCGAAGACCGCTCCAAACCCGACGGCAGCGTGATCAGGCTTGCGGTGGCGCGGCTGCGCGCTTCACAGTCCCCGCTCCTCATCCCGATCCGGTGATCTACTTTGCAGGCGGCCCGGGCGAGAGCCCCCTGCAAAGACTGTACTGGCTCATCGACGACACGCGGTTCATCTGGGAGGAGCGAGCCCTCATCGTCATGGACCTGCGCGGCACCGGCCACTCGGAGCCCTCGCTGGAGTGCCCGGACAACCACCGCAAGAAATCGGAGTTGCTCAATCTGGACCTGCAACCGGACGAAGCGCTGCGGAGGGAAGTGGACGCGCTGCTGGCATGCAAGCGATCCCTGACGGATCAGGGCATCGACGTGGGTGCCTATTCCCTGGACGCGGTCGCAGCGGACGTGGCCGATTTGGCAGCAGCGATGGGCTACGAAGCCTACAACCTCTACGGCACGTCCTTCGGCACCCTGCTGGCGCTCACCGTCATGCGCGACTTCCCGGAGGACGTCCGTGCCGTGGTTCTGGACGGCGTGTGGCCGCCGCAGATGAACGCCGCCGAGTCCCGTCATGCGAACGCTGCCTTCGCGCTGCAGGCGCTCTTCCGCCGATGCGAAGCGGATCCCGACTGCGCCCAACGGTATCCGGAACTGGAGCAGGACCTCTGGGACGTGGTTCGGATCTATGATGTAAGCCCTTTTACCATATGGGAATACGACTTTGACTTGGGGGAGTCGTTCGAGATCGAGGTCGACGGCCACTTCATGCTGAGGCGGGTCCTTGAGTCGCTTCGCAGCACGTTGTGGGTTCCATACGTACCGTTCCTGCTGCATCGGATCGCCGACGGAGACAGCGATGTCGCCCACCAGTTCGCCAACCCGGACCCTTCAACGAAGCCAGGACCGGTCGGCAACTCGGCGGCGTGGGCCTCGCTGTTGTGCAGTGCCGAAGGCCGCTTCTCCGACAGCGCCGGGATCCTCGCGGATCGTGCGGCACACCCTCGGTTGGTCGATCCCGCAACGCCGGACCTGATTCCCGCCCTGTGCGCCGCGTGGCATGCCCCGACCTCCAAGACCGCCGACAGAACCCCGGTCACCAGCGACGTTCCCACCCTGCTGCTATCTGGAGAACTCGACCCGACCACCCCGCCGCGGTGGGCCGAACAGGCGGCCATAACACTGAGCCGCGGTCACTCATTCGTCGTCCCGTCGGGCGGTCATGGCGTGGGAATGGACACGCCGTGCGGACGCGCGCTGACAGGAGCGTTCCTGAACGCACCAGGCACGGATCCGTCACCGGCGTGCTCGTCGGCGGTAGCCAGGATGAGTTCCGAGTTCCGAACGCTCTTCCTCTACCAGCCCATGGGCCGGGGGCCATCGATCCTGTGGCGTCGGGACCGCACGGGAACAAACGACGACACACCCACGCAATCCGTGCCACGCCCGGCCGCCGTTCTGGGAATCTTGTTTGTCATGGTGCTCCAGCTCTCGGCACTGGTCGTATGGCCAGTGTCAGCCATGGTCCGCCGCTTCCGTCCCGGCCCAGCCACGTCGGTACCGCGCCCCGGTTACGCGCGCATGGTTGCCGCCGCTGTCATTGCGCTCAGCGTCGGGTTCTGGTGGTCGGTACGAGCGGCGCAGGAAGTCCTCTTCATGTTGTTGACCATGGGGCTGCCGGCGTGGCTGGGCCGGCCGCTGTTCTACGCTCTTCGCGCACCCGACGAGTTTCGATGGTTGACCGACGAGGTGGCCCGCGGTTTTGGGTACTACTCCTGGGTCCTGCCGCTGTTCTACATCCCGTACCTCACCGCCGCCGCAACGGTGTACGTCCTGTACCTGGCGATCCGTTCATGGCGGAAGCGGTGGTGGACCGGGCTCGGGCGCGTGCACTACAGCATCGTCGCGATCACGCTCGCCTGGTATCCGTTCCATCTGTTCGTCTCGGGCTACTTCCTGTGAACGCCGGTTCTCCACGGCTCGCGGGATCGGTCGGACGCTCATACGAGCTAACTTTCGACGTGAACGGTCGCCGCAGGTTCATGAGTACGATAATGCTGGCCGGAGCGGCCCTGTTCCTGCTCCCTTGGGTGGCGCAGGCTCAGCAGGAGCCTCCACGGGGAAACGATCCGCCCGGAGCGTTCCAGGACGCGTCAAGTACCGACCTTTCTGCGTGCTTCCCGGCCCGATGGCACCAGCTTCTGTTGCGGCCCGACACCACGGGCACGGCCGACGCCACGGTCGTCCACCTCGTGCCGCGCATGGCCCTGGTGCTGGGAGTGCTGCTGATCCTGGCGCTTCACCTTTCGGCGCTGATCGTCTGGCCGGTGGCAGCCCTGGTTCGCCGCGCCCGGTCGCGATCGCGCGCGGCGGAACCGAGGGGCTTCCCAAGGCTGACGGCCGGCGCAGTCATCGCACTCAGCGTGGGCTTCTGGTGGTGGGTGCGGGCGTCGCTCGACGTGATATTCGCCCTGTTGATGGTCGGGTTGCCGGACGTGGTCAGCCGGCTGTTGTTTCTCGAGCTCCACTCATCGGGCCGGATGGACTGGGTGGGACCGGGCCAGTTGCGATGGCTGGCGGACGAGGTGGTGCGGAACTGCGTGTACCCCCCATGGCTCCTGCCGCTGTTCTACATCCCGTACCTCACCGCCGCAGCGACGGTGTACGTCCTGTACCTAGCGTGGCGATCATGGCGCAAGAAGTGGTGGACCGGGCTCGGGCGCGTGCACTACACCATCGTCGCGATCACGCTGGCCTGGTATCCGTTCCATCTGTACGCCCTGGGCTTCATCCTCTGAGTCCCGGCCCGCCCGGAGTCAGTCGCCGATCACGGCGGGCGCCAGGTCGCCGATCGATGCGCCGAGCTCCTCGCCCTTGCCGTTCGTTCGGGCGGGCTTGCGGCGCGCCGGCGCGGACTCGTCGAACCGGTTCGCGGTCGGCGGCAGGGGCACGTCGTACTGGTAGTCGGGATCGGTCAACTGCCGCCGCCAGATGGCGCGCATCTCCCGCCATGCGCCCACCAGCGACTTGCGTTCCGGCAGGTCGGCGGCGATCACCTTGCTGAGCTTGCGCAGGTTGTAGCACGGCACGCCGGCGTACATGTGGTGCTCCAAGTGCCAGTTCATGTGCGAGTACAGCAGGCTGCTCACCGGATCGAGCTTGATGCTGCGCGTGCACTTGCGGAAGTCCGGGACGTTGGTCCGCAGCCCGCAGTGCATGGGCAGGTGGGTGAGGTAGCGCCACCAGTTGGCGATGAACGGCGCCAGGCTGATCACCACCGGCAGCAGCCAGAGCCCGAAGACGATCGCGACCGCCAGCACGGCGCCGTGGAACAGCAGCACCGCGCGCGCCCAGCGGACGGACTTGCGCCGCTCCTCCGGATGGCCGGCGTAGACGGCCGCCATCCACTCCAGCTTGTCCTTCCCGGTGTTCGTGCCGGCATAGCGGGACAGGGGTCTGCCGAGCGCCGTCCGGATGGTCATGCGCATCAGGGGCACCATCCCGCCGGTGTGCGGCCCGCCGGTGAAGTTGACGGTCAGCAGTTGCAGGACGTACAGGACCCGGAATGCGGGTGCGTGCGGCAGCACCTCCTCCCGGTCGCCCATGGGGTGCAGGGTGTAGCGGTGGTGGTAGGTGTGGCTGAGCGCATAGTCGTAGGGGTTGAACCAGTTGAGCAGGGCGAACACGCGCAGGAACAGGCGGCCCAGCCACTTCGTGCGGAACACCGTGCCGTGGGTCAGCTCGTGGTTGGCGGAGCCGTACAAGCCGGCCATGGTGCAGTGCAGGAACAGAGCCGCGGCGAAGCCGACCCAGACCTGCCGCTCGAACAGGACCCAGGTCAGCACTCCGCTGGCCGCGACCAGACCCAGCGATCCCAGAACCTGCGCCAGTCCCTTGAGGTCGCTGCGCTGCATGAGCTTGCGCAGTACCGCCGGGTCGATGGGGCTGCGGTACCACTTTACGCGGAGCGTGCGGCGCACCTCGTCGAGCGGCCGGTGCGGAGGCGCGGTCGCGGCGCCGTCGGCGGTCAGTGCCGGTGCCGGCATGGCAGTTCATGAGAATCACCGCGGACCCGGACCTTGTCAACGGCCGTGGTATCGTCCGCGCCATGACGGAGCGCCGCCGCTGCGCGTGGTGCGCGGGCGATGATCTGATGCAGGCGTACCACGACCGGGAGTGGGGCACGCCGATCCGGGACGACGACCGGGCGCAGTTCGAGTTTCTGGTCCTGGAAGGAGCGCAGGCGGGACTGAGCTGGCGCACCATCCTGCACAAGCGGGCCGGCTACCGGCACGCGTATCAGGGCTTCGATCCGGCCCGCGTCGCCCGCTACGGCGACGACGAGCGTGAGGCGCTGCTCGGCAACCCGGAGATCGTGCGCAACCGGCTGAAGGTGGCGTCATCGATCGACAATGCGCGTGCCTTCCTGGCCGTTCAGGAGGAATTCGGGAGCTTTTGCGCCTATCTCTGGCGATACGTCGATGGCCACCCGGTGGTCGGCGGCTGGCGCGATCAGGCCGACATGCCGGCCGAGACCGAGCTGTCGCGAGAAGTGAGCCGAGACCTCAAGGCGCGGGGCTTCCGCTTCGTGGGTCCGACCATCGTGTACTCCCACCTGCAGGCGGTGGGCGTGGTCAACGACCACGTGACCGATTGCTTCCGCTTCGCCGAGCTGACCGCCACGCAGCAGCGCTGATCGTTCCGGTCTACACGTGGAAGATGTACAGGTCGCGTGCGTCCAGGGGCAGATCCACCCAGGCGCCGCCGCGGCGATGGCTGTCGGCGACGGCGACGCAGGCGTCGACGATGCGGGCGCTCAGGTCGACCGGGCTGAGGGTGGGCCGACCTGACTCGTGCGCGTCGACGAGATCCTCCAGGCAGGCGACCACCGGGCTGCACGCCTCGGGAACCTCGATCGGAGCTGGTGCCAGGTCCGGGCGACGTCCGGGGCCGGTCGCCGTGCGCAACGTGATGCCGGCGCCGTTGTTCTCCGAGCGGATCACCCCCTCGCTGCCGAACACCTCGAACTCCCAGTTGCCGGCCGGCACCGACCACGCTTCCACGCCGCCGGCGAAGCGGAGCTGAAAGGTCGCATCCGGGTCGCTGGGGATGTGGTCTCCCTCCACCGGCCGCGGTCCGCCGCCCGCCTCGCGCGGCAACAGCTCGCCGCGGATCGCCTCGATGGTCGGGTCGCCGAGCAGGAACGACAACGTGTCGATCGAGTGCACGTGGCCGTGCATGAGGTTGCTCCTGGCGTACTGGACCGCCGCCTGCGGGGTCCCGACCGCGCCGTCGGCGATCGCCTGCCGCACGGCGTCGTAGCGGTTGTCGAAGCGGCGCAGCACGCCGGTGTTGAACAGCGTGCCGGCGGCCATGCAGGCGTCGCGCGCGGCATCGGCCATGCGTGGGGAGCTCACCATCGCCTTTTCCATGTACAGCATCGGCACGCCGAGCTCCGCGAGTGCCATGGTGAGCTCCGCGTGCGAGTCGCCGCGGAAGCTCGCATCCGGGGCCTCGTTGGCCGGCTTCTGCAGTCCCGAGGCAGTGGTGCACACCGCGACCAAGTCGGGGCGCTGCTCGGCGACCATCTGCCGGTAGTCTTCGTACACCGCCTGGACTCCCCAGCGCTCGCGGAATGCCTCCCGCCGCTCGGGCCGCAGGTCGGCGGCAGTCGCCACCTCCAGGCGGTCGCTGGCGCGGCAGGAAGCGGCGATCGAATACGGCTGCCTGCTGTGTCCCTCGTCGTCGATGGTGCTGCCCATGCGGCCCAGGCCGATGATGCCGACGCGGTACCGCTTCATGCCGCGCTCCCCACCGGCAGGTCGAAGTAGCCGAGCTCCGCCATGCGGTTCAGCCAGCGCTGCCGCTTCGGGCTGCCGCCGGGGTTGGCCAGCCACTCCGCCGGGTACATCGGCTGCCCTTCGCGTCCGTACTGGGTCGGCGTCTTCCGCGCCTGTTCGGCGCGCTTGCGGGTAGCCGCCTCCTCCACCGCACCGCGCGGATTGTTGTAATAGACGCAGGTGGACATCCGGCGGCCGTCGGCGCCGCCGTGGCTGGCGTGCCAGCAGCGCATGTCGAAGGCGACCACGTCGCCGGGGTCGGAGGCGCACACGTGGGCGGGCACGCCGGCCACCCCCAGCTCCAGCGACTCGAGCGAGCCGCGGATCTGGTCGTGGAAGCCGCGGTTGTGCGACCCGGGGATCACCCGCAGGGCGCCCGTGTCGGCGTCCACCGGGTCCAGGTAGAACGCGAACTTCACCCCGTAGCAGTCCTCCTCGGGATCGGGGCCGTGGTCGGGATGCCAGCGCGTGTCGCCCACGTAGCGGTTGGCGTCGGTGCCGATGCCGATCACGTCGTCGCCGTAGAGCTGCTCGGCCACGCTGCAGAAGCGCTCGTCCTCCAGGAGGCTCGAGTACAGCGGCGTGCGCGGGTGGAGCATCGTCGTCCAGTAGCGCTGCTCGCCCGTGAACGGCGCGTGCTCGTAGACGCGGTCGAGCTCCTCTTCGTACTCGACGCGCAGGGTCTCCACCTCCTTTGGCGTGAACAGGTCGCGCAGGACGACGAAACCGAAGGTCCGGTAGTGCTGGAATTGCTTGTCGGTGAGCACGGGGCCTCCCCAGTGGCGGTCTGAGAAGACGAGCATGGTCCGCCAGCCCGAACTCGGCAAGCATCCGATAAATCGACCGCCGACGGAGCTCTGGGGTTCTGGGCTGCGCTGCGGGAGGTCTATCCCGGCTGTGAGGAACAGACCTGTTGGTTCCACAAGTCAGGCAACGTGCTGGACAAGATGCCCAAGGCGGCGCAGAGTAAGGCCAAGGCGACGATCCATGAAAGGCGACGATCCATGACATGTGGTAGGCCCCATCGCGGGAGAAAGCCCTCGAGGCCTACCGGCATTTCTGCACCGCCTGGGAGCAGAAGTAGCCTAAGGGCCGTGCGGTGTATGCGCAAGGACGAGGCGTCGTTGTTCAGTTTCTATGACTTCCCGCCCGCGCAGTGGGGCACATCCGCACCGCCAATCCGATTGAGTCCACCTATGCGACAGTGCGACACCGGACGCGACGCACCAAGGGGATGCGGCTCCCGCAACGCCACGCTGACGATGGTTTGGAGGCTTGCGTTCGAGCCACAGAAGACCTCGCGGAGGCTCATGGCCTATGACCACCAGGGTCGCAGATGGTCTTCAGGTCCGCCACGACCACGGTTCAGCCTACATGTCCGATGACATCCAGCGGGAACTGAAGTTCTTCGGGATCGAGCTCGCCAGCGTTCATCCGCGAGCCCGCGAGCCGGAGGGCAACGGCAACGGCTGCGCCGAGCGGTTCATCCGTATCCAGAGGGAGAACCTGCTCTGGGTCAGGACGTTGGAGACGATCGAGGAACTGCGTCAGGCCCTCCTGGATTTCACGCAGACGTGCAACGACTGCTGGATCCTCGACAGCCACGGGTACCGCACGCCACGCCACGTGGCCGAGCAGGCTGCCCAGACGCTTGCGGTCGCCGCATGATTACGGCTACTGCAAGTGTCCACCCAACCAGGGGCGCTACGCATCGGTTCCAGATTAACTTTCGTGGTTCCTATCATTTAGGTGAGGGAGGAAACTGGAATGAGCTTACCAATTCCACTTATTGATATTTCGAGGGAGACAGAACGGCACGTGTTCATAGCCCGTGGAACAAAGGAGCTCTATCACGCCCACCCTACCACGGTGTTGTTTCCGGATAACAAGACAATGCTTGCCGTCTGGACCTACGAGCATGGCGGCTGGTGTGGCCCAATGAAGAGGAGCACCGACGGCGGTCTCACGTGGAGCGAGCTTCTGCCGGTTCCTGAGAACTGGAGCAGTGTACGGAACTGTCCGACCATCTATCGACTCGTGGATCCGGTTGGCAGTGCACGGCTGTTTGTCTCTGCCGGAGGCTGGGGCCCCCGAGGAAAAAACCCACCGCCGGAGAATACCATGCACCAGTCCTTTTCAGAAGACGACGGCGAGACGTGGGCACCGATGGAGTCCAACGGGCTCGAAAGCGGCATGCCATTCTGCTCGATCGAGCCTATTCACGGCGGATCACGCCTCCTCGGTATGGCCAATATTCGCACGGCGGTGGACCCGCATAAGCCTCTAACACCGGCGGGCCATAAAGGAAACCGCATTGTTCAGAGCGTGTCTTCGGACGGCGGCTCTACTTGGAGCCGCCCGTGGGACACCGTGCTGGATAACCCTGCCAATATCCCCGTCAACCCCGAGCTCATCCGGTCGCCCGACCGCAAGCAGCTGCTGTGCCTGCTAGGGAACAAGGCCGGGCGATGGGAGACAACCCGTCGGGGTCTATTCATGACCTCAGACGACGAGGGAGCTAGCTGGTCAAAGCCGGTGCAGCTTCCATTCGGCCTCACCGGAGACAGGCCGAAGCACCAGCGTGCGCATGACGGCCGGCTGGTCGTAGTCATGCGCAACACCGCCCCAGGATGTCCCGAAATTGGCGACTTTGTAGCCTGGATTGGAACATACGACGACATAGTCATGGGCCGTGAGGGTCAATATAGAGCGCAACTCCTTCGGAGTCACGCCGGGGCAGACGCTTCATATCCAGCCATCGAGTTGCTCCCGGACGGCACATTTGTGGCGACCACCTACATCAAATACCGGCCTGGTTCAGAGAGACATTCGATTGTCAGCGTAAGGTTTACGCTTGAAGAACTGGACGCAAGAGTGCCCCAACGTACGCGCCCTGACTGAGAAGATTCCCCTGCAGGGGTCACGCTTTTTCGCGCACGCAGCCGCGTGGAAACCGCTCGAAGCACCCGATGCTGTGTGCAGCCTGACCCTCGGCGGCGGAGAGAGCGTGTTGCTGCGATTCCAGACAAAGCCGGAGGAACCTTCTGATTAGAAAGACGCGTCGAGACATAGCAAGTGCAATAAAGGACTTCGATCACATGATGAATAATCGCATGACGCATTGCAAGCCGAAACAGCCCATAGACGCTCAATTTCGAGACAGATATAACTTTTGATGGCTGTCCATGGATGCTGAGGAGGTAAGGAGCGATGGCCAGCGACAAAATGACCAGAGCTGTCCATTATCAGATGGCGAATCCCGGTATCAGGTGGATCAAGGATGCCGAAATCGCGGTCGACTCGGATGGTCCGCTCGACGCCAAGCGCGTCCTTACCCCGAACGTGATAGAGGTGGGCCGGGGATACCGGATGTATTATCACGGCTTTGGCCCGGAACGCCCAAATCCCGACTAAAAAGGGTATATTTTGAGAGATCGGGCCTCTCGCCCGCGTCCTGGCTCCAGCCACCCAGGATAAAGAGTTTTTCCCGGAAGGAGACGAGCTGTGCCCTGTCGCGAGGCAACCATGTCACCTCCGCACTCACACAATTCCAACGGTATGCGGTGGTCATTGATTCGTAAGCGACCGGCGAAACCAGCCTCTATGAAGCCGGCGGCGGTGGACGAGCAGTGGGCAGGAGTGTGAGGTAGTCAGCGCGGGTGCGCGCGTGGGGCAGCTTCTCGAACAGCTCGCGCAGGTACCAGTACGGCTCGCGCCGGTTGGCCTTGGCGGTTTCGATCAGGCTGTACAGGATTGCGCTCGCCTCGGCTCCGCGCGGGCTTCCAGAGAACAGCCAGTTCTTGCGTCCCACCACGAACGGCCGGATCGCCTGCTCGCAGGCGTTGTTGTCCGGCGTGAGCTGCGGGTGTTCGAGATACCGGATCAGCTTCGGCCACTCGCCCAGCGCGAAGGCGACCGCCTTGCCGAGCGCCGAGCCCGGCAGCACCTGATCGCGTTTGTCCTGCAGCCAGCCGTGCAACGTGTCGAGCACCGGCTGCACCTGTGCGCGCCGCGCGGCCACGAACCCCTCGGGGTCTTCGTCGCTGTGCTTGGCTAGCTGCGACTCGGCGCGGTACAGCTTGGCGATGAACCCCAGCGCTTGCAGCGCCGCTCCGGCCCGGCTCGATACCTTGCCCAGCGCGTCGGCTGCCTCTTTGAACGCTCGCCGCACGTGCGCCCAACAGCCCACGTGCACGATGCCGGGCTGCGCACACGGACGCGCGTAGCCGTCGTACCCGTCGGTCTGCACGTAGCCCTGGTAGTCGCCGATGATCTGGAAGGCCACCCGCGCGGCGCGGCTGGGTTCATAGCGGTACACCACCACCGGCTCATCAGGCAGGCCGCCGCGCGCCACCCACACGTAGCTGAGATCGGTGTTGGCGCGGCCCTGCTCCTTGAGCACCTGCACGGTGGTCTCGTCGATCTGCAGCGTCGGTCCGCAGCGCAGCTTGTCCAGCAACGCCTCCAGCAGCGGCTTGCAGGCGCCGGCCGCGGCGATCATCCAGTCGGACATCGTGCGCCGCGACAGCTCGACGTCGAGGCGCGCGAACTGCCGCTCCTGTCGGTACAGCGGCAGCGCGTCGCAGAACTTCGCCGTGGCGATGAACGCCAGCAGCCCCTCTGAGGCCAGCCCCTTCGGGATCAGCGCCGGCGGCGGCGGCGCTATCCGTACCGCCGGATGCCCTTCGTCGCCGGAGCCCTCGCAGTGATGGCAGGCGTACTTGGGCCGCACCGTGCGGATCACCTGTACCTGCGGCGGGATCACGTCGAGCTTCTCGGAGGTGTTGTTGGATCCCGCATAGATTCGTCATGGGATTCCCGGGATGTTTCGCCAGCAGGGGTATGGGAGTTTCTCAGGTACCGTCGTCGTGGTGAATGAGCGCGGGACGGCAGGGATGAGTTGTCGGGCGACGAGCAGGCGGCGGTGGGTGTTTCCGGTTTCCGCCGTTAAGGAACGGGAAACGGGAAACCGGCTAGGCTGGAGCAGACAGCCGCCAACCGTGAGAGGAGCGTGACAGACGGCCTTGGGCTTCGAGGGAGCGCAGGGCGACGCTGAGGGTCTGGTCGCGGACGCGCAGAGCGGCGCGCAGGCAGCGATGCGCGGTGGGTCGGTCGTGGCGCAGGTGGGCGAGGATGCGATCTGCCAGCGGCGGCGGCGCGGGCGGTCCTGAGAGCACCTGCAGGTGAGGGCCGTCGGCGGAGGGGTCTGCGGCCAGCTTGAGGGAGATGGGAGGCGGGGCCGGGGCGCAGCGGTGCTCGACGGTGAGCATCAGGGCGTCGGTGCGGGTGCGCGCCAGGTAGAGGTTGGAATCGCCCCAGGCCCAGAAGTCGCCTGAGCCGCGCAGCGCCTGGCCGGGGTGCTGGGCGCCGTTCTTGCGCACGTGGTGCACGAGAGCCACGGCGGCGCCGGCGGCGCGGGAGAGGTCGCGCAGCTCCGACAGGATGGCGGCGACCTGGCGGGCGTCGTTCTCGTCGGCGCGCTGCAGACGGACGAACGGATCGAGGATCAGCAGCGCAGGGCGATGGGCGGCGACGGTGAGCCGCAGGCGCTGCAGGTCCTGCTGGCGGTCCAGGCGCAGGGAGGCCTCGACGATCAGGTGCACGTCGAGGGCGTCGAAGTCGGCGCCGCGAGCGGCGGCCAGGCCCTGGATGCGGTGCTTGAGGTGATGGGGGGCATCCTCGGCGGCGAACACCAGCACCGTGCCCGGGCGCCCCACGGCGAAGCGGCCCAAGCAGCGGGCGCCGGAGCCGACGGCGACGGCCAGTTCGAGCGCGAGCCAGGTCTTGCCGGTCTTGGGGGCGCCGCCGATGATGCCGACGGCGCCGGCGCTCCACAACGGCTCGACGAGCCAGGGGTGCGCCTCGGCGCTGGGCTCGGGGATCTGCGCGGCTCGCAGCACGCGCAGCGGTGCTCCCGCCATCGTCAGGGGCGCAGTTCGTCGACGGCGCGCTGCAGGTGATCGGCATCGACGGTGCGGGCGTCATCGAGGGCGGCCGCTGAGAGCGCGTAGTGGGCGATGCGGTTGACTTGGCGCGGCAGCCCGCGGGAGGCCTGGAACAACGCCTCGGCCGCGGGCGGCTCGAACAGCGGCAGCTCGCAGCCGGCCAGACGGAGTCGATGGGTCAGGTAGGCGTCGAGCTCCTCGCGCTGCAGGCCGCCGATGTGGTGGCGGACGACCAGGCGCTGGTTCAGCGACTCGTGCACGGCCATCGACAGCCGGCGGCGCAGTTCGGTCAGACCGACCAACAACAGGCACAGGCGGTGCTCGGAGTCCATCGTGTAGTTGGTCAACAGCCTCAAGTCATCGAGCACGTCGTTGCGCAGGAACTGCGCCTCGTCCACGACGAGCACGGGCAGCAGCCTGGCTTCCTGGACGAGGCGGGTGATCTCGGCTCTGATGGCGCGGTAGGCGGTGGCGCGCGAGCGTTCGCCCGGCAGGCCGAGTTCCCAAGCGATGGACTTGTACATGTCCAGGACGTTGCCAGTGGACAGCGAGACGTAGAACACGCGGAACAGGCCGGGATGCAGCGTCGAGGTGACGTGGCGGCAAACGGTGGTCTTGCCGCAGCCGACCTCGCCGGTGAGCAGGCCGATGCCGCGCAGTTCGAGCAGATGCTTCAGGCGCGCCTCGGCTTCGCGGCGGGAGGCGGAGGCGAACAGCTCGTCGGCGTGGAGGTTGGTCTCGAACGGGTAACGGGTGAAGGCGAAGTGGCGCAGATACATCAGTCGTCCTGCTGGCGGCGGTGCAGATCGCGCAAGGTCAGCGGCGACGGCGGCGGCTGGGCGGCGGGGGTGTCGGGCTCGATGTGCCGGGAAGGCCGGGAACGCTTGACCGAGGCGTTGGCGTAGGCGTCCAGAGTGGTGGCCTGTCCGGCATCGGCGCCGTTGTGGAGGATCTGCAGCGGGCGGGTGGGCGGCGCGGCGGGGTCGTAGCGGACGGTGACGGTCTGGCCGACCAGCAGCGGGTCGACCTCGTAGAGGCGGCCGTTGAGGCTGAGGGTGCGGTCGTTCATGACGCGGCGCCGGGCCTCTGCCAGAAACAGGTCGTCCAGGTCGAGAGAGGCATCGAGGTAGCGGACCTCGCCGCCGACGGCCGCCCATCGCTGCAGCGGGGTGTCGCCGTCGAGGCCGCGATGGGGATTCTGGTGGTATTCGCCTTCGAGGTAGGCCCACAGGCGGCGGTTGAGCGCGTCGAGACTGGCGGCGTCGGCGCTCGTGAGGCAGCTGAGCAACTGGCCGCGCACGGTGCGGAAGAAGCGCTCGATCTTGCCTCGGCCCTGTGGCTGATGGGGCCGGGAGTGGATGAGGGCGACGCCGAGCTTGGCGCAGATCAGCGCCAGGTGCTGGGAGCGATAGTTGGCGCCTTCAGTACCCGCCGCTGCGCGTTGCAGAACACGAACAGCGCCGCCTCGAACGGACTGAGCTGCATCTGCTCCTGCACCAGCAATACCAGCCCGTTGATCTGCTTGCGCAGGTCGGTGGCCCCAGGCCGCACGAAGATCCGCGCCGCGCCCAGCTCCAGCCGGATCACCTTACGTCCTCCAGTGCCGCCAGCACCTCGCGCAGATGGGCAGCGCGTACCGACCGCTACAGCCTCAGCACGTACCGATCGCCGACCACCAACTCCATGGCCGCTCGCTGCTCGACACCCCCGTCGATGCCGGCCATCGGGCCCAGTTCCACCAACTGCTCACCCTGCGGCGCTTGCGGCTGCGACACCTTGCCCGCCCAGCGGCACAGCGACCAATACGCCACGCCGTGCCGCTCGCAGTACGCCTTCTTCGACAGCCCGCTGCCCCGCCACTCCGCGACCTGCCGGCTCCAATACTCCCGCCCGTGCCTTTCATTCATCTCGTCCCTCCTGACAGGGACGATGTCTCGCTATTTCGGCCTTCGTAAGGTGGGGTTCGGCGGACGCTTACATTGATTCTCCTCGATCCAGCTTGTGCACCGACTCGCGTCCAGACTCGAGGCCGCAGCGGGGCCAGATGACTGTCGGGTCGTTCTACGCGGGAACGACTTCGCGTGCTCCCAGGTATGCGCCCTGGTCGAGCAGTTCTTGCTGCAGTTTCCGCGCGTCAAGCTGCCGCGGCGTCATACCGTCCTGGACTGCCATCGCGGCCGCCGCGCCGACGGCGTGTCCCATTCCCATGCACGTTCCCATCACGCGCGCCGATGCATGTGCCTCGTGAGTCGCCGACAGGCTTCGGCCGGCGACCAGGAGGTTCTCGATGCCCCGCGGGAGGAAGCAGCGATACGGGATGTCATAATAGCCCTGGTCCTTGATGAAAACGCCTCCCTTGGGCTTGATGTTCTGTGAGGTGCCCGTGTAGTTGTGAATGTCGACAAAGAACCCCCCGAGGACGACGACATCATCGAATCGTCTGGCGGAGATCACATCGTCATACGTGAGGCAGTAGTCGCCGTGTACGCGCCGTGTCTCGCGAACGCCCACGTGCGGTGAGGTGCGCAGCAGGAAGCAATCCTCGAAGCCAAGCACCCTTTCGCGTAAGAATGTGGCCAACCGGAACGCGATTCTCCGCCCCAGGACCTCGGCGCGCGAGAGGTCGTCGGGGTCTGTCGCGTCGATATGGGCGACATGAGCCTGGGTCGTTCCGTTCACTAAACCCTTGTGAAACGCGTTGCCCGTGAACCGAGAGAAGGGCGCGATCTCAGGAAAGCAGCGCTTGATGTCTTCGGACCATTCGTCCAGGGGCACGGAGAAGTGCATGAACCTTGAGACCGTTGAGGAATCGTTCTCGATCACTTCCGCTCTGCGGCAGTTGAAATGCTCCACAGTGCGCTCGATGTCCACGCCGCCAAAGGTCGACATCATGCTGACCGGTTGCATGGTCCCGTCGAGATCGCGTCCTTTCTCATAGGATGCCCCGGCGCGTGCCGCCACATCGGCGTCGCCGGTGGCGTCGACGATGATTTTGCCCCGCACCTGCTCGGTCCCGGCCTTGTTGGTCACGGCGAGTCCGCACACGGCGTTGCCATTCATCTCCACGCTACCGACAAACGAGTGAAACAGCATGTCGACATGTTCCGCCTCGAGCATGTTCAGTACCACGTAGATGAACGCCTCCCGGTCGATGCTGACATCACGCGCCACGAGTAGTGGTCGATCCGGGTTCCTCGGGTCGCTGTACCGGCACTCCGCCGCCGCGTTCATTTCCTTCAAGCGGAGAATGATCTCCCAGGGGATGCCGCGGATGATGTGCCGTTCGCTGTTGTCGTGCCAGCCGTGTAGGTTGAGCGCCGTCACCGCCTCGCCGCCGGGAAACGGAAAACGCTCCAGGAGCAGCGTACGTGCTCCCATCCTCGCTGCCGCGATGGCGGCGCAGATCCCGGTCGGTCCCGCGCCGGCCACGATCACGTCGTACTCCGTCTGATTGCGTCCACTTACGCTCATGGATTCATCCTGCCTCTTCGCTCTGAAGTGGTCCCAGTCCTTTGGCCAGCGCAAGGGGTAGGCTAAGGCGCAACCCGTTGCCTTTCAACCTACCCCTCCTTCGTGAGAAACAGGCGGCGGCAAAAGGGGGTGCGAGTGCGGGGCGAAAGAGCCTCCGGAAACTGTGGATAAGTTCCACCTCTCGTGCGCCACATCGGCCCCGCATACCCTCTTAACCCGCTCGCGCCGCCTGATGTCCATGTCGGTCACGCCACCTCCTTTTCGAGTTCCGCCCCGACATCTCGGAGGGTCTTCCGGGTTTCGTGTGGATGAGGGGGCCGGAGGTCGCGGCGCCTGAGGCAGCAAGGCTACGCTGGAGCCATGCGTGACAAGGACCTGTACGCGAGGATTCTGGGCATCGAGACGCCCTGGCGAGTTGCTGAGGTGGAGCTGAACCTTCAGCAGGGCGAGGTGGTCGTGCACGTGGAGCACGACGGCGAATCGCTGGGCTGCCCGGAGTGCAGCCAGCCGGCGCGGCGTTACGACACCCGTCAGCGGCGCTGGCGGCATCTGGACACCTGCCAGTACCGCACGATCGTGGCGGCCGAGGTGCCGCGGGTGCAGTGCGAGCATCACCAGGTCAAGCAGATCGCGGTGCCCTGGAGCGAGGGCCGCTCGCGGTTCACGGCGCTGTTCGAGGCGCTGGTGATCGACTGGCTGCAGGAGGCGGCCATCTCGGCGGTGGCGCAGCAGATGGGGCTGAGCTGGGACGAAGTGGACGGCATCATGCAGCGCGCGGTGCAGCGCGGGTTGGAGCGTCGCGAGGTGCAGGCGCCGCAGCGCATCGGCGTGGACGAGACGTCGTTCCAGAAACGCCATGAGTACGTGACGGTGGTCAACGATCTGGACGGTCATGTGCTGCACGTGGCCGACGGGCGCGGCAAGAAGGCGTTGGCGGAGTTCTACAACCAGTTTGACGGCGAGCAGCTAGCGCGTATCCAGACGGTCGCCATGGACATGTGGGAACCGTACATCAGCGTGAGCACCCAGTACGTGGTGGAGGCGCAGAAGAAGATCGCCTTCGACAAGTTCCACGTTGCCGGACACTTGGGAGACGCCGTTGACCGGGTGCGGCGCGCCGAGCACCGTCGGCTGGCCGCCGAGGATGATCAGCGGCTGAAGGGCAGCCGCTATCGGTGGCTGACCAACCCCGAGAACATGGATGAGGAGCGCTGGGAGCAATTCGCCGAGCTGCGCTCAAGCGCGCTGCAGACTGCCCGCGCGTGGGGCTACAAGGAACATGCGATGACGCTTTGGGAGTACCGCACCCGCGACGGGGCGCGCAAGGCATGGGAGGCGTGGTACCGCTCGGCGATCCGCTGCCGACTGGAGCCGGTCAAGAAGGTGGCGCGGATGATCAAGCGCCACCTGGAGGGGATCGTGACCGCCGTCGTGACCAAGGTCACCAACGCGCGGGCCGAGTCGATCAACGCCGGCATTCAGAAGGTCAAGTACTCCGCGCGCGGGTTCCGCAACCGCAAGCGATTCCGCAACGCCATCTACTTTCATCTCGGCGGCCTTGATCTCTATCCCGCCGGCGTCACCCGGTGACCGGCTCTCTCCACACGAATTCCTGAAGACCCATCTCGGTACGCTTCGGCCGGCGTGCGACCGACAAGCGACGAGCGCGGGCCGACCTCGTTGTAGAGTCTCATCTCTGAACGACTCAGGCCGCCTAGAAGCTATCCCTATTCGTGCCTTTGCTACAGATCCTTCAGGCGATCGACTCCATCCTTGGTGATGGCACAGCTCCCATCGCGATGGATTCCCACGAAATGTCGTGTTTCGTACAGGATGAAACCGCTGAAACGACCGTCATCCCGCACTGAACGGTATTCATCCATAAGGGTTTCTGGCTCGAGTCTCCTGACGTATCGGTTGACCGCAAGGGGAATGTTGTGCCGCTCGCATGCGGCAATCACCTCCTGCGTAACTTCATCGTTGAAGATGCAGTCGAAGGGCAGATGGTAGAAACGAATGATCCCCTCGTCGCATAATCCCTCTTCGATCCAACTCAGCCACTCGAAGTTCAGGTTCGCGGGATAGGCCAGCCGCCGGGTGGCCGCTGGATCCGGTCGATACCAGTCCACCTGAAAGTTGATTCGCATGCGCTTGCCCCGTGCAGCGATCATCTGCTTCGCCTGCCGCAAGAACTCAGTATACGCATCGCCACGGACCTCCGCAATGGACGCCAGGTCGACGCCTCCCCGCTGTTCGCACGCCTCCATCACAGCCGGATTGAATCCGTAGTCCTCGGGATAATCGGTGTGCGTGCTATGGTTTTCCTCGCGAAAGTCGATGCCATCCACACCCGCGTCCAACATCTCTTCAATGCACGAGAGCCAGAAGTCGCGCACCTGCGGCTCGGTCTCGCACAGTGCGCCGGGCAGATATTCGTTGCGACCGCGCGTGTACGCGACCAAGCCGCTTTGGCCATCTTGATTGTTGATGTCCAGATATTTCCTTTCGCTACCCCAGCCATGATCGAAGACCAGCCCCCAGTCACGAAAGTCCGCCATTTCCGGCGCCCAGATGCCCCTTCCATTGGCAAACACGCCCAGGACTTCCCGGCCATCGACGTCCAGTGCCACCAGCATCTCAATGGAAGTGTTCTCGAAATCGGGAGGCCCGTCCGTGAAGTCGGTCGTGACCAGGATAAAGGGATCGTCCAACTCAAATCCCGAAAGGGTCAACGTCCGTACCGGATCGCCCTTCCTGGTCAGCAACTCATCGCTGACATCGTAGACATCCTTTTTCGCAAGCTCCACGTTCTCGGTGACATCAAAGTCGATATCCAGCCGCTGGTAACGACTGTTCAGGGCGCTTGTCCAGATCTGCAGATGTTGCTTACTAACCCGGGTGGGGGCATCGTCCTTCTTGACCAGCTTGAGCCCACAGATCGGAACCGTCCTGATGTCCGGGCGCAGATCGTCGCTACGACGTTTGATGCGGAGATGCGGGTTATCCACCACGAAGCGATCGAGCCAGGACAAGCGTCCTCCCAGATGGCTCAGCCTGCCCACCATGGCCGCCTCGACAGATCCCTCAGGGCACAGATGCGCGGCGCCGGTCTCATAGGGCTTGAAACAGGCATGCAACTTCAAACCTTCTTCATGTGCGGCCTCCGCTGCAACGCCCAAAGGATTACCCAGCAGGTTATAGGTGCTGCACAGCTTCTCGCTTTTCACGCTGGTATCGCGCACCATATGCCCCCCACGACCATCGCCGTAGTAGCACCAGCTGACGCGCCTGACCCCACACCCGGCCAGGGTGGCCATCATGGAACTAACCTGATCCGCAGAGATAGGGCCTTCCGCAGTCATGGCGTCGTCCGGGAAATCCGAGAGGGCCTCGAGACTGAAATCGCTGCGCCGTTCCCATTTGTTCCTCTGCATAACTACTCCAAAGGCAGTCGCCAGGAATACCGATCCATCTTTTCGTGGTCCGACAACCTGGCTGTCTCCAGCGAACGTTCCGGCACGGGCAATAGGTAGTGCGTTTCGGCCCCGGACCTGATAAACCCTTCCGCGTAAGCGTACCCGCCTCCGACCCCGAAGGCTCCGTCCGTGACTTCCAGGCGTTTGCGAGCGTACTTGCCGGCGTAGCCCTGGCTGACCAGGCATTCCAAAGCTGCAAGCTTCTGTTCGATCACATCGGTAATGTCGACGAACACGTCGTTATAGCACTCGCGGTTCACGTCGAAAACGGTCTTGGGAATGCCAGTCGCACCGGCGCCAAAGTAGAACACCTGCGCAACGCGAACGGGAGGATTGCGATCACCCGGATCGACCGCGTTCGCAAAGCGCAGTGCATGCAGCACAATCTGACCCGTAACTGCGTGCGGGTTCGCCAAGCCATCCTTCTCCTGCGGCCAGTGTGTCAGGATAACATCCGGTCTAGTCTGCCGCATGATGCGCGAGACCTCGTAGACCGCCTCCTTGGTTACCGTCAGGACATCGTCATCGAGGCCCATGAAGTAGATGTCTTCAAAGCCGATGATCTTTCCCGCGGCCCGAATCTCCTCGGCCTTGACGTCGGTCCGTTCCGAGATGAGCTTGAGGAGCTCCGGCCCCTCGGGAATCGACGCGGCGCGTTGCATCCCGTCGCTGATCACCGCATCGTGTACACGCGCCCCGTGCGTCAACGACAGGCAGGCGATGTAGTCGCCGCGCGCGGCATGATGCGCCAGGGTTCCCGCGCATTGGTCAAACACATCGGCCGGATGCGCGCCGATCGTCAATATGCGTAACGTCGAGTCGGCGTCAGTTTCGATCGTCTTCTTGCTCAAGGGTCGTTTCACCTCCGTGCGCACCATGACCGGCGTCGGTCCAATTAGAACCGATGAACGCTGTAGACGCCCGGGCTATTTTACCTGGAGGTCCCGCTTTGTCAAGGATCCGCATTGACTCATCCAAGATCCACTCGAACGCAAGCTGATGCCTCATCGAAAGATCCACTCGAACGACGTCGCCACGGTGGCGGCGGAGGTCAAGGGAGATGGGGCTCACCATGGAGCAGCAGAAGGCGGTTGCCAGCTAGATGGCCAAGCGCTACCGGCAGGCGTCGAGGAAGAAGAAGGGTCAGATCATCGAGCAGTACATGGGGCTGACCGGCTGCACCCGCCATCACGCGGCTTGGCTGCTACGGTGCTGGGGTACCACGGTCTGGGATCGCCAGGATGGGCGGCCGGTCAAGATCGTGGTCGGGCAGCGCCGCCGACGCCGGCACAAACGCCGGATCTACGATGCGCAGACCGTCGCCGTGCTGACCAAGCTGTGGCGTCACTTCGGCTACCTGTGCGGCAAGCGCCTGGCCGCCACGCTGCGTCTGTGGCTGCCGAACTACGAGAGCTGGGACGAGCGCAGCCGGCGCAGGATCGCGCTCACGCCCGAGATGCGCGAGAAATTGCTGCGCATCAGCCCCGCGACCATCGATCGAGTGCTGCGCGCCGAGAAGCGCAAGCTCGTCGCGCGCGGGCGCAGCCATACCAAGCCCACCGGGACGTTGCTGCTGCAGATCCCGATCCGAACCTTCAGCGAGTGGCAGGACGTGGCCGTCGGCACCTTGGGCCTGGACCTGGTCGGCCACGACGGCGGCAGCGCCGCCGGCGAGTTCGCCTACACCCTGCTGGCCACCGACCGCCAGACGCAGTGGACGGAGATGCGTGCGGTGCCGAACCGAGCTCAGAAATGGGTGTTCCAGCAACTCCTGGTGCTCCGAGCGCGGCTGCCGTTCGATCTGCAAGGCATCCACAGCGACGGCGGCTCGGAGTTCATCAACCATCACCTGCTGCGCTACTGCCAGCAGCATGATCTGACGTTCACGCGTTCGCGAGCGTATCGCAAGAACGACAATAATTTCACCGAGCAGAAGAACTTCGACGTGGTACGCAAGCACGTCGGCTACGCTCGATACGATACCGCCGAAGCGGTCGAGCTGCTCAACGAGCTCTATGATCGGCTGCGCGTGGTGGTCAACTTCATGCGCCCGTGCGCGAAGCTCACCGAGAAGACCCGCTGCGGCGCGCGCGTCACACGCCGCTACGAGCGCCCGCAGACTCCCTATGAACGCGTGTTGGCCTGCAGCGAGGTGTCCGAAGCGACCAAGCAGCGGCTGCACGAACAGTTCGCTGCCATCGACCCGATCGCGCTGAACGATCAGATCGTGCGCCTGCAGCGCCGGTTGCTGCGCCTCGCCGCCGAACGCGCCACCCCGATGGCGCAAGCTGGCTGATGGTCCGGCAGCGATTGGCGGCTCCCCCGTGGATGAGGCACCACGCCGCCGGAGGCAGACATATAATCAAGGAGCCCGGCGACCTGGACGTTGCGAAACTCGTCGGCCAGCGGCAGCGCTCTGCACCCCATCAGAACGACCACCAACTGGGCGGCCTGCCACCCCCGGCGTTCGCCGCTGCCCCTCCCTTCCGGATAGTCTCAGCTCACCGTCGCACCGGCACCTAATCCACCTGTCCACAGGTTCGCACCCCCCTCCCCCGCGGCCCCCACCCCCTTTACCGCCACCTGCTCTTGAGTGGATGGTTGGGTGAGGCATCACTTTCTTTTCGAGTGGATATTTCGGTGAGGCAACGGGGGATCGTTGTGATCGGCTTGGATGTGGTGCATGGCCAGCCACCATCAGGATGAGAATGCGCCAGGTCGCCACACCGCACACGGGAGGATGTTCGGTCTGTTGGCTGTAGTAATACGTCCGAGGTTCGTGGAATCGGATGCATCTTCTATGCGGGAGGCGTCAAATCCCAGACGTCCAGCACTCGCAGCGTGGCTGTTCCGCCCCAGCAGTAGAAGGCCGCGTCCAGGTCCTGCGGATCGGGGTAGATCCGTTTGGTCAGGCATTGCCGACCATTGGCGAAGACTTCGATCACCGAGCGATCGAGAAAGACGCGCAATTCCAAGGGCCGCTCCGGCGGGAGATCGAGCGGCGCGACCTCGGCGTGGAGATCCGCTTTGACACCGGGTGCATGAGACCGTTCCAGGTTAATGGCCAGGTGACGTCGGTCGCGGCTGTAATGCACCAAGGTCTGCCGATTGCCGTCCGCGGACCGGCGAAAGGCCATGCCCACATCGGTCGCGCTGCCGGGATCGATCACCGCGCTGATCTCCAGGCAGTCCCCCCGCACACCTTCGAGAAGCCGCATCTCGTCGGGGCGCATCAGAGAAGTCCGCCGTCCCGATCCGCCCGGTATGTCTCGAAGACGCCGGTGATTCGATCGCAACCGGTGCAGTTCGGGCAGCGGCTCGATGCGAAGCACACCGTCGTCACCCAACGAAAGCACCCGCGGCAGGGACATGATACCCGCCCAACCGGCCGCCCGCTGCACGGCCTCCGGCCGGCCCTCGGTGATCCAGGCGATCATCATCCGTCTTCCGTCCGGGGCGCGCCAGGAAATGGGGCAGATCAAATCCCCGCAGTGCATGTAATCTCTATGCTGCCATATCGAATGCTGCATACGGCCGTGTTGCTCAATGGTGAAGCGGTGATTCGCATAGGTTCCGAGATAGTACTGGGCGCCGCGTCGGTGACTCGTGAACAACAGCATGTGCTTGTCGTCGCCGAGCGGAAAGAAATCGGGACAGGCGCAGTCGCTCTCCTCGCCCGGCTCGTAGAGCAGATGCATATACTCCCAGTGCACCAGGTCCTTGGAGCGGAACAAGAAGCAGACGTCCCGAGAAACCCCCAGCGCCTTGCGTGCCGCACCGACGCCGCATCCCGAGAGCAGGTACCAGGTGTCACCTTCCCTCCACACGCCGCAGGCATGCGGTGACCACGGATCGCCGGGGCTCGGCTGACCGATGACAGGGTTCTCGGGAGACTTCTCCCATGTCCGCAGGTCGTCGCGACTTGTGGCGAGGCAGATGCCGTCCGGCACGCCGTGATACACGAGCGTCGGTATGCCGTCATGATCTACCGCCGCCCCCGAGTAACACCCGTCACGGTCGGGACCGCCCGGCGTAGGCGCCAGGGCAATCGGCAAGTGCCGCCAATGCACGAGATCCTCGGAGACCGCATGTCCCCAGTGGATTGTGTCTTGCGCCGCGTCGTACGGGTTATGCTGGTAGAAGAGATGATAGCGTCCTTTCCAGTAGATCGCCCCGTTCGGGTCGTTCATCCAGTTGGCCGGCGGCAGGAAATGGTAGATGGGCCGCTGCGGGTCGTCTAAAACACACTGCGGGGAGGAAGGTTCGAGATTCTGTTCAGTATCGGGCATGCCGTCTTCGATCCATCGCCATCAACGCCAATGTATTGACCCCGCCTGTCACGATCTGAACCGCACCACTCGAGTCAACCAAATAGCTTGTGGGCAAGGTTCCATATCCCAAATGGAGATAATGCTCCCATGACACTCTCCTACCTTCTTTGACCGAGACCTCCGACTCCCCCTCATAAGTCAGTACCTGATTGGGTTTGAACACGTGCGCATTCTGAAGCAGATCGAACTCGAAAGCCTTTCCGCTCGCTTTGACTTCAGAAAACACATCCGGCAGAGTCCATTGGGTATGCACACAATTTGCGTGTTCGCAGGTGGTTTCCCTTTCTCCCTGTCGAATGACAATGGTGTCGTCTGTGACATGACCGGTTTCGCGTGTTTTGCTGCAAGCAAACAACTCCGGATGCACGGGGGAGAAGGTGGCTTCCACATGCCAATGCATCAGTCCTTTCAAGGGCTCATCTGACACGGTCAGGGTAGCCTGAATCGCGGCCATATCTCCCGGCTGCCTTCTATATGAAACGCCAAATCGCTTTCCTGCGGTCGCCTTTTCACTGAAAATAACCAGATGCCCTGATGCCTTGACGGTCGGCACCTGCCCGCCTTCCAAGCCCAATACTCGATAACTGTGACATGCTTCTTGATGTGCCTCACCCACGAAAGGCGCGACTGGCGAAAAGCTGCTGAGATATTCACGAAACAAATCGCCAATCGGATATGAAGTCCGCTTATGTTTGCGCATACTCCGCCTCCCCCGATGCTATGTTTGCGTACCATTGAAGATAGTCTGCAAGCTGTGATGCCTCTTGCTCTCTTTCTTCAGCAGTACATTTATTATATGCGCTTTTGCGGAACGCTATCGTCCGTCCATGATATGGTTCTATCTGGCTAACGTAGTCTCGCAAGCACTTCCAATGGTTCTCCGTGACGTCTTTTCCAATGTCTTGCGCCGAGACATCTTCTGTCTCCCCCGGATCCCGATCCATGTCGAATACTCGCACTGCTCCATCCAAGAAAAATGTCGTTTTGTAGCGCGCATCCCGGATGGCTGTACCTCGCTCGAAATTCAGGGTTTCGCCAACGACATAGTCCCTCCACCCGGTGCTCCTGTTTTCCATTACAGGACGCAGACTCTTCCCAACGGTCATCTTGGGCAACATTGGCACTTCAGCATAGTCACAAATGGTTGCAGGAAGATCAACGCCTGACACAAGGTGGCCTTGATCTTGAACGTTTCCCTGGATGTGACCTGGCCAAACGGCAATTGCTGGCACTCGCCATGACTCATCATACAGAAGTCCCTTGGTGATCGTCGCATGGTGGGTCGCACCTTCTCCATGATCTGCGGCAAAAATAACCAGGGTGTTTTCAGCAAATGGCGAGCTTTGCAGTGCATCCAATATGCGGCCGATTTCCGAGTCGACCATCTCCACCATTCGATGGTACTCATAGCGATAGTACTGCCAATCCTGCAGAGCCCACTCATCGTACCAGTCATGCATGGTTCCGATGCCCGCCTTTTGGTCACCTGCGACGGGATTGTGCCTATAATCAAAATTGAAATTCTTGGGCAATTCCGGCAATTGGTCTCTGATTCTTTCAGCCAAGAGGATCAGACCACTTCTGAGGCTATAGCCCTGGCAATCGTGAGGATTCAGCAAACCAATAGTCAAGAAGAACGGTTTGGAGCCCGTATGGTTTTGCAGGAACGACACGGCTGATCGAGCTTGGTACGAATCGCCCAAGAACATGTCTGACGCAAGTGGCGCTTCTGGCTGGGAGAGTACTTTGAAGCTCTTTTCTTGTGGCCGTCCGTTGACATGCCATTTCCCGATGAGGAAGCACTCGTACCCACCTTGACTCGACAGCCACTGACCCAGGTCAGGTATATCAGGGGATGCGCAAAAATTGTTGCGAATACAGCCGTGCTCCAAAGGCATTCTGCCGGTAAACCAACTCGTACGCGCGGGCGCGCACAACGGGCTTGTTGCATATGACTTCATGAATGAATGCCCTTGTTTCACCAATCGATCCATACATGGCGTATACACATCCCGATTCTGCCCATATGCAGCGATAGCATTGGGGTCCATCTGATCCACATGAAGAAACATGATATTGGGAACATTCATACCAAAGCCTCCGTATGGAAATTGCTAATATCAATCTTTGATGTCTTCTGCAGAGATCCAGGCATCGCCGAAGCAGATGGAGCCCGCCTTTGCGGCGGGCTCCATCTGGGTTCTGACGGCATGAAGCAGAGTTACATGCCCTGCTTGGCCACCGCCGCCAGGAGCGTGTCGAGTCCAGCGTCCATCATCGCTTGCACGTAGCTGTCCCACTCGGCGTCGATATCGATCCGTCCCGTGATCGCCTTCCAGCCGAACTCCTGCTCCACGGTACCCACGTTGGCGACCAGCGCACGCTCGTCGTCCGTCCACGCGGGCCTGATGCCTGTACCCGGAGAAGCGGTCTGATGCTCCTGCAGGTAGCTCATGAGAGCGTGTCGCTCCGGAGCGAAGTAGGCTTTGTCAATTGGCGGAACAATCTGCGCACCAAACGTGAATATGCGAACTCCTAGCTGGGTAGCTGTGGCGGGGTCCTTAAGGACGCCGGTGCCGGGAATCCCGATCCGGTAGCCGTCTGGGTTCACCTCCCAGGTCTCGCCCTCATCTCCGCCGAAGTGGGCCCTGGCGAACTGGTCTATGTCCAGGTTGATGTCTTCGAGCATCTGCATGACCTTGATGACGACTTCATCGCTGGCATCTTTGCCGAAAGCCAATCTCGAAGCGGCCGCAGGGCGAAAATAGCCTCCTCTTCCTCCGGTCGGTCCCTCTGGGGTGATAACGACCGCAATATCGGCGTCAGGATAGTTCTCGAAGTACGCTCCCCAAGGTCCGCCGGTACGAGTCGCGTGCCACCCATCCCAGTCAGACCAAGCGCCGAACTCGTCGTTGGCCATCGCGCGGAGAATGTCGGGGCGCACGAAGGCAACCGTATCCGGGTGGATGATCTCCATTTCCCACCACGAGTTGATGTACTTGAGCGCCTCCCGATAGTTCGGGTCCACCATCGAATAGTAGCCCTCGCCGTCCTTCACGTCCCAGGTCTTCATCCGGACACCGAAGGAGCCGAACACATTCGGGAAGGCCTCATCGCCGAGGTTTGGGCTGTTCTTCCAGATCATGTAGGCGTAGGTGTCCTTCTTCCCATTGCCGTCAGGGTCGTCGTTCCGGAACTTGAGGAAAAGGTCCTCGATCTCTTCGAGGCTGTCCGGGCCCCTAAAGAAGTCCTTTCCCGGAACCGGCTCGGGTTCGTAGCCGACAGCTCTCAGCCAGTCCCCGCGGATACCCATCACCATCCCGGTCGTAGCCCCGCCAAACACCGTCGGTATCCTGTAGTTGACGCCGTCGAAAACCGTGTTGTTCCACTTGCTGTCTCCGAGGTAGGAATCTACGATTTGCATCCAGTTGGGCATGTGCTCCATGATGAGATCCTGGGACAATGGTCTCACGATGCCCTGGTCTATCCACTCATCGTAGTGCCCCCCCCAGACCCCCAGATAGTCCGGGATATCCCCCGCCGCGATTCGCACGGCCCTCGCGTCCGCGTCGTACGAATCGCTGTCGTACCAGGGCTGCAGGTCAACGTTGTACGTCTCTTCGAGGTACAGCTCGACCCAGCTGTCCGGCGCCAAGGTCGTGCCCTGATTGGTGAACGGTATCAACGTGATCACCAGTCTCTCTTCCGTCGCGGCCGCCTCTTCTTGACCAGCCGCGAACAGGAATCCCGTGGCCAGGGCCAGCAGCGTCGTCACCGCCACCAGTCTCACTACCGTTTTCATCTTTCCCTCCTTGGGAAATGTCGTTTCCCCATCCTACCGGGGTCTTCGCCCTGAATCCAGGGCGATGGATGCTGAATCGAATACCTCTAGGGAGCCTCCTTTCATCCCTTCACGGAGCCCAACATGATGCCTCTAACAAAGTAGCGCTGGATGAACGGGTAAACCGCTACAATAGGTCCGATGGAAACAAACAGCAAGGCTGCCTTGATCGTCTCCGCGGTGATGAGGCGTACTTCAGCTTCCTCGAGTATGTCCAGCTCCGAGGTCTGATTCTCGATCAAGACCCGGCGCAGGAGCACTTGCAGAACGGTCAGATCTCTGCGCGGAGTGAATATGAGCGGGTAGAACCACTCGTTCCAGTGGGCGACGGCCGCCCACAGCGCTACGGTCGCGACTACCGGCGCGGACAGCGGCACGACGATTCGAAACAGGACCTGCACGAGAGTTGCTCCGTCGATCGTCGCACTCTCCGTCAGCTCTTGGGGTATCTCGCGGAAGAAGTTCCGCATGATGATGATATAATATGCGTTTGCCAGTCCGGGGAGAATCCAAGCCAACCGCGAGTTGATCAGCCCAAGCTGTTTGTACCACAGGTAGGTCGGAATGAGTCCGCCGCTGAAGAACATCGTGAATATCATGAAGAGCGTGACGACCTTTATGCCGGGCAACGAGCGATCCGTCAAACCGAACGCGGAAGTGAAGTTCACCAGCAGTATCAACCCGGTACCGACAACCGCCTTGAACAACGAGTTCAGATACGCGGTTCCGATGATTCCGCCGTCGAACACCTTCCGGTAGTTGTCGAAGGTAAGATCCCGCGGCCAGAGCTTCACCCTGTCCTGAATCGAGGATACAGGCGTATTGAAGGAGTCGACCAGGAGGTACCAGAACGGATAGATGATCGTGAGCGAAAACAGCGCCATGGCGAGGTAGACGACGACGGTGAAAAGCCTATCCTGGACGGTCCACCTGCCAACGCGCCTGACGGACGGCGATGCAACGGTCCGCGGAGTAACGGCAGCTTCGCTCATGTCAGGGTGTAGCTCCCGGCTTGGCCGAGCCTCTTGACGATCCAGTTCGCACCGACCAGCGCGAGAAGGCCGACCACATTCTGGAACAGTCCGACAGCCGTCGCAAAGCTATAGCGGAAATCCTGAAGGCCGATTCGATATACGTACGTGCCGATGACATCTCCCACCTCATAGACCAGAGGATTGTACAGGTTGAAGATCTGGTCGAATCCCAGCTCGAGGATGTTCCCGAGACTCAGAAGGAACAAGATGACGATTACAAAGGTGATAGATGGCAGGGTGATGTAGCGCATTTTCTGGAAGCGTCCGGCTCCGTCGATCTCGGCAGATTCGTACAAAGAGGGATCGATGCCGGTGATCGCCGCCAGGTAGATGATCGAGCCCCATCCGACACCTTTCCATATGTCGCTCACGGTAATGATTACCAGAAACCACCCGGGCTGCTGGAGAAACAGAATGGGCGCTTCGAACCCTGCCGCTCCAACCACCAGGTTCAGCGGCCCGCTGCTCGCGGCCAGCGGTCGGATCAACCCGGCCACCACCACCCATGACAGGAAGTGGGGAAGATAGCTGATGGTCTGCACGACCCGCTTGTAGCGCATCGCGTAGACCTCGTTGAGCAGCAGCGCGAAGATGATCGGCATGGGAAACCCGATGCCCATTCGCAGGACGCCGTTGATGAATACGGTGTTCCGCAGCACTCGGCCGAAGTCCGGCGCAGCGAAGAGCCTCTCGAAGTACTTCCAGCCTTCCCAGGTACCGCCGAACAGCCCACCGGTGACGGTGAACTCCTTCCAAGCCAGCACGATGCCTGCCATAGGCACGTATCGGAAGATGATAAAGAGCGCAATTCCCGGAATTAGGAGAAGGTATCTCTCTTTGTACTTGAGGAAGGCTCTTCCCGCACGTTTTCCGAGTAGTGAAGCACTCCGCGTGTTCTTGTCTTCTCTACCGGCAACAGCGTCCAGTGGGGATGCTGTCAAGTGTTGTGGCTGAGTTGGAGAGCGCATCCTCATCCTCTCCTTATGCATCTGCCTCCATCAACTCACCGTCGACGAGTTTGGTTTGCTACCACGACGCGAGGGATGTGGTCTGTGGGTTCCAGAGTGCAGCATATGAGACCATAGTGACGACTGTCAACCCCCGTCGTATGAACATGGGCTTCATCTTCCAAGCCCCGGCCGGACCGCCGTCAGTTCGCGATCACCGCGGGCGCCAGGTCACCGATCGATGCGCCCAGCTCCTCGCCCGAACCGCTCGTGCGGGCCGGCCTGCCGCGCGCGGGAGAGGACTCGTCGAGCCGGTTCGCGGTCGGTGGCAGCGGCACGTCGTACTGGTAGTCGGGATCGGTCAACTGCCGCCGCCAGATCGCGCGCATCTCCCGCCACGCGCCCAGCAGCGACTTGCGCTCCGGCAGGTCGGCGGCGATCACGTTGTTGAGCTTGCGCAGGTTGTAGCACGGCACGCCGGCGTACATGTGATGCTCCAGGTGCCAGTTCATGTGCGAGTAGAGCAGGCTGCTGACCGGATCGAGCTTGATGCTGCGCGTGCGCTTGCGGAAGTCCGGGACGTTGGTCCGCAGCCCGCAGTGCATGGGCAGGTGGGTGAGGTAGCGCCACCAGTTGGCGGTGAACGGCGCCAGGCTCATCACCACCGGAAGCAGCCAGAGCCCGAAGACGATCGCGACCGCCAGCACCGCGCCGTGGAACGTCAGCACCGCGCGCGCCCAGCGGACGGACTTGCGCCGCTCCTCCGGATGGCCGGCGTAGACGGCCGCCATCCACTCCAGCTTGTCCTTCCTCGTGTTCGTGCCGGCGTAGCGGGCCAGGGGTCTGCCGAGCGCCGTCCGGATGGTCATGCGCAGCAGCGGCACCATCCCGCCGGTGTGCGGCCCGCCGGTGAAGTTGACGGTCAGGAGTTGCAGCACGTACAGGATCCGGAATGCGGGCGCGTGCGGCAGCACCTCCTCCCGGTCGCCCATGGGGTGCAGGGTGTAGCGGTGGTGGTAGGTGTGGCTGAGCGCGTAGTCGTAGGGGTTGAACCAGTTGAGCAGGGCGAACACGCGCAGGAACAGGCGGCCCAGCCACTTCGTGCGGAACACCGTGCCGTGGGTCAGCTCGTGGTTGGCGGAGCCGTACAGGCCGGCCATGGTGCCGTGCAGGAACAGAGCCGCGGCGAAGCCGACCCACACCTGCCGCTCGAACAGCACCCAGGTCAGCACGCCGCTGGCCGCGACCAGGCCGAGCGATCCCAGGACCTGCGCCAGTCTCTTGAGGTCGCTGCGCTGCATGAGCTTGCGCAGCACGGCCGGGTCGATGGGGCTGCGGTACCACCTGACACGGAGCGTCCGGCGCACCTCGTCCAACGGCGCGTAGACAGGCGCGTGCGCTTCGCCGTTGGCGGTCGGTGCCGGTGCCGGCATGGCAGTCCACGAGAATCGACGATACCACGGCCCTTGTCAACGGCCGTGGTATCGTCGCAGCAATTCTCGGTGAGAGGCGGTAGCGGCTTGTAGGGCGGTCTGACGGTAGTGACCCGGCCCAAGTGGAGGCGAGCGAGCACTTTGGCAGGCGTGCCAGTGGCCACACGACCGGATTTCAGAATCACAAGCGGTGCGGCGAGCCGTTGCGTGGCCGGTAGGAGTCACACCGGAGCTTGCGGGCGCAGGTTTCGCGACCGGTGGGCGGGCGTACGGCAGGCGCAGGCGGCGTTGCAGGCAACGGGTCGGGGGACTACGGAGACTGATACGGGGGTAGCGACTCGGGTGGCGAGTTCATTCGTACCAGCACTTGGTCCCAGGAGGTGAACAGGAACAGCCGGAACGCCGAGCGCACCTCGTCCCAGAACCCGCGCCGGGAACTGAAGAAGGTGCGCACCCGCTGATACAGCCCATCGACCAGATCGAAGATCTGGTGCATGAAGAACGCCAGCAGGTTGAGCACGAAGAACGCCTCCGACAGGTGCTGGCGGCCGTGGCCGAAGTTGTGCTCCAGGTGGTAACCGTGGTTCTTGAGGGTGTTGAACCCTTCATTCTCGATCTTCCAGCGCGCCCGCGCGGCACGGACCAGTCCGACGATGTTGGCGGTGTCGGGCACCAGGTCGGTGACCCAGGCGTTCTGATAGGTCACCTTGCCGTTCTTGACGATCCGGAACTGGATGAAGTTGACGTGCGGAGCGTCGCGATTGCCGTTCAGCGGTAGATCGGTGACCCATTCGTATTCGCGGCGTTCGCCGCGGTCTGAGGTAGCGTGACGGTTCAGCAGGTTGCCGCCGCGCAGGCCGGCGACGTCCTGATAGAGGCTGCGATGGTCACCGGGCTTGGCGACCAACAGGAACGACAAGCGCTTGGCGGTCAACTGCTCGACGAACGGCTGCTTGGAATAAAGGCTGTCGGCCACGATAATTGCCGCCATGCGGGGATAGTCGTCACGGAGCCGCTCCAGCATCCGGTAGCCGGCGTTCAGTTCGCAATCCTGCTTGCGGTACCGCCCGCCGTCGGCGTCACTGTTGCGGACGAACTCGGGGGCCAGCGGGAGCACTTCGCGCTTGTCGGGATGGACGATGGCGGCCTGCAGAATGTCATGGTGATAGCAGGTACCGCCGTCGCGCGAGGTGGTGCTCAGGCAGTGCTCGCAGTGCACGGACTCGGAGCTGAAATATCGTGAGCCGTCGAGGGTGATCAGATAGCGGGCACCGAACAGTTGGTAGTGCTGGAGCCACTTGGCGCGCTGCAGGCGAGCGATCCACTCGGCGAAGCACGGCAGGATGGGAGCATAGTCATGGCGGTCGAGCAGATCGCGGAACTGCGAGTCGGAGGGCAGTTGACCGACGCCGAAGGTGGCCGAGAGGTTGTTGGTCTGCACCTGCTGCTGGAAGCGGCGCTGGAACTGCAGCAGGGAGGGGTCTTGGACGTAGAACATCGCCAGAGCGCTCAGGTAACAGTCGCGCAGGGCGTAGCGGACTTTGCTTGGTTGGCGTGCGTCGAGGATACCGGTTACGTACTCGGCGATCGAGTCGACGAGGGAGCGGAAACGAAGTAGATTCGGACCTCTCCGCAGTCCCCTGGCCATGCGAACACAGCATGACGAGGACGGCGATAAATGTCTAGTCCCGTAACTCGTTCAACTGCAATGAGATGCAGGACAGGTCATAGTCCGCACTCGCCGGAACCGTGTCAACATGTCGATTCTCACCCACTCGCCGAGAATTGCTGGTATCGTCGCGCCATGGCTGAGCGCCGCCGGTGCGACTGGTGCGCGGGCGACGAGCAGATGCAGGCGTACCACGACACCGAGTGGGGCACGCCGATCCGGGGCGACGACCGGGCGCAGTTCGAGTTCCTGGTCCTGGAAGGGGCGCAGGCTGGCCTGAGCTGGCGCACCATCCTGCACAAGCGGGCCGGCTACCGGCACGCGTATCAGGGCTTCGATCCGGCCCGCGTGGCCCGCTACGGCGACGACGAGCGCGTGGCGCTGCTCGGCAACCCGGAGATCGTGCGCAACCGGCTGAAGGTGGCGTCATCGATCGACAATGCGCGCGCCTTCCTGGCCGTTCAGGAAGAGTTCGGGAGCTTCTGCGACTACCTCTGGCGCTTCGTCGAGGGTCGCCCGGTGGTAGGCGGCTGGCGCGATCAGGCCGACATGCCGGCCGAGACCGAGCTGTCGCGCACGGTGAGCCGGGACCTCAAGTCCCGCGGCTTCCGCTTCGTGGGTCCCACCATCGTGTACTCCCACCTGCAGGCGGTGGGCGTGGTCAACGACCACGTGACCGACTGCTTCCGCTTCGCCGAGCTGACCGCCGCGGGCCGGCGCTGATCGCTCCCGCTCTACACGTGAAAGATGTACAGGTCACGCGCGTCCAGCGGCAGGTCGACCCAGGCGCCGCCGCGGCGGTGGCTGTCGGCGACGGCCACGCAGGCGTCGACGATGCGGGCGCTCAGGTCGACCGGGCTGCGCGTCGGCCGGCCTGACTCGTACGCGTCGACCAGGTCCTCGAGGCATGCCACCACCGGGCTTCGCGCCTCGGGAACCTCGATCGGAGTCGGCACCAGGTCCGGGCGGCGGCCGGGACCGGCTGCCGTGCGCAGCGTGATGCCGGCGCCATTGTTCTCGGAGCGGATCACCCCCTCGCTGCCGAACACCTCGAACTCCCAGTTGCCGGCCGGCACCGACCACGCCTCCACCCCGCCGGCGAAGCGGAGCTGAAAGGTCGCGTCCGGGTCGCTCGGGATGTGGTCTCCCTCGACCGTCCGGGGCGCGCCGCCCGCCTCGCGCGGCAGCAGCTCGCCGCGGATCGCCTTGATGGGCGGATCGCCGAGCAGGAACGACAGCGTATCGATGGAGTGCACGTGGCCGTGCATGAGGTTGCTCTTGGCATAATGGACCGCCGCCTGGGGCGTGCCGATCGCGCCGTCGGCGATCGCCTGCCGCACGGCGTCATAGCGGTTGTCGAAGCGTCGCAGCACGCCGGTGTTTAACAGCGTGCCGGCGGCGATGCAGGCGTCGCGCGCGGCATCGGCCATGCGCGGCGAGCTCGCCATCGCCTTCTCCACGTACAGCATCGGCACGCCGAGCTCCGCGAGCGCCACCGTGAGCTCCGCGTGCGAGTCGCCGCGGAAGCTCGCATCCGGGGCCTGGTTGGCCGGCTTCTGCAGTCCCGAGGCGGTGGTGCACACCGCCACCAGGTCGGGGCGCTGCTCGGCGACCATCTGCCGGTAGTCCTCGTACACGGCCTCGACGCCCCAGCGGTCGCGGAACGCCTCACGCCGCTCGGGCCGCAGGTCGGCGGCGGTCGCCACCTCCAGGCGCTCGCTGGCGCGGCAGGAGGCGGCGATCGAGTACGGCTGCCTGCTGTGACCCTCGTCGTCGATGGTGCTGCCCATGCGGCCCAGGCCGATGATGCCGACGCGATACCGCTTCATGCCGCGCTCCCCTGGGGCAGCTCGAAGTAGCCGAGCTCCGCCATGCGGTTCAGCCAGCGCTGCCGCTTCGGGCTGCCGCCGGGGTTGGCCAGCCACTCCGCAGGATACATCGGCTGCCCCTCGCGTCCGTACTGGGCCGGGCTCTGCCGCGCCTTGTCGGCGCGCTTGCGGGTAGCCGCTTCCTGCACCGCCCCGCGCGGATTGTTGTAGTAGACGCAGGTGGACATGCGGCGCCCGGCGGCCCCGCCGTGGCTGGCGTGCCAGCAGCGCATGTCGAAGGCGACCACGTCGCCGGGGTTGGAGGCGCACGCGTAGGCCGGCACGCCGGCCACCCCCAGCTCCAGCGACTCCAGGGAGTCGCGGATCTGTTCGTGGAAGACGCGGTTGTGCGACCCGGGAATCACCCGCAGGGCGCCCGTGTCGGCGTCGACCGGGTCAAGGTAGAACGCGAGCTTCACCCCGTAGCAGTCCTCCTCGGGATCGGCGCGGTGATCGGGATGCCAGCGCGTGTCACCCACGTAGCGGAAGGCGTCGGTGGCGATGCCGATCACGTCGTCGCCGTAGAGCTGCTCGGCCACGCTGCAGAATCGCTCGTCCTCCAGGAGGCTCGAGTACAGCGGCGTGCGCGGGTGCAGCATCGTGGTCCAGTAGCGCTTCTCGCCCGTGAACGGCGCGTGCGTGTAGACGCGGTCGAGCTCCTCCTCGTACTCGGCGCGCAGCGTCTCCACCTCCTGCGGCGTGAAGAAGTCGCGCAGGACGACGAACCCGAAGGTCCGGTAGTGCTGGAACTGCTTGTCGGTGAGCATGGGGCCTCCCCAGTGGCGGTCTGAAAAGACGAGTATGGTCCGTCAGCGCGAACTCGGCCAGCATCCGATGATGCCGGCGCGATGCCGCTTCATGCCGCGCTCCCCGCCGGCAACTCGAAGTAGCCGAGCTCCGCCATGCGGTTCAGCCAGCGCTGCCGCTTCGGGCTGCCGCCGGGGTTGACCAGCCACTCCGCCGGGTACATCGGGTGCCCTTCGCGCCCGTACTGGGTCGGGGTCTGCCGCGCCTTGACGGCGCGCTTGCGGGTAGCCGCTTCCTGCACCGCCCCGCGCGGATTGTTGTAGTAGACGCAGGTGGACATGCGGCGCCCGGCGGCCCCGCCGTGGCTGGCGTGCCAGCAGCGCATGTCGAAGGCGACCACGTCGCCCGGGTCGGAGGCGCACACGTAGGCCGGCACGCCGGCCACCTCCAGCTCCAGCGACTCCAGCGAGTCGCGGATCTGGTCGTGGAAGGCGCGGTTGTGCGACCCGGGGATCACCCGCAGGGCGCCCGTGTCGCCGTCGACCGGATCCAGGTAGAACGCGAACTTCACGCCGTAGCAGTCCTCATCGGGATCGGCGCGGTGGTCGGGATGCCAGCGCGTGTCGCCCACGTAGCGGTTGGCGTCGGTGGCGATGCCGATCACGTCGTCGCCGTAGAGCTGCTCGGCCACGCTGCAGAATCGCTCGTCCTCCAGGAGGCTTGAGTACAGCGGCGTGCGCGGGTGCAGCATCGTGGTCCAGTAGCGCTGCTCGCCCGTGAACGGCGCGTGCGCGTAGACGCGGTCGAGCTCCTCCTCGTACTCGCCGCGCAAGGTCTCCACCTCCCGCGGCGTGAACAGGTCGGGCAGGACTACGAACCCGAACGTCCGGAAATGCTGGAACTGCTTGTCGGTGAGCATGAGGCCTCCTTGGACGATGCGAGTATGGCGCGCCTGCCGACATTGAACCAGCCGCTCCGCCTGCGTGGTAGAGTGCCGCCATGAAACCTGATACGGGAAACGGGGAGGGTCCCGCCGCCGTACGCGTGGTCGACTTCGAGAAGCTCGGCGGCATGGTCCCGGTGATCGCCCAGGACCATGAGACCGGCGATGTGCTCATGATGGCGTACATGAACCGGGAGGCGTTCGAGGAGACGCTGCGCACCGGCCGCGTGTGCTACTTCTCGCGCAGCCGCAACAGCCTCTGGCGCAAGGGCGAGGAGTCGGGCAACGTGCAGGAAGTCCACGGGGTCTACGTGGACTGCGACGCCGACACGCTGCTGGTCAAGGTGCGCCAGATCGGCGGCGCGGCCTGTCACGAAGGCTACCGGAGCTGTTTCTTCCGCCGGGTGGCGGAAGACGATCTGCAGGTCGTGGCGGAGCGGGTGTTCGATCCGGCCGACGTGTACGCCAGCAAGGGGTAGCCGTCCCCTCCATGGACCAGAACATCCTCAAGCTTGGCATCCCGGCCGGCAGCCTGCAGGAGGCGACCGCCGGCCTGTTCCGCCAAGCCGGCTACCGGATCACCTTCCGCTCGCGTTCCTACTATCCCGACATCGACGACCCGGAGATCCAGTGTATCCTGATCCGCGCGCAGGAGATCGCCCGCTACGTGCAGGACGGCGTGATGGATGCCGGACTGACCGGCCACGACTGGATCGTCGAGAACCGCGCCCACGTGGTGGAGGTGGCGGAGCTGGTCTTCGCCAAGGTGAGCCGCCGGCCCGTGCGCTGGGTGCTCGCCGTTCCCGAGGACTCCCCCATCCGCAGCCCCAAGGACCTGCAGGGCAAGCACATCGCGACCGAGGTCGTGAATCTCACCACCGACTACCTCAAGGGCCACGGCGTGGAGGCGCACGTCGAGTTCTCCTGGGGCGCGACCGAGGTGAAACCGCCGCAGCTTGCCGACGCGATCGTGGAGGTCACAGAGACCGGCAGCTCGCTGCGCGCCAACAACCTCCGCATCGTCGACACCATCCTCACCAGCACCCCGCGCCTGATCGCCAACCGGGAATCCTGGCAAGACCCCTGGAAACGCAAGAAGATCGAGAACATCACCCTCATGCTGCGCGGCGCAATGGCCGCCGAGGGCAAGGTCGGGCTGATGATGAACGTGCCGCGGCAGAGCCTGGAGGTGATCCTGGAGGCGTTGCCGGCGCTCCTGAAGCCGACCGTCTCCCCGCTGGCTGACGGCGGCTGGGTCGCCGTCGACACCATCATCGACGAGTCGGTGGTGCGCGACATCATCCCCCGCCTCAAGGAGGCCGGCGCCAGCGGCATCGTCGAATATCCGCTGAGCAAGATCATCGACTGAGGGCGCGCGGCGGTTGCCGCGCGCCCCGCGGGCTACCCCTTCCGCGTCTCGGCGTCGATCCCCTCGGCCGTCGAAATCGCCCCCAGCGCCTGCAGCGTCAGCCGCGCCTTCTCCTCCTCAACCGGGTGCGGATGCACCCCGGAGATCGGTGCGTGCGTCCCCCCTGCCCCGGAGATGACCGTGGCGTGCTTGGCCGGGAACAGCGACAGCGTCTGCGAGAACGGCTCGATGAACTTCTCGAAGTTCTCGATGATGTAGGCCGCCAGGCCGGCCTGGCCTCCCTGGCGGAGGATCTCGATCGTGCGATTGAGCTGATCGATCTCGCCCTGCGCGCGGCCGCGGCGCTCGGCGGCCTCCGCCTTCGCCTGCAGCGTCATGCGCTCCTGTTCCGCCTCCGCGGGGATCAGGATCTCCGCCCGGTAGCGCTCCCTGAGCATCGCGATGCGCTGCTGCTCGGCGCCGATCTGCGCCTTGATGCCGGCCACCTTGGCCTGCGCGTCGCGCTCGGCCCGGCGCACGCCGATGGCACTGCGCTGGGTCTCCTGCGCCACGTTGACACGGGTCTCCGCCAGCAGGCTCTCCTTGGCGTTCTGCGCATCGCGCACGGCCACCTCCGCGCGCCGCGTCTCCGACTCCTCCTTGGCCGCCGCGTGCGCCTGCGCCTGCGCGGCGCGTGACTGCGATTCGGCATTCGCGGACTGGATGCGCTTCAGCAGGGCGATATAGAGCTCCGGCTCGCGCACGCCGTCCAGGCGGTGGTCGTCGACGTCGGCGATGTTCATCGCCGTGATCTCCAGGCCGATGCCTTCCAGGTCGCTCTTGCAGACGCGGATCATGTTCTGCACCAGCCGGTCCTTGTCGGTCATCACCTCCTCGGGCGTCATGGTCGCGATCGAGTCGCGCAGGTGCCCTTCGATGATGCCGGTGGCGATGCCGGTGAGCTCCGACCAGTCCCGGGTCATCAGCAGGATTCGCCGGATGGCGTTGCGCAGCCCTTCGCCCGAGGAGGCCACCGCGAAGCTCACGGTCGCCACCACGGTCAGCGGCACGATGCCGGCCGCGATCGCCGATTCCACGCGGACGCTGGTGGTGCGCGGCCGCATGTCCATCCGGAAGAAACGGTGGATGAGCGGAAACACGAACACGCGCCCGCCGCGCAGCCACGAGAACGCCTTGCCCTTGCCGGCGACGATCGCAAGCTCGTCGGCGCCGACGATCTTCATCTTGGTGACCAGTTGGATGACCAGCGTGATGAGGACCAGAACGATGAAAGCGATGATGAAGACGCTCATGCCCGCTCCTCCCGCGTATCCGACGTGGCGTTCTCGGCCCCCGCCTGAGTCATCAGCTTCCTGACGCTGATGCCGAATCCCTCCTCGAATTTGTGAAGGAAGTCGACGAAGGCCTCCGGACCGCGGTTCAGCAGCCCGTTCATGCCCCGCTCGTCATCCATGATCACGACGTTGTCGATGGCCATCTCCCGCGCGTAGCGCTCGTAGGCCGCGAACAGCCCGGGAAGCTGCTGCTGGACGAACAGCGCGATCCTGCCCACGTCGGCCCCCGCGACCATCTGCGCCTTCTGATCCAGCAGGTCGTTCTGGGTCGATTCGACGATCTGCACGGCCTGGTTCTGGCCGCTGGCCAGGATCTCCGCCGCCTGCCGCTTGGTGTCCGCCTCCAGGGTCACGTCGGAGACGTTCTTGAGCTTGCGCAACTCAACGGCGATCTCCTGCACGGAACGCTCACCTTCGCTGTCGGCCCGCTCGATCGCGCTGTCGGCCTCCAGCCGAGACTGCTCCACCTCCGCCTCCGCGGTGCGCCTGAGCACCTCCAGCTCCTGCTGGGCGGCGATGATCTTCTCGTTGGCGGTGCTCTCGGCCACGGTCTCGCGCCGCTTGGCGTCCGATTCGGCGCGCTCGGCCTGCGCCTTCAGGCGGGCTTCCTCGATCTCCACCTCCTGGCGCTTGCGGGACAGCGTCTTGTTGGCCAGGTTGGCGATGTAGTTGGAGGTGTCCCAGATCTTCTGCAGCGACACCGACACCACGCGCATGCCGAAGGTGGCCAGGTCCTGGTTGCTGTCGCGCAGCAACTCCGCCCGGAACTGCGCGCGCTCGCCTTCCGCGTCCTCTCCGTCGTCGGCTTCGACGCGGGCACCGCCCTCACCGACCCGGTCCTCCTCGTCCACGCTCTCCATCATGCCGATCGCCTGCAGCGGCGTGGTCTTGTTGAGCGCGCCGCGGAAATTGCCGACCATGGTCTGCTGGATCTGCTCCTGGATCTCACCCCGCGACTTGCCCATCAGCCGCTCGACGGCCGAATACAGGAGCGCATCGTCCTCGTGATCGACGCACACGCAGGCGGTGGCGTCGGCGCCGACGGTGATGCCGTTGGCCGAGTTCACCCCCTCCACTCGCACGTCGATCGGGATCGTCGACAGCTCCAGCCCCTGCGCGCTCTGAAAGAACGGGATCACGAAGGTCCATCCGCCGCGCTGCAGGCGGAAGCCGTAGCTCTTGCCGCTGACCTGCGTCTTGGTGCCGGTCACGACCAGCACCTGGTTGGGTGGGCAGACCTTGATGAGGGACTTGAGCCCCCCGACGATCACGAAAAATACTGCGACCGCGGCGATCGCGCCGCCGACAAACCCTTCCATGGCTCCTCCAGCCTCTTATCGGTGCGATGGGCGCCAGCGCTTCAAACCGTCGTCACGGAAGCTCTCTTTGAGCATCCAATGGACGCACGTACACACACCGTTCGGTGACCTGCGCCACCTGCACGCGCGCGTCGACGACGAAGCGCTCCTCGGGGTTCTCGGCCAGCGCATAGCGCTCCGCCACCGACTGGCCCAGGCGGATGCGTACCTTGCCCATGCCGCCGTCGGCGATCGGAGCGATCACGGTGGCCTGCTCGAACAGAAGTTCCTCTTCCTTGATGCTCGAATCCAGCTCGGTCCGCTGCAGCCGGAAGAACAGGCGAGCCAGGAAGGCTACCGCGCTGCCGCCTGCCAACGCCCAGATCAGGCTGCCGACCGGCCCCGAACCGAACGCGGTCGACGCGAGCCCGAACGGCCCGAATCCCAGACAGAAGTAGATCGCCGTACGGACGTAGCGCAGGAAGGACAACACCGGGGCGCCGCCGCCAGACTCGCCCCCACCTTCCTCACCGGCTCCGTCGTCCGCGGCCTCCGCGGCCTCCGCGGCAGAGCCATCGTCGCCACCGTCCGCCTGACCGCCGGAGCCGATCAGGCCCAGCAGATCGATCAGCGTCACACCGACGCCGAATATCGCGGTGAACCAGAACAGACCCTGCAACATCGATGAAGCCTCGACGGCTGCATCAAGTATACGTCGAGCCACCTCCCCGTGATAGCATCATCATGGCGGGTCTTTCGTCGCGGAGGATGAGATATGGGCACCGTGAGCGCCAAAGAGCCCGGTGCGGAGCCGGAAACGCTTCATGAGAACGGGATAGGGTAGCGGCATGACGTCGCGCGACGGATCGCCCGGCACGAAGACCGCGAGCAGCCGGAGGCCCTACCGGGTCATCGACAGCGACGTCCATCACTCCCTGCCGGACTGGGAGACCCTGCAACCCTACCTGCAGGAGCCGTGGCGCTCGAAGATCCTGGAGGCCAACTCGATCGTCGGCGGCCTGGGGCTGGGCGCGGGCCGCAACCGCCTCGACAGCGTGACCCCGACCGGAGGCAAACCGGCCTCCGATCCCGAGTTCACCATCCGGCAGCTCATCGTCGAGAACCACATCGATCTCGCCGTGCTGACCGGCGACATGTACGGCTGGAACGTCCATCCCAACCCCGAGTACGCCAACGCGGTGATGGCCGCCTTCAACGACTGGACCATCGAGCACTGGCTCACGCCACACCGGCAGTTCCGGGGCTGCATCACCGTCAACTCCAACGATCCCGAGGCCGCCGCGGCCGAGATCGACCGCCTGGGAGAGCGTGACGACATGGTGATGGCGATCATCGGCGGCACCTCGACCATGCCGTACGGGCAGAAGTTCTACCACCCGATCTACGAGGCAGCGGTCCGCCACGACCTGCCGATCGGCATCCACGTGTCCGCGGCCGGCACCGGGCTGGCGCCCGCCGTGAGCCCGGTCGGCACGCCGCGGACCTTCTTCGAGTACCATTCGGGCCTGCCGCGCATCTACATCACGCAGTTGATCAGCCTGATCGCGGAGGGGGTGTTCGAGAAGTTCCCGCGCCTTCGGTGGCTGTTCATCGAGGGCGGCGTCGCGTGGCTCCCGCACGTGGCGTGGCGCCTGGACAAGGAGTGGCGGGCGTTGCGCCGCGAGGTCCCGTGGGTCAAGCGTCCGCCGAGCGAAGTGATTCGCGAGCACTGCTTCTTCACCACTCAGCCGCTGGAGGAGCCCCCCGATCCCACACTGCTCGTGCAGATCCTGGAGATGATCGACGGCCGCAACTGCCTGCTGTACTCCAGCGACTACCCGCACTGGGACTACGACGCCGCGCACGTGCTGAACGCCCTGCCGGCCGACTACCAGCCCAACATCTACCAGGCGAACGCCGAGCGGCTGTTCGGTCTGTGATGGTCGGGCTCTGATGGCGCGCCACGTGGTCGGCCCGGCGGACGCCATCCCGCCCGGCGGGCGGCGCGTGGTGACGGCCGCCGGACGCAGCATCGGCATCTTCAACGTGGAGGGCCGCTTCCACGCGCTGCGCAACTCCTGCCTGCACAACCAGGCGCCCGTGTGCCTGGGCGAGGTCGGCGCCACCTACCTGCCGTCGGAGCCGGGCCAGTACCGCCGGGGGCTGGACGGCCGGGTGCTGCGCTGCCCGTGGCACGGCTGGGAGTATGACATCACCACCGGCCGCAACCTGATCGATCCCGGCCGCAGGCTGACGACCTATCCCGTCACCGTCGAGGCCGGCGACCTGGTCGTCTACATCGGCGGCCCGCCCCCTGACGCGCGACCGACGGCGCCGCCCGAACGATGACGCGAATCCGCCCGTGCTAGGCTACATCAGCAGACGATTCCTCATTTTCGTCCCGACGCTGATCCTGCTCAGCATGCTGCTGTTCCTGGGGCTGGAGGCAGGACCGGGTGACGCCGCCAGCTTCATGATCAACCCGGAGTTCCCCTCGGACCAGGTGGAACGCATCCGCGAGGAGCTCGGCCTCAACCGCCCCCTCCCGATCAGATACGTGAGCTGGGTCAGGGAACTCCTTGCGGGGAACCTGGGCTACAGCATGCTCGACGGCAAGGCGGTGCGGGATCTGCTCGCCGCGCGCGTGCCCCGCACGCTGTGGCTCATGGCTTTCTCGATCGTGTTGGCGGTCACGTTCGGCGTCGTGCTGGGAGTGGTCAGCGCGCTCTACCAGTATTCGGTCATCGACAACGCGCTCACCTTCGTGGGTCTGCTGGGGATCTCCACGCCGGCGTTCTTCACCGGCATGCTGGGCATCCTGCTGTTGTCCCTGCGGTGGAAGCTGCTGCCGATCGGCGGCATGGGGACCGAGCCCGGAATCCTGGTCGCCATACAACATGCCCTGCTGCCGGCCGGCGTGCTGGCGTTCCGCTCCGGTTCCGAGTTTCTCCGCTACACGCGCGGCGCGATGCTCGACGCGCTGAACCGCGACTACATGGCGCTGGCCAAGAGCAAGGGCCTCACCGTCCGCCGCGTCACCGTCGTCCACGGCCTGCGCACCGCGCTGATACCCGTGGCGACCATCATCATACTGAGGCTTCCGGTGCTGGTGGGCGGATCGGTCATCGTCGAGCAGGTGTTCTCCTGGCCCGGCATGGGCACGATGCTGATCAACGCGGCGCGCGCCCAGGACTTTCCGGTGGTGGTGACCGTCGCGCTGCTGATCGGCACGGTGCTGCTGTTCTCCAGCCTGCTGGCCGACGTGCTGCTGGCGATCATCGATCCGCGCGTTCGGCTGCGGTGATGGCCCGCTCCCCACGCCAGAGCGCGACACCGGCAGCCGCTGCCGGCGGGCCGCCGCGGCCTTCGCTCCTGCACCGATTCGGCGAGAACAAGTACGCGCAGAGCCTCAACTGGATTACGGCGACCAGCATCATCGTCTTCCTGCTGATCGTCTGCGCCTCGCTGATCGGGCCTTCCTTGCTGCCGCACCGACCCGAGACGGTGAATCTGAGCGAACGCCTCGACGCCCCTTCGGCATCGCATTTGCTCGGGACCGACAACCTGGGCCGCGACGTGTTGGCGCGCCTGCTGCTGGGGACGCGCATCTCGCTGTTCGTGGCGATCAGCGGCGCGGCGCTGGCCGGCGCGGCCGGCCTGTTGCTGGGCACGCTGTCCGGCTACTACGGCGGGGCGTTCGATCAGATCTGGTTGCGTGTGTCGGAGATATTCATGGCGTTCCCGGCCCACGTCATCCTGCTGGTCATGGTGGCGGTCGTCGGGCCCAGCCTGGAGAACATCATCATCATCTTCGCGATCACCAAGTGGGCCACGCTGTATCGTCTGGTCCGGGCGCAGTTCTATTCGCTGCGCGAGGAGGAGTTCGTGGAGGCGCTGCGCGCGCTCGACATCGGCAACGCCTCGATCATTTTCAAGCACATGCTGCCGAACATGCTCGGGCCGATCACGGTCTGGTTTACCCTCGAAGTGGCCACGGGGATCATCCAGGAGGCCGGCTTGAGCTTCATCGGCCTGGGCATTCAGGCGCCGACTCCGTCACTGGGCAACCTGCTGAGCTCCGCGCAGGACATCCGTATCCTGCGCAGCTTCATCTGGCTGTGGATGGCGCCGGGCATCACGATCGCGGCGTCGACGCTGTGCGTCAATTTCATCGGCGACTGGCTGCGGGACGTGACCGACCCGCGCACGGCGGAGTGAGGCAGCACGGGGTGGCGACCATACCGGACCGGAATGCGGAGCAGCCCTCCGAGCTGCTGTCCGTTCGCGACCTCAAGACCCATCTGGACACCAGGCGCGGCACGGTCAAGGCCGTGGACGGCATCTCTTTCTCGGTCCGCAGAGGCCGCTCACTCGGGATCGTCGGCGAAACCGGCTCGGGAAAGAGCATGACCGCGTACTCCATCATGCGGCTGCTGCCGGCCAGGACCGCACGCATCGTCAGCGGAGCCATCCGTTATACGACGGCCGACGGTGAGGTCGTCGACATCGCAGGCCTGGAGCCGTTCGGCGCACGGATGCGCCGCCTGCGAGGCCGGGAGATCGCCCTGATCTTTCAGGACTCGTTGAGCGCCCTGAATCCCGTCCACACCATCGGCTTTCAGATCGCCGAGAACCTCCGCAACAACACCGCGTTGACGCGCTCGGACGTGAAGGACCGGGCGACCGAGCTGCTGGCAGAGGTGGGGATGAGCGCGCCGCAGCGACGGATCAAGCAGTTTCCCCACGAGCTCTCGGGAGGCATGCGGCAACGCGCCCTCATCGCGATCGCGCTCGCGGCGCAGCCGCGGCTGCTCATCGCCGATGAACCGACCACGGCGCTGGACGTCACCGTGGAGGCGCAGATCCTGGAGTTGATCACCGGGCTGCAGAACCGGCACGGGATGGGCATGATCCTGATCACGCACGACATGGGCGTGATCGCGCAGACCGCCGACGAGGTTGCGGTGATGTACCTGGGCGACATCGTCGAGTACGGCGACGTGTCCACGATCTTCGAACGCCCGCAGCATCCCTATACCGTCAAGCTGCTGGAGTCGATCATCGAGTTGGGCTCGCGCGGAAAGGAGCTGCAGCCGATCGAGGGCAGCATACCGGACCCGACGACGCTGAATCCGGGATGCAAATTCTACTCCCGCTGTCCGCTCAGAAAACAGAAAGCCGAAGGGAACGAGCCGCCGCTCATCGAGGTGGAGCCGGATCACTTCGTCAAGTGCTATCGCTTCGACGGATCGGACTATTGACCAGGAATTCCCGGATGAACCGCGATACCCTGTTCAGGGTCGAGGCACTGAGCACGTACTTCCCCGTCAGGAAAGGCATCTTCCGCAGGGTGGCCGGGCATGTGCGGGCGGTAGATGGCGTCGACCTGACCGTGGCGCGCGGCGAGACCCTGGGGCTGGTCGGCGAGAGCGGCTGCGGAAAGACCACGCTTGGCCGCAGCCTGCTGCGCCTCGTCGAAACGACGTCGGGCCGGATCCTCTACCGACTCGATGGGCGCATGCGCGGCATCGATGAGCTGAGCCGCGCACAGATGCACCGATTCCGCAGCCAGGCGCAGATCGTGTTCCAGAATCCGTACAGCTCCCTCAACCCCACCAAGACCGTATTGCAGACGCTGGACGAGCCGCTCAGGGTATTCGGGATGAAGGTCAGACACCGGCGGCAGGAACGCATCGCCGAGCTTCTGCAGGCGGTCAATCTCCGACCCGAGTACATGACCCGCTACCCCCATCAGTTCAGCGGCGGACAGCGGCAGCGCATCGCACTGGCCCGGAGCTTGACCGTCGATCCGATCTTTCTGCTCTGCGACGAACCGGTCTCGGCGCTGGACGTGTCGGTGCAGACCCAGGTTCTCAACCTGCTCAAGGAGATCCAGCGGGAACGCGGCCTGACGATGGTCTTCATCGCCCACGACCTCAAGGTGGTGGAGTACATGAGCGATGTGGTCGCCGTGATGTATCTCGGCAAGATCGTGGAACGGTTTCCGGCCGACGCGTTGAGCCGGACCGTACACCCCTATACGCGCGCCTTGATTGCGGCGATTCCGGTCGCGGATCCCGCGCGGCGCGGAGCGAAGACCATCCTCACCGGCGAGGTGCCGGATCCCGCCAATCCGCCGCGGGGGTGTCGCTTCCATCCGCGCTGTCCTCTCCGGCAGGCGATCCGGAGTGGCCAAGTGCAAGCCGACGCGCAGCGATGCGTGGATGAGGAGCCGCAGTGGCGACACGTGGCTCCCGGCCACCACGCGGCGTGTCACCACTACGAGCACGGACGTTGAACACGGTCGTGTGATGAGGTGAATCTCGCTGTTCCGTACCGCTGTACGCGCAACGCAGGCGCCTCGCTTGCCAAGCCGGCAGCCGTACCGATACAAAGGCGCAACGCTGGTTGGAGGGTGCCATGAGCCACACGCTCGCGACTCCGGACTTCGACTTCTATCCGGTGACGAATACCCTCATCGGCGTTCGCATCACCGACGGCGACGTGGAGGTTCGCTGCGACGGCAGCGCCAGCGTCCTGCCCGGCGTGTGGCTGCGGGAGTACAGCCCGGACCTCGGCACCATCCACCCGGTGACCCGGGAGCAGGTGATCATGCTCGTCGACCTGCCGGAGGACCTGCGCGCCGCCGATGCCGAAGTTCTGCCGGATGGCCGCCTGAAGGTAACTTGGCAGCCGGAAGGGTTGGTCAGCCGGTACGATCCCGGATGGCTGTGGGCGCACCGCCCCGACACGCCTGCGGCCGACGCGCTGCCGCCCCGGCGCCTGTGGATGCACGGGGAAGCGCCGGGCACACCGATCACGACCGTGGACGGCGCGGCGCTCCGCTCCGGTGACGGCGCGGCGTTGGGCGCCTGGCTGACGGCCATCCATGTCGACGGAATAGGGCTGATCGAGAACCTCCCGCGGGACCCTGACGTCGTACCGGACATTCCGGCCCGCATCGGCTGCCTGCGGAACTCGAACTTCGGCGCGGTCTGGGAGGTGGAGAGCCGCCCGGACGCCGACAGCAACGCCTTCACGGACGTCGCCCTGCCCGCGCACAACGACCTGTGCACCCGCGAGCACATGCCCGGCCTGCAGTTCCTGTTCTGCATGCACAACTCGTGCGAAGGCGGCGACAGCATCTTCGTGGACGCCTTCGCGGTGGCAGAGCAGCTCAGGGCGGAATCCGCGGAGTCCTTCGAGGTGCTGGCCACGGTCGCCGTGCCATTCGGAACTCGCAACCAGGACTCCGATCACCGTTTCCTCGCGCCGGTGCTGGAGCTCGACGCCGCGGGCGAGCTCTCCACGGTTCGTTACACGTGGTGGCTGCGCAACCCCATGTCCGGCGACACGGCGACGATCAAGGCTTTCTATGCCGCTTTCCGGCGCTTCCAGCGCCTGGCGAACGGCCCCGGCAACCAGCGCCGGCTGCGCCTGCGCCCCGGCGACTTGGCCGCCTTCGACAACCGGCGCATGCTGCACGGCCGCACCGCCTTCGACACCGGCTCCGGCCGCCGCTGGCTGCGCGGCTGCTACGGCGAGCGCGAGGAGCTCGAGTCCCGCCTGCGCATGCTGGCGCGGGCGGAGCGGCAGCGCCTGGTCGAGCACGCCGCCTCCTGACGCGGCGCGGACCAGGGAGAGACGGATGCCCCTCGCCATGTCACGGGAGGTCTTCATCACCGCAGCCGTCACCGGCGCCGGCGCAACCCAGGACCGCAGCCCGCACGTCCCGCGCAGCCCCCGGCAGATCGCCGACAGCGCCATCGACGCGGCCCACGCCGGCGCGGCGATCGTCCACTGCCACGTCCGCGACCCCGAGACCGGCGCCCCCAGCCGCAAGGCCGCGTACTACCGCGAGGTCACCGACCGCATCCGCGCCGCGGACGTCGACGTGGTGCTGAACCTGACCACCGGCATGGGCGGCGACATGGTCCTGGGCTCACCCGACCGGCCGCTGCCGCCGCGGGAAGGCACCGACATGGCCGGCGCCAGCGAGCGCATGGCGCACATCCGGGAGTGCCTGCCGGAGATCTGCACCCTGGACTGCGGCACCATGAACTTCGCCGAGGTCGACTACGTGATGACCAACACGCCCGCCATGCTGCGCGCGTTGGCCGCGGCGATGACGGAGCTCGACGTGCGGGTCGAGATCGAAGCCTTCGACACCGGTCACCTGTGGTTCGCCAAGGCGCTGGTGGACGAGGGCATCCTGCCGAGCCCGGTGTTCGTGCAGCTCTGTATGGGCATCCCCTGGGGCGCGCCGGACGACCTGTCCACCTTCCTGGCGATGGTCGCCAACGTGCCGGAGGACTGGGTGTTCTCGGCGTTCGCCCTGGGACGCAACCAGATGCCCTACGTCGCGGCGGCCGTGCTGGCGGGCGGCCACGTGCGCGTCGGCCTGGAGGACAACCTCTTTCTCAGGCGAGGGGTACTTGCGACCAACGCCCAGCTCGTGGAGCAGGCCGTGACGATCATCGAATCGATGGGTGCGACCGTGATCGGACCGGACCGCGTGCGCGAGCGGCTGAAGCTGACGAAACGAGCCCCGCGATGAGGGCCGCCATCGTCGGCAGCGGCGTGATTGGCGCCGGCTGGGCGGCGCGCTTCCTCCTCAACGGCTGGGACGTGGCGGTGTTCGATCCTGGCCCGGAGGCGAGGCGCCGGCTGAGCGCGGTGCTGGACAACGCCCGGCGCAGCCTGCCCGCCCTGTACGACCGCGCCCTGCCGGCCGAGGGCAAGCTGGCCTTCTGCGACTCGATCGCCGCCGCGGCCGCCGGCGCCGGCTGGATCCAGGAGAGCGTGCCCGAGCGACTGGACCTCAAGCAGCAGGTCCTGGCCGAGATCCAACGCGACGCACCGGCGGACGCCGTACTCGCCTCCTCCACGTCGGGGCTCAAGCCCTCGGACCTGCAACTCGGCTCGCGGCGCCCCGGTCCGATCCTGGTCTGCCACCCCTTCAATCCAGTGTACCTGCTGCCACTGGTCGAGGTGGTGCCCTCCCCCGCCACCGACGTGTCGATCCGCGATCGCGCGGTGGCGCTGCTGCGGGAGGTCGGCATGCACCCGCTCCTGGTCCGCGCGGAGATCGACGGCCATGTCGCCGACCGGCTACTGGAGGCTGCGTGGCGGGAGTCGCTGTGGCTGGTGCGGGACGGTGTGGCCACCACGGCCGAGATCGACGACGCGATCCGCTACGGCTTCGGCCTGCGCTGGGCGCAGATGGGCATGTTCGAGACCTATCGGATCGCGGGCGGCGACGCGGGGATGCGGCACTTCATCGCCCAATTCGGCCCGGCCCTGCAGTGGAGCTGGAGCAGGCTCACTGACGTGCCGGAGCTGACCGGCGGGCTGATCGACCGGATCGCCGAGCAGTCGGACCGGCAGTCGGGGGCGCATGACGTGCGCGCCCTGGAGCGCCTCCGCGACGACAACCTGGTCGCCATCATGCGCGCCCTGAAGCGGAACGATCACGGCGCTGGCCGGACCGTCGCCGCCCACGAACGCGGACTTCTGCACCCTGAATCACCCGAGGACGCCCTGCCCGTGACGGTCTCGCGCCAAGTCCCTGCGAGCTGGACCGACTACAACGGCCACATGAACGAAGCGCACTACCTGGAGGTCTTCGCGCAGGCCAGCGACCGCACCGTGGAGCTGATCGGCGCCGATGCCGACTACGTCGCCGCCGGCAGGAGCTACTTCACCGTGGAGACCCACCTGCGCCATCTGGGCGAGGTGCGGGCCGGCGACCGCATCCGCGTGACCACGCAGCTCCTGGGCGGCGACGGCAGGAAATTGTACCTCTTCCACCGCCTGGAAGACGGCCCCGGCCGGCTCGCTGCCACCGGCGAGCACCTGCTGCTGCACGTCGACCTGCAGACCCGCAGGAGCTGCCCGCCGGAAGCACCGGTCGCAGCCCGGCTTGCAGCCCGGCTGTCGCGCCACGCCAGGCTGCCCCGACCCGAGGGAGCGGGCCGTCATGTCGGAGCAGAGCGATGAGAGCGATGACGTTCCGCTTGACTCCGCTGGTCGGGAAGGAAATGATCTTCGGTTACCCTGCACTTGGAGGTGCGAACATGGTTCCCAGAATCGTGACGAAGACGCTCGTCGCCCTGCTCGCGGTGGCGCTGAGCGCGACCGCGTTCGGAGAAGGCCAGACGGACTCGGCCACCGAAGCTCCGGAGACGGTCCTCAACCTGGTGTCGCACGGTCAGGAACGCGGTCTGACCGGCTGGGCACGGGGCGGCAACTTCGGCATGGCCGTCACCAACAGCCTCGAGGAGTCGCTGCCGTTCGACACGCTCCTGCTGTTCGATCCGACCTACAGCGAGCTGCGACCGCACATCGCCGAACGATGGGAGGCGTCCGACGACAACCTCGTATACACGTTCCACCTGCGCCAGGACGTGTTCTTTCACGATGGCGAGCAGATGCACGCCGATGACCTGGTGACCAGCGTGCACCTCGGACTCGGCACCGGCAAGGCGGCCGGCCGGACCGTGGCACAGCTCGCAAAGCTCGAAGGCGCTGTGGACTATCGCGAAGGGGCCGCCGACAGCATCACCGGCATCGAGATCGTCGACGACTTCACCGTTCGGTTCACCCTCACCGAGCCCTCCTATACGTTCCTCACCGCCATCGCCGCTCAGCCGATCATGCCGGAGCATCTGCTCAGCGAGGATCTGCGCGAGAACCGCACGCTGATCTTCCAGAGCGAGTATTGGCAGCACCCCATCGCCACCGGCCCGTTCAAGTTCTCACGAAGCGTTCCCGGCGACTTCGCCGAGCTGCTGGCCCACGACGACTACTTTCTTGGCCGGCCCCAGATCGACAAGGTGATCATCTGGGAAAGGGACCCGATCATCGCTGCCGAAGACGGCAAGCTGGACTTCATGTGGGGACGGGATCCTGCTCAGATCGACCAGCTCCTGCAGACAACCGGCATGACCGGATACCCGCTGGAGAACGGCGCTTACAAGCGGGAGCTCTGGTCGAACATGGAAGATGGGACGATGGGGGACCTGCGGCTCCGTCAGGCGATCGCCTACGCGATCGATCGTGCCGAGATCGCGGCGCAGTTCTTCAACGGATACGCAAACGTGTGGCATACGGTGGTGCCGCCGACCTTCTGGTCGAATCGGGATCTGCCGCAGGTGCCGTACGACCCCGACCGATCCAGACAACTGCTCAGCGACGCCGGCTGGGACCCCGACACCGAGCTGACCCTCATCTACTACTACACCGACCCGCAAACCTCGGATTTCATGGCACTCATCCAGAGCTATCTGGCCGAGGTCGGCATCAAGGTGAGTCCGCGGCTGGTGGAGCGCGACGTGGGCACGGTGTTGCACGACAAGACGATGTCGTGGCAGTTGGCCTACGGCGCGCGCAACTCGATCGACACCGGCGTCCTGCACCAGTACGCGACCGGCGCGGGCAACAGCCCGACGGACTACTCGAATCCGACGATCGACCGCATGCTGGCGGAGATGGAAGCATCGCTGGACACCGCTGAGCGCAAGCGGCTCGGGGACGAGATTCAGGCGATCATCATGGACGACATGCCGACGATTCCGCTCTACGCGACCAAGGAATACATCCTCCACAGCGAGCGCTTGAAGATGCCGGTGAAGTGGCTGAATCGCTACAGCCATCCATTCGACCTGCGGTTCCACGAGTGGACGATCGAGTCCTGAAGCCGACCGCACGATGACCATCTTGCCTCGAAACGGACTCCCGGAGGCCCTTCTCCGGGAGTCCGCACCATCCTGTTCGCGGCGCCTGTAGCGACGGAACCGTCGTACGCGGAGCAGGCCTGTGGCTGATGTCCAGCGGGAACTTGAGCAGTTCGCCGCGGTCGGACACTGCGTCGTCCGGGACGTCATCCCGCCCCATCGGATCGCAGCGCTGCGGGAGCACGTCGTCCGGGGCAGGCAGGCAGCCCAGCGTGAATACGCGGCGACCGGCGGCAACCTGTCCTGGCAGCGCACGGCGGACGGCGGTCCGGGAAAGAACGTCGTGGCGTACGTTCCCGAGTTTGCCGCTCATCTGGCAGACGAGCGGATCCTGGCCATCGTGCGCGGCGCGCTCGACCCGAGGGTCCGTATCGCTCAGATCGAGTTCAAGTTCCGGCCGGCTGCCGACGACAACGCGGCGTGGCGTTCGTGGCACTCCGACTGGCCGCACGATCTCTTGGACAACGAACGGGGTGGCTTCATCCGGCAGCCGTTCCCGGATCTCACCATGGCCCTGACGACGCTGTGGATGCTGTCGCCGTACGGGCCCGATACGGGCGGAACGTGGGTCGTGCCGGGCACCCACCGCAACACCAGGAACCCGCGCGGACCGCACGACGGAATCGACGAGTTCGGTCCCCTTCCGAGAGAGGTGCAACTGCACGGCGGTGCGGGGAGCGTGGTCGTCCTGGACTCGCGACTCTGGCACTCCAACGCGCACAATCCATCGTCGGACGACCGCGTCACCATGGTGGTGCGCTACGCCCCCTGGTGGCTGAGCGCCGAGTACGGAGGCCGCAACCAGGCGATCGTTCCGCGCGATACGTACGCAGCGCTTCCTGCTGCGGTCCAGACCCTGTTTCGGCACCGCGCCGAAGGCGTGACCAATCGGGAAGTGACCGTCCTCGGATAGCAAGGGCGCCAATGCTCGCCGCATCCAGACGAGATTTCCACCTTGTTTCACCGCTGGCGATGATGTTCAGCTTCGGCAGAGTTCCGTGAGCGGATCGAGGCGGAGCGTCGGCAGCGTGTTCTCCGTCAGCCCCGCCCACGAGAGTGACCTGGCAGAGGTCCACCAGATGATGAGGGCATGGGAAGAGGAAGCCATCACGATCGGCCAGGACGCGTGTGACCTCGCGTACCTGAGAGGCTTTCTCGACGAATCTTTCTTCGTGGCCCGCGAGTCACGACGCATCGTGGGATTCGTCTGCGCCAGGATCATCGCCAATCCCGGCTACGCCGCGATGCCGACAGTACAAAGGATTTTGCAAATCGAAGAACTGTATGTGCGGCCGCAGGCCCGTGGCCGTGGAGTAGGCACCGCTCTTGTCGAAGCCGTGTTGCAGAAGGCACGCGAGCAAGGCGTGCGCGGGTTCCACGTCTTTTCGGCTACCAGAGACACCGACGCCATCGTCGGCTTCTACCGGAGGCACGGCTTCGAGCCGTGGGGTGTACAGATGTATCTGGTTCAGACGGACGAGTCACGCACGGAGCCGACTGGTGGCTGATGTTCAGCGCGAACTTGCACAGCTCGCCGCGGTCGGATGCTGCGTCGTGCGGGACGTCATCCCGCCCGATCGGATCCCAGCGCTGCGGGAGCACGTCGTCCAGGGCCGGCAGGCCGCCCGGGCGGAATATGGCGCGACCGGCGGCAGCCTGACGTTTCAACGCAGGGAGGACGGCCGGCCGGGAAAGAACGTCGTGGCGTACGTGCCCGAGTTCGCCGCCCACCTGGCAGACGACCGGATCCTGGCCATCGCGCGCGGCGCGCTCGACCCGAGGGTCCGCATCGCTCAGATCGAGTTCAAGTTCCGGCCGACCGGCGACGACGACGACGCGGCGTGGCGTTACTGGCACACCGACTGGCCGCACGACCTCAAGGACAACGACCGGGCCGGCTGCATCCGGCAGCCGTTCCCGGACCTCACCATGGCGCTCACGGCGGTGTGGATGCTGTCGCCGTTCGGGCCAGACAGCGGCGGGACGTGGGTCGTGCCCGGCACCCATCGCAACCCGAAGAACCCGCGCAACCCGAACGACCGCATCGACGATCGCGCTCCCCTGCCGGGAGAGGTGCAACTGCAGGGCGACGCGGGAAGCGTGATCGTCCTGGATTCCCGCATCTGGCACTCCCAAGCGTATAATCCGTCGTCCGAGGATCGCATCGCCATGGTCGTCCGCTACGCCCCCTGGTGGCTGAGCGCCGAATACGGCGGGCGCAATCGGGCGGTCGTTCCCGCCTCCACCTGCGCCGCGCTCCCTGCTGCCGTTCGCACCCTGTTCCGGCACCGCGCCGAGGGTGTCGCGGAACGAGGATTGCCCGTTCTCGAATAAAGCACTCGTGCCGCTGGCGGCTCCGCCCCTGCTGCGGCATGCTGCTCCCGGACCACAACCGATGGAGGCTTCGAGCACGTGAAGGGACAAACCTATCGGGCCGGCATCGCCGGCCTGGGCATGATCGGCGGCGCCGACCAGGTGTCCGCCGAGGCGATCGGCCAGTCCGTGGACGGCATGGACGGCACCCATTTCGCCGCCCTGGCCGGCCACGAGCGGGTCGACGTGGTGGCAGGCAGCAGCCGCGACGCCGGCCGGCGTGAGCGGTTCGCGGCGCGCTCGGGCGCGGCCGTCTACGAGCAACTCCAGGAGATGCTCGACCGCGAGCGGCTGGACATCCTGAGCATCGCCACCTATGCGCCGGCGCACGAGGAGGCGGCGCTGGCCGCCGTGGCGGCCGGCGTGAAGGTCGTCTACTGCGAGAAGCCGATCGCGCAGACGGTCGCCGCCGGCCGGAGGATCGCCGGCGCCTGCGAGAGATCGGGCGCACTCCTGGTCGTGAACCACCAGCGCCGGTTCGCGCCCGGTTACCGGCGGCTGGCCGCGCACGTGGCGGCCGGCGGGCTCGGCAGCCTCACCTCGGCCTACGTGCAGTGGGGCAGTGGCCGGCTGGGCAACGTGGGCACGCACACGATCGACGCGCTGCGCATGGTGATCGGCCGGGAGGTCGATGCGGTCTCGGGCCTGCTCGACCTCGCCGGCCGCGAGGACTGCCGCGGGCCTGAGTTCCGCGACCCCGGCGGCTGGGGGATGCTGAGGATGGCCGGCGGCACGATGGCGCTGCTGGACGCGCCCGACTACGGGGCGGCGCCGATGCGCTTCCTGCTCAACGGCACCGAGGCGCAGGCGACCATCGCGCCGGACTCCGTCACCGTGGACTACCTGGACGGCCGCCGCGACTCCTGGCCGATCGGCGAAGGGGGCCTGAGCTCCATGGACCGCGCCGTCACCGAGATCGTCGCGTGGCTCGACGGCGACAGAGGCGAGGTCGCGGGCTCGGGCGACGACGCCGCCCGCACCCTGGAGGTGATCGCGGCGCTGCACGCCTCGCACGAGCGCGGCTCGGCCTGGGTCGACCTGCCCCTTTCCGGCGCGGACCTCGACCGCGCGGTTCGATCGGGATAGCGCGCACCCTTGTACCGCGGTTACCCGATCGCGGTGGTGGCCTTCCTCTCGACGGGGCTCACCATCGGCACCAGTCAGTACGCCTTCGGCGAGTTCGCCGCTCCGCTGCGCGAGGCCTTCGGGTGGAGCCAGACCGCCCTCAACCTGTCGCTCTCGCTGGCGGTCGTGTCCGGCCTGGTGGCGCCGTTCGCCGGCCGCGCCATGGACCGCTGGGGTGCGCGCCCGGTCACGGTGGTCTCGCTCCTGCTGGTCGCCGCCGGCTTCCTGCTGCGGCCGCTGATCACCTCGCTCTGGCACTGGTACCTGTTCAGCGCCCTGGTCTACGCCGGCTTCCCCGGCGCGACGGTGATGCCGGCCGGCAAGCTGGTGGGGCTCTGGTTCCCGGCCACCCGCGGGCGCGTGATGGGAGCGGTGACCTCCGGCAACAACGTCGGCGGGCTCACCATGCCGGCGCTTGCCGCCACCCTGATCGCCGCCGGAGGCTGGCAGTGGGGCTACGTGGCCTTCGGGATCCTGTTACTGCTGCTGGCGGTGGCGGCGGCGGGGATCATCCGCGAGGACGAGGCGCTGGTGTCGCGCGAGATGCACCGCACCCGCGGCGGCGGGGCAGCCCGGGAGTCGCGTCGCCTGATGGAGAGCGGCATCACGCTCCGGCAGGCACTGCGCACGCGGAGCTTCTGGCTGATCCTCTGGGGTCTGTTCGGCGCCACCTTCACGTATCAGGGCGTGCTGACCCAACTTCGCCAGCACTTCGCCGAGCAGGGCTTCACGCCGGCTCTGGCCACCACCGGGCTGGCGGTGATCGCGGCCATGGGCATCGGCTCGAAGCTGGCCTTCGGCAGGGCCAGCGAACGCTGGACCGCCCGCCTCTGCTGCGTCCTGTCGGTGGCCCTGCAGACCGTCGGGCTGGTGATCATGGCGCTGGCCGCCTCGGCGCCGGCGATGTGGATCGGGATCTTCGTCTTCGGGCTCGGCTTCGGCGGCCTGGGCGCTCTGCTGGTGCTGATCGTCCAGGAGGCGTTCGGGATGAAGGAGTTCGGCAGCATCCAGGGCGTGGTGCAGGTCGCGATGACCGGCTCGATGGCCGCCGCGCCGGTCCTGGCCGGCTGGATCCACGATCGCACGGGATCGTTCTCGGCCGCCTTCCTCATCATCGCCGCGGTGTTCGTCGTGGCGATCGTCTGCCTGCTGGCGGCCGGGGGACGCGAACGCGCGGTGGAGGGCGTCACGAGCGGTTGACCGTTGGAGTCCTCGTGACGATGATTCCAGCCGGAAGGATTGTGGCGTGAACGCGTTAATCGAGACCCGCCAAGCCGAGATTGCCGATTTCTGCACGCGCTGGGGCGTTTCCGAACTCGCCGTGTTTGGCTCAGTGCTCCGTGACGATTTCGGCGCGGAGAGCGATCTGGACGTGTTGATCAGTCTCGGCGAGAAACCTCGACATACCTTGTTCGACCTGCATCACATGCAGGAAGACCTCAGGTCGATATTCGGGCGCGACGTCGACCTCGTCAGCCGGCGGGGCATCGAGAGAAGCTCCAACGACGTGCGTCGACGAGCGATACTGGAATCAGCCCAGACATCTATGGTTCGTGATTCCGAACACCTCGTAGACATCGTCGCGTCGGCCAGACTGATATCGACCTACGTCGCAGGAATCCGTCGCGAGCAATTCCTGAAGGATACGAGACTTCAGGACTCCGTCATCCGTCGTCTGGAGATCATCGGCGAGGCTGCCGGCCGGCTCTCTCCGGAATTCCGCGAACGGCATCCCGAGATTCCCTGGAGCGCGATGACCGGAATAGCGACTACACGAACGTGACCATTGTCGGCGAGAACTGGAAGGAAGTGGTGCGGTCGCTGCGAGAGGAGCCGGGCAAGGACATCTGGCTGTTCGGCGGAGGCTCCCTGTTCGCAGCCTCGCCGCGGAGGGCTTCGTGGACACGGTCGAGGTCGCGGTCATGCCGACTATTCTCGGCGGCGGCATCCCGCTCATTGCCGAACCGGCCGACCGGATTCCCTTGACGCTGATCGAACGGAAAACCTACGAGAAGACCGGTACCGTGATGCTGGTGTACGCGGTGACGAACTCCCGCGGGCGAGAGGCAGCCACCCGATGATCGACCCCCGAAGACTGCTGGACACGTTCCTGACCATCCTGCGCATCGACAGCTACCACCCGAACGAGGATCCGGTCATCGACGCCCTGCGGCCCAGGCTGGAGGGCGCCGGGGTGCGGCTGCACGCCGACCCGCACCGCAACGTCCTGGGCTTCTGGCCGGGCGCGGGCTCGCGGGCAGCCGAGGAGCCGGTACTTCTGTGCGCGCACACCGACACCGTGCGGCCGACTCCCCACATGGAACCCGTGATCCGCGACGGCGCCGTGCACACCGACGGCTCGAGCGTGCTCGGCGCCGACGACAAGGCGGCGGTGGCCGCCATCGTCGAAGCGGTGGAGGCGATCGCGGCCTCCGGCGCGCCGCATCCGCCGGTCGAGGTCCTGTTCACGGTGGGCGAGGACGTGGGCCATATCGGCTCCAAGGCGTTCGACGTGGCCCCGGTGCGCTCGCGCATGGCGTTCGTGCCCGACATCGACGGGCCGGTGGGCGGGATCGTCATGGCCAGCCCGTGGACGGACACGCTTCGCGTCAGCTTCCACGGCCGCGCCGCGCACGCCGGCACGGAGCCGGAGGCAGGCCGCAGCGCGCTGCAGATGGCGGCGCGCGCGATTCAGCGGATGCAGCTCGGCCGCATCGACGGGGACACGATCGCCAACGCGGGGGTGCTCACGGGCGGGGAGGCCAAGAACATCATCCCGCCGGAAGCGTCGCTGACCCTGGAGGTGCGCAGCCTGGACCAGAGCCGGTTCGTCGAGCACCGCGACGCGCTGCTGGAATGCTGCCAGCAGGGCGCCGCCGCGTTCGGCGGCACTATCGACGTGGAGTCGCTGGACGCCATGACGGGCTACCGGTTCGGCGAGGGCGACGCGCCGGTGCGGTACGCCGAGGCGGCCATCCGTGCGGCGGGGCTGGACCCCTGGCGCACCACCACCTGCGGCGTGAGCGACGCCAACGAGTTCAACGCCAAGGGGCTGCCCACCGCGGTGATCTCGGTCGGCTACGTGGACATCCACACCGACCAGGAGTCGATGCCGATCGACGAGTTGAATCGGTTGGCCGAGGTCTGCCGGGCCCTGATGCTCGGAGGGCGGCCGGCAGCCTGGCGTGGCGCCTCCTGACAGGACTACGTGTGGAGCGGTGCTCACGTGCTGGCCTGCAGCAGACCGATCGGAGCCACCGCAACTCGGCTCGTTGGCGCCGCGGCAGAAGGTCCGTCGGCGGCATCGAGGTCGAGGAGGTCCCGAGTGTTCCGAGACCGGCCCGACAGCAAGCGCACCGGAGAAGAGACCGAGAAGTCTTGCCTCAGGGTCTTGACGGCAATGTGGGCCTGCGAGGTGGCACGCCAGCGCACGTACAGGCCCCTTCCGGCCTCCCCGGCCGCTGCCGGGAGCAAGCCGGCCGGCTCCGCTGCCGAGCCCATCACGCCATCGGCACGCGCCGCATGGCTCACGGCGCGTTCCTGAAGGATGAGCCGTTGAGGACCGGTCGATCGCCGCGAAGCACAGGCCGGAGGTTGATCGTGGCTGCCCGATCTGGTCAGCATGGGCCGGCATGCGGCCGAACGTCCTGTTCCTGTTCCCGGACCAACTGCGCTGGGACTGGATCGGCTGCGCCGGGCGGGTGCCGGTCCGTACGCCGAACATTGACGGGCTGGCCGCGCGCGGGGTCCGCTTCGAGCGGGTGTGGTGCAACAGTCCGGTCTGCGCTCCAAGCCGCGCCTGCCTGACCCGGGGCCTGCGTTACCATCGCGCCGGCGTCCGCAACAACGGGGACGACCTGGACCTGCACGCCGCGACCTACCTGCAGCGGCTCAGGGAAGCCGGCTACCGGGTCGGCACCGTCGGCAAGTGCGATCTGCACAAGGGCAGTTGCGACTTCGCGGCCTCCGGCTGGACGCCGCGGCTGGAACGGTACGGATTCACCGACGCCGTGGATCAGGGCGGCAAGTGGGCTTCCCACGGACAGTTGAGCGCTGGCGATCCGGAGCCGTACACGCGTTCGCTGGTCGCCGCCGGGCTTGGCTCGGCACTCCGCGAGGACTTCGATCGCCGCCGCCGGATGCGCGGCAGCCTTCGCGGCCCGTGGCACGACACCGCTCCCTCGCCCTTGCCGCGCCACCACTACACCGACGACTTCTGCGGCCGCTCGGGCCTGACCGTGCTCGAACGTTTCCCCGACGACAGCCCCTGGTTCCTCTGGGTGAACTTCCCCGGGCCGCACGAGCCGTTCGATCCACCCGCAGAGCTTCGCGACCGCTACGCCGGGGTCGACTTCCCTCCCCCGGCTGCCCCGGATCCCCACCGGCCGGAGGACCACAACCAGATCCGCAGGAACTACGCGGCGATGATCGAGGGGATAGACGAGTGGATCGGGCGGCTGCTCGCAGCGGTGGCTGGCCGCGGCGAATCCGAGCGGACCGTCGTCGTCTTCGCCTCCGATCACGGCGAGATGCTCGGCGACCGGGGCCGATGGTACAAGGCGGTGCCGTGGGAAGCCTCGGTCCGCGTGCCGCTGATCCTGGCCGGCCCCGGCATCCCGCCCGGCCGGACCACTCAGGTCCTGGCCGAGCTGATCGACGTCGCGGCGACGGTGCTCGACCTGGCCGGGGTCGACGGGATCCCGTGCTGGGACGCACGCTCGCTGCTCCCGGCTGCGCACGGCGCAGCGCGCCACCGGCAGGCTCAGTTCGCGGCCCTGGAGGACTGGCGCGCCGTGCACGACGGCCGCCACAAGCTGATCGATTACCAGGACGGCCGGCGGTCTCTGTACGACCTCCGCGCAGACCCCGAAGAGCAGGACGACCTGGCCCCGCGCGACGGGCATGCCGGCACGGTCGACCGATTGGCGGCCCTGCTGCAGCGCGAGAGCCCGTGGCCGGAAGCCGCCGGCGGCGCGTTACCGCGCTGAGCCCCGCGGCTGCCCGACCGTGATGGGCCACGCCTGCCGAGCCCTGATGCTCGCGGCGTAGACGAGAAGGACCGACTACCCGCGGACGTACCCGGCGTACAACGCCTCGACTTCATCCACCTCCGGCTCCCGGTCGAGGATCGCGAAGCCGTACCGCAGCCACAGCGGCTCCTGGCGCTCTACCTCCAGGTCGCCCTCCATCAGCAGGCCGGCCCCGAGCAGCTTCTCGCGCGTGAACCAGGTGACCGGATGCCGGAGGTTGTCCGGGTGATCCATCATTACCACGGCGCTCCCGCCGCCCCCGGCGCCGGACACCCAGCGCGCCCGCTGGCCCATGATGTTCTCGTGGCCGACGAGCCCCTCGCTGCTGCGGTGCCGGGCCGGAGCGAACGGCGGGCCCATGCGCAACACCAGTCCGCTGTAGCGGGCAGCCCGCGAAGCGCCCAGCACCAGCCGCTCCCCCGCCGCCGCGATCCGGGTCTCGATCGTCCAGAAGTACCCTGCCCCATTGTCCAGCGACCGGAAGGTGTACTCCCGTTGCTCGCTGGCGATGGGACGGTCGCCGCCGTCCAGCCACGTGACGTGCTCGGCGATCGCCACGTCGCCCGCGCCACCCCGCTCACCGGTGAACCGGTCATGCCGCTGCACCCCGTGGCTGTCCGGGACGTGCTCGTACGTGCCTGTCTCCGGCAGGAACCAGTTGCCGCCCCACAGATTGGCGCCGTTGGCATGGACCCAGCCGAAGTAGAGCCCCGTGTGCCAGGCGTGATCGGCGGGCCGGTACTCGGTGACCAGGTTGCCCGACCGGGTGTAGATCGGCGCAAAGCACGGCTTCGGCGACTCGGTGCGCGGCAACTCCTCCCGAACCCGGTACAGCGCCGCGAAGCGCTCGCCGTCGTGGAGCTCGAAGCCCAGGCAGTTCTCACGCAGTTCCAGGGTCGTCACTCCTCGGCCGGCCGCCGGCCGGCCTGGTCCGGACCAAGGTCGGCCGGGGCCACGTGGGCCTGGATGAAGCTCTCGCGCTGCACGGGGCAGCCGGACAGGCGGCGCAACATGGCGAGCTGCCCGACGTGGGTCAGCGCGTCGGCGAACGGCCCCTGAAGGATCTGCTCCTGGGTCATGCCCTTTGGCTCCGTACCCGCCCTGACATGCCGCGCCACGTCCTCGATCATCGCGTGGAACCGTGTGATCTCCGCGGCCAGATCCGGAAGCGGGTCGATGCGAGGCCGCTCTGTCCCCTCGAAGCACGAACGCACGTAGCCGAGCACGCTCGTCATGTGCCGTACGAGCTCGGCCGGTGTCGACACCTCGCTGCCGGCCTGGAACGAGCCGAACGACTCCGGCGCGCCCCTCAGGGCATACCGCGCCCGGTAGGCGATCGTGGCGAGAAGATGCAGAAACAGCGCGCGCGTGTCGTCCATGCCGACTCGCCCCAGTCTACCCTACGACGCTCCGAAGGCGAGGCTTCCGGTATCCCCGGTGAACGACCCGCCGCAGTTCGTCCATTGAGTCACGTGGGAGCTCCCGCGGTGGAGCCCGTTCGTGCAGGTTTGTTGGGGCGACATTCGCCGATTCATTGACGCTACTCGCGGTGTCACTCACGGCCCCCGATCAGGCGAGGGCGGCGGGGACGATGACCGTGCCGTCCTCGGCCACGACGCGGCAGGAGAAGGTGAACGCGCCCCAACTGAGGCGGCTCTCGGCGTTGTTCAGGTGGATCACCAGCGTGTTCGCGCCGCGCTTCAGCGCGACCCATAACGCCCGATAGCCGTAGGTCTCCCGCAGGCCGAGGTGGCGTGGCGGCTCGTCGTTGAGGCGCACGCGCAGGTCTCCGTCCCAGCTCAGGTGCACGGTCGCCCCGGTCTCGCGCTCCACCGTCAGGCGCCCCACGGCGGCGGCGGCGCAGGGCCACGTCTCGTTGGAGCCGGTGCTGCGCACGTTGAACACGTGCGAGAAGTCGATGAAGCCGTGGCAGGCGCGCGCGGCGATGCCGGGGCCGATGGTCTCCGGCGGGAGGTGCAGCGCCTGATCGCCGCGGTGGAGGGACCAGGTGCCGTCGTCCTCGCTCGCCGGGACGGCGTCCTCCCCGGATGCCCCGCACGGCAGCAGCAGGTCGTAGGTGCCGCGCGGGACCTCGATCTCGTGCTCCCAATCGCCGTAGCGCAGATGCCCGGCCGTGGCCATGCGCACGAACGGGCGGTGCGGCTCGGTCTGATACCAGTAGGCGGTCGCGCACATGTCGTTGCAGTGGCTGCCCCACCGGAAGTGCAGCGAGCGGTGGAACGGCAACAGATCGTGCACGTAGAAGCGGTAGGCGCTGAGGACGTGGCGCGCCAGCGCCGGACCGGCGTCGCGGTACTCCAGGTACGGGATGCCGCTGTACAGCCCGGTGTCAGGCGCGTGGGTGACGCCGCCGAAGCCCGCGTCGAAGGTGTTCTCACCGCCGCCGGCACGCAGGTAGTGGGGCACGACGCCCCCCTCGCCCGTGGCCTCGCCGTCCAGGTACAGGTTCTCGGAGCCGGCGTGCGACCAGCGCTGCTCGTCGCTGCGCAGGCGCACCCCGAGCGAGAATCCCGCCAGGTAGCCGCTTCCCAGCGCATCCATCACCAGGAAGTCCTCCCCCCACGCGGGCGCCGGATTCTCGCGCCGCCACGACGCGTGGAAGCGCAGCGGCTCTTCGAGCTCGCCGTCCAGGTAGCGGTGCCAGTCCAGGGTATAGATGAAGGTGCCCTCCACCAGCGCCTCTACCTCCACGCGCGCCGATCGGGCGAACGGCATCGGGAAGTAGCAGCCCAGCCCGGCATCGGCCTTGGCCGTCAGGTAGAAGCTGTTGATCGGGTAGTAGGAGACGTTGTGGTGCACGCCGAACAGGTCCGCCAGCGGCGCCTCGACGCTCGGCTGCTCCTCACCGTCCCAGTAGAAACGGATGATGAAGGCGCGGTTGCGGTTGACCAGGTCGCCGCCCGAGCCTCCCCTGCTGCCGACGCAGTAGAGGTGGCGGACGCAGCCGGGGCCGGCCAGATCGGCGATGACCCGGCGGTCTCCCGCCCGGTAGTCCTTGGCCTTCCTGACGACCCGCTCGTAGCGGAAGCGCTCCGGCAGGTTCAGGCGGGACTCGATGCCGATGCCGTCACCCACGTGCCCAACCTGTGGCGCTGCCGGCTACTGCAGCAGCGTGCCGCCGACCTCGAGCGAGTAGACCCGGCCGCGTTCGAACAGGATCTCCACGCGCACGGTGCGGCCGATCAGCTCGTCCAGGGTCCGGCCGCTGGTCCAGGTGGGCGACCAGCGCAGGCTGTCGCCCGTGAACGGCCGGCACTCGGCGGCCGAGAACCCCTCGGCTACCTCCTGCACCGGCGGCGGTTCGCCCGGGTCCCTGTCGGTCTGCACGTACACCTGCGCCCGTACCTCCCCGATCGGCGCCTCGACGTTCAGCGCCAAGCCGCCCTCGGTGAGCTCGAACCCCTTGGTCAGCAGGCTCGCGGCGCCGGAGCGGCTCTCCAGGTACATGAAGCCGTCGGGCCGCAGGGTGTGCAGGGTCATCGCGGTCCGGTGCTGCCCCGCGGGAATCGGGCCCTTGCCACTGTGGTCGGCGCGGCTGCCCACGGAGTAGATGCGCAGCTCGTCCGGGAGCTGCACCAGGCTGCACGGATAGAACCCGTAGCCGCCGAAGTCGCCCGGCTCGGCCGGCGCCACGAACTGGTCGCGGAAGGTGCGGTTGATGTTGCGGCCGTTGATGCTGTAGACGAGGTGGTTCGACACCGGGCCCGCGCCCTTGGTGGTGGTCTCATTCGGGTCGCCGACCATGAGCCACAGGAAGCCGATGAAGTAGTCGCCATACGGGAACATCGGCATGCCGTACGGCTGTGACAGCGGCGGATCGCAGGAGTCGGGGCGGACGATCACCTCCGGCTCGGTGTAGTGCACCCAGTCCTCGGTCTCGATGCTCGCCACCAGGCGCTGGCTGAACGGCGGCTTGATGTCCTTGGCGCGGCACATCACCTGGTGCCGGCCGGTGAGCCTGTTGAAGAACACGGTGTGGCAGGTGTCGCTGGACCAGTCGCCCCAGCGCGCGCCGGGCAGCTCCTGCCAGTGGTAGCCGTCGGCGGAGACCACCACCGGGTTGCGCATGGTCGCCGCCCCGCTCCGCCAGTCCCAGTCGAGGTAGAGGATCTTGTACGGATGGCGGGAGTCGCGCGGGTCCTGGTACACCTGCCCGCTCTCCGCGTTCCTCCTGGCCTCCAGCAGGCAGTGCGGGAACGAGCCCGACCAGGAGGTGTGGTCGTCCCCCACCGGGTCGATCTCCCAGTGGACGCCGTCGTCGCCGATCGCCCCGAACAGGGCGTTGCAGATGAAGTCGTCCGGGTCCGGCGCGCCGGTGTAGATCACCCGCCACTTGCCGCGGATCTCGTCATGGAAGACCGAGGGATAGGCGTTCCCCAGGTCGTACGGGTCTGACCAGGTGCCCTCCGGCACCGGCTTCGGTCGGCCCAGCCGCCGCACCACGTTGTGCGTCGTCTCCAGGCACCAGTCGTCAAGGAACAGGATCTTCTGCATGGGTTCGGGTCATTGTGGCATGCCGTGGCTATGATGGTCTCGAAGGAGGGCGGAGGATGTTGGACAGCCCGATCGTCGACGTCGCCATGGGCTTGGTGTTCTTCTACGTGACCCTGAGCCTGGTCTGCAGCTCGATCCAGGAGATCATCGCCAGTCTGCTCGGCCTGCGCTCACGGAACCTCAGGAAGGGGATCGGGAATCTGATCGGCAGCGAATACGCGGAAGCGCTGTACGACCATCCTCTGATCAAGGGCATGCGCAAGCCGAGGAAGCTGCCGTCCTACATCAAGCCGGACATCTTCAGCACCGCGTTGATCGACATGATCTCCCGCGACAAGACGGACGAGAACGTGATCGACACTGCCACCAAAGACGTCCGTGCCCTCATCGACAAGATCGACGCCAACAACCCGACGCGCGAGTTGCTGATCAGCCTGGTGGACAAGGCAAATCCGACCGTAGAAGACCTCAGAGAACGGCTCGCCGACTGGTTCGACGCGGGGATGGACCGGGTCGCGGGCTGGTACAAACGCCAGGTGAAGTACTGCTTGATCGGCGTGGCCGCCGCCGTCACGGTGGCGGTCAACGCGGATTCGATTCGCATGGTCGAGCAGCTCTGGCAAGACGACGCGTTGCGCGCCGCGATCGCCTCCGCCGCCGAGCAGGCGGCCACGAAAGGAGACCTCGCCGCGGTCGACGAGCGAACCGCGCTCAGGGCATTCCCGATCGGCTATCCCGACTCCTTTCCGGGCATCACCTTCCAGACGATCGTCGGATGGCTCCTTACCATGGCGGCGATCAGCCTTGGCGCGCCGTTCTGGTTCGACCTCCTGAGCAAGATCTCGCATCTGCGGGCGTCGGGAACCAAGGAGGCCGATCGCACCAAGAACAAGACATGACGAGGCAAGCGGTGCTCGGGTCTCTCTACCAGCCGAACTCCGAGTACCGTGTGCCGGCCAGGGACAGCGCGATGGCTTCCCGAACATAGCGAACCGTGTTGTCCGGGAGCGCCGTGACCGGGAACCAGCGCAGGTCGTCGCACCGGTGCGGTTCCCGATTCCACAGCTCGCCCGACCATTCGTGGCAGAGAAAGAAGACCTCCACGCTCTCGCGCCCACCGCCCTCGCGATCCAAGTGGTGCATGACGTGGCAGCCTTGCAGGGCATGCGCCGAGATGGTGATTCCTGCCTCCTCGCGGGCTTCCCGGATCATTGCTGCCGAGGCAGGCTCGCCGCCGTCGATGTGTCCGGCTACAACGCTGTAGTTGCCATCCTGCCAGCCGGTGTTGAACCGCCTCAGCATCAACAGGCGGTCTTGATCCATCAGCAACAGGTGCACCGCGAGAACGAGCCGAAACCGGTCGCCGCTGCCCTTCTCCTCCGGATGGATCAACGGCTCGCCGGCCTACGCATGGCACCGTCGGCCATCTCGAAACCCGCGTCTTCCAATACGTGCGTCAGAGTCCCGATGAGAGCACATCCCTCAAGGAACGTCGCTACCGCCTCCTGAAGCGATGACCTGGCGTCCTCCGGACTGTGACCGAAGCTCGACACGTCCAGTTCCCGGCACAGGCCGACGTAGCGACCGCCTTCGGAGAAGACCTCGCCCGTGCAGACTATCGATGTCATGACGCGGTCCTTGCGCTCTTCCGGGAGCGTCCCGGCCGGTGAGCGGCAACTGCCCGCCTCACCGATCTCGATACGGACGATCACCGGCGACATGGTAACGCTCTACTCGTGTTCGAAGCCGTGATCGCTGAACTTGAGCGTGCTGCTGTTCTCGTTGACGGTGCGCACGACGTTATCCGGGAAACTGTCCGGTACCTCGGCTTCGATCTCCAGCGTCACGGTGACCTTGGCTCCCACCAGGCCGTCCATGTGGGCGATCACCTCGTTGGCGATCTGGCTGGCGTCGAGGCCCACGCGATCGGCGTCCAGGGTCACGGCGCCATGGAAGCGCTTCAGCCGCAGTGCCGGCTGCGGCTCAGGCGGCTGCGGGCCAGGGCCCGGGCCGTCTCCACCAGTCCCGTCGGGATCGGGGGTCCGCTTGTCGTCTCCGTTGGGTTTCGGCACTTCGTCGTCGAGCTGCTTCCGTGCCACCGCGGACTTGACGAGGACCCCCGGCGCACTTGGGTCGCGGATCTCAATGCCTTGCCCGACGCGCAGGCCCCGATAGCGGGCCGCTTCTTCGTCGAAGCTCTCGGCGTACGCGAACGTGTCGTGCTCCCACGTGAGGATGCTTACGCCGTCGCGGATGCTGCCCAGCAGCACCTGCGGGTCCTTCAGGCGAGGCAGGTAGGGATAGCGGGCATAGTCCTCGACAAGCTGGGCGATGGCGACGTGATCACCCCGCCAGAGCGGGACGCGATCCAGCTCCATGCGCAGCAGCGTGGAGGCATACACGGTGACGAGCCCTTCCTGACCCTTGAGCTTCCGCGCCGCACGTACGGCCAGCGGCTCCGTGCCCGTGACGTTCAACGCGTCCCACGTGACCGAATCCTGCGGCGTGTTCTGTGTCGGCACCAGCAGCCAGCGGTAGGTCTCCGGGATCCGTGAGGCAGCCTCGGCCGCGGCCGTGTCGCGCCTCGTCTCTGCCTGCCGTACCTGCTGGGGCGCCAGATTGAGCTGATCCCGCTCGGCGACGATCGACTCCCACGCCAGGAAGCGGCGCACTGCATCCTCCAGCTCCTGCAGACGCGTCGTGTCGGCGGCAAGGAACACCAGCGCGTTTCGGTAGATGCGCGGCGTCGTGCCGCGTGACTCCAGTATCGCCAGCGCCTGCTGCTCCGCCGCGCTCTCGCCGCCCCTGCCGTACGCGTGCTTGATCTCCAGCACGACCAGCCGCGCGTCGGGATCGTCCGGGACGTCATGGCCGGAGTGCGGCCACGCGTGCACCCGGCTGAAGTCACCGAACTGCCGCAGGTCGGCCCGCATACGCTGGCCGATCTCCTGCTCGATTCGGTCGCGATTGCGCCGCATCTGCTCGGCGCGGTCGTCCGCCAGCTTGGTGACCGTCGGCTGGGTGGCGTACCAATAGCGGGCGCTGTCCTCGTACAGGTAGGTCGCGGCCGTCGCCAGGCGGCGCAGCGCGTCCCCGAATACGGCCGGCGACTCGCCCGGCATCACGCAGCCGAGCTTCACGCGGCGGTCCTCGATTCCCCGATGCGCGGCCCCCGTGGTCGGCGCGGAGCCCAGGAAGATCGCGCGCGCCGCCCGGCGACTGGCCGAGAACTTGCCCAGGTTCGGCTGCTCGCCGTCGATCCGCAACGGCAGCGAGTCCGCGCCGTCGACGTCCCGCTCGATGATCGGCGCCCAGTTGTCGTCCAGGTACCGTGTCAGCTCCGACTGCACGCGCCCGTCGTCGAGTGCCAGATCGCCCGGCAGGATCAGGGGACTGCGGTTCCCCTGCGCCCACTGGTGGTGGATCACTGACGCCATGAGGCGCAGCACACCGCGGGTGCGCTGAAACTTCGCCAGGACCGACCAATCGTTGTACAGCCGATCGAAGACCTCGGGGTGGATCGGATAGGCGGCCTTGAGCCGCTGCTCGTAATCGGCCTCCCGACACTCTGCGGGAAACTCCTGCTGCTGCGAACGGTAGAACTCGGAGAAGCCGCGCGCCACCACGTCGCGTGCCTTGAACTGCTCGGCGCCGTGGAACGGCTGGAACAAGCGGCGCCGCACGATCTCGAAGCTCTCCTCGGCGGTGGCCGGCCGCCAGGAGGCCGCCACGCGGTCGATGACGTTGCGCAGTCGGGTTAGGGCTTCCCGTCCCCGTGGGCCACCTACCTCGGCGTCGTCTGGCTGATTGTGGAGTGAGCCGTCTTTCTCCGAGGCGGGCAGGCTGATGACCAGCAGGCTATTGCCGGCCAGTTTTGCTGACTCGGTAAGCGTCTGCGCGAAGGTGAACTGGGTCTCGAAGCTACCGGCCGGAAGGTCGCTCTCCTCGTGAAGTTGCCTCGCGTAGGCGACCCACTCGTCGATCAGTATCAAACACGGGCCATGCTCGATGAGAAGCTCGCGGAGCTGATCGCCAGGGTTGGTGGCACGCTCGTCAGCGGCGGCCACGCGCGCGAACGCAGCGCGGCCGCCGAGCTGCCAAGCCAACTCGCCCCAGAGGGTCTGCACCTCGGTTCCATCCGGCTTGGGGTCCTGACCGCCGGGTGGGATTCGGTTTCCGACCAACACCACGCGACGCACGGAAGGCAGCTGGTTGGCGCCAGCGGCCTTCAGCACCTCGTCGATGCCGGAGAGACCGGACGCTTGCACGCCGGAGAACAGGTGATAGAGCGCCAGCATCGAGTGAGTCTTACCGCCGCCGAAGTTGGTCTGGAGTTGCACGACCGGGTCACCGCCCGAGCCAGACAGTCGCTGCACGGCGCCGGTCAGCAACCGTTTCAGGCTGTCGGTGAGATAGGTCCGGCGGAAGAACTCCACCGGGTCGCGGTACTCGTCCGTGCCCTCGTTCAGGTAGATCTGCCACAGATCGGCAGCGAACTCCGCCTGCTGATACTGGCCACTGGAGACGTCCCGATGCGGCGTCACCACCTCACGCCACGGCTTCAGACCCGAGACGGCCCCGCCGGCAGGCGTGCTCCTGGCGGTGCGGCGCCGCTCGTCGCGTGCCTGTTCCTGATACCGTACCCGCAGCAGCTCATGCTTGAGCGCGTCGACCTCGCGGACCTGCGGCGCCGATACCGAAGTCAACAGCCGATGCACGGAATCGAGAGCACGGTACGCGTCGTCGCCCGAAAACGGCTGCTGGTGCGCCCAGTTGTTGCGGTGGTCGCGCAGCTCGCTGACCAGGCTGCGCTCGGCGTGGCCCAGGATCTCGCGAAACACCTCGTTCCAGGTGTCCCACATCACCCTCAACAGGACCTGCACGTCCGCTTCCGACGAGCGTCCTCGCCGACCAGGATCGCTCAGGATCTGCCGCAGGCGGTACTCGTCCACATCGCCCGCGTGCACCGCCCGCTTGAGCTCGCGCTCGACGAACGGCTCCAGTCCGGCGCGCAACAGCTCCAGACCCTTGCCGACTCGTTCGTGATTCGTAACTGCCATGTAAGCTCCCTCACCTACCTCGGGATGGGATTCTCTTCGTAATGGGGTTCGTCCTCGTCTGCTTGGGAGGCCTGATCATGTCCTTCCGCGTGGTCTCCACCGTTCAAGCCTCTTGTTCACCTCGGCTCGCGGAAGCCGGCACCGAGGATGATCGCCTATCGCCTTGAGGCCCGAGTATAGAGTACGCCGATCCGTCACGGCGGCTCCCATCATCTGGTCGAGCACCCAGAGCAGGCCGTGGCAATCGACGCGCTCCGCCCGTGCCAGGCTCCGCAGCCCAAGGTCGCCGGTAAGCAGCATCCAGCCGTTCTCCGCTGCGAGGGCAAGGGCGAAACTGTCGACGAGGGAAAGAGATGGTTCGCGGCCTCGGTAGTCGAGAGCCTGGACGACTCCCTGACCGTCCAGTTCAGCGACACGGAGCCCGCGCCTGACAAGATCGTCGCCTCCGTGCCCGCGCAGCTCGCGTTCAAACCGCAGGTCCGGGACCACGAACTCGAACGGAAGACCGAACACCGCCTCGATGAGTGAGCCGCGTTCCAGATCGATCAACACCGACGTATCCGCCACGCAGACACGCGGAGGCTGGCGGTGTTGGGCTTGCAACGGCTCGATTACCCGCTAATCCGATGGGGGCTGTTCCATGCGGCGATAGAGTTCGCGGACCGAAACGCCCATCAGCTCTGCGGCCTTCGACTCGGAGATCAGGTTCTCGGCCAACGCGCGGGAGCAGAGGCGTTCGAACCGCGTCGGTTCCTCGCGTCCTATCGACCGTGGCTCCGCGTACGGCGGACTCCGCCAGCCGAATGTGGACATGTCCCGAAACAGCCTCCGAAACAGAGACTCGTTGAAGATGCCTAGGTCGCGGCATCGATACACGAGGGCCTGAACGCTCACTCCAAAGAGGCGCTTCAGACTGAACAGCTCGCTCCACCCTATCGACGTACGACGCCTGCCGATCTCCGTGCGTACGGCATCGGCAGGCATGAGGAACGCCCCTGCGAAGCGGTGAGCTGCCTTCTCCGCGTCGGTGCTGGGGTCGACATCGAGGATCAGGTGCCCCAGTTCGTGCGTGAGCGTAAACCGCTGACGCTCTCCCGAGTCCTCAGAGTTTACAACGATCACCGAGGCCACACGTTTCGTACCGCTCCACGCGTGTGCGGTCATGCCGCCCACGTCGCTCAGGTCAAACGCAAGAACCTTGATTCCGCACTCCTCGAGGAGCTCGACCATGCTCGGAATCGGATTGCGTCCGAGATCCCAGTGCGTGCGGAGGCTCAGAGCCGCCTGCTCAACCTCCACGAAGTCCTCTACCACGGGATAGGGAGCCTCACGCGGCTTGTGCCACTCCACGGTTGGAAGCGCAAGTAATCTCTCTACTTCAAGATATCGTTCAAGCAGGTCGACGACTCTGGCCTGAACGTGTCCCTCCTCCCGCTTTCGTGAGATGCTCTTCTTCCTGAATTCGACAGCCTCCAACGCCAGTTCCTGGTCGCTGGTCAGGTACTCGACGGAGACGCCCAGGGCGTCGGCCAGCGCGATGAGCACGCCGGAACTGGGCATCGACTCATTTCGTTCGTACTTGCCGATCGCCTGAGCCGTCACCCGACCGTCGATGCGGCTCTCCAGGGCTCGGAGGGACAGGCCGGCTGCCCTGCGAGCCAGTTTGAGTCTGTTGCCGATCAAGGGCACCTCCTCTTCAAGGCCTCTCTCCGGTTGACAAAATACACAACTATGTGCTAATATGTAAACTACCTCCAAGGAGCAACCAGAGATGATGGAAACGGTGATCGGAGTGGCAGTCGGCGTCGACGTAGCGACCTCTTTGAATGCTGGCCGGCTTGGCAGGAACCAGACCGCCGTTGACCCGGAGCAGGAGGCCCCGGAACTGCAGCCCGGCGAAGTCACCTTCGACAGGAATGCCGTGAGGCTCGCCAAGGGAGTCCTCTACACGTCCACCATCTTTGTCTGTTCCACCATGCTGTTGTTCGGTCTCTTGATCGGCCTGTAGCCAGGCCGAGGACCTCCGCCTGCTCTGGGTTGCGTCAGCACGGCGGCTCGGCTCGGGTGAGGAGGTCCTTGAAGGAGTAGTTGACGCTGGCGGCGTCGAAGTCGGGCTCGCGGCGGAACGGTTCGCGGAGGTAGTGGACACGGTGGGCGCCGTCGTCCAGGAACTCGACGATGGCCAGGCGGTAGTCCTCCGGCTTGTTCATCGAATAGAGGATCTCGTTGCGGGTCACCGTGATGGTGTCCGCGCCGTGGACGCGGCCCTTGACCTCGATGAAGCGTAGCCGTCCGGTGCCGGGGATACGGCTCTCGATGTCATAGCCGAGCTTCTCGGTCTCCCGGTCGGTCGGCTCGAAGCCGAGCGTGCGCTCGGTCTCCATGATGATCGCCCTCGCCCGCGCGGCGGACTCCTGGGTGTCGGTGGCTCGGTGGTCGGACTCCGGGGGATTCCCGTTGATGGCGGTGATCAGGCCGCGTGGGACGACCAGCACGCCGCCCAGGACCACGGGCGGCAGCGCCGAGAGCTTCGACTCCAACTGGAGCCGTTCCAGCCGCTGACGAAGCCGCGTCCGCAGATCCTCGGCCCGGCGGCGCGCCTCGCCCGAGTTCAGCCGGGCGCCGGGCTTGCCGGCCTGCTCCTGCGCCTGGATCTGCAGGAATCGGTGGTCCCAGTAGGCGATCTCCTTGGTCAGCCGGTCCTTGACCGCGGCCTCGGTCTTGCCGATCAGCCCTACTCTGGCCGACCTGATCTCCTGTAGGTGCTCGGGAACGACGTGGATGACCGCGTGCTCCTGCGCCTTGCCCTCCAGGTCGCCGGTGACCCACGCGCACTCGGGGCGCTCCAGAATGGCATCGATGCCCGGCTCCTCCTCGGCCAACGGCCGGTAGTCCAGGTACGGCGCATAGTGCAGGTGGCGCGGCGGCTCGGCCTCGTCCAGCTCCACGTACAGTAGCCGCTTGGACACCACTCGCCGGTCGCCGCTGCGCGTCCGGCTCTCGTCCTGGATGGCGTGCTCCAGATAGTACAGCACGCGCGGCGCGGTCCCCGGATCCCGGTCGTCGACCAGCACCGTGCCCCGCTTCAGCAGGTCACGGTGGCGCTCCAGGGTCAGGTCGATCACCGAATCCAGCAGCGGATGCCCCGGACAGAGGAACTCCGCCGGCGCCTTGCCCGGTGGAGCCAGCAGCCCCTTCTCGAAGGCGATGCGCTCGTAGCGCGCCACCACCGGCTCACCCGTGCCGATCAGCCGGTCGCGGCTGCGCACAGCGCCCGGGACGTGAGTGATCTCGTAGCGCCGCGGCTCCCGCTGCCGGAGCGAGCCGCCCAAGCGCGCGAACGCCGCGTGGAAGAACGACTCGATGTAGTGCGGCTGCAGCCGCCGCGCCGCCGCCCGCTCCATCTCCTCCCGCACCCGCTGCACGCGGGTGGCGTCCATGGCATCCGGCGCCAGCGCCTGATCGTCCAGCAGTTCCTCCAGCTTCCCGCGGTCCAGGGCGTCCTCCAGCACCGTGGTCAGCCGCGCCCGCACCTCCGGCTGCTCCCCGTAGCGGATCGCCTCCAGCAGCAGGTCGCGCAGCGGCCGGCCGGAGAACTGCAGCTTGCCGAGCACGTCGAACACCTGCCCGCCGAGCGCCTCGCGCGCCTGCTCCAGCTTTTCCAGCAACCGGCGGTAGACGTCGCCCTCGCGCGTCTCCTCCGCCACCAGGTTCCACAGGTGGCACACCTCGGTCTGACCGATCCGGTGGATGCGGCCGAAGCGCTGCTCCAGCCGGTTCGGGTTCCACGGCAGGTCGTAGTTCACCATCAGGTGGGCGCGCTGCAGGTTGATCCCCTCGCCCGCCGCGTCGGTCGCCAGCAGGATCTGCACGCCGGGGTCGTGGCGGAACGCCTCCTGCGCCTTGCTGCGCTCCTCGCGCCCCAGGCCGCCATGGATCACCACGATCGCCTGATCGCGCCCGAGCACCGTGGCGATGCGCCCGCGCAGATACGCCAGCGTGTCGCGGTGCTCGGTGAAGATGACCAGCTTCTGCGCATGTCCGTCCTGCGCGGTCGACGACGCCGTGCCATCGGCGGGCAGGATCTCGGCGAGCAGCCCCGTAAGTTGCCGCCACTTCGCGTCCGTGCCGCTGCGCCGCACCCGGTGCGCGATCTGCTCCACCTGCCGCAGCGTCCCGATCTCGGTCTTCAGCTCCGCGATCGTCCGGGCGGCGGTCGCCTGATCGAGGATCTCCTCGGCCGCCTGCTCCTGCTCGTCGGCCGGCGCGTCCTCCAGATCCTCGAACTCGTCGGCGTCCAGCTCGATGTCCCGCGACAGCCCGATGCGCGCCACCGCCTGACCGCCACGGCGCAGCAGCTCCAGCTCGCGCAGCCGGCTCTCCAGCCGCTCCCGGCGCCGCCGCAGCGACTGGTAGATCGCCTCTGGCGAGGACGCCAACCGGCGTTGCAGCAGCGTCAGCGCGAAGCCGACGGCACCGGCGCGCTGGTTGTTCTCCAGCGCCTCGGCACGGTTGAACTCCTCGCGCACATAGTTGCTGACCTCGTTGTAGAGATGCGCCTCCTCATCGGAGAGCCGGTACGGGATGGTGTGGGCGACGCGCTCGGGAAACAGCGGCGTGCCCTCGAACTTGAGCAGGCGCTCCTTCACCATCCGCCGCATCAGGTCGGAGACGTCCGCCATGTGCACGCCGTCTCGGAACCGGCCCTCGAAGCGGTCGCCGTCCAGCAGCGCCATGAAGAGCTGGAAGTCCTCCTCCTTGCCGTTGTGCGGCGTGGCAGTCAGCAACAGGAAGTGACGGGTCAGGCCGCCGAGCAACTGCCCCAAGTGATAGCGCTTGGTGTAGCGCACCTCGCCGCCGGTGAAGGTCGCCGACATCTTGTGCGCCTCGTCGCAGACCACAAGGTCCCAGCGACAGTCGGGCGCCTGCAGCTTCTCCTGCAGCGCGGCATCGCGCGCCAGCTTGTCCAGCCGGGCGATGGCGAGGTCGGTCTCCAGGAACCAGTTACCGGTGCGCGCCGCGGCCAGCTTGTCGTTGGTGAGGATCTCGAAGCCGAGGTGGAAGCGCCGGTACAACTCGTCCTGCCACTGCTCGGCCAAGCTGCCGGGACAGACCACCAGACAGCGCTGGAGGTCGCCACGCGCGATCAGCTCCTTCATCAGCAGGCCCGTCATGATCGTCTTGCCGGCGCCGGGATCGTCGGCGAGCAGGAACCGCAGCGGGTGCCGCGGCAGCATCGCCTCGTAGACCGCGGTGATCTGATGCGGCAGCGGCTCCACGAGCGAGGTGTGCACCGCCAGCGCAGGATCGAACAGATGGGCGAGGTGGATGCGCAACGCTTCCGACACCAGCCGAAAGAGATCGCCGTCGCCGTCGAAGCTCCAGGGCCGCCCCTGCTCGACGATCGCCAGCCGTGCTTCGTCGTCGCGGTAGAGGATCTGGCTGCCGAGCTCGCCACCAGCCGTCCGGTAGACGAGCTCCACCGCGTCCGCGCCGATCCAGCGCGCACTGACCACCGTGACCAGGGAATCGGCCACGATGCCGCGCACTGCGGCCGGCGCTTGCAGGCCTTCCAGTTTCACGCCGGCGATGATACCCGCTCACGTGCCGAACATCCCGCCATCGGCGCGCACCACCGGGGTAGCGCACCATCGCCGCGGTGTAGGAAACTGCGGACCGGCGCCCGATGCCGCTCGCGGTCGTCGTTCGGTGACGCAGGCGTTCAGAGCGCTCGGAGTTCCCAAGTGAATCGAAACGAAGCTCGCGGCCACGATGGCGACTACCGGATCGAAGTATCCGACTTCGGTCCCATCGTGCGTGCCAGCGTTGACGTGCGCCCGCTCACCGTGTTCGCCGGCCCAAGCAACACCGGGAAGTCCTACCTCGCCATGTTCGTATATGCCTTACATCGGTGCTTCGGCCCGTCCTTTCGGTCCGGATTCCTTGAGAGGCGGACATACTGGTTCTCCGATGCATCGGCCAACCCGCTGCCGGACGAAGAGCAGCTTGCTACCCGCATCGCCGAGTGGTGGTCTACCGGCGGCAAGGAGCAGCGCCGGCCGCTGCCCGAGGACTTGGCGAAAGCTATTCGCACGGCGCTGGAGGAGCTCACCGGCGCCGAGGAGCACTTGTCAGGGGAAGTCTGCCGCGGCTTCGGCGTCGATGACATAGACGACTTGGTCCGTCGGGGAAGCGCCGAGCCAAGATCCACAGCGACCATACGCATTCCGGCGTCGGTCGACGATGAGCAGACGCGATTTACCTTCGAGTTCGGCGGGGGACCTGCACGGCTATCGGGACACGTGCCGGCGCTGCCGGCGACGCCCAGCGGTATCCCTGATGAGGAACGGGGTGGACTATTCCTGCTGTACGAATTCCTGGATGTCATGTCCAGTTCCGTGATCGGTCCCCTGATCCGCAACGCGCACTACCTGCCGGCCGATCGCACCGGGGTAATGCACAGTCACCAGGTGGTCGTCAGCACGCTGATCCAGGGCGCAACGACAACCGGGCTGCGTCGTTCGACCAGTGTGCCCATGCTGTCCGGAGTACTGGCAGACTTCCTGAATGATCTCATCGCAATAGGCCAACGTAAGAAGGAGATGCCGGACGGGATGGCACGTCGTCTGGAAGAGAACCTCCTGGCGGGAGCCATTCGGCTGAAGCAGTCCGACACCGGCTATCCGTCGTTCGCCTATCGTCCAACCGATTGGGACACCGACCTGCCGCTGATGCGTACGTCTTCCATGATTTCCGAACTGGCTCCCGTGGTGCTGTACTTGAGGTATCTGGTTCGTCCCAATGACGTCCTGATCATCGAGGAGCCGGAGTCGCATCTGCATCCCGCGATGCAGGCAGCGTTCGCCCACGAGTTGGCCCGCCTGGTTCGCTCCGGCGTGCGCGTGATGCTGACGACGCATAGTGAGTGGATATTGGAGGCTCTCGCCAACCTGGTCCGGCTGTCGGAGCTTCCCGAGAGCACGCGCAAGGGGATCGCGGGGTCTGATGTCGCCCTCTCGTCAGCCGAAGTGGGTGCGTGGATGTTCACGCCGTCGGCCGACGGCTCGGGTTCCACCGTCGAGGAAATGGTTCTGGACACCGAAGCCGGCAACTTCCCGGCCGGCTTCGGCGAGATCACCGAGTCGCTCTATAACGACTGGGCGAGAATAGCCAACCGGATTGAAGCGATCAGGGCAGGCGTCGAGTGAGCTCGGTGCTCGCGCGGATCGACCAGCGCGTCGGTCCGGTTCGTCGCCGTCGCCGCCCATGGCCGTAGACCGCATCGACGAGCGTTTCAGGAGTTGGCCAAGAAGCGGATCAGATTCCGGAATGCCCCGTACACGATCGAGACCATCCCATGCGGTGCATCGTTGGCCGAAGTCGTCGCATAGCCTATAGACGTCTCCAGGCGTTGATCTGTTCGGTCATGGCCGCCAGCAGTTCGGGAATGGCGTTCGCCTCGGCTTCCCGCTGGCCGACGATCCGGGCGAGGTCGGGAACGGTTCGACCGAGGTCGGAAGCCAAGGCACCGACAGTCGCTTTCGCGGCGTCGCGCTGCCGCACCGATCCCTCCACGAGTTGCTCCAGGTCATGCATCGCGCGCTCCAGGTCGGAGCCGGTCAGACCGAGCCTGCTCGCATAGTCGTCCCGTCGCCGGCCGATCGTCTCCCAAAGCCACCGCTCGGGAGGAGCATCCCCGGGAAGAAACAGCGGCTGCACGTGGTGCCCATATTCCTCGGCGATTGCCTGCAACGGACGCTCCAGGTCACGGGAGTCGCCGTCCAGCACCAGGATGAAGTCCCGGATCTTGGCGAACTTGCCCAGCGTGCGGACATGGCCCGCAAACTCGTTCCGGCCCGTGTTCCTGCCGATGATCACGTCCTCGTGGCGCAGTCCGAGCTTGACGTTCAGCACGTCGAGCACGCCGCGGATCACGCCCTCTGCAACCTCATCCTCACAGAGCACCGACAGTTGGTCTCGGGACTGCCCGTACAGGGCCTTCTGAAAGATGTCGCGGTAGAGAGGCGCGCGGCGGACCTCTCCGGCTGTCTCGTCTCGTTCCAGAAAGATGCGAGCGCGAGGAGGCACGCTGTCCAGGATTACGGGACTGTGCGAGGCGACGATGATCTGCAAGTCGTTGCGGAGAGCGCTGCGCTGCAACTCGAGCATGGTCTGCTGCTGGGTATGGGGATGGAGACCGGTGTCCACCTCGTCGATGAGGACCAGCCCGTTCCGGAGGAGGGAGATGTCCTTGGAGATACGCAGGATGCTTCGTTCCCCGGACGACATGTGGAACTCGGAGTAGCCGGTGTTCGCGGCGTCGTCCAGCGCGGCGAACAGAAGATCGTTCGCGGCGCTGGCGCTGATGACGGACAGGCTGCGGTAGCGCCACGGCAGGATACGATGGGCGAAGATCAGCATCTCCGGGCTGAGCGTCCGCGTCTGGAACTGCTTTCTGGCGAGCTGCAGGATGCTCCGCACCTCTGACGGATTGGTCAGGTTGGCGAGCGTCCGCAGGTAGACCGCACGCTCCGGCTGGGTGCCACCCGCGCGGCCCAGGAAGCTCCGGTTCCACGACTTGCCGCGCCGCCACGCCATGGAGACACGGTCGCCTCGGTGCAGGTAATGGAACTCGAGTTCGGTCCGCGGCGCACTGTCGGAACATGCCGGTTGCTGCCGATTGGTGAAGTTCGGAAAGAGCGTGCTGGGAACGAACTCCCGCGGTCCGCGACCGGGCACGCGGTAGGCGCACGCGCACGCCAGGAGGACCGTCGACTTGCCGCAACCGTTGGGGCCGGCAAGCACGCAGACGGGATAGTCGAAGGGCACCCGCAGATCCCGGATGCCGCGCAGGTTCCTGATTCGGACCTCCGCCAGCGCGTCGTCGCGGTGGCCGTTGCCCGCACCCAACGCGTCCCAAACGTCCTGCAGCTCCTTCGCGATCAGCGACATTTCCTCAACTCGCGCGGGCTGCGTCTTCGCGTACGGCGCGTCTCGAAGCGGCGCACATCATCATTCTGTCCCTACCCTGCACCGTCCGCAAACAGCTCAGCCTGTTCGGGTGTTGCTTCCGATCGCGCAAGCCGGCTGATCTCCGGCCAGCTCTGCACCAGCCCGTTGTACGCCAGCGCCTCCGCCGCGCGCTTCTTGCGCTCGCACACGGTGTAAAGGCGATAGCACAGCTCGCGGACGACCTCCGCGAAACCGCCCAGCTTGCGCACCAGCCCGGCAGCGGCCTCCTCGCCGCTCTCCAGCACGCGGATCACGTGATGGACGGTCTCCCATGCGGTGAGGCGGTCATCTCGCGCGGGATCCCAGTCCGACGGCAGTTCCTGTGGGCGCAGCAGCCGAACCTTCCCAGCCCCTGAATGGAGGATACCTGCGTCCACCATGCCCGCCACGCTGGTGTTCTTGGCCTTGGACAATGTCTCGGCGACCCCGTAGTCGCCGGCGTCGAAGCCGTACTGCTCGAACCACGCCAGCGCCCAGCGACTGTCGGCGTCGAAATCCCCCTCCTGTTCGGCGAGCACTTCGTCGAGGGTCTGGTTGATCAGCGCCAGCGCATCCCCCACCGACACACGGCTACCCGAGGCGTCGAGTACCTTCGCGTAGCGTGTGTATACCGCCATCCCCGGACCAATCGCCGCCTGCGCGAGGTCAACCGGCGCGATGTTGCCACGCTGCAACTGAGCAATTGCTGAGGGTAGCTCCTCCTTGAGGGACGAAATAACGTCGCGACGCGTAGCAATCGGGGCCTCCGCGGGTCGCTTGCGACAAATCAGGACGATACTGGTGGCGAGCGCGTTGGAGTTCATGCCGCGCATGCGACTGCTGTTCTCCGTTCGCATTGGCCATGTGCCCGTGACCATGAAGCCCGCCTGGATCACCGCATCGAGGAAGGTCGCCCAGCCGGTGCTTGCCTGCCTTGCGTCGACGGTACTCTCCGATTGCTTGAAGGCATAATAGATGCTCACGGGAAAAGCGTGATGTGCCTGCTCGGCGAGCCGATTCATCGCCCGAGTCATGCCGTTGAGGAAGAATCTCTCTGCTTCCTCCCTGCCCCCGTGCCGGCCGGGTGTGGCAACCAACTCCTCCGTCTTCGGCACGGCGACCGTCGTGAAGAGATCCGGAAACGCAGATTGCAGCGATCGGCGTAGCCAGACGTAGAAGAAGTCCGACAGGTCAGCATAGCCGATGTTGTCGAAATACGGTGGGTCGGTGGAGACGACTTTGTCGCGAGAGATGCTCTGCATCCCAGCGTCTGCTTGCCGCGCATGGCCAGAAGCGCTCGCTGTAACGCGCTCGAACGCCTTCGCGAACGCCTTGACGATCCCGTCGACGAAAACCGTCCAGCCACCGGAGTTATTACCAAGAGGATTGCCCTCGGCGTAGTCCCAGACCATCGGGATCGCCTGCCGTCCGAATAGCTGCCGTGGACACTGCGCAATGGGCTCCCATCTGCAAAGGCTGTTCCCGAGATCGGCCTGCTTGCTCACGGCGAATCCTAGATAGACACTCACGGCCTCGGCGTATGCCGTAGCTCCCGATCCGCCGCGGCACAACGGCGTTTCGCAGTTGAGCACACCGGCGACGATCGCGTCACGCTTTGCCCGCTCGCGCGCTTCATCCACTAACCCGGACAAGCTGGAGAGCATCGCAAGTTGGCGCGAATTGAAGAGGTCGCTCCATTGCGTCATGCCGTAGTTGCCGACGCGGAAACCGAGTGCCTGCGGATAGAACGCCACATCCGGCGTCCATTCCGCGTGCACCTCATGGGCGATCGACTCATGCTCCGGCGTGGGCGACAGGTACACCCGGCTCCGTGCGCCCTCGGCCACGATCGCCATCAACCGGGCACCCATGCGGCCAGCCTGAGCCTCGGCCTTGATATAGTCCGAAGCGATTGGGGCACCGGACATCAAGCAGCGAAAATGCGCCCCGCGCGACAATTTGGTTCCGGCTCTGGCAGCCACGGCATCTCGCGGTGCCCCCACATGAACGGCGAAACGGTAGCCGTACGCCTCGATCACCGGCTCGACGTACGCCTCCTTGTCCTTCTTCGTCGACAGCATAAACGTCGACGCGAGCGGCACGTCCACATCCGCGAACGCGGGGTTCGGACTCTTCACCGTCCGTGCCCAGAGCCACGCGATCACCGTCAGGCTCCGCCCCTCGTACGGCTTGAGGTCCGGCCGCTCCCGCACCATCTCCGCCGTGACCTCAATCTTCGGGTACAGGTGCCCGATCCGCTTCTTCGCCTCGTCCCGCATCCACCGCCCGTAGAAGCGCACGTCCTCCGCCAACCCCTGTGCCCCTCGCCACTCTGTGGACAGAAGTCGGGACTCCGCGAGTTCCTCCGGGTTCACCGGAGGCCGTCCCGCGAACCTCGGCGGGATCTCGATCATCGCCTTGTCGATCAGCACCGCCACCGGGTTCAGGTCGCTCGCATGCGCCTCCAGTCCCAGACGTTGTGCCTCCAGCGGCAGCGCCCCGCCGCCAGCAAACGGGTCATGGAACGCCGGCAGCCGCTCCCGGTCGAACAGCTCGGCGGCACGTGGATGGTCCGTGCTGTCCGCACACGTCCGCCGCCAGCTCTCCTGGATCTCGTCGCGAGCCGCCTGCAACTTCGTCTCGTTGGTCGTGTTCTTCCACTTCACCAGCTCCTCGATCAGGCGGAACAGCCGCTCGCGTTCGCGATCTTGTTCCTCGACCGTGGCGAACCGGTCCGGCCGACTGGCTGGATCGTCCACCATCTGCGCAAAGAGCACCGCCCGTGCCGCCGCCAGCGGGCGCCGTGCCCACCACAGGTGCAGGGTGCTCGGATGCCCGTGGCGTATCGACTTCTCCCGCGCCGCCGCAGCGTTGATGGCATCCAGCGGCAGCGCCACCTCAATCAGCTTCTTCGTCACCGCTTCATTTCCCCAGCGTTCACCGTGCCTGCATGCGTACTGTCCCACATCGCACGGCCATACGGGTAGCCGATGGTTCGCATTGGTTAGGCCCTACGATCCATGCCGGTGCGGTGAGGAAGCCGGTTCGGCGAAGATGTTGACGATGGCAGTCCCGACCCGTTCAGCAGCAGCTTCGATCTCCCGCTCGCTGACGTGCGCATAGCGAAGCGTCATCCGAGCCCGGCTGTCCCCGAACAGCCGTGAGACCACGGGCAGCGGCACGTTTCGCATCACCGGCGGCGGCTCGCGAAGGTATGGCGCAGATCTTGCAGGCGTACGTCCTCCATGCCCGCTTGGCGACAGACCTTGCGCCAAAACGACAGCTCGGTAGACCGAGCTTGCGAAGAATCAGCCGATGAGCGGAAGACACACGGACTCGATGTCCGCGGCTGCCGCGCGACGATGGCCCGGGCTCGCACGCTCAGAAAGACTGTTCGGGGGCCGGGTCTTGGTGTCCCATCCAATGCTGCGTGCAGCCGGCTGTTCAGGATCTACTGCAATTCGTCCACCGTACGGCCAGCCCTCCCGGCGCCGTCATGCTGTAGCGGTCGAACCACGCATGCCCGGCTCCAAGATCGATCCGGTCGAGCCGTCTCGATCCGAATGTCGGGAGCAGTGCGTACGCACGGCGCTATCCATTCGTCTGCGTGTCGACGATTTGCAGCGCACATAGGTGGCGGTCCTCCATACTCCCTCCACGAACTCTCGAAATGTAGGTGCGGCCGTTGCTCAACCCACCAAGGAGTCTTCAACCGCCCCGACGGCATCACGCGCCAACGCGCGTCGCCGAGTGGATATTCTGAGGGTACTCGCGATCGCGGTGTCAAAGCAAGCGGCCAATAGTGAGCACCGCCTCACCCTGTCGCGCGCAAAGCTTCACATCGGTGGTGCAAATCATGCAGCCGGTGGGCATGCATTCCTGCCTCCCTCGGAGCGCTCGCCAAAGCCGTCCAGTGTCCCCCCGCGATAACCCGACGGTGCCTTTGACGCCGGGAAACCCCTGGTGCCCGATCCGAGGCCGGTGCGGAGCTTGACACCCCAACTCCCGCGCCCCACCATTCCGGCTTATCTGATCCCACGGAGTCCTCCCGAAGGCACTATATGATCCACGCATACGGCACCGACGACGAATTACCGCCGAGCCTCGTTCGCCAGCTACGCCAGGGCCAGACCGTACTTTTCTTGGGGGCTGGCGCATCATACGGCGCCACGCTCCCCGACGGTTCAAGTCCACCCAGCGGCGACCAATTGCGCGACCGCATCGTAGCCGAATTCCTTCCAGGAAGCCCCAACAACTATACGCTTTCGTGGGCAGCAGAACTTGCCATATCCGCTGCTGACATCGTTACCGTTCAGGAATTCATAGCTGACCAGTTCCGCGGTTTGAAGCCCGCGCCATACCATCGACATATACCTACATTCAGATGGCGGGGCATCGCCACAACGAACTACGACCAGCTAATCGAGACGGTCTATCAGTCCGCCGACAACCCTGTACAACGACCTATTCCGTTCTTGTCCGACGCCGATCGCGTAGACGCTCGCATTCGCCAACAATCGACGATCCTCCTCAAGCTCCACGGATGCATAACTCGCACCACCGATTCCGATCTCCCACTCATTTTGAGCGCTGACCAATATCTCCACTATCGTAAGCATCGCACCCGCCTATTTAGCATGCTCGTAGAGTGGGGACATGAGAACACTCTCATATTCGTCGGCCACCGCGTCCAAGACCCCAACCTTCGCGCGATTCTTCAGTTCTTGACTACGAACGCCCCTTCCCGACCTCGCTATTATCTTGTTCGCCCCGACGTAGACGCCGTAGAAACGGATTTCTGGGCCTCGAGCGAGATTTCCGTCTTGCGTCTTACGTTTGAGAACTTCCTCGCGGCAGCGGATCGCGCCATAGATCCTCGTCTCCGCTCGCTTGCATCCAAACTGCCACATGGGCATCCTATAGAAAAGCGATTCATCCGTTCCTCCGCGCCCTCACCTCTGCTCGTCGACTTTCTCAGCAACTACGCGGAGTATGTACACGACGGCATAGGCTACGAAGTAGGGAAGGCCCGTCAGTTCTATCGCGGTATGACTCTCGGATGGTACCCCATCGTAGCAAAACTCGACGTTCGGAGAGCGTTGGTTGACCAGTTCATAGATGACGTGATCCTGCGCCCCGAGATAGATCGCGCCTCGCTTGTCGAATTGTATGTGATAACAGCGGAAGCTGGGGCCGGCAAATCTATCGTACTCCGACGCATAGCGTGGGAATCTGCAACGGCGGCAGATGTATTGTGCCTGTGGTCGATCGCCGACGACATCGAAAATCTTGACGCACTCCGCGAACTCCATAGCGCTACCGAACAGCGCATCTTTTTGTTTATCGACGACGCTTCAGATCATGTTTCAACTATTGAAACAGCAATCTCATATTCGATCGACAACGACTTGCCCATAACCTTCGTGACCGCGGAGCGCGTAAACGAGTGGAACGTGTTTTGTGAACGTCTTGATGAACACCTCACGGAGTCCTTCACAGTCGAGTACTTGACCGTACCCGAGATCGGCAGGCTCGTAGACTTATTGGATAGCCACCAATCGATGGGACCCAACCTTAAGGGCAAGTCACGAGACGAGCGCATTGAGGAGTTCGAAAAACGGGCCGGGCGGCAGCTTCTGGTCGCGCTGCATGAAGCTACTAGCGGCATTCCATTCGAAGACATTTTGGTTGACGAATATCAGAACCTTCGGCCCCCGGAGGCGCAACGACTCTATCTGTCCGTTTGTGTTCTGAACAGTTTCGGGGTTCCTGTTCGCGCCGGAGTGATTTCTCGCGTTCACAAGATCGCCTTCGAGGATTTTCGAGAAAGGCTCTTTCGCCCACTGGAACACGTCGTATTGGCCACGAAGCTGCCTTGGGGAGACTACGCCTATCAGGCCAGGCATCGAGAAATCGCGACCATTGTGTTCGAACGCGTACTTACCAATTTCCATGACCGCTATAATGAATGCATTCGGCTCATCAAGGCTCTCATCCCAACCTATGACGTGGATCGCACCGCACTCCGCGGGCTAACGAGAGGCCGGCTTTTGCTTCGGTTGTTCCCTAATGAATCGGACGTAAGAGCGCTGTACAACGCGGCCGAACGAGTTTTCGGGAAGAAGGATGGTTACCTGCTTCACCAGCAAGCCAACTACGAGAGGCTCCGCCCGGGAGGTGACCTGCGACTTGCTCAGAGCCTGCTTGAACATGCAAGGTTGCGTGACGCCAACGATACCGCTGTCGTTCATACTCTATCCGAAGTCCTCAGATCCCGCAGCGAATTGGCGGAGCGGCCAATCGAGCGTATCCGGCTCCGTCGCGAAGGGAGAGCACTGCTACGAAGCATTCGGCGCGACTCTAATTATGTAGCCGCGACCGACCTCAAGTACATCGTTGATGAAGTGCGAGACATGTTGGCAGACAGCAAATCGAACGAAACAGCGCTAAATGAAGCGATACGTAACGCGGACCGAGAGTTTCAGATTGCAAGACAGAAATACCCTGGGGACAGCTACATTCTATCCACAGAGGCGCAGTTTGCTGATATGCTGAAGAAGCAGGACCGTGCGCTTGATGCGTTACGACAAGCAAGATCGGCTAATCCACGGGATCCGTTTGTTGCGTCTCGGTTGGCGGTGATGCTAAGCACTACAGGGGCTTTCGACGAGGCGCGACTGTCTCTTGCGGAGGCGCTGGAGGGCAATCCAGCGGACAAACGTCTCAACTTCCAATACGCCGAGTTGCTTCGGATGGGCGGTGAAGGAAGTCCTGAGGACCTCGTATACTACTATCGTCGTGGGTTCTCGAAGTGGGACAGTAACTACGAATCCCAGTTCTGGTTTGCGCGCTTTGCGTTCGAGAGCGTTGATCCAGATCTCGATTCGTTGTCGCGAGATGTCTTTAGAAGGCTTAGGCAGGTACCCATGCGGCATGACGCAAGGGTTAGGGTTCGCGACATCGTTGGAGGGATGGATAGTCCGAAGCAATTCTCTGGCGCCGTTTCGCGACTCGAAGGAGCACATGGATTTGTTGCCCTCGACGGAACTGGAACGTGGATCTATTTTCGTCGTGAGGACGTTGGCGGGAGACTGTGGAACGACCTTGTAGAAGGTGATCGAGTCTCTTTCTCGATCGGATTCAATTATCGCGGGCCAAAGGCTACGAACCTCGGGAAGGAGTAGTGAGGGATTGAGTGACACTTGAGACGATTTGCCTACGATCCCAACGGTCACATACCCTTGAGTGTTGCAGCGATGTCACTGAGTGGCTGGTACCATGGCCGCCGTGACGGTCCACTTGGTCGGCGGGTTCCTAGGCAGCGGCAAGACAACGGCCATTCACAGCGCCTGCGAGTTGCTCCGGCAGCGTGGCGAGGCGGCGTCCGTGGTCACCAACGACCAGGGCACGCTGCTGGTCGACACGGCGTTCCTTCAGGGCTCGCATCCGACCCGCGAGGTGACGGGCGGCTGCTTCTGCTGCCAGTACGATCAACTGGTCGAGTTGCTGGCGCAGGCGCGCCGCGACGGCGCGCAGCACGTGTTCGCCGAAGCGGTGGGCTCCTGCGCCGACCTGGTTGCGACCGTGGTCCGGCCGCTGCTCGGGTCGACCTCCGGCCCGGTCGATCGGGTGTCGTTCACGGCGATGGTGGACGCGCGGCTCCTGATCCGGCTCCAGGCGGGCGAGCCGCTGCCGTGGTCCGGCGACGTCGCGTATCTGTTCCTGGAACAGCTCCGCGAGGCGCCGCTGCTGGTGGCGAGCAAGTGGGATCTGGTGACCGACGGGTCGGGCATTTCCGTGCCAGGGCAGACCGTGCTCTGTCAGGACGGGCGCACGCCGGCCGGCGTGACCGGATGGGTCGATGCACTCGGCGATCCCGGTCATCCGTCCACCGCTGATGCCGGCGCGTGCGAGCTCGGCATCGACTATGCGCGCTACGGCGCGGGCGAGGAGGCGCTCGCCTGGCTCGACGCCGAAGTGCGGGTGGACGCAGCCGCGGGAGGTGCCCGCGAAGCCGCCGGCCGCCTGGTGTGCGCGGTCGTCGCCGAGGTCCGCGATGAGGCGGACGCGATCGGCCACGTGAAATTCCTGATCCGGGACCATCTGTACGACGTCAAGGTCAGCCACACTGCCGCGGACCAAGCACCCGAGCAGGCGCTGCACGATGAGTTGGGCCAGCTCGACCGGCTCAGCGACCGTCAGCTCTATGTGGTCGTCAACGCCCGCGCCGAGATCGGTGCGGCGCGCCTGCAGCGGATCCTCGAAAGGGCCGTTGAAGTGTCTGCCGGCGGAGCGGACCTCGCCATCATCCGCTCGGCTGCATTTCACCCGGCGGCTCCGCAACCGCCGTGAAGATCCTCGACGAAGTCCGCGGCAAGATCAGCAACGGTCAATTCGAGTTCTCGCAGCATGCAGCCGACCAGACCATCCTTCGTCGGATCAGCGTTCAGGAGCTTCGAGACGCAATGGAAGACGGCGAGATCATCGAGTACTATCCGGATGACAAGTATGGTCCGAGTTGCCTGATCCTGGGGCATACGAGATTGGGAAGGCCGCTACACGTCCAGTGCAGCCATCCATCGAGAGCCCTGATCAAGGTCATTACTCTGTATGAGCCCGATCCTTCGAAATGGGTCGGCTTCAGGGAGCGGAGGAGCCGCGATGCGTGACGACCCTTGGAACGAGACTCTGACTGAGCAGACGGTGACCTACCACATCGAGATCGAAGGACGGCTCGTGCTTGTCGAAAACGTGCCTGCACGCGTCAACGTCGAGACCGGTGAGCGACACTTCTCTCCCGAAACGGTCGAACGGTTGCAGCAAGCGGTTTGGGAACGATCTCGACCGGTTCGTGTGATCGAAACCCCAGTATTCGAGTACGCGACGTTGACCTGACCCAGCCGGCCTGACAGGCAAGCTCCCGCCAGGGAGCTACCGCCCTCGATCGAACCCCGCGGCCGGCTTCGGGACGCGCCAGTTGGCGTGCCAGCGGGAGTCGGGCGGGACGGCGCCGTCGCCGTCCTGCATGCAGGCGAAGGTCGGGAACTCGGGGGCGACCACCTCGGACCAGAGCGACTCGACCTGGGCGTAGGTGAGGAGTCTGGCCTTCGGGGCGAGCCGCTCGTGCTCGGCCAGCAGGCCGGCGGCCACGCGGCCGAGGTAGACGGTCTTGTGGCGGAGCAGCGCCTCGCCGCTGCGCCGGGCGGACTCGGCGGCGCTGGGGTCCATGGCGAAGTGCGGGCCCGGCTCATCGGGCCTTGGCAGACGCGACAGGTCGACGGCGTCCGGCTCGACGGCCCAGAGCTGCGAGGTCTCGCCCTTGCCCGCGTGGTCGGCCCACTCGGCGTACGCGAACGGGCTCGGCGGGTCCTTCAGGTCGTCGCCCTCGACCACGAACGCCAGGCGCGCGCCGACCCGCGGCTGGATCAGCTCCAGGAAGCGCGCGGCGTCATCCGCGTGCGGGCCGCCGTGACCGGAGTAGAGCACGGCGGCCCGGAACCCGAGCTGGTCGGCCGCGCGCACGTGGTAGCAGAGGGTCTTGAAGAACAGCCACGGCGGCACCGCCGACAGCCACGGGCGCGCCACCTCGCCCACCTTGCGGCTGGCCCAGATGCCGAAGCCGCCGATCTCGTGGATGTGCCAGTAATGCGGCGGCGCGACCACGCCGCCGTGGGCGGTCGCAACCCTGCGGCAGATCGCGTGCGCGCGCAACCCGTCGCAGCCCAGGGCGCTCTGCGGGCCGTGCGGCTCGCACAGTCCGTAGGGCAGGTAGAGAACCGGGCAGCGCGCGAACGCCGCCTCCAGCTCATCCGGGAACATGCGCTCCCAGCGCACCTCGGGGACGCCGAGCGGGCGGCCCATCAGCCGCTCTTGGCGTCCGCCACCGGCTCGCCTCCCGGCGCGTGGTCGCCGCTCTGCAGCCGCTCGATGCCGAACAGGCAACAGAACCAAGCGACGAAACTCTGTGCCGCTTGGCTGTCGTGGCTGAAGTATCGTGCGCGAATAGCAGATCCGTACGGCAAGCCTGGCTCCTCTTGCCAAGCAAGCCACGTGTGCAGTTCCGCCTTGGCAACCGACCTGTCAGGGAAGCTCGCGTGCAATTCCTTGGCTCCCTGCGTCGAGCTCTTGGCGTGGGGAAGCAGCCTGTCATTCTCACGAACGAGACCCTGAAGAAAGCTCTCCAACGTACCTTCGCGTTGATTATCGGGCATGATCCACGTCCCCACTCGCGTGCGAAATCGTGATGCCTCGGTGACAAATCCATCCGGAGGCACTTCGGCTGGACTCTTTACGCCCAACGCCATGAGTCGTGACGACACAGCAGCCCATCGACTTCCGAGCGACGAGTTCGCATCCAATACGAACCCAATCGAGCGGCCACTGCTCAAGGAGACGGCGGTGTACATACCAGCAAGAAGCTGGTCCTTGCCGCCGACCGACTTGATTATCGGGAACCCGGCTGGCCATGGCTTCTGATCGTAGTCGATTCCGTATCTGATGAGCAGGTGGCAGATGGCGTGCAGATCGTCATCCCCTTCCACATGAAGGCGAGACCGCTCCAAAGAAGCCATCAGCGAACTTCCATGTCCTGAGCTACGGCAATCCTCATGTTGTCAGCGTCCAGACTTACAGCCTGTCCCAATAGTCGATCGATTCTCTGAACAGAGACTTCGGGAGCAAGATCCGAGTAGGACTCGACCAGGGAGGCAAGGCCCCGAACACAATCGTAGCTGTGGGTCGTAGCGAAGACCTGCACGTTGGACCGTCGTGCCGCGGTAACGATCAAACGCCATGTTTCTTCCATGGCCGTCCAGTGCAAACCGGTGTCGATCTCGTCAATCAGCACGAAGCCGTCTGCCGCTCGAACGACGGAGAGGGAGAGCGCAAGCAATCTGCGCATGCCATCTCCGCAACTTCCCAGCGGCACGCGCTGCCCGGTGCGCAGTCCGATCAGGACGCCTGCTCGCTCCGACGATCCGCGAAAGAATCCATGCGTCAGAAAGTGAATCGTGTCGAGTTCCCCATCGAGGATCCTCAGGGCATCGACGACGTCTGACTCGCGCCCGTCGGCCAGGACCTTGTCCCACGCGCCGCGCATCGACTCGGGATATAGCGATTCCGCCGTAACGAACTGCACGACCGGCGCAGCCGGGGCGTTCTTGAGTCGCGTGCGGCGAGAACGAGGCATCGCCAACACGGAACCATCTTCGGAGACCGGCAAGAAGGGCGTGCTCGATCGGCCGTCTACCTTGGTGACCAGAGCCAATACGTCGCTTGTATCCTCGTGAAAAAGAGAGAGCATTTCATCGATCTCGCGGTAGTCAGCGTCTTTCGTGAAGTCGTCTACGTCCACGAACTCGATGGAAAGCGATCGAGTGTCCTCGTTCGAAGATAGATGAAGACCGATTCCCGGCTCGACGACTCGTCCAAAGAAGAGGTGTGAGACGTCAGGGACGGCTTCCATGCCATAGGGTTCAGGATCCTCGCGCAAGTTCATCTCGCCGCGACGATCGGCGCCTTGTTCGATTACCGAGGGACTCCCCCCGGACACCAGGAGATTGACAGCCTCGAGAATCGACGTCTTGCCGCAATTGTTCTTCCCGACAAGCAGGTTTACGCGTGTCAATCCACTCAACTCGTACGACTCGAAACTGCGGTACTTTTCCAACTTCAGATTTCGAAGCATATTGACGCTCCTTCTACAGAGAAGCCGCTGGTTGAGTTTCAGCGACCCCGCCGGATCCCACGAAGCTGGACGCACGGAGAACCCGTGGACCTCCCGCTGGCGCCTGCGTTGCCATACGACGAACTATACCGCCGCCACGCCGGGAGCGACCATCACCGCTCCGGTGAGGAGTCACTCGCTCGGCCGCGCCGTGTATTCGAACCAGAGCCGGAGCGCCAGCGGAAAGTCGCCATCCCGCAACGCGACGACGGCGCGTACGGCCAGGGACTCGGAGCAGCGATGCAGGGCGCAGGCGCGCTCGGCGTCGTCGCGGGCCTGACCGCCGCGGCCGTCCCGGAGCGCCTCGCGCGCCCGAGTCCGCAGAGCGGCCGCGGCGCGCTCGATCAGCAACACCTGTCCCACGTCCGTCTGGCAGCGGTGGCACCGCGGCCCTCCCCGGTAGCGGGCGCCGCAGGTCGGGCAACGCGTCACTCCGGCTACTCCAGGTAGAACAGGATCTCGTCCAGCTCCTGCCTGACCTTGGCCGCCCGCTCCGCATCCCCGGCCTTCACGGCTTCGCGCAGGTTTTCCATCAGATCGACGATCTCTTCCCGATCTTCTTCCGGGGCCGTCTCGAGGACGGATTCGGCCCGTTTCAGGGTGTCCCGGATCTCCGGCGGCGCCTGCAGGTCGTCGGTCTGCGCGGGCACCTCGGTGTCCTCCTCCTCTGCGCCCCAGCGGGCGGCGACCCGCTCCTTCGAGGCGCTGAGCGCCTCCTCGGTGGACCCCCCGATGGCCCGCTCGATCACGCCCCTGATCTCGCGGCCGGTTGCCCGTTCCACGGCGTGGACGTTCAGCATGCCGTCGAGGTCCAGGTGGTAGGTGAACTGGATGCCGCGCTCGCGAGCCCCTTGCTGCTGGTTCAGGCCCTCGAACAGGAAGGTCCCGATCTCCACGTTCTTCAAGGCGTCGGGATCCTCCCCCTGATATACCTTGTGCTTCACGGTGTCCTGGTCTTCGAACACCGTGTAGAACGTCTCGGTGTGCATGGCCGGCAGTTTCGCGTTGCGCCGGATCAGGGGCACGAACATGTCCCGGTACGGACGCCCGTCGAGCTCGCCAATGGCGCCGGTGCCGAACGTGTACGGGGTGATGTCGACCAGCACGGCCGGCATGTCGTGTCCCATCTCGATACCGGCCTGGATGCCTGCTCCCAGCGCCACGCACAGATCCGGGTCCACTTCCCCATGCGGCTCCTGTCCCAGACGCTCGGCGAGGAGTTGCGTGATGCGCGGGATGCGCGTCGATCCGCCGACCAGCAGCACGCGATCGAGATCGCTCGGACGGATCGCCGCGTCGTTGAGCGCGGTGGTCACCGCCTGCATGGTCCGGCCCAGCAACTCCTCGATCGCGGCCTCGAAGTCGGCGCGACTCAATTCCCAGGAGAGATGCTTCGCCGCGCCGGCCACCGTGGCCACGTGGTCTTCTTCGATGAGCGCGTACGGCTGACCGGACAGCTCGACCTTGGCCCGCTCCGCCGTCCGTCGCAGCCGGGCCTGCAGCATGCGGTCCCCGCGGGCGTCGCCAAGCCCGAGCTCGGTTTCCAGGTGACCGTTCAGGCGGTCCAGGACGATCGCGTCGAAGTCGTCGCCGCCCAGGTGGTTGTCGCCGCTGGTAGCGAGGACCTCGACGACGCCGCTCTCGATCGTCACCACCGATACATCGAACGTGCCGCCGCCGAGGTCGTAGACCAGAATCCTGCGCTGCCCTTCGTCGCCGGCGTGGTACGCCAGCGCTGCGGCGGTCGGTTCGTTGATGATCCGCACGACCTCCAGGCCGGCGATCTGTCCCGCCTCGCGCGTGGCCTGGCGCTGAGCGTCCGTGAAGTACGCGGGTACGGTGATCACCGCCTTGCCGACCGGCCGTCCCAGGGCGGCGGCCGCCCGCTCCCTGAGCGCTTTCAGGATGAACGCGGAGATCTCCTGGGGACGGTACTCCTCCGGCCCCATCCGCACGCGGGTGTCGGAGCCCATCAGGCGCTTGATGGACAGCACGGTGCGCTCCGGGGCGACGGCATGCTGGTTGCGCGCTTCGCGCCCGACGATGACGTCGCCCGAGTCGTCCAGTCCCACGCACGAGGGCAGGATCGCGTCGTCGCCGCTGCCGACGATGCGCGGCGTTCCGCCGTCGATGATCGTCACCTCCGAGTTGGTGGTTCCCAGGTCGATGCCGATGACCGGCTCTCCTTCCAACGCCATCACTCCGCTCCTTGCACGCGGTTCACGGCGACCTCGGCAAGGCGCAACACCTCGCCGTCGCGCAGGAAACCGCTGACGAGCTCGTTCACGACCACGCCGTCCTCGTGATCCGCCACCCGCCGCGTCTCCACCGCGTGCATGGTGCGCGCATCGAACGGGCCCCCCACGGCGGGCACGCCATGCACGCCGAACCGGGCCAGCGTCCGGTCGCAGCGCCTGAGCGCAAGCTCGTAGCCGTCCACGACTCCGGCGATCGCCGGCTGCAGGCGGCGAAGCGGCTTGCGCGGCCGCTTCCTCTTGCGTCCCGCCTTCTTCCCCGCCTTGCGCAGCTTCCGCGCCGCCTCGCGGCCGCGCACCAGGGCGTCACGCAGGTCTATCACCGACAGCAGGCAGCGGTCCTCGGCGGCCCGCGAGACGCGTCGTTCGAGCGCCGCCAGCTCCTCGTCACGCCGCCGCGTCGTGCCGTCGATCGCGTCGTAGCGCGCCGCGGCGCTGGCCAGCTCCCGGCCGGCCCGCGACTGCTCCCGATTCTGCAGCCGCACCTCCTGGCGCAGGGCGGCCAGCTCGGCGAACAGGTCGTGCAGGTCGCAGGATGGCGGCTCCTGTTCCGCGACGGCCGGCGGGATCTCCTCCAACTCGTCCAGCCATCGCCTGAAATCGTCCAGCGCCCGGTCCTTCCAGTTGTCGGCGGTCTCCCCGTCCCGACTCCCCCCGACGCCGGTCGCTCGCACGTCGGCCGGCGTCCTCACGACAGGCCCTCCGCTGTCAGCAGCGTCTTGAGGCCAGGCCCCTTCCGCGACGCCAGCCGAGCCTCCACCAGCGCGTCCAGCGCCAGCTCCCAGTCGCCGTAGGACGTCATCCCGAAGATGGCCGTCCGCACGCGCGTACGATCGTCCTGCAGCGCTTCGTAGGCGGCGGCGATGCGCCGGAAGCGATCGGGATCGCGGCTCGGCGGATGGGCGCGGGTCAGTTCCAGGTACCGCCGGCGTATCTCCTCCTGCGTAGCGTCGGGAGACAGGTCCAGCGTCAGGTAGTGAGCCAACATCAGCGTCGCTCCTTGCCGGCGTCGGCGCCGGTCCGGGTGATATGCAGCATGGCGGCCAGCTCCGGCGACACGTCGCGCCGTCCGGCCAAGCACCAGTCGGCCAATTCGTCCAGCATGCGACCCATTTCCGGATCGGCGCGCGCGGCGCCGGCAGCCTCCTGCATGACGTCCGGCGGGACTCCGCGCAGGTCGGCGCCGTCGATCATGGATTCCAGGCGGTCGACGATGACCATGATCGCCTCGTCCGCGAAGAGCAGCCCCTGCGCCGACGGGTCCAACCGTCCGTCCCGCGCGGCCTTGCGCAGCGCCGCCACCAGCTCCGGGACCGGCGACTCGGGTTCCGCCGGTTCGTCGGGCTCCGCCGGTTCGTCGGGTTCCGCCGGTTCCGGGGACGCGATCCTGGCCGGACTCGCGGGCGGCTGCGTCCGGTTGATGATCTCGTCCAGCATCGCCGGCAACCACGGCACGTCAATGTCCAGAATGGCGAAGTCGAAGCGCTGCAACGCAAGCCGCAACGGCCCGTCGACGACCTGGGCGAGTCTCGACGCTGCGGCACGCATCCGCGGATGCTCGCCGGGTTCGGCCCGCTGCAGGACCTCGGCAAAGAGCAGGGAGTCGCGGTCCACCCCTTCCAGGTAGCGGACTACCGCCAGGTAGAACTGCAGCAGGGTGTCGCGTCGAATCGTGCGATCGCCGGGCATGCGGCGGTACAGTTCCGCCCGCACCGCTCTTCGCCCGCCGCAGGCGATCAGGGTGTCGAAGCATGCGAGCAGGCGGTCGCCGTCGAGCCGGGCCATCACCGCGCCCCACCAGTCGGTCAGCACCGGGGCGATCCGCAGACTCCCGTAGAGCACGCGGTAGTCGGACGGCAGATCGGCGATCAGGCCGAGCGCCTCATCGGGTTCGAGCTTCTCGATGGCGCCCGCACCGCGCGCCAGGGCGTCTCGCAGCGCGGAGGCCATCGCGCGATCGACGCTCGACACGCTGCCGGTCCCCGCCAGATCGTGGATCGCCACGGCCAGCGTTCTCACCCGCTCGCCGGGCGACAGCGCCCGCAGGTGGGGCGCGGCTGCCGCGGCGACGTTCTTGCCATCCCTGACCACGTCGAGCACCAGGCGCTTGACGCGCAGGATCGGCTCCAGCGTCCGGCGCCGCAGGTTCGCGGCGCGCTCCAGGTCCCGCTCCGCGAGCTCGAACCGACCCCGCCTGCGGCTCTGATCGGCGGACTTGAGAAACCCCGCCGCCTGCAGGTCGAGGATCCGCTCGTCGTACGGTGCGCGCCGCCGCGCCTCGGCCAACGCCGTCTCCGCGCGCCGGTACGCATTCCGGGAGTAGTCCAGGGTGACCATGTCCAGCCACGGCTCGGGGTCGTCGGGATGGCTCTTCGTCAGCTCCTCCAGGATGCCCCGCACCCGGCCGGCGCTGCCGAGCGAGGGACTGCGCAGCAGATCGAGCAGAGAACGGTATGCGGTCGGCGACTCCGGATCGGCGGCCAGGCTGGCCATCATCAGGTCGACCAGCATCGTCGCCGGGTCCTCGGGGCGCGTGCCCAGCAGGACCGTGAGCGACTCCATCGTCGCGGGATCGAGGAGGTGAGGGCCGATCCCCGAGTTGACGCCGGCGCGGGCGAGCGATTCCAGCACGCAGGAACGCGCCATCGCCTGGTCGGCCCGGCGGGGGAACACGACCGGCAGCTCGTCGAGGTAGTCCTCGGCAACCGCAGGATCCCACACGTCGCCGGACTCCAGTTCCTGTGTCAGCAGGACGGCCTGCGCCAGGACACCGAAGGAGCGGTCGCCGGGCACGATGCTGTCGACCATGCGAGCGAACGAGTCGACCGCCAGCGGGCCCTGGATCGTCGCTCCGCAGGCGATCATCAGCAGGTCGATCCTCGCCTGGACGGGGTCCTCCGGGTAGACGGCGTCCGCCAGGCTGACCAGGTGCCGCTCGATCTCATGCGGGGTACCGGCGTGGATCGCCTGACTCAGGCTGGCGGCGGTAGCCGCAACCGGCGCGGTCCCGGTGCCGAGCGCCCGCCGCACCGCGTCCGGTCCCCCCGGCCCGGCACCGGTGGCGGAGCGCCTGAGCTCGGCAACCGTGCCGCGCAGCGCGAAGTCTTCCGGCAGCAGGTCGACGGTGCGCCGCAGACCGTGCTCGTCACCGGCGGCGAAGCATCCCATCGCCTTGCCGAACAGCCGCCAGGGAGCGAACGGCGAGCGGCGCGGGACGCCTGCGAGGAGACGTGCGGCACCCTCCCAGTCACCGGCGTCCATGGCGCCCAAGCTGCGCCGTACCGGATCGGCGTCCCGCCGGAGCGGGTGCTCGGCGTCGAGGTGCTCGATGCCATCCCAGCCGCGATCGATCACCAGGCGATCGGCCACCGCCCGCTCGGCCGCAGGCAGCGGCGGCCCGGCGGCGAGGCGCTCCGCGTAGATCGCCACGGCGTCGCCCCCCTCCAGACAGCGCAGAAAGCGGACCAGGTCTTCTTCCGCGAGGTTCTCGACGTCGATCGCCGCGCGATGCTGCACGGCGCGGCTCCGCAGCGCCGCGGCCTCCTTCGCCGATCCCTTGCGGTCCAATTGCCGCGCGCGTTCGACGCAGGCATGGAAGAGCCACAGCGGCGGCACCGCCGGCGCGCCGTGCTGGCGTGACACCCGCCGGAGCAGGTCCAGGGCCGTGCGGGGGTCGCCGTCGTCCAGGCTCCGGCGCGCCTCGGCCAGCGCACGCCGGGGATCGATGCCCTGCTGCCGGGGCCGCTTCTTCTGTTTGCGGCTTCGTCGTCCCTGCCTGCCCGGCATCGATCCGCGGGCGTCCTGGACTCCTCAGACCGAGGGAGAGGCAACCGGAGCGTCCGCCGCCGGCTCGCTGCCCGGCACCACCGCCGGAACCTGGTGCTCGCGCAGCAGGTCCGCGAAGGGCGGCAGGCGGCTGTCCAGGGTCTCCTTGAGCCGGGCGAGCTGCGCGTCGATCTGGCCGGCCAGGTGGTCGTACACCTCGTACGCCTGCTTCGGCGGCGGCGCGTCGGCGTTGGTCACCACGCTAGTCAGGGCGCTCAGCTTGACGACCAGCTTGACCGGGTGGTTGAGACGGTTCAGCGCCCCCTCGGCGCGCGGCTCGACCAGTTCCTCCTCGATCGCCGTGAGCTCCTCCTTGAGCGCCCGCGCCGCCTCGGCAACCGGCTGCTCGCCGGGGCCGTCCTTGGCGCGCCCCGCCCACTCGTCCACCTGCCGGCTGGTGCTGCGCAGCTCGCTGACCGCGTCGTTGGCCTCCGAGACCTTGTCGCGGATACGGATCGCCAGCTCCAACTGCGCATCCAACCCCTCCTGCGTCGCGTCCAGGCGGGGGTCCTTGCGGATCTCAAACGCCTGCCGGTGGGTGGTTTCGGCCACGGTGAGGCGAGCCTCGTAACGGCACGGCGCGGCCAGCGGCCCGGCCGGGCGGTCGGTGGTGCCGGTGATCGGGCGCGAGCCGGGGTAGCGCATGTCCCAGGCGAAGCGGTTCATGCCGGCCTTGGCGGGCACCGCCGGGTCCTTGGGAGGCTGCTCCTTCTCCTTTCCCTCCTGCTCGGGCGGTTCCGGCTTGACGCTGGAGAAGCTGCGGATCTCCGCGCCGTTCGCGTCGTGGAACGACAGGGTGACCTCGCCTTCCGGCTCCTCCTGGAGGTGGTAATGCAGGACCACGCCGGCGCGGGGATTGGCGCCGCAGTCGAGCAAGCGGCGCTCGAAGCCGCCGCCGGGCTTCTGCGCGACGTACAGGGTGCCCGGCTGGCCGAGCCCGACCATGTATTGCTTGGGCGAGGCAGCCGTGGGGTCGGCGTCACCGGCCATGCGCAGCGTGGGGGCAGGCGCGAACAGGTGCACGGGGGCGACCTCGCCTGCAGCCAACTGCCGCAGCAGCGCCAGGCCATCGGTGATCCAGAACGAGCGGCCGTGGGTGGCCGCGATCAGCTCGTCGCCGCGGATCGCCAGGTCGTGGATCGGCGCCACCGGCAGGTTGCACTGGAACGGCTGCCAGGAGGCGCCATCGTCGCAGGAGACGTACAGGCCGCGCTCGGTGCCGGCGTACAGCAGCCCCGGACGCACCGGGTCCTCGCGTATGACGCGCGTGAAGTCGTCCTCCGGCAGGTCTCCGGTGATCTGCGTCCAGGTGGCGCCGTGGTCGGCGGTCTTGAACAGGTACGGCCGGTAGTCGTCGAGCTTGTAGCGGAAGGCGGCCACGTAGGCGGTCGCTTCATCATGCGGGGACAGCTCGATCGTGGCCACGGTGGCCCACTCGGGCAGGTCGGGCGGCGTGATGTCCTGCCAGTTGGCGCCGCCGTCGCGGGACAGGTGCATGAGCCCGTCGTCGGAGCCGGCCCAGAACAGCCCCTGCCGGTGCGGGGACTCGACGAAGGCGAAGATCGTGCAGTAGTGCTCCGCTCCGGTGGTGTCCTTGGTGATCGGGCCGCCGGACGGCTCCTGCTTGCTCGGGTCGTCGCGGGTCAGGTCGGGGCTGATCACTTCCCAACTCGCGCCGTCGTCGGTGGAGCGGAACAGCACGTTGCCGGCGATGTAGAGCACGTCGGGGTCGTGGGGCGAGATCAGGATCGGGTACGTCCACTGGAATCGGTACTTAAGGTCCTTGGGGCCGTAGCCGGAGTACTCCTCCGGCCAGGCGGTGATGATCCGCACCTCCCCGGTCGCGTGGTCGTAGCGCAGCAACACGCCGCCGCCGCCGGGGGCGCTGCCGATCGCGCCGGAGTAGACGATGTTCGGGTTGTCGGGGCGGACCTGGATGTGGCCGCTCTCGGAGCTGCCTACCGTGTAGCAGTCGCCCATGCGGATGATGCCCTTGTCCGAGCGGCTGGGCACGCTGATGGCCGAGTTGTCCTGCTGCGTGCCGTACACCCGGTACGGGAACTGCGTGTCGGTGGTGAGGTGGTAGAACTGCGAGGTCGGCTGGTTGTAGATCGTCGACCAGGTGTCGCCGCCGTTGAAGGAGACGCAGGCGCCGCCGTCGTTGCCCTCGATCATGCGGCGCGGGTCGGCCGGATCGATCCACAGGTCGTGGTTGTCGCCGTGCGGGGTCGACACCCCGGTGAAGGTCTTGCCGGCGTCGGTGGACTTCCACGCTTGCAGGTTGAGCACCCAGACGGTGTCGGCGTCCTGCGGGTCGGCGAACACGTGGTGGTAGTACCAGGGGCGCTGGCGCAGGTCGCGCTCCGCGCTCGCCACCTCCCAGTTGGCGCCGCCGTCCTCGGAGCGGAGCAGCGCGCCCTTCTCCGCCTCGACGATCGCCCAGACCCGCCCGGCCTTGGCCGGCGAGCAGGCGATGCCGATGCGGCCCTTGATGCCCTCCGGCAGGCCCGGGTTGGCGGAGATCTCCGTCCAGGAGTCGCCGCCGTCGGTGGACTTGAAGATGCCGCTGCCGGGGCCGCCCGATTCGAGGATCCACGGCCGGCGGATCACCTGCCAGAGCGCGGCGTACAGGACGCGCGGGTTGGTGGGGTCGATGACGAGGTCGATGGCGCCGGTCTCGTCGTTGCGGTGGAGCACGTGCTCCCAGGAGGCGCCGCCGTCGCAGGAGCGGAACACGCCGCGCTGCTCGTTGGGGCCGAAGGCGTGGCCGAGGGCGGCCACGTAGACCAGGTCCGGGTCCTCCGGATGGATACGGATGCGGCCGATGTGGCGCGTGTCGGCGAGTCCGACGTTGCTCCAGGTCGCGCCGCCGTCGGTCGACCGGTAGACGCCGTCGCCGTGCGAGACGTCCACGCGGATGCACGCCTCGCCCGTGCCGGCGTAGAGGACGTTGGGGTCGGCGCCGGCGACCGCGATCGCGCCCACGGCGGCCGTCCCGAAGGAGCCGTCGGAGACGTTCTCCCAGTAGGTGCCGCCGTCGGTCGTCTTCCAGACCCCGCCCGCGCAGGCGCCGAAGTAGAAGGTCTGGGCATGCGAGGGGTCCCCGGCGACCGCCACCACCCGGCCGCCACGGTGCGGCCCGATGCAGCGCCAGTCGATCGTCTCGAACAGTTCAGGTGCAAGGTGAGTACGTCCCATGGTTGCCCCGCATCATACGACGATCTGTGCTGACGGGCTCATCACCTGCGACGAGGCGTCGGTGTGGACTCCCTTACAGGGTTGGGCTACGTTGTAGCTCACACGTGGAGGGCGAACGATGAACACCGTCGTGCGTGCGCGCATCGACCAGCAGATCAAGGACGAGGCCGCGGCCGTGCTCGCGTCCATCGGCCTCACGGCGTCCGATGCGTTCCGCATGATGATGGTGCGGATCGCCGCCGAGAAGCGCCTCCCTTTCGAGCCGCTGGTTCCCAATGCGGAGACGATCGAGGCGATGAAGGCAGCCAGGGCCGGCGATCTCGTCACCGTGGGCGGTGTCGACGATCTGTTGGCCGACCTGAATGAGGACGATTAGGCGTACCGCGGCGTTCAAACGGGATTACAGGCGAGAATCGAAAGGACGCTTCGCCAAGCGTCTGGTCGAAGATCTGTCGGCCATCGTGGCGGCTCTCGCCGCCGATCGGACCCTCCCGTGGCGCCACCACGACCACGTGCTCGTCGGATCCTGGAGGGACCACCGCGACTGCCACGTTCGTCCCGACCTGATCCTGGTGTATCGGAAGCCCGACGACGATCATCTCGATCTGGTACGTCTGGGCTCCCATAGCGAACTGGGCCTATGAGGAGAATCGACGATGCTGTCACCTCCGGCCAGCAGGCAGTGGTGACCGGTTCCCCAGCGACGCTATCAGCGACACGCGCCTGCTACGTTGGCTTGAGGGCATGACGAACGCCAGCGTCGGCTTGTCGCGCTCCATTGGCTCCACGCCGAACCCCATGGCCAGCTTGAGCTGCCGGTTCGCGGGATGGTCTGCGCCGCTGACCGATCGCACCTGGTAGCAGCCGAGCTCCCTGGCACGACCTATCACGTAACTCCTGCGCCGTCGATCAGGTCAACGTAATCGTTCCAGTCACGATGCTCCGGCGTCAGCTCATGAATCGAGAGACAAGACCGGCTCACCGGGGGGGGGGCGCTTGTGGCGATTGGCCGCCATCGCCACAAGCCTCCGCCCGCGCTCCCCGTTGTCCATGACAGCCGTTCCGCCGCTACAGGGCGATGACCTCGCCGGGGCGCATATCGGGCTTGAGGTCCCAATACCAGGAGCCGTCGGCCAGCTCGATGCGGCGAGAGCCGAGATCGCGCAGGCGTGCGCGCAGGCTCGCCAGCTTGCGCGCCAGAACCTCGCGTGGATCGAACAGGATGATGCCGTGGTCGCAGACGTCCAGCAGGAGCCATGGCGTATCCGCCAATTCCTCTTCGGAACGAAACACGGGATACGGCTCGGTGGGGGCGTCGCGCGCCTGCAACTCCGCTACCAGCGGATGGTCTCGCAACCGGAGCGCCACCTCGAGGAAGACCTCGAACACGGCAGCACGCTCGCCGCGATGGACCACGAACAGGTCGATGTCGCTGGCCGCGTGCGCCTGGCCGCGGGCGACCGACCCGTAGAGAGCCACCGCGGACACGTCCGCCCCGAGCCTTTCGCGCACCTCGGCCAGATACACGTCGAGCAGCGGTTTCAGGTCGGGGTATCCGTGACCCCGATCCTCGCGGGGAGACGACACCGGACCGTCAGAGTAGCACGCCCCCGCGGACGTGTACGGCGACCGGCGGGAGGGACTGCTCATCCGTTCAGTTCAAGGACCGCCAGGCGTTTTCCGAGCAGCGCGAGATAGAGCTCCTGGTGCTCCGGCGGCAGGAAGGAGTCGCCTATACGTCGCCGCCACGCCGGAGCGGCGTCCGACAGCTCCGCCTGGACCCTGCCGATGACCTTGTCAGGAAGCCCCAGGCGCTCCTTGCCGAAGTAGGCAATCCATGACCTGCGGGTCAGGCCTCGCTGTTTGCCTCCGAGCGGCAGAGCGGTTTCCATGATGGTGTCGGGTCGCTTGCCGAGAGCCTGGTAGGCGACCGTGGAGCTGAGATAGTCGTACGCAGGGGCCAGCTCGACCTTTCCCTGCCTGGTGATCAGCGAGTGGTTCTTGAGGTGCATGTCCTCGTTCCCTACCAGGAAGTTGAACAGGCTCCGCTTCAGCAGCTTCACCTTCTCGATCGCCGGGAACGTGCAATGGGCATTGAGCAGATCCACCAGCCGCTCCATGCTGAAGTCGTACTTCGTGTCCCGGTTCCGGTCGGCAAGCTGCGCGAAGTCCTCCACCGCGACCGTGCCGTTGTGCCCGGCGCGGTCGAAGCGGCGCACGAAGTACGACCAGGTTCCGTCGGCACAGCGCACCATCCCGCTCACCGGCACCTCGATCCCACACCGTCCTGCCAGGTGCATGGTCAGGCCCTCGTTCTCCGGCAGGTTCGGGTACACGTGGTGCTGCGGCTTGAGGATGTACCGTCCGCCCCGATCGACGATCCGGAACATGCCCGCCGTGGCGTCGAGGCGTACGCTCAGCTTCGGCTGCACTCCCTGGATCGACATCCTGCCCGCCCGGATCACGGCGTCCTGCCGCTGCCGTTCGGCGGCGTAGGGAAAGTCGTGCAGGGACTTCAGATTGGGCGACAGCGAACGCAGCCCGGCACGGGAGAACCGGTCGTCGCCGCACGGCTCGTAGGTGATGGGGCAGCGGTTCAAGCCGTATCCTCGACCACCGTTACCGCCCCGACCACGTCCTCGCCCACCGCCAGGAGTTGCGCGAACAGGTCGTCGCGATCGAGCTTGCGCTGGCGCAGCAGCCCCTCCAGCATCTCGCCCTCCGGCAGCAACCCCTCGAAGAACGGGGGGAACCGGTCGAAGGAGTGCTCCTGCCTCGCAACCGGCATGGTCAGCGAGACCGGCGGGCCGTCGTAGGCATCCAGGTAGCGGAACACGAACCGCCCCGGCTCGCGCTCCTCGAGCACTCCCGCCGGCGCGGACATCACGTGGACCCTGGCTCTTCTCACGGCTCGTTCGCCCCGCCCCGGTCACGGTGCCCGGCGTCCAGCATGGCACGGCACTCCGCCATCAGCGGTCCATCCAGCAGCAGATCGACGTTGAGGACGCGCAGGACCGCCATCAGCGTCGCCAGGCGTACCGTGGGTTTCCCTTTCTCGATGTCGAAGACCGAGGTCTTGCCGATGCCTGCAAGATCGGCCAGTGCATGCTGGCTCAGTCCGCTGCGGCGACGGTGGTACCGGAGTACGTCACCAAGCGACCGAGCAGTGTGGATCTTCATGTTTCAAGCCTCTATTACCGGCATAGCGGCATATTCTGGCCTTAATCGCACGGCGTCAAGTGATTCATCCGATAATTACTGCCATAGCAGCATTCTCGCGCAAAGAGTGGCAGAGTGCTACCGATATCGACCTATTTTACCGCTATGGCGGCAATCGCCACGGAAGTTCACGAGCGGTGCGATCGTCGGCGTCTCGCCAGGAGTCAGACGCCGATGCGGGGGTTGAAGCGGATGCGGTTCAGGCCCGCGGTGGAGACCACGATGTTGGCGGCCGGCGGCATGTAGTGATCGACCCAGAGGCGCTGTGCGACCGCGCTCTCCAGTCCCAGGTGGATCATCCAGTGGTCGGTGTCCCAGCGGCTCAGGCCGGTGGCGCCCTGGCGGTAGCAGCCGTCGGCGCGCGTCCGCACCTCCCGCACGGTCATCGCGTGATCGGCGAAGCTGCCAATTGACGGGACCAGCTCCACGTCCGTCCCTTGCAGCGCCTTCGCGTACTGACCGACGCCGTCGACCACGAGCTCCCCGACGTCCTCCTGCCGCTCGATGCCGCGCGGGTACGGCGCGACGACGTCGACCAGTCCCGCCCGGCCCCAGGCGCCCACGTCGATCCCGTAGCCCAGACACCACTCCATGTCAGGGCCGGCGATCAGCGCCAGCTTGCGGCGCTCGTACCGCTCCGACGGACCGAACCCGTCCAGCAGCTCGCGGATCTCCCGGATCCACTCCGTCGTGATCTCCGCCCACACGCTGCGCAGCCGCTCGTCGCGGTCGTCCAGCTCCCGCGCGTCGCCGCCGTAGCGCTCCCGGTAGCGGTCCAGCACCGGCTGCTCGTAGCGCACCAGCGGGAATCCGCGCGCGAAGCACAGGGACACGCCGTCGGCGCCGCGCTCCAGGGACTCGCGCATGATGCCGTTGAGCTGCCCGCGCACCTCGGGAAAGGCGACGCTCAGCTTGCTGTGGTCGGCGACCCCGTCGGCCTCCACGCAGCAGTACTCCGGGTGCGCGGCGTAGAAGCGGGATCGGAACTGGTGGTCCAGCGGCGGCTCGCAGGTCCAGAGCTGCACGCGCAGGTAGACGATCAGCGCCAATTCCGCGCGGTGCGCGCTGTCGATCGCCACCTGCAAGGGGTCGAGCCCCTGGGCGATCATCCTGGTGATCACGTCGTAGCTGCCCAGGTAGCCCTCCTCGGCATCCCAGGCGTCCTGGCCGTTGATGTTTCCCACCTCGGTGGGGTAGTCGACGCAGTCGGCGCCGCACACGCCGTAGCAGCCCGACGTCCACGCGCTGCCGGCATACGGCCGGAACAACCGTTCGATGGCCTCGGCGCCCGGCTCGGCCACGGCGCTGTCGTGGATGAACATCGGCGGCCGCGGTTGCTCGGCTTCAAGCTCGCGCACGTGCTCGCCGCGCACGGGCACAGCCCGCACCGAGCACAGACGCGCCAGGACCGGCCCCCGCGCCTGCTGCGGGAAGCGCACCTGCAGCGACCGGCCGGTGAGGTCGGCGATGATCCACGGTTCCTCCACGTAGTCGATCCAGTTCTCGGCACGCAGGTATTGCCAGTGCTCGTCGCCTTCCAGCCGCACCTCGATCGAGGCCGGCCCCCGCTTGACGCCGGTGGCGGCGATGCCGATCGACACCGCGTGCCAGCCGTCGCAGTCGAGCGGTACCGTCAGCACGGCGGCCTGCCGGTCGGATGCCTGCAGGAACCGGCCGCTGAACAGCTCGGTCTCGTAGTCGATCAGGCGCCACGCGCCGGGCTTCGGCCTGGAGATCGGGCCGAACGTCGTCCGGTCGTCCGTGATCAGCCGGTCGGACGGCTGCGCGATCGAGAAGTCGGTGATGAGGGTCACGGGTTCACACGCCGATGCGGGGGTTGAAGCGGAGGCGGTTCAGACCGGCCGTGGACACCACGGCATTGGCGGCAGGCGGCATGTAGTGGTCGACCCACAACCGCTGCGCGGCGGCGCTCTCCAGTCCCAGGTGGGCCATCCAGGGATCGGTGTCCCAGCGGCTCAGGCCGGTGGCGCCCTGCCGGTAACAGCCGTCGGCGCGCGTGCGCACCTCGCGGACCGTCATCCCGTGGTCGGCGAAGCTGCCCAGTGACGGCACCAGCTCCACGTCCGTCCCTTCGAGTGCCCGGGCATACTCGCCCACTCCTGCGGTCAGCAGTTCGCAGATGTCCTCCCGCTTTTCGATGCCGCGCGGGTACGGCGCGACGACGTCGACCAGCCCCGCCCGGCCCCAGGCTCCCACGTCGATCCCGTAGCCCAGGCACCAGTCCATGTCAGGACCGGCGATCAGCGCCAGCTTGCGCCGCTCGTACCGTTCCGACGGGCCGAATTCGTCCAGCATCTGCCGAATCTCCCGGATCCACTCGGTCGTGATCTCCGCCCACACGGCGCGTAGCCGCTCGTCGCGGTCGTCCAGTTCGCGCGCGTCACCGCCGTAGCGCTCCCGGTAGCGGTCCAGCACCGGCTGCTCGTAGCGCACCAGCGGGAAGCCGCGCGCGAAGCACAGGCACACCCCGTCGGCGCCGCGCTCCAGGCACTCGCGCATGATGCCGTTGAGCTGCCCGCGCACCTCGGGAAAGGCGACGCTCAGCTTGCTGTGGTCGACGACTCCGTCGGCCTCCACGCAGCAGTATTCGGGATGCGCGGCGTAGAAAGAGGAGCGGAACTGCTGATCCAGCGGAGGCTCGCAGATCCAGAGCTGTACGCGCAGGTAGGCGACGATCCCCAGGCCCAGGCGATGCGCGCTGTCGATCGCCACCTGCAAGGGGTCGAGCCCCATGTCGATCATGGCGGTGACCACGTCGTAGCTGCCCAGGTAGCCCTCCTCGGAATCCCAGGCGTCCTGGCCGATGATGTTCCCCACCTTGGTGCCGTAGTGGACGCAGTCGGCGCCGCCCACGCCGTAGCAGCCCATGGTCCACGGGCTGCCCGCGAAGTAGCGGAACGCCTGCTCCACGATCTCCGTGCCCGGCTCGGCGCCGTTGAACATGTTGCCGTCATTCGAGAACACCAGCGGACGCGGCGGGTCGTCCTGGAGCTCGCGGACGTGCTCGTCGCTGACGGGAACCGCCCGCACCGAGCACAGGCGCGCCAGCACCGGCCCCTGCACCTGCTGCGGGAAGCGCACCTGCAGCGACCGGCCGGTGAGGTCGGCGATGATCCACGGCTCCTCGACGTAGTCGATCCACCCGTCGGCGCGCAGGTACTGCCAGTGCTCGTCGCCTTCGAGCCGCACCTCGATCGAGGCCGGGCCCTGCTTGACGCCGCTGCCGGCGATGCCGATCGACACCGCGTGCCACCCGTCGCATCCGAGCGGCACCGTCAGCACGGCGGCCTGCCGGTCGGATGCCTGCAGGAACCGGCCGCCGAACAGCTCGGTCTCGTAGTCGATCAGGCGCCACGCGCCCGGCTTCGGCCTGGAGATCGGGCCGAACGTCGTCCGGTCGTCGGTGATCAGCCGGTCCGCCGGCTGCGCGATCGAGAAATCGGTAATGAGAATCATGAAGTGTTCCGTGAAGAGAATCGGGAGGCCCGATGCGGAGCCGGCCGTGCCGGCTCCGCCCGGGCGTCCCATGATGTAACCGCCGCGTACGGCGGCTTCAGCGCTACGGCTGCATCGTCGAGAAGCCGGTCTTGTTCGGCACCGGCTCGATGATGTGGCTGTCCGCGCGCACCAGCCTCTCGGCGCGCAGCGCCAGCAGATCCTGCAGGCCGGCGCGGTCGAGCGCGGCCAGGTAGTCGTCCCAGTCGTCGTCCACGTCCCGCCTGCCGAGAATGAAGTTGTCTTCCCACTCCTTGACAACGGGATTGATCTGCGCGATCAGGGTCGCCTGGCGCTCGATCTCGGCGTCGTCGGCCCACTTGAACACGTCCACGCGGCGCACGGCGATCTGACCGCTGTGCTCCATGACCGAGGGCAGTGTCGGATGATTGGTGTCCGCGTACCTCCCACGGAACAGCAGGAACGCGCGCTCGTACGTGGAGTAGGAGGCTTCCTGTTCCTCGGGCGTCGCCGCCCGCCGCTCGACCTTCGCGTCCCCGAACGACGGCCACGTGATCTCGCCGCTGTCGGGATTGGTATTGACCCAGTTTACGCCCTCCGGGGAGCGGAGCATGGTCCAGGCGGAGCCGTAGTCCGAGTAGAAGAAGTCCAGCCACTTGGCTGCCACCTCCGGCATCTCGATGTCGGCGTTGACGCCGATGCCGAACGCGGAGACGTTGGTCGCCGGCAGGCTCACGCGCCGTGCGCCGGCGTGCGTGGGAATGCCGAAGAATGCGAAGCGCGTGGAGAACTTGTCCATCACGGCCTGACCGGCAGGTCCGAAGGCATCAACGCTCCCCGCCGCCAGCTCGTCGCTGGTGAGCCCGATCAGCGCCGGCGCGTTGCCGTGGAAAGAGTAGCCGTGCGAGCCCTCCAGAAAGGTGCTCGCCTCCTCGTTGAGCGCCTTGTTCCACTCCGCGTACTGGCGGGTCGGCCATTCCTGGTCGATGACGCCATCCGCGTACAGCTCGGCGAGGTAGCGCAGCGCGTCCCGGTAGGCGGGCTGGTAGTAGTAGTCCTCTCCCTGCGGAAAGTCGTACACGCCGAACATCACGTAGAACGGCCTCCACCAGTCGCGGAACGTCATGTACGGAGTGCTGTCCGGATAGCGGTCCTTGAGCGTCCTCATCACGTCGGCGAGCTCCTCGCTGGTGGTCGGCACCTCGATGCCTTCCTTGGCGAAGATGTCGCTGCGGTAGACCCATGCCTCCTTGATGTTCTTGTACCAGCGGCTCAGGGTGGGCGACACGAAGTAGTCGCCGTCCGTCGTGCCGGCCTGGGCCAGGAACGTCGCGAAGTCGAACTGGTTCTCCTCGACGGCCCTGACGAAGTTGGGCCGGTACTCTTCCAGCCCGCGCAGCCCCATCAGCAGCCCTTCCAGCCCGAACTCGAGCGACAGGTTACCCGGCAGCCGGGCCGCGAGGTCGGGCAGATCGTCGGCGGCGACCATCAGCGCGTAGTGCTGCGGGATGTCGTCCTCCGGGAACAGCCGAGGCTCCAGACGTACGCCGGTGATCTTCTCCAGCTCGACGAACATCGGTTCCTCGAAGGTCTTTTCGAGGCTGTCGCTGACGATCGTGTAGGTCACGGTCTGCGCGACGGCCGGTGCCGCCAGCAGCGCAAACAGTGCGGCGACCGGCAGCAGTCGTCTGACTATCGTTTTCATCGTTTCTCCTTGTGAGTGTGTCAGGATCGAACCATCGATCCTGTCGGGTTTGCTCTTGCAGGATCTCCACGTCTATTTCAGTGCTCCGATGATCACCCCCCTTGCGAAATATCTCTGGATGAACGGATAGACCAGCAGCATCGGCACGATGGAGACGAACAGCGCCGTCCACTTCAGCTTCTCCAATTGCAGCATGATCGAGAAGTCCTCCAACTCTTCCGCGAACGGGTTCTTGTTGGAGATGGACCGCTGGCGCATGACGTCGCCCCAGATCATGTCGCGCACGATGATCTGCAGCGGCATCTTGTCGATGTCACGCAGGTAGACCAGCGGGGCGAAGTACTGGTTCCAGAGTCCGACGGCATAGAACAGGCCGATGGTCGCCAGCGCGGCCTTGGAAAGGGGCATGATCACGGTACGCAGAATGCGGAGCACGCCCGCGCCGTCGATGACGGCCGCTTCCTCCATCTCCTCCGGAAGGTTCTGGAAGAAGGTGCGCAGGATGATCAGGTTCCACACCGCGATCGCCGGCGGCAGGACCAGCGCCCACATGGAGTCCAGCAACCCCAGCGCCTTGACCACCAGATAGGTCGGGATCAGGCCGCCGGAAAACAGCACGGTGAACACGATCATGAACGTGATCGGCGTGCGGGCGACCAGCCGGCGCTTCGACAGCGGAAAAGCGGTCATCGCGGTCAGCACCACGCTGATGAAGGTGCCGGTGGCGGTGTACAGGATGGTGTTGGCGTAGCCCCCCAGGATGCGTTCGTGAGTGAGCATGAACTTGTAGGAGATCAGGTCGATGTCGCGTGGAAACCAGGTGATGCCCTGCACGATCGCCCGCTCACTCGACAGGGAGAGCGACAGGACGTGCGCCAGCGGATAGAAGCAGGCCACGCCGATCAGCAGCAGCAGCAGGTGGTTGAACACGTCGAACGCCTGCAGGCGCCCCCGCCCGCGCGCTACCACAGGCCGGTCCCCGCGACCCGCTTGACCACCACGCCGGCCGTAACGATGCCCGCAAAATTGATGACGCTGTTGAAGAAGCCGACCGCGGTGGCGATCTCCCATTCGAGGTTCTGCAGGCCGAGGCGATAGATGAAGGTGCCGATGACGTCGGAGACCTCCATGTTGGTGCCGTGCTGCATGAGCAACACCTTCTCGAAGCCGCTACTCAGCAGGCTGCCCATGTTGAAGATGAACAGGATGGCAACCACCGGCAGGATGCCGGGGATGGAAACGTGCCAGATGCGCTGAATGCGCCCCGTGCCGTCGATGGTCGCCGCCTCGTACAGCTCGGGATTGATGGAGGCGAGCGCGGCCAGGTAGACGATCGCCCCGAACCCGGCTGTCTGCCAGATCCCGGAGATCACGTACAGCGGCCGGAACCATCCCGGCTCGATCATGAAGTAGATCGGATCGATGCCGAACAGCCCCAGCAGTCGATTGACGCTGCCCGAGCCCGGCGACAGCATCATACGCATGATGCCGATGATCGCGACGATGGAAATGAAGTTCGGGAGATAGGTGACGGTCTGGATGCTCCGCCGGAACGGCGCGCTCGGCGATTCGTGCAGCATGACCGCCAGCACGATCGGCACGGGAAAGGCGAATATCACCGAATAGAGATTGAGCAGAAACGTATTCGCGATCAGCCGGCCGATGTTGTAGAGCGAAAAGAACCGGATGAAGTGCTCCATCCCGAACTGATCGGCCCACGGGCTGCCGATGATGCCCGCGCGGGGAGAAAAGTCCTTGAAGGCGACCTGCAGGCCGTAGATCGGGATGTAGTGGAAGATGATGAAGTACGCGATGCCGGGCAGCAGCAACGCCAGGTAGTAGCGGTCGCGGTAGAAGCGCCGGAACAGGGACGACTCCCGCAGCTTGGTCGCGCGTGCGCGCGCTGCCACGGAGATGCCCGCCATGTCCTGCCTCCCTTGCCGGGGCCCGCCTCCCTCGGGACGATCCGCCGAGGGTCCCATGCTACCCGGCCGTAAGGAGGCATAGCAATGTACAGGTGGCGGCTGGCTCGGCTCGGATGAGCAGCCGACCGATGAGCGCGCTGCGCGCCGCGCCGTTTCGGATGGGGTGCGAAGCCGGGCAGCATCGCGGCTACTGGTCGGCGTCGTCGTCCGCTCTCGGGATGAGGTCGTCTACGGTGACCCTCAGGGCATCGGCCACCTTTCGCAGGGTGCGGACCGACCCGCTCTTGCGATCTGCCTCGATGTCCACGATCTGCACCCGGTTGACACCGCTGGCGCGAGCAAGCTCGGACTGAGTCAGATCGCGGAACTCCCTCCACACCCGCAAGGGGGGCTCTCCATCGAGCAGCCGATCGACTACGTCGGCCGGAATGAGCTCTTCCTCGCCCTTGGCCAGCCGGGCCTCCACGGCCAAAGCCGCCTGTACGTCCGCGAGATCCTCTTCCAGCGCCCGCAGCCTGTCGTATTCGACCTTCGAGATCGTCACCGTCTCGCCCATCGTTCACTCCTTGTAGGCGTCGCCTCGGCTGGACACATCCAGTATCGTCAGGACCGATTCGTCACGCATGATGACGCGCCAGTCGCCCACCCGCAGACGAATCAATCTGGCTTGGCCCTTCAGTGCCGTGACATTGTTCGCCTGCGCCGCCGGGTCTTCGACATAGGCCGTGGTCTTGTCCCTGATGCGTCTCGCCCAGTTCCGTGGCATCCGAGTCAGTGCCTTCTGCGCCGTGCGGCTGTACGCAACGGCCTTCACACCTCAACCTGTAGCCAATAACTACAGCATACGTCAAGCAGGAGTCGACAGGTGGATATGCCACAGGTCTTAATCCACGACCTGTCTCTCATGTGTGCGTTGCGGGCGGAGCACAAAGAACCACGAAAGGAGTGCGGCCGGCTCGAAGGAGGACCTGATGGATGACGCGCGGCGCGGACTGCCGGGACAGCCGATCGAGCTGGCCGGCGGCACCCACGCCTTCATCGACGATTACTGGATCGAGCGGACCAGCGCCCTCACCCGCACCGCGCGCGAGGCGCGCCGGCTGCCGCGGCCGGTCCTGGAGTCGGGCCCGGGCACGCGGCACACGCAGGTGCTGTTCTTTCCCCGGGTATTCCACGATCCCGGCAACCGCGACGCGCCGTTCCGGATGTGGTACGACGCCGGCTTCACCGGCTCCGAGCGCCGCAGCTACGGCTACGCCGAGTCGGACGACGGCCTGACCTGGCGCTTCCCGGAGCTGGGCATCGTCGAGATCGCCGGATCGCGCGCCAACAACGTCGTGCGCCGCGGCGCCTACTGCATGTGCCTGATCGACCATGCCCGGTACTCGCAGGCTGCCGCCGACCCGGAGCGGCGCTTCGTGCTGCTCTACACCGGCGGCGACCGCTTCTCCGCCGCCTGGTCGCCCGACGGGTTCCACTGGACCGACGACCCCGACAACCCCGTGTACCTGGACACCGAGCACCGCATGGAGGACCGGCTGAACGGCTGCTGGGACCCGCTGCGGGGCCGCTACCTGGTCACCGCCGGCTACTCCGGCCGGCCCGACGACGGCTTCACCGGCAAGCCGCCGTTCCACCGCGACGGCTACCGCCGCCTGGTCGCCCAGACCACCAGCACCGACCTGCGGCGCTGGACGCCGTTTCGACCGATCGTGGTCTCGGACCCCGAGGAGGAGGGGCCGATGCGGGAGTTCTACGGCATGCAGCCGGTCATGCGCGGGTCGCTCTACCTGGGGCTCCTGCGCGTGCTGCGCGACGACCTGCCGGCCGATCCGGACGGCCCCGTGCACGGCATCGGCTGGACGGAGCTCTGCACCAGCCGCGACGGCGAGCACTGGACCCGGCAGGACGGCGTGCTGCTGGATCGCGACCGCCGGCCCGGGAGCTGGGACCACGCCATGGCGTGGGCGGGCGAGTGCGTGACGGTCGGCGACCGGGAGCTGATCTACTACAGCGGCTACGCGCGCGGCCACAAGATGGGCATCTGGGACGGCGACCGCCAGCTCGGCGTGGCGACGCTGCGCCGCGACGGCTTCGTCTCCTACGACACGGGCGCGGAGGAGCCCGGCACGCTGCGCACGCGGCCGTTCGTCTGGAACGCCGTGCGGCTGACGGTCAACGCGCAGGTCCGCGGGGAGCTGCGCGTGCGCCTGCTGGACGACGCCGGCCTGCCGCTGCCCGGTCACTTCTTCCGCGACTGCCGGCCGCTGACCGGCACCGGCGTCACCCAGGAGGTGCGCTGGACCGGCACGCCGGCGTCGCTGCGCGGCCGGGTCGTGCGGCTGGAGTTCCGCCTCCGCGACGCTGAGCTGTACGCGTTCACGTTGGCCGAGCCTTCACCCTGATCGAAGCGCTATCGTGACCGGACCGGTATCCTGATCAAGCAGCCGGAGGAGGACCTCGCCCCATGCCACCCGTGATCGACGCCCACATCCATCTCATCCAGCCGTTCGACGCGGCCGGCCAGCCGCAGCGCTACAGCGTGTGGAAGGAGGACGGCACCCCGAAGCCGACCAGCGCCGAGGACTTCATCGCGCTGATGGACGCATGCGGCATCGACCAGGCGTTCTACATAAGCTGGAGCCCGGAGGACATTCCTTCGGACCTGTCGCGCAAGGGGATCCCCCAGGCGAGCGTCCGCGAGACGATGAACGTGGCCTACCCGCTCGACGCCATGCAGCGCTGCGGGGAGCGCTTCTACTGGTTCCCCTGTCACCTGGGGCCGGCCGTGCCGAACCACATGGCGCAGGCGCGCAGAAACCTGGAGGCCGGCGCGGCCGGGCTCAAGCTGGTCACCTCGTTCTGGGGCGAGTTGCCCGACGATCCCCGCTGCCGGCAGATCATCTCCCTGGCCGCGGCATTCCAGGCGCCGGTGATCATCGACACCTCGTTCTGGTACCTGGGGATAGACGAGCCTGAGCCGCTCGAGGCGATCGCGCCGGGACACCGTGACGTGCGGCCACGGGTGCGCGACTGGGAGGACTACGCCGGCCACCTGCGCCGGACCTTCGAGGCTTTCCCGTCGATCAACATCTCGCTGGCCCACGCCGCGGCGCGCACCTTCACCCCGGAGCACGCGGCGGAGGCGGGCGCCCTCATCGCCGAGTACCCGCACGTGTACACCGACCTGGGAGCGCTGGACCCGGGCGCTCCGGCCCTGGAGGCGCTGGTCGAGGCGGCCGGCGCGGACCGGGTCATGTTCGGCACCGACTGGCCGCACTTCGCGCAGGGCTCCGACATGGCCGCCCGGATCGCCGCCGTGCGGACGCCCGGCAGGTTCAGCCCCGACACGGCGGCAGCCATCCTCGGCGGCAACGCCCTCGCCTTCATGAAGGGCGGCCCGCCGGGGCTGACCCCGCGTTGATGAGCGAGGCGGGAGGAGTCTGGCGGCCGGGCCGCGCAAGCGGCACGGCTCGACAGAGTCCGAGCGTAAGGCGGGGCCGGGCCGGAAGCAGAGCCGAAGGCGACGGTTCCGGGGCACACGCGGAGAACCTGCACCGCTCGTCGCCGGTGTTCGTCGGGCACGATCACTACTGCGACGAGGGGCATCTGCTGGCCATGCACCGCGCCGGCCTGGCCGGCAAGGTGACCCTGGCGTCCGTGGACGCCCGCGTCTTCGCAGATGTGGAAGACCGGGAGCGGTCCCTGCACGAGTACACGGGCTTCACGGAGCCGGCGTGGCACGAGATGAGGAGCATCCGCGCGATCGTCGACGCCCACCCCGACGCGCTCCTGCTGGCGCAGGGCGCGGACGACATCGTGCACGCCCACGAAACCGGGCGATCCGCGGTGCTGCTGGGCTTCGAGGGGGGCAAGCCCATCGAGCGTGACCTGGGGCTGCTGCACGAGGCCTACGGGCTGGGTCTGCGCGTGCTGCAGCTCACCTGGGCCGGCGGCAACGACATCTGCGACCGGCGCGACCCTCCGGTGTGCGACGGCCTGACCGACTTCGGCAGGGAGGCCGTGCGCGAGATGAACCGCCTCGGCGTCCTGGTCGACCCCGGGCACTGCAGCAGGAAGACCTTCTTTCAGGTCATGGAGTTGAGCTCGCGGCCGGTGGCGTTCCTGCACGGCACTCCGCGCGGCGCCATCCCGGGGGCCGGCGATCTCGACGACGATCAGCTCCGGGCCGTCGCGGAGACCGGCGGCGTGGTCGGCCTGCACTTCTTCAGCCACTACCTGCACCCGGCGCGCCCGGCGACGGCCGCCGACCTGGTCACCCACGTCGAGTACCTGGCCGGGGCGATCGGCGTGGACCGCGTCGCCCTCGGCTGCGACTACCTCTATCTCACCGACGACTTCCGCCGCGCCCACGGCCTGCCGGCGAGCGGCTACCTGGGCATCCCGGAGGAGCTCGACAGCTACGACAAGCTGGTCAACGTCACCCGCGAGCTCTGCCGGCGCGGGTTCGGCGACGAGGAGATCCGCGGAATCCTGGGTGGCAACCTGATCCGGCTGTTCCGCTCGGTCATCGGCGACTGAACCTGCCGCGAGCGCGCTACGAGTACCGGACCAGCACCTCGACGCTTGACAGACTGAGCGCACAGCCGACGCGGTCGTTCCGGGAGACCACCCGCACGGACAACGCGTTCCACCCCTGGCGCAGGTGCCCGGTGACGTCCAGGTCCAGCCAGACGTCGTTGAAGTGGATGCGCCGCCGCGCCCAGTCAGGGTCGAGCGCGGCGCCGTTCAGCTCGATGGCGAGTCCGTCCCGCGCCGTGAGTTGCTCGACCAGCAGGCGCAGCGTGGCCTGTCCGCCGTCGCCGGGGTCGTCGGCGATGTCGATCCGGAGCTCGGCACGATCGCCGGGTCGCTGCAGGGCGAGCGGGAGCGGCCCGCCGGCCGTCTCCCGCTGATCGACCAGGTAGTGCTTGTCGCGGCGCGCGATGAGCGCCGGGTCCGCAATCTCCCGCCACGGCTGGCGGTCGTAGCCGGCGTCGCGGGTGACCGAGAGGTAGTGGTTGTTGAACAGGTAGAGGCCGTGCGCGCCGGCGCGGTGGTGCACGGCCGCCACCGCCCGGCACATCTCGGCGGAGTAGTAGTCGCGCTCGCCGAACAGCAGCCCGGCCCAGCGCGGGCGCGGCTGCATGAACAGGCCCAGGTTCTGGGCGATCACCTCCACGTCCGCGCCGCGCGCCGCGGCCACGTACTCCTCCACCGGCAGCCGGAACCGGGAGCCGGTGGCGTGGCCCACCACCACCACGTCGATCAGCCCCCGCTCGATCCAGGTGCGCACGTCCAGCCCGGCGGCCAGCGCGGCGTCGAGCGATCCCGGCACCCGCGCGGAGAACAGGACCGGCCGCCCCGCCCGCTGGCTCTTGCGCGCGAGCGCCGCCTTGAGCCGGCCGACCAAGTCGGTCATCAGCGCCGTCCCGTGCCCGACCTTTCCGGGCTGGAAGAAAACCGGCACGCGGCAGAAATCCCAGTCCAGACCGTCCAGGTCGTAGCGGTCGATCGCCTCCCCGGCCAGCGCCAGCTTGTAGTCGCGCACCGCCGGCACCGCGAAGTCGCAGGCGGTCCGGCGCATGCCCTCGCCGCCCAGGATCCAGTCGCGGTTGTCCCGCTTCATCGGCGACATCAGCGGATCGTCCAGGCCGCCCGGCAGGTTGCGGTCGTGCACGTCATTGACCCGCATCGACAGGAACACCTGCAGCCCTGCGCGGTGCCCGTGCTCGATCAGCACCGCCGGCGGGTCGGTGCCGGCCTCGATCAGCTCCCGCGTGTTCTCGTACACCCGCCACTCGGACGCCGTGGCGAATCGCTCCGTGCCGGCCCCCCAGCGCGGACCGACGGCCGTGTCATGGCTGTAGTGATCGGTGAGGCGGTGCGTGGGCGTGCCGAAGTACGGGTCGGTGCCGAGCTGCCAGTACAGCGTGTCGACCAGCGTGTCCCGTAGCGGATCGATCGCCAGCTCCACCAGCCCCCGCTCGCCGAGCGGCGCCTCGCGCGTGGGGCCGGCGATGGCGTTGCCGTCGTTGCACAGGATCAGCCGATGCGGCCGGCGGGTGCTCATCTGAGTGGTCTCTCCTCGGTTGAGATCATAGACGGAGCCTTCGGAGGTCTGCCCGCTCCGTCTTGATCCCACCTTCTCCTGCGACTACGTTCCATGGTGCGCATGCGCGTCCGCTTCTACACCGATCCGGAAACGGGATACCCTCACATTCACAACCATGAGGTTGACGAGCATGAAGTGGAGCAGATCCTTGCTTCTCCGGGCGAGGATCGACCGGGGCGCGAGGGCTCACGTGTCGCTATCGGACAGACTGAGGACGGACGGTATCTCCGAGTCATCTATGTCCCGGAAGCGAAAGAGGGACGCCTCTTCGTGATCACGGCTTACGAACTGCGAGGGAAGCCGCTAACCGCGTTCCGACGGCGATCGAGGAGAAGAAAGAGATGACGGAAGAATCTGGCTTCCCGCCCGGATGGGACGAAGCGCGCGTTCGTCGGCTGCTGGAGCAATACGAATCGCAGACTGAGGAACAGGCGATAGCAGAGGACGAGGAGTCCCTTGCAGACAAGACGCAAACGGTAATGGAGATACCCAATGAGCTCGTTCCGGCCGTAAGAGAGCTATTGTCAAGGCACGCAGATTGAGGCCGGCGTGGCACGCGCCGATCCAGTGATTCACTCTCTCCGTGAGCGTCATCTGGACGTGGTGTCGGCTCGCGAGCGAGGATGGGGCAACCTCACTGACAGCGAGATCTTGTCCCGCGCTCACGGGACATCGCGGTTCGTCATCACTCACGATTCTGACTTTGGGACACTGGCGGTGCACCGTGGTGAACCGTTCACCGGAATCTTGTATCTGCGGCCTGGCGGTCGACCACCGGCTGAAGTGGTTTCGGACCTGGAGACGCTGATGAAGGTGGAAGTCGACTGGACGCCACCGCTCATTGCTGGGACGGCCGGTCCGCGAAGGGATGCCCCGATTCGCCGCCGCGCCGCTTACGGCCGGCCCCAGTGGCGGCGGAGGAACGGGACCGTCTTGCGGTGGTTCCAGGCGTGCGGGCCGTTGAAGAAGTCGCGGTCGAGGTTGCCCGGCGCGCCGAGCAGCTCGTAGACCTCGGCCAGCTCCCGACAGGCTCGCCTAGTGGCCGCGATCGGAAAGATCTCGTCGCGGGTGCCCGCGATGATCAGCAGCGGCTTGGGCGCGAACACGGCCGCGATCTCGCGCATCTCGCCGCATCGCATCAGGTCGGGCACGCAGTTGCAGATGCAGTGGTAGATGGAGAAGATCGAGTCGCGGAACGTGCAGTAATAGCCGCCGATCATGGCCAGCCCGATCCGCGGCTCCAGGGCGGTCAGGAAGAGGCCGGTCGTGCCGCCGCCAGACAGCCCGGCCACGCCGACCCGTTCGCGGTCGACCGGCTCCTGGGTCTCCAGGAAGTCCAGCAGGCGCGAGGCGTCCCAGCACCGCAGGCCGACCGGGGTCATGCCGAGCAGGAACGCGTCCATGGTGACGCGGTGGCAACTGTGGGTGCCCCTGGCCCGGTCCTCCGGCAGCGCGGTCTCGTTCCAGCCCCGCTGCACCGCCGCCAGCGTGACGTATCCGTGCTCGGCCAGATGCACGGCGTAGTCCAGGTCACCCTCCCGGCACTTGCGGCGCTGGGCCGCATCGCCCTCGCGGATGTAGGGAACGATGCCGCTGTGGCCGTGCAGGCAGAGGATCGCCGGCGTCCTGTCCCGCACCTGCTTGGGGACGAAGTAGTAGGCGGGCACCCAGTAGTGGGCCTCCGAGCGCACGTAGATCTTGCGCCGTACGACGGTCCCGAGGTCGGCGACCTCGTCCCACCTGACCTCCAGCGGCACTCGCTCGGGCCGCTCTCCGACCAATCGCTTCAGCCGTCGCGAGAAGGCTCGGCGCCAGTCGGCATGCTCCGCCGGTGACCCGGCCGCCCACCGGAGCGCGGGCTCTACCGCGTCAGCGGCCAGCTCGAAGTGGCGCTTGATCGTGCTGTTGGCGGCCGTAGCCGCCGAGGGCTTTCCCATGCCGGCCTCAGGCCGATCGCCTGGGGCGCAGCATGCGCCCGTGCGGCTCGGCCTCTCCCTCATACATAGAACAGTTGCGGGCTGTGGGGCGGTTTGCTGATGATGTAGCCGTCGGTCAGCAACTGCGTGCGCTTTGCCTTGTCCATCTGATCCAGCCTGGCCGCCCCAGGGACCGCTCCTGCTCGATGATCGCACGGGCCGACGCGTTGAGCACCAGGGACGACAGCCTTCATCTGCAGCGGGCAGCATCAGGAAGAACCCGCGTCCGACCAAGCGCCGCTTCGACAGCCGATAGGCGCCGGCAATGGTCATCCCAGGGCCAGCACGGTATAAGATGACGGTGACCTGATGAGGCTCTGCGCATGGCGCTGATGCGGTCGACCGCCACGGTGCCGGTACACGTGCTTTCGGGGTTTCTCGGTTCCGGCAAGACCACGTTGCTGAACCGGTTGCTGGCGGCGCTTCCGGCAGGCACGCGGCCCGCCATCGTGGTGAACGACTTCGGCGCCGTGACAGTGGACGGCGCGCTGGTGGACCGCGATCGCTACGCGGTCGCGGAACTGGCCTCGGGATGCGTGTGCTGCACCCTGAGCGCGCCGCTGCAGGAGGCGCTGAGCGCACTGCTGGACGAGGAGCGGCCGGACACGATCCTGATGGAGACCACCGGCCTGGCCGAACCGGCTGCGTTTCCGGCGCTGTTCGCGGCACCGGAGCTGGCCGCCGACATCCACCTGGGAAACGTGGTGTGCGTGGTGGACGCCAGCACCTATCTTCGCTACGCCGACCACCTGCTGGTGCTGCCGCGCCAAGTGGAGCAGGCCAACACCGTCATCATGAACAAGGTCGACCTGACCGACAGGGCCACGCGAGATGCGGTGCGGCGGCGCCTGCTGGCGACCTGCCCTCCGGGGACGTTGCTGCTGGCCGCCGAGCGCTGCGCCATCGACCCGCGCGTGATATACGACGAGCGTCCGTTCTACTTCGCCGGCGGCGGCCACCGCGCCGGCCACCACCAGGAGTTTCAGAGCCTGACGGTCGAACCCGCGCGTCGGGTGCCGCTGGCGGCGTTACGGAAGCTCCTGCAGGGGCTGGCCGGCGGAGTGGAGCGGGTCAAGGGAGTGGTACACACCGACGCCGGCCCGAAGCTGGTGCAACTGACCCTCGCGGGGGTGGAGATCGAGGATTGGCCGGAGCCGCCGGCGGACTCGCGCATCACCTTCGTCGGCCGGGATCTCCAGGCACTCGATCTGCCGGCCCGGATGGCGGCGCTGGGCCGATAGACATGGGACCGCGGTTGACCGACGAGGTCTTTGCCCAGCTCTGCACGCAGGGCTATGCCATCGTCCCGCGCTACTTCCCCGAAGAACAACGGGCTGCCATGGCAGCGGCCCTGCGGCGCCTGCTCAAACCGTGGGACCAGATGCGGGACGACCCGCCGGCCAACCGCCGCGACAGCTACTTCTTTCCCTATCCGGAGCAGGTGCTCAATAGCGCCATCGTCGACCGCGAGGCTATCGCCTTTGCCGGCCGCTGGCTAGGCACCGACCGGATCCAGTACCGGCCCGGCCTGGGCCTGGTCACCTACCCGGGGTTTCGCGGCGACAGCGACCGCGCCCACATCGACAACGGCAACAACTCCCTGTTGCCGCCGACCCTGGAGGACCGCGGCCACAGCCAGATCATTTTCTGGTTCTATCTCGAGGACGTGGACGAGGACCAGGCGCCCACCCGCTTCCTGGCCACGGCCGACGGACAGGACACGAGCCGCGCGGTGCCGATGGTGGCGCCCGGCGGCTCGGTGGCCCTCTTCCACAACTACACCTGGCACGCGGCCACGGCCTATACGCGGCCGTACGGGCAACGCTACGTCTGGAAGTTCGCCTTCGGCCGGGCCGACCACTACTGGGAAGGCACGGCCCACTATACGCAGGTAGGCCGGGATCCCCACTTTCGCGACTTCATCGGCGGCCTCGGCGCCCGCGACCGCGAGCTGTTCCGCTTTCCGCCCGCCGGCCACCCCTACTACACGGCGCAGACGCTGCAGGCGCTGGAGGAACAGTACCCGGGCTGGAACCGGGACGGCGCATACGGGCCAACTTGATGCCCGATCCGACCGCCACGGTGGGTGTGATCGCGAATCCCGCAGCGGCCACCGACATCCGGAGGGTGATCGCCAACGCGACCAGCATGCCGATCGCGGACCGCGCCAACACCGTGCTTCGGGTCATGGCCGCCCTGGGCGCGTGCGGGGTGCCGCGAGTGCTGATGATGCCCGAGGACGGAGGCATCCGCAGGCACCTGACACGCAGCCTGAAGCGCGAGCGAAATCTCGGCCGCGCCGACCTGCCGGCCCTCCACTTCACCGAAACCCCCGTCACGGGCACAGTGGAAGACACCTTCGCCGCCACCCGGGCGATGGTCGCGGACGGGGTAGCCGCGATCGTCGTGCTCGGCGGCGACGGGACGCACCGGGCGGTGGCCAGGTTCTGCGACGAAGCGTGGATCGCCGGCATCTCGACCGGAACCAACAACGCGTTTCCCGAACACCGGGAACCGACCGTCACCGGGCTGGCGGCGGGGCTGGCCGTGACCGGACAGGTTCCTGCGGAGACGGCGCTGGTCCCCAACAAGGTCCTCAGGGTGTCCATCAACGGGGGCCAGCAATCGGACATCGCGCTCGTCGACGTGTCCGTGACCGCCGAACGGTACGCGGGCGCCCGCGCGCTCTGGCGCAGCGAGCACCTGCGCGAGATCTTCGTCACCTTCGCCGATCCCGAGGCGATCGGCCTGTCCGCGGTCGCCGGACTCCTGCAGCCGGTGGGCCGGCGCGAACCGTTCGGCCTGCGGGTGCAGCTCCGGTCCCCGGCCGGCGCGGGCACGGTGCTGCGGGTTCCGATCGCACCCGGATTGATCGCACCGGTCGGCATCGGGCACCATGAGGCGCTGGCTGCGGACCAGACCATTCCCATGCACCACCAGTCGGGCATGGTATCTCTGGACGGGGAGCGGGAGCTGTATGTCCAGCCTGACGACCGGGCCGAAATCACCCTCCTCCGGAATGCGTTCCACACGCTGGACGTGGGAGCGGTGATGCGCTACGCCGCCGAACACCACCTGCTTCGCAAGGAGCAGTCACAGGAGACCCGATGAGCAACCACGACTTTGCCCTCGGCCGGGAGGAGCTGCTCCAGGCCTACCGGACCATGAAGACGATCCGGGAGTTCGAGGAACGCGTGCACGTGGAGTTCGCGACCGGCGACCTGCCCGGCTTCGTGCACCTCTACGCGGGCGAGGAAGCCGCCGCCACCGGCATCATGATGCACCTGCGCAAGGACGATCACATCGCGAGCACCCATCGCGGGCACGGCCACTGCATCGCCAAGGGGGTCGACGTCGGCGGCATGTTCGCGGAGTTGTACGGACGCGTCACCGGCACCTGCCGCGGCAAGGGCGGCTCCATGCACATCGCCGACCTGGATCTGGGCATGATGGGCGCCAACGGCATCCTCGGCGCCGGTGCGCCCCTGGTGTGCGGCGCCGCGCTGGCCTCCAAGTTCAAGAAGGACGGCACGGTGGCGGTCAGCTTCGTCGGCGACGGCGCCTCCAACGCCGGCAACTTCCTGGAGAGCCTCAACCTGGCCGCCGTGTGGGACCTGCCGGCCATCTTCGTGGTCGAGAACAACGCCTACGCCCAATCCACCTCGCGCGACTACGCCGTGGCGGTGGACAGTTTCGTGGACCGCGCCTCCGGCTTCGGGATGCCGGGGGTCACCGTGGACGGCACCGACTTCTTCGCCGTCCACGAGGCTGCCGGCGAGATGATCGCCCGCGCCCGCTCCGGAGGCGGTCCGGCGCTGCTGGAGTGCAGCATGATCCGGTTCTACGGTCACTTCGAGGGGGACGCGCAGACCTACCGCACTCCGGGCGAGGTGGAGGAGATCCGCGCCAACCGGGACTGCCTGACGAAATTCGTGCAGCAGGTCACGCAGGCCGCGGCGGTCGAGCCGAGCGACCTTGACGGCATCGATCGGGAGGTCGCGGCGCTGATCGACCGGGCGGCGGCGGAAGCGCAGCAGGCGCCGCAACCCACCGCGGAAGACCTTCTCACCGACGTCTACGTCAGCTACTGAAGCGAGGACACCATGGCAGAGCTCTCGATACGCGACGCGGTCAACCAGGCATTCGACCAGGAAATGGAGCGGGATCCCACCGTCATCCTGATGGGCGAGGACATCGCCGGAGGAGCCGGCGGCGGCGGCGAGCAGGAAGCCTGGGCCGGAGCCTTCGGGCTCTACAAGGGCCTCTACAAGAAGTACGGCGACCGCGTGCTCGATACGCCGCTGTCGGAGGCCGCGTACGTCGGCGCCGCGGTCGGCGCGGCCACCTGCGGCATGCGCCCGGTCGCCGAGCTGATGTTCATCGACTTCATGGGCGTCTGCTTCGATCAGATCTTCAACCAGGCGGCGAAGTTCCGCTACATGTTCGGCGGCAAGGCGGAGACACCGGTGGTGATTCTCACCATGTACGGCGCGGGACTCTCCGCCGCCGCCCAGCACTCGCAGACGCTGACCTCGATGTTCACCCACGTCCCCGGCATCAAGGTGGTGTGCCCCTCCTCGGCCTATGACGCAAAAGGGCTGATGATCGAGTCGATCCGCGACGACGACCCCGTGGTCTTCTGCGGGCACAAGAGGATCTACGACGTCACCGGCGACGTGCCCGAGGAGCTGTACACCATCCCCTTCGGCGAGGCGAACATCGTGCGCGACGGGGACGACTGCACGGTCGTCGGCTACGGCATGATGGTGCACCGGGCGGCCGAGGCCGCGGAGCACCTGGCCGCCGACGGCATCGAGTGCGAGGTGATCGACCTGCGCACGCTGTCCCCCATCGACACCGATACCGTCCTCGAAAGCGTGGAGAACACCGGCCGGCTGGTGGTGGTGGACGAGGCGAGCCCGCGCTGCGGCATCGCCGCCGACGTGGCCGCCTCCGTCGCGCGCGAGGGATTCGGAGACCTGCGGGCTCCGGTCGGGATGGTGACGGCGCCGCACACCCCGGTGCCGTTCTCGCCCGAGCTGGAGAAGCACTTCGTGCCGTCGGCCGACAAGATCGCCGCCTGCGTGCGCGAGACCGTCGCATGATCAAGGCGATCACCATGCCCAAGTGGGGGCTGAGCATGACCGAGGGCGTGGTGGGCGACTGGCTGGCGGCGGAGGGCGATGCGCTGGCGTCCGGCGCCGAGGTGGTGCTGGTCGACACGGAGAAGATCTCCGGCGCCGTGGAGGCGGCCGATGCCGGCACCCTGCGCCGCGCCGTGGCCGCGACCGGCGACACCCTGCCGGTCGGCGCCCTTCTGGGCGTGGTAGCCGGCGACGAGACACCCGACGCTGATGTCGACACCTTCGTTCAGCAGTTTCAGGCGAGCTTCGTGCCCGAGGAGACGGGCGCCGAAGAAGCCGGCGACCAGATCGAGAGGGTCCAGGTCGGCGAGCTGTCGATCGCCTTCGCGCGCCAGGGGTCCGCCGCCCGGACGGCCGTCCGGCTGCACGGCTTCGGCGGCGATCTCGACAACTGGCTGTTCAATCAAGGCGCACTGAGCTCGGACCGCACCGTCATCGCGCTGGACCTGCCCGGACACGGCCGCTCCACGAAGGCGGTGGGCGACGGCAGTTTCGCGTCCCTGGCGGAGGTCGTTCACGACACGGTGCGGGAGCTGGGCGTGACGGAGGCCGACCTGGTGGGGCACTCCATGGGCGGGGCGATCGCCCTGCAACTGGCCCGAGCGCAGCCGCGGCTCGTCTGCTCGCTGACCCTGCTCGCCAGCGCCGGCCTCGGGCCGGAGATCAACGCGGAGTACCTGCAGGGGTTCACCCGCAGCCGCAGCCGCCGGGAGCTCAAGCCGCACGTCGGGCAGCTCTTCGGCGATGCGTCGCTGGTCACCCGCCAACTGGTCGAGGACCTGCTCAAGTACAAGCGGCTCGACGGGGTGCAGGAGTGCCTGGAGACGCTGGCAGGCCGGCTCACCGACACCGGCGATCAGGCCGAGGACGCACGCCGCATCATCGACGCCGTCCCCACCCTGGTGATCTGGGGCGCCGACGACCTCATCATCCCGGCCGGCCACGCCCGCGACCTGCCGAATCAGGACCGGGTGCACATCCTCGACAACACCGGTCACATGCTGCAGATGGAGCGCGCCTCCGAGGTCAACCGCCTGATCACCGCCTTCTGGAACGATCAGGGCTGACGACTACCAGGAGGCCAACCACTTTCGCTTCATCGCCATCGCGCTGGCCGCCTGGTCGCGGACGCAAGTCCGCGCTATCTGGAGGTGGCGGAGGACTACGCGGGTCGCTGCTGCGCGCACATCGAGCCGCTGGCCCGCAAGCGCGAGCCGATCGTCTGTTCGATCCTGCCGGAGGGAGCCCGGCGGCAGGAGATGGGCTACGGAGGGCTCGTCGAAGGCTCGGTGGAACAGGACGTCTACCCCGCATTCTACGCCACGGTGGCGACCAACACCGCCTACGACATCGTCACCGTGATGCTGGACCTGTACCGGATCACGCGCAGGGATCGGTACCGGGAAGCGGCGCGGTCGATGATCGCGCAGTTCTTCCAACACGGCGATGCGGCCGGCATCCCGGTTCGCCGGGGGGGGAATGGATGGTGGGCCACAGGCGCTGGGTCGTGAGCCGCAGGCCGGATGATCCCCGCGACGGGATGTCGGTGCGCTCAGCGATCTTATGGACCTTGGACACGAGCAGCGCCGCCGGCCCAGCGACGAGCATCGCGACTGATCGTTCGACGCCTGGCGTGAGTGATGTGATTGTCGTGAGCTTGCGATCGACGAGCGCTCCCTCCAGGCCCTTCGCTCGCCTTGCGACTCTCTTGCCGTGGGGTCTAAGCCGGGCTCCCCTGGAACCGGCTCCGGCCAGCGCTTCGGGAACCATGAGGTCGACGCCAATCCCGTCCGGGCTGAGCCAGGCTCCGGGATGCTCTCCGAGCGAGAACCGGCGCGCCGTCAGCAATTCCTGCAACAGCGGCGTGTCGTTGAGATCTGCTGGCGCTACGCAGAAGTCGGCGTCGGTCGTGTGCGGGGCGGTGGCGACGAAATCCGCATCGCCGGTGTGGATATAGACGGCCTGAGCGCCGACGAGCACGAAGGCTTCGAGCTGCTCGGCCAGCGGCGCGGCGGCGTCGAGCGGCGCAGCGCGGGCGCGCACGTAGAGAGGGTCAGGACCGCCAGACATGCTCATTCCTCAACATCCACTCAAGTACGTGCTCACCCTGCGACGGTTCCCGACCTGGCCCGGTCAGAAGGTCCGCGGCGAGCTGGCTGGGAGCGACGCAACGAAGCCCGTCGCGGTCGACCGCCCGATCAAAGACGACGGGGTCGAGAGGCTCTAGAATCACCACGTTGGCGCCGGCTTCGGTCTCGCGGAGATCCAGATGGTCGATAAACTCGATCGCGTCAGTGACGTAGATGGCCGCCAGTCGGGCGGGGGCGATGGGATCGAATCGCTGGGCGGCGAACGCGCCCGTGGCGACGTACGCGAGCTTCGTCGTGCGGAGCTTCCTCTCGAGAGCCGGCAGCCCGCGTGGCTCGAGAGCCATCGTGGACGTGTTCGAGTCCGTTTGGTCGTAGTCCTCAGTCCACCGCCGAATCGCGCTCTGCCAATCGACGGTCGACACGGCTCCGTGCATACGGGTCACGATCGCTTCCCGTTCGAGCAAGTCCAATACGCGCGACAAGGTTGGAGCCGACACGCCGGTCGACTGGGCCAGCTCTCGGACACCGTACGGGGGAATTGTGTCGATGATGGCCCTCACGGCACGTGCAGCACCCCGGCCCCGCAGCGACTGGAGCTTGTGATCCCTTGGCCAGGGATCACGATCGACCCCGTCGGCAGAAATGAACAGCCCCGGCGTGGAAGCTTGGATACGAACTTGGATACGAACATTGCCCGTAGTGTCGACGTAGCCGACGCCTCGGTTACGAAGGAGGACACGGGCGCGGGGGGAGAGGTACGAGGCCGCTACTACAGGTACCGCCCCAGGCAACGCGCCGGCCGTGATCGCGGAGATCTGGTCGACCGCCTGGAGGACGCCGCGCGGTTCCAGAGTTCGCTTGATCTCGACGGCAAGGACCGCGGTCGCGCCCGCGGGCGACGCGATTTCGGCCAGCAGGTCCACCCGGTAGCGACCGGCCGGTGCTTCGGTCCGGGCGTGAAGTGACCAGCCGGGCGGAATTCGTTCAGCCAGAGCGCGCTCGACGTGACGCGCAACCTGCGTCCCCGTTGGTGGCTGTTTGTCTGGTCGAGGCATGGGGTCTCCTTCGCTGCTTAGGTCGTTTCACTCAACGTAATGCTTCGCTGCAGGCGAAACATTACGTTCAATAAAACAGAAAGGTACCCTCCTGCGTAGCGCTTCGAGATCTCGCCTGCCGAGCGGCGGCGCCTCCCAGCGTGCCTCACCCAGAAGCGCCGTACGGAGGCCCTAAAGACCGAGCACGTCGACCTCTACGCTCGCAACCTTCCGCGAAGTGGGAGAGCAGGAACGTCTTGCCGACCCGCCGGCGCCCCCATACGACGAGGAGTTGGGGAATCCCCTCGGCGGCGCGTTGCCACGCCTGATCGAGCCGCCGGAGGTCCTCGGCCGATTCACGAGCGTTGCAGCGTTCGTAGTTCATTCCGGCGGAATCGCGCCGACAGTCGCGCCCGCGTCGTCACCGGTGAACTCCAGCACAGCGTTCTGTCCGAGAGCCCTCGCCCACTCGCGTACGAACTCCATCGTCGGATTGCTGATGAAGCGCTCGGCCTGGGCGATCGCCTGCTGGGTGCGACCGAGTCGAGCCGCGAGTCTGCCTTGGGTGAAGCCGGCGGCCTCCCGGGCCTCACGTAGCAGATAGCCCGGCGGAACGGTTTCCCACGGCGGGACTCTTCCCCATCTGCGCAACGTTTTCCACTCTTCGTACGCCCTAGGCTTTCGCCGGCTCAAGCGCGTCCGCGGCAACACAGGGCGCTCCCGCGGAGCCACGTAGCGCTTCATGGTGTCTTGTGTGCCCATGTTTCGACCTCCGTATGTGTCGGCATCCGCCCGGCATGGGCTCGGGCGAAGGCGATGAGCAAGTCCAGCGCCACGGACGTCTCATTGCGCTCCGCAAGCCCGCGCAATCGCTCAAGGTTCGGGCGGTGGCCTCCGCTCGACCACAACAGCCATGCGCTATAGCCATCGATCTCCGATCGCCAGAACTGCCATGCCGCGAGTCGGTCCATTATGAGTTCCTCCAGGCCGATCACCACGACCGACGTGCTTCCCACACGGATTGTCGCCACGGTGTCCCCACGAGCGAGAGCGTCGTCGGGGAACTCAATGAACAAACGGTGCCGCTCATGAATCCAGTGACGACCGAGGCGCTCGAATCCGGCGTCCTCCATCCGTTGGGCGACTTCCGGCGTCACGATTCCCACGAAGTCCAGATCTCCGGTTCGATAGGCCCCACCAGTGTACAGCTCGACCGCCCCGCCACCGACCAGCGTCGGCACCGCATCGTCAGGCGAGAACAGCGACTGAACCCAAGAGGCGATGGCAGCCACTCGATCGGGCCCATCAGGTCTCGCGGCCGCGTTCTCCAGAGCTTGACCCACAATTCATATATTGTATAGACCCTCCAGCGGGACACGGCAAGCGCGGCTACCCACGCTCATCGGTTCTCAGGAACATGCGGGGCGCACTACCCCTTACAGGTGGGCGCGCAGGAACCGCAGCACGTCCGCCTCCCGGACGAGCTCCTTGCGCTCGCCGGGGTGGGCGGCGTTCATGGCGAAATGTCCGTCGGACACCTCCAGCAACTCGGGCGCGTGGCCGGCACGCCGGAGCGCCGCGAACATGGCCCGCGACTGGGCTACCGGCACCACCGCGTCCTCCCTGCCGTGGATCAGCAGCATCGGCGGCACGCGGGCATGCACGTGGTGGAGCGGAGACGCGGCTCGATAGGCGTCGGGATCCTCGGCCGGATCGGCTCCCATGAAGTCGACTGCCGTCGAGCTCTCCGGTGTCAGCTCTGCCAGCTCGCGGTGCCAGGCGGCCATGTCCATCACTCCCGCGTACGAGATCGCCGCCCGAATCGAGCAGATCCCGCGCTCCTCCCCGGTCGCGCGCGTGGCCAGCAGCGACACCAAGTGGCCTCCCGAGGAGCAGCCGAACAGCGCGCACCGCCGACGGTCCAGCCTGTGCCCGGCGCCCCGATCGTGCAACCAGCGGAGCAGGTGCACCACGTCCCGGTACGCTCCCGGAAACCGCGCCGTGCTCGCCGGCCGATAGGAGCAGAGCGCCAGCCCCACCCCGAGCGGGCGCAGGCGCTCCCAGCACCAGTCGTAGGAGCGGCGGTCGCCGTTCTCCCAGCCGCCGCCGTGAATGCCCACCACGACCGGATGCGGCCCGGCGCCCGCGGGCAGCCGCACGCTGACCACGCCACGCTCGCCGATCGCCGGATTGGTCTGAATCTCGATCATCGTCCGGTGGCGCCCTGCGGCTATCGGTCCGCCGGAGCCCCCTCGCCTGATTCTCCTGCCTGCATGAACGAGTACAACCGCGCGCGGTCGAGGTGGAACTTCAAGCGGATCGCCTGGCCGCGCAGCTCGTCCAGCCGGGCGTGCTGGCGCCAGGTGACCCGTTGCCGCACCGAGTCGCCGTCGATCACGGCGCAGTCCGCGCGGCCGAGACCGGGCTTCTGCACGCCGTCCGCGCCCAGCACAGCCACGGACATCTCCCCTCCCCGCGCCGCGGCGTTCACGTACAGCGCGCCGCCTTCGCACTGAAAGGGCCTAGTCACCACCGTGCCGCCGTCCGACTCCGCGGAGAGCGACACGAATCCGTCCCGGCGCAGCTTGGCCAGGCAGATCGGCCCGCTGCGGCCGGTGATGCCGTGCTCCAGGGCGCACGTCGAGTAGTAGAACCAGAGCTCGTCCCCCACGGAGACCGGTGCGCGCGCGGCGTAGATCTCGCCGGCGTCGATGCTGCCGGGGGGACCGTTGGGGAGAAAAGGCTGGCGGTCGCAGGCGCGCTGCCAGTGCACGCCGTCACGGCTCACCGTGAGCTGGACGTCCACCCGGCCGGTGAACCGGATCTGCGGTTCCTCCGGGGGCGCGTGCAGCACCAGGAGCTGACCGAGGTAGAGCCCCTCGTAGATGAACACGGGCATGCCGTAGAACTCGGTTCCCGGAGGATCCTGCACGTCGGGCTCAAGCACCTCCTCCGGATCGCTCCAGGTGACGAAGTCGGGGCTCACCGCGCGCCCGATGCGCCGCGTCCGGTTGCCCTCGTGCACGGACGGGCGGCAGTAGCCGACGAAGCAGCCGTGGCGTCCGTCCCAGCCCAGCAGCGCGTGCGTGTCGCTGGAGCGTCGGATCACCGGATTGCCGGCGTACTTGGTCCAGCGCAGGCCGTCCGGGGAGAAGGCCACCGACACGCCGTCGCCCATGTTGGGCGTCCCTGAAGGGTCCCGCGCCTCGAAGAACAGCGACTTGTAGCGGCGCTCGGGATCCTCTTCCCGCGCGTCCTCGATGACGTTGGCGTAGGCGGCGTCGAGGAGCACCAGGTTGTTGACCCGCGACCCGCCGTACTCGACCAGCCCCAGGTTGGGCCGTTCCCAGAACACGCCGTCGGCCGAGGTGGCGTAGCCGATGGTGTACAGCAGGTTGCGGGCGTCGAACCCCGTCCACGGGGAGCCCGCCTGGTCGAAGTCCAGCGCCGGGACGCCCATGCCGCCGTAGCCCTGGTACCACATCCGGAACGTGCCGTCGCGCGGGTCGCGCATGACCGTCCCGTACAGCGCGACCCTGCCCTCCCACGGGTAGAGCGGGCTCAGGACCGGGTTGCCCGCGTACTTCGCGGGCCGGTGCAGGCAGCGCGTCACGCCCTGCATCTCCTCTACGATGAAACCGTCGACGAACAACTGCCGGGCCGTGCCGATCCGGAGGGGTGCGATCACGCTCCCACACCCGCGAAGCGGTTCTTCATTGTTCCGGTGTCCCCCGCGGGGACACAATAGCGCATGGAAGCGCCTGCCTCCTCGGATCGATTCGCCGACACGTGGCTCCGCGCCACCCCGTCCTACGTCACCGATCTGAGCCGCTGCACGCCGCAGAGCGCGCTCGGCGACCGGGCGGCGGCGGGGCGGTGGCGCATGCTGCCGTATGAGACCGACACGCTGACGGGCGTGATGCTGCGGGCCGATCCGGAGACGGCGGCGCCCGCCGTCTCCTGCCCGCTCGGGGTGTCCGGGTGGCATGCGGTCTCGGTGGGCCTGTACGCCGTGCACGCCGGCGAGCAGGTGATCGTGCTGGTGCGCCTGTCCGGCGAGGAGACCTTCACCAAGCTGGCCGTGTTCGAGGCGGGGCGGGAGGAGCAAGGGCACATCAAGGAGCTCTTCTGGCGAATCGCCGACCTGACCGGGCACGACCTGGTGCTGGCGCAGCTCCACCGCCGCACCGCCCCCGGCGACGCCGCGGGCGCGATGAGCTGCCCGCGGGCGCGGGTCGCCTACGTGAAGCTGGTGCCGCTCGACGCCGAGGAGGTGCGGATCGTGCAGCAGGAGCGGGCCGAGCGCGGCACGCGCCGGCTGTACCTGTTCAACGACGCGCACGGGCTGCACGCCAACCTTCGCGCCACCACGCCGGAGGCGATCCGCCGCGAGCTGGAGCCGTTCCGCGACACCGACTTCGGGCGCGTCTACTGGGAGTGCGGCATGGGCGACTTGCTCTACTACCCCGGCAGCGCCGGCCGGATACCGACCTTCGACGGGCTCACCGACTTCCACTCACCCAACGCGCGCTACCACTGCGAGTGCTGGCGCATCTTCCGCGACCAGGGACTGGACCCGTTTCGCATCGCACGCGACTACGCACGCGAGATCGGCCTGGAGTTTCATACCAGCTATCGGGTGGCCGGATTCAAGTTCCCCTCCGATCACGACCACTTCGATCACGGCGACTCGTTCTACGACCGGCACCCGGAGCTGCGCGGCACGGCACGCTCAGGCGACACCACGCCGCGGCTCTCCTACGCCTATGCCGAGACCCGCCGATTCGCGGTCGATCTGCTGCGCGAGGTGGCCTCCACGTACGACGTCGACGGCGTCAGCCTGGCCTACAACCGCCGGCCGCCGCTGGTCGAGTACGAGCCGTCCATCGTCAGCGGTTTCAGGGACGAATTCGGTCTGGACCCGCACCGGCTCGATGACGGCGACCGCCGCTGGCTCAGCTACCGAGCCCGTGTCCTCACCGGCTTCATGCGCGAGGTGCGCGCGGCGATGGATCGGATCGAGCACGAACAGGGCCGGCGGCGCATCGCCGTCTCCGCGGTCGTGATGGCGAGCGAGGAGGAGAACCTGCTGATGGGGATGGACCTGCCGGCGTGGATCGAGCAGGGGTTAGTCGACACGATCATCCCGTACACCTCGGTGCCGGCGCTGGACAGCACGCAGGACTCCTGGGTCGACCCGCGCGACGGCGCCTGGTTCCTCTCGATCACGAAGGGGACTCCCTGTGAGGTCGCCTTCAACCTGATGCCCCGCCACATGAGCGCGGAAACCTACCGCTGGCGCGCGGCCGGGCTGTACGGGATCGGCGCCGAGCGGTTCGCCTTCTGGGACTGCACCCCGGAGCAGCGCGCCGACGGCACCAGCGCCTGGTCGGCGCTCCGCCGGCTCGGCCACCGTGACGAGGTGCTCGCTGGGGCGCAGGCGGGCGAGCCTGGGCTGGGCGCGGCGCTGGTGCCGGTCAGGAAGCTGGCAGGCTGGGATCGTTCGTACGCCACGCCGGGATGAGCCGATTCGACGTAGACTCACGGCCCCGGAGCTCACCGTCAAGCGAGGGACGCTGTGTCGATAGCGATGACCGAACAACAGAAGAACGACTTCGACTCGAACGGGTTCATCGTGCTCGAGGATTTCCTGACTGCGGACGAGCTGGACCGCCTGCTCGCGGCGGTGGACGAGGTGGGTGCGCAGATCCGGCAGGCAAAGGGCATCGGACCCGATGAGCCGTTCGCCATCCGCAACGCGCTCGCCCACCACGACGCGTTCCTGGACCTGATCGACCATCCGCGGATGCTGCCGCTGGTGGTCGACGCCATCGGCTGGAACATCCAGATCCGCACCACGCACCTGGACTACCGCCCGCCGTACCCCGGCGATCTGCCGGCGGGCGCTCTCGGCAGCGGCGCCGGGGCGGACCATGAGGCCGGCTACCGCAACGTGGTCTGGCACCCCGACCTGGCCAGTGACTACCTGTTCGAGGCGCCGTCGCTCGACGGGCGGCTGCCGTTCATGGAGGTCAAGGTGTTCTACGTGCTCTCCGACCTCGCCGCGTCCAACTCCGGCAACCTGTGGTTCGTGCCGGGCAGCCACCGGCGTACCCCGCAGGAGCTGCGCGACATGAACAACGAGGTCGATCCCGCCGAGGCGGTCGAGGTCAGGCTCCCGCCAGGAGCTGCCGTGCTGTGGCGGACCGCCACCTGGCACTGCGTCGGGCCCAATCTGTCCGACAAGACGCGCAAGATCATGCACATCGGCTACCACTACCGCTGGCTGCGGCCCACCGACTATGTGCGCCAGGACCCGGAGCTGGTCGCCCGCAGCTCGCCCATCCGCCGCCAGTTGCTCGGCGAACTGGCAACCGGCAGCGACCCCCTGGGCGACGACCCCCACTTCGAGCCCGCATGCGCCTACTGGCTCCCCGCCGGGTCCAGTTGGGACGATGTCCCGCTCAGGGCATGGGCGAAAGCGCGGTCAGCGTGAACCTGTCCGACCCGCCGCACCCCTTGCAGGGACAGGTGGCGGTCGTGACCGGCGCGGCGCAGGGCCTGGGACGAGGCATCGCCGAATCCCTCGCGGGAGCGGGCGCCGCGGTGATCATCGCGGACCTGCAACGCGAGAAGGCCGAGGCCGCCGCGGCCCAGATCGCCGGCGACGGCCGGAGCGCAGCCGCCGCTCGCCTGGACGTGACCTCGACCACCGAGGTAGATGCGTTGTTCGCCGGGCTCGTCCAGGCGCGCGCCCGGCTCGATATCCTGGTGAACAGCGCCGGGCTCGGGCAGAACGTCGTGCCGATCCGTCAAGCTGAGCGACGAGGAGTGGAGTCAGGTGCTGAACGTGAACCTGAACGGCACCTTCAAGTGCTGCCGGGCGGCGGCGCGGATCATGGAGCGCCAGGAGTCCGGATGCATCGTCAACCTGGCCTCGATCAACGGTCAGAACCCGGCGGCGTGGGTCGCGGCATACAACGTGGCCAAGGCCCTTCAGCCACGGACCGGATCATCCCCGCTGGCCTCGCCCACGGTCAACGCCGACCGCGAATACCAGCCAGCGTTCTGGCACAATTAGCGCTTGTTTAACGCGAGGATGCTCCACGACTTGTTAGATCACCGGCGTAACAAGACCTGCGACAAATCGGCCTGCCGCACGGCACAGATCAACGGACTGCCGCTGGAAATCACTGGCGATCACGGGTAGTGTCCAATGATTCCTCACCGCAATTCTGCACAAAGCCCAAGCAATCGTCTGCTGCACCGTGCATGTCCACGACACACTGAACATGCCCGATTAGCTCGGCGACCTGCCGCTGAAGACAATACAACCTATCCAGAAGAACCTCGGTGGCTTCCATATACCGCTGCCTACGCCTGACTGATTAAAGTTATTATGAGCGATCCCCACCAGAGCTTTAGCGTCGGCCTCGTAAGCATGCGTGGGTTTCCATACGCTATCGAAGAAAATTACCGTCGCCTGGAATCTTATGTCCGCGAAGCAGCGAACCTTGGGGCAGACCTCGTAGTGGCTCCCGAGTCAGTACTTGATGGATATTGCTGCTCATATCCTACTTCACGACGCCGAATGATTACCATTGCCCAACGCATTCCTGATGGCCCATACCTGGTGAGAGCAGCGTCTATGTGCCGACAACTAAACATCCACCTCGTATTCGGTTTTCTTGAACGAGTAGATATTCACGGTCGCCAACCGAGGCTACGTAACAGCTGTGTGATGCTATCTCCTTTGGGAAATGTCATCTATAGATACAGCAAGGTTTTCCCTCAGACCGAGCAGTGGATCGATGCTGGTCGTACTATGCCGTGCAAGAACACTCCTTTCGGCCGGATAGGCATGTTGATCTGCGCCGACCGGACAATAGCCGAGCATTTTTCCCCATATGCTGCGCAAGGGGCTGAGATCGTTGCGATTCCAATGGACGGAGGCGGCGGTCCCATCAATACCCGCGTCATGAGGAAGCAGGCAGTTGAAGGAGGTTTTGCGATTCTGATCGCTAACACCTGGAGTCGTGTAATCGTATTGCAGGATGGGTCTATAGCCCTAGAGGAATACCAAACGGAAGGAGTCTCGGTAGAGAAAATCGGTGTCCAACAGCAAAGTCCTCCGCTGATACACGCCTCCTCGCTTGTGGAACACACGCTGACTCGTTTCTCCGATCATTGGGACCAAAAAGGACATCCAACCCGCAGAGAACGTCAATCAAGACGTATATCTCGTCGTAATAAGTCGATTCAACAGCGCCGAATAGACACGCTCCTTGCACAAGAAGACTTTGCAATCGGAGATGGCATGATCAACCTGAGCGATACTAGAGTGACCGATACGGGTATTCACCACCTAGAAAAATTCAAGGAATACGTCCAGTGCTTGTGGCTCAGAGGTTGCGCCATTACTGACGCGGGAGCAGAAATCCTGTCCCGCTTGCACCGACTACGAGCGCTTGACATTCAGGGTACGCGCTGCACAGACCTGTGCTTGAAGTACATAGCTCAGTGCTCCCTCCTGACACTTCTTGATCTATCGCATACAAACATCAGAGGAATCAACTTCCAGGCCTTATGCAAGCTCAATCAACTCACTCGCCTGCGATTGGTAGGATGCCCACTTCAGGATGAGGCTATTCTTGTTCTCGCCTGTATCCCTCAGCTACGCTTGCTAGAAGTGTCCGGTAATATGATCGGAAGTCGAGCGCTCGGCTATCTATCTGATAAGCGCTGTGATCTCGAAATAGCCATCGCAAATAATAAATAAGTACAGACTGGCTGCTGCGCCCGGCCAGCGGCCGGCTGTGCCTGGCCTGGAACCGCCGCCTGCCGGCAGGCGAGCGGACCGTCCCGTGCACGGAGGACCACTCCTCCATCGTTCCCGCCAGCACGCAGCGCTCCGAGCTGAGCATCGCCCTCTCCGACGACGACGGCTCCTCGTGGAGCGAACCGGTGGTGGTAGCTCGCAACGAGCCCGGCCATCGGGTCAGCTATCCGTTTCTGTTCGAGCGGCGTCCCGGCGAGCTGTGGATCACGACCATGCAGGGCGTCCTGCGGGTCCGGGTGGCCGAGCGCGATCTCATCGCGCCGGAGCGGTGACCAACGCCTCCAGCTTCTCCACCTGCACGCGATCCGTGACGTAGGGCATCCTCGCCTCGATCACCACCGTCACGCGATTGCGGCCGACCACGAGGTGCTGCGCCGGCAGCGCGTACACCAGACGCGCCAGCCGCTGATCGGGTTGATCGACGATCGGCTCCCAACCCACCGGCGGTTGGGGATCAGGCGAGTAGATCTGCGCGTCCCGAAAGCGGTAGTTGCTGTCGGTCAGCGTGAGCTCGGCACCGTTGACCGCAACCCGGTAGCGGTCGCCCTGCTGCGCGTTGAACAGGACGATCCGCAGCTCCACGCGTGACGCCGAGCGCGGGTCGGTCAGATCCTCGTGGATGGGCAACGGGATCGCCACCGGCTCCCCCGAGTGGGGCAATTCCACGGGCAGCGCCGCGTCGCGATTCGAGCAGAAGAAGCCGCCGGTCCACCGGAAGCCGCCGCGGCGCTCGACCCCGTGCAGCCGATCGTGCCGGCGCAGCGTTTCGAGCGATCCGGCCTCTGATACAGCGCCGGGTGCGACGGCACGGCCGGCAGGCTCCGCACCCCGAGCCGAGCGTGGGTGGCCGCCGAGGCGTGCGTCCAGTTGAAGGTCTGCGCGCCTGCCGCCCCTTGGCTCAGCCAGTTGACGAACACCCCGCGGAACAGCTCCGGGCCGGGGTTGAGATAGGCGTCGGTGCCGTGGTGATCGTCCAGGCAGGGATACACGGGCACGTCCCGGCCGCCTGCCAGCTCCACGAACCCCTGCACGTCGACGTCCAGACTGCGGCAACCGCCTGCTCTCCGCGACCAGGGCGTCCAACACATCGATCCCCTGCTCGGTCCACACCCCGGAACGCATGATCCGAACCGGCTCCTCCGCCTCGATCTGGCCCATGTCCCAGACGACGGTATCGACGCAGGAACCCGCGGCGTCCAGGTACTCGAACCGGTAGTCGAGCCATTCGGTCAGGTCGATGCCCAGAAGCTCACCGGGAAGGTTGGCGTCGCAATGGGCGATGATCCGCCGCCGGCGCCGCACAGCGTGGACATGCGCCGGATCGACGTCGGCGGGGGTGAGCGGTGTCACATGCCTTCAGCACCGTCGACGTTGACGGCAAACAGCTGCGCTCCGGTGAGGCGTACGCGAAGGCGGAACTCGTGGTCCGGCAATCGCTGCCGGCCCGTCCAGACGATCGGCTGGGCGAGCCCGGAGGCGCGCATCGCGACGCTGTCGTCGATCCCGAATCCCGGCAGCTCGCGCAACCCGTCCGCATCGGTCAGAGCAGCCTGCAATTGGCCGCCGGGCTCGATCTCCACGTTGGCAGCAAGCGACGTCTCAGGCCTCCCGCGCAGCACGGCGGTCACCACCTGGCCGAACGGCGCGTCCGGCACGGTGACCAGGCTGCCGAAGCGCTCGCGCGGCATGCGCGCCATCCCCAGGTTGCTGCGCCCCTCCATCCGGTCCCCGGTTGGCGTGAAGGCGGTGTAGTAGATGAAGGTCTCCTCGCCGGCGTTGACCATCGGGCCCTGGATCATCAGAAGGTGGTCGTTTGAGGTGTTGTCCCGGAAGTCGCGGTCCCAGCCCATCTCCTGATCGCGTGGGACGAAGGTGAATCCGGGCGCCGGCTCCTTGAAGTGCACCCCGTCCTCGCTGTAGGCGAACCCCAGATCGGCCGAGACCTTCGCGGCCAGGTAGTCGGGATGCTCCGGCGGCGCGTCGGTGATCGGGTGGTGCCACTGGCCGGTCACGGCCAGGCAGACGTTCGGGTATGGCGTGACGTAGGCGCCCAGGTGGTTCTCCTCCCGATCCCAGCCGGTCCGGAAGGGCGAGGATGACTGCATGGGCTTGAAGAAGCCCACGCACATCTCCAGCGGCCACGAGTCGATCGTCGGCGACCGCCATACCGCCATCATCTTGGCGCCGACCATCCAGATCGCCGGGTGGCGCTGCAGCGGGGCGTACGCCATGGGCGGCCCGATGTGGCCGGCCACGTGGTAGTTGCCGCGGTAGCGGTACAGGCAGGAGCACTCGAAGTGCTGGCCGATCGCGCCCGGTTCGTCCTGCAGCATCGTCCAGCGGAAGCCGTCCGGGCTGGCGGCGAACAGGGTGATGGACGGCCGTTCCAGGGCCGAGCCCGCCCGGTGCCGCCACGCCATGTACTCGTTCACCATCAGGTAGCGACGCTCCGCCGGAGCGTCCGGCTGGTACAGGATGTCCATGTTGCCGGAGCCCGGCGGCAGGTCGACGATGTTGTTGCGGCGGGAGCCGCCGTACTCCACCAGCCCCAGCTCGGGCCTGGTCCACGTCAGCCCGTCGTCGCTCTCCGCGTAGCAGATCCGCCCCGTGTCGTAGGAGTGCACAACCGCCGGTTCGACGTCCGCGTAGCCACCTTCCGCGCGGCCGCGTCCGCCGCCCCGTCCGGAAGAACCATCGTCGCGGGCGATGTACCACATCCGGAACCGCTCGCCGTCGTGCACGACCGGGCAGCACTGCATCCGCCGGGAGTCGACCGCGCCGGCCGGCCCCCGCGCCAGGATCGGGTTGCCGGCGTGCTTCTCCGGCCGGTGCATCTGCAGCCGGACGCGGTAGCGCCACGGCATGGCGTGATCGTCAAAGGCGAACAGCACCGCCCGGTCGCCGGCGCCGAGGCGCGCCCGGTCGGCCACTTGCTCCTGGCTTGACACTGCCTTCACGGTGCTCGATAGGATGCGCCGTCATCAGCATCGCTTCAACCGAATCGGAACGACGACCAACAGGGACGGAAATGGACGTACTCGTTGTCGATGTCGGCGGCAGCAAGGTGAAGGTCAAGGTCACGGGCGACGGCCGGCGGCGCTCCGTCCCCTCGGGGCCGGAAATGACGGCGGCGGACATGGTAGCGGCGGTCAAGACGCTCGTGCACGATCGGCACTATGACGCGGTCTCCATCGGGTATCCGGGGCCGGTGTCGGACGGCACGATCGTGCGCGATCCGAAGAACCTGGGAAGCGGCTGGGTCGGGTTCGATTTCGAGGCCGAGTTCGGCCGACCCGTGAAGGTGATCAACGACGCGGCGATGCAGGCGCTCGGCAGCTATCGCGGCGGACGGATGTTGTTCCTGGGGCTGGGCACCGGCCTGGGCTCGGCGATGGTCCTGGCCGGCACCGTACAGCCGATGGAGCTGGCCCATCTTCCGTACAAGAAGAAGATGACCTTCGAAGACTACGTCGGCGCCCGCGGCCTGAAGCGGCTGGGAAAGAAGGAGTGGCGCCGGGAAGTGGCTGCCGTAGTCGCCTGTCTGCGCGCCGCGCTGCTCTCGGATTACGTCGTCCTGGGAGGCGGCAATGCCGCGCTTCTCAAGGAGCTGCCCGCGGATACCGTCATCTGCCCGAACGACAATGCCTTCGTGGGCGGGTTCCGGATGTGGGACTAGTGCCGGAGGGGCCGCCACGATGGTGAATGGAACGGCGGAACACGCGCGCCTCGCGGCCCATCAGGCGCGTACGGCCAACTGGAAGCAATGGGGGCCGTACCTGAGCGAACGGGCGTGGGGCACGGTACGCGAAGACTACAGCGCTCAGGGTGCGGCGTGGGACTACTTTCCGCACGATCACGCGCCCAGCCGCGCGTACCGCTGGAACGAGGACGGCCTGGCCGGCATCTGCGATCGCTCCCAGTACCTGTGCTTCGCCGTCGCGCTGTGGAACGGACGCGACCCGATCCTCAAGGAGCGGCTGTTCGGCTTGACCGGCGTCGAGGGCAACCACGGCGAGGACGTCAAGGAGTGCTACTTCTACCTGGACAGCACGCCCACGCACAGCTACCTGAAGATGCTCTACAAGTACCCGCAGGCCCCGTTCCCCTACCGGGAGCTGGTGACGGAGTCGCAGCGGCGCGGCTACCACGATCCCGAGTACGAGCTGCTCGACACCGGCGTCTTCGACGAGAGCCGCTACTTCGACGTGTTCGTCGAGTACGCCAAGGCGGATCAGGAGGACATCCTGATCCGTATCACGGTACTGAACCGCGGTCCCGAGGAGGCGGCGTGCTGGACGCTGCCCACCCTGTGGTTCCGCAACACCTGGAACTGGGGGTACGAGGCCGGCCCCATGAACGACGTCGCGGCCAAGCCCGTGTTGAGCCGGCTCGATGAGCCGGACGGGACCGACGGCGTCGCCGCGGTGCAGGTCGATCACCCGGCCGCCGGGCGGTACGTGCTGCATGCCGCCGCGGCGCCGGAGCTGCTGTTCACCGAGAACGAGACCAACGCCGTGCGCGTGTTCGGGACCCCCAACCAGAGCCCGTACGTGAAGGATGCATTCCACCGATTTGTCGTCGATGGGCACTCCGACGCCGTGAATCCCTACGGCCTGGGAACCAAGGCGGCGGCGCTCTATCGGCAGAGCATCCCGCCCGGCGGATCGGCGACCCACTGCCTGCGCCTGTCCCGCGCGGCGCACGACGACCCCTTCGAACGCTTCGGTGAGACCTTCGAGCAGCGCCGTGCCGAAGCGGACGAGTTCTACGCCGCCCTGCACTGCCCGGGCCTCAGCCCCGATGAGCGGAACGTGCAGCGGCAGGCGCTCGCCGGCATGCTCTGGTCGAAGCAGCTCTACTACTACGACGTCGAGCAGTGGCTGGCAGGAGATCCCGGCGCCGACCCGCCGCCGGCCGGCCGCAGGCGGGGACGGAACCGGGACTGGGGTCACCTGACCAACTTCGACGTCATCTCGATGCCCGACAAGTGGGAGTACCCGTGGTACGCCACCTGGGATCTGGCGTTCCACTGCATCCCGCTGGCCCTGGTCGACGCCGACTTCGCCAAGCGGCAGTTGGAGCTGATGACCCGCGAGTGGTACATGCACCCCAACGGCCAGCTCCCGGCCTACGAGTGGGCGTTCGACGACGTCAACCCGCCGGTGCACGCGTGGGCCGCCTGGCGCGTCTACAAGATCGACGGCCACGCCACCGGCAATCCCGACCCCGCGTTTCTGGAAGGGGTGTTTCACAAGCTGCTGCTGAACTTCACGTGGTGGGTCAACCGCAAGGACGAAGACGACAACAACGTGTTCCAGGGCGGCTTCCTGGGGATGGACAACATCAGCGTGTTCGACCGCAGCGCGGTGCTGCCCACCGGCGGCCATATCGACCAGTCGGACGGCACCGCCTGGATGGGCGCCTACTGCCTGACGCTGCTGAAGATCTCCCTGGAGCTGGCGCGCCGGAACCGCGTCTACCAGCACACCGCGACCAAGCTGTTCGAGCACTTCCTGCGCATCGCCCATGCGATGACCGAGGGCGGCCACCACGGTCACAGCCTGTGGGACCACGCCGACGGGTTCTTCTACGACACCCTGCACCTGCCGGACGGCCGCACGCAGACCCTCAAGGTGCGTTCGCTGGTGGGCCTGCTGCCGCTGTTCGCGGTGGAAACGATCGAGCCTGACATGATCGACGACCTGGAGGTCTTCGACCGCCGCGTGCACTGGTTCGTGCACAACCGCCCGCACCTGGCCGGCAGCATGGCCAGCGTGGACGTGCCCGGCCTGGGCCGGCGACGGCTGCTGTCGCTCCTGACCCGCGAGCGGCTGCTGCGGGTGCTCAAGGTCATGCTCAACGAGCAGGAGTTCCTCTCCGAGTATGGCATCCGCTCGGTCTCGAAGTTCCACCGGGCGCAGCCGTACACGTTCCACGTGGACGGTCAGACGCACACCGTGGACTACCAGCCGGCGGAGTCGACCAGCGGCCTGTTCGGCGGGAACTCCAACTGGCGCGGCCCGATCTGGTTCCCGATCAACTACCTGATCATCGAGTCCCTGCAGAAGTTCCACCACTACTACGGGGACGACCTGAAGGTGGAGTGTCCCACCGGCTCGGGGCGCTGGATGAACCTGGAGGAGGTCGCCACCGACCTGTCATGCCGCCTGATCCGCCTGTTCCTGGCCGACAGCGAGGGCAGGCGCCCGCTCCACGGCGGCCGGAGTCCGTTCCACCTCGATCCGCATTGGCGCGATCTGCTGCTGTTCCCGGAGTACTTTCACGGCGACGACGGATCCGGCCTGGGCGCCGGCCACCAGACCGGCTGGACCGGGCTGGTCGCCAAGCTGATCCAGCAGTCGGGCGCCACGCTGGCCGACTCCGAGCGCTGCGAGTGAGCGAGGTCGATCCGGCGCCGGAACCGGCCTGATGGGCCTGCCCGACGTGCGCCCGGTTCCGGGCGAATCCCTGAGCGTCGGACAACTGCGCTGGCGCAGGGCCAAGCGCTACCGGCTGCTGTACCTGCTCCTCCTCTTTCCGCTGGCCAGCCTGTTCATCTTCGACTACATCCCGATCTACGGGGTCACCATCGCCTTCAAGGACTACCGCTTCTCCAAGGGCATCCTCGGCAGCCCCTGGAACGACTTCTGGCACTTCAGGATCCTCTTCCAGGACTTCTATTTCGGGCGCATCCTCCGCAACACGATCGTCATCAGCCTGCTGCGCCTGGGCTTCGGCTTTCCCGCGCCGATCATCCTGGCGATCCTGCTGAACGAGGTTCGCAGCACGGCGTTCAAGAAGTCGGTGCAGACGATCTCCTACCTGCCGTACTTCATGTCGTGGGTGGTGCTGGCCTCGATCGTCATCGAGGTGTTCTCGCCGCAGCGCGGCCTCCCCGCCTACCTCTACCGGCTGCTCGACATCGAGCCGGTCCCCAACGTCTTCACGGATCCCACGCTGTTCCTGCCCATGCTGATCTCCACCGGCATCTGGCAGGGGGTCGGCTGGGGCTCGATCATCTACCTGGCGGCGATGTCATCGATCGACCCGGAGCTGTACGAGTCGGCGGCCATCGACGGGGCCAGCCGGCTGCAGGCGGCGTGGCACGTCACCGTGCCGTCGCTGCTGTACGTGATGGTCATCCTGTTCATCCTGCAGCTCGGCCAGCTCCTGAACGCCGGGTTCGATCAGATCTTCAACCTGTACAACCCGCTGGTCTACGAGGTGGCCGACATCATCGACACCTACGTCTACCGCAAGGGCTTCGAGGAACGGAAATACGACTTCGCCACCGCCGTCGGCCTGTTCAAGAACGGCGTCGGCGTGATTCTGATCGTCGGCGCCAACCTGATCATCCGGCGGCACAGCGAGTACGGGCTGTGGTAAGGCGATGACGCGGCTGCGCTCGCGAACTCCATTCGGCGTCGGCTTCGAGGTCGTCAACCACCTGCTGCTGGTGATGTTCGCGCTGAGCATCATCTATCCGTTCTGGAACACCATCCTGCTGTCATTCTCCGGCAACACCGCGGTCTCCTCCCTCGGCTTCACGATCTGGATCGACGAGTGGGACACCAGCGCCTACCGCTTCGTCTTCACCCGCGACGACGTCGGGCGCGCGTACCTCAACTCCATCCACCGCACCACCATCGGCACGGTCCTGATCGTCGCCTTCACCCTGTGCGCGGCCTACCCGCTGTCCAAGCGCGACCTGCCGGGGCGCACCTTCGTGACCATCTACATCCTGATCACGATGTTCTTCTCGGGCGGGCTGATCCCGAACTTCCTGCTGATCCGCTCCCTGGGCCTGATCGACTCGCGCTGGGCGCTGATCCTGCCGGTGACCACCAGCGGCTTCTACATCATCATCATGCGCAACTTCCTGATGGCGCTCGACCGGGCGCTGGAGGACTCGGCGTTCATCGACGGGGCCAACTACCTGCAGATCCTGGTCCACATCATCCTGCCGGTCGCCAAACCCGTGGTCGCCACGGTGGCGCTGTGGGGGGCGGTGGCCCACTGGAACGCCTGGCTCGACGCTCTCATCTATACGACCGACAACGAGCTGCGGGTGCTGCAACTGCTTCTGCGCAAGATCGTGTTCGACGCGGAGGAGCGCTTCCGGCGCATGCTGGAAGGTTTCATCCAGATCGAGGAGGACGTGGAGGAGCTGCCGATGGTGTCGGTGAAGAGCGCCGTCACGCTGCTCACCATCGGCCCGATCGTCCTGGTCTACCCGTTCGTGCAGCGCTACTTCATCCGGGGGATTCTGGTCGGCTCGCTGAAGGGTTAGACTGGCCCCATCACGCTGTGAGGAGGTCGTGCGAGCGCGACCGCCGTAAGTCGTCGCCTGCACGTCGTCCCGCAAGGAGGACACGCCGATGAAGACCATGCCGATGAAGAAGGTCGCGACGATTCTGCTCGCACTGCTCGTCGGGCTCGTCCCCGCTGCCCTGCTGACCGCAGCCGGGCAGGAGGAAGGGATGGCCGAGGAGGTGATGACCATCACCTGGATGTCGCGGTTCCCGGACTCCGCCGGAGAGCAGCACCTGGAGGAGAAGTTCGGGGTCAACATCGAAAGCAACGGCGTCTGGCCGTTCCACGAGAAGGAGAAGGAGGACATCCTGCTGGCCACCGGCGAACTGCCCGACGCGTTTCCGATCGGCCAGCTCGACCAGTTGGTCGCCGACGGCTATATCCGGCCGATCCCGATCGCGTTGATTCGCGAGAACATGCCGCGCTACACGGCGCTGATGGACGAGCGCCCGCTCGGCTGGCTGCTGAGCCGCAACCCGGACAACCCGGACGAGATGATGCGCATCAACGGCTTCCTGGAGAACGCCAACGGCATCCTGATCTGGACCTCGTTCCGGGCCGACCAGGCCGAGAGCCTCGGCATGGGCCTGCCCGGCTACCACGAAGGCAAGGTCCCGTTCGACACGTGGGGTGCCGTGTTCTCCTACGACATCGACCTGCCGCTGAGCTGGTTCGAGGAGTTGCTGGTCGCATTTCGCGACGGTGACGTCGACGGCAACGGCAGCGACGACACGATTCCCATGCTTGGTCACAACAATTTCTCTTGGATGTGGGCGCCGGTGCTGGGGTCGTTCGGGCTGCACCACAACTTCAACGTCGGCGCCAGCGGCGTCACCAACTACTTCGACGACGGCCAGACGCACCTGCAGCCGATCTCGGAACGCTACCGGGATTTCCTGCGCAACGGGGCCAAGTGGTACGAGATGGGCCTGATCGACACCGAGTTCCCCACCCTGTCGATGGCCAAGGCGTGGGAGAAGATCCACGCCGGCCAAGTAGGGCTTACGTTCGGGACCTCCGCCGGGTACGCCGGCAACCCCAGCATCAAGAACCGCCCGCCCACCGCGTTCGTGCGCGAGGAAGACTTCGGCACCGGGCCGGAGGTGGTCGTGGTGCCGCCGCCGATCGGGCCGGCGGGCATCCAGGGCGGCGGCAACTACCTGACCAGCCACGACGGCATCGGCTTCGGCGGCGGCCTGTTCATCAACAGCTCGGTGAGCGACGAGAAGCTGGCCGTGATCCTGCAGATCCTGGACTACTACAAGCTCGATCCGGAGGGCCGCTTCCTTGGCCAGTACGGGATCCCGGACGTGCACTTCACGTGGCAGGGAGAGCCGTTCAAGTCGGGCGTGACCCGCACGCCCAAGGAGGACGTTCCCACCGGCGACTGGCCGGAGGACGGCGAGTTCGCGATGTATCCGGGCATCGCCCCGTGGACGGACTCGCAGATCAGCCTCCGTCGCGAGACGGCCATGTTCTACAGCCACTACGTCGTGGACGGACGCGGGCCGGATCTGCAGATGCGCACCCACCGGTGGGACCACTTCCGCGAGACCGACATGCCGACGATCAGCCAGCGCTACGGTGAGACGCTGAACACGATGTTCAACGAGTTCTACCTCAAGGCGATCACCGGCCAGGCGGACCTGGAGGGCGACTGGGACGAGTACGTCGCCCGCTGGAAAGCGAACGGCGGCGACGAGATCATCGCCATCGCCGATCAATGGCCGATCGTCGAGGAGTACCTGCAGGGGCGCATGTCCTACTGACCCCACCAGGGAACATCGGGGCGGGTGACGCGGGGCGCGTCACCCGTTCCCGATCGTCGAACGGAGGGACCCACGTCGTGGGGGATGACCAAGCGGCAGAAACGGGATTTCGACGAGAACGGGTTCATAGTCCTTGAGGACTTCTTCGGCCCGGACGAGTTGGAGCGCCTACTGTCGGCGGTCGACGAGGTGGGAGCCAACGTGCGGCGCGCCAAGGGCTTGGGGCCCGGCGACCCGTTCGCCCTCCGCAACGCGCCGCCCATCACCAAGCGTTCCTGGACCTGATCGACCACCCCAGGATGCTGCCGCTGGTGGTCGACGCCGGAGCGCTCGGAAGCGGCGGGGGCGCCGACCACGAGGCCGGCTACCGGAACGTGATCTGGCACCCCGACCTGGCCGGCGCCCACCTCTTCGAAGCGCCGTCGCTCGACGGGCGACTGCCGTTCATGGAGGTCAAGGTATTCTGCGTGCTCTCCGACCTCACCGAGTCCAACTCCGGCAACTTGTGGCTGATGCCGGGCAGCCACAGGCGCCGTCCGCAGGAGCTCCGCGACCTGGACACCAAGTGGATCCCGACGCGGCCGTGGATCTCCGGCTGCCGCCAGGGGCCGCCGTGCTGTGGCGCACCGCCACCTGGCACTGCGTGGGACCGAATCTCTCCGACAAGACGCGGAAGATCATGCACGTCGGCTACCACTACCGGTGGCTGCGCCCCACCGATTACGTGCGCCAGGATCCCGAGCTGGTCGCCCACAGCTCACCGATCCGCCGCCAGCTCCTCGGCGAGCTGGCCACCGGCAGCGACCCGCTGGGCGACGATCCCGAGTTCCACCCCGCGTCCGCCTATTGGAGCCCGGCAGGTGCCAGTTCCGACGATGTCCCGCTGAAAGCCTGGGCCGACGCGCGGACACCCGGGGTGACCACGCAGCCGTAATCCGCCCGGGCGACTCCTCGACTCTCGCTACAGCTTCCCGGCCTTGCTGAGCTGGATCGAAGATGCGCCTGTCTGGACGCGGCAGACGAGGGTGCCGGCGTCGCGGAAGGAGTCGGCGATCCGTTCGACCTGCTTGGGAATCGTGTTCGGCGGCAGCTCATCGGCCCGGAAGAACTCGATCCGGTCCGCCTCGTCACTCAGCGCGATCTCGCCGCCTGTCCGCCGGCAGAGGAACGAGAACACCAGGTCGTCGTCCTCGGGCTTGCTGTAGACCCCGGCAAGCCTGGAGACCTCGACCTCGAGCCCGGTCTCTTCCCTGACCTCGCGGATCACGCCGTCCCAGGGCGCCTCGCCGTGCTCCAACGCCCCGCCGGGCAGATTCCAGAGATCGTGATCGCGGCGGTGACACAGCAGCACGCGGCGATCATCGTCACGGATTATCGCGAAAACGCCAACGGTGAACGCGGGCTTCATGTCAGATAGATCACTGGACGACACGAACGCCATCAGCCGTCGGCCACGTCGAATGCGGTCACGTTGCGCGTCTGGCGGCTGAACTCCACGCCGACCAAATGGATCGGCTCACCCCGGCCGCGGTACCTGGCCGCGTAGTCCCGCTCCCGCAACTGCGTCAGCGCCGACCCCGGCGGCGCCATCTCGGCCACCTTGAACTCGAACAGGTACACGTGCCCGCCCGTGCGCACGGCCATGTCCAGCCGCCCGTGGCTGCTCGACTCCTCCACGACGATCTCGTATCCCAGCGCGGCGAAGTACGAGTAGAACACGCTCGCGTAATACCCCTCGTACTTCGCGATGTCGTTGCTCGTGTGCCATTCGTACGGGATGCTCGCGAAAAACGCGTGGAACAGCTCCTGCAGGCCCGCGCTGTCGTGCGCCGCAAGCAGCCGTTGCAGTCGCAGACTGTTCGCCGTCTGCTGCCTCACGTCCTGCACGAGTTGACTCAGCAGAACCCGGTTGAGACTCTGCCGCACCTCCCGGTTGGGGTAGCCCAGCCGATACAGCGCCATGCCTCCCAGTGACTCTTCTCCGGTGATCGTCAGATAGCCGGTCTGGAACAGTAGCGCCTCCGTGCCGATCTTGCCCACGTCGAACGTCGACAGCAGCTCCGCGGTGCTCACCGTCCGATCCAGCGACACCGACGAGACCCGCCGCTCGAACAGCGTGTCCACCAGGAACGCCGGCGTCCCCGTCTCGAACCAATGCGCTTCAAATTCGCGACGGCGCAGCAGCAACAGCACGTCGTACGGGTTGTATACCTTCTCCGCGCCGCGCCAGCTATATCCGTTGTACCACTCGCGCACCCGCTCCCGGTCCAGGCCGGCCAGCTCAGGAGCGAACACCGTCTCCAGGTCGCCTTCCGTGTAGCCGCAGATCGAGGAGTAGACCGGATCCAGGGTGAGATCGGTGAGGTTGTTCAGTTGCGAGAACAGGTTCACCTTCGAGAACTTGCTGATGCCCGTCAGGAACGTGAACCGCACGTGCGCGTCTGAGTCCTTGATCACCCCGTACAGCCCGCGCAGAAAGTCGCGGTTGGCACGCGCCACCTCCGGCGTCTCCACCAGCGCGTCCAGGATCGGCTTGTCGTACTCGTCGACCAGCACGGCCACGCGTTGCCCAGCGTGCGCGTGCATCGTCCTGAGCAGATGCGCGAACCGCTCCGGCGCCGTGGCGTAACGGGCGCTCACGCCCGCCTGTTCCGCCACGCCCTCCAACTGCGCCATCACGCTCGCGTGCAGATGCGCGTGCTCCGTGAAGCTGCCGCCGCCGAAGCTCAGTCGCACCACCGGATAGCGCTTCGTCCAGTCGTGGCGGCCATGGATGTAGAGCCCCGTGAACAGCTCCTGGCTGCCCTCGAACAGCTCCTTCAGGGTGTCCAGGAACAGGCTCTTGCCGAACCGCCGTGGCCGCGACAGGAAGTAATGTGTTCCCTCGTGGAGGAGCCGTTCGACATACGGCGTCTTGTCCACGTAGTAGCAGTCCTGCTCGCGCAGCTTGCGGAACGTCTGGATGCCGATCGGCAGCCTGCGTCTGGTCACCGGGTTTACCTTACACCGTCGCCGAGGCGCTCACACACAACGGCCATCGGCCCGGAAGAACTCTGTCTGGTCCGCCTCGTCACTCAGCGCGATCTCGCCGCCTACCCGCCGGCAGAGGAACGAGAAGTCGGCGTCATGGACTCGTTCAGGATCTGAGACAGCGCAGGGGACAAGGGAGTACGACTCCGCACCGGCGTAGACACGGTTCCCGACCGGACGTCCCTGCCCCATGCGACTGGCGGACACAAGTCTATGCGCAGGAATGGTTGCGCGTAGATTCGAGAGTTGCGCGATCAGCCACTATAGTTGCGCGTAGAGGCTTTCGCAGTCTGGACCCCATGAGCCGCGCGCCCAACATTCTGTTCATCATGAGCGACGACCACGCGTCGCATGCCATGAGCTGCTACGGCAGCCGCATCAACCGCACCCCCAATCTCGACCGAATCGCCGCCGGCGGGATGCGGTTCGACAACTGCTTCTGCACCAACTCGATCTGCACGCCGAGCCGGGCCACGATCCTGACCGGCACCTACAACCACGTGAACGGCGTCACCACGCTGGCCACCATGATGGACAACCGCCTGCAGACCTTCCCGAAGCTGCTGCAGGCCGCCGGCTACCAGACCGCCCACGTCGGCAAGTGGCACCTGGGGCAGGGCCCGGCACACTGGCCGACCGGGTTCGACTACTGGACCGTGTTCCCGGGCCAGGGGCGCTACCACGACCCCGAGATGGTGGAGATGGCCGAGCCCAGGGTGATCCCCGGCTACGCCACCGACATCGTGACCGACCACTCGCTGCGCTGGCTCCGGCAACGCGACCGGTCGCGCCCGTTCCTGCTGATGTGCCACCACAAGGCCCCGCACCGGCCGTGGGATCCCCATCCCCGGCACGCCCACCGCTACGCGGACGAGGAGATCCCCTATCCGGAGACCTTCGACGACGACTATGCGCACCGGGCCCGTGCCGCCGCTGCCGCACAGATGCGGATCGCACGCGACTTCGTAGCCGGAGACGTGAAGGTCGCGCCCCCCGATCCCGACCATCCCCGCCGCCGCCTCGGCGCCGGCGCCGCGCAACTCACGCCCATCGGAGGCGCGCCGGTGGATTTTGCCACGCCCCACGAGCGCCAGCGCTGGCTCTACCAGCGCTATATCAAGGACTACCTGCGCTGCGTCGACGCGATCGACGAGGGCGTCGGGCGGTTGCTCGACTACCTCGACGACGACGGGATCGCGGACGACACCATCGTCGTCTACACCTCCGACCAGGGCTTCTTTCTCGGCGACCACGGCTGGTACGACAAGCGGTTCATGTACGAGGAGTCGCTGCGCATGCCGTTCATCGTGCGCTACCCGCGCGCCGTGCGGCCGGGCACCGTCAACGGCGACATGATCCTCAACGTCGACTTCGCGGAAACCTTCCTGGACTACGCCGGGGTTGCGATCCCCCACGACATGCAGGGACGGTCGTTGCGTCCACTGCTGGAAGGCGCCACGCCTGCCGACTGGCGCACCGCCATGTACTACCGCTACTGGATGCACGGCACGGATCACAACGTGTGGGCGCACTACGGGGTGCGCACGCACACCCACAAGCTGATCTACTACTACGCCGATCCACTCGCCATTCCCGGCAACACCGGCCGCCGCGAGGAGCCGGAATGGGAGCTGTTCGACCTGCAGCGCGACCCGTGCGAGATGCACTCCGTGTACGGCGACCCGCGCTACACGGCGCTCACCGCGGAGTTGACCGATCTTCTGCACGAGTTGCAGGCCGCCGTCGGCGATCGGCCCCACGTGCCCGCTTGACGCGCTATTCTGAGGCATGAACAGTCGATCCGGCAGCGACGGCGCGATCGTGATCGGGTCGCGGCTGGAGCCCCTGTTCGATCGGTTCCTGGTCGAGGAGACTCGCGGCGCGGTGCGCCTGGAGCTCGGTACGCCGGTCGAGCGAGAGCTGGTGTTCGTCCATGACCGGCCCTGGGAAGGGAACCGCTCGGGGCTGACGACGATCATCCGCGACGGCGCGGTCTGCCGCATGTACTACTGCGGATCGCAACTCGATCTTCACGCCGGCGGCTACCGCATCCCGCACAACTACACCTGCTACGCACAGAGCGCCGACGGCCTGGCCTGGACCCGCCCGGACCTGGGGCTGGTCGACCTGCCGGGCGGGGAGCCGAACAACGCGATCCTGACCGGGCAGCCTCCTCTCACCTTCACCCCGTTCCTGGACACCAACCCCGACTGCGCGACCGAGCAGCGCTTCAAGGCGCTGGCGCTCAGGTACGACCGGCCGCCGCGCGCGCTGTACGGCTTCGCCTCGGCCGACGGCATCCGCTGGTCGCAAATCGGCGACCGGCCGCTGATCACTACCGGCTACTTCGACTCCCAGAACCTCGCCTTCTGGGACGCCACCCGCGGCGAGTACCGGGCCTACGTGCGCGACTTCCACGGCAGCCGCGACGCGGCCGCCCGCGAGGTCGCCGCCCGCGACGTGCGCACCTGCACCTCGCCCGACTTCCTGACCTGGAGCGAGCCGCAGTGGCTGTCGTACCAACCGGAACGGTTCGCGGAGATCTATACCAACCAGATCAACCCCTACTACCGCGCGCCGCACCTGTTCGTCGGCCTGCCCATGCGCTACGTCACCGGCCACGGCCACGTGACGGAGCTCAACGAGCGCATCTCCCGAGCACAGGAACGGTTCGGTACCAGCTACACCGACACCGCCCTGATGACGAGCCGCGACGGGAGCGCCTTCGATCTGTGGGGCGAGGCGTTCATCCGCCCCGGGCCGGTGGCCAAGGGCCGCTGGCACTACGGCGCCAACGGCACCGCGCTGGGGATGCTGGAGACCCCGGGCGATGGCGGCACCACCGAGCTGTCGCTGTTCGTCGACGAGGGCGGCTGGGACCACCCGTCACGGCTGCGCCGGTACGCGCTGCGGGTCGACGGCTTCGCATCGCTGCGCGCGGGCGCCGCCGGCGGCGGAGTGCTGACCCGGCCGTTGATCTTCGACGGCGACCGGCTGGTGCTGAACATCTCCACCTCGGCCCTGGGGTGGCTGCGCGTGGAGGTCCGGGATCGGGAGGGCCGCACGATCGAGGGGTTCGCGGAGGATGACTGCCTCGAGGTGTTCGGCGACGACATCGAGCAGGAGGTGCGTTGGCAGGAAGCCCCGGACCTGGGCCGCCTGGCCGGCACGCCGGTCCGTCTTCGCTTCACCATGCGCGACGCCGACCTGTACTCACTTCGGTTTCGCGACGGAGGAGCCGGATGAACGAGGTCACGCGCATCGAGCCCGGCGGGAGGGCGGTGCTGTTCGCCTTCGACGACCGGAGCATCCCGTGGCGCTATCGCCTCCGGCTGGAGATGCACCAGCCCGAGAAGTACGACGGCAACCCGGTCATCGCGCGCGGCCCGAGTGGCGCGGCCGACGAGCGGCGCACGGAGAACAGCCCGGTCATTCACGACGGCGAGCGCTTCAGGATGTGGTACATCGCCCGCGACGACGGCGCCGGTGAAACCGCGCCCGGCGAGCGCGAGCGCTACAACGCGTCACGCGGCGGCCGGGGCGGCATCGGCGAGATCGGCACGACCGGCGACATCGTCCACTCCTACGACACCGGCCGCATCTGCTGTGCGGAAAGCGACGACGGGTACCACTGGCACAAGCCCGACCTGGGAATCGTGGAGTACCGCGGCAGCACCCACAACAACATCTGCGACATCGAGCCCGGCACCGGGTCGATGGACGTCCTGTTTCAGCCCGACGCGCCGCCGGAGCGGCGCTACCTGATGGTCATCGAGTTCACCGCCTGGCGGCACCTGAAGAAGCCGCCGCCGCTGGAGATGCCCTCGATCACCCGCTTCGCCGCCAGCCCGGACGGCTACCGCTGGACCATGCTGCAGGACGAGCCGGGCGTCGTCGGCCAGCATCACGAGGTGTTCTGCCTGTACCGGTACCGCGATCGCTACCACATCGCCGGTCACCAGGGACCACCGCTGCTGTACCTGCCCCTGCAGCGTCACCGTGCCCTTCCGTACTGCGGCCCGCGCACCATGGTTGTCTGGCGATCGCCGGACGTGGACCGCTGGCCGCTCGAGACCTGCCACGCCTTCTTCAAGCCGATGCAGTCCTCCTCGCCCTACCGAACTGGCTGGGACCGCGAGGAGGTGCACATGGGCGCCTACGTGACGCCCTACCCCAACGTCTGCCTGGGCGTCTGCGGGCAGTGGCACCACCCGATCACCGATGCGCCGCCCGAGAGGCCGGACTATCAAGGTGAGGAGGTCGCCGTCGACCTGGGATTCATCCTCAGCAACGACGGCGTGCACTTCCGCGAGCCCGCTCCCGGCTTCACCTTCATGGGCCGCGACCAGGAGCTGTCATGGGACCGCGACTGGCGCGACAACACTACCCGTGACCGGATCCTCATGGAGCAAGGGCCGCTGCTCAACATCGGCGACCGGACCGTCCTCTACTACACGGCCTGCACGCCGCACGGCAACCTGATGGGATCGATGAGCAACATCGGCATGGCCACGCTGCCGCGCGAGCGATTCGGCAGCCTGACCCCCGTGGACGGCGCCGCCTACGGCCAGGCGGTCACCGACACGATCCGGGACGGGGCGTCGGCCGAGCTCTACGCGAACGCGGAGGTTCCGCCAGGCGGCCGGCTGGAAGCCGCGCTCACCGATCCGGACGGGCTGGCCGAGCTGCCCGGCTACGAGCTCGACGCCAGCCGGGCGCTGACCGAATCCGGCTTGGCGCAACGCCTCACTTGGCGTGACCGGCCGGCGCTGCCCGCCGGCGCCTTCCGCATCCGTATACGCCTCACCGCAGGGTCCCGGCTCTACGCCCTCTACGTGGAGGGATAGCCGGCCCGTTCCACCGCTCGGCGACCCACACTTTGATGATCGATTGACGCGGCACGCCGAGTCGCCGAGCTGCCTTGTCCAACGACGCAAGGCCGCTCGCACTACGGCGCCAACGGCACCGCGCTGGGGATGCTTCAGACGCCGGGGCCGTCGTGGAGGCGGTACGCACGGCGAGTGGTGCTCCGGTAGCGCGATGCGGTCCCGTGCGCCATCCTGAAGCGTGAGCGCCGCATCCGGCACGACCGAACCGCTTCGCATCGGTTCTCGGCTGGAGCCCATGCTGGACCGATGTCTGATCGAGGAGACCCGCGGCGCGGTCGACCTCCGACTCGGCCGGCCGGTCGAGCGCGAGGTGGTGTTCGTCCACGACCGCCCCTGGGAAGGCAACCGGTCCGGCTCGTCCACGATCTTCCGCGACGGCCCGATCGTCCGCATGTACTACCGCGGATCCCGCCTGGACCGGCACGCCGGCGGCTACTCGATTCCGCACAACTACGCCTGCTTTGCGGAGAGTGACGACGGCATGGCCTGGACCCGCCCCGATCTGGGCATGCATGCGCTGGAAGAGGCGGAAGCCAACAACATCATCCTGTCAGGCCAGCCGGCCCTCACCTTCACGCCGTTCCTCGACACCAACCCCGACTGCGCCGCCGACCAGCGTTACAAGGCGCTGGCGCTCAGGTACGATCCGCCGCCGCGCGCGCTGTACGGTTTCGCCTCGGCCGACGGCATCCGCTGGTCGCAGATCGGCGACCGGCCGCTGATCACCACCGGCTACTTCGACTCCCAGAACCTCGCCTTCTGGGACGCCACCCGCGGCGAGTACCGGGCCTACGTGCGCGACTTCCACGGCAGCCGCGACGCGGCCGCCCGCGAGGTCGCCCTGCGCGACGTCCGCACCTGCACCTCGCCCGACTTCCTGGCCTGGACCGAGCCGGAGTGGCTGTCATACGAGCCGGAACGGTTCGCGGAGATCTACACCAACCAGATCAACCCCTACTACCGCGCCCCGCACCTGTTCGTCGGTCTGCCGATGCGCTACGTCACCGGCCACGGCTACGTGACCGAGCTCAACGAGCGCATCTCCCGGTCACAGGAGCGGTTCGGCACCAGCTATACCGACACGGCGCTGATGACCAGCCGCGACGGCCGCACCTTCGACCTGTGGGGCGAGGCGTTCATCCGCCCCGGTCCGGTGCAGAAGGGACGCTGGCACTACGGAGCCAACAGCGCGGCCCTGGGCATCCTGGAGACGGTTGATGAGGCCGGCGCCCCGGAGCTGTCGCTCTACGTCAAGGAGGGCGGCTGGGACGTGCCGTCGCAGCTCCGTCGCTACACCCTGCGGGTCGACGGCTTCGCATCGCTGCGCGCGGGCGCGGCCGGCGGCGAGGTGCTGACCAAGCCGTTGATCTTCGACGGCGACCGGCTGGCGCTGAACGTTTCCACCTCGGCGCTGGGCTGGCTGCGCGTGGAGATCCGGGACCGGGAGGGACGCCCGATCGACGAGTTCGCGGAGGATGACTGCGTCGAGGTGTTCGGTGATGAAATCGAGCACGAGGTGCGGTGGCAGGGGCAGGGCTCCGGGGACCTCGGCTGGCTGGCCGGCACGCCCGTCCGGCTGCGCATCACCATGCGCGACGCCGACCTGTACTCCCTGCGCTTCCTCCACCGAGGAACCGGATGAGCGACGTCACCTGTGTCGAGCCCGGAGCAAGGGCCGTCCTGTTCGCCTTCGACGACCGGAGCATCCCGTGGCGCTATCGACTCCGGCTGGACATGCACCGGCCGGAGAAGTACGACGGCAACCCGGTCGTCGCGCGCGGCCCGGCCGGCTCGGCGGACGAGCGGCGCGCGCAGAACAGCCCGGTCGTGCATGACGGCAAGCGCTTCCGGATGTGGTACATCGCCCGCGACGACGGCGCCGGAGAGACCGCGCCCGGCGAGCGCGAGCGCTACGAAGGGTCACACGGCGGACACGGCGGCATCTCCGAGATCGGCACCACCGGCGACATCGTCCACTCCTACGACACCGGCCGCATCTGCTGTGCCGAGAGCGACGACGGGTTCCACTGGCGCAAGCCCGACCTGGGGATCGTGGAATACCGCGGCAGCACCCACAACAACATCTGCGACATCGAGCCCGGCACCGGGTCGATGGACGTCCTGTTCCAGCCCGACGCGCCGCCTGCGCGGCGCTACCTGATGGTGATCGAGTTCACCGCGTGGCGGCACCTGAGGAAGCCGCCGCCGCTTGAGATGGCGTCGATCACGCGCTTCGCCGCCAGCCCGGACGGCTACCGCTGGACGATGCTGCAGGACGAGCCGGGCGTCGTCGGCCAGCATCACGAGGTGTTCTGCCTGTACCGGTACCGGGATCGCTACCACATCGCCGGTCACCAGGCGTCACCCCTGCTGTACCTCCCGCTGCAGCGCCACCCCGCGCGTCCGTACTGCGGCCCGCGCACCATGGTTGTCTGGCGATCGCCGGACGTGGACCGCTGGCCGCTCGAGACCTGCCACGCCTTCTTCAAGCCGATGCAGTCCTCCTCGCCCTACCGAACCGGCTGGGACCGCGAGGAGGTGCACATGGGCGCCTACGTGACGCCCTACCCCAACGTCTGCCTGGGCGTCTGCGGGCAATGGCACCACCCGATCACCGACGCGCCGCCCGAGCGGCCGGACTACCGGGGCGAGGAGGTTGCCGTCGACCTGGGGTTCATCCTCAGCAATGACGGCGTGCACTTCCGCGAGCCGGCTCCCGGCTTCACCTTCATCGGCCGCGACCAGGAGCTGTCGTGGGACCGCGACTGGCGCGACAACACGACCCGTGACCGGATCCTCATGGAGCAAGGGCCGCTGCTCAACATCGGCGACCGGACCGTCCTCTACTACACCTCCTGCACCCCGCACGGCAACCTGATGGGATCGATGAGCAACATCGGCATGGCCACGCTGCCGCGAGAGCGGTTCGGCAGCCTGACGCCGGTGGACGGCGCCGCCTACGGCCAGGCGGTCACCGACACGATCCAGGCAGGGTTGGCGACCCAGCTCTACGCGAACGTGGAGATTCCTCCGGGCGGCCGGCTGCAAGCCGCGCTCACGGACCCGGAAGGACTGGCGGAGCTGCCCGGTTACGAGCTCGACGCCAGCCGCGCGCTGACCGCATCGGGCTTCGACCAGCGCCTCACGTGGCGCGGCAGGCCGGAGCTGACTGCCGGCGCCTTCCGCATCCGCGTGCGCCTCACCGCAGGGTCCCGGCTCTACGCTCTCTACGTGGGAGGATAGCCGGCCCGCTCCAACCGCTCCCCGACCCTTTCTACCAGCTCGATACGATGCGGTCGCGGTTGGGGATCGGGGGACGCACGGCGGTGCCGCCGCGCAGGTGCGACTCGTAGAGGCCGAAGCCGATCTCGGTGGAGAGCATGGCGATGCGCAGGTTGCTGACCGCCGGCTGACCGGTGCGGATGGCCTGCACCAGGTCGCGGATCTTGCGCTCCGTGCCGCACCAGTGCTCGACCGGCTCCATCGGAACCGGGTCGAAGCCGGAACGAGTATCCTTCCGGCGCACCTCCAACTCCTCACCGTCGTTGTGGACGCGGATGAGCCCGCCTTCCAGGACGATCTCGAACTCCAGGTTGCCGGTGCCCACCACGGCGATGTCCGGGCCGTCGGCGAACTCGATCAGCGCGCTGCGGATCGACGGGTCCTTGACGAAGTGCAGGTGCGAGGTGTCCCCCGGCGCCGGACTAAGCGTGTCCAGCGTGCCGCGGATCGAGGTGACCTCCTGCGGATCGCCGGCAAGGTACAGCACCGTGTCCAGCCCGTGGCCGCCCACGCTGTTGCCCCAGAAGCCGATCACGCGCTGCACGCGCCCCAGCTCGCCGCTCGCGGCGACGGACCGGGCCTGCTGGTAAACCGTCCAGTTGCGCCGCGGTGGGCCGAACTCCAGCATCGCGCCGGCGCGCTCGAACGCTTCCCGGATGGCGTCCGCCTCGCGCAGGGTGCAGCACAGCGGCTTCTCCGCGAACATGCCCTTCACGCCGTGCTCGGCGCCGTAGACCATCGCCTCCGCGTGCTGCTCCGGGCGCGTGCAGATGCTCAGGATGTCCGGCCGCTCCGCGTCGATCAGCTCCCTGTAGTCCGTGTACCCGCGGGGCACGTTCCAGCGCCGCTGAAACGCCGCGAGCTTCGCCTCGTCCACGTCGCAGGCGGCGACCATCTCGGTCACGTCCGTGGCCTGCGCGTAGCCGCCGGCGTGCGCGAGCGGCGGCACCACCCCGCCGCGCCACTGCGGCGTCCGTTCGTCGTCGATGGTGCCGGCGATCCGCCCGCAGCCGATCATGCCCACCTTCAGTCTCATGCGCCTTCCCCCTCGCCTTTGCCCCGGTCTTCCGCGCGCAGCCTGCGGCACACCGCCGCCGCCGCTTCCTCCGGCGACAGCTCCGGCGGCAGGACCAGGTCGGCCTGCACGCCGTGCAGGTCCTCTCCCGCCCGCACGATCAACATGTCGTTGGGTTGATTGAGGATGCGCAGCGTCTCCGCCTCGTAGACGTCGAGGTCGGCGACCGTCGTGATCACGATCTGCCCGGAGTCGGTCAGGAAGTGGGCGATCTCGCCCAGATGGCGGATGTTCTCATCACGCGTCTCACCGCTGGACGACTGCTGCTCCCGCTCGACGTCGGCATCCAGGCCGCCGGCGAGGTTGGAGAGCCCGAAATAGTAGACGTTGCCGCCGCGGTGAAACAGCTCGCGCTCCACGTCGCGCGCAACCCGGACCAGCAACGGGTGCAGCGAGCCGGTGAGCACCACCAGCCGCGGCTCCTGGCCGTAGCGGTCGGCGCGCTCGCCGCCGGAGACCGCGCCGTTCACCCATGCGTAGTCGCGGCGCCGGACGTGCTCGCGCAGCGACTCGCTCAGGTCGGACAGGTACTCGGTGATGATGCCGCCGCCGGCGATCTCGTACTGGTCGACCAGCACGAAGCGGCCGGTGGCGACCAGGTCGGCGTCCACGCCCAGGTCGAACGCGATCGGCTTGTGGGTCTCCAGCACGCACTCGGCCACCTCATGCCGCCCGACGTGCTGCTTGGCGCCGCTGCGCTCCAGGGTGTCGGCGTCGAGGACCTGCACGATCTCCTTCACGTGCACGGTCACCCTCGTGCTGGCCAGCTTCAGCAGGTAGCGCCGGCCGCGCACCAGCGGGTTGCGGTCCAGCCAGAACAGGTTGGCGCGGAAGGTGGTGCCCACCCGCGGCGGCGCCTCGCCTTCCCGGTACATCACCTCGCCCGGCCGCACGTACAGCTCCTCGGTCAGGGTGATGCCGGTGGCGGAGCCGGCCGCCGCCTCGCGCGTCCGGGGGAGGTTGAAGCCCTCGATGCTGCGAACCCGCGACCGCTTGCGCGACGGCAGGAACTCCACCGTGTCGCCGACGGCTACCGTCCCGCTGGTGATGGTGCCGGCGATGATGCGCGCGTCGTCCCCCCGCACCGGGAACTTGTAGACGTCCTGCACGGGCAGCCGCAGCGCGTGCTCGGTCTCCGGGCCGGCCGAGTCCAGGGCGTCGATCCGTGCAAGCAGCGGCGGACCCTCGTACCAGGGAGTGCGAGGCGAGGCCGTCACCAGGTTGTCGCCGTGGCGCCCGCTCACCGGCACGAACCCGAGCGGCGTGGCCTGGATGTCGGCGAGGAAGGCCGCGTACTCCTCCTGAATGGCCTCGAAGACCGCCTGGTCGTAGCCGACGAGGTCCATCTTGTTCACCACCACCAGGATCTGCCGGATGCCGAGCATCGCGGTCATGAAGCCGTGGCGGCGCGAGTTTTCGCGCACCCCTTCGCGGGCGTCGATCACCAGGATCGCCGCCTCGGCGCGGGCGGCGCCGGAGATCATGTTCTTCAGGAACTCCACGTGCCCGGGCGCGTCGATGATGATGTAGCGGCGCCGCTCCGAGCGGAAGAACACGCGCGCGGCGTCGATGGTGATGCCCTGTGCCTGCTCGTCGCGGAGCGCGTCGATCAGGAACGCGTACTCGAAGGGCTTGCCGGAGCGCTCGCAGTTGCTCCGCACCTGCTCGATCCTGCCGTCCGGGAGCGATCCGGTGTCGTGCAGCAGGCGGCCCACCACCGTGCTCTTGCCGTGATCGACGTGGCCGACGATGACGATGTTCATCGCCGCCAGCTCGGCCGGTGGCGCGGTGCTGCCGGCGATGGCGGTCGCGGGAGCCGGACTGGCCATCACATGTATCCCTCGCGCCGCAGGGTCTCCAGGGTGCCGTCGCCTTCCTTGTCCTGCTCGCGGCCGGCCCGCTCGGCGATCTTCGAGAACCGGCCGGTGCGCAGCTCCTCCACGATCTCGCCCACGGTGGAGGCGGTGGACTCGACCGGCGTCGTGCACGGGTAGCAGCCCAGCGACCGGTAGCGGGTGCCGTCGCCCTGGTCGAAGTAGAGCGGCACCACGGGGATCCTCTCCGCCTCGATGTACTCCCAGATGTTGAGCTCCGTCCAGTCCAGCAGGGGGTGGACCCGCACGTGGGTGCCGGGCGCGAAGTCGGTCTTGAACTGGTTCCACAGCTCCGGGGGCTGGTCGCCGATGTCCCAGTCGCTGTGCTGGTCGCGGGGCGAGAAGTAGCGCTCCTTGGAGCGGCTGCCCTCCTCGTCCGCGCGCGCGCCGACGATCACGCCGGTGTACGGCTCGGTGTTGGCGTCCTGGACGTAGCGGTCCTGCCCGTGATCGAACCGGTAGCGCGGCCAGGCGCCGGCCAGCGTGTTGACCAGCGCGTCGGTCTTCAGCGCCTTGCAGCAGGCGATCCGCGACAGCGTCCCCGCCGGGAAGGTCTGCTTCGCATCCAGGGCGGCGCGGTTCTCGCCGTAGATCAGGTCGAGCCGCCAGTCGCGCACGAGCTGGTCGCGGTAGGCGATCATCTCCGGGATCTTGAACGAGGTGTCGATGTGCACCAGCGGGAACGGCACCGCCCCGAAGAACGCCTTGCGGGTCAGCCACAGCAGCACGGTCGAGTCCTTGCCGATCGACCACAGCATGCACAGGCGCGAGAATTCCCGGTACGCCTCGCGCAGGATGTAGACGCTCTGCGCCTCCAGGCGCTGCAGTGCCGTCATCGGGGAGGCGGTCACGAGGCGGCCCTCATACGGCACTTGGGGCCACGTGTAGCCCGCACTCCTTGACGCCGTCCTGCTCCCACCACCAGCGCCCGGCGCGCGGGTCCTCGCCCGGCTCGACGGCGCGCGTGCACGGTGCGCAGCCGATGCTCAGGAATCCGCGGTCGTGCAGGAGATTGCAGGGCACGTCGTGGGCGCGCAGGTAATCCCACACCCGGTCGTCCGTCCAGTCGGCCAGCGGATTGGCCTTGAGCGCGCCGTGCGCGGAGTCCCATTCCACGAACGGCGTGCCGGCGCGATCGGGGCTCTGCGCGCGGCGCAGCCCGGTGATCCACGCGGCAGCCCCGCTGAGCGCGCGGCACAGCGGCTCCACCTTGCGGACCTCGCAGCAGCGGTGGCGATGCTCCACGCTCTCGTAGAAGAGGTTGGGGCCGGCCTCGCCCACCATCTCCTGCACCGCTCCGGCCGACGGAAACAGCACCTCGTAGTGCATGCGGTAGCGGCTCATCATGCGCGCCATCAGGTCGTAGGTCTCCTGGTGCAGGCGGCCGGTGTCCAGCACGAAGATCGATGCGTGCGGGTCGATGCCGAGCAGCATGTGGCTCAGCACCTGGTCCTCCGCGCCCAGCGAGGACGCCAGCTTCACCGCGCGGCCGTGGCGCTCGACCAGGGCGCGCAGCAACGCCTGTGCGCCGCCGGCGGCGACGGCGTTCAACCGCTCGATCTCGGTGCTGTTCACCTTCATCCGTCGTTTCTCTTTATCGGCTCCAATCGATCGTCACGCCCAGCGTATCCGCATCCTGCTGCAGCATTCGGTAGGCCGCCGCCGCATCCGCCGGCGCGAAGCGATGGGTGACCAGCTCGTCCACCTTCACGACTCCCTGTTCGATCAGGGCGAGCGTGCGCTCCATCCGGTCGCGCCGCTGGCCGTTCGGAAAGTGGGTGGTGGTCTCCCCCGCCCGCAGCCAGTGGATGTCCACCTCGCAGGCGCCCGGCGAATAATACCCCAGCACGACCAAGTGGCCGTCGCGCACCAGCAACTCCGCCGCCACGCGGATGAGGTCGGTCTTGCCGGTGGTTTCGGCCGCGATCCGCAGGCCTGCCGGGACGCGGCTCCGGACCCACACGCTCAGGTCCACGGCACGGGTGTCGACCACCTCGTCGGCGCTGTGCTCGGCAGCGATCTCCAGCCGCCGGCGGCGGTGCCCGGCCAGCAGCACCCGCGCTCCGCGGTGGCGCAGCACCTGGGCCGCCCATTGCCCCACCAGGCCGTCGCCGATGACCAGCGCCGCGTCGCCGGCGGTGACCGGCGGGCGCACGCCGCCGTTGTAGCCCACCTGCGCCAGCAACAGGGCCGACGCAGCGCGCGTACCGACCGCGGCCGGCACGGGAATCACGTCGGCCGCCGCGGCGACGTGCCAGGCGCAGTGGCCGGCCCACCAGCCGCCGTCCCAGTCCGCCGGCTGCTTGCAGCGAGCACTGAATACCCGGTCCCCCACCGTGACTCCGGTCACCGCACCACCGGCGGCGCGCACGCGGCCGGCCGCCTGGTAGCCGGGCGTGAACGGAAATCGGACCGTGCCGGTGCCGAGGCGGATGGTCCCGTGCAGGCAGTGGAGCTCGGTGCCGGCGCTGATCGTCGTATGCTCGACCTCGACCAGCACATCTTCCGGCCCCAGCGGCGGCAGCGGCACCTCGCGCAACTCCACCTCGTTCGCGGCGGGAAAGACGACTGCCGCGGTCGATGCGGGATGCGGGCGCATATCCGTGACGGTATAAGGAAACAGACAGCCGGTCGAACCGGAGCGTCAGGGGCTCCCGTCCGGAGCGTGCTCGTAGAGCGAGACGTGGCTGGTGCTGGACGAGGTGAACCGGGAGCCTGACCAGCCGCCCCAGCGCTCGCGCAGGCGGAGGCGGGCCAGGCGCGCCATCAGGTCCAGCTCCGAGGGCCAGGCATAGCGGAGCTGCGCCGGGAACAGCCGGGTCCCCGCCGCGTCGATCACGAGATGCTGGCAGGCCACCCGCTGGCCGGCGGCGTCGTGGCGGGACAGGTCGAGCTGGACCGCGTCCGACTCCAGGTGCGATATGCCCACGCTCTGGCCGTTCGTGAAGCGCGTCGGATCCGGCACGAACGCCTCGATCAGAAAGACACCGCCGGCGCCGAGGTGCTCGGCCACGCGCGCGAAGCACTGCACCTGCTGCTCCTGGTCGGCGAGCATGAAGAAGGTGTTGAACACCACGAAGATCAGCTCGAACGTGCCGTCGACGCGGAAGTCGGCGACGGTCACCGGGATGTCGTCGCCGCCCGGCTTGGCGCGCAGCTTCGCCACCATCGCCTCGGAGGCCTCGATGCCGTGGACTTCGACACCGCACGCGGCCAGGGGCAGGGCCACCCGGCCGGTGCCGATGCCCAGCTCCAGCGCGCGGCCGCCGTCCGCCAGCCGCTCCAGCGTCTCCGCGGGGGCGGACCCGGTTACCATCCGATCGTAGTTATCCGCAATGCGGTCTCCGTAGGTTGCCGCGGTGTAGTCCTTCATCACGTCCCCCTTGGCATGCGGCTACGAGTGCCGGGCACAGCGCGTCAGGCTGCGCCGATCCAATGCGCCCACGCCACGCCCTGCTCGGCGAGCGCGTTCCTGAGGCGCTCGTCAGCGGTCCAGAACTGCGCTTTCAGCTCTTCCCGGGAGATCAGCACCAGCCTGCCGTGCTGCTCGGGACGAAGCAGTATCTGGGCCCGATACATTCGCTCACTCATGCGCAGAGCCTGCATCTACGCAACCATGTGTCAACCGACAAAGACGTCTCGGATACCGCCGCGCGTCCCGGCCGGTTGACCGGCGGGCGCGCGCGTAGTAGCACATCCGAACGGCAGGGATACCATGAGCGACCAGGGTCAGGTGGCGAGTTCGGCGCCAGCGACTCCGGTGACCGCCCCTGTGCGCGCCGTCGCCGGCCCCAGGCGGGACCTGTGGGCGCGCGTGCGCCGCCACTGGATGCTCTACGTGATGATCGCGCCGGCGATCCTGGGCTTCCTGGTCTTCAAGTACATCCCGGCGATCGGCGCCGTGACCATCCCGTTCACCCGTTACAGCATTGTCGACGGCTTCTTCGGGTCGGAGTGGGTCGGGCTGAAGTGGTTCATCTCCTTCCTCAACGGCGCGTTCTTCCCGCGCCTTCTCAGGAACACCTTCCTGCTCGGATTCCTGGGGATGGTGATCGGCTTTCCCATGCCGATCCTGCTGGCGCTGTCGCTCAACGAGATCAAGAGCGAGCCGTTCAAGCGGTTCGCGCAGACCATCACCTATCTCCCCCACTTCATCTCCGTCGTGGTGGTGGTCGGCCTGATGTACTCCTGGTTCGCATACGACGGGTACGTCAACAACTTCCTCGGCATCTTCAACCTCGATCCCATCGACTTCCAGGGCGATCCGCGCTGGTTCCGGCCGCTGTACATCGGCTCCGGCATCTGGCAGGGGATCGGCTGGGGGTCGATCCTCTACCTGGCCGCCCTCGGCGGGGTCAACCCGGAGCTGTACGAGTCCGCCTACCTTGACGGCGCCAATCGCGTCCGCCGCGCCTGGCACGTGACGCTGCCGGGCATCGCCCCGACGATCACCATCCTGTTGATCCTGGGCATGCAGAACATCATCGAGGTCAGCTTCGACAAGGTGTTCCTGATGCAGAACCCGGCGATCATGAGCACGTCGGACGTGTTCGCGACCTACATCTACCGCCGCGGCATCATCGGCCTGGACTACTCGTTCGCGGCCGCGGTCGGCCTGCTCAACTCCGTGGTCGGGCTGCTGCTGGTGATGGGGGCCAACTACCTGAGCAGGCTGGTCAACGAGCACAGCCTGTGGTGAAGAGTGCGGGCCGGTGATCGAGGACCCCCATGATTAAGTACAGGGCGACGCCGGGCTCGGTGGCGTTCGACGTGGCGAACCACGCGGCGATCATCCTGCTGATGATCTCCATGGTGTACCCGTTCGTGTTCGTCATCTCGGTGTCGGTGAGCGACTTCGAGGCGATCACCTTCAACGAGGTCAAGCTGCTGCCGGTCGGCCCGCTGCAGGCCAAGGCGTACAACGTCCTGCTCGGCGCCACCAACATCCTGAGGAGTTACCTGAACAGCATCTACTACGCGCTCGGCACGGCGACGATCACCCTGGGCGTCACCAGCCTGGCGGCCTACGTGCTGGAGCAGCGCACCCTGCCGTTCCGCAAGGCGCTGATCCTGTTCGTGGTGCTGACCATGTTCCTGCCCGGGTTCTTCATCCCCACGTTCCTGCTGGTCAACGAGCTGGGGCTGGTCGACACGCGGTTGATCGTCATGCTGCTGCCCAGCTTCGGCGCCTGGTACATCCTGGTGATGCGCGCCAACATCCGCACCGTCGTCACGCGCGAGCTGCAGGAGGCCGCGCTGATCGACGGCGCCAACCACCTGCAGATCTACGTCTCGCTCGTGCTGCCGCTCATCAAGCCGATCCTGGCCACCATCGGCCTGTTCACGGTCGTGGGAAGCTGGAACAACTTCTTCCTGCCGCTGATCTACCTGCACGACCGCGACAAGCACCCGCTGACCCTCATCCTCCAGCGCATCCTGATCGAGGGCGAAATCGGCAAGTACAGCGGGGGCGGCATGGCGCAACTCTGGGAGGACCAGGGCGTGCCGGGCTACGTCGGCGTCGGCTTCTTCAAGTCGTTCAAGTTCGCGGCGGTGGTGGTCACGGTGTGGCCGATCATCGTCGCCTACCCGTTCCTGCAGAGGTACTTCGTGAAGGGCATCCTGGTCGGGTCGGTCAAGGACTGACCGTTGACACCGTTATCGAATACGCCGACGCTCGGCGTACCAGACCTGCGCGGAAGCGCAGAAGGAGGATCGTGATGAAAAGAACCATGCTGATCGCCGCCGCGGCGATCCTGGCCATCGCCGCGACGCCGGTGTTCGGGTCCGGTGAAGAGGAAGGCATGGCGAGCGGCCCGCCGACCATGCAGATCTACGCGAACTACTGGGACCGCAATCCCAACTGGTCGCCGGAGACCCTGGTCGTTGCGAAGTTCGCCGAGATCGCCGGCGCCGAGATCGAGCTGGTCACCGGTGACGCGCAGAAGCTCAAGACCCTGGTGGCGAGCGGCGACCTGCCCGACACCATGTGGGGCGGTTTCACTCGCCTGGAGGCCATGGACTTCGGCACCAAGGGCGCGCTGTACCCGATCGACACCCTGTTCGACATGATGCCGAACCTGAGCACGTGGCGGGAGAAGTACCCGGAGTACGACTCCGCCATGACCGCCCCCGACGGGCACCAGTACGCGACCACGTCCGTGTACAACTACACGCAACTCCGCCGCGCGCCGTCGATCTCGCCGAGCGTGCACGAGTTGGGCGTCGATCCGCGGGCGGACATCCAGACCATGGACGACCTGCTGGACGTGCTGGGCCAGTTCAAGGCCAGGTGGCCGGAGAACCATCCGTGGGTCACCCGCCGCGGGCTTCGCGACGGCTACCACGTGATGTTCGGCACCAACCACTCCATCTACCTCAATCCGGAGACCGACCGCTGGACCTACGGTGAGCTGGAGGCCAACTACCGCGGCATGATCGAGATCCTGCGGCAGGCTTGGGCCGGCGGGCTCATGCATCCCGACTTCATGTCCATGGGCGAGGATCCGTGGCGGGAGGTCATGTCGCAGGGCAGGGCCTACTTCACGACCGGTCCGTACAGCCAGATCTCATGGCAGGGCACGGACCGATCGGACCCCAACACCTGGTGGATCCCGATCCTGGCGCCGGAGTTCAACGGCACGCGCTACTGGTCGACGATTCAGAATCCACGGGTGCTGGACTCGGCCAAGTGGACGCTGGGCGCCAAGACCGAGGTGGCCGAGAACGCGGCGCGGCTGATCGACTGGCTGTACAGCGACGAGGGCGTCTACTACATCTACTTCGGCGAGGTCGGCGTGACCAGCGAGCTCGACGACCTGGGCTACGGCTACTACGCGCACTTCCCGGAGGGCCAGCGCACGGAGTGGATGTGGGAGCAGGGTTTCCACTTCTTCCGCTACAACGTCGCGCACTCCCTGTGGGAGCTCAACCCGAGCAAGGCCGGCAGCGTGCCGGAGAAAGTCTTCACCGACGAGGTGGCCGACTTCTACATCGGCAATGACTCCGTGCGGCCGCCGGAGCCGGTGCTCACCTTCACCGAGGACGAGCTCGACCAGATCAAGCAGATCAAGGCCGACGCCGACGCCGCCGCCCTGGAGGGCGCCGCCACCTTCATCCGCGGCAGCAGGGCGATGAGCGAGTGGGGCGACTTCACGGCTCAGTTGGAGCGCGTCGGAGTCAAGCAGCTCGAAGACATCTACAACGCTGCCTACGCGCGGCTGAAGTAGATCCTCCAGCGCGCGACACACGCGTTGGACGTCGTGGGCCGTCGGCCGGCAGTTGCCGGTCCGGCGGCCTTTCTCATTGACCTGCCGTGACGCGATCTGTTCTGAGGTCTGCCCCGGTCCGCTGGACGGCGCTGGTCGACATCCTGTTGGCCGGCGCCCTGACCTGGGCCGCGCTGTCGGGCGAACGCGGCGTCGTGGCCGCGCTCGTCCCCGCGTGCGTGTGCCTGGGCTGCTGGCAGGCGGTCGTGTTCCTCCGGGCGAGGCGCGGTGGGCTGATTCTGGGGGTCGAACGCCACATCAGGCTTCCCCACTACTTCCAGGCCGGGGTGCAGGCATGCCACTACCTGTACCTGGGGCTCTACTACCCCGCGGTCTGGAAACACCTGCCGCTCATCGCGATCCAGGTCGTCGTCTTCTACGCGATGGAGATGCTCCTGCAGTGGTCGCGGGGCAGGAAGTGGCGGGCCGGCTTCGGCCCCCTGCCGGTAGTGGGCAGCATCAACCTCTTCCTGTGGTTCGAGCCTGCGTACTTCTTCGGCCAGCTCCTGCTGATCGTTGGCGCCCTGGCCACCAGGGAGTTCGTGCGCTGGCGCCGGGACGGCCGCTCCTCGCACATCTTCAACCCCTCGGCGATCGTCCTGGCCGCGGCCGGCGTCTTCCTGATGGTCACGGACACGACCACGGCGACGACGGGCATCAATCACATCCTGGCCTTCGAGCTGCCGCCGAGCTTCTTCGAGCTGATGTTCGTGTTCGGCATCCTGCTGCAGATCTTCTTCGCCACCACCCTGGTCACCTTCGGCGCGGTGCTGGCGCTCGCGCTCATCCACTACGGCGGCACCCTGCTGCTGGACGCGTGGCCGCTGTTCAACATCTTCCACATCAGCGTGTTCCTGGGCCTGAACCTGCTGGCCACCGACCCGGCGACCTCGCCCCGGTCGCCTGTCGGCAAGCTCCTGTTCGGGCTCACGTGGGGCGCGGCCATTTGGTGCTGCTACCTCGGACTGCGCCTCCTGGAACTGCCGCCCTATTACGACAAAATCCTTACCGTCCCGCTCGTGAACCTGCTGGTGCCGCTCTTCGAGAGGGCCGGCCGGGCGATCACGATGTCGTTCCGGTTCGACCGGGCGGTCTTCATCGCCGCCTACGCCGGGCTGTTCCTGCTCATCCTGCCGACGCTGAAGCTGCAGTACCGGTCGGCGGAGTACTACCTGCAGGATCGCCTGCCCCCGATCACCTCGCCGGAGGTCTGGAAGTCCATCCCCCTGGTACAGGAGAAACGGCTCTTCTGCGAGCGCCACCGGCGCGCGTGCGAACCGTGGGGCATCGCCGAGGAGATCCGCAGCTACGCGGCGTTCGCCGGCGAGCTGCGCCTGCGGTACGCGGTCGTCCAGGACATCGACCGACTCCGCAAAGCAGCCGAGCGCGACGACCGATGATCGGCTGGGGCATTCTTGATTCTTCTCCGGTCCCCGGAACGTGACAGTAGGGTCGTACGTCACGACAATGGCGGCCATGCGCACGTTCAACACGGCAGGGCCGGTGGTAGCGGCGGACCACTACCACATCCCGCCGCTCGAGCGGATCGACCTCGCCGAAGTGCTCGATCTGATCCGCGACAAGAAGTACTTCGTGCTGCACGCGCCGCGCCAGACCGGCAAGACCTCGGCGCTCCTGACGCTGCGCGACCTGCTGAACGGCGACGGTGCCCGAGACTACCGGTGCGTGTATGCCAACGTCGAGGCCGGCCAGGCGATGCGCGAGAACGTGGCGGAAGGAGTGCGCACGGTGCTCGCCGAGCTCGCGTTTCGGGCGAGCGTAACGCTGAGTGACGACACGCTTGAACAGTTGTGGCCGGACCTGTTGGCGCGCGTCGGTGCAGGCCAGGCGCTGGCGCGCTGGAGCATGGCCGACCCGCGCCCGCTGGTGCTGCTGATCGACGAGATCGACGCACTGATCGGAGACACCCTGCTATCGGTGCTGCGGCAGCTTCGCACCGGTTACGACCAGCGTCCGGGCGCCTTTCCGCACAGCATCATCCTCTGCGGAGTGCGCGACGTGCGCGACTACCGCATCCACTCCACCGCCGAGAACCGGCTGGTGCTCGGCGGCAGCGCCTTCAACATCAAGTCCGAGTCGCTGCGACTGGGCGACTTCTCGGACCAGGAGACACGGGCACTGCTGGCGCAGCACACCGCGGCGACCGGTCAGGCGTTCACGGAAGAGGCGCTCGGCTTGATCGGCACGCGCACCGCCGGCCAACCGTGGCTGGTGAACGCGCTGTGCTACGACGCCTGCTTCCGCCACAAGCCGGGGCGCGACCGCTCGCGTCCGATTACGGCAGACGCCATCCAGGAGGCACAGGAGCGACTGATCCTGCGCCGCGACACGCACATCGACGATCTGGCGAACAAGCTGCGCGAGGAGCGCGTGCGGCGCGTGGTGGAGCCGATCCTGACCGGCGCCGACGAGCAGGAGTGGTCGACCGAGGACGTCGCCTACGTCTGCGACCTTGGGCTGGTGGCGCAGGAGCCGGACGGCACGCCGCACATCGCCAACCCGATCTACGCGGAGGTGGTGCCGCGGCACCTGAACTACGCCGTGCAGACGGGCCTGCCACAACGGATGGCGTGGTACGTGGGCGCGGACGGAGGGCTGGACGTGGACGGGCTGATCGCGGCGTTCCAGGCGTTCTTCCGGGAGCACTCCGAGCACTGGGTGCAACGTTTCGAGCAATACCACGAGGCCGGCCCGCAGTTGCTGCTGCAGGCGCACCTGCAGCGCATCGTGAACGGCGGCGGGCGCATCGAGCGGGAGTATGCACTGGGGAGCGGGCGGACGGACCTGCTCATCGTATGGCCGCAGGGAGGGCGCGAGCGTCGCTTCGTGGTCGAGTGCAAGGTGGTGCGCGGCGAGCTGGAACGGACCGTCACGGTGGGCTTGGCCCAGACGCGGCGCTACCTGGACCGGTGCGGGGCGGAGGCCGGCCACCTGATCGTGTTCGACCGCGCGCCGCAGCGGAGCTGGAATGAGAAGATCTTCCGCCGCGAGCCGCCGCCCGGCACAGAGCCGCCGGTCACTGTCTGGGGCATGTAGACGCGCCCGTCGAGAGAGGCTGATGTTGCCGGATCGGCCCGGCGCCCAGCGCGGTTGTACCTGCCGAAGCAAAGATCCGAGTAAGATGCCCACGGCAGTTTGCAGCAAAGTGAAGAAGGCACTTGCCACGACATGAGCCGGGCTGAACTCTACTCGCTACGTGCCCAAACTGTGCTTGGTCAAGGTGTCCTCTGGAGGTGTAAACAGCGATGCTGAAATATCTTAGGCGTATCCTGAAGGTCATGATCGACGGACCCGAACCAAAGGATCCTACTCTCTGGACGGTACTAGGTCCTTATCCGGCCCCGGAGAGGGCGCGGGATCCGAACGAAGAACGACCAAAGCAGGAGCCTGACAGGACGCCGAATCAGTTGCGCGTGCTTACCGCCCACGGCGGGCGGTAAGCACGCGGCGGCCGGCGGGCCGCCGGCCGCTTGCTTTGCTATGCTACAGGTACTTGGCGACGGCGCCCTGTTCGGCGGGTGGTGCCGGGCGAGTAGTAGGCGACTGCGGCACCGTCGAGCGGCGCGATCCCGATCGTGCGCGGCACTCCCGGTCACGACTCGTCCAGCAGGCCGTCGCAGAGCCGTCCCGCAGAAACCGCCCCCCGCCACTCGCCGCCAATCGAGCGGGTGCTGCCGAGCAGTCCTGCCACCTGCTACCGCCATGTCGCTCGTGCTGTTGGCGGTCTCCTGTACGATCCGAGCCCACTGCGAGTCTGCCGCGTTTGTTGGTTCGTCATCGCCCTCCCCTACCGGCCCGGGAGCAAAGCGGCATGATGTGGTCGCTTCCTGCCTGGCCTCCACAGCAGATCGGCGAAGCCAGATGGAGGCGCCTCACCGGCGGTACACATCATGCACCGCCCCCCACTTTGTGCTTGCGTGTACGACCCCTCGGTTGCTACCCTGCCGCCGGCCGCTGTGCAGCGGCCGAACCCCTCCCATAGGAGCACGAAATGAAGAGAGTCGTTACGTACGCTGTGCTCGCGGCGGTGGCGCTTGCGCTGCCATGGGCCGCGGTCAGCCAGCAGTACTCGGAATCGCCGATGCTTGCGGCGCAAGTGGCGGCCGGAGAGCTGCCTCCCGTTGAGGAGCGCCTCCCGCCCAATCCGTACATCAACGTCGAGGCGCCGGAGATCGGCACCTACACCACCACGGTGATGACGCTGCCGCACGAGTCCGACCTGGATCTGCCGGTCAACTACTTCGTCACCGGTCAGCACGCCCGCAGCGTCCTGCACTGGCAGGAGCAGCTCGTGCAGTGGAAGGTCGATGAGACGATCGGCCATCCCTCCGGCATCCACCCCGACATCAGCATCGAGCCCAACCTGGCCGAGAGCTGGGAGATCTCCGAGGACGGCAAGGAAGTCATCTTCCACCTGCGCCCGGGCGTGAAGTGGTCGGACGGCGTGGAGTTCACGGTCGACGACATCATGTTCACCTGGGACGACGTGGCCCGCGGCGGCGTGATCGCCAGCACCCAGATCCCGAACATCGAGGGTCTGTACTTCGCCGAGGGCGGCATCCTGGCCGGCGCCGGCGGGGTTCCCGAGTTCGAGAAGATCGACAAGTACACCTTCAAGGTGACGATGAAGAACTCGTACCCGGAGATCGTCCCGATGTTCTTCTCGCCGGCCATCTGGCCGTCGGTCTCCATCCCCTGGCTGCCCAAGCACCAGATGGAGAAGCTGCATCCCACGTACAACTCCGAGGCGACCATGGAGGACTGGAACTCGGCGCGCTTTCCGCGTGACCGCCCGCCGGTCCTCAGTGCGTTTCAGCCCGTCGGCGTGGTCGGCGACAAGCTGATCTTCGAGCGCAACCCCTACTACTGGAAGGTGGACGCAGAGGGCCAGCAGTTGCCGTACTTCGACACCGTGGTGATGAAGTACCAGACCACCGGTTCCGACATCGCGCTGGGCCTGGCGTCCGACGAGCTGTGGGGCGACTTCACCAAGGCCAGCACCCAGGAGGCGGGCGTCATCCGCCAGAACGAGGAGCGCGGCAACTACACGCTGCTGCCCCTGAGCAAGGTAGGCGTCTACCAGGGCCTGCGCATCAACCTGGACACCCCGGACGACGGTCTGCGGGAACTGTTCCAGAATCGCGATTTCGCGCTGGCGCTGAGCATGGGGCTCGATACCGACGCCATGGGCATGCACACCTGCATCGTCTGTCCGGCCCACAAGCCGCTTCACTCGACGTCCATGATCATGGCGTATCCGCAGTACGCGGACAGCCACGTGGAGACCTTCGACCGCGAGGCCGCGGCGGCGGTGTTCGACGAGCTGGGCCTGAAGGACTCGAACGGCGACGGTTATCGTGAGTATCCGGCGGGCTCGCCCCAGGCGGGCGAGAACATCGGCTGGCTGATCGTCGCGCCGTCCCACGACTGGATGCGCGTCCGCTGGATCGAGGGCGCCGGTGAGCAGTTCAACCAGATGGGTTTCGAGGTTGCGGTGCAGCCGATGAACGAAGTGGTGATGAACGAGACCCTGACCGTGACCGGGCAGTACGAGATGCGCGGCAACAGTTCGTTCCTGTGGGGCGGCTGGACCAACCAGACGGGCTTCGAGTCCACGCTGCGCAACGGCGGCGGGCTGTATCCCGAGAACGAGGGCGACCCCAACCCGATGCTGCCCCGCACCAAGTCGACGGAGCTGTTCGACTGGCAGGTCGAGGGCATGAAGATCCGCGACGCCTACTTCGCAGGCGATCTGGACCTGGAGACGGCGATGGACCAGTTCGTCGCCTGGGGAGCGGAAAACGCGCCGCGGCAGGCGTTCGCCCGCGGTGGCGTGACCGAGACCGTGGTCGTCGACAACGCGCTCGGCAACGTTCCGTACTTCTACGTGCCGGAGCTCAGGACGGGCGGCATCATGCGGCAGAGCTGGGATCAATACATAGCGATGCGCATGTGGCAGTGGTTCGAGATCAAGTAACCCTCTGCTGAGTCGTATTTCGGCGGTGGGGGCGAGTCGCCCCCACCGCTCTTAGCCCACCATGGCGCGCTACATCGTCCGGCGTCTGATCTACATGCTGCCGGTTACCGTGGTGCTGTCGTTCGTCTGCTTTCTGGTGATCGACTTGGCGCCGGGCGACTTCGTCAGCGTCTACGAGTCGAGCATCCGCGCCAACCTGAACATGTCGGAAGCGGAGAAGGAGGCGCAGCTCAGGGCGTTGGGCGAGCTGCGGGTCCAGTACGGATTGGACCGGCCGGTCCTGGCCCGCTACGCCGTCTGGATGTTCAACATCGTCACCCGCGGCGACTTCGGCTACTCGTTCCAGGTGGCGCGGCCGGTGCACACGCTGATCCTGGAGCGCATGGGCTGGACCATCCTGATGAGCCTGCTCGGGCTGATCGTGGGCCTGACCGCCAGCTTCACGCTGGGGATCTACTCCGCCCGCCACCAGTACTCGCTGTTCGACTATGCCGCCAATGTCGTCGCCTTTCTTGGCATGGCGACGCCCGGCTTCTTTCTGGCGCTGATCTTCATGACGGTCATGGTGTTCGTGTTCAACGAGCAGGTGGGCGGCCTGTTCTCGTCCGACTACGTGAACGCCCCGTGGAGCCTTGGCAAGGCGATCGACCTGCTCAAGCACCTCAGCATTCCGCTGGCCGTCGGGCTGGTCACCGGCGCCGGCGCCGGCATGCGCATCATCCGCGGCAACCTGCTGGACAAGCTCAACCAGCCGTACGTGCAGACCGCGCGCGCCAAGGGACTGCCGGAGCGGCTGGTGGTGTACCGCCACGCCCTCAGAAACGCCCTCCATCCCTGGGTGATGGGCATGAGCAACACCCTGTCGGAGCTGATCTCCGGCGACACCATCATCAGCATCGTGCTGGTGCTGCCCACCGTCGGCTTGATGTTCTACCAGGGCCTGACCCATCAGGACAGCTACGTGGCCGGCACCTTCCTGCTGATGGCCACCATTCTGCTGCAGGTGGGCACCCTGCTGGCCGACATCGTGCTGGCGTGGCTCGACCCTACGGTCAGATTCGAATAGGCAGGTTCGAGTAGATGAAGGGCTCGTCGCCGGCAACGCCGGCGGAAACGATCGAGTCGCGGACGGCGGAGCAGGCGCCCGCACGACGCGCGCGGCGTGTCACCGGCCGCACGCTGGCGTGGCGGAAGTTCCGCAGGCACAAGCTGGCGCTCGGGGCGCTGGCGTTCCTGACACTGAGCTACACGGTCTACATCTTCGCCGGCTTCTTCGCACCCTATCCGCCGTCGGAGTCCTCGGAGCGCGTGTACATGCGGCCGCAGCGGATCCAGTTCTTCGACGAGGGCCGGCTGCAGCGCCCGTTCGTGTACGGCACGAAGCAGGCGGTCAATCAGGACTTCCAGCTCGTCTATGAACGGGACGAATCGGCCCGCTATCCGATCCGCTTCTTCGTGAAACGGCCGCGCGCCCAGTTCGGCATCGGCGCGCAGCGCCTGCGCACCAAGCTGTTCGGCGTCGAGGGAGAGGGCGCACACATCAACCTGCTGGGCACCGACTACCGCGGCCGCGACATGCTGAGCCGCATCATCTACGGCGGGCGCATCACCCTGAGCGTGGGCGTCTTCGGCGTCGCCCTGAGCACCCTGCTCGGCGTGATCATAGGCACCATCTCCGGGTACTACGGCGGCCGCACGGACATGCTCATCCAGCGCCTCATCGAGATGATCAGCTCCATCCCCACCCTGCCGCTGTGGCTGGCGCTGGCCGCCATCCTGCCCCCGGACTGGCCCTCCACCTGGAGGTTCTTCGGCATCGTGTCGGTGCTGGCGCTGATCGGCTGGACCGGGCTGGCGCGCCAGATCCGCGGCATGGTGCTGAGCATCCGCGAGCGCGACTACATCCGCGCCTCCGTCGCAGGCGGCGCCGACGCCCGCTTCATCATGCGCAAGCACGTCGTCCCCAACGTGATGAGCCACCTGATCGTGGTCAGCACCATCGCCCTGCCGGGGATGATCCTGGGCGAGAGCGCAATCAGCTTCCTGGGCCTGGGGATCCAGCCGCCGCTGACCAGTTTGGGACTGCTGATCAACGAGGCGCAGAACCTCAACGCCATCCTGCTGTCGACCTGGATCATGCTGCCGGGAGTGGCGATCATCCTCACCGTGGCCGCCTTCAACTTCCTTGGAGACGGACTGCGGGACGCCGCGGACCCGTACAACTGATGGCTGACGACGTGCCTGAGACGGGTCCCCTGCTGCGGGTGGAAGACCTGCACGTGGAGTTCGCCACCCACCTCGGCGTCGTGCACGCCGTGCGCGGGGTGGATTTCACCATGGCCCGCGGCGAGACCGTGGGGGTGGTGGGCGAGAGCGGCTGCGGCAAGAGCGTGACGGCGCTGTCCATCATGCGCCTGGTGTCCCGCCCCCACGGGCGCATCAGCGCCGGCCATATCTGGCTCCACGACCAGCGGGGCAGTGCCACCGACGTGACGACCCTGGGCTTCGACAGCCGCGAGATGCGCGCCATCCGCGGCGGCGACATCACCATGGTGTTCCAGGAGCCGATGACCTCGCTCAACCCCTCCTACTCGGTCGGCTTTCAGATCATGGAGACCATCCTGCACCACCAGGCGGTCTCCAAGCTGACCGCGCGGGAACTGGCGATAGCGGCGCTGCGCGGCGTCAACATGCCGGATCCCGAGGCGGTCGTCGACCGCTACCCGCACCAGCTCTCCGGCGGCATGCGCCAGCGGGTGATGCTGGCCATGGCGATGGTATGCAACCCGCGCCTGCTGATCGCCGACGAGCCCACCACCGCGCTCGACGTGACCGTTCAGGCGCAGATCCTGCACTTGGTGGAAGCGGGCCGCGACAAGCTGGGGATGGCGATCCTGTGGATCACCCACGACCTGGGCGTGGTGGGCGAGCTGTGCGACCGCGTGCTGGTCATGTACCTGGGGCAGGTCGTCGAGGACGCCCCGGTGGCGGCCATCTTCGAGGAGCCCAAGCATCCGTATACCCAGGGTCTGCTGGCGTGCTCGTTCATCATCGGGGAAGGCGCAGGCCAGGACGTCGATCCGATCGCCGGCAGCGTCCCCGGACCCTTCGAGCAGGTCACCGGCTGCCCGTACGCGGCGCGCTGCCCGCGGGCGTGGGAGCAGTGCCGGGACATGCCGCCCGAGGTCACGCACGGACGCAGCAAGGTGCGGTGCTGGCTGTATGCCTGAAGCGACGTCCGGATCGACCCTGCTGGAGACGCGGGACCTGCGCACCTGGTTTCCCGTCAAGCGGGGCTTCCTGCAGCGCGTGGTGGGCCAGATCAAGGCCGTGGACGGCGTCGACCTGGCCATCCGCCGGGGCGAGACGCTCGGCCTGGTTGGCGAGAGCGGCTGCGGCAAGAGCACCCTGGGACGCACGCTCCTCCGGCTTGAGCGGGCCACCGGCGGCAGCGTCCGCTACCGCGCGGACGGCTCGATGATCGACCTGCTGGCGCTTCCGCGCGAGCGCATGTTCGAGATGCGGCGCCGGGTGCAGATCATCTTCCAGGATCCGTTCTCGTCGCTGAACCCGCGCATGCCGGTGGGCGAGGTCGTGGGCGAGTACCTGCTGATCCACAAGCTCCCGAACCGCCAGCAGCGCATCGAGTCGCTGCTGGCATCGGTGGGCCTGAGCAGCGACTACCTGTACCGCTATCCGCACGAGTTCTCCGGCGGCCAGCGGCAGCGCATCGGCATCGCCCGCGCGCTGAGCCTGGAGCCGGAGTTCGTGGTCTGCGACGAGCCGGTCTCGGCGCTCGACGTCTCCGTGCAGGCGCAGATCATCCGCCTGCTGCGCAACCTGCAGGAGGAGATGGGACTCACCTTCCTGTTCATCTCCCACGACCTGACGGTCGTCCACCACCTCAGCGACCGGGTGGCGGTGATGTACGTCGGCAAGCTGGTGGAGTACGGGCCGGCCGACAGCGTCTACCGGCGCCCCCGCCACCCCTACAGCGAGGCGCTGCTCGCATCGATCCCGCGCTACCGTCCTGCGGCGGCCGCCCAGGAGCGGGTGCTGCTGGAGGGGGACGTGCCGTCGCCCGCCAATCCCGCGCCGGGCTGCCGCTTCCATCCCCGCTGCCGCTACGCGGAGAGCATCTGCCGGAAGGAGGTGCCGCCGCTGGTTCCCGTGGACGGAGACGGGGGACATTTCGCGGCGTGCCACTTCGCGGAGCAGCTCCGGCTCGCCGGGATCACTCCGCCTTCCACGGGAAGTGCGCCAAAGACCGAGGAGGAATCTCATGATTCGTGATCTGCAACACGTCGCCGTCTACCGAGACCCCGAAAGCGAGTGGAACGCCGCCTTCCCGGAGATCGTCCGACTGGCTGACGGCGATCTGCTGGTGTCGTTCCGGGAGGCCCGCTACGGGCCTCCCGCGAAGGGCGCCGGTCACAACCACAGCGAGCCCCAGTGCCGCGGGTCGCTGATCCGCTCGACCGACGGCGGGCGGACCTGGCCGCTCTCCGGCTATCAGCACCTCACCGACACGTTCCCGATGGAGCAGTGCTCGGTGAGCGCCGCCAGCGACGGCCTGGTGCTGTTCATCTACGCCCTCAACGTCCTGCAGACGGATCCCTTGACGGCCACCCTGCACGACGGCGGCGGCTGGCGTGCGGAGCGGAGCTACATCGACCTCGCCCGCCGCTCCCAGGACGGGGGCCGGACCTGGGACGAGCCAACGCCGTTGACCCCGTCTCCGCTCAGCCACTCGGCCATTCACGCGCCGATGATCGAGCTGGCCGACGGCACCCTGCTCGCGCCCCTGTGCGGCAGCCTGGGCTCCGATCCCGCCGCGCCGCAGCAGCATCCCCAGTGCGTGGTGCGCTCCCACGACCGCGGGTTGACCTGGGGCGACGGCTCCATCGTCGCCCTCGATCCGCGCGGCCGGCGTCGCTACCACCAGGCATCGCTGGTGCCACTGCCGGACGGAATCCTGGCGGTCATGCACTCAGAGGAGTTTGTCGACCTGCCCGACGGCCGCGAAGCGCGGGAAGTGAACGCGTGGCTGTCCCGATCGCAAGACGCGGGGCGCACCTGGAGCGAGCTGGAGTCGCTGCCGTTCCGGATCACGGGCTCGGCCACCAGCACCATCCGCCTGCAGGACGGGCGCCTCTTGTTCACGTGGAGCGACCGCCACATCCCCAGCATGCGCGTCGCGGTGAGCGACGACGACGGGCGCACCTGGAGCGACCACGAGGGGTGGTCGGTGCGCGACGGCGAGCACATCCCCGGCTCACGCTCGATGCTGCAGGCATGGGCGCACGACGGCTCGGTGTTCGAAGAGCCCTACTCCGACATCGGCGAGCCGTGCACGGTCCAGCTCGACGACGGGCGCATCATCACCGTCTACTACTGGGGCGATCCGGGCGACACCGTGCGCTACATCGAAGCGGCCCTGTTCTCCCTGGACTGAACCTCATCGTGGCGGAAGGCGCCGTGAGCGGGGTCGGGCGCCGCTACCGGGTCGCCGTGAACGACGACGGCGCCTCGCTGTGGCAGTACCGGCAAGTGCCGCTGAGCGCGGAAGGATTCCTGCGCGCCGCGGTGGACCGCATGGCCGGCGCGGACCTGCTGTGCTGGGGCGCCGGCAACACGCGCTTCTGGTACGGATCCGGCGTGGCCGAGGACCTGGACACCGGACAGCAGGTGTTCCCCACGGTGCAGGAGTGGATGGCGCACACCACGCTGCGCAGCCTGCGCGACGCCGGGCAGGAGCCGCTTGCGCTGGTCTGCGAACGTTGCCACCGGCACGGGATGCACCTGTACGCGTCGCTGCGCATGAACGACGGCCACTTCTCCTTTCCGCCGCCTGCGGACGCGCCCGAGCCGGGAGCGCCCGACTTCGGCGTGCCCCACCCCGACCAGTTGTGGAACCATCAGCGCGGCGCGGAGGCCAGCCCCCTCACCTCGGAGTTCTGGCGCCGCCATCCCGAGTACCGGATCGGCCAGAACTGGCCGGGCAGCGTGTTCTCCGCCGACCTGCTCGACTACTCCCATGCCGAAGTCAGGGCCTGGTGGGTTGCCATCGTCGCCGACATCGCCGCCCGCTTCGAGGTCGACGGGGTGGAGCTCGACTTCATGCGCAACCCGTTCTTTTTCGGGCCGGATCGCGTGGCTGCCGGCCGCCCGCTCATGACCGCCTTCGTGCGCGAGGTGCGCGAGGTGCTGGACGAGGCCGGCGGCCGGCGCCTGGGCCTGGCGGCCCGCTGCCCCACCTCCCTGGCCGGCTGCGACGCCATCGGACTCGACGTCGAGACCTGGGTGCGCGATGGCCTGGTCGACGTGCTGGTCCCCAGCCCGACGCGCACCAACAAGTTCGAGACCGACCTGCGCCCGCTGGCCGCCATGAGCCGCGGCACGGACTGCCAGGTGCTGGCCGGTGTGGACACGGTGATGCCCAATCAGACGTGGGAACAGGTCCGCGCGCTGCAGGCGGAGGATCGGCCCGCAACGCCCCCGGCCGCGGACTCCGACGACGACCGCCTGCTGGCGACGAGCCGGCACAGGGTCGAGGGCAAACGCGGCGTGCTGGAGGGGATGCCCCTCAACCTGTGGCGCGCCCTTGCGGCCAACGCCTACCTGGACGGGGCCCACGGCATCTACGTGTTCAACCTGTGGGACCAGGTCGCCCGCCACGGCCGCCACCTGGACGGAGCGATCCTGCGGGACGGGCGCTCGCCGGAAGCGCTGGCGCGCCGCGACAAGCTGTACGCCCTGGACTTCGAGATCGCCGGCGTCGGGGTCGGCCACCCGCACGCGCACCTGGCGCAGCCGGCATCGCTGCCGCTGGTGCTGGCGGAGGGCGAGCCGGTCGAGCTGCGCCTCAAGGTTGCCGATACGCTGGCGGAGGTGCCGGCGACCGAGCTGGACGAGGTGCGCCTGCACCTGTTGGTGGTGAACCTCACGCCGTTGGACCGGCTGCGGGTACTGCTCAACGGCGACGCCATCGACCGGCTGCGGGACGCCCCGACCCTGCAGCCGGGAGCGCCCACGGGCCCCAACAGCGCCTTCGTCGACCTGATCTATGATCTGCGCCGATGCGTGCCGCGACGGGGGGTCAACGTGTTTACGGTTGAGCTGACGCACAAGAACGCGCAGGTGCAACCCGCGGTGTACCTGCGCGAGCTGGAGCTCTCGATCCGCTACCGGACGGAGGAGGCGACATGAGGTTGGAGCGACACCCCGCGAACCCGATCATCCCCGTGGTGCCGGGCACCTGGCACAACTTCGTCACCGCCAACGCCGACGTGATCCGCGTAGGCGACCAGTGGCGTCTCTACTTCCGCGGCAACTCGAAGCAGACGGACGGCACCGTCAACGCGGCTATCGGGCTGCTCACCTGTCCGGTTGACGGGTTCGACGGCGTGACGTGGCAGGCGCACGCCGGCAATCCCGTGACCCGGCCGGGGCCGGCCGGCAGCTTCGACGACCTGGGCGCCCTGGACCCCGCGATCGTGGAGGCGGACGGCAGGTTCCTGCTGTACTACACGGCGGTCCCGCAGGAGCGGCCGGAAAGCGTCGGCCGAGGCTGGGGCCACTCCGTCAAGAGCATCGGCCTTGCGGTGTCGGACGACGGCCTGCGCTTCGAGCGCTGGGGAAACGAGCCGCTGATCCCGGCGTTCGCGGCCGCGCCGGAGGTCGTGTTCCACGCCGGCGAGTACTGGATGTTCTACTCCGCGCTGGACCCCCGCGGCGGCACCGACATCTGCCTGGTGCGTTCGCCCGATCCCTACCGGTTCGACCACACCCGGCGGCAGGTCGTGTTGACCGTCGGCGAGCCCGGGAGCTGGGAGGGGCTCACGGTGACCACCCACCGCATCTTCCGCGACAACGGCCTCTGGTACATGGTCTACGCTGGCAGCGACCGGCACGAGGACACCCCCTGGCACTTCGGCGTCGCCGCCTCGCACGACCTGGTCACCTGGACCCGCTACCCCGGCAATCCGATCTTCGAGCGCGGCCCCGAGGGCACTTGGGACGACTGCGGCATCTGGTACGGCACGACCGAGAAGATCGACGGGGTGTACTACATGTGGTACGAGGGGCGATCGAGCGGCGAGCCTCGCCACATAGCAGATACCCGTCCGGGCGGCCGCGGCCGTGGCGGCATCTCCCAGATCGGCCTGGCCACCATGCGGTCCGACGCGTTCTTCTTTACGCTGTGAGTCCGATGGCCGACTCCGCCCCTTACGACCTCCTGATCAACGCCGGCCGCCTGCTGTGCGCGGCCACCGGCCTGGACGGCCCCGGAGCGGTCGCCGTGCGCGGCGGCCGCATCGCCGCGGCCGGACCGGACGTGAGCGGGCCGGCGCGTACGCGGTTGGACTTCCCGGGCGCGCTGCTGCTTCCCGGCCTGGTCGACCTGCACGCCCACCCGGCGCGCGGCGGATCGCGTTACGGCATCGACCCGGATGAGCACCTGCTGCCGCGCGGCGTCACCACCGTGCTGTCGCAGGGCGACGCCGGTGCCGGCAACTGGCCGGACTACCGCGACCGGGTCGTCGGCGCCAGCCGCACGCGGGTGCGCCTTGCCATCCACCTGTCGCGCCGCGGCGAGTCCGACCCCGACCGGCCGTACGGATCGCTGGCCGATGCCGACGTGGACGCGTGCGTCGCCGCGATCGAGGACGGCGGCGAGCTGATCTGGGGGATCGCCGTGAACACCGGCAGCTCGATCGGCATGGATCCACACCCCCTGCTCGACCGCGCCCTGCAGGCGGCCGATCGCTCGGGCCGGCCGCTGCTGTTCGGCACGCGCATGCACCCCGACTGGCCGCTCGACCAGCAGCTTCCGCTGCTGCGCGCCGGCGACGTGGTCACGTACTGCTTCAACCCGCTGGCCGAGGGCCTGGTGCATGACGGCCGCGTGCGCGCCTGCGTCCGGGACGCTCGGCGGCGCGGGGTGCTGTTCGACATCGGCCACGGCATGGCCTCGTTCAGCTTCCCGGTCGCGGAGGCGGCCATCGGCGAGGGGTTCTGGCCCGACACGATCTCCAGCGACCAGTACCATCGCCACGTGGGCTCCCGCCCGCAGCACGACCTGGCGCTCACCGTCTCCAAGCTGATCGCGGCCGGCATGCCGGAGCGCGAGGCGTTCCGGAGCGCGACCCTGCGGTCCGCCGAGGTGCTGGGTCTGGACGGCGAGATCGGATCGCTGCGCGCCGGCACGTGCGCCGACCTGGCGGTGTTGGAGCAGGCCGAGGGAGGTGACGCCGTGCCGTTGCGCGACGTCGACGGCGTGGAGCGGCACGGCGTGCGCTGGGTGCCGCGCCTGACCGTCCGCGCCGGCAGTCTCGCAGTCGCGCGAGGCGATAGCGTCGCCTGACGCAATGGCACCCCGCAATAAACCCGGTTCCCGCGCACCCGCCTACGAATCGCCGGACTGGCGACCGATCTCCGCCAGCCGCCGTTCAAGCTCGGCCGCACGCGCCATGGCAGCGTCCTTTTCGGCGAGGGCCGTGTCCTTTTCGGCCAAGGCGGCGTCCTTCTCGGCCAAGGCGGCGTCCTTCTCGCGCTTCATGCGGCCCCACGTCTCCGTTATCTCATCCTCCAGGGCCATCGAGTCGGCCACCTCCTCGCTCGCCGTAGCGCCCGCCAGACGCCGCAACACCGGCGCGTAGCGCTCCGGCAACTCGCGCTCGTCGATCTCCAGCACGCCGCGTTCGCCCGCCACCTGGCGCTCCTGGTCGAACACGCTCAGCAGACGCTCCAGGTCGGTGTGCCGCCGCGACGCCAGCAACGGCACCTGCACCACCCAGCAGTCGTGGCTGAGCGCCTCGACGAACTCCTCGCGATCAGCCAGCCGCTGGCCGGTGACGCCGTCCAGATATTCCCGCGCCACGCGCAGCACCGTGGCAGTGGTGTGCGGCAGGCACTCGCCGAGGATGTAGATCGCGCGCAACGGGCGATGGCGACGGCTGCCGTCCGGTGCCTCGTCGTAGTTGCTGCGGTCCGCGTAGTGCCGGCCCAGGTACTCGCGGAAGCGCATGACCTGGTCGGTGAAACGCGCCTTCTGGACCTCGACCAGTACGCGCAGCCGGTCGCCGGAGGCGGTGCGGACGGTGGCCGCGAAGTCCACGCGGCGCACCGTGAACAGTTCGGCGGGCGTCGGCTCGCCGGGCACTGGGGGCGGCGACGCGCGAACGGAACGCTCCTGGGGCAGCGGCTCCAGGCTCTCGATCTCCTCGCCGAGCACGGCGCCGACCAGCAGGCGGGCTGAGGCATCGTCGTCCATCAGGTACTTGAAGGCGGCGTCGTACATCGGGTTGGCGATGCGCATGGCGCCAGCGTACGGCCTCGGCCCGACGACCGGCAACGCGCCCGGCGCGCCGGCACGAGGTCGCGTGTCACGTCACCGCGCCAGCGAGCTGAGTCTGGCGGGGCTCCTGTCGCGCACGTGAGACGCGAACGTCTCCGGGAGGCCGGCCGGCTCCTACGAATTGCCGGATTGGCGACCGATCTCCGCCAGCCGCCGTTCAAGCTCGGCCGCACGCGCCATGGCGGCGTCCTTTTCGGCCAGGGCCGTGTCCTTTTCGGCCAGGGCGGCGGCCTTTTCGGCCAGCGCGGCGGCCTTTTCGGCCAAGGCGGCGTCCTTCTCGCGCTTCATGCGGCCCCACGTCTCCGTTATCTCATCCTCCAGCGCCATCGAGTCGGCCACCTCCTCGCTCGCCGTAGCGCCCGCCAGACGCCGCAACACCGGCGCGTAGCGCTCCGGCAACTCGCGCTCGTCGATCTCCAGCACGCCGCGTTCGCCCGCCACCTGGCGCTCCTGGTCGAACACGCTCAGCAGACGCTCCAGGTCGGTGTGCCGCCGCGACGCCAGCAACGGCACCTGCACCACCCAGCAGTCGTGGCTGAGCGCCTCGACGAACTCCTCGCGATCAGCCAGCCGCTGGCCGGTGACGCCGTCCAGATATTCCCGCGCCACGCGCAGCACCGTGGCAGTGGTGTGCGGCAGGCACTCGCCGAGGATGTAGATCGCGCGCAACGGGCGATGGCGACGGCTGCCGTCCGGTGCCTCGTCGTAGTTGCTGCGGTCCGCGTAGTGCCGGCCCAGGTACTCGCGGAAGCGCATGACCTGGTCGGTGAAACGCGCCTTCTGGACCTCGACCAGTACGCGCAGCCGGTCGCCGGAGGCGGTGCGGACGGTGGCCGCGAAGTCCACGCGGCGCACCGTGAACAGTTCGGCGGGCGTCGGCTCGCCGGGCACTGGGGGCGGCGACGCGCGAACGGAACGCTCCTGGGGCAGCGGCTCCAGGCTCTCGATCTCCTCGCCGAGCACGGCGCCGACCAGCAGGCGGGCTGAGGCATCGTCGTCCATCAGGTACTTGAAGGCGGCGTCGTACATCGGGTTGGCGATGCGCATGGCGCCAGCGTACGGCCTCGGCCCGACGGCCGGCAACGCGCCCGGCGCGCCGGCGTCGACGGTGCGGAGCGACGAGGGCGGCCGCCGTGCGTCAGTGAGCTACGCGCATGCGCGGGCTGAGCCTCTTCGCTGGGGCTGAACGTCTGTCGCGCCGGGTGGCGAAGCCGGCAGCACAGCGGCTATGATCGCTTCCACCCATGGCTGAGCCCGCCGTCGCCGTACCCGCCAGGCCGGTCGGCCGGATCGTCGCCGAAGCCGTTCCGTTCGACGACTACCTGGAGAACTACGCCGAGCACTTCCACGAGTGGGTACGGGGGTACGTGATCGAGATGTCACCGGTAGCCCTGCGGCACGAGAGGATCGTCGACTACCTGAGAATGCTGCTGAACGCGTGGCTCGCTCGCAAGACGGTTCCGGGGCGCACGCCGATCGGCGTGCTGGTCGGCATGCCGTTTGTCATGCGCACCGACGTCGCTCCGTCCGGGCGGTTGCCGGATCTCCAGCTCGTCCTCGAGACCAACCCCGGCGACCTGACCGAAACGGTCATGCTCGGCCCCGCAGACCTCTGCGTGGAAGTCGTCTCCCCCGAGAGCGTGACGCGCGACTATCGCGAGAAGCTGGCCGAGTACGAACAGGCCGGCGTCCGCGAATACTGGTTGATCGATCCATTCCGCACGCAGGCGCGGTTCCACCGGCTGAACGACGACGGCGCCTATGTCCTGCACGAGCCGGACGAGCATGGCGACTACACCACGCCGTTGCTGCCCGATCTGGTGCTGACCGTACCCGTGCTCTGGCAGACGCCGCTGCCGGATTTTTTTGCCATCGCCCGCGCCGTCGAAGGCATGGACATCACGTGACGCCGTTTCGGATAACGGCACCAACATTCCGCAGGGAGTTCCAACCGTGACGAATACAACGTACCGGACCGCGGTCGTCGGCCTCACCGGCATCGGCGCGAGGCGCGCGCCCGTCGTCTCGGGCGGGCTGCGACGGCCCATGGGCCGCTCCCACGTCTCCTGCTACGTCGAGCACCCCCGCACCGAGCTGGTCGGGGTCTGCGACCTGCGCGCCGAGGCCCTGGACGAGTTCCGGGAGACGTGGCCGGACGTGCCCGACGTCGCCATCCACACCGACTTCGCCACGCTCCTGGCAGAGCAGCAGCCGGACATCGTCAGCGTCGTCACCGGCGACCACGTCCACGCCGGCCTGACCGTCGCCGCGGCCGAAGCGGGGGCACGGGCGATCTTCTGCGAGAAGCCGATCGCCACCACCCTGGAGGACGCCGACCGGATGATCGAGGCCTGCGCGCGCAAGGGCGTGCTGCTGTCGGTCGACCACACCCGCCGCTGGGGGGCGGCCCACTCGGAAGCGCAGCGCCTGGTGGCCGCAGGCTCCCTCGGCGCGGTGCGTACCGTGGCGGTCGAGCACTACGGCCCGCGGGCGATGATGTTCCGCAACGGCACCCACATGATCGACCTGCTCTGCTTCTTTGCCGGCGCGGAGCCGCGCTGGGTCACCGCGAAGCTCGAGCCCGGGTTCGACCACTTCGACCGCTACCGGGGCGACGGCGGCAAGGACCCGGCCCAGGACCCGTACGCCACCGCCTTGATCGGCTTCGAAGACGACATCCGCGGGATCTACAGCGCGTACAAGACGGAGTTCAACGCCGGAATCCTGAGCATCACCTGCGAGCGCGGCCGGGTGGAGTTCTACAACGAGCACTGCCGGATCCTCACCAGCGACGGCACTGGCATGCACCGGGAGCTGCGCGCCGCGGAGCTGGTGCCCGGCGACTACCTGTACGTCAACCAGCTCGCCGCGGTCGACGAGTTGGTGGCGGCGCTGGACAGCGGTGACCGCGCCCTGGTGTCGCCCGGCACCGACGCGCGCTGGACGCTGGAGATTCTGCTGGGAGTCCTGGCCTCACAGCAGAACGGCCACAACCGAGTCGACCTGCCCCTGCCGCGCGGCGGATCCTGAGCGCCGATCAATACCGTCTGAACGGAGCGGCAAGCCGCTCCCACCCCTGCTCGTCCGCCCGCAGCCGGTCGTCCCAGGCGTCCCACGATGCACCCTCCGCACCGTCCGCCCAGCGACGCAGGGCGGGGCCGCCGGCGATCACGTCGATCGGCAGGCGATCGGCCTCGTACTCGTAGGGCGGGTCCCGCCACAGCGGCAGGTCGGGATGGAGCTCCCGAACGGCCCGGAGGATGGCGGCGATCAGCCGGTACGGACGGCACCGGACCGGGTCGTAGACGGGGTCGGCGGTCACCAGCTCGAAGCCCGGGCACGCCTGTCCGGCGTGCTTGTGGAAGGTCGGCTCGAAGCAGACGTCGCGCAGCACCAGCCCGGACAGCAACTCCGGGCAGCGGTCCTCGAGCAGCCGCCGCACCGCCGGCCAGTCGACCCGCGGATGCCCGACCAGCGACAGCGGGCGCGTGGTGCCGCGGCCCTCGCTCAGCGTCGTGCCCTCCAGCAGCACGGTGCCGGGGTAGGCGCGCGCCGTCGATAGAGACGGCATGTTCGGACTCGGCTGCAGCCAGACGCGCTCCGAAGGCCAGGGCGCGTGCGGGTCCCAGCCGAGCATCGGCACCACCTCAAGCCGCACGTCCAGATCGGCGAACCGGCGATACCAGTCCGCACACTCGCCCATGGTCAGACCGTGCTGCATGGGCAGGGGCCCCAGGCCGACGAAGCTCTCCTGGCCGCGCTGCAGCGTCAGCCCCTCCACGCTGCGGCCCGCCGGGTTGGGCCGGTCCAGCACCCACAGCTCGCGGTCGTCGCGTCCGGCCAGGTCTTCGAGCAGGTAGCCCAGGGTGGTCAGGAACGTGTACACACGAACGCCGACGTCCTGCAGATCGAACAGCAGCACGTCGAAGCGGTCGATCCACTCCGGACGCAGGCGGCGCGTCTCGCCGTAGAGGCTGAGGATCGGCACGCCGAGCTCGGCGTGGTACGCGTCCGCGCTCTCCACCATGTCGTCCTGCTTCTCGCCGGCGAAGCCGTGCTGGGGTGACAGCAGCGCGGTGAGCCGCACGTCCGGGAGCTCGCCGATCAGCTCCCAGACCGGGCGCAGGCGGGCGTCGACGCTGGCCGGGTGCGCCAGCAGCGCCACGCGCCGCCCGCGCAATCGCTCCCGAAACGCGGCGCCCTCGGGACGATGCAGCAGCACGTCGGCGCCGAACCGGACCGCCGGCTTCACTTGATGGCTCCCGCCGACAGCCCGCGGACGATGTGCCGCTGAAACAGGATCACCATCACCACCGGCGGGATGATGGCCAGGATGGTGGCCGCCGACATCAGGTCCCAGTGCACGTAGTACTGGCCGACGAACTCCGTGATCGTGACGGTGAGCGGCTTGGAGCGCAGCGTGTACGCCATGATCAGCGGCACCAGGAAGAAGTTCCAGGAGTGCAGGAACGAGATGATGGAGACCGCGACGATGCCGGGCCGGACCATGTGGATGGTGACCCGGTACAGCGCCTGCAGGCGGGTGCAGCCGTCGACGCGGGCCGCGTCCTCGATCTCCGCCGGCACGGCGCGGAAGTAACCGGTCATGAACCACATCTCGAACGGGATCCGGTACGTGAACAGCAGGATGACGAGCCCGAGCCGGGTGTCGAGGAGCCGCAGCGACGACATCATCGGAAACAGGCCGATGATGATCGGCCAGCCGGGCAGCGCGATCAGCGCCAGCACGAAGTAGAACAGGGCGCGGCGGCCGGGGAACTCGATGCGGCCGAACACGTAGCCCAGCAGCGGCGCCAGCGCCATCACCAGCAGCGTCGTCGACGTGCTGATGATCAGCGAGTTGATCAGCCCCGCGCGGATGAGCTCGGCCGCCGCCTGCCCGGCGGCGCCGCGGAACCCCTCCCCCTCGAGCAGCACCGTCCGGTACGGCTCCAGGGTCGGTTCATGCGGGATCCAGTGCGGCGGCACCGAGTACAGCTCGGCCCGGACCGAGATGGAGGAAATGAGGATCCAGACGATCGGACCCAGGCTCCAGGCCGCCATCAGCGCCACCAGCGCCCAGAGCAGGCCGCGCGACAGCACACGGCGGACCGGCGGGGCGCCGGCGATCGACAGCGAGGAGGCGGCCACTGGCCCCTACACGTCCCGCTCGCGGAGCGCCAGCCGCATGTAGACGATGGACATGGCGAACAGCACCAGGCCGGAGAGATAAGCCATCGCCGCCCCCCTGCCGAAGCGGCCCCGCACGAACGTCGTTTCGTAGTTGTAGATCATCGGCGTGCGCGTGATCTCCTGCGCGCCGGTGAGCGCATAAATCTCGTCGAACACGTTGAACGCCGTGATGCCGGTGAGGACCAGGGCGATCGCGGCGATGGTCGTCACCGCGGGCACGGTGACATGCCGGAAGCGGCGCAGCGGGCCGGCGCCGTCGACGGCGGCGCTCTCATGCAGCTCGGCCGGTATGGTCTGCAGCGCGCCGAGGAACAGCACGGCCACGAAGGGCACGAAACGCCACACGAACACCAGCACCGCGGCGGAGAGCGCCGTGAGCGGCTCGGTGAGCCAGAACCGGTACTCGCCGATGATGCCTGCTTGCAACAGCAATCCGTTCAGCGCGCCGTACTCGCCGTTGAAGATCCAGCGCCACGCGTGCCCGGACACCACCGGCGGGATGGCCCACGGGACGATGATGACCGTCCGCAGCAGGGCACGCCCGCGGAAGTCGCGGTTGAGGACCAGTGCGAAGACCAGCCCGATGACCAGCACGGCGACGATGGCTGTGGCCATGAAGTAGGCCACGCGCCCAAGTGCGGCGTGAAAGGCGTCGTCGGTGAGGACGTAGATGAAGTTGTCCAGTCCGACGAAGCCGCGCCGGGCCGGCTGCTTGATGTTGTAGCGCGTGAAGGCCAGCCGCAGGGAAGAGAGCGCGGGGACGTGGCCGAACACGACCACCAGGGTCAGCGTCGGCGCCAGCACCGCGCCTGCCAGTATGCGCGGCTGGTCGAGGGCACGAGAGAGCCGGGCTCCAAGCACCTGAAGCCCGGCCCGCGGTCGCCCGCGCGCCGCGCGAGCGGCCTTGTCTGTGTCCGCTATTCGTAGTCCGCCTTCAACTCGCGCGCGAACGCCGCCAGCTCGGCCAGCGCGTCCTCGGGCGCCTGCTCACCGCGTGCGGCGCGCAGCATGAGCTGCTCGGCTTCCTTCTCGAACTCGATGTACCACGGCTGGTCGTACGGAATCGTGACGATGTGCTTGGCCTGCTCGTTCATCGCCTCGAAGCCGTCGATGGCGTCGGCATCGCCCAGCGCCTGGAACACCGCCGTGCTCGCCGGGAACAGGCCGTTGGCATCGAACAGGAACTGCTGCATCTCCTGGCCGGCGAAGAACTCGACCAGCTCCATGGCGGCCTCCGGATAGTCCGTGAACGCGCTGACGGTGAGGCCCGCGGGCAGCAGCCACGTGTGGTGCTGCTCGGGCAACAGCAGGTAGTCGGCATTCGGCGCGACCTCGGAGCGTTCGGCGTCGTTGGCGATTCCCAGCGCTCCCTGCCACGCCTGGTGGAATGCGGCCTGCCCGGCCCAGAAGCTGGGATGGGGGTTGGCCGAGCTCAGCCGCTCAGGGGAGATCAGGCCCTTCTCGAACCACTCGATCACCCGCACGAACGCGGCATGGCCGGGATCGGACGGGTCGTCGAACACGGGATCGTTGTCGGCGTCGAACAGCTCCGACCCCGAGGACAGCGCGACCAGGTACCAGGTCCAGGGGCGGATGCCGGCGGCGTAGGGATACTCGTACAGCCCCTGCTCCTTCATGGCCAGCATCGCCGCTTCGAAGTCGTCCCAGGTGGCGATGTCCGCGGCGGTCATGCCGATCGCGTCGAGCGAGGTGGTGTCGTAGTCGATCATCACCATCTGCTGGTAGAGCGGCACGGCCCACAAGGTGCCGTCCAGCACGAACTGGTCGACGCCGGCAAGGCCGCCGAGCATGTCGGCGGGAGCCAGGTCGTCCAGGGCACGGATCGCTCCCGCGCTCTGAAACGCGGCGAAGGTGTCCGCGCTCACGAAGATCACGTCGGCGGGATTGGTCCTGCCCGCCGTCGCGGTCAGCACGCGGTCGCGGGAGGTGTTGATGTCTACCGTGGCGACCTCCAGGTCGATGCCGGACCGCTCCTCGAAGAGAGCGACGACCTCGTCGGAGGGTGCGCCCCATGCGGGGGTCAGGTAGACCAGCTTGTCGGGCCGTTCTTGGGCGGTCGCGAACAGGCCGGCCAGCAGCAGTAGCGGGATCACGAACAGAATGCGCTTCACGAGTACTCCTCTCGATGCTCGCCCGCAGGCGAGTGGATGGGATGCGGGATGCTGGCATCGCGGGGGCGAGGTGTCAAAGAGTCAGGCGGCCTCCGGCCGTAGAGTCTCTATGCGATGAACACCGCCGGGGAGACGCCGAACCGCTCGCTGAGCGCTCGCACCTGGCGGACGTTGAGCTGCCGCCTCCCGCGAAGGATCTCCGAGACGACACCCTGACTGCCGATCTCCGGCAGATCGGATTGGTTCAATCCATGTTCATCCATCAGGAGCCGCAGGACAGCGACAGGACTGCTCGGGAGCTCTCTGACGTGTTCCCGCTCGTATGCCTCAACCAGGGTACCCAGCGTCTCCATCATGGAGGCTAAGGGATGCGAATCATGCTCCCCTACTTCGTCGACCACGAGGTCGAGAAGGGTGCTGATCCGCCGGTATTCGGCTTCGGTGTGGGGAACGGACAAGACCTCGCTGACCGGTGTCCATGCTGCGGACAGTCGTTCCAACTCTGAGATCATCCGGCTACTCCTTCCAGGTTCCCCGGTCATACTCTGCGTATCTCATAACGAGATTGCCGTCCAGCCTTGCGTGCGGCTTGCCGCCCCCGTACGCCGAGGCCATGCTGGCTGCAGGACAGCTCGACGAGGTGGCATGATGGACGACCCGATCGCGCTCGGTACAAGAGCCAAGGCAGCAGCCCGGCGGTCCGGGACGCCGTGGATGGAAGGCGACGAATTGCGGCTTGCGCCGGGGCCGCACCTGTTCCTGGACTGGCGGTACGTGCTGCCAGGCGAGGTGGGGGCGATCGGGCCGTACTGGGCCGAACCGGACGGGACGCCCATGCAGCTCCGGCTCTGGAAGGACCCGGACCGCGCCGACACGCCGTTCACGGCCCGGTTCGTGCCGCGCGACACCCCGCACGGCATCCGCATCGTCCGCGAACCGGCCCGCAAAAGCGACCCGCTGCCGGCCGGGGCGGCGCCGGGCGGGCGGATCATTCATGCCGGCGGGCGCTACCTCACCTGGTACTCCACCGGGAAGAACGAGGCGACGCGGCCCATCCACTACGCCGAATCCGCCGACGGCCACGAGTGGCACGGCGACACGGAGTGCACGTTCGACTTCAGCGCGGCGCCGGGCGTCGCCGGCCTGGAGCGCACCGAGATCTTCCTGGACCCGTCGGCACCCGACGCGGAGCGGTTCAAGATGTTCTTCCGCGGCGGCATTCCCGGAACCGAGCAGGAGCGACGCGCCGTGGCCGAGCGCTTCCTGCGCGAGCGGCCCGACGCCTTTTTCCCGCTGGGAAACGACCTGAGCCACCTGTCCGGCATGTGGGGCGCCGTTTCCCCGGACGGAGTCGCCTGGACGGCGCTGCCGGGACCGCTGGTCATCCACTACAGCGACACCACCAACGTCGTCTACTACGACCAGCGGCTGGAGCGGTACGTCTGGTACGCGCGCTGCAACTGGTTCTACGGCCGGCGCTGCATCGGCAGGGCGGAGACCGACGACTTCCGCCGCTGGCCGGGGCCGGAGATGCTGGTCTGGCCGACCAGCGAGCGGCGCCCCTCCGACGACTGGTACACCAACTCCAAGACCATCTACCCGGGCACGGTGGACCAGCACCTGATGTTCCCGTCCCTGTACCACCATCACGACGACACCTCCGAGCTGCTGCTGTACGCCAGCCCCGACGGCATCGTCTGGAACGAAGTCCCCGGCGGCTCCGTCCTCGACGCCGGCCCGGAGCCATGGGACGCCGGCTGCGTGTTCGGCGGCACCGACCTGATTCCGCTCGGCGGGGACCGGGTCGCCCTCCCCTACGGCGGCTACCCGCAGCCCCACAAGTACCCGCGCAACCGCCATTCGTTTTGGCGCACGAACGCGCTGGCGATCTGGACGCGCGAGCGGCTGGGCGGCATCCGGGCGGACGATGAGGGTGCCTTTGCCACGCTGCCGCTCATCGCCGCGGGCTCGGCGCTCCGCCTCAACGCCCGCGTCAGGGCCGCCGGGCACGTGCTGGTCGAGCTTGCCGGCCCAGACCGGCAGCCCCTGCCCGGCTACAGCTTCGCCGACGCCGATCCCGTGCTGGGCGACTCCCTCGACCACACGATCCGCTGGAACGGCCGTGCCGAGATCGCCCGCGACCCGGCTCAGCCCTTGACGATCCGCTTCCGGCTGCGCTGCGCCACTCTCTTCGCCTTCGAGCTCTGCTGACCGCCCTGCTTGTTGACATGCAGAAACCCGCACTTTACACATTTCCGCAATGAAGATACCGGTCTCTACCACCTGGGCGGCACGCAATCTCGGCGAGTGTCTGGCTCGCGTCCGACACACCGGTGATGTGTACGTATTGCTCAAGAACGACAAGCCGGTCGCCGAACTGGTACCGATCGCCGGCGCACGCAGGGCGACGCTGCGCGAATTGCTGGACGCGCTGGCGGTCGTTCCCGTCGACGAGGACTTCGCCTCCGACCTGGAGTCAGTGAACGCCTCTGATCGGCCTTTGGACAACCCGTGGGATTCGTCCTCGACACCTCGGCACTGATCGCGCTGGAGCGCGCGCAGTCCGCAGGACGCACCCAGGACCTTCCCTTGGACGATGAGCTCGTGGTACCGGCCGTCGTGTGGGCCGAGGCGCTCAGCGGCGTTCGGATGGCCGGCTCAGCAACTCGAGCATCCCGGCGTCGCAGCTATCTCGAAGCGGTCCGACTGCGGACCGGCATCGAGCCGTTCACCGCGGAGATTGCCGAGCACTACGCAGACATCTACGCGGAGCTGTCCGCGCAGGGAACGCTGATTTCCCCAGAACGACATCGCAGTCGCCGCGACCGCGCGGGCGTTGAGCTTCGGCGTGATGGTGGGTCCTGCCGACGAAGCGCACTTCCGACGAGTTGCAGATATCCGGGTCACCGTGATCGGAGGCTCCCCGACGGGACGGCCAAGGTGACCTGTCAGCCTTCGATCATGCCCTCCACGAACGCGCGGCCGGCCTCGATGGAGGCGATCACGTTCTGGTTGAAGCGGAACAGCAGGTGGCGCTCGGTCTTGTCGTCCGCGTAGGCGATCATCTGTCCGGCCACGGCGCGCGCGCCGCGCTCGGCGCGCTCACACGCGGCGCGGCACCGCTCCAGCCGGTCGCCGGCCGCGGCCTCATCGCCGTCCAGGCGGGCCAGCCAGGTCCGATCGAGCTCGATCCGCGCCTCCTCGCAGGCCTCCAGCACGTCGAAGTAGGCCCCGAAGGTCTCGGTCTTGAAGATCACGTAGTCCAGCTCGGCGAGTGAGCCGGCCGGCACCTGCGGCCGTGCCTGCCGCAGCAGGTCCACCACCGCACGGTACTGCTCTGCACGCCGCTGCCAAAGCACGTCCGGACGCAGCGCCCGATCGCCGTCGTGCTGGTCGCCGACCGCCTCGCGGCGCCAAAACCAGAAGCTGCCGTCGTCCCATGGCGCCTCGATGGCGCGCTCCAGCTCGGCGCGGTCGATGTCCGGCCGGCCGTCGCGGAGCTCGACGCCGGTGCGCAGCTTGCAGGGCGAGAAGTCGTGGAAGGAGACGAAGATCTCGCTCCGCCCCCACCACACCAGGTCGCGTTCGTGCTCCTCCAGGAGGCGGTACGCCTCGATCACCAGCGGCGCCGCGCCCGCTCCGTAGAGCCGCGCCAGGTAGCCGGCGTAAAACGCCTCCATGTCGATCCCGGCGTTCCAGCAGCCGTCGGCCAGGAAGCGGGTGCTGCATTCGACTCCGCGCTCCTTGTCGAGCTGGCCGATGATCCCCGCCACACCTGCGCGTTCGGCGCCGGTGACGATCTCGTCCCGGTCGTACATGGTGGCGTTCATCTGCATGTGCAGCTCGCAGCCGTCGTCGACGATGCGCGGGATGACGACCAGGTCGCGCCCGGCCATGCCGCCGTAGTAGTCCATCTGCGAGCCGGCGTTGCCGCAGTTCTCCATGTTGGCGATCCACACGTCCTTCGGCAGCAGACGGTCGAGCGCCCGCATCAGGTAGCCGCGGAACAGCAGCGACACGCCCAGCCGCGCGTCGGGGTAACGCCGCTTCACCCGGCCGATCAGCTCGGACGCCAGGTGCATCTGCAGGGCGTCGAACTCCAGGTCCTTGTCGGTCTTGGGAATGAGGTTGCCGCCCGCGTGGATCTCCTCCAGCGACGGCATGTGCTCCCGGATCGCGATGGCCTCTTGCCGCAGCGCCCGGGTAGCCTCATCGTCGTCGAAGTCCGGGCTGTGCTCGGGTGCCCAGACCCCGTAAGCGTCGGCCTCCGGATAGGTCTCGATCACCGCGCACAACGCCTGTTCCCAGATGTCCAGCGCGGCCGGGTCACCGGTCGGCACGGCCACCCCGCAGTAGCGCTGGTAACTGTAGCTTTCGCTCGGCGCCACCCCGTGATCGACCCTGGCGCTCTGCGGGGCCAGGTTGGGCGCCACGAACGGCAGCTCGCCCGAAGCCAGCCACACCTGCACGCACCGCCGGTGCGCGTAGCGGATGATCTCACGCAGGAACGGGACGGCGACGGCAAACGCCTCGTCCTCGGAGTCGACGTCCCGGAACTCCTCCGCGCACAGCCGCTCGTGCGGGAAGCACTCCCTGCCCACGCGCACCTCGGAACGGGTGCCGGTCGTGGTGTGCACGCTGCGGCCCCAGGAGCGGCTGTCCCTGCCGATCGCCAGGTAGCCGGACTCGGGCGTGGTGGTCAGTTCGCCGCGTACGCCGTCATGGAAGACCTCGACCCACGGCGCACCCATCCCCCAGAAAAACTGCAGGACGTTCATCTTCAACTTGGCGAGCTGGTCGATCAGGCGGCGGTAATCCTCCATGCCCATGTGCCAGGAGTAGGCGTGCCACACGTGCACGCCACGGAACTTCCGCGCGGGCGCCACCGCCACGTCCAGCTCCGGCAACTCCAGATCGGCCTGGCGCTCGGGCACGATGTCACCGGTGAGCTGGAACACCACGCCCAGCCGCTCCAGGAGCTCGTACGCCGCGTACATCGTGCCGGCGTCGTCACGCCCGGCCGCCGCGACGCAGCCGCGCCCGTCGAGCTCCACCGACTTCAGCAGATACGCCCCGTCGGCCGTCAGTCCGCCGGGGTCCAGCGCGCCCCGGTCCACCAGATCTCGCACGGCGCCGTTCGCCCGCGGCCCGCCGACCAGGATCATGCCACCCGCCGGCGCGGCATCGAGCTCCGTGACGATCGGCAGCCGGCCGCCGGTCAGGCGTTCGATGTAGCGCTGGATCTCCCCCGCCACGAACCGATGGAAGTCGTCCGCCACGGCGTCCACATGAATCGCACCGCGCGGAATCCCATCCTCGACCAGGATCGCGTCGCTCATCACATCCTCCTAGAACAGGCTGTAGCCGAGCCATCGCCGGGCGATGGCGTTGGCGGACAGCAGCAGCGTGGTGTTGACCACGGAATTGAACAGGCCCACCGCCGCCGCAGAACTGAGATTGGGCAGGCCGATCGACGCGGCGATCCCCTTGCGGTAGACGTAGGTGGCGATCACGTCGGCGGTCTCGTAGGTGAGCGGGTTGTACAGCAGGTACACCAGCTCGAAGCCGACGTTCATCATGTTGCCGATCTCGATCAGCAACAGCACCACCATCGTGTTCTTGATCCCCGGGACGGTGACGTGGCGGATCCGCTGCAGCTTGGAGGCGCCGTCCACCGTGGCGGCCTCGAACAGCTCCTGGCTGATGCCGGCGATCGCCGCAAGATAGATTACCGCGGTGAAGCCGAAGCTCTTCCAGATCACCGTGGTCACGTAAATGCCGCGGAAGTACTCCGGCTCGACCAGGAAGAAGACCTTGGCGAGGCCGAACACTTCTTCCAGGATCAGGTTGATGACCCCCGTCTGCGGATTCACCAACATGTTGACGATCCCGATGGCGATGACGTTCGAGATGAAGAACGGCAGGTAGCTGACGGTCTGGATGGAGCGCTTGTGCAGCTTGCTGCGCACCTCGTTGAGAGCGATCGCGAAGATGATCGGGATCGGGAAGCCGAACAGCACACTGTAGAAGCTGAGCAGAAACGTGTTTCTGACGAGCCGGAAGGAGTAGATGGACGACCAGAATTGCCTGAACTGCTCCAGGCCGACCCAGGGGCTGCGGAAGAACCCCAGCGACACACGGTATTTCTGGAAGGCGATGATCACGCCGATCATCGGCAGGTAGTGGAAGGTGACGAAGTAGACGATGGCCGGCAGCAGCAGCAGGAACAGGTATCGGTTCCTGCTCACCTCGGCGAAGAATCGCCCGAACAGCCGGTCGGCACGGCGGCCTGCGGGACGCGCGTCGACCAGTCGCGTCATCGGCCCAACTCCTCCGCCGTCGGTGGTCCGGAAAAAGGAAAGGGGTCGGGACGTCGCCGCACTACCCGACCCCTTCCGGTGAATTTCCCGGTCAGTTTCCTACGAACGCCTGGTAGTTCTCGTACCAGCCCTGCACGATCTCCGTGCCGCGGTCGGCGCCGAGGCGCTCGAGCTGCGCCACGTAGCCGTCCCAGTCCGAGTCGACCGACAGATCGCCGGTGATGAACTTGTTGCTGGACTCCTGTACGTAGGTCTGCAGGTCCGCGAACAGGTTGGTCATCTCCTCGAACTCCGGCCCGCTGGTCTGCAGGCTGGGATAGGCGATCATGATCGGGAGGGTACGCTCGAAGTGGTCCTTCATCAGGACCGCGCGCGGCCCCTGCAGGAACCGCGACAGGAAGATCGGGCTCACGAACATGCTGGGATAGCCGATCTCGTAGCGCTTGGTGCCGATCAGGCGGTTGTCCCAGCCGTGCACGGTCGGGTTGCCGTCATCGTCGCGGCCGTAGCTCACCCCCTCGATCCCGTACACGTAGAACTCCGCCCCTTCGTCCGTATAGAAGTAGTCGAGCAACGCCATCGCCTCGCGCTGGTGGTCCGACTCGGCGGAGATCGCCATGGCGAATTCGCTCCAGGGGTTGGCGACGCGGGTCATGGCGCGCTCTCCCGTGGCCGGATTGACCGGGAACTCCGCCGTGTCGTAGTCGACGGAGACCCCGGCATTCTCGGCGGTGATGTTGGCGGCGTTCGCGCGCCACGTGTTGGTGAGCTGCATGAACTCCTTGCCGGCCGCCACCTTGCCGTTCCACCAGTCGTTGTAGTTGTTGGTGATGTACTCCTGGTCGAGCAGTCCCTCCGCGTGCAGCCGGTTCATGAACGCCATGAGCTGCCGGTAGTTGTCGGTTCCCGGCAGGAACGTCACCTGGCCGGCGTCCATCTCGCTGATCAGGAAGCCCCAGTAGTTCTGATAGAGCCCGAAGCCCATGTCAAAGGACGGGCCGAACATCGTCTGGTAGCCGCCCTCGAACCACGCCGCGTTGGTGCTCAGCGGCAGCAGGTCCGGCCGGCCCTCCTTGACCGCCTTCAGCACCTCGTACCAGCCCTCGATGTTGTCGGGCTCGGTCAAGCCAAGCTCTTGCATGACGTCGACGCGGTAGGCGATGCCGTTCTCCGGCGATCCGGCCAACTCGTTGAAGCGCGGGATCATGTACAGGTGTCCATCCGGCGCGCGGTGGTGGTAGTTCTTGGCGGGATCCGAGTAATAGTCGAGCAGCATGGGGGACTGCACCACTTCCAGCGCCAGATCGTCGAGCGCCTGAAACAGGCCGTCGGGGCCGTAGGTGTTGGCGATGGCGGATTCGACGCTGACGATGTCGGGGATGTCACCGGATGCCAGCACCAGATTGCGCTTCTCCTCGTAGGTGTCGGCCGGGAACACGATGAACTCGATCTCGGTATTGGTCCTCTCCTGCCACTCCACGTACCAGGGAAGCTCGAAGTCCAGGGTGTCGTCCGGGTGGGCGCGATATCCGATCGTGATCGTCACGGGACCGGCGTCCGCCATGCTCTCCTCTGTGGGAGCCGCGAGTCCGAACCCTGCGACAAGCGCCAGAATGGCGATGGATGCGATCGTCCGCTTCATGTGGGCCTCCTTGACCTGCTTCAGTCGCGCGATGCTGAGGGTCCCACGCTACTGCCGGCGCGCCGCGACGGTCAACCGCGCGCGGGCGCCCTGCCGGCCCTGCCCTGACCGGCCTCTGCGCCCAGCCACCAGGTTTGTCCATCTCACGACGGACGGTAGACTGGAGTCACATACCTCGCAGGAGGGGCGTGCGATGAGCCTCAAGATCAAGAACGAGGAGACCTGCCGGCTCGCAGGCGAGCTCGCCCGTGTGACCGGCGAGACCATGACCGGGGCGATCACCGTTGCGTTGAGAGATCGCCTGGAGCGCGAACTGCGCCGCCGCGGCGCCGACGCCGTGGCCCGCGACCTGCATGCCATCGGACAGCGCTGCGCCAGCCTGCTTGGTCCCGGGCCCTCCGCAGTGGAGCACGGCGACCTGCTCTACGACGAGCGTGGCCTGCCGAAGTGATCATCGACACGTCGGCGATGGACACGGCTCCTGCTTACCCGCGCATTCCCTACGGCGAGGCCGACTTCAGGCGGATCCGCCTGAGGCGGTGGCTATACGTCGACAAGACGGGTTTCCTGCGGCGACTGGAGGACGAGCGCTACGCGTTCCTGATCCGGCCACGGCGCTTCGGCAAGTCGCTGTGGGCGTCGGTGCTGGAGAACTACTACGACCGTTTCTGGGCCGACGACTTCGAGGCCACTTTTGCCGGCACCGACATCGGGCGGAGCCCGACGGACGAACGCAGCCGCTACGTCACCCTGCGCTTCGACTTCTCTGCGGTCAACGACAAGCTCGAAACCCTGGAGCGGGAGTTCGAGATCCACTGCCACACGGAGCTGGAAGGAACGCTGGAGCGCCATCCCGACCTGTTTCCCGAAGCGGCGCTGCAGCGCATCCTGGCGCCGCCGTCCATCACCGGCAAGCTCGGGCGGCTGTTCCGCTACGCGGGCGACCACGACATCCCGCTGTATGTTCTGATCGACGAGTACGACAACTTCGCCAACACCGTGCTGGCGCACCACGGCGCGGAGGCGTACGAGGACTTCACCCACGGCGGCGGCTTCTACCGCAGCTTCTTCGCCACGCTGAAGTCCGGCACGGCGCGCAGCGGCGGCGGCATCGACCGGCTGTTTATCACCGGCGTGTCGCCGGTCACCATGGACGACGTGACCTCGGGCTTCAACATCGGCACCAACATCAGCCTGGAACCCGACTTCAACGAGATGGTCGGCTTCACCGAGGCGGAAGTGCGGCGCCTGGTGGAGACCTACCGGGAGCACGGCGTGTTCGACCAGGACGTCGATGAAGCCATGGCCCTGATGGGCGAATGGTACAACGGCTATCGGTTCGCCAAGGCAGCCGACACCGACCTCTACAACACCGACATGGTGCTCTACTACCTGAAGCACTCGATCCCGAACCGAGGCGTGCCGGACTACCTGATCGACACCAACGTGCGCATCGACTATGGCAAGCTGCGCCACCTGCTGGTGGTGGGCAGGCAGCTCAACGGCAACTTCGACCTGCTGCGGGAGGTCATCGGTGAGGGGCAGAAGGACGTGCTGCGCATCCAGCCGAGCTTTCCGCTACAGCGGCTCACCGACAGGGAGAACTTCCTGTCGCTGCTGCACTACTTCGGGCTGCTGAGCATCCGCGAGGTGGTGCGCGGCGCGCCGCGGCTGGGGATTCCGAACCAGACCGTGAAGCAGTTGATGTACGGCTACCTGCGCGACGGCTACCGCGACGTGGAGGTGTTCCGGGTCGACCTGTTCCGGTTCGAGCAGTTGATGATGCGGATGGCCAACGAAGGCGAGTGGCGGCCGGCGCTGGAGTTTCTAGGCTCAGCGATCGCGCAGCAGACGGGGATCCGCGACTACATCGCCGGCGAGCAGGTGCTGCAGGGGTTCCTGGCCGCGTATCTGAGCGTGACCGACTACTACGTGTTTCGGTCGGAGGCGGAGCTGGGCAAGGGCTATGCGGACATCAGCCTGGAGCCGCTGGTGGCGCGCTATCCGCACCTGCGGGTCGGCTATCTGGTCGAGTTGAAGTACCTGAAGCGCAGCGAGCCTGCGGACGAGGCGCGGGTGGCAGCGGCGGTCGGCGAAGCGACGGCGCAGTTGCGGCGCTATCTGCCGGACGAACGGCTGGCGCGGCAGTTTCCGGGGGTGCGGTTCGTGGGCCTGGCGGTGGTGTTCCACGGCTGGGAGATGGTGTTCTGCGACGCCGTAACTTCGGAGTCCGACGCGTCGCAGCGGTGAACCGCGGACCGGGGCGGCCCGGCCGTCAACCCTTCACGCCGCCGAGGGTGATGCCCTTGACGAAGTAGCGCTGCAGGAAGGGATAGAGGATCAGGATCGGCACGGTGGAGATCACCAGGATCGCCGCCTTGAGCGCCTCCGGGCTCGGCAGCGGCCGGAGGAGGAGCGCGTCCAGGCTGGCCCCCTCCTGGACCAGGCGCAGCTCGGCCAGCTCGGCGCCCAGGACCAGCTCGCGCAGATACACCTGCAGCGGGAACTTCTTCGCATCGATCAGGAACAGGAGTGGATAGAAGTACGAGTTCCATATCTCCACGGCGTAGTACAGGGTGAGCGTGGCGATGATCGGCTTGGACAACGGCACGATCACACGCGCGAAGATGCTCATCTCGTTCGCCCCGTCGATCAGTGCGGCCTCGCAGAGCTCCCACGGGAGCTGCTGGACGAAGCTCTTGGCCAGGATCAGGTGGAAGGCGAAGATCGCCGTGGGCAGCACGATCGCCCAGATCGTGTCGATGAGCCCGAGATTGCGGACCACCAGGTACAGCGGGATCAAGCCGCCCTGAAACAGCATTGTGAACACGATCATGCGCATGAAGAAGCCGCGGTACCGGAACTTGCGGTGCGACAGCGGGTAGGCGGCCATCATGGTCAGCGACACGCTCAGCGTGACCTTCACGCTCGCGTACAGGATCGAGTTCCTGAAACCGGTCCAGATGCGCGGGTCACCGAGGGCGCGCTCATAGGTCTCCATGGTCGGACGCACCGGCCACAGCACGACCTCGCGCAGCGTGACGGCGGCCGGGTCGCTCAGGGAGACCGCCAGGATGTACAGGAACGGGAACAGCGTCACGAATGCGACCCCGGTCAGGATCAGCGAGTTGGCGGCAGCGCCCGGACTGAACGTGAGCCTCCGCGCTCCGAGCGCGATGTGGATCACGACGCCCGTCTCATGACGGCTGGAACCCGAAGCAGTAAAAACGGGCGCCGTCGCCCACGAGGTGGAAGCGAATGCGGACGGCCGCCCCCGCAGCGGCCTCGCCTGTCCCCCTCCCCTGCCAACGCACGACCGCGGCTGCGGCGTCGGTGTCGACCGGCGTACAGTCCGCGGCGGAGAATCCCGGCAGCACCGCGCCGTCCGGTTCCCGGATCAGCTCCGCCAGCAGGTAGTCGCGGCCCGGGCGCAGGTGGTCGGCCTTCACGGTCAGGTCGAGCCCGGCGAGGGCAGCCGCGTCGATCGGGTTGCTGGTCACGGAGCCCGCCGACCGGTCCGGACGCACGCGCAGGTAGGTCCAGCCGTCGACCGGGACGCGCGCCAGCCCCGTCTGCCCGTGGGTGCAGTCCTCGATCACGTAGTGGGTGGCGGGATGCCCGATCAGGTTGGGCTGCCGGGTGCCGGCGTAGTAGATGAGGATCTCGTCGCCGGCGGTGACCAGCGTGTTGGCGTTGGAGACGAACTGCGCGTCCCACTCGCCCACCTCGCCGCGTGCGATGAGCTTCTGGCCACAGGCGACGCGGACGAAGTGGTAGCCGTCGCGGCTGACGGTCAGCTCATCGTCGCAGGAACGGCTCTCCGGCCACACGTCGGGGACGCCCAGGTAGTACTCCCGGTACGGCCAGACGCTCAGCAGGTGGTCTCCCGCGTAGCTGCCGCCGCGGGGGTCGAGCACCGGCCGGTCCCATTCGACGGTCCAGTGCTCTCCGTCCGGGCTGTGCGCGACCACGCCGACGCGTACCTCGCCGCCCGGACCGGTGCGGCCGGCCGCCTGCCCGTACACCTTCCAGCGGCGAGTGGCGTCGGGCTCCAGCTCGTCGCAGAAGAACGCGTTGGCCTCCATCAGCTCGACCGTCCCCCGCTCGGCGCGCATGAACGGGGTGCGGCCGGTGACCTCCGGGTGCGGATCCGCGGGCGTCCAGCGGATGCCGTCGGGCGAGTACAGCAGCAGGCAGAACAGCTTGACGTCGTGCACGTACTGGGAGTTGAGCATCATCTTGTAGCGCCTGGCGGGGTCCGGCTCGCGCTCGTCCTTGACGACGGAGGGATTGGGCGTCGGCCGGCCGCTGCGGATCGGCAGCTCCCGCGGCGGGATCTCGCCGAGGGCGCAGATGTTGTTTTCCGTGCTGCCGTGGTACTCGAACAGGCCGAGGTTGGGACGCTCCCAGGTAATGCCGTCGGCGCTCTCCGCGTAGCAGCAGACGGCGCAGTCCGTCGTGCCGGAGCGGGCCGTGTACCACATCCGGTAGCGGCCCTCGTCGTGCAGGACGGTCCCGTAGCAGATCGCCTGCGAGTCCCACGCGCCGGGCTCTCCCTGCAGCACCGGGTTTCGCGGCTCTTTCCTGGCGGTGTTCACGACCAGGTCCACCTGTCGCCGTTCGGCGAGTTCCCACAGGTCCAGGAACAGCACGTTGCCTTGCCGCCGCGGGTCGATCGCCGGGACCTCCAGACGGCCGCAGCGGATCTCCCCTCCCGCCGTCTGGTAGAGCAGGCCGAGGACGCCGCCGTCCGCCGGCATCCGTTTCTCCACGCTCAGCGCCGGCGCCAGCTCCCAGGCCCAGCGGATGCCCTGCGGCGCGGACATGCCCCCGCCCATCCACCGGCTCATGAAGACGTGATGGCGGTCCCGGTTCACCCATGCCAGTCGAGGCTGGCCGTAGCGGTCGACGAACGCGACCGGCGAGGCCACCTCCTGCGACTCGTCCCGGTTGAGATTGACGTGCATCTTCCAGCGACCGGCGCCGTCGGGTGAGCTCCGCCATGACGAGTAGAACACCCGGTCGACCATGCCCGGCCAGTTGCCGCGGGCCATGTAGCCGATGAGGATCGTGCCGCGCGACGCGGCGATCGTCGGGTGGTCGCTCGCGTACGCGATCAGCTCGGCCCCCGGGGTTCGGCCGTCGGCCCTGGTCCAGGCATCGCCGTCACGGCTCTGCGTGTAGTAGACGCCGTAGCGCTCGGCAACCCGGCGCGGATCGCGCAGGAACTCTTCCTCGAACTCGCCGAAGTCGACCGAGCAGATCCTGTCCGCGTAGCCGCGAGGGTCCGGTCCGTAGGCGAGGTGAAGGGTGCCGCCCTCGTCCACGTCCAGCACGGGGTCGCCGTAGTCCCAACGATCGGTCATGACGGTGCGATGCCAGCCGCCCGCGGCGGGACGAGCCAGCACCACGCGGCGCGCGTCCATGTCCCCCTGGCTGTAGGCGATGCAGATCGATCCGTCCCGAGTGACGACGATGTCGCCGAGACTCGCCGGACCCCGTCCCTCCTGATCCACACGGCTGGGGCAGGCGCGGTCGCCCGGCCCGCGCCAGCTCGCCCCGTCGGCCGGGTCGGCGGCGCCCAGCGGGCAACGCGCGTACCACAACGTCCCCGTGCCGTCGCGGGCAGTGCGGCGCCAGACGGCGTGCAGGACATCGCCGGGGTCGACGACGATGCTGCCCTGATCGGCCGGCCCGGACGGGTCGCCGAGCAGGCCTGCGGTCAGGTTGCCGGCCAATTCGATCGGATCCCGGAAGTGCTCGTCTTCGAGAGGCACTGCCCCGGCGCTGACGCGCAGGCTCACCGATGCCCTACCGGTCACGCGCTGCTTGACGTCGGTGATGGCCAGCCAGCGGCCGTCGCCGGCGCGCGCAAGCTGGCGGCCGTTGGCCAGCACGACACTCAGATCCCCGGATTCGCCGAGCGACAGGTCTCTCACACGGTAAGCCTCCCGCCCATCCTCCACTATAATCGCCCTTCGTTCGAGCCGGCCGGCGGTGCAGCGCGGCGCCGCACAGGAGGATCGCCATGGCACTGGTGGACAGGGCGCTGCTTGAAACGGCCTGGGGCCGCCTGCAGTCACGCGGGCAGAGCATCATCCGGGAGTGGCCGGACGCCGGGCCGGGCGAGTACCTGATCTTCAATCAGAACAACGGCAGCGTGTTCGCCGACACCTTCAGCTTCGACGGCTACGGCGCCGTCGGCCTGCTGTGGCTGTTGTATGCCGCGACCGATGACCCGCGGTACCGGCAGTACGCGCAACGCGGCGCGCAGATCTTCTCCCCGCTGGCCGAGGTCCTCTCCAGCCACTGCGGCATCGCCGCCTACCGGAGTGCCGTCTGGGGCTACCAGCTCACGGGCGCGGAGGAGCTCAAGCAGCAGGGGTTGCGCGCCGCCGCCACCATGAGCCGTTTCTTCGATCCGCAGAACGAGGTCTTCGGCCGCCACCCCGGAGCGCCGGCGGAAGCCGTCTTTCCCGGCAAGGGCGTCAAGCATCGGTTCCACAGCGTGCACGCTCCGGCGAACACGCCCGCACGCTGCACCCACATCGACTGGTCGGGCTTCTGGTTCGAGGTCCTGTGGTGGGCCGGGCGATTCGAGCCGCGATTCAGCGACCAGGCACGCCGCCACTGCGACGCCTACCTGCGCCTGGGATTCCAGCGTGCGGACGGCTCATCCCATCACGGCCTGAGTTTCGACGAGCACACCGGCGAGCCGCTGGGGTTCCACTCCAACCAGGCGTACTCGGCCGACACCGCCTGGTCGCGCGGCCAAGGGTGGATGCTGATGGGCTACGCGCAGGCGTTCGAGGCCACCGGAGCGCGCCGTTTTCTGGAAACGTACCTGCGCTGCGCCGACTACTGGATCGCCCACCTGCCTGACGACCTGATCCCGTTCTACGACATGAGCGACCCCGCCGTGCCGCACGTCCCGCGCGACGTGTGCTCGGCGGTGCTGGCGCTCAATTCGATGCTGCGCGTGTGCCGGGCCGATCCGTCGCTGGAAGACCGCTTTCGCGAGGTCGCCAACGCCACGCTCCGTGAACTGATGGAGTTCTACATCACGCCGGGCGGCATCGTCCTGCACGGAAGCTGGGGCGCCGACCACCTGCCGATGTTTGAGGGAGTGCTGATGTTCAGCAACACCTACCTGGCCGATGCCGTGTTCATGGGTCTGTGGCCCGATCGCTTCGACGAGTTGCGGGGGTTCTAACCGTCATGGAAAGCCGATTGTTCGAGAACGGGGTCCCGCGCGGGGCGGTGGTCGTGGGCGCGGGTGCCGACGAGGTCCACAGCTTCGTGGCCGAGGAGTTGCAGGCGCACTTGGCGCGGCTCAGCGGCGGACGGCTGCCGATCATCACGGACGCCGATCTGCCCCTGGACGCCGAGCACGGCCCGGCCAGCCTGATCCTGGTCGGTGGCCCGGACGCCAACGCCATGGTGAGGCGGCTGGCCGATCGGGGCGCGGTCGACTTCACGGTGCTGCAGGCCGAAGGCGGCTACCTGCTGAAGACGGTCGCGCTCGACGGCCGCGCAACGATCGTCGCCGGCGGCATCGACCCCGCGGGCACCATGTACGCCGCCTACGAGCTGCTGGAACGGCTGGGCATCGTGTTCCAGCTCTCGAACGACGTCGTGCCCGAGCGCAAGCCTACCCTCGACCTGCCGGACCTGGACCTGGCGGTCAACCCCGCGAGGAAGTACCGGGGAGTGCACGTCTGGCACGGCTACTCCTGGTACATGGGACTCGACGAGTACCGGCACCTGATCGACCAGCTCGCGAAGCTGAAGATGAACGTCCTGCAGTTCGCGTGGGGAATGGGTGCTGCCTGGATCCGGCTCTCCTACCGAGGCGTGCAGGGCGAGCTCACCACCACGCTCGAGTCCGGACACCTGGCGATCGGCAACGACTCGCGGTCCTGGGGCCGCAGCGTGCACACGACCACCGGCACGCGCGCCGACCTGCGCATCGGCGCCGACTGCTACGACCATGAACGGCTGTGCGCGCCCGAGTTCCGCGACGTTCAGTCGGAGGAGGACGCCTACCGCGTCGCCATCCCGTTCCTGCGCGAGATCATCCGCCACGCGCACCGGCGGCAGGTGCAGGTGCGGCTGGTCACCGGCGAGCTCCCCTTCGTCCCGCCCAACCTGGCCCCGCAGAGCGCCAAGGTCGATCACGGCCTGGCGCCCAGCGAGAGCTACAGCTTCCAGCGCTACTGCGGCGTGGCGGTGGCGCCCGGCGATCCGGCCGCGCTCGACATCTGGGAGCTGGCCATGCGCGCGATCATCGAGACCTACCCCGAGGCCGATTCCTACGGCTTCTGGGCGCCGGAGCACAGCCCGGACTTCGACGACCCGCGCACGCGGGCACTGCTCGGTGATTCGGCGGCGATTCTGGAGCACATCCCTTCCCTGGAGGAGATCCACGCCACGGGCAACCTGATCCCCCGGACGCCCCGCGACCTGGAGTGCGACGCGCTGCAGATGTACCTGGCCGCGGAGCTGATCCGGCGCCTGAAACGCCATCACCCGGAGGCTCAGATCGGCGTGGGCGTTCTCTTCCGCGGCTACCTGATGCGTGCGCTCGACGCCGTGCTGCCCCCGGACGCGTGGATCGCGAACATGGAGAACTGCGGCAACGCCGGACCCCTCATGGAGCGATACGAGGGCATGCCCGGCCGCGACCTCGTGGTGGTGCCGCGCATCGTCGACGACGGCTGCGAGCTGCACATGCAGATGCACGCAACCATGTTCGACCGCGACCAGATCGTCTCCGGCGCCGAACGGTTCGGGGCGACCGGGATCATCGGCCAGCTCGGCAAGGAGCGGGGACAGGAGTGCACGACCCGCTTCCTCGCCGACGGCTGCTGGGCTCCCGACCTGGACTGCGAGTCCTTCTACACTGCCTACCTCGAACGCCTCTACGGGCGGGATGCCGCCGATCAGCTCGTCGAGGCGTACCTGCTGCTTGAGGAGCACGAACGCGCGCTGGTCTGGTGGGGCCGCAGCGAGATCTTCGTGTCGTTCCACGGGTTCTCCCCGTGCCGGCTGCGCACGGACGTCGACTACGCGCGCGAGCCTCTGGAAGTCAGCAGGGAGGATCTGGAACGCGACATCGCCGCGTCCTGGGACCAGTCCGGAACGTTCTGGTTCTGGCGCCGCAACGCGGTGGGCGCGCACCACGAAGAGGACCGCGCGCTGCGCCCGGACCTGCTCTGGCAGCGTCGCGCCGCCCAGTATCGGGCCGTGGCCGGCCTGCTGCGAGCCGCACGGCCGCGGGTGCTTCCGGGGTCACGCAACGAGCTGGACTACGTGATCTTCAAGACGGAGAACTTCGCCGCCTACTTCGACGTGCTGCGCTCGTGCGAGGAGGCCCGGATCGAGCTGGATCGAGCCTACCTGGCCCGGCTGGATCGCGATGCGGCGTCCGCGGGCGACCGCCTGGACCGCTGCCGGGCGGCGCTGCAGCGCGCCGACCGCCATGCGCGTGGCGCGGCGGGGCAGATGCTCGCCTACAGCGACGAGAAGGCGGAGCGGCACCTCTTGTTCCGGTTCAACCAGAACGTCATCGCCCCGATCGAATCGGGACGGGAGTTCGTCGACGGCGTGATCGCCACTCACAGATCGCAGATCATGTAGATCTGCTGGTGCGAGCCGCGGTCCTGCGGCGGCTTGGACGGATCGTGCCGGAAGCCGACCGATTCGTAGACGTGAATGGCGCGCGGATTGTCGTCGTTGACGCCCAGCCGGATCGCCTCAAGGCCCATTCCGCGGCCCACGTCGAGCAGGGCGTGGAGCAGCAGCCGGCCGATGCCGCGCTCGTGGTAGGCGTCGATGAGCCCGATGCCGAGCATGGGCACGTCGGGCCCGCCCAGATCCTGGAGCCACGCGTAGCCGACGATCGCTTCCCGTCGGCCGCGCTCGGCGGTGGCGACGATCCTGAACGAGTCCTCCGAATCGAGGTCGGAGGTGACCGCTTCGGCGCTCGCCCGCTCGAACGCGAACGGACGAAAGAAGTGGCGGCTGCGCTCGGACAGCCCGTCGAAGTACTCGACGAACCGGTCGGCGTCGGCAGCCAGAACCCCGCGCAGCGTGACGGTCGTCCCGTCCCGCAGCCGATGCAAGCCGGCCGCCCTGAAGTCCTGCGGCATGCGGGTGAAGTCCGTCAGGCGACTGGTTCGTCCGTCTCCGGAGGCCTGCTGGCGATGAAACCGCCGATGATGGCGAGGATGGGTTTCAGCCTCCTGGAGACCGGATCGACGTCCACGCCGAATGCTTCCAACGCCGTCGCCCCCAGCAGGCACAGCGAACCCGCCGGAGCGAAAATGATCTGGCAGGTCAGGGCGTCTTCGAGACCCTCGATCGCCAGCTTCGCCTCGCCCATGAGGCGACGGTCGCGGCGGCCGTCGGCCAGGAGCAGTTCTCGGCTCCGCAAGGGCGCGAAGCCGATCGCGTGCAACCGGTCCTCCGGTACGAACGTGTAGAGTGCCCCCGGATCGACCCAGAAGCGCTCGGTGAAGCTCCGGGCGGCGTCCTGCACGTTGCCAACCGTCACACCGACCTGGAACATGCCCACTCCGCTATTGAGGACCCGCGCCCCGGCCGCGTCAACCCGAGCGCGACACGACACCCATGGACGCGACCGGCGCCTGCCTGCATGCTGGCTCCACCGACCATGAAGTCAGGTAGCACCCTGTGACGGACCCGTCCGCGCGCAAACGCTACACCGAGGAGTGGGTCGCCAACCTGCTGGATGGCGAGAAGCGGTTTGGTGCGGCAGATCCCGGACCGATGCTCGGCGAGCTCGGCGTGACGGCAGGCTCCACCGTGGTGGACTACGGTTGCGGACCGGGCCTCTTCACACTGGCCGCAGCCAGCCTGGTGGGGTCCGGAGGGACGGTCTACGCGGTCGACCTTGAGCCGCGCATGGTCGAGCTGGCGCGCAGGCGGGCGGCGGAGGCCGGCCTCGCCAACGTCCGTCCCGGCTCGTCGGACGGCGTGCGGGCGGCGCTGCCCGACGGCGTGGCGGACTTCATCCTCTGCGTGCAGATCATGCACTACCACGCGAAGCGCGAGGACCGGGTGGCGGTCGCCTGCGACCTCCGGCGCCTGCTGAGGCCAGACGGACGCGTCATCATCATGCAATGGAGCCCCGAGCGCGGGGACACGGGGATCTCCTACCGCGCGCTGGCCGCCATCCTGCGCGACGCCGGGCTGGTCACCGGCGGCGCCCATGCGGTGACCGACGAGCTGTACCGAACACTGGCCCGCAGGCCAACCGGAAACTGAGCCCGCGTGCCGGGCCGACCGGCCTTCAGATGGCGATCACCAGGATCACGCCGGCCACCGCCAGCAGTGTGCCGACGGCGGTCAGCGCACTCGGCGGTTCCCGCAGCAGCAGCGCGCTCAGAGGCGCGGCGTAGAGCGGTGCCGTGGCACCGATGGTGGCCGTGAGTGTTACACCCACCAGCTTGATCGACTCCACGTAAAGCGTGCTGCCGACCACCCAACCCAGCAGACTCGCCAGGATGAGTCCCCACATCGTGCTGCGGTTGCGGAGCGCCCTTTGCGCGGCGTCGAAGGCACCCGGGCGCCGCAGCGCGGCGGTGAGCGAGAGGAGCGCGGCGGCCGGCACGCGCACCGCGTTCACGGCCAAGGTGGTCGTGCCCTCGGCGGCGATGGCGGTCAAGACCGTCTCAAGCCCCCAGGCAGCGGCCGTGGCAGCGGCGAGCAGCAGTCCCAGGGAGCGGTGTCGACGCGCCACCTCGGCCCGGACCGCCGATCCGCCCTCTCGTGGCCGCGCCGGTCCCGCATCGCGTTCGGACGACGACAGCAACGCTGCACCCCCCACGACCAGCAAGGCGCCGAGGATCGCCAGTGGTGACGGTGTATCGCCCCACAGCAGGAACGCGAACAGCACGGTGAAGACCGGGAAGCTGCTGGTCAGGGGCACGGCGCGGGATACGCCGATGAGCCGCAGCGCCACCACATTGCAGGTGTCTCCGAGCAGCCCACCCACCACGATGGAGGCCACGATTATCAGCATCTTCCCGGACGTGAGCGTCGTGCCGCCGGGAGCGCCGGCTGCCAGGAACCAGGCCACCACCACCGCGGCTCCCAGCAAGGCGCGCAGACCGTTGAGCACGAACACATCCAGCCGCAGCGACAAGTGGCGCAGCAGGACGCTGGTGGCGCCCCAGCTCACGGCGTGGGCAAAGGCGATGAGGATGCCCCAGGTCGTCATCGCCGCATGCTTGCGGGACACCGCCGGTGCTCGCTCTTACCGAGAACGCCGTCCACGATGCACTGTACCTTGTCCTCCACCTGCGAAGCGCCGCCGGTGCCGTGAGCGGAGAACGCTGGTCTGCCCGTCCCGCTCGCCCTCTGCTACGCTCTGAATGCACCGATGGCAGGATCGGCTCGTATCGCCGCGATCGCGACCACGTTCTTCCCGAACAGCCACGCGGGCGTCCTGGCGGCCAAGTTCCTCACCGGCTTTCCCACCGACGAAGGACTGATCCCGCCGCGCACACGTGTCGCGTCGCTCTACCTCGATCAGATCCACCGGAACGACGTCGGGCTGCAGCTCGCCCGCCAACACGGCGTGCCGGTGTACCAGAGCATTCCCGCCGCCCTGACCCTGGGCACCGGCGAGCTGGCCGTGGACGGGGTGCTGCTGATCGGCGAGCACGGCGACTACCCGCGCACCGCCCTGGGGCAGGAGATGCTTCCCCGCCGCTGGCTCTTCGAGCAGGTCTGCGCGGTGCTCGCCGAGCACGGCCGGCCTGTCCCGGTGTTCGTCGACAAGCACCTGTCCTACCGATGGGCGGACGCGCGTTGGATGTACGACACCGCGCGCGAGCTGCGCGTGCCGCTCTGGGCAGGCTCCTCGCTTCCCGTCCACTGGCGGCGGCCGAACTTCGAGCATCCGCTCGGCGCTCCGCTCGGCGAGGCGCTCGCCACCGGGTTCCACATGCTGGAGCGCTACGGGTTCCACGCTCTGGAGTCCCTGCAGTGCCAGGTGGAGCGCCGCGCGGGCGGCGAGACCGGAGTTGCCGCCGTGACCTGCCTGTCAGGCGATGAGGTGTGGCGGGCGGCCGACGCGGGCCGCTGGCCCACCGACCTGGCGGATGCGGCGCTGGCGGCGACGAACCCGGGACCCGACCGGCTGGCGCGGGAGCACGTGAGCGATCCTCATGTATTCCTGCTCGAATATGCCGACGGACTGCGCGGCACGGTGCTGATGCTCGGCGACGACGGCTACGTCACCAAGTTCGCCTACGCCGGCCGGCGCGGAGGACGTATCGACGCCTGCGAGTATCACGGCGACGGCGGCCCCAACCACGCCCACTTCAGCTACTTCGGCCTGGGCGTCGAGGACTTCCTGCTGTCCGGCCGGCCGCAGAGTCCGGTGGAGCGGACGCTGCTCACCACCGGCGTGCTGGAGGCGGCGATGATCTCCCATCACCGCGGCGGCCGGCGCATCGAAACCCCTCACCTGGGAATCGCCTACGTGCCCATGGCCCGCGCGGTCCGCCGCCCAACGGGCTCGGAACCAAGCGGCGCCTCGCTGGAACCGATGCCGATGCCCGAGCCCGGCGCCACCCCGGCGGCCGAGCCGATCCCCGTTGACCGGGACGGCACGATTCGATCCAGTTAGACGTCGCCCTCCGTCATAGTACGTGAAACTTGCAAGTTTTGTGTATTATGATGCAAGAAGTGCAGCGACACGCCGAGTTTTCGATGCTCCATGACACGGTCGAGGTCCAGAGACGGGAACTGCAGTCCAGGCTGAGCGAGCGGTATATCGAGCGCCATCTCGGTGTTCCGTACGGCGACGACGACCTGATCAAGGTGATCACCGGTCCGCGCCGCTGCGGGAAGTCCTTTCTTGCAATGCACCTGCTGGCGCAGGCCTCCTCCGGAGGGTACCTCAACTTCGACGATGAGCGGCTCGTGGAGGTGCAGGACTACGACCGGCTCCTGGCCGCCGTCAACGCCGTGTACGGGAATCCCCGGCATCTGCTGCTCGACGAGATCCAGAACCTGCCGAAGTGGGAGCTCTTCGTGAATCGCCTGCAGCGTCAGGGGTATCGGCTGCTGTTGACCGGCAGCAATGCGCATCTGCTGAGCGGCGAGCTGGCCACGCACCTGACCGGCCGGCACCTTCCCATCGTCCTCTTTCCCTTTTCGTTCGCCGAGTCTCTGAGCGCCGATCCTGCCGTGCGCACCAGGTCGGAGAGGGCAGAAGCCCTCCACCGGTATGCCCGGGACGGCGGCTACCCGGAGCCGTTGCTGGGTGCCGTGGACCGCAGCTTCTACCTCCGCACGCTGTGGGACTCCGTCCTCTACAAGGACATCGTCCGGCGCCGTCGCATCCGATCGGTGGCCGGGATCGAGGACCTGGCCGGTTACCTGCTGGCCAACGTCGGCCGGGAGTACTCGCTGAACCGCCTGACCACGGTGACGCGCTGCCGGGGCGTCCAGACGGTAGCCAGGTACATCGCCCACCTGGAGGAGGCGTTCCTGTTCTTCTCGCTCCCTCGCTTCTCGTTCAAGGCCAGGGAGCAGGCCACCGCCAACCGCAAGATCTACTGCATCGACAACGGCCTGGTGACCGCCCGCGCCACGCGTTTCAGCCCCGACCTGGGCCGGCTGGCGGAGAACGTGGTCGCCGTCGCGCTGCACAAGCGTGCGCTGGACGGAGTGTGGCAGGTCTTCTACTGGAAGGACGCCCGGCAGCGGGAAGTGGACTTCGTCGTGAAGGAGGAGCTCCGCGTAACGCAGCTCATCCAGGTCTGCTGGGACATGACCGCGCCGGAGACCCGGGCACGCGAGATCCGCGCCCTCCTCCAGGCGGGACGGGACCTCGCCTGTGACCGGCTGCTCGTGCTCACGGCCGATGCCGACAGCGAGCAGGACGTGGGGTGGTACGGGATGCGGGGACGGGTACGGCTGCTTCCGGTCTGGCGGTGGCTATCCGAGTCCCTCGCCGTCGAGTAGCCCTCAGTCGTCCAGCCGTACCCCGACCCATTCGCTGCGGTTGGAGGTGATGTCGACCACGTTGCCGTCGGGATCGAGCACCTTGAACGAGACCGGCGGCGGCTGGGTGGGATCGATCGGCTTGCGCTCCTTGACGCTCTCCTTCGAGAACGACACTCCCAGCTCGTGCAGCCGCTGCCACACCGCGCCCAGGTCGTCGACGACGATGCCGAAGTGGATGAACTCCTCGCCCTCCTCGTACTGGCGGCGGTCGGTCGGGTCCTGGTCGATCAGCGTGACGTTGAGCGTGCCGTCGCTGAGGTCCAACGCGCGCCTGCTGGGCCGGTAGCCCACGAACCGCCAGCCGAACACGGTCTCATAGAAATTGCGCGAGCGCTCCATGTCGCCGCAGCGCAGTGCCAAGTGCCGGAGCTGTGCCATGCCGTACACGGTACTTCCGGGTGCGAATCCGTCGCAAGCCGTCCACCTGCGTGTTACGTTGCGACCATGGCGACGGACATCTCCACCGAGTTGCAGGACCTGAAGACCGACCCGGCGATGCTCAGGCACTTCGAGGACCTGGACGAGCACGGCTACACGATTCTCGAGGACACACTCACGCCCCGCCAGGTCGACGAAGCGATCCGGGAGATCGCCATCACCTACCAGGAAGTGAGTGCCACCGAGCACGAGCCCGGCACCCTGCGCACCCACAACCTGACCGCGCGCGCCGAGGTGTTCCGGGAGATGCTGCAGGTGCCGCGCGTGATGGCCTGCCTGGCGTACCTGCTTGGCGACGACTACATCCTGTGCGACTCCGGGGCGCGCTCGCCGATGCCGGGAATGAAGGCGCAGGGGCTGCACCGTGACGGCGACGACTTCATGCCGAACCCTCCCTACAAGGTGCACGCGGTGGTGCCCACCTTCGCGCAGTCCCTGTTCGCGCTGTCCGAGTTCACGGCGGAGAGCGGCGCCACCCGCTTCGTGCCGGGATCGCACGTCAAGGATCTTGACTCGAAGAAGATCCCCGCCGAGGACGAGCGCCAGTTCATCTGCAAGCCGGGCGCCTGCCTGGTGTACGACGGCCGGTTGATGCACGGCGGTGCGCCCAACAACACGGGCGAGGCGCGGTACGCCGTGCTGAACTTCCACTGCCGCGCGCGGATGAAGCCGTTCTGCGACCACACCCGCTCGATCCCGCGCGACATAGTCGAGGCGGCTTCGCCCACGCTGCGCCGGCTCTGGGGCTTCGAGTGCCAGTCCGCGTGGGAGGAGTCGCCTCGCGACTACCAGATCATCGAGGTCACCGGCGCCAAGCCGCGTTTCGAGTACCGGGGCATCGGCGCGGTCAAGGAACGGGAAGAACGGCAGAAGCTGGAACAGGCGCAGGCGGCATCCCGATGAGCGCTACGGACGACCCTCTCCTTCAGACCGTGACGGCCAGCCTGCCGGAGCTCGCCGAGATCGCCGACGCCGGCCTGCGCGACAAGGTGGCGCGCGCCTGGGCGTACGCGCTCGCGCACAGCTCGTTCAACGCCATCGACGAGATCCGCGGCTCCGGCGTGCCCGACTCGCCCCGCATGAAGCGCGGCACGCAGCTCGACCACATCCGCGGGGTGACGCGCCTCGCGCTGGCGATGGGCGACGAGATGAAGGGCCGGTTCCCGGAGCTGCCGATCGACCGCGACCTGCTGGCCGCGTGCGCGCTCTGCCACGACGTGGGCAAGCCGTTCGAGTTCGACCCGGACAACCAGCGGCGCTGGCGCGCCGACACCGTCGGCACCGGCCGGCCGGCGCTCCGCCACACCCTGTACGGCGTCCACGTCTGCCTGACCGTGGGACTCCCCGAGGAGGTATGCCACGCCGCCGGCTGCCATTCCGGCGAGGGCGAGCTGGTGCAGCGCTCCCTGCACGTGAGCATCGTGCACCAGGCCGACGTCGTGTTCTGGCACACCCTCACCGACGGCGGCGCCATGGAAGATTGAGCCTGACGTCATCGTCATTCGCCTTATCCGCCGCGCTCTTGACATCCCGAATGGGGATGTTCTATGCATGTCGCCGTGCGCGTCATCGCGAAGCGGACCTTGCGGAAGTATTGGGAGCAGGAACCCAGAGCGGAACAGCCGCTGAAGTCCTGGTACGCGATCGCGTCGAAAGCCGAATGGTCGTCACCGATGGACGTAAAGCAAATGTACAGGACCGCCAGCATCGTCGGGAACGACCGGATCGTGTTCAACATTGGCGGGAACAAGTACCGACTTATCGTTCGGTTTGACTTCACGAAGCGAATCGCGTACGTGCGGTTCGTAGGCACTCATACGGAGTACAACGATGTCAATGCGTCCGAGGTGTAAGGAGCTCGACATGAGAACACTTGAGAATATCAAGCCGATCAAGAGCGAAGCAGACTACAATATGGCATTGACCGCCATCGACAGACTCATGGGCGCTGAGCCCGACACTACGGAAAGCGACGAACTGGAAGTGCTCGTGACTCTGGTGGAGGCTTACGAAGCCAAGCACTGGCCGATAGAGGCGCCTGACCCTGTCTCGGCGATCGAGCATGTCATGGAAGCGCGCGGTCTCCGTCAGAAAGACCTCGCGAAGCTGATCGGATCCCAGTCACACGCATCCGAGGTGATGCGCCGTCGGCGCCCTCTCACGCTGGCAATGATACGGACGCTGTCGCGGGCGTGGGGGCTTCCGGCGGACGTGCTGGTGCGCGAGTACGACTTGGTGACCACCGCATAGCGCTCACCGAAGGCGGCGCCATGGAGGACTCAGGCTGACACGTCCAGCCTGATCCAGCGGATGCGGGTCGACCAGTCCTCGAAACACCAGAACGCGACCAGCACCTCGCCGCCGAGGTCGAGCATCTGCGGGAAGCCGAACTTCAGCGCCGCAAGTTCGTCCGATGCGCCGCCGGAGCCGGTCATCCCCGAGTCGGCCAGGCCGCCGTTCCAGAGCAGGAGATGCTCCCCGTGCCGCCAGCCGCCTCCGTTCAGGGTGCCCGGCACCGCCCACAGCCCCGGAGGGTCGATGCGGCGGTAGACGAACAGCACCCGGCCGTCGCGCAGCGCGAGCGCCTTGCAGGTCTGCCCGCGCAGGCCCAGCTCGGCCGGCGGCCCGAAGCTGCGCCCGCCGTCGCCGCTCAACGCGTACCGGTTCGGCCGATGGGAGCCGGACTCGGTGTGGCACACCCAGCTCACCGCCAGCACCCGGTCGCCGCCCAGCGCCACCACCGACACTTCCCAGTGCTCCACGCCCTCGGCGGTGCCGTCGAACATCACCGCGTGCCGCGGCCACGTGCGCCCGCCGTCGTCGCTCTCCAGCACCACGGTCTTGGCACCCTCCGGACGCTCCCCGTCCCACCCGGCCCAGGTTGCCGTCGGCGCCAGCCAGCGGCCGTCGTGCAACTCCACCACCGCGTGGCAGATCTCGAACGCGGGGCCGGTCAGCGGCGTGTCGATGATCTCCGGGTCGCTCCAGCTCGCTCCGCGGTCATCGGAGCGGACCAGGATCAGGTCCATCGGCACCATGCCCAGCGTGGCGTGGTTGACGATCCCCTCGGCCGGATCGTCGCGCCGGTGCAGCGCCCCGAACCCGACCAGACCGCCGCCGGCGGCGCTCAGCCTGACCGAGTGGGTGTATCCGTCCGCGTAGCGGTCGGGCAGCAGCGGCCCCTCCGGCTCCCAGGTGGCGCCCCCGTCCCGCGACCTGGCGAGCCAAGTGCGGTAGTCCAGACCTTCCACCGCCTCGCCCACGTCGTGCCCGCACAGCAGCTCGCCGCCGCCCAGATCGACCAGCGTCGGGTGGAAGGCGTGCCGGGTGTGCAGGTGCGGCTTGGGATTGGCGTAGACCAGACCCGTGTCCAGGATGCGCATCAGCTCTCCCTCTTCCTCCGCCTCACAGCAGCGACAACTCCTGCAGCCCGGCGCGCAGCCGCTCCAGTTCCTCGTCGGTGTAGTCGGACAGCGGCGGCCGCCGCCACCGTCCCGCGATCCCCGTCAACTCCATCATGGCGTGCTGGGCGGCATCGATGCCGGCCGGCGATGCGGCGCCCAGCAGGTCGAACATCGGCATGTCGTAGTCGCGGATGATCGCCGCGGCAGCCGTCAGGTCGCCGCGCTCGACGGCGTCCCAGTAGGCGCGGGCGATCGCGGGCTTGAAGACCACTTGCACCGACATGTAGCCGGCGCATCCGTACGGGTGCATGTCCAGGTGGGTCTGCTTCTGGCCGCCGGCGAAGTTGCTCCACGTCCCCTGCGAGAGCAGGCAGGCCGGCCGCGCGAACTCCGGGCCGTAGTCTTCCTTGAAGCCGACGATGCGCTCGCCCTCGGCCAGCAGCAGCCGCACCGCCTCCAGCGCGCCGCCGAGTCCGAGCGGCGCCAGCGTGGCGCTCAGGATCACCGTCGGCAGCTCGCGCGAGACGGCCAGAAAGTAGTCGGCGCAGTCGCGCACCGTGACGCCCCGGTACGGCGGGGAGGCCAGCACGCCGTCGGCGCCGATCCCGGCCGCGTAGCGGGCGAATGCGACCGCCTGATCCTGCCACCACGGCCCCGCGGCGGCCAGAAACATCGCCCGGCTGCCGACGTGCTCGCGCGTCGCCCTGGTGAGGTCGGCGATCTCCTGCTCCGACAGCACCGCGTAGAGGCTGTCGCCGGGCGTGAACAGGACCGTGCGCGCCCCGCCGGCGATGGCGGCGTCGACGAAGCGGCGCAGGCCGTCGTAGTCGATGGCGCCGTCCTTGCGAAACGGCGTGTTGATCGAGCAGATGGGTCCCGTGAAGTGATCCTTGAAACGCATCCGGTCCATGACGGGGCGAGCATACCCGATGCGCCGGCCGCGCGCGTTGACGCCCGATGCCTGCGCGCTATCGTTGCCGATCATGGAACATCGCTCATGGTGACGATCGACGGGAAACGAGTCTGCGAGACCCTGGCCGAGGTGGTCGATCCGAGCCGCGCGGCGCTTGCCGTGATCGACATCGAGAACTCGTCGATGTGGGACGACGGACCCGACCGCGTCATCCTGGAGAGGGTGAAGCAGCTCACGCGGGCCGCCCGTGATGCCGGCCTGCCGGTGTTCTACTTCTACAACTTCAGGGGCCCGGGCCTGCGCAACTTCTCCGCCGCCTACCTGCGCGCCCTGATCAACCTCGGACACCCGGTCGACGAACTGCTGACCCGTTTCGAGCCAGCCTCGGACCGCATGCGCGTGCACCCTCGCCTGGAGCCTCAGCCGCAGGACGTCGTCATCCCCAAGGACCGCGGCAGCGCCTTCAAGGGCACGGACTTCGATCTGCTACTGCGCACCCTGCAGCGCGAGACCGTCGTCGTGGCCGGCTGCTCGACCGACTGGTGCGTGGAGGCGACCGCCTGGGACGGCAACGGCCTCGACTACTACCTGGTGATGGTCGAGGACTGCCTGCGCTCTCCCCGGCCCGACGGCCACAGGGCCGCGCTGCGGCAGTTCCGGGCGATCGGCCTGGACATGACCACCTCTGCCGAGCTGCTGCGGCTCTGGTAGCGCGCGCCGCCGTAGCTGCCGGTTTGACGGCGACAGGAGCCTGTCTCCACTTTTGAAGGAGTGTTCATCGAGGAGGATTACACATGAATCGAGCACGCATGTTGCTCATCGCAGCGGCGCTCTGCGCCATCTCGGCCGCGCCGCTGTTCGCCACCGGTGAGGAGGAGACCTCGATGGCCTCCGCCGCCGCCGACAACCCCTGGACCGACGGCCAGGACCTGTCCGGGGCCACGGTCAACGTCTTCGGCGCCTTCGTCGACGTGGACGCCGAGCGCTTCGACGCCAGCATGGCGCCGTTCGAGGAACAGACCGGCATCGACATCGTCTACGAAGGATCCGGCGACTTCGAGTCGCTGGTGGTGATCCGCGCCGAGGGCGGCGATCCGCCCGACATCGCGGCCTTCCCGCAGCCCGGCCTGATGGCCGACATGGTACGGCGCGGCTTCATCGTCGACCTCTCCGAGTCGTTCAGCATGGACTACCTGCAGCAGCAGTACTCCGACGCCTGGATCGACCTGTCACGCGTCGACGGCGCGATCGCCGGCGTCTGGTACCGGGCCTCGCTGAAGAGCCTGGTCTGGTACGCCAAGCCGGTGTTCGAAGCCGAAGGCTACGAGATCCCGGAGACCTGGGACGAGCTGGTCGCGCTTTCCGAGCAGATGGCCGCCGACGGCCACGTCCCTTGGTCGATCGGCATCGAAAGCTCCGGGGCGACCGGCTGGGTCGCCACCGACTGGATCGAGGACATCCTGCTGCGCACGGCGACGCCCGAGCAGTACGACGCCTGGACCCGCGGCGAGCTGCCGTTCGACTCGCCGGAGGTAAGGCGGGCGATCGAGATCATGGGCGACATCTGGTTCCGGGACGACTTCGTCCTGGGCGGCCGCAGCGCGATCCTGACCGTGCCGTTCGGGGACGCGGCCACGCCGCTGGTGCAGGACCCGCCGCGCGCCCTCATGCACCGGCAGGCCACGTTCATCGCCGGCTTTCTGCCGGAAAGCGCCCAGGAACAGATCGGAGAGGTCATCGACGTCTTTTACCTGCCGCCGATCGATGCCGAAGAGGGCCGGGCCGCGCTTGGCGCCGGCGACATCCTGAGCGCCTTCAACGACGATCCGGCCACCCTGGCGGTGATGCGCTGGCTGGCGTCGGGCGAGTCCACGCGCGTGTGGGCCGGCTTCGGCGGCTTCGTGGCTCCGCACAAGGACGCCAAGATCGAATGGCACGGTTCCTACGTCGATCAGAAGGCGGCCCAGATCATCCAGAACGCCGACACCTTCCGCTTCGACGGCTCGGATCTGATGCCGGGCGCGGTCGGCGCCGGGACCTTCTGGACCGGCATGGTCGACTACATCAGCGGCGAGGAGCTGGGCTCCGTGCTCGCGAAGATCGACGCATCGTTCCCGCGCTGACCTGAACCGCAGCATGCGCTTCAGCGCCGGCCGCAGGATGACCTCCCGCGGCCGGCGTTGTGCGCACTTCCGGCGATGACCGAAGGCACACGGCCCGAACGGATCGCGCTCCCCGCGCTGCTCCGCGCCGCCGGGCTGTTCGCGCTCGTCGCGGCGCTCCTGTTCCTGGCGTTCCTGTTCATGCGGGACAGCCGGGCGCCGAAGGCGCTGATCGCCGTGATCGCCCTGATCATCGGCATCGGCGGCGTCTGGGGACTGTTCTACGCCGGCAACGGCGTGGTCGAAGCCCTGCCGCGCCGCCTGCGGGAGGCGACGCGGCCCTGGCTGTTCGTCGGCCCCGCCATCCTGATCCTGTGCATCTACATCGTCTTTCCGGCGGTTCGCACGATCTGGATCAGCTTCTTCGACCGAACCTCGCAGGTGTTCGTCGGGTTCGCGAACTACTTCTTCATCATCACGGACCCGGAGATGCTGCTGGTGCTCCGCAACACCCTGCTCTGGGTGCTGCTGGTGCCGTTCGTCTCGGTGGTGCTGGGCCTGCTGATCGCGGTCCTGATCGACCGCCTGGGTCCGGTCGTCGAGCGCGTCGTCAAGGCGCTGATCTTCCTGCCAATGGCGATATCATTCGTCGGCGCCAGCGTGATCTGGCGCTTCGTCTACTACTTTCAGCCGGCCGGCTACGACCAGGTCGGACTGCTCAACGCCATCGTCACCGCGTTCGGCGGCGAGCCGCAGGCATGGCTGACGCAGATCCCCTGGAACGCGATCGGCATCCCGTGGATCAACAACCTGTTCCTGATCTTCATCATGATCTGGCTGCAGACCGGATTCGCCATGGTGATCCTTTCGGCGGCGGTCAAGGGCGTTCCCCAGGAGCTTCTTGAGGCTGCGCGCATCGACGGCGCGGGCGAGGTCAGGGTCTTCTTCCGGATCACGATCCCGCGCATCAGGGCCACTCTGCTCACCGTGTCCACGACGATCCTGTTCCTGGTGCTGAAGGTCTTCGACGTCGTGTTCGTCATGACCAGCGGCAACTTCGACACCGACGTGGTGGCGTCGCGCATGTACGCGGAGGCGTTCCGCTTCTTCGACTTCGGCCGCGGCAGCGCGCTGGCGGTGCTGCTGTTCATCATCGTCGTCCCGTTCATGATGCGGACCGTCCGGCGCATGCGGCGGGAATCGGCATGAAAGCCGGCAAGCTGTTCATCTGGATATTCGTGGGGGCGCTGGTGGTCCTCTGGACGGCCCCGACGCTGGGGTTGCTGGTGAGCTCGTTTCGCTCCGAGGACGCCATCGCGAACAGCGGCTGGTGGACGGCGTTCGCCAAGCCGTTCGCCTCCGGACAGTGGACCCTGGGCAACTACGAGCGGGTCATCCTGGCCGACAACATGGGCAACGCCTTCCTGAACAGCCTGCTGGTCACGATCCCGTCCACGGTGATCCCGATCACGATCGCGGCGTTCGCCGCCTACGCGATCGCCTGGATGGACTTTCCGGGCCGCCACCTGATCTTCATCCTCATCGTCAGCCTGCTGATCGTCCCGCTGCAGATGGCGCTGATCCCCGTGCTGCGCCTCTATACCGGCCTGCGGCTGAACGGCACCTTTCTGGGCATCTGGCTCGCGCACACCGGCTTCGGCCTGCCCCTGGCCACCTACCTGCTCTACGGGTATATCGCCACGTCCATCTCGGGCGAGATCATCGAGTCGGCGCACACCGATGGGGCGACGCCCTGGGTCACCTTCACGCGCCTGGTGCTGCCGCTCGCCACGCCGGTGGTCGCGTCCTTCGCAATCTTTCAGTTCCTCTGGGTGTGGAACGACCTGCTGGTGGCGCTGGTGTTCCTGGGCACCAAGGCGGAGTTCGCGCTGGTCACCACCCGGCTCGCCGAACTGGTAGGATCGCGGGGACAGGACTGGCATGTGCTGACCTCCGGAGCGTTCGTGACGATCGTGATGCCGCTGGTGGTCTTCTTCTCGCTGCAGCGCTACTTCGTGCGCGGCCTGATGGCCGGATCGGTCAAGGGATGAGGCCACCGCGGCCGGACGGGGCATCATGCGCTCCGTGATCTGCGTGCACCGGCAGTTCGAGCGTAGCTGGCCCTACACGGCCGAGCACTGGCAGCGCCGCTGGGAGGAAAGCGGCGCGTGCGAGTTGATCCGGACCGAGGCGGAGGACGCCGTCCCGGCGCGCCTGGTGCGGGATCCCGATTCGGTGCAGCGGCTGGTGCTGCTGGGATTCCAGCTCCGCGCGCACGACCTGGACCCCTTCGCCGCTCTTGAGGAGTGCTACCTCGACCGGAGCGACGGCTCCGAGGAGGCGGTCGCGGCCGCCGAGGCGCGCGGCGTGCGCTTCGTCCCGCACCGCGCGGACGTGTACTGGGGCCAGACGGTGGCCGAGTATGCCCTGGCGCTGACGATCTGCGGACTGCGCCGGATCCCTCAGAACCACACCGCCATGCAGACCAGCCAGGCGCCGTGGGACTACTCGCCGGAAGCCGGAGCCGGCCGCGTGCGCGGCGCCCAGTTCTGCGACGACCCGCGGTTCTGCAACGGCACCGTCGCCGGCAAGCGGGTGCGCGTGGTCGGCGTCGGCAACATCGGCGCCCGCTACGCCTCCTGGTGCGCGGCGCTGGGCGCCGACGTGGCGGTCTGGGACCCGTTCGCGCCCGACGCCTCGTTCGTGGCGGCGCGCGCCGAGCGCCGTTTCCACGTCGCGGAGCTGGTCGCAGACGCGGAGATCTTCGTGCCCATGGTGCCGCTCACCGACTCGACCCGCGGCCTGATCACCGCGGAGCTGATCGACGCGCTGCCCATGCACGGCCTGGTGGTGCAGGTCACGCGCGCGGCGGTGTGCGACACGCGGGCCCTGTACCGCCGCGTGCTCAACGACGAGCTGGCGCTGGCCGCCGACGTGTTCGACGCGGAGCCGGTGCCGCTCGACTCACCCCTGATCGGCCGCCACAACGTCGTGCACACCCCGCACGCCGCCGGGCGCACGCGTGATGCCAACCACGCCTTTGCAGACGACGTGATCGCCCGCTTCAGGCCGCGCTGAGGGACCGGCCGGCGGATCAGGAGCGCAGCTCGCTCCAGGGCGCCTGCTCGTGCACTTCCTCCAGCTCGTACCCTTCGTCCCCCACGCACGGGGCGAGGATCGCCAGCAACCGCGCTGCCGACCCCGACACGTTGAACGATGCGTGCACCATGGCGGCCGGAATGAACGCCGAGTCGCCGGCCCGCAGCGTGCGGCTGCGGCGGTCGACCCACTGCTCGAGCTCGCCGTCCAGGACGTAGATCACCTCTTCCTGGTTGGGGTGGCGGTGGAAGTCGTGGCCCCCGCCGGGATCGAGCTTCACCTCGATGACCACGAGCTGCCCGGCCCCGGTGGTCTCCGGCCGGCTGTGCCAGCCGAGCTCGAACCCCTCCATCGTCTCGCGCTCCACCTCGTCGCGCGCAAAGAACCGGCCTTGGCTCATACGTCACCGTAGTGGCAGCCGCCCGTCCTGTCGACCCGGCATCGCGACCTCAGGAGGCGGATGGCTACGACGTACTCGCAAACCGACGCGGCGCGTTCCGATCCCTGCCCCACCGGGCAACCGCTAGTCGGCGGTGACCTGGCTGCCCCACCAGTCGGCGTTCGGCTGCCAGTCCGGGTCGAGGTAGGCCGCGTGCTGCGCCTCCAGCTCGGGCATCAGTTCATGCTCGAGCCGATGCGCACGCGCCTGATCCTCGGCCACATCGTACTGCGGGTCTGACGCCGGAAACTTCGCCTCCACTTCGTCGAGCCAACGTTCCAGGCGCAGCCACAACTCCTCGGCGGTGTCGCGCCGGTCGCCCAGGACGTCATGCCGCTCTCCGGGATCGGCAATCAGATCATACAGCTCATTGTGACGGTCTTCGTGGTAGTGAATCAGTTTCCATGGTCCGCGTCTGACTATCGATGAGGGATCGCCGCCCTGGTTGCCGTAGTGTGGGTAGTGCCAGAACAGGTCGCGTTCCGAAATGGCCGGGTCCGTCCGGCCCCGCAGCAGCGGGACCAGGGTGCGCCCGTCGATCAACTGCTCGGCCGGTATGCCCAGACCTGCCAGCTCCAGGAGCGTGGGATAGAAATCGATGCCCGATACCGGCACCTCGCAGGTGGTCCCCGGCTCCACCACCCCGGGAAAGCGGACATGGAAGGGCTCGCGAATCCCACCCTCCCACTGGCGCCCCTTGCCGCCGCGCAGGGGCAACATCGACGCGGAGTAGGAGTCGCCGGAGGAGGCGCCGCCATTGTCGGACGTGAAGCAGACGATCGTGTTCTCGGCGAGCCCGAACCGATCCAGGGCATCGAGCACCAAGCCGACTGCCTCGTCCATCGCGGCGATCATGCCCGCATAGACCGGGCAGTCGGCCACCTGCCGAACGGGCAGGTTCCCATCGAACCGGAACCGTCGCCCCGGTGCTCCGAGAGCACACGCCTTTGCGCGAAACCGCGCCCAGCGCTCCCGGCTGGTCTGGATCGGTCCATGCACCGAGTAAAACGACAGATAGGCGAGAAACGGCTGGTCTCGATGATCGCTGATGAAGCGTGCGGTCTCCCTGCCGAGCCGGAGCGGCAGCGATTCGCCGTCGGGGCCCGACTCCAGCTTCGGGTTGTCCCACGGGGCGAAGTACCCGCCCCTGGGCGATCCGACCCTCCAACCCCCCTTGTTGATCTGAAAGCCGAAGTCCTCCGGATCGGCGCCGGTGTCGCCGAGGTGCCACTTTCCGGCGAAAAACGTGCGGTAGCCGGCTCTCCGGAACACCTCGGCAAAGGTGATCTCGTCTGCTCTCAGGCTGCGTTCATACTCGGGAGGCAACAGCTTGCTGTGCCGGCCCAACTCACGCCACGCTGCGCCGGCCGGGGCGCCGATCCAGTCGGTAATCCCGTGGCGCGATGGGTACTTGCCGGTCAGGATGCTGGCACGCGAGGGGCTGCACACCTGACAGGCGGCGTAGCCCTGGACGAAGCGCATCCCGCCACCGGCCAAGCGGTCGATGTGCGGACTCTCGTAGAAGCGGCTCCCTTCGATGCCGAGGTCGCACCACCCCAGGTCGTCGGCCAGAATGAAGACCACGTTGGGCCGGTTGGCGACGCTCTGCCATCTCGCCACGGCGCCGCGAGGCTGGCACGCGGCAGCGCGCCCTGTCACTCGCGCACGCGCGGCGGGTCGATCCGGTCACTGTGCGTGAGGGCGAGGGCGCGCCGCCGGCGCCCGGAGGCGGCGTCGTCGACGGCTCCGGTCGCCGCATCGATCACCACGCCGTAGCGCTCCGCGGCGGCCTGCACCGACACGTAGCCCTGGCGCACGTCCTCGGCCACGGCCGCCGGATCCCGCTGCCACGGCGGATGGTAGCCGCCGCCTCCCGGCAGGCGCAGGGTGAACCGTTCCCCCGGCCGCAGCGTGTAGCGCCGCTTGGCGTGCAGCGCGCGGCCGTCGCTGTGCACGACCTCTCCCACGCTGCCCGCCTCGCCGCCGGCGAAGCCGCGCGCCGGAGTGCGGGTGCGGTCGTACATCGGCGAATGGACGGCCGGATGGCCGGTGACCACCTCCAGCTCCATCTCCTGGCCCAACCCGCCGCGAAACCGGCCGGGGCCGCCGGAGTCCGGGATCAGCGCGCGGCGGTGCATCAGCACCGGCGCCACCGCCTCGATCGCCTCGGCCGGCACGCCGGTGATGCCCGACGGAAACGCCGTGGCCGACAGGCCGTCGCGGTGCGCCCGGGCGCCCATGCCGCCGGCGGAGAAGAAGATGTAGGCGAACAGCTCGCCGTCCTCGCCGGTGCGGCCCTCCAGCATGGTGTTCCAGAGGCCGGCCGAGCCCTCGGCCATCACCCGTTCGGGGACCGCCTGCCCCAGCGCGGTCAGAATCGGCTGCGACACGAAGTGCCCGATCAGGTGACGGGCGGCCACCGCGGCAGGCCGGCGGCAGTTGAGGATGGATCCCGGCGGCGCGGTGATGGTCATCGGCCGGAAGGCGCCCTCGTTGTTGGGGATGGCCGGCGCCACCACCGTCATCACCGTGTAGGTGGAGTAGGCGTGCGTGTAGTTCATGACCACGTTGATGCCGCGCTCCACCTGCGGTGAGCTGCCGGCGTAGTCGATGGCTACCGCGTCGCCGGCCACCTGCACGCTGCACTCGATCCGCAACGGATCGTCGAAGCCGTCGATCGCCACGCCGCTGCGGTAGACGCCGTCCGGAATCTCACGGATCGCGGCCCGCACCGCGCGCTCGGTCCGGTCGAGGATCGCTTCGCCCACAGTTTCCAGGTCAGGAAGCTCGTAGTCGTCGAGCATCTCCACGAGCTTGCGCGCCCCGACCAGGTTGCCGGTGTGCTGGGCGTACAGGTCGCCGATCACCATGTCCGGCATGCGCACGTTGGCGCGGACGATGTCCAGAAGCTCGCCGTTGGGTTCGCCGCCGCGGAACAGCTTCAGCAGCGGCACGGCCAGCCCCTCCTCGAACACCTCGGTGGCGTCCGCGCCCATGCTCAGGCCGCCGATGTCGGTGGCGTGGCAGGTGTTGGCGAACCAGCCGACGCCACGCCCGCGGTGGAACACCGGCGTGACGACGGTGAAATCGAACAGGTGCCCGGATGCCGCCCACGGGTCGTTGGTGATCAGGGTGTCGCCGGGACTCAGGGACGCGAGCGGATGGCGGGGCACGACGTAGTCGCGTACGCAGTTTGCCATGGTGTTGATGTGGCCCGGCGTGCCGGTGACCGCCTGCGCCAGCATGCGCCCGCGGGCGTCGAACACGCCGGCGGACAGGTCGCCGGCCTCGCGTACCACGGTGGTGAAGGAGGCGTGGATGAGGGCCGCCGCCTGCTCGTCGACGATGGAGATCAGCCGGTTGCGGAGCACCTCCAGCGTGATCGGGTCGATCGTGATGGGATCGATCATGACACGCCTCCCAGGGCCGATGCGGAGCGCACCAGCAGGCAGCCGCCCGCGCCGCGGGCGACGCTCCAGCCGGGCGGCACCACGGTGGTGGACTCCGCCTCCTCGATGATCGCCGGCCCTTCGGTGGCGAAGTCCGGCGCCAGCAGGTGGCGCTGATAGACCGGCGTGGACACGAAGCCACCCGTGCCGTCGAACAGCGCATCGCGGTGCGCGGGCTCCACGGCAGCGTGAGCCGCAGCACCTGTGGCGTCATCGCGCGCCGCCATGTGCTCCGGCACCTCGCCGAGGTCTGGGCGCGGACCCTCCACGGAGACGCGCCAGTTCACGGCCTCCAGCGGCACGCCGTCGCAGAGCTGGCCGTAGAAGGCGGTGTAGGCCTGCTCGAAACTCCCCCGCACGCCGTCCAGCAGCGCGGCGTCCGGCATGCCCGGGGGAACCTCCACCCGGATCTCATAGCCCTGCCCCGCGTAGCGCATGTCGGCGGAGCGCCGTACGGCGATCGCTTCGTCAGCCACGCCGGCCGCACCGACCCGCTCCCGGCCCTCCCGCTCCAGGTCCTCCAGGATCGCCGCCAGGGTCGAGCACTCGATCCGGTCGAGCCGCGCGACGTAGCTGCGCGTGATGTCGAACGACAGCGGCGCCAGCAGCAGGCCGAACGCCGAGCCGACCCCGGCCAGCGGTGGGATCACCACGGTGTCGAGCGCCAGGCGCCGCGCCACTCCGCAGGCGTGCAGCGGGCCGGCGCCGCCGGTCGCCACCAGGGCATAGCGCCGCGTGTCGAGCCCGCGCTCGGCAGCGTGCACGCGGGCGGCCGCGGCCATGTTTTCGTTGACCAGGTCGTGGATCCCCCACGCCACGCGGACCGGATCCATAGCCAGGGCTGCCGCCAGCACCCCCAAGGATTCGCGGGCGGCTTCGACGTCCAGCGTCATGGTGCCGCCGGCGAAGGCGTGCGGATCGAGGTAGCCCAGCAGCAGGTCGGCGTCGGTGACCGTGGGTTCGCGCCCGCCGCGTCCGTAGCAGGCGGGGCCCGGCTCCGATGCGGCGCTCCGCGGGCCCACGGCTGGCAGTCCCAGGTCGCCCAGCCGGGCGATGCTGCCGCCTCCCGCGCCGATCTCGATCATCTGCATGGTGGGCATCAGCAGCGGCAGCCCGCTGCCGCGCTTGAAGCGGTGCACGCGCGCCACCTCCGACTCTGCCGTCACCGCGAACTCGCCGTGCTCGGTGAACACCGCCTTGGCCGTGGTGCCGCCCATGTCGAACGCCAGCACGTCGTCGTGCCCGGTGAGCCTGCCCCACCAAGCACCGGCCAGCGCGCCGCCGGCCGGCCCCGACTCCACCAGGCGGATGGGCACGTCGGCCGCCGTCTCGACCGTGGCGGTGCCGCCGGTGGACAGCATGATGTGCACCGGTGCGGTCACGCCGGCGCGGCGCAACCCGTCCTCCAGCCCGTGCAGGTAGCCGGCGGCGAGCGGCTGCACGTAGGCGTTGGCGACCGCCGTGGAGGCGCGCTGGTACTCGCGCAGGGCGGGGGCGACCTGGTGCGAGAGGGTCACCGGCAGGCCAGGCAGCCGCTCCCGCAGCAATTCGGCGGTTGCGACCTCGTGCGCGGGGTTGGCGTAGGCGTGCAGGTAACACACCGCCACCGCCTCGATGCCCTCCTCCTGCAGCGCGTCGCAGATCGGTTCCAGCACCGCCGGGTCCAGGGGCCGTAGCGGCGTACCCGCCGCGTTCATCCGTTCCGGGACCTCGAAGCGCAGCCGGCGCTCCACCAGCGGTGCCGGCTTGATGAGCCCCAGGTCGTAGATGTCGTAGCGCCCCTCGGTGCCGATCTCCAGCGCGTCGCGGAAGCCGGCGGTGGTTATCAGCGCCGTGCGCGCGCCGCGCCGCTCGATCAGGGCGTTGGTGACCAGCGTGGTCCCGTGAATCACGCCGCCGACCGCCAGCGGCGCGACCCCGTTCCTCTCCAGCAGGGCCGCGATCCCCTGCAGCACCCCCGCCGAGGGATCGGGCACCGTGGTGAGCACCTTCCCGACATGGCAGCGTTGCCGCTCCTCGTCCAGGATCAGGAGATCGGTGAAGGTGCCGCCGATGTCCACGGCGGCGCGGTAGGGCCCCTGTGATTCAGACATATGGTGTTGACGGCTTGGCGAGGGCTGGTCTCTTGCGACTACGGTGCTTCCAGGCCAACCCCATCCGCACCGACTCGGCGCTCGCGTTGCCGGTGGCGCCCAGCGCGGCAAGTCGGTCGAGAGCCTCCCATAGTGTCACCCCCAGGAGACCGGCGGCTCTCCGCAGGCTGACCTCCCCCGCCCGGTACTGGCCGGCGATGTACGCTTCAAAACCCATGCGGGCCAGCTTGCGCAAAGACTGTCAGGCGACCGATCAGACGGCGGTCGTCGGTTCCCACGCAGTCGAAGCCTCCTCCCCGAAAGGAGGTCGCCACGCGAAGCACATAGTGGATTGTAGCTAATGAGTGACGTCACATTCAAGGAAGGCGGCACCCGCGACCAAGTTTCGCGTTCCCGGATCTTGCCGCCCCGCGCGCACTGCGCGGCTACATCATGCCCCTGCTGACCCCGTTCAACGCCGACGGCAGCGTCGACGAGCAGGGTATGCGCACCAACATCGACTGCCTGATCGGCGAAGGCATCCACTGACGGCTGCGGGTGGGCCTCGCGGCTATACCGTCTCCAGGATACCCAATCCCGCCAGCACCGACTCGGCGCTGACGTTGCCCGTTCTCGCCTCGTCTACCACCGCACCGTGGACTGCACGGAGATCGCGTGCTCGGGCTCGGCGCCGGTGGGCTCACGGCGGGTGGCCGTCAGCTCGATGCGCAGGTCGGATGCCGACGATTCGCCCAAGCGGAAGACGTGGCCCAGGCGGTACTCGCGGGCGCCCTCCGAGAACCGGATGCCGGCCCACGGCGCCGCGACGCCTCCGGCCAGCGGCACGCCATAAGCGAACCGGGCGTCGACCCGTCCGGCCGCGGTCGCGCCCGCAGCCCCGTCCAGCCCGGCCAGCGTCTGCCGGCTCCAGAGAGTCGCCGCGCCGCCGTGCGCGGACGCGCCGATCGACGGGGCCACCGTCAGCGCCGGTCCCAGGTCCGAAGCGGGATTCGGGTCCCACGACAGCGAGCCGCCGGCGCCCCACTCGGCCAGGTCCGCGGTCTCGTGCACCACCAGCGCGCGCCCGCTCAGCCCCAGCGAAAGGCCAAGCCCCGGGTGCGCGAAGCGCAGGCCGCCGCCCATGTCCATGCCGAAGCCGGTCTCCGCGGCTCCGCCGTCACGCCGCACGCCGACCTCGACCGACGGTGTCAGCCACGCGCCACCGCCCAGCGCCACCTCGTACGACCCTTCCAGCCCCAGGCGCACCCGGTCCACGTCGGCCGTTGCGGCGGCCAGCCCGGTCGTCGCCACGGAGGTCGCCCGCAGCAGCGACCCGTCCGCGGTCAGGCCCAGCGAGAAGCCGCCGGCCGCCGGCGCCGCAACCACCGTGCCGCGCACGCCGGCGGCACCCGCCAGCAGGTCGATGGGGCTCTCCAGTGCCGTGGCGCCGGCGGGAGTCAGCCGCTGGCTGCCGACGCCGTAGCCGCCGGCCACCCACAGCGCCAGACGCTCCGGCACCACCTCGACGCCGACGTAGGGAAAGGCGCCGGTCAGCGCACCGGTCACCTCGCCGCGGGCCGCCGGCTGCGCGTAGCTGCCCCAGCCGGAACTGTGCGACAGCGCCAGCCCGGCCAGCCACGGGCCGGTCGCGTAGTCCACCCCCAGAGTCGCGCCGACCACCTCGCCGTCCACCGACAGGTCCCCGTCGCGGCCCTCGAAGCGGCCGTAGGCGCCCTGCCCCCAGAGGGTCAGCCCGCCGCCGGCCTCGTCTGCCGACGCCGCCACCTGAAATGCGCTTCCCGCCAGCAACTCCGGCACGCTCACCGTCCGTAACGGCTCCTCGCTGCCGTCGATCCACGCCGCCAGCGCCGCGAGCTGCCGCGCGTCATCGGCGCCGGGATCCGCGGTCGCGGCCCGCATCTCCCGGCCCGCGACCGCCGCCCGCGTCGCCGCGTTGCCGGCGCCGTCCAGCCGGTGCTGCACCGCGTCCAGCGTGTGCTCCCACGCCGTGCGCCCGAACCGCGCCAGCCACGCCCGCGGCATCCGGTCCTCGTTCACGATGGTCCCCACGGCCTCGCGGTCGGCGATGACCGCTCCCTGCGCGTTCGAGAGCCGGAACCGGAACGTCTCCTCGCCCTCGTCGTGCGCGTCGTCCAGCACCGGCACCGCCACCGTCTTCGCAGTCTCGCCCGCGGCGAAGGTGAGCGTCCCCGACGTGGCCGTGTAGTCCTCGCCGGCCGTCGCCGTGCCGTCGGCAGTCGCGTAGTCCACCGTCACCGTGTCGGACGCGGCGCGGCTGAGCGTCACCGCGAACTCGACCGCCGAGTCCACGCCCTCGGTGGCGCGGGCGTCCGCCACCGACAGCAGCGCCGGCCCCAGCACCGTCCCCGTCGCCGTGTTCTCGAGCTTCCGCCCGTCCGCCGTGCAGATCGCCGTCGCCGCCGCGCAGTCGGTGGTCGCCGCCAGCGTGATCGTTACGTCCTCGAACGACGCCGGGCGCACCCGCACGGTCACGCTGCGGTTCTGCCCCCGCACCGTGCGCTTCGCGTCCACCAGCCGGCCGCCCGCCACCTGCAGCGCCCCTGCCTTCAGCGCCGTCAGCCGCAGCCCCCGGAACTCCTCGCTGAACCGGATCTCGAAGCCGAACAGCTTCTTCCCGTTGTGCTCGGCCGGCATCCCGACGAACGCCGCCGTCAGCGCCCCCGCCGGCGCCGGCGTCAGCCGCCAGTCGACCTTGTGGGCCGGGTCGTGGTCCAGGCCGTCATGCCCGAGCTGGGCGTCCGTGCCCTCCGACGCCGAGCGGATCGCGCCGCCGTTCGCCTCCAGCGTGTCCGCGAGCACCGCGATGCCCTGCGTGGACAGGTTCGGCTGCACGACTTCGTAGGCGAAGGTCAGGCTCGCCGTGCCGCTCCCGCCCTCGTGGGCCGCCCGTTTCGTGCCCCAGCGCGCCGGGTCCATGTCGATCGCGAGCCGCGGCGTGCCGCCGGCCGTGTCGACCTCGACCGCCTCGCTGAAGGTCACCCGCACGCGGATCGTCTCGCCGAGCGCGTAGGTGTCGTCGTTCCCTGAGTCCGAGACCACCTCGACCCCGGTCACCGCCGGAGGCCCGGAGTTCCGGACCGGCACCGCCACCCCGGAGAAGTCCGCGATCTGTTCGCCCTCGGTGTCCCACAGGCCGGGTTCGCCCACCGGCCGTTCGTAGCGCGCCTCGACCGTCTCGCCGGGGGCCAGCGCGCGGTCCAGCGTGAGGGCCACGCCGGCGGCGTCGGCGGTGTACGCAGCGCCAGCGACCGACGGAGCGGACGCACCCGCCAGCCGGAACGCAGACGCCTGCAGCGCCCTGCCCGTGTCCAGCGTGCGCCGGAACTTCAGCGCCACGCTCTTGCCCTGTCCGCCGCTGTTGATCGACACCCCCTGTGAGTTCGTGCATTCGGTCTTCCGCTTGTTGGCCACCACTTCGTGCGAGATCGCGGCCGCCGCCTGGCCGTCGATGCCCTGGACGTTGGGCCCGCCGGTCTTCTGGGCGTAGCTCACCGTCGGCTCCGGGTCGCAGGGGTACACCGGGGCGTCCAGCCGCAGCACGATCTTCTTGTTCCTCACCGCGACCGCGGCGGTGTTGCGGGGGTATTCATCCCGGTCGGTCTCGCCGGAGGCCAGCTGATAGTGAAGCGTGTACCTGTCCGCACTCGGCACCTTGGCCGGATCGAGGGGCAGGTCGTAGGTCAGCGTCAGGCTCGCGCCGTCCACGGCCGGCGCGTCCGTCCCCGACGTCTGCAGCACCGGCGTGGCGGCCGTCGCGGCCGTTATCGCATGAGAAAACCCCGCCGCGGCGTTGCCCGCCAGGTCGAGGATCGTGCCGCTCCCGCTCCCGTAGCCCAAGCTGACGACCGTGCCGCCGGCGAGCAGCCGGCTCAGCGTCAGCGTGACGGCGTCGCCCTCGACGGCGATCGACGAGATGGTCGCGAGGCTGCCGCCTACCAACAACGGGAAGTTCGCGGCCACTGGCACGGAGCTCGTGTCCAGCGGCTCGTCGAAGTAGATGACCACCTTGGACGTGGCCGGGCTGCTCGACGTCTGCATGGCCTCGCCGCCGGCGAACGCCGGGGGGATGCCGTCAAGCACCGTCTCGACCCGGAAGCGCTCGAACGCCAGCACGTCGTCACCATCGGCGTTCTGGAGCGGGTTGGAGGTCGGAGGCGTGTAGGACACCCGCACCAAGTCGTCCGCGCCCACCGGCTCCTCGTCCGCGTCGAGCTGGACCGTGACCGTCGCCCCCGAGACGGTCGCCGTTCCCGTTCCCGGGATCGATCGCCTGTCGCCGTCCAGATCTTTCGTCTCGACCAGGAAGGCGCTCCCCGCCGGCGTGCTGGCCTCGTCCAGGTCCCCGTCGAAGACCAGCTGCAGCGTCCTCGCCCTCACGGACGCGCCCGACGGCGCGGGCCCGGCCGTGCCTGGCGTGTTGTTGGTCACCGCCAGGTCGACGAACGCCGGCGCCATCTTGTCGTTGGTGTCCTCCAGCGGCCCCTCGTAGTTGTTCAGCTTGTAGGACAGCGTGACCGTGTCGCCGGCGCGGGCCGGTTCCCCGAGCGTCAGCACGAGCTTCGTGTTGTCGCCGGCGGCGAACGCTACCGTGGAGGGGTGCTGGTAGGCGTTCCGGTGCCCGCCGCTGAGTTCCGTGCCGTACACGCCGAAGTAGAGCGGCAGCTTGCTCTTGTCCACCGACGTGTCGAGCGCCCTGTTGTAGGTCACCTCCAGCGTGGCGCCGTTCACGGTTGCGCCCGTGGGGCGCGGCCCCGTGTCGGCCGTCGTCTTGGCCCCGTCGACCTTCGCCAACGAGTCGCCCGAGGTCGCCAGGCCGGTCCTCGTCAATCCCGCCGCGGCGCCGTTTTCCGCGCTCTTGATGGTCGCGCCGCCCGGCAGGAACACCACCGTCTTGTTTGACCCGGACGTCTCCACCCACACGCCGGTCGTATCCGTATCGGAGGCCGCGACCGTGTACGCGAAGCGCAGCGTCCTGCCACCGTGGAGCTCGCTTTCCTTATTCATCGACTTCCGGTTGTCGGCCAGCGTGGCGCTGTCCCCCAGTTGCAGGCGCAGCCGCGGCCTGCCGGTGACCGAGACCGGCACGCTGTACTCGACGTCGACGAGAATCTTGTCGCCTCGCACGAAGGTGTCCCGCGTGCCGTCGCTGTCCGCGTCGTAGGTCGGCGCCGAGACGATCCGCACCAGATCGATCGTCGCTGGCGACGCGTTGTTGTTGGTCACCGCCTGGCTGCTGAGGGCATCCGCATCGTTTTCTTCCAGGTCCCGGATGGGGTTCGTGCCCTTCGTGTAGGTCACCGTCACCGTCTGGCCGAAGACCTGCGTGCCCAGGGTCAGCGTCACCGCGCTGCCGGACACCGAGACCTCCGACGGCGTCTGGTCCGTGCCCGCCACCGAGACCGTGAAGTCGGTCGTTGCCGGCGTGGAGTTCGTATCCAGGGCCTCGTTGTAGTTGAGCCTCAGCTTGTCCCCGTTCACCGTCGCGCTCTGAATTACTGGCGCTGTCAGGTCCTTCGCAACGCCGTTGACGCGAATCCGCAGGGAGGTTGTTTGCGATGTCCAAGTATTAGTCCCCGGTGATTCATAGCGCTCGTTCTCAATCGACCAACCGGGTGCTCCGCCCGAATCCTCCGTATCTTGGGCCGTTATCCCGACACTCCCGTTAGCCGTGGTGTCGAGAACGACGTAGTAGGTGGTGCTCGCTGCAAGCGTGGTCCCAGTTGGCGCTGAGAACGTAAGAGTACCGGCAGCGTACGACGGTGGATGAGTCAGCGTGGCAATTGCCGAACCCCCTGGCGTCCCCGATGTGACCCTCACCCTTACGTTGGAGCCCAGGGCAACGATAGCGACTACTTCGACGCTTTCCAGGGTGTAGCCGTCGCTGTGGGCGCCAGTGGTGAATCCCTGCGCCGAATCCAACCCCGAAAAACTCACGTTGCCACTATTTGTCTTACCGATGTTGGAGATCAGCACGTCGGCCGCTGCAGGCGCAGCGAAGACAAGGCCCGCCAGCAGCAGCGCGAGCGGCGCGAGCAACGCCGCCGCGCGTGCCTGCCACTGACGGGACGAACACAAACGCGAAGCGCGCGGTGAGGGCCGGACCCTGTAGCGACACCTGCCGCAGGCGATGCGCCGGGCGGACGACGAATCAATTGGTCTGGCTGGCCGGGCAAGAGTCATGCTACTTACGCTCCAATCCGTCACGCTGACCTCGCTCCACATTCACATCCCTCGAAATCGGCGTGGCCGGGCGCCCGGCCAGATGGCCGCAGTGGCCGCCGCGGCCTGCCCGATGGCGGGCTTGATTCTACTCGAACAAGCGGCCACGTCAATAATTGTTTCATCATTCTTTGATAAAATCAGCTTTTTTTGTGTATATACGGAAGCCGTAGAAGCACACAAGCCTCCCGAAAGTAGGAAGAGCCATACATCGTCCCTGTTCAAGGCCTGCCGCCGCTGTTCCGCCGGGCGGGCAGGGTTGTCGCAGCCTCAAGGCGCGCGGTGGAGCAACCTCTGGCCGATCGCCGGCATTGACCTGGGCGCCGAGACTCCACGACCTGCGGCAGCCCGACCACGCTGGAGCCATGGGCGAGTCGCAGACGTGGCCCATGATGCGATCGTAGGCTTGGTTCCCGGAAGCTCCGGCGAGCGCTGCCGAGGTGCCGATGCCGGACGCAGGCCCGGATTCCGCGCGGAACTTGCCGCTCCGCGCGCATTGCGCGAAGCTCGGGTGAATCCGCACGAGGAGCGTTCCATGTCCGCAGACCGTCCCGCGCCGCTGCGCGGTTACATCATGCCCCTGCTGACGCCGTTCAACGCCGACGGCAGCGTCGACGAGCAGGGCATGCGCACCAACATCGCCTACCTGATCGGCGAAGGCATCCACGGCATCACCCTCACCGGCTCGTTCGGGGAGTTCCCGCTGCTCACCGAACAGGAGCGCATCCGCCTGTACGAGGTGGCCGTCGAGGAGGCGGCCGGCCGCTGCACGGTGATCGCCGGCACCGCGCACGCGCGCACCGACACCGTGATCGAGCTCGGCGACGCCGCCGCCCGCGCGGGCATGGACGGCGTGATGATGACGCCGCCCCACTACCTGCGCCCCTGCGACGACGACCTGCGGTGGCACTTCGGCCGCATCGCCGCGGAAAGCACGCTGCCCATCACGATCTACAACAACCCGCCGCGGGTCGCGATCAACATGTCGGTGTCGCTGCTCGTCGAGCTGAGCCGGCTCGACAACGTGGTGACCATCAAGCAGTCCAGCCTGGACCTCACGGAGCTGATCGACCTGATCGACCGCACCGACGGCCGGGACGGCTTCTTCGTGACCAACGGGCAGGAGCCGAGGGCGCTGCCCGCGCTGGTGATGGGAGCGGACGCCAACTACGGCATCTCGCCCCTGATGCTCGGGCGCGAGTGCATCAGCCTGTACGACTGCGTCCGCGCCGGCGACTTGGCGCAGGCGCGGGCGATCCAGCGCAAGGTGAACAGCATCCGGCGCGCATTCGCGGCCGCCGCCGCCACGCCGGCCGCCGCCCTGCGCTACCTGGCCAACAAGCGGGGCCTTGCCGGCGGGTGCACGCGCGCGCCGATCTCGGCCCTGTCCGAAGGCGACAAGCGACTGCTCGACCAGGCCGCGGCGGACGCCGGCATGACCAGCGTCTGACCGCCGAAGGGAGGCGAGGATGGAGTTCCGGACGCTCGGCCGCACCGGTCTTTCGGTTTCGCTGGTCTCCTTCGGCACCGGCGGCCCCAGCGGGTTCGGCGCCCCGGAGGCGGCCGAGCGCCCGCAGCGCGCCGCGCTGGTGCACCGCTGCCTGGACCACGGCATCAATCTCTTCGACACCTCCGAGAACTACGGCGAGAGTGAGGCGCTCCTCGGCGAGGCGCTGGCCGGCGTGCCGCGCGACCGCTACCTGCTGCTGACCAAGTGGGCGCCGTCGCCGCGCTGGTCGCCGGCGGGGATGGGCGGCGCCGATGCGCCGATCCAGACCGACCCGGATGCGCTCACCCGCGGGGTCGAGGCGAGCCTGCGGCGGCTGCGCACCGACGTGGTCGACATCATGGAGCTGCACGGCGTACGTCCCGAGCAGTACGAGGAGGTGGCCGAGCGGTTCACCCCGGTGCTTGACCGCCTGCGCCGCGAAGGCAAGATCCGCTACCGCGGCATCAGCGAGCGCTACATCGTCGACCCCGCTCACGAGGCGGTCTCGCTGGCGCTCGAACGCCACCCCGACTCCTGGGACGTGATCTCGCTGAAATACGGGATCCTCAACCAGTTCGCGGCCAGGCGTGCGCTGCCGCTGGCGCGGCAGCACGGCACCGGCGTCGTCTGCATGAGCGCGGTGCGCTCGAAGCTCTCCCAGCCCGCCCAGCTCCGCGCGCTGATCGCCGAGCTGAAGCGGGACGAGCTGATCGCCGACGACGCCCTGGACGACGACGATCCGCTGGGCTGGCTGGTCGGCGGCAGCGTCGACTCGGTGGTCACCGCCGGCTACCGCTTCGCCGCCCGCCATCCGGACATCCACACGGTGCTGACCGGCACCACCAACCTCCAGCACCTCGACGCCAACGTCGCCTGCATGGAGAGCCTGGATCTTCCCGAGGAGCACGCCGAGCGCCTGCGCTCCGTGTTCGGCGATCTGGCAGTCTGGGCCTGACCGGGCGCAGTGCTACACTGCGTGCCGGTGAGTGACTTCGACTACGGATCGGCACGGCGATTCCTTCGCCGCCGAGAGGAGACGCGTCGCGAGGCGCTCCGCACCCGACTTCAGGCTGCACGGCGCGACTTCGACCGCATTGTCGATCTGGCAGTCGAAAAGTACCGTCCGGCAAGGATTTACCAGTGGGGATCGCTCCTGCACCCGCGCTCCTTTTCGGAGAGGTCGGACATCGACGTCGCGGTCGAAGGCATCGCCTCATCCGACGACTTTCTGGCGCTCCATGGGGAGGCATGCGAACTTACCGGGTTCGAACTCGACCTGGTGCAACTCGAGAGAGCGTATCCGGCCCATGCCGCATCCATCCGTGAACGGGGTCGCCTGATCTATGAGCGAACGTGAGTCGATAGCGGTTCTGCGCGGCCATCTCGCGCAGGCGCGAGAGATTCTGAACGACGTCGACTCCTATTATCGCGACTTCCGTGAGCGCGAGTTGCCCAAGCTCGGGCGTGGTCGGACCAGCGCCATCGTCATCGCCGAGGTTCTGGACGACACCTACACCGCCCTGGAGACCCTGTTCCTCAGGGTGTCGCAGTTCTTCGAAAACCGTCTGTCGGCGGACCGCTGGCACAGCGACCTGCTGGAGAAGATGACTATCGAGGTCCCCGGTATCCGCCAGCCTCTGATCGCGCGCGAGACGTACGGTCACTTGGCGGAGCTCATGAGATTCCGTCATTTCAAGCGCCACTATGTAGAGCAGCAATACGACTGGGATCGAATCGACTCTCTGACCCGAACCTACGAGAAAGTACGGCCACTGATCGCCCGAGACCTGGACGATTTCGACCGGTTTCTCGTGCGACTGGACGGCGACAGGTAAGGTCCGTGACCAAGGAGGAACCATGAACGACAAAACGCCGGGACGCCCCGTGTTCCGCAAGCCGCCGCCGGAGGGTGTGGTGGAAGTGGTGGGGATCGGCCGCGAGTGGAGCATCGCGCAGCTTACCGACGGCGCGTTGCTGGCGGCACGCAAGCGGGAGTTCCGCCTCTCCCACGACGGAGGGCAGTCGTGGGGAGAGCAGCAGGAGTTTCCGGAGCCGGTCTGCGCATGGGGCCTGCTGAGCCTGCAGTCCGGCGCCCTGGCCGCGTTCTCACGGGATACGCTGTGGCTCTCCCGCGACGACGGGCGGAGCTGGGGCGAGGGAAGGCCGATCGAACTGTTCGGCAGTCCCTACTACGACACCTTGATCCAGTTGTCGAGCGGCCGCCTGCTCTACCCCAACCGGGCCTGCTTCGCCAACCAGAACCACCCCGACCTGCCGCTGGACCAAATCCGCAGCTACGGCATCTGGAAGGGCATCCGCCGCCTGGTGGACGGGCACTACCACTGGCCGGAGATCGACATCGCCTCGGTCAGCTACTCCGACGACGAGGGAGCGACCTGGCAGGCGTGCGACGGCGAGTTGATGGGCTGGTTCGACCGCGACGGCATCACCAACGGCTACGGCGGCATCACCGCCTGCGACGAGCCGAGCGTGGTCGAGACCGCCGACGGGCGCGTGCTGTTCCTGGCGCGCTCCACGGTGGGCCGGCTGGTCGCCAGCTACAGCCGCGACGGCGGCGCCACGTGGTCGACGGTGCGCCCCACCGTGCTGGCTGCCTCCTATTCGCCGCCGGCGGTCACCTCGATCCCGTCCACCGGCGACCTGCTCTGCGTCTGGAACCAGACCTCGCGGGAGGAGATCCGCCGCGGCTACCGGCGTGGACGGCTGTCGGCTGCCATCTCACGCGACTCCGGCGCCACCTGGGAGCAGTTCCGCACCATCGAGGTCAGCGCGGGCATGGACGACGTCGAGCGGGTCCCGGAGGAGTACCCGATCACGCCGGTGATCGGGGTGCCCGACCTGGGCCAGCTTCCCGACGACTTCGCCGTGTTCCGCTACCCCAACGTGCGCGTGATCGGCGACCGGGTCTTCGTCCTCTACGGCCGCGAGTGGTTCGAGCTGGCCGGCGACGCGAAGTCCGGCTTCGAGGACGAGGGCGACAGCGAAGTGGTACTGGGCAAGGAAGAGGTGCTGCGCGTCTATCCGCTCTCCTACTTCTACCCGTAGTTCCGACGAAGAACTGATACGCTCTCGCCCATGCTGAGCAAACCGACCCACCATGGTCCTGATCTCACCGGCCAGCAGCGACGACCCTGGGCAGCGAGGTACTCGGTGCTGAGGAGCCCGACGAGTAGCGCCGGACACGTCCAGATGGTGCGGAGTCGCGAAGCCGTGACTGGTCAGGCGTGCGCCGTGTGGGAACGAGTGTCGTCGCTGACCGACGTGTGGCGGTCGCGGTCTCGCGTACCACTTGGCTTGGGAACATCGGTGGGGACGGCGGTGTGGTTGCTGGGAACCGAACGTGGCGAGTGGTCGCATGACGAACGAAGAACGAGTCTTTGCGCTGATCCGATCCTCGGAACGTGCGCTCACAGACCACAAGATTCGAGAGCAGACAGGCATCGAACCGCATGCAAGAGTGAACCGGATCTGCAATAGGCTGGCCGGAGAGGGACTCACTCGCCGGGCAAGCGGTCTTCAGGGTTCCTTAGTCAACGTGCTCGTGGAGCAAAAAGACGGCGCTCCAGGGCACCCCTCGAGCGCCCCGCTGGAGATAAACCTTGGATGTGCACTCATCGTAATCCCATGTTCAGGGGCGAAGCGCCGAGGTGGCACCGAGGATCGGGGCGGAGTTTCCGTCCTCGACTTCCTGTCGGACGACCTCTCGGAGGAACTGAGGGACGTGCGGCAGCGCAATGCCCGAAAGTGTGGACTGGATGAGTCATTGTGGATGCCGGCGATGGAGCGCTACTGCGGGAGTCTGTACAAAACCGCCGGGAGCCAACTGGCGTACGTTGAAAAGGCCGGTGCTGGGCTGGCGGTCGTATCGGGCGGGTACGGTGTCGTGTTAGCTGGCGAACAAATTGGCTGGTACAATCAGCGGTTCGATGAGTCCATGTGGCCCAACGAACTCGTCGGGCGATGCTTGGCTGCTTACGCGGAGGCGATTCAGGCGAGAACGGTGATCGGGCTGTTTGGCAAGACCACGCCATATCCCAATGCGTTCCGAAGCGTGAAATGGCCTGCGGACATCCATGAGGCGCGGCTTGTTTCGCCGGAGATCCGCGGAAGAGGGGCCTTGGTCAAGGTCCCGCGTGCCATCGGGGAGTTACTGGCTGAGATCGCATCGACGGCGGGGCTAGCGGACGAATGGACGAGCAACGACGAAGTGTCGGTGCCGATTACTCGTTGGCATCGGTTCTGCCCATAAGAGCGTACAAGAAGATCCGGCACGCGGTGACGGGGGAGAGACTGGCCGTGTGCCTACCTTGTTCTCCGGGCGATCAATAGGGAGTGCGACCATGACGAGTGAGGAAGTGCCAAACGCCGAGCGACTCGCCGAGGAGATCGCAGGTGACTTCTACCAAGGCGGGCTCGACCTCGCCGCGAGAGGCGCGGCGATAAACACGGGCTGGTCCGCGATGCCCGAGGTGACGGTTACGGATGAGCTTCGGCGCGACGGGGCGTCTGAACGATCGATCCGTCAGTTCCTGACCTTCGTCGCGGCGATGGACCGCGCTCGAGACGCGAACAGGCTGTGGCGTGCGGCGGCCGAACTATTTCACAGCCATCCAGAGGTGTTCGATCCCGCGACGGCGTCGTCGATGGCGTCCGCCCGACTTACGGAACTGCTATCGGCCAACGGCGTTAGCCAACGGCATGGCCCCGACTCAGATGCGTGGCGCAGGATTGGAATGAGTTTGACGGAAGGAGCAAGCGCGATCTGCCGGGTGGTTGACAGTGGAGTTGGAGATGCCTGCGAACTGTTGGCGGATCTGCGGAGCGTCGATTCGGCGGGTCATCCGCGATTCCCGATCCTAAAGGGGCCTAAGATAGGGCACATGTGGATCCGGATCATGGCGAATCCCGGGGCCGCGAGGATAGGACGGATGGCGAAGATCTCCGTCGCGGTGGACACGCATGTGCGCCGGATCACTCGGAACCTCGGCGTTGTACCTACGACTCATGGAGGCGCAATGGGAAAACGGGTGATTCAATCCGCGTGGCGCGACGCCGTGACGGCCGGTAACATAGGAGGTCCGTCGGGAATCTCCGGCACGTGCGCAGCGTTGGACCCGGCGCTGTGGTTCTTCGGCAAGTACGGGTGCAGTCATTGCGAGGCGGCCTCGATGCAGGTCCCGATCGGTCGAGCATGCCGCGCCTGTCGCTTGGAGCTCTAACGGAACGGGCGGACAACGTCCGAGCGATCACGGACTTCACGGCCGAAGGTCCCGATGTGGAAGTCAATCGCTGACTGGACATCTTCAAGCGCCTGCTCGCACGTGTCACCCTGGCCGACAACGATACCCTTAAGTCCGAATAGGTGCGCGACATATCCGTCTACGTGCCGTTCAACGATGATCTTGAGTCGCCGGCCCAACAGTCACTCTCCGGTCCAGTCAGTCTCGATTATCTCGGGCTGTGGGCGTTGCGTGCCCGTAGCGCCAACCCGCCACGGATCGCCTCCCTAATGTTGTAGAGCGCCTCCTCCACCGTGGCTCCCTGCGAGTGGCACCCCCGTGCTGCGCACAACTCACTGCGTACCTGTCGTGGGATTCGATCAACACAACCTGGTACCTCGTGTGCGCTCCAGTGTACTGAGCTCACCATTCTCTGGCAATCAGGCTCTTCGGATTGGTCACCCTGACTCGGCCGCTACCGGTTTCGCCGACGAGCGGCGTTTGCGGCCGTTCAGCAGCGTGCCGATCGGCGTGTAGCGGACGAATGCCTGATAGCTGAGCAGCAGGACCGCGGTCACCCCGCCGGTGATCAGCAGGAACTTGACCCCGGACGGCAGAGCCCAGTCGCGGATGACGATCTGCGCGCCGATGACCAGCGGCAGGTGCACGAGGTAGATCCAGTACGAGGCGTCCGCCAGGTAGCGGACGCTCGGCCGCTCGCGGGTCAGGAGGATCCGGAACAGCCCGATCAGGCCCAGGCACATGCCCCAGGCATAGAGCACCTGCAGGACCTGCGATGCCGCCCACGATCGGATCTCCGGCAGGAAGGTGACGGCGAGCCCGGCGGGGAGCACGACCAGGACGGAGACCGGCAGCACGACCCGCCAGCGCCTGCCGAGCGTGTCGGCCAGGAGCGCCCCGGTGCGGTCGCGGCGGCCGTATGCCAGGGCCCCGAACGCGAAGAACGCCGCGTAGTAGGCCAGCAGGTGGAGCGGCGGCAGCAGCCCGGTGTTGGTGTCCGGACCGAACATCGGGTACGCGCCGCCGCCGGCCATGCCGAGCTGCGGCAGCAGCGTCAGCGGAATCAGCAGCCACATCACCCATCGCGGCCATGCCGTCTGGGCGGCGACATCGCCGCGCGGAGCTTGGGCGCGCACCCGATCGGCGACGAAGGCCACCACCAGGAACCCTGCCAGCAGCCACAGCAGCATCCAGAGGAACCACAGGTGATGGAACTCGCCCAGCCGCGGCAGCAGGTTGTGGAGTGAGAGGCCTGTTGCCTCTGATCCGAGTGCCCGGGCGACGACCCGGTCCATCGCCGGTCCGACCGTCGCCATGGCCAGCGCCAGCGGCAGGGCTACCCGGCGCAGGCGATGACGGATCAGCGCAGGCAGGCCGCGCCGACGCCACAGCATGGCGGTGAAGAAGCCGCTCAGGAGGAAGAACGCCGGCATGCGGAAGCCGTGCACGGCGAAGAACAGCTCCTCCCACGGGCCGTTATAGCCGGCCGTGCGGTCCTGCACCGGCCACACGCTCGGAAAGAACGTCAGCGCCGCGTGTAGCCCGACGCCGAGCAGCATGGCGAAGGCGCGCAGGGCATCCAACTCGTGGCGGCGCGGCTCGCCCGCCTGCTGCGCTCGCTCCTTTGATTGCGTCGGGTGGCGAAGATCTGCCAAGACCGGGAAGGTCAGCCGGCGGCGGCTACGGGTGTGACGGCGTGCCGTCCGCCTCGTACGCCTGCAGGACCGGCCGGTGGCGGTACGGGTAGGCGGCGATCACTTCCTCGTCCAGATCGACGCCCAGCCCCGGTCCTGCCGGTGGCGCGTAGCCCGATTCGCCGATCCGCATGGGCTCCACCTGCACGGCGTCGTACAGCGGGTTGGCGTGCGCGTGCTCCAGGATCAGGAAGTTGGGGATGGTCGCGCAGACATGCAGGCTGGCGGCCGTGGACACCGGGCCCTTGGGGTTGTGCGGGGCCACGGTGATCCCGTAGATCTCGGCCAGCGCGGCGATACGGCGCAGCTCGGAGATGCCGCCGCAGTGGCAGATGTCGGGCTGGATCACGTCCACGAGCTGGCGGATCACCAGGTCGCGGAACGCCCAGCGGCTGTGCAGGCGCTCGCCGGCGGCCAGCGGCGTGGACAGGCCGGCGGCGCGCAGCAGCGCCAGCTCGTCCGGATTGTCGGGCGGCACCGCCTCCTCGAAAAACAGCAGCCCCAGGTCGTCGACCGCCCGGATCTGCCGGATCGCATCCGGCGGCCGCGAGTGGCCGTGGTTGTCGACCATCAGCTCGGCGTCCGGCGGCAGCGCCTCCCGGATCGCGAGCAGCTCCCGGCGCAGGGTTTCCGGCGCCCGCCGGTCGTCCACGGCGTGGTTTGGGCCGTGCCAGCCGCCGCCGGTCTTGACGCCGGCGAAGCCCTCGGCGATGCGTTCCCGCGCCTGCTCGGGGTCGCCCGCTCCGGCATAGACGCGGATCGTGTCGCGCATGGCCCCGCCGAGGAGCTGATACACCGGTGCGTCCAGCACCTTGCCCTTGATGTCCCACAGCGCCTGGTCGATGGCGCTCAGCGCGGAGTTGATCACCACGCCGCCGCGGTAGCGGTTGTGCAGGTACATGATCTGCCAGAGCCGCTCGATTCCGGCCGGATCCTGCCCCATGACCTGCCGGCCGAGCAGCTCGACCGACGCCGCGATCGCCGGGGTCTGGTTGACCAGGGACGCCTCGCCCCAGCCATGGACGCCGGCGTCGGTCTCCACCTTGACGAACAGCCAGTTGCGGCCCGCGCCGCGGCCCCACAGGGTGGAGGAGAACTGGAACCCGCCCGCATCGCCGCCCCACATGATGTGCGGCGTCACGGCCGTGATCTTCACCGGGAGTCCCCGAACCCCGGACCGATCGCGAACAGGCGATTGGCCGCCGGCAGCGAGACCAGCTTCGAGTAGTGATAGACCTCGGACGCGGCATCGCCCTCGCCCACCGTGGTCGGCGCCTCGATCACGAAGTCGGCGAAGTGCGGCGCGTTGAAGGCGACGAAGGCGAGCGACAGCAGGTCGGCCAGCCGCTCGCGCCTCTGGCTCAGGTCCGGCCACGCCACCGGCCCGGTGTCGACCTGGTAGATCCGGTCGGGCTCGTGAATGTTCATGGTCTTCACCGGGCACTCGATGGTCGCGGTGAGGCCTGTCTCCTCGTTGCGGATCTCGGTCACCGCCACCAGCGGCCGGGCCCGGTGGGTGGCCGCGGCGATCTCCTCGAAGGTGGACACCTCCTGCACGTCGGCCGCGGGGACCAGGCGGTACACCTGGCCGTCCCACCACTCGGCGGCCGGGCGCGTCTCGCGGTACCCGTCGTGCCGGGCGGACTTGCGCCGGAAGACGATGCCGTGGTCCTGCCCGAAGATCGGCAGGAAGTCGTAGTTGTCCTCCGCGAACAGGTCGCGCTCCGCGAACGTGTGCTCGCTCTTGCAGGAGGCGCATTGGTAGAAGCAGTCGCTCCTGCCGGTCACGCTGTCGAAGATGCGGGTCCGCGACTCTACCCAGAACCGCACCCGGTTCTCCGCGGCCCTGCCGGAGATGAAGGAGAGCCCGTAATCCAGGATGTCACCCATCGAAATGCCTGAGACCACGTTACCCGGTCACCGGCCGCGGCGCCAGTCAGGCGTGAGCGATGTGTGGCTTGGGATCTACTCTGAGTGACTCCATCCCCGTTCCTGTGCCGTCCTTGCGACATCGGCGGCCAAACGCTGGAACGCGGTCAGTCGTTACAGCTACGATGAGAACGCCAGTTGACTCATGTCCTCACGGTCGATCACGCGTTTCTGAGGTCCAAGATCCAAGTCGTCCTCTTGAAGGACCGGATTCAGGCATACAAGCAGATCGCCGCGTGCCGCTGCTTCTTCCGCTGCGTCACGCCAAGTACCGGAGAGACACAGTAAGTGAGCGGCCTTGAAACGGCGGCCTGTAGGATCTACGGCTTCCTTCGTCTTGACGAATACGACGCTCCCGTCGGGTACTTGTTGAAAGACTGCCGGGGAGTGGGTGTTAACGACTACCTGACGCAGAGGGTTGTCGCTCCCGACAGGCTCCGTCGTGTCCACCGCGATGTCCTGTAGCAGCTCCAATATGGCTGGTATCCGACCTGGGTGTATCCCATTCTCTGGCTCTTCCAGGCAGAGCACTCCTTGCATTGCAGGATCGCTCTCCAGAACTGAGAGGGCAAGAACACGCAGCGTGCCATCCGACAGCGCACGCGCGGAAAAGAGGTGCCGGCTCCATCCCTAATGCACAGCGTCAGGATCTCTCGTTTCTCGTCGAGATCCATATAGATCTCGTGTACGTCGTCTATGAACGCGGCCAGACGGTTGGCTATTCGGCTGTACACCCGTTCGTCTTCGCCCTTCGTCGTGGTCCCCCCTCGTGCAGCATCATCGCCATCGTTGCTCTCATGTCGATCGGCACTGCGTGCCAATCGATACACGGTCGCCGCCAGATGGCGACCATCCAGCCCTAGTTGGGTAGGCGAGATGAACTCGTCGGGCTGCCGCAACGCCGATGGCTCAAGCTGCACCAGTCGCCATGACTCCATCTCTCGACGCGCGGCCATCACGGTTGGGCTCTCCGCCGCATTGGCCGCCGAGAGCACGGTACGAGGCAACTCCGACGCCGGCCAACGTAGTAGACGGCCACTACTGCCGACATCATGGTGAAGCTTTATCACCCGGTTATCAGCATCCCCTTCGGTCGAAATGAAGTAGGGAGCAGCTCGCGTTCCTGTCACAACGGATTTGCGCCATTGTCCTGCACTGTGGGGAAACAGAAGCTGCCTGGGAGCGTCCCGCTTGGAGATGTGGACCAACTCCTCCTTCACGATGGCAAGAGCGCCGCGGCCCAAGCGGTCGCCGGGATCTCGAAAGGCAAGCTCGATCGAGTAGCGCAGGAAAGTAGTGCTGGCCCTTACCTCTTGGCCCAAATCGTCGATTGCGTGCCCGGGCACGATCATGTCCGCGACGAACGTCATACGATCGGCATAGCGATCACCCACGTGATGGAACAGATCCCGTACGTGCGCGGTGCCGTTGCGTTGGTCGCGTACGGCCGTGACAGCCTCCATGAGCGTATGATTGGCCAGAGCGCCCAAGAATCGGATCGCATCAAACAGGTTCGATTTGCCCGCCCCGTTCGGCCCGATGACACACGTAAAGGGACCGACCGCAAGTCCACGTCGACCAAATTCTTGAAACCGGAGACTCTGAGTCGAGTCAGCATGACACGTCGTTACCGATTGGCGCGAAGTCTGTCCATACAAGACACATAGGCGAATCCCCGGAGGTCGTGCGGCATGCGCTCATGCCCCGCGGGAATGGTGCATGCTTTCTCCGGCCTTGTCACATGGCTGGCGCTTCGCCTTGTGCGATCACCGAACGGACCCCGTCGCTTGAGTTCGTCCGGGCCATCACGGATGATGGCGGACCATGAGCGAGCAATCCGGCGTGCGGCGGGCGCTTCGGCTGGAGCCGGGGCCGGGGAACACGCGCAACAGCGAGGGAGCCTTCGTCGAGCTGCGCGACGGCCGGCTCATGCTGATCTACTCGCGGTTCGTGTCCGGACGCGGGGGCGATCACGATCCGGCGGAGCTGGCCGCGCGCTTCTCGGCCGACGGCGGGCTCACCTGGTCCGAGGGTGACGAGATCGTCCTCGGCAACGAAGCCGGCCTGAACGTGATGTCGGTGAGCCTGGTGCGACTCGACGACGGCGACCTGCTGCTGTTCTACCTGCTGAAGAACGCGCTGTCCGACTGCAAGCCCGTGGTGCGGCGGTCGAGCGACGACGGCGCGACCTGGAGCGACCCGATCGACATGATCACCGACGACGACGGCTACCTGATCCTCATCGCCGACCGCGTCGTGGTCTCCGCGAACGGGCGCCTGATCGCCCCGATCGCCGACCACGGCCCCGCATGGACGAACGACCCCGTCGCCACCGGCGAGGCGGTGTGCTACCTCTCCGACGACCGGGGCCGGAGCTGGCGCCGCGGGCGCGGCGAGGCGGCCGTGGCCGACGACCCTACCGGCACCGGGCTGCAGGAGCCGGGCGTCGTGCAACTCCGCGACGGCCGGCTGCTCATGTTCAGCCGCACCGTGCTGGGCAGCCAGTACCTGTGCCACTCCGACGACGACGGCGAGACCTGGACGCAGCCGGTGCCGAGCGACATCCGCTCGCCCCGCTCGCCGGCGTCGATCAAGCGCATCCCGTCGACGGGCGACCTGCTGCTGGTATGGAACGACAGCTACGATCCCGGTCACCGCCGCCATGGAGCCCGCACGCCGCTGACCACGGCGATCTCCTCGGACGACGGCCGCACTTGGCGGCACCGGCGGGTGCTGGAGGACGATCCGAACGGGCACTACTGCTACACGGCCATGCACTTCGTGGCGGGCGACCCCGAACGGGTCCTGCTGGCCTACTGCGCCGGCGACTCCCGCCGCAACGGGCTGGCCACGCTGCAGGTCACCGGCGTCGAGGTGCCCTGGCTCTACGCGACAGGAGGAACGGGATGATCTACGACATGAGGATCTACGACGTGCAGCCGGGGGCCGTGCCGACCTACATGGCGGCCGTCCGGGAGGTCGCCCTGAAGATCCGGGAGGACCACGGCGTCAAGCTCGCCGGCTGGTACTACACCGACATCGGCCCGCTCAACCGGATCGTCCACATCTGGGCCTACCAGGACTACGCGCACTTCCAGGTAGCGCGCGAGAAGGTGCGCACCGATCCCCGCTGGACCGGCGAGTACCTGCCGCGCGTGAAGGGCCTGGTGGTCAGGCAGCAGGACATGATGATGCAGGGCGCCGACTTCTTCCCCGGCCCGCCGTAGTGCTCCCATTCGCCTATTGGAAGATGGACACATCACAGGCGGAGCGGTAGGTTCTTACAAGCTCGGTGTGCAAAGCGGAGGATCGATCGGATGATCAAACAAGACGTTGCTTCAAGGCACAACTACGAGAGAGCGAAAGTGAACAAGGCGATTCTGGAAGCGGCCTGTGCAGCGTACTATGATGGAAGACCACGGATTTTTCTTCCCAGAGAGGGTATTGGCGGCCTCCATCCCGGCTTGGAAGGCGTCGACATGGAACAGATATACGGGAGCGCCTCAGATCTGAGCGATGACGGGTACCTGCGAGTCCATGATTTCAGAGTCTCCTATCCTGCGGATGGAGGCGAACCTTTCATTATGTTGGGGCCTCGTCCTTCCATTTCCATAACGGCTCTCGGCGTCTCGTATTGGAAGAGCATTAACCGTGGCGACGATTGACTCTGTCAGCAAGTCAGCGATAAACCAAGCCGTCTTGCACTTTGCGAAGCAAGAGTATCACATAGGCCGTCCAAAGGTATACCTGAAAGAGATATTTTCGGATGGTCCGGAAACGTTACGGAAGGACGCTACACCCGAGGACGTCTATCGCTGCTGCCATGAGTTAGCCGAGGTAAGAATGCTCTTGGCGATTGATATAAAGGTCATGAGATCCGCGAACGGCGACGAATGCTTGGCGCTTGGCCCGAGTCCGGCTATATCGATTACTGAAAAGGGGCTCCGTTATATAGAGTTCCTCTTTTCGCCCAAGGCATGATGTAGGAATCTCTGGACCACATGCTATCACCCTCAGCGCCATGAAGCGCGCGATGCAGAACTGCGTGGCGGAGTCGTCCTTCTCGTCCGCACGGGAGTACGCCGATCCATGCAACGAGGTCGAGCTGTCCGCCGTCGTCACCGATCCCGGCGGGAAGGAGAAGGTCGTTCCCGCGTTCTGGGCCGGCGCCGGCTTCTGGGGTATCCGCTATTCCTCGTCCACGATCGGCAGGCACGTGCTGGAGACGACCTGCTCCGACGAGACCAGCGCCGACCCGCATGGACGCAGGGAACTCCTGGAGGTAACGCCGTATCAGGGGGACAACCCCTGTTCCGGCACCGTCCGCTGACGGTGAGCCCGGAGGACTATTCGCGCCTGAATCCGACCTACTTCGACCTGGCGGATCGCCGTATCGGCCGGCGGACTGGATCGTGGTGATCCAGTCCGCGGCGGCCCGCCGCAGGTAAACCGCTCGCTCGGAGGTCGCACGCACCGATCCGCGCTGGACCGGCGCTACGCTGGTTGGTCCCCGTCGGTGTCGTCCGCGCTGGGAGCGGTCTCCGGGCGAACCGTAACGCGGAAGAACACGGCCAAACCGAGAGACAGGGCTGCTGCGATGAACGCAACCACGAACATGCTGTCCATCGCGTCCCGCAACGCGACACCGAGTGAGTCCAGCAACTCCTGCGCCACCGCTGCGCTGTCGGGGCCGGCCTCCGCAAGGTCGGACCTTAACCTGTCCGCTGCGGCGGAATCCACGAGAGCCCGAGGATCGGTCTGCAAGTCTTCGAACCGGCCGTCGCCAAGGGCGGTTCTCACCGCTTCGGGTACGGCCTCCTCCAGACTCGAAGAGAATCGCGATGCGTGGACGACGCCCAATACTGCCAGCCCCAGCACGCCGCCGACCGACCGGTAGAACTGCAGGGCCGAGGTCGCCACGCCCACGATCGCGAACGGAACGTGGTTTTGCACGCCGATGGAAAGCGTCGCCACGACGCCGCCGACTCCAAGCCCTGCGAGTTCGACGTAACCCTGACTCCGGACAACGCCGACACCGGCAACCACGACATCGCGCTGGTGCGCAGGGATCTAGTGTTGGATGCTGCCACTCTCGGAATCGATGATCAGCAGAAGGATTTCTTCGGTAACTGTCAGCACATACTCACCATGTACTCACCGGCTCCACGGCGATCAGCCTGCCCGCTTACGGTATTCGGCGTTCTTCATTTGCGTCAACTCGCGCCCGCCGCCTGCATCGCGGCCTTCATGTAGCCCAGCGCGAACGCCTTGGCCGGCCACTGGTCGGGGCCGCCGGCCATCTCCGGCACGTGGTCCTCGACCATGGGGCCGTCGAAACCGGCGTCGCGGCAGGCTCGCATCGCCTTCACCATGTCCACGTACCCCTCGTCGATGAACGTCTCGGCGAACGCGGGCACCGTGCCGGTCACGTTCCTGAAGTGCACGTGGTGGATCTTGCCGCGGGTGCCGAAGTACTCGATCGCTTCGAACACGTCCCCCGGCATCGCCCCGATCGTTCCCACGCAGAAGGTGAGGCCGTTGGCGTCGCTGGGCACGATGTCGACCACGCGCTTCAGCGCGGCGTGATCGCGAACAACCCGCGCCACGCCGGCGATCGGCGACACCGGCGGGTCGTCGGGATGGAGGGCCAGCCTGACGCCGGCGTCCTCGGCGACCGGGACGACCCGCTCCAGGAACCAAGTGAGGTTGTCCCAGGCCTGCTCGTCCGTGACCTCCAGCGACCGGTCCACCGGAGGGTCCCAGAAGTCCTGTGTGGCCGAGCGGATCTGGTCGTAGTCGAAGCTGGTCACCTTCGCGCCGCCCCTGCCCGGTGTGCTGCGCGAGGTGCGCAGGCCGTAGTGGCCTATGGAGCTGCGCAGCGAGAAGTTGTAGCAGATAACCGGCACGCCGGCCGCGCCCAGGTGCTCGATGGACCGGCACCAGCTCGTGACCTGCTCGTCTCGGCCCGGAAGTCCCAGCTTGATCCTGTGCGTCCACTCCTCCGGGATGCCGGCCACCGTCCACTTCAGGCCCGCGTCCTCGACGCGGTTGCGGGCGATCATCAACTCCTGGAAGCCGTAACAGCCCCGCTCGCGCGAGATGTCGGGTGGGTCGCCCACGTAGTCGGTGGCGCCGATCTGAGCGCCGAAGGCAAGGACCTCGTCGGTCAGCGGTCCCGAAATTGCCAGCCGCATCATCATCCTCCTGAGAACGCGATCGTAGCGTCAGCCGCGCCGGATGTCGTCGGTGGGCGTGCTGATGATCCCGTACGCCTCCGGGCGCCGGTCGCGGAACATGAAGTGCATGCGGCGGGCACGCAGCAGGTGGTCGCGGTCCAGGTCCACGCGCAATACCTCGTCGCGGTCGTAGCTGGCCATCGCCAGCTCCTCGCCGTAGGGGTCGATGGCGATGCTGTGTCCGCCCATCACGATCGGCATGTCCGGGGCCGGCACGTAGCCGGTGTTGTTGGCGGCGGCCAGGTAGACGATGTTCTCGAACGCGCGCGTGGCGAGCAGCTCCTTCCAGATCGTCTTCCTGGTGTCGGAGATCCCGAACGGCGCCAGGATGACCTCGGCCCCCGCCAGCGCCAGGCAGCGCGCCGCCTCCGGAAAATAGGTGTCGTAGCAGAGCATGATGCCGACCCGCCACTCGCCGATGCCGAACACCGGGAAGCGCATGCCGGTGCGGAAGTAGATGGACTCGATGCCAAGGTCGGTGGCCAGCTCGCCGTCGACGACGATGTGGCGCTCGCCGCCGATGTGGGTCTTGCGGTACTTTCCGGCGATACTGCCGTCCGGTCTAACCAGCATCGCGGTGTCGTAACAGAGGTCGCTGCCGTCGCGCTCGAAGATGGTCGCCACCACGTGCATTCCCAGCTCGGCCGCCTTGCCGCGGACCGCCGTCATCGCCGGCCCGTCGTCGGGCGCCGCCAGGTCGTAGCGGCGGTAGTCGCGGCTGGCCGGGAAGAAGCCGGTGCTCCAGTACTCCGGCAGGAGCGCCACCTCCGCCCCCGACGCGGCGGCCTGATCGAGCAGGCGCAGGGCAGAATCGACATTGCGCCGCACCTCCCCCATGACGCTCTCCATCTGCACGATCGCCAGCTTCATCCGCCGCTCCTCATGTTCGCAGTCGATGCGTCGGTCTCCATCCCGCCCTCTGCGCTCCACCTGCGCCATCGTAGCGAATTCCCGCGTGCGATTCAGGCCGGTCGAGCTCGATCGCGCCGGTTCCAGGGTATGTACCGGGGTATGATGACGAGGTGCCCAGGCGCAGACTGCCCATCGGCATGCAGACGTTTCGCGAGCTGCGGGAGAAGGACTGCTATTACGTCGACAAGACGGCCTACGTCGAACGGCTGGTCCACGAGGGCAAGCACTACTTCCTGTCGCGCCCGCGGCGGTTCGGCAAGAGTCTCTTCCTGGACACGCTGAAGGAGCTGTTCGAGGGCAACGAGGCGCTGTTCGCCGGGCTCCACATCCACGACGGCTGGCGGTGGTCGGCAAGCCATCCGGTGGTGCGGCTGGACTTCGCCGGCGGCCACTTCGCGAAGCCTGCCCATCTCCATGCCAACGTCTCGGCGCAGTTGGACGGCATCGAGATGGCGACCGGCGTGACTCCTCGCTACGACACGGCGCCGGAGCGGTTCGGCTACCTGCTCAGGTCGCTGCACGAGCGGACCGGCCGCCGGGTCGCGGTGCTGGTCGACGAGTACGACAAGCCGATCCTGGACGCGCTGGTGGAGACGCCGGCGCTGGCGCGCGCCAACCGGGACTACCTGGCCGGTCTGTACGGGGTGATCAAGGCGAACGACGCGCACGTGCACTTCACGTTCCTGACGGGCGTGAGCAAGTTCTCGAAAGTGAACCTGTTCTCCCAGTTGAACAACCTCACCGACATCACCCTCGACCCGGTCTATTCGTCGATCTGCGGCTATACGGAGGGCGACCTGGACACGGTGTTCGCGCCGGAGATCACCGGCCTGGACCGGGAGCGCGTGCGCGAGTGGTACAACGGCTACAACTGGCTCGGCCCGGAGAAGGTCTACAACCCGTACGACGTGCTGCTGCTGATGCGTCGCGGCACGTTCGCCGCCCACTGGTTCGAGACCGGGACCCCGGCGTTCCTGGTGGAGACGCTGTGCAAGCGGCGCGTGTCCTCGGTGTCGTTGGGCGACACCGTGAGGCACGGGGGCGTTGCTGTCGGAGTTCGACGTGGAGCGCAGCGGCACGGAGGCCCTGCTGTTCCAGACCGGCTATCTCACGATCGCGGCCGAAGAGGAGCTGGGCGGCACGGCGCTGTATCGCCTGAGCTAAGCTATCCCAACCGCGAGGTGAGGCAAAGCCTGAACGAACATCTGCTGCGCCACCTGGTGCAGGACGCGGAGCGCCAGACGGCGAACAGCATGCGCCTGCATCGGTTGCTCGCCGCCCACGACTGCTCAGGTCTCAAAGACCTGTTTCACGCCTTCTTCGCGAGCATCCCCTACGAGTGGTACACCAACAACGACATCGCGCGGTACGAAGGCTACTACGCGAGCGTGTTCTATTCCTACTTCGCGGCGCTTGGCTACGAGATCGCGGTCGAGGACTCGACCAGCCACGGCCGGCTGGACATGGCCGTGCTCAGCGACGGCCACGTCACCTGTTCGAGTTCAAGGTGACCGAGCTGTCGCCTTCAGGATCGGCATTGGCGCAGTTGCGAGAGCGACGCTACGCGGACAAGTACCGGGGCCGGGACGAGCCTATCCACCTGATCGGCGTCGAGTTCAGCCGCAAGACCCGCAACGTAACCGCTTTCGAAGTCGCCGACGGCTGACGGAGCCTCTCGCGAGCACTGCCGGGACGGCCGATCACGTGAAGGCGCCGGCCGTGGGCCGGGCGTGGGGCAGCGCCAGGTCAGCCACGGTCAGGTAGCCCGGCCGAGCCTCCACCAGCCGCGGCATCACGTTGGCGATCATGGCGGCGGTACCGAGCTGCGGCTGGCAGCCGGGATTGATGTCGAGGTTGACCGCGTTGTAGCCGTCGATCCGGATCGAGTCGGACGGCTCGTGGCCGGCGGTCGACGGGTCCACGTGGGCGATGAACTCGGCGGACATCCACGGCCGCCCGTCGCAGATGGCGCGATAGCGCTGCACGAAACCGGCGGTGGTGCCCGGCTCCACGCGGAGATTCGTGCCGTCATGCGGGCGGTCGGCGACAAGCGGCTCGAAACCGCTCTCGATCCGGTCGATGTGGACTCCCAGGCACCTTGCCGCCAGGTGGAACGACTGAGGGAAGCCGATGTGCCCGGTGATCGATCCGGCGGAGACGCCGTCCGCGAAGCGCTCGGCGGTGAAGCCGATCCCCAGCCGCCGCTGGATCGTGGCGCTGAAGCGCGACACGTCGACCACGCGGCGGATGCGGATCTCCCGCACGTCCCAGGCGATGCCGCTGGCGGTGAGCAGCAGCGCGTCGAATATGAACCCGGGGTTCAGCCCCACGCCGATCACGGACACGCCGCGATCCCGCGCCAGCTCGTCCAGCTCTTCAGCCAGATCGGCGTCGATGATCCACGGGAACGCCGCCTCCTCGGCGGTGGTGATCACATTCATTCCGCGTTCGAGCCCCGTGCGCACGTCGGCGGCCACCTCACCCAGGAACGAGGTGGTGGCCACCAGCAGGAGGTCGGCCGGCTCGCTCAGGGCAGTGCCGAGGTCGCCTGCCACCGCGACGCCAAGCGGCGCTCCGCCGGCAAGCTCGCCCAAGTCGCGGCCCGCCAGTTCCGGATTCCGCGAGCAGGCCGCCACGATCCGGCAGTCCGGGCGCGCACGCAGCAGGCGGGTGACGTTGCGCCCCACCCCGCCGACGCCGCACAGCACCACCCTCACCGGAACGCCCATCCCTCCACGGCATGGTAGCATGGCTGGAGCAGGGTGCCGGGCCCGAACCGGGCCTGCGCGGCACCCGCAGGAGCAGTTCGTGGCCGACAACACCCTGACCGCCGGGACCGCCCGGATCGACATCACCCCTCCCCTGGGCTTCCGCATGCAGGGGGCGATGCGCCGCATCGAAGGCGCCGTGGGGGTCGAGCAGCCTCTGACCGCAACCGCCCTGGTGCTGGCCGACGACGACCACAAGGTGGTCATCCTGGACTGCGACCTGATCGGCTTCGACCTCCCGCTGGCCGAGACGATCCGCCGCCAGATCGCCGACCGCGTCGGCACGACCACGACCGGCGTCACGCTGGGCTGCACGCATACGCACAACGGCCCGTGCACGGCACGCCACAACTTGGGCGGCCCGCACCACGTCGCGCCCCGTGACGGCGAGATCGAGGCACTGGACCATTACATCGAGGTGTTGGTGCAACAGCTCGTGGGCGTCAGCGCGATGGCCAACGCCGCCCGCGGGCCGGCGCGGGCGGCGGGCGGCCACGGCCACGCCGCGGTGGCGGTCAACCGCGAGGAGGTGGCCGCCGACGGCCGGGTGCTGGTCGGGCGCAACCCCGAGGGCGTCAGCGATCACGCCGTGGACGTGCTGCGCGTGGACGACCTGGCCGGCGCCCCGATCGCGGCGATCGTCGGCTACGCCGCTCACCCCGTGGTAATGGGCTACCAGACCTACGAGCTCAGCCCGGACTTTCCGGGCGCGGTGCGGCGCATCGTCGAAGGCGCCACCGGCGCCACCTGCCTGTACCTGACCGGCGCCGCCGGCAACCAGGCGTGCCTGTCGTTCCTGCAGAGCGACTGGGGCGAAAAGGAACGCATCGGCGGCCAGGTGGCGGCCGGCGCGCTGCAGGCGTACTACGGGATCGAGACTCGTCCGCACCGCGAGGTCCGCGAGGAAGGCACGTCACTGTCGTCCATCGCGCTGTACACGAAGGAGTTCTCCGACGGGCCGACGCACCGGATCATGCGCAGCGCCGAGCGCAAGGGGGCGGTGGCGCTGCAGCCGCTGCCGCCGCTCGCGGAAGCCGAACAGCAGGTCGCCGCCGCGGAGGAGAAGCTGCGCCGGATGCGCGGCGAGGGCGCCTCCACGGTGCTCACCGCCCCGCAGGAGATCGAGGTCGCCTGGGCGCACACCGTCCTGGAACGGGTTCGCGCGGGCGACACGCAGTGTTCGGTCGACTACGACCTGGTCGGCCACCGCATCGACGACTTCGTGCTGCTCGGCATGCAGGGCGAGCCGTTCGTGGAGATCGGCCTGGGCGCCAAGCAGCGCTCGCAGGCGGCGCACACCATGTTCGCCGGCTATGTCAACGGCGTGCTCGGCTATGTGCCCACCGCGCAGACGGTGCGCCAGGGCGGCATGTCCGTCTCCTCGGCGGTGCGCACCTACGACCTGCCGGCCCCTCCCACCGAGGACGCGGTCGACACCCTGGTGGCCGGCTTCGGCGAGCTGCTGGAGGAACTCGGCCTGTGACCGACGGCCGGCCGCCGCGCAGGGCACTGATCAGCGGCGGCGCCAATGGCTTCGGCCTGGCCACGGCGGCGGCGCTCCTGCAGCGCGGCGACCGGGTGACCATCGGCGACATCGACTGCCGGCAGCTCGACGCGGCGCGCGCCGCGCTCCCGGAGGACGGACTGCACGCGGTGGAGCTGGACGTAACGCGGCCGGACTCGGTGCGGGAGGCGGTGGAGGCGCACTTGGCCACACAGGGCGGCCTCGACTGCCTGGTGAACTGCGCCGGAATCATCCACCTGGCGCCGCTGGCGGAGATCGCCGAGGAGGACTGGGACCGGACCATCGACGTCGACCTGAAGGGCACCTTCCTGTGCTCGCAGGCGGCGGCGCCGCACCTGAGTACGAGCGGCCGGGGGCGGATCGTCAACATCGGCTCGGACGCCTCGCACCTCGGCTTCCCGATGATCCCCCATTACTGCGCCGCCAAGCACGGCGTGCTCGGGCTCACCAGGGCGCTGGCCGGCGAGCTGGCGCCCGGCAAGGTCACCGTGAACTGCGTCTGTCCGATCGGCGTGCCCACCACCGCCATGGGGCAGCAGGTGCTGCGCTGGAAGATGGAGGCCACCGGCTCGGCTGCGGAGGAGATCAGAGAGGCCACCGCCGCCGGCATCCCGCTCGGCCGCAACGCCACCGAGCAGGACATCGTGCAGGCGATCCTCTTCTTCCTCAGCGACGAAGCAGCGTTCATCACCGGATCCGCGCTCGACGTCGACGGCGGCATGATGAGCACCATCCCGGTTCCCGGCACCTGATCAACCGAACCAGGCTCAGCACTGCGGCGCTGGGTCGAGTTGCTGCGATGAGCCGTTGACACGCCTATCGCGCGAAGCCATACGATACTGAGCATGGACCATCAACCGGCGGTCTGAAGCGGGTGCCGATATGGACAAAAGTCAGATCTACCACTCAGATCCAGCTATCGTGGGCGGTGCGCTTGTGTTCACGGGTACCCGCGTCCCGGTCGACAGCCTCGTCGCGCACCTGAAAGCCGGCGACTCGCTGGAGCAGTTCCTCGACGGATTCCCGAGCGTGAGTCGCGCGCAAGCCGAAGGGTTTCTGGAACAGGCCCTTGCGCAGGCGATTGATACCGCACCGACAGAGCGCTCGCCCTGATTCGGATCTTGCTTGACGAGCAACTCGATTGGCGGTTGGAACGCTCGTTCAGCAACGCATACGAAGTACGGTCCGTCCACGCTATGGGGTGGTCAGGCATGCGCAACGGCGAACTGCTGGACACAGCGCAGCGCGTCTTCGACGTGCTAATTACGATGGACCGGAGTCTGAGCCATCAGCAGCACCTGCCGAGGTATGATCTCTCCGTGATCGTATTGTCGGCGACGAGCAATCGTCTGGCAGACACCACGGTCGCCGTGCCGGCGGTCGAGGAGATACTGGCTGCTGGCGTCGAGCCCGGGCGGCTGTACGAAGTGATCGGTTCTCGGCACTGAGATGGAACCCCCGAACCCCCGTGAAGCCAAGGTAATAGAGGAGTTGCAGCTCCAGGAGTACCTGTTCGACCTCAACGGCTATCTCGTGGTCGAGGACGTGCTCGCTCCGGACGAGGTAGCGGCGCTCAAGCAGTCGGTCGACCGGCGGCTGGAGGCCGAGGGCGAGGATCTCGGCGACCACATGGTCCGGTTCGGCGCCGCGCCGTCGGGGTCCGGGTTCCTGGAGTGGGGCGACCCCTTCTGCGCGCTCCTCACCCACCCGCGCATCATGCCGGTCCTGCGCTTCCGGCTCGGCGACTGCTTTCGCCTGGACCGCATCTACGGCATCTGCATGCGGCCCGGGATGTCACGCGGCATGCTGCACTCCGACTACGGCGCCAGCGCTCCCGTGGGCGGAGCGGAGCCCGGAACCTATTACCCGTTCCGGGAGAACCGCATCGCCGAGGGGTTCGTGGTGGTGACCTTCAACCTCACCGACGCCGGGCCGGACCACGGCGGGTTCTGCTGCATCCCCGGCAGCCACAAGAGCCACTTCCGGCTGCCTGAGCGGATCGCCGATTCCCCCGAGGACTGCCCGTTCGTGGAGGTGCCGGAGGTGCCGGCCGGCTCCGCCGTGCTGTTCACGGAGGCGCTGACGCACGGCACGGCAGCGTGGAGCGGCCCCCACGAGCGCCGCTCGCTGCTGTACAAGTACTGCGTGTCGCACGTCGCCTGGACCGCCAACCGGGTGACGCCGCCGCCGGCCGCAGAGCTCACCGAGCGACAGAAGATCCTGTTCCGCGAGCCGGCCGACCCGCACCGGCACTTCCCGTCCCTGTTCGAGGAGACCGAGCGTCCCCTCGAACGCGGCTACCACTGAGGACTGACGATGGACACCGACCCACGCACCCCCGGCCGCACGCCGGACATCGAGCGCCCGCCGCGTGCGCTCATCGAGCGCTTCGCCGGCGTGTCGGCGGCCACCGCCGCCGGCGACCTCAACGAGCTGGGGATCCGCGACCCCTACCTGCGCGGCCCCACGCCGCGCACGCCCGGCGCCACGATCGTCGGCCCCGCGTTGACGCTGCAGTTCATGCCCAAGCGCGAGGACCAGTACGCCAAGGGCGCCTACGACGATCCCGAGCAGCAGCTTCACCGCCACTGCCTGTACCACGCGCAGCCGGGCGACGTGGTGGTCGTGGACGCCCGCGGCGACCTTCAGAGCGGCGTGTTCGGCGAGATGATGCTCACCTTCTTCAAGGGCCGCGGCGGCATCGGCGCCGTGATCGACGGCTGCATCCGGGACTTCCCGCTGGCGCGCACGCTCGGCCTCGGCCTGTGGCTACGCGGCACGACGCCGAACTTCCACACCCAGACCAACATCGTCCCGTACGCGGTGAACGTGCCGGTCGCCTGCGGCGGCACGCTGGTGATGCCGGGCGACCTGATCGTCGCCGACGACGACGGCGCCGTGGTGGTGCCGATCCAGATGGCCGAAGAGCTCGCCGAGCGCGCCAACGAGCACGCCGAGTGGGAGGACTTCAGCCGCGAGCGCCTGGGCGCGGGCGGCGACCTGCGCCGCTACTACCCGCTCACCGGCGACGCGCAGGCCGAGTACGAGACGTGGAAGGAGCGCCGCTCGTCCGACTGACCGGCTACGGCTCGATCGAGAAGATTCGCCTGATCCGCTCCATGTCGAACTTGGCCGTGCGGTCGTAGCAGTAGATCCCGTTCCGTTCCTGCTCGACGTCGGTGAGTTGCGTGTAGCACCAGCCGCAGATGTGCCCGTGCGCCGTCACGGCCCGCACCAGGCCCTCCAGCCGCCGGTAGAACTCCTCCACGGATGCCGGTGCCTGCCCGTAGCCCCATGACACGAGGTTCTGGCCCGAGCCCGACGCGGCGTCCGCCTGCGTGGCCGGATCCCACTTGATGCCGCCGAACTCGTCGATCAGATAGGGCTGTCTCTCGTAGGGCGCGTCCAGGTCCGGATAGTTGCGAAACGGTCCTGCGCCGGGCCGGTCGGCGAGCTGCACGCCCAGTTTCGCCGGGTCCTGCTCGTAGCTGTGCACGGTGTACAGGTCGGTGACGTGGTGGACGTAGCCGGACGCGTCGTTGACCGGGCGGGTCGCGTCGAGGCTCTTGCAGACCGCGTAGGCGTCCTCGTGGATCCGCTGGTGGGCGCGCGGCTCGCGCACGTCACGGGTCTCGTTGAAGGGGGTCCAGGCGATGATGCTCGGGTGGTTGCGGTCGCGGCGGACGATCTCCCGCCACTCTGCCAGGAAGTTCCGGTGCGGGGCGCCCTCGTCCAGGACATCGAGCCCCCAGCTCGGCGACTCGCCCCACAGCAGGTAGCCCAGGCGGTCCGCCCAGTACAGGAACCGCTCCTCGAACACCTTCTGGTGCAGGCGGGCGCCGTTGAAGCCGGCCTCCTGCGCCAGCTCGACGTCGCGCCGCAGCGCGTCATCCGTGGGTGCGGTCCAGATGCCGTCCGGGTAGAAGCCCTGGTCGAGCACCAGCCGCAGGTAGCGGGGCTTGCCGTTGAGGAACACCCGGTTCCCTTCGACATGGGTCTCCCGCAGGCCTGCGTAGCTGGACACGCTGTCGACCCGGGAACCGTCGGCGCGCGTGACACGCAACTCCAGGTCGTAGAGCACCGGCGACTCCGGTTCCCAGGAGCCGCGGATCGGCGATCTGCAGAGACAACGGGATGCCGTCCCGCGCCGCCCGGCCCGCCCGTCCCACCTCCCGGCCGTCGAGGCTGGCCGAGCCCTCGAAGCGCTGGCCGGCGGCGATGCCGTGGAATGAGGGCGTGACCATCAGGCGCCCCGCCTCGATGTCGGCGACGATGTGCACGTCCGCCAGGCCGCAGGGGTCGACCGCCTCCATCCACACCGTCTGCCAGATCCCGGTGGTGCGGGTGTAGTGACAGCCGTAGGAGCGGTACTTCCAGGACTGCTTGCCGGAGGGCTGCGCCCCGCTCCACAGGTCGTTGCTGACGGCAACCGTCAGGTGATGACTGCCGCCCGGCTCCACGAAGCGGGTGACGTCGACGGCGAAGGAGACGCTGCCGCCCACGTGCTGGCCGGCGTAGCCGCCGTCGACGTAGATCTCCGCGCGGTAGAACACCGCCCCGAAGTGCACCAGGACGCGCCGTCCGGCCCATTCGGCGGGCACCTCGATCACGCGGTGGTACCAGATCACGCCGATGAACTCCCGGTCCCCCACGCCCGACAGCGGGCTCTCGGGACAGAACGGGACCGTGATCGGCGACTCGAAGCCGCCGAGCGCCGCCATCTCCTGGTGCTTCTCGGGGTGGAGCTGACCCGGCCGCAACGGCTCGCTGCGGAACGTCCACGGGCCGTTGAGGTTGACCCACGCGGAGCGCCGGAACTGCGGGCGGGGATGCTCCGGGCGGGGGATGTCCCCGGTCGTGAACGTGTCCATGGCGCGACTATGCCATGGCTCCGGCGCCGTCAGCTCCGGGTGATCCTGAACGCCACGGCCTCGTCCGCCGGGGATTGCCGCGGGGCGCGGATGCGCAGCTCGCGCCGCGTCTGCTCGAACGCCAGCGGCTCGTCGGAGCCGAGGGCGGCCACGGCGGTCACCTCGCCGGGGTGCAGGTACTCGGCCGCGTCGCGCAGGATCACCTCACCGGTCGGCCGGCCCAGACAGATGGCGTACAGCGTGTCGCCCTTGCAGGTGTAGCGGACATCCGCGCCGGTGTAGGTGATGGAGCTCCGCTTCTCGCTGATGCGGTCGCCGCCGGTCACGGTGTTCGGGCCCTCCCCGAACAGCTTCCAGGGCGTGGTGTCGAAGATGGCCTCGCCGTTGACCTGCAGCCAGCGGCCGATACCGCGCAGCACCTCCTGCGCCTCCTCCGGGATGCTGCCGTCCGCGCGCGGGCCGACGTTGAGCAGCAGGTAGCCGTTCTTGGCGACGTTGTCGACCAGGTTGTGGACGATCTCGGCGGCCGTCTTGAACGGCACGCCTTCCACGTAGGCCCACATGCCCTGCGCGTCGATCGAGGTGTCGGTCAGCCAGTCGTGGTAGGTCAGGCCGGCGAACCGGCCCAGCTCCAGGTCGACCACGGCGCTGCCCGGCACCAGGTGGTGGTGCTTGTAGGTGACCGCCACCTCCCTGTTCCAATCGACTCCACGGTTGTAGTAGTAGGCCAGCAGGTCGAGCAGGTAGCGCTCGCGGATCCAGTTGATGCCGAAGTCGAACCACAGCAGGTCCGGGCTGAAGCGGTCGATGACCTCCACGGTCTTGCCCATCCACCGATCGCAGAACGCCCTGCTCGGCTGATCCTGCACCCACCAGTGCGCCATCAGGTCGCCGGCCGAGCGCTCGAAGTCCACCTCCGGGACGCCGCCGGCGAAGTCGAGGTTGTGCTGCTCGCCGTAGAGGCTCGACGCGTCCGGCCCGCCGGTGTCGTAGTCCCGTCGCCAGTGCGGGTAGAACCACCAGTGCTCGGCGTGGTGCAGGGCGACCAGGTAGCGCATGCCGGCCGCGCGGATCGACCGCTCCAGCGCGGCGACGACGTCACGCTTCGGCCCCAGGCGGCCGGCGTGCCATTCGGTCTGCGCGGTCGCCCACAGGGAGAAGCCGTCGTGATGCTCGCCGACCGGGCCGGCGAAGCGCGCCCCGGCCGCCCTGAACAGCTCCGCCCACTCGTCGGGATCGAACTTCGGCGCCGTGAACAGGGGAATGAAGTCCTTGTAGCCGAACCGGTCCAGCGGCCCGTAGGTGGCGAGGTGGTGCCGCTGGTGCGGGCTTCCGTCCACGTACATGCGATGCGGGTACCAGGTGGCGTTGCTGGCGGCGCCGGAGCTGCCGAATCCGGGCACGGAGTAGACGCCCCAGTGGGTGTAGATGCCGAACTTGGCGTCGCGGAACCACTGCGGGGTCGGGTGCTCGCGCAGGCTGCGCCAGGTCGGTTCGTAGCGAGTCGAGGGCATGAAGGTGCGCGGAGTCTGTCGGATCTGCCGCGCCAGCAGCAAGGCCGGACGCCGCCGCCGCCGCTTGCACGCGCCGCCGCACTGTGACAGCGTGCCGTACGGACGAGCTTCGGGTGGAGCCACCTCCCGAAGTGGATCCGAGCGTATCTACACCCCACCATCAAGGAGTACTCCCTTGAAGAAGCTCTGTCTAGTTCCTCTCTTGCTGTCGGTCGCGGCCCTGCTGTTCGCGACCGCGACCACGGAGGCCGACTCGGAAGGCGGCGGACCGGTCGTGCTGAGCGCCGCCGCGACGCAGCCGCCCTGGATCGCCTCCATCGAGGACAACCGGCTCACCGACCTGATCGAAGAGACGTTCAACGTCGAGTTCGACTTCATCGTCATCCCGCTCGAGGGCGCCAAGCAGCAGATCACGCTGCTGCTGACCAGCGGGCAATACCCCTCGGTCTTCATGAACGCCCCGTTCGTGCCGGCCGACGAGCTGGAGTTCGGGGTCGAGGGCAAGGTCCTGATCCCGCTCAACTCCTATCTCACGGAGCAGGCGACCCCGAACATCCTCGCCGGCTTCGAGGAGTTCCCGAAGCTGCGGCAGGAGATCACCGCCCCGGACGGCAACATCTACGTCCTGACCGGCGGCGGCTCGGGCGGCTGCTATCACTGCTCGATCTATCAGAAGTTCTGGATCAACCAGGCGTGGCTCGATGCGCTGGGACTGGACATGCCGGCGACGCCGGACGAGTACCGGGATGCGCTGCGCGCGTTCAGGACCCAGGACCCCAACGGCAACGGCCAGCAGGACGAGGTGCCGCTCACCGGCGCCACCAACGGCTGGTACACCAATCCCATCTACTTCATCGGCCAGGCCTTCGTCCCCTACGCCGCCGCTGGCTCCGGCACCAAGCTGTTCGGCGTGAACGGCAACAGGATCTACTTTCCGTACAGCGACGGCCGCTGGCGCGACGCCCTGCGCTTCATGAACGGGCTGTTCGAGGAGGGGTCGCTCGACCTCAACGCCTTCGTGCAGACCGGCGACCAGCTCAGCGCCATGGGGGGCTCGAGCGATGACCCCATGGACAACGTGATCGGCTCCTTCCCGGCCGGCGGCCCGATGGTCGCCTTCGGTGGCGGCAACCCGCGGGCAGAGGACTACTCGCCGCTGCCGCCGCTGACCGGACCAACCGGGATCCAGACCGCGGCCGGATATCCGTTCGGCACCCGCCGCCTCGGCGGTGAGGCGGGCACCTTCTCGATCACCGACAAGGCGTCGGACGCCGAGATCGGCGCGGCCATGCAGATCATGGACTGGGCCTTCTCGTTCGAGGGCTCCAACCACGTCACCCACGGCGCCAACCTGTGGCGGAAGGCCGAAGCGGGCGAGGAGAACGTCCTGGGCGGACAGGCTGCGGTCGTGGCCCTGGAACGCCCCGGAACGGGAGACGTGAAGTGGGAGTTCCCGGTCTTCTTCCCCACTCCGGACTTCGGTTTCGGGATCGGGTTCGAAGGCGAGGTGAACGTCCTGGAGCGGCTCCTGAACACGTCGACCAGGGACGTGTACGAGCCGGTCAAGGACGCGACCGGCATCACCATGTTCTCGGACTTCGTCTACCTTGCTCCGGACGACGCCCGCCGGGTCGCGCAGATCTCCGCGGAGCTGCGCACGTTCGTCGAGCAGCAGGCCGCCCTGTTCGTGACCGGAGAGCGCGACCTGGAAGGCGACTGGGACGCCTACGTCAACGATCTGGTCAAGATCGGTCTGGCCGAGGTCACCTCGATGCTGCAGGCGACTCTGCCGCCCCGATAATCGTCGCCTTCGGCTCCGGTTATCGGCCCAGCCCCGCCGCCGTCCCGGGCGGCCCATGACACTGTCTGAGCGACGGCCCGCACTGGGAAGGCCGCGCACCAAGCGGCCGTTCTCAGTCGTTCTCAGGAAGCACTGGCAGCTCTACCTGCTGATGGCGATCCCGATCGCCTGGATGGTGGTGTTCCTGTATCTGCCGATGTACGGCGTGGTGATCGCCTTCAAGAGCTTCAGCGTGCTCAAGGGAATACACGGCAGTCCCTGGGTGGGCTTCCGGGAGTTCGAACGCCTCCTGGGATCGTTCCAGTTCTGGAACATCGTCCGCAACACCATCGTCATCGCGTTCGTACGCATCGCCTTTGCGTTTCCGGCAGCGATCTTCCTGGCGCTCGCGCTGAACGAGATGCGCTGGATGAGGCTACGGCGCTCGATCCAGACGGTCGCCTTCGCCCCGCACTTCATCTCGACCGTGGTGATGGCCGGGATGATCCTGACCTTCCTGGACCCACGTTTCGGGTTCATCGGCTTCTTCTTCGAGCTGTTCGGGATGGAGACGGTGAGCCTGATCGCGGACCCCTCGTATTTCGCGATCATCTATGCCCTCTCCGAGGTGTGGCAGCACATGGGCTTCGCGGCGGTCATCTACATCGCCGCCCTGTCCGCGATCGACGTCGAGCTCTACGACGCGGCGCGGATCGACGGCGCCTCGAAGCTGCAGAAGATCGTCAACGTCGACATCCCGGGCATCCGCGCCACCATCGTCATCCTGCTGATCCTGGAGGTCGGCAGCGCGATGACGCTGGGGTTCGAGAAGGTGTACCTGCTGCAGAACCCCCTCAACCTGATCTCCTCGGAGATCATCGCCACCTACGTCTACAAGATCGGGGTCCTGAACACCAATTACAGCCTGGGCGCGGCGGTCGACCTGTTCAACGGCGTGATCAACCTGGTGCTCATCGTCTCCGCCAATCTGCTCTCCAGGCGGCTTTCGGAGATCAGCCTGTGGTAGCCGGCCTGCGCCGCACGATGCGCAGCGCGAGCGCCGGCGACCGCGCGTTCGACGTCGTGAACACGCTGCTGCTGGTCACCGTCGGCCTCGCCATCGTCGTCCCGGTCCTGAACGTGGTCGCCTCGTCGTTCTCCAGCTCCGACCACATCCTGGCCGGCGACGTCACCGTCTATCCGCGCGGCTTCACGCTGGTGAGCTACGAGCGCATCTTCCGCTACAAGCTGGTGCTCTCCGGCTTCCTCAACAGCCTGTTCTACGTGGTCGCCGGCACCTCGCTCAATCTGGTGCTGACCGTGTTCCTGGCCTATCCCCTGTCGCGCAGGGATCTCCGCGGGCTGGCGCTCATCGGCATCTTCGTGCTCATCCCGATGTTCTTCCGGGGCGGCATCGTGCCGACGTTCCTGGTGGTCAATTCGCTCGGCCTGGTCAACACGCGCTGGGCGGTCATCCTGCCGGCCGGCCTCTCCATCTGGAACACCATCGTCGCGCGCACCTACTTCGCCAACCTGCCGCAGGAGCTCACCGAGGCGTCGGAGATCGACGGCTGCTCGGACCTCCGCTTCCTGGCCCAGGTGGTGCTGCCGCTGTCGCGGCCGATCCTGGCGGTGCTGGTGCTCTGGTACGCCATCGACCACTGGAACACCTACTTCAACGCCCTGCTGTACCTGTTCGACGAGACGCTGTTCCCGCTGCAGCTCGTGCTGGCGCGGATCCTGATCATCAACGAGAGCATCATCGCGCAGGCCATGGCGGGAGGGGACATCGACATCCGCACGCTCATGGCGAGCACGGAGATCCTGCAGACGCTCAAGTTCGCGCTCATCGTGGTGGCCAGCGTGCCGATGATGATCCTCTATCCCTTCATCCAGAAGCACTTCGCGAAGGGGGTGATGATCGGCTCCATCAAGGGATAGCGCATCGCGAGTCGCGGGATTGCCGCTCCCGCGCCGATCCGACAGACTCGCAGCGCTATGAGACTGGCGCTGCACCTGCCGGGCGAACCCGGCGAACGCTGGACCCTGGCGCGCCAGATCGGGGTCACCGACCTGGTGTCCCAGGCGCCCCTGGGGGCCGACGGGACGCCGGCGGCCGACCGCGAGGCGTTGAACCGGCTCTGTGACCGGGCCGCGGACGCCGGGCTGCGCCTGTCGGTGGTCGAAGGCCCCACGCCCATGGAGGACGTCCGGCTCGGGCGGCCGGGGCGCGACGGCGAGGTCGAACGATTCTGCCGGATGATCGAGAACCTGGCCGCCGCCGGCGTGGAGGCAGTCTGCTACAACTTCATGGCCGTGTTCGGCTGGCAGCGAACCGACATGGCGGTGCAGGTGCGCGGCGGCGCGCTGTCGTCCGCCTACGACCACGAGCGGATGGAGCAGCGCGGGGCCGCGTCCGTCGAGGGCATGCCGCCCGGACCGGACGGATTGGTGATCGGCGAGGAGCAGCTTTGGGAGCACTTCGCCTGGTTCAGCGAGCGCGTCGTGCCGGTCGCGGAGTCGCAAGGCATCAAGCTGGCCCTGCATCCCGACGATCCGCCGCTGTCGCCGATCCGCGGCGTGGGACGGATCATGCGCAGCGTCGAGAACATGGAGCGGGCGATCGAGCTGGTGCCGAGCCCTTGCAACGGCCTCACCTTCTGCCAGGGCAACTTCACCGCCATGGGGGCCGACCTGCCGGCGGCCATCCGCCGCTTCGGCGAAAAACGGAAGATCTTCTTCGTCCACTTCCGCGACGTGAGCGGCAGCGCGTCCCGCTTCGTGGAGACCTTCCACGACGACGGCCCGACCGACATGGTCGCAGCCCTGCGCGCCTATCGCGAAGTTGGCTTCGACGGCCCGGTCCGCCCTGACCACGTGCCCACCATGGCAGGCGAGCCGAACGACCAACCCGGCTACATGATGAAGGGCCGCCTGTTCGCCATCGGCTACCTGCGCGGTCTGCTGGACGCGCTGGACGCCGCCGGCTGACGCTGACCCGATGCCGGTGAATTTGCAGGGCCGCGGCATCAAGGTCGCAATCGACGACGCGTTGCGACTCACGGTGTCGGCGCGCGACGGCGAGCCGCTGTGGGAGAGCTCCGCGAGCCTGCCGCCGTCGGTCTGCGCCGGCGATGGCACCGGTGAATCCCGCCGGCTCGGCCTGGCCGACGCGCGAGAGCGCTCGATGCATCCCTTCGCCGAGGGACGCTACCGGGGCCAGCGGGTCATCCTCTCCGGCTACCCCGGCGCGGACCTCCGGCTGGATCTGGTCGTCGCGCTCGATGCGGACGACGACGAGCTCCTGATCGGGATCGAGCAGACAGGCGGCGAGCACGCCGTGCAGCGCGTCGAGCACCTGTACCGCTTCGAGCGGCCGGCCGCGCAGGGCGGCTGTCTGGTGCTGCCCCACGGCTCCGGGTACCTCGTCCCGGCCGACTGCCCGGACGCGCTGCCCGGCCGTGGGCCGGAGCCGATCCAGGTCGGCGGGCGCTGGTCGCTGCCGATCTTCGGGCTGACCCGCGACGGCGCGGGGCTCTGCGCCACCGTGGACACCTGGTGGGACGCCGAGGCCCGCGCCCACCACCTGCCGGGAGACCGCTCGATCCTGGACTTCTCCTGGGCGGACGAGCTGGGCACCCTCGCCTATCCCCGGCGCCTGCGCGTCCACTTCGCCCGTGACCTGGACTACGTGGCGATGGCCAAGCGCTACCGAGCCGCCGCACGCCGGCAGGGGCTGGTGCGCACGCTGGAGGAGAAGGCGGACGATTCGCCGCGAATCCGGGAATACGCCGCCAACGTCCTGTTCCGGTGGACGGAGTGGAGCGGCGCTGACGCGGAGCGCGTGCTCGGCGATCTGCGCCGGCTGCGGGAGCAGGGCATCGGCGCCAACCTGTTCTACCCCAAGTGGGGAGGTCCGGACGGACGGCCGCCGATCCAGAACCACCAGGCATTCCTGGTCGACGAAGCCGGCGACGGGGGCTGGTCGCCGATGGTCGACTTCGCCAACCGCGCGCGCGAGTTGGGCTGTCTCACGCAGGGGTTCATCCGCCCGTGCGAGCAGAGCCCCGGCGTGACGGGCTACGACGAGTCGTACTGGGCGGTGAACGCCGATGGATCCCGCACGGACCATCTCGGCACCCACGCGGCGCTGGACATCACCTCGGCTGCGCTGGACGGCCTGGAGGAGCGCGGCCTCCACCTCGACGTGCTCTACTTCGACGGGTACACGGCGGCGAGCATTCCTCCGCGCAACTTCTCGCCCGCCCATCCGGTGACGCGCCGGCAGGTCTTCGAGCACCAACGGGCCTGCTTCGACGAGACACGCAGGCGGGGGATCATCCCGGCCGGCGAGCTGCGCCAGTTCTGGGCCATCCCGCACTGCGACCACTTCTTCTTCAGCGACTGGAGCGGCCACCGGCTGAGCGCCCGCGTGGACGACGAGACCGCCGAAGACTCCGAGTCCGAGCACCGTCCCGTGGGCGAGCCGATCCCGTGGTGCCAGCTCGTGTTCCACGACTGCTGCATCTCCGGGTTCTCCGGCGACCCCGGCCAGGGAGCGTTCTACGACTGGTTCCCGAGCCGCTCGCACCGGCTCTACGAGCTGATGTACGGCGCGCCGCCGTCCTGGAACTGGATGCTGTCGCCACGCGACGGCTACCCGGTGCCGGTCGCCGACTGGCGGAGCGGCCGCACGGCACGCGCGCTCCAGTGGCTGCGCACGTGGCGCGCGTTCTACCGCTCCATCGCCATGTCGGAGATGACCTCCCACCGGCTGCTCTCCCCGGACGGAGCGCTGCAGCGCACGGAGTTCGCCTGCGGCATCGCCGCCGAGTTCGACCTGCACGGCGAGCGCTACCGGATCCTCGGGTCGCCCGACTTCGACGGCACCTGGCAGACCCCGGTATCGCCGTGACGGTGCCCGCCCTGCAACTGGAGGCTGACCGAATGAAGATCGTCGACGTGCGGATACACCAGGTGATCGTGCCGATGCGGCCCGGCGTCGTGCACTCGGAAGGGGTGGACGACAAGCTGTGCGCGCCCGACCCGGTGACCGGGCGGTCGCTGAATTTCTGGGAGTTCCCGAAGTGGATCATCGAGCTGGAGGCCGACAACGGCCTGATCGGGCTGGGTGAACCGCGCCGGGGCGACCTGTACGGCCGCTTGCGCGAGCAGGCCGACCTGCTGATCGGCAAGGAGCTGATCGACCTGCCGATCGGCAACCTGCCGCTGCCCCACTCCGACGAATACGAGTCGTACATCATCTACGAAGCGTACGAGATGGCGTGGCTGGACCTGTTGGGCAAGCACCTCGGCGTGCCCGTCCACCACCTGCTGGGCGGCAAGAAGGTCGACCGCGTCCCGGTCGACTTCTGGATGGGCCGCGGGACGCCCGCGGACACCGCCGCGCGGGCGCAGACCGGAGTAGACCTGGGCTTCCGGGGCATGAAGATGAAGTGCGCGCTCGGCGACCCGATCGCGGAGCGCGTGGCGGCCGTGCGCGAGGTGGCCCCGCACTTCCCGATCGTGCTCGACCCCAACGAACGGTTCCACCATCCGGAGGGCACACGCGAGGTGTCCCGCTCGCTCGACGGACTGGACCGCGTGACCTTCGAGAGCCCGATGCCGCAGGACCGCCTGGACTGGTACGCGGAGGTGCGCGGCACCATCCCGCAACCGGTGGCGCTGCACCTCACCTCCATCACCGACCTGCTGCCGGCGGTGCGCGCGGAAGCGGCGGACTGCTACAACCTGCTCGGCCCCCTCAAGGAGTTTGTCGAGTGGGCAACCCTGACGCGCAAGTCCGGGCTGCCGACGTGGCGCGGAACCGGCGTCGACCTGGGAGTGCGCGACATGTCGAGCGTGCACGCCGCGGCGGCGGCCGGATGCGAGTTGCCGTGCGACATCATCGGCAGCCTGCTGCGCGAGGACGACCTGATCGTCGACCCGATCCCCTTCGAGGACGGCCTGCTGGTGGTGCCCGACGCGCCCGGCCTGGGGGTGGAGCTGGACCGGGACGCGCTGGCTCACTACAGCGCGCCGATCGAGGGAGCCGCCGCATGAGTGCGGGCCGCCGCATGAGCTCGGCCAATCTGCGCGAGGCGTACCTGTTCTGCTACCCCTGGGACTTCGCCGACGAAGGAATCGAGCACCTCGTCGGGCGCGCCCGCGACCTCGGCGTCACCCACTTGGCGGTCGCCAGCCTCTACCACGCCGGCTTCTTCTTCTACCCGCACAACCCGCGCCGCAAGGTGCACATGCTGGAGGACGGCGTTGCCTACTACCATCCCGACCCGGCGTGCTACCCAGCGGGTCTCACGCCGCAGGTGGCCGCCGTCAGCCGCGACCGTGACCTGTTCGGCGACATCTGCGCGGCGGCCTCGCGCGCCGGCCTCGGAATGTGCTCGTGGACGGTGCTGCTGCACAACTCGCGCATCGGCCTGGCCCACCCCGAGCTGACCATCCACAACGCATTCGGCGACAGCTACCCGCACGCGCTCACGCCCGGCCACCCCACGGCGGCAGCGTTCGCCCGCGGCGTGATCCGCGACCTGTCCTCCCGCTATACGCTGGACACGATCATGCTGGAGGCGGCCGACTACCGCGCCCGCGCGCACGGCGGCGACTGGGTCGGCGGCCACCACCACGAACGGCAGGGAACGCACCTGCGCGAGCTGGAGACCGCGCTGCTGGACGTGTCGTTCAATCCGGCGGACATGGCAGGCGCGGAACGGGCCGGCATCGACGCGGCCGCGCTGCGGACGGCCGTGCGCGATCACCTGGAGGCGTACCTGTCGGCCACGCCCGACGTGCCGGCCGATCTGCCCGATACGCTTGCGGCATTCCGCCGCCTGCATCCGGAGCTGGACGACTACCAGCGTACGCTTGCGGCGAACGAGGCGCGGCTGCTGCAGGAGTTCAGGCAGGAAGCCGAGCCGCACGGCGTGCGGCTGATGGGCTCGGCCGATCCGTCGGTTCAGTTGGTGATGGGCGGCGCGTACGGCCAGCCGCCGGAGCGGACCGCGGCGATCGCCCGTGACGCCCGCGCCGGGCTCGGCTGTGGCCAGGAGCTGATCGTGCTGCTCCGCATGGGCTTCTACGGCGGTCCCCAGTACGGCACGCCGATCGTCACCGAGCAGGCGATGGTCGACAGCGTGGGCGCCGTCGCCGATGCCGGCGCCCACGCCGTGGGGTTCTACAACTACGCCGAGGCGCCCGCCCGCTGCGTCGACTGGATCGCGCCGGCGCTGCGTGCGGCCGGCCTGACGAGCTGAACGGGCGAAGCAGCAGCCGTGCAGTACAACCGCCTGGGCACCTCGGACCTGCGTGTCTCCCGGCTCTGCCTGGGCACCGTGTTCCGCAGCGAGCCGGACGTGGCGACCGGTATCGCAGCCATCCACGCCGCCACCGAGCACGGCTGCACCTTCCTGGACTGCGCCGACTTCTACGGCACCGGCCGCTCCGAGCGGATCGTCGGCGCGGCGGTCAAGGGGCGGCGCGACCGCTTCGTCATCACCACCAAGGTCGGCTCGCCGATGCCGGACGCGCCGGCCGGCGGCCTGAAGCGCGACTACATCCTGCACGCCTGCGAGGAGAGCCTGCGGCGACTCGACACCGACTACATCGACTGCTACCTGTGCCACTTCCCCGACCCGGACACGCCCCTCGACGAGACCCTGTCGGCCTTCGACCGCCTGGTGAGTCAGGGCAAGGTGCGCCATCCCGGCGTCAGCAACTTCAGCGCGGCGCAGGTGCTGGAGTCCGCCCGGATCAGCCGGGAACGCGGCTGGGTCAGCTACGTCTGCAACCAGGTGGGCTACAGCCTGCTCGACCGGCGCATCGAGGACGAGCTGCTGCCGGGGATCGAGCCGGCCGGCGTCGGCGTCACCGCCTACGCGACCACCGCCATCGGCCTGCTGGCCGGCCGCTACCGCTACGGCCAGCCGCCGCCGGCCGGCACCTCCTGGCACCGGGGCCCGTACAACTTCCGCGCCGCCATGACGCCGGCCGTCGGCCGCGTGATCGACGCGGTGCTGGGCATCGCCCGCCGCTGCGGCACCTCCCCCACCCGCGTCGCCACCGCCTGGTGCCTGCGCCTGCCGGTCGTGAACGCCGCCATCGTCGGCACCGACACGCCGGAACAGGTGCGGCAGAACTTCCGCGACGCCGACTGGGAGCTGCCGGCGGAGGCGGCCGCGGAGCTGGACCGCTGCTCCGCCGGGCTCAGGCTGGCGATCCGCAAGGACTGCCCGCAGGGGTGGGCGCCGGACGACTCCTGACCTGACCGGCAGGCGTTACTTCAGCGATCCGATCAACGCTCCCTTGACGAAGTAGCGCTGGATGAACGGATAGATGCAGACGATCGGCACGATCGACACGATGATCGACGCCGCCTGGAACGCCTGCACCGGCACCGGCTGCTGGCGCTCACGCTCCATGATGCTGCGCTCCATCTGCTCCCGCAGCGACTGCACGTCAACCTCGACCAGCAGGCGCCTCAGGAACAGGGTGAGCGGCTGCAGGTCCTCGTCGTTCATGAACAGCAGCGGCCGGAAGAAGTCGTTCCAGATCAGGACGATCTGGAAGAGCGCCCCGAACGCGATCACCGGCTTCGACAGCGGCAGATAGATGCGGAACAGGATGAAGAGGTCGTTGGCGCCGTCGATATGCGCCGCCTCGCGCAACTCGGTGCCCAGGCCGAGAAAGTAGGTGCGAAAGACCACGGTGGTGAACACCGCGATCGCGCCCGGCAGCACCATCACCCACATGGTGTCCACCATCCCCAGCGATCGGTACACCAGGTACGTGGGAACAAGCCCACCGGAGAAGAATATGGGGATCACGTGGAAGACCATCACGCCGCGGTTGAGCCAGAAGCCCCGCACCGCCAGCGGATAGGCGACGATCGAGGTGGCCACCAGAAAGATGACGGTCCCGATGGCAGCGTAGCGCACGGAGTTGTAGTAGGCGCGCACCATGCCCTCGTCGCTGAACACAAACCGGTAGGCGTCGATGTTCAACCCCGACGGATACAGCGCCACGGCACCGCTGGCGATCCCGGCCGCATCGCTCAGCGACACGGCCACGATGTGGATGAAGGGATACACGGTCAACGCCGCGAGCAGGAACAGAATCGCGACGTTGCCGTAGTCGAACAGGCTGACCGGGAACAGGGCCAGGTGCTTCTCTTTCACGCCGCCATGCCTCCCATGCCCATCCCTACCAGAGGCTGTGGCCGGTGACGCGCCGCGCCAGCAGGTTGACCGCCACCATGAAGATCAGGCTGACGACCGAGTTGAACAGCCCCACTGCCGTGCCGAAGGCGAACTGACCGCCTTCCAGCGCCAGGCGGTAGACGAAGGTCTGGATCACGTCGGCCGTCTCGTACGTGGCAGGCGAGTACATCAGGAACACCTTCTCGAAGCCGACGTTGATGATGCCCACCGTGCTCAGGATCAGGAGCACCATGACGTATGGCAACAGGTGCGGGACGGTGATGAAGCGGGCTATCTGCCGGCGGCCCGCGCCCTCGACGATCGAGCTCTCGTACAGTTCCGGGTCGATCCCGGAGAGCGCCGCCAGGTAGATGATGGTGCTGAACCCGATCCCCTGCCAGACCCCGGAGCCTATGTAGATCGTGCGAAACCAGCCCGGTTTGGCGAAGTAGCTGACCGGCTCGCCGCCCAGGGCCGCCACCAGCCGGTTGACCACTCCGTCGTAGGCCAACAGCTCCTTGAGCATGCCGATGATGACCACGACGGCGATGAAGTGGGGGAGATAGGTGATGGTCTGCACCGCGCGCTTGTAGCCCGGCGAACGCACCTCGTTGAGCAGCAGCGCCAGCAGGATCGGCGGCCAGAACCCCCAGACGATGGACAGGAAGCCCAGGAGCACCGTGTTGCGTATGAGCCGCCAGAAGAACGGGTTCTTGAAGAACAGCTCGAAGTTGTGGAACCCCACCCAGGGGCTGCCCAGTATGCCGGCGGTGAAGTCGTAGCGCTTGAACGCCAGCAGGACGCCGTACATGGGCAGGTAGCTGAACAGGAACACCGTGACCACGCCCACGGCCGTCATCAGATAGAGGTACTTCTCATGCCCGAAATTGCGGGCGATCCGGTCGAACCGGGCGCGGCCCTTGGCTGGGCCGCCTGCCGCTGCTACGCTCGCCGTGCTTGTGTCCGACGCCATCTCAGCGCTCCCCACCGCACCGATCCTGGTTCCGCCGATCTGGATGGTGGTGATCCGCGTCTACGGCAGCATCCTGTACACGACGGGCTGCTGGCCGGACGACGGGCCGGCGACGGGCGCAACGCCGCTCACCGAAGGCCATGTCGACGCATGGTTCGAGGACTGCGCCCGCCACGGCGTGGCGGCGGTGCTGTGGCAGGCCAATTGCGGGGGCACCCTGACCTACCCCAGCGCATATGCGCCGCTGGCCGGAGACCCGCCGCTGCCGGCGCGGTTCCGCATCGGCGCCGAGTTGCACGAACAAGGCTGGAGGACGAGGGACTGGACGTGGCTGGGCGAGCAGTGCCGGAACTTCAACACGCTGGAGGCGGCCGTGAGCTCCGCGCACCGGCACGGCATCGCCCTGATCCTCAACTTCAGCGTGTTCGACCTGCCCGGCGTCTGGTGCAACGCGGAGAGCTGGCCGGACGGCTCGCCGCTGTTCGACCGCGACCTGTGGCTGTGGTCGCGTGATCAGCGGACGCGGCTGGAGGGGATCCCCTGCTACGCCGATCCGCGTCTGCGCGAGTTGCGCCTCGCGGAGGTTCGCGAGGCGCTCGACTACGGGGTCGACGGCATCGCCCTGGGATTCTTCAGCCACTGCGACGCCGCCGCCGGCGACGAACCGCACCGCTTCGGCTTCAACCCCTGCGTGGTGGAGGAGTTCCGGGAGCGCCACGGCGTCGACGTGCTGCATGAGCCGTTCGATACTGTCGCGTGGCACGCCCTGCACGGCGAGCACTTTACCCGGTTCGTGCAGGCGGTGAGCGCCGAAACCCGGCGCCGTGGCCGCGTGCTGCTGGGCTATGCCCGCACCGACGGCATCCACGGCTGGGCCGGTCCCGGCACTCCCGTGATCTCGCAAGGTATGGCCGCCGGCGGGGTGCATCGCTTCGACGCCCGCTCCGGGCGTTCGAGCGATCAACCGGCGGCCGGCTTTCACGTCGAGTACGAACGGTGGGGCCGCGAGGGGCTGGTCGACGCGCTGGTGGCGCTCCCCCCGCCGCATCCGCACGGCCTGCACGCCGCCGCGGCGATGCGGGAGGCGGCCGGCGTGCCGGTGCTGGTGTGGCGCAAGATCATCGCCTCCGATCCGGATCTCCCCGCGGACAAGCGAGCGGAGATCGCGGCCGTGCGTGACGGCCCCGTGGACGGATACGTGCTGCACTTCATGTACTGGACCGACTGCCGCCACCCGCGCGGCGACCACAACCACCCGGCCTCGCTACTGTCCTGAAACAGGACGGACCAGATACCAAGACGGCGAGGCCCCCGTGCACGGAAGCCTCGCCGTTGCGATCGCCACGCCGGGCGTGCGGCTACCCGCCGGCCGCTTCCTTGTACAGCGCGATCAGGTCACCGGTGCCGAGCTCCTCGAGGCGAGCCTTGTAGGCGTCGTAGTTGGACAGCGGCTCCTCGCCGAAGATGAACTTGATCGTCATCTCGTGCGCGTAGGTGTCCAGGATCGTCTTGAGCTGGCCGGCCTGCTCCTGAGCCTCGGCGGCGAAGCGCACGATCGGCTGCGGGTCGGTCTGCGTGCTGCCCTGCTCCTGGTACATGAAGCTCTCTCGGATGAACTGCGCGTAGTCGCCGTCGGAGGCGCCGTCGTGCAGCTCGAAGAATATGCCGTCCACGCTGATGGAGCTGAAGTTGTTCTCCGACCGGAAGAAGTTGTAGACGTTGCGGTAGTAGTCGATCGACGCCCACTTGCCGTCCGGGTTGTACGGCGTCTTGATGTCCGAATGAGTGAATCGGTACGTGCCGTCGACGATGTCCCACTCCTTGCCGGGCGCTCCGAGCGTCATCTGGATGCTGATCGCGGGATCGGCGATGAAGTCCTTGAGGGCGATGATCTCGCGGATGTACGGGGACTTCGCGTTGATCAGCCACGGCGGTCCATGCACGTTGGTCGGCGCCTTGTTGCCGGTCCAGCCGCGCGGCCCGTCGGCCGAAATCCGCGGCACGGGATGCGCCTCTACCCAGTGCTTGCCCGGGCCGTAGTTGGGGTTGTTGCCCGGATTCTCGATGAACCAGTTGCCGGTCGCCGACCACCACCAGGCGAAGAATGTCTTGTCGTTGATCCAGTCCTGCGTCCACTGCTCATAGGAGGTGGTGGTGGCATCCGGATTCAACAGGCCGTCGCTGTAGAGCCTGGCCATGTACTCTATGTAGTACCGGTAGTTGTCCTCCGCCGGGCCGTACGCCCAGTCGTCCACGTCGTGGTTGTAGTAGATGGTGGGGCCGGTGCGGAAGGTCGGCGCCGCCAGGTTGATCAGCGTGATGACGCCGCCCTGGGTGAAGGGACCAACAGGGAACGAGTTGGGAAATTCGTTCTTGAGCAGCGTGAAGGCGTCATGCATGTCGTCCCAGGTCTCCGGCTGCAGGTCGTACTTCTGCCACAGGTCGTGCCGGTACGGCAGGAACTGGTTGAACGGGAAGTAGAACTGGTTGACCTGCCAGAACCCGTACAGCTTGCCGTCGTAGAGCAGCAGGTTGAGGTTCGGCTCCTCCTCGACCAGCTTCGCGTAGTTGGGCATCAGGTCCTTGTATTCCATGATGTCGACGAAGATGCCCTTGTCCCCGAACGATTCGAAGTCGGCGCGCGTCCAACCCGAGCCCTGCGGAAACAGCATGTCCGGCAGGTCGCCACTCTGCAGCATCAGGTTGTACTTGGCCTCTCGCGCTCCCTGCGGGATCTGCGTGACGTCGAGGACGATGTTGGTCTGTTCCTGGAGCCACTGAAAGCCGAGGTGCCCGTCCTGGGCCCACTCGTAGGCTCCCTCGCTGGGATGCTCGGTCAGCGCGACGGTGATGGTGATCTGCTCTTCCAGGGGAAAGGTGATCGGTCCGCCCTCCTCCATCGCCGCGCCTTCGGTCTCGCCGGCGGCCCAGCCCAACACGCTCGCGAATGCGAGCAGTGCCACGATGTAGAACGCTCTCTTCATGCGTCTCCTCCTCGGCCCGAGTTTCGGGCGTTCCTGATCAGGAGAGCATGGACCAAGCCCCGCGACCGTATCAAGAGTCGCGTCATAGCCGCCTGTTTGCGAGCGAGAGCGTTGTCGGATATTCTTACTTACAGAATTACAGGAGTCCAAGACATGGAGATCGCGAAGATCACGAGCCGCGGCCAGACCACCATCCCGAAGCCCATCCGCGAGGCGGCAGCGTTGCGCCAAGGTGACATGATCGCCTTTGAGGTTGCCGGCGACCACGTGGTGATTCGCAAGATGTTCCCGGAACGGGATGACTACCTGCACGGCGTCTCGGAAACGATGGACGAATGGGCAACCCCGGAAGACGAGGATGCCTGGCGTGACCTTTGATCCAGCGTGACCTTTGATCCACTGGACGTCGTCGTCGTGCCGTTTCCGTTCACGGACCGGCAGGCGACGAAACGGCGGCCCGCACTGGTCATCTCGTCAGCGGCGTTCAACAAGGCGCATCAGCACTCGATACTCGCCATGATCACGTCGACCACGCGGGATCGGTGGGCGAGCGACGTGTCGATCGACGATTGGCAGGGGGCAGGGCTCAACACCGCGTGCCGGGTTCGCTTCAAGGTGTTCACGCTCGACAACTCGCGCACGTTGCGCCGGCTCGGAACGCTGTCGGCGCGCGACGGCAAGGCGGTGGTAAACGCGCTCAACCGCCACCTTGAGCTTCGCTGCCCGCGTGCAGCACCGCGGCCGCAATGACCTCCCGGAAGCGGTCGAGCGGCATGCCAACGGAACGGACCCAGCGCCAGATGCACTCCATGAGCTCCATGCTGTAGTCGCAGACCAGCTCCGGCTTGCCCTTCTCCCACGGCTCGGGCGGCCACACGGTGTGGCCGAGCTTGGTGCACACCTGGATGCGCCGGTCGTCCAGCCGCAAGCCGACGCGCCGGCGGTCAATCCACTGCGCATGCCGCCGTGCCTGGAACATGGCGGCGCCGGTGCCGTCCGGCAACTCGAACAGCCATGCCTCGACGTCGGTGCCGGGCAGCGGGATCACCTCGTGTCCGCGATTGCCATACAGCAGACGCGAGTCGTGCACGGTCATCTCGAAGCGCATGCGCGGCGCCCGCCCGAGCGGCAGGTACTGGGCGAAGGCGCCGCCGTAGCCGGGCACGCAGCCCTCGAACGACTCGCCCCAGAGCTCGGAGCGCACGGTGTCCAGGTCGAGCGCCAGGCGGTTCGTCGCGACGTGGCGATGGAACTCGGCGGTCAGCCTCTCGTAGAAACGGGTGATCGATCCGTCGAACTCGGTGGTGAAGCGCAGGGCGTACGGCGAACCCAGCGCCTCGACCGCGGCGTCGGCCAGGTACGCTGGCCCGCCGAGCTGCACGAACAGCGTCGGCGCCGGCCGACTGCGCAAGTCCGCGATCCAGCGCTCCTTCACCTCCCGCTCCATGCGGACGAAGAGCTCCAGGTTGTCGGCGCGCACCTGCTCGTCCGACAGCGCCTCGTAGCAGCACGGATGGATGAGGAAGATGATCGAGCCGCAGGGGCGCTCCCCGTTTCCACCGCCCATCGGGCGGACAGGTTACCATGCCGCCCGTGGCGCGCTCGCGCGTGATCGACCGCATCGTCTTTCTGTTCCATCCGGCGTGCTGGGCCATGAGCGAGGCACCCGATCCCGAGTACCTGGCGACCTACGGCGTGCGCCGCTCCTGGTGGTACGCCGCGCGCAACCGGGAGCGCCGGGTCGTCGCCCTGCAGAAGGAGTTGATCTCGGACATGCGGCCGAACGAACTGCTCTACCTGCACCCGATCGGCGACAGCGGCCTGATGCGCGACCTGGAGCGGCATGCCCTCGACACCTTGGGCGACCGGTGCCTGGTCGAGCGCGGCGCGGTGATCACCGAACCGGCCGGCCTGACCGGCGTCCCGGAGTCGATCCGTCGCGTGCTGCATGACCCGCACCACGCCGGCTGCGCGGCGTACTGGGCGAGCATCCCGGCCGACCTGCGCGCGCCCGTCCGGGCCGAAGTCGAGTCAACGTGCGCACGCGACGGCTACGCCTGGGGGACCGGCGCGCTGAAGGTGATCGCCAACAACTACCTCTACGCCCGCTTCCTGGAGACCGAGATGGCGGCACGCGGCTTCACGTACGACCCGCGCACGGTCACCGCCCTGGCCTTCGGCGAAGGCTTCGAGCAGTGCGCGATGACCTGGAAGGCGATGATCCCTCCCATCCTGGGCTGGCGGCACCCGGTGGAGAACGACTACGACCTGTCGGTGAGCGGGGCGCCGGTCCTGTGGGGTGCGCGTTTCGTTGAGCGCCTCTCCCTCGACCACGACGTGCGGCTGTTCCTGTGGGAGCTCCCGAACGGGTTGCAACTCGGCTTCTACGCGCGGGCGCGCTCCCGGCTCGCCGATCCGCACTACGCCGCCCAGTTCGACGCGGACGGCGAGGTGCTGGAGGTACGGGACATCCGCGACCGCGTGCTCGAGCCGGGCGGCGACGGTCCCGTGACCGAGCGGGACGGCCGACTGGCGGTGCCGGTGCTTTCCGGCATCCGCAAGTACTCGGAGACGACCTGCTTCGTCGTCGGCTGCAGCACCCGCTACGCGCGCTTCCGCGACCTGCTGGCCGGCGCGGAGATGCGCGAGCACGTGCCGCTGACGGAGAGAGTGAGCGACGGATAGATTCGCCGATCTCTTCCTGTGCGCGCGCTGCCGCCTGACATACACTGCGCGCATGTCCACCACCACTCCGCTCACGATCGGCGACGGCTCGGGCTGGCACTTCGTCAACGGCGCCTGGACCGACGGCGGCGACGGCGCGCTGACGATTCCGCCCGATCTGGCGGACGCCGAGATCGCCCCCCTGCAGGGGGCGCACTTCGCGTTCGACCGCACCCGCGCCCTGCAGGACTGCCGGGTCAGCTTCGACTTCCTGCTGCGCGGCCACAGCGACACCGGCGTCATCCTGCGCGCCCGCGACGAGTCCCACTTCTATCTCGTGCACTTCCCCAACTGCGGCCAGGCGTCGCGCGCCCAGCATTTCTGGGCGGCACTGTCGAAGATGGGCGACGCGGGCTACCTGGAGCTGATCCGGCTGCAGATGCTCCCGCGGGTTCCGAGCACCAACGGCATCCGGATGCGCTGCGAGATCACCCTGCAGGGCGATCGCTTCACCGTGCGCGTCGGGGACTACGGCCGCTTCGAGGTGTGCGACCGCACCTACGCCGGCCCCGGCGCGGTCGGCGCGTATCTGTTCGGGAAGGCGGAGATCGGCAACGTCCGCGTCGACGGGCAAGCCGCCGCGCCGATCTGGCGCCCCGGGTTCGAGCACCCCACCAACTGGTGGCACCCGCTGCCGGCCGGACCCGGGTACTGGCAGCAGCCGATCGACATCAAGCGCTTCGGCGACGGCGAGCTGCTGATGCTCGTGAACGTGCAGGACGACACTTCGGACGCCCTGACAGCGCACGCCCAGCCGTTTCTGACGCGTTCGGCCGACGACGGCGGCACCTGGTCGGAGCTCCAACCCCTCGGACTCGGCGAGCTGGCCAGCTCCTGGTCGCCGGCGCGCATGCACCTCTCTTCTGGGGGGCGCCTGATCGCCATGCTGCCCGGAACCGACCACAAGCTGGTGTACGAGTCGGGCGACCGCGGCCGCACCTGGAGCGAGGCCGGCACCACCAATCTGCACGTCGGGCCTCCCCAGGACCCGCCGGTGCACAGTCTGGCGCCGATGGGCTTCCTGAACCTGGCCGACGGCGGCGTCCTGGCCTTCCTGCTTCTCGGCAAGGACATGCACGACAACCCGCTGTCGCTCCACACCTGGGGCTCCTGGCACTGCCAGGCGTTCTGCGCGCGAAGCGACGACGACGGCGCTACCTGGACGGCGCCGGTGAACGTCGACACGCCCGGCTTCCACGACGACGGCACACCGATGGAGGGCAACCTGGACCTCACCGAGTGTACGGCGGTGGAGCTCGGCTCGGGCCGGGTCGTGGCCTACATGCGGCCGATCTACTCGCCCGTGATGTGGGAGAGCTGGTCGGACGACGGCGGAAGGAGCTGGGGGCCGGCGGTGCGCGGACCGTTCGCGGGCTACGCCTCGCCCAACATGGTGCGCACCGCCTCGGGGGCGCTGGTGATCGCCCACCGCATGCCCGGGCTGACCCTGCACTGCAGCCATGACGACGGGCTGACCTGGGACCAGGGCACGATGATCGACACCGGCCTGTGGGCGATGGGCACGATGGTCGAGGTCGCCCCGGACGAGGTCCTCTACGTGTACTGGGACACCTTTCGGACCCTGGCCCGCGCGCAGCGGATCCGCGTCACCCCCTCCGGGCTGGAGCCCGTTCGCCCCGGGTGATTACGGGATCTGATTCTCCAGGAACATGGTCACCCCCATCTCCTGGAAGTGCGAAGTGTCGTCGCCTGCCGCAACGCGCATGCAGGGACGAACGCCGGTGCCCTGCAGGTCGTTCGCCACGTAGGCGACGCAGTCCTCGACCGTCTTGAGGGCGTGGTTGGGGTAGCCGCGGATGTTGACGGTGAGGTCCGAGGGGCCGAAGGTGACGAAGTCGACCCCCGGCCTGACGAGTTTGCGCGCGGCGGTGGTGGCGGTGATCGACTCGATCTGCATGGCCAGCACGCCGGTGCGGTGCCAGAGCTCCATGTATTCGTCGAGCGACTGGCCGGTGAAACCGTAGCGGTCCTGGCCGCCCAGGCTGCGCACGCCTTGCGGCGGGTAGTAGAAGTTGGCCACCGCCTCGTCCACCGTGGACTCCAGCTCCACCTGCGGCACCTCGATGCCGACCGGACCCAGGTCCAGCAGGTTGCCGATCAGGAAGGTCAGGCGCGTGTGCTTGATGCGCAGCACCACCGGTATCGACAGCTCGGCGGCGATCTGGCAGAAGTCGCGCAGCCTGACTTCCGCGAACGCGGAGTGCTGGGCGTCGACCTGGAACCAGTCGTAGCGGTGACGGGCGGCTAGTTGTACCAGCCGCGCGCGGTCGGAAAACATCGGCACCGCGGCGCCCAGGAGCGGAGCGCCCGAACGGACCTTGTCCTTGAGGGTCTGATCATCTGCCATGGCGCGGACATCAGACACCCGCCGCCGGCCGCAGGTCAAACCCGGTGCGCGCGCCGGTCTGAGGAGCAGGCGCCGGAGTGGCTTCCTCAAATGCACGGGCGCCATGCGTTGCGCTATGGTTGGCAAGGATGGCTGAACACCGCGTCGCCACGGTCCCGCGCCCTGCAGAGCACGGCGAGCCGGCGTTGTTGGAGTTTCCGGGCTGTCGTCCGGTGCGCATTTCGCGGGAGGAGATCGCCGATTGCGATCGCCGCATCGAGTACTGGGACGCCACGACGGAAATCGCCATGGTGTGCGAACCGGTCAGCATCTACCACGAACACCCGGGGCAACGCCTCCGCGAGTTGCTGACGCTGGTCGCCCAGACGCGCGGATCGCCGATCGGCACCCTCGGGGCGGCCGACCTTCTGATGCGCGACGCGCACGGCGCCTATCTGCGCATCCTGGAGGCAGACCAGACGGTGTATCTGCACCCGCGCGCCACACGGCCGGCGGGTCCCGCGATCGAGGTGGGCAGCGACGTGCTCCCGGATGTCGTGCTGGAGGTGGACAACACCACCGACGTACGCCGCGGCAAGCTCTCGCTGTACGAGTCGTGGGGCTTCCCGGAGGTCTGGGTCGAGGTGCCGGACGAGTCGTCGCCGAGCCGTCCGCGGGGGCTGCGGCCGGGATTGACCATCCACGCGCCGGGGGATGGCGGCTATCGCACCGTGCAGAGCAGCCGGGCGTTTCCGGGGTGGACGGCGCAGGAGATTCACCGCGCCTTGAACGACGCCGAGTTGTCGGACGACACGACGGCGGCATTGCGCCGGATCGGGCGGACGCTGGGTGCGGCGGAGGGCACGGGGCCTGATGATGACCCGTTCTTGCGCGCAGAGCGCATGGAGGGCCACGTCGCGGGCCGAATGGCAGGCAGAAGAGAAGGTCGGGCCGAGGGTCACGAAGCAGGCCGGTTGGAGACGCAGAGCGCGGCGGTGTTGCAGGTGTTCAAGTCGCGGGGGCTGCCGGTTTCGGCGGCGCTGCCGCGGCGCCTGGCGGAATTGCAGGGCGTCTCCACCGCGGCGCTGGTGCAGGCCGCTCTGGAGTGCCGGGACGAGGAGCACCTGCTGCGGCTGGTGTCGGATCGGCAGTAGTTCTCAGCGACGAGGGGCGTCGTTGGCCGCGGCCAGGATCGCGTTCTCCGCGGGCAGCTCCCAGACCTCGTTGAAGGCGTACGGGCGAGGCCGCCGCGGCGGGTGGTCCGGCGGCGCAACCGCCGGATCGATGAGCTCGAAACGGTCGCGGCCGCGCGGTTGATCGAGCCAGCGCCGCTCCTCCGGCGCGGCCTCCACCTGCCGGCGCAGGATGAACTCCGCGTGGTCGAACGCCGAGAAGGCGGCGTGCGCCAGGAACACGCGCCCCGGCTGCTGCCCGTCCCAGGTGGCCAGATCGGGCAGCAGCACCGGCCCGGTGCAGACCTGGAACTCGCCGTCCTCCTCGTTGAGGTTGATCAGGTTAACCGGGTACTCGACCGTCACGGTGAAGCCGTCGCGGACGTAACGGCTCTGCGCGTTGAGCACATCGTGACGCAGGGTCGCCCCGACCACGGCGGCGGCGTCGGTCAGGCGGCTGGAGCCGGGGAGGGCTCGGATGTCGATGATGTGGTCCTGGTAACCGGTGCCGAGCGGCTCCGTGCTTGCCGGCTCCGGCTCGGTCGAGGGTCCGGTGGCCAGGTTCAGCTTCGCGGTGCGGCTGAACGCCATGCGGTACTCGCCGCTCGGCACCTGGAACAGGTTGCGGCTGGCGATCGTGTACTCGCTCCGGCACGGCGCGCCAAGGAACAGCTCGGCCGTGGTGCCGGAGGCGTGGTGCTCGACCGTGCAGGCCGCCTCCAGCGTGAACCGCACGTGGTACGCCTGCCCCGGCGTGCCCACGAATCCGCCCTGGTACCGGTAGTACCGGTGCGTCTGCCACGGCTGCGACTTGCGCGTGAACAGCGACCTCGGAAAGTCGATCATGGCGAGCGCTCCTCTGTCAGCCGGTCCGGTCGGTCGCTGATGGTGAGCGGACCATCGGCTCACCACGACCATTGTGTCTTGCCCGCCGGCTCCCGGCAATGTCTATCATACCAGCCCCTTTCATGTATGATGTGGCCGGCACCCAATAGGTGAGGTCGGCGTCGTCTGCTTGGCACGCGTGCCGATCCATACACGACACAGCTACGCGACCGCGTTCTGATCGCCTTACGAAAACGCAGTGAGCACGCCCTATGAAGAAACAGCAGCACGACCATGGCAACCAAAACAGGATGCCGTTTCAGGTGCTGGTCATACCCTATCGAGATGCCACACCGATTCAATTCGCGGCACTCTTCCGTGAAGACTCGAATTATTGGCAGTTCATTGCCGGCGGTGGCAGCAAAGGAGAGGACAAGATCCAAGCGGCCCGGCGAGAAGCCGCGGAAGAGGCAGGCATTCCGCAGAGCGCCATGTTCCTTGAGCTCCAGGCAGTTGCATCTGTTCCGACGCACTGCTTTCGATCCCGAATCCACTGGCCGCAGGATCTATACGTGATTCCCGAGTACTGTTTCGCCGTGAATATGAACGAATTGACGATTGTCTTGTCGCGCGAACACACTCGTGTCGATTGGCTGTCATTTGGGGGTCTTCAGGAATTCGTGTGGAGAGAGCCGGTCACCGGGTGACGCCGGCGGGATAGAGATCAAGGCCGCCGAGATGAAAGTAGATGGCGTTGCGGAATCGCTTGCGGTTGCGGAACCCGCGCGCGGAGTACTTGACCTTCTGAATGCCGGCGTTGATCGACTCGGCCCGCGCGTTGGTGACCTTGGTCACGACGGCGGTCACGATCCCCTCCAGGTGGCGCTTGATCATCCGCGCCACCTTCTTGACCGGCTCCAGTCGGCAGCGGATCGCCGAGCGGTACCACGCCTCCCATGCCTTGCGCGCCCCGTCGCGGGTGCGGTACTCCCAAAGCGTCATCGCATGTTCCTTGTAGCCCCACGCGCGGGCAGTCTGCAGCGCGCTTGAGCGCAGCTCGGCGAATTGCTCCCAGCGCTCCTCATCCATGTTCTCGGGGTTGGTCAGCCACCGATAGCGGCTGCCCTTCAGCCGCTGATCATCCTCGGCGGCCAGCCGACGGTGCTCGGCGCGCCGCACCCGGTCAACGGCGTCTCCCAAGTGTCCGGCAACGTGGAACTTGTCGAAGGCGATCTTCTTCTGCGCCTCCACCACGTACTGGGTGCTCACGCTGATGTACGGTTCCCACATGTCCATGGCGACCGTCTGGATACGCGCTAGCTGCTCGCCGTCAAACTGGTTGTAGAACTCCGCCAACGCCTTCTTGCCGCGCCCGTCGGCCACGTGCAGCACATGACCGTCCAGATCGTTGACCACCGTCACGTACTCATGGCGTTTCTGGAACGACGTCTCGTCCACGCCGATGCGCTGCGGCGCCTGCACCTCGCGACGCTCCAACCCGCGCTGCACCGCGCGCTGCATGATGCCGTCCACTTCGTCCCAGCTCAGCCCCATCTGCTGCGCCACCGCCGAGATGGCCGCCTCCTGCAGCCAGTCGATCACCAGCGCCTCGAACAGCGCCGTGAACCGCGAGCGGCCCTCGCTCCAGGGCACCGCGATCTGCTTGACCTGGTGATGCTCGCACTGCACCCGCGGCACCTCGGCCGCCACGATCGTGCGGTACTGGCAGGTGTCCAGATGCCGCCAGCGCCGCTGACGGGTGTCGTAACGCCGCGCCGGCTGGCTGCACTCCGGGCAGCCCAGCGATTCGCCGTCGTGCTCCACGTGCACGACCACCTCGCCCTGCTGAAGGTTCAGCTCCACCTCAGCAACTCGCCAGGGCGTCTCGATGCCCAGAATCCTCGCGTACAGGTCCTTGTCACGCATGGCTCCAGCGTAGCCTTGCTGCCTCAGGCGCCGCGACCTCCGGCCCCCTCATCCACACGAAACCCGGAAGACCCTCATTTGGAGAGTGCCATGAGCGACTCCATTGGCAGTCCAACCAGGTAGCGTTGTGGGAGCTGAATGAGCGACTCAAATACCGGCGTTGATCAGCCGGCGATTCGGAGTCCGATCTGTTTCGTGTCGGACGTATCCGCCTCGCACGACGAAGACAGGAGAGGTACATGGCCCTGATCGAGCACCTGGAACGTGACGGCTGGGAGGAGTTCTTTCGAGGCAGCTTCCGGTATGCACTCGAAGTCATGAAGCACGACCGCTTCCGTTCGGTCGGAAGTTCCGTGGACGATCTGAGAAGCTGGCTTGCTCGCGGTGGGGTCGCCAGGGTCAGGGAGCAGCTCGACAGGCAGATGGAAATGCGCCGGTTCAGCCCATCCCGAACGGCGGCCGTCAACGAGCGCCTTGATCAATTGGTCCGAGAGAATCGACGTGCGCTGCTGGACTTGACCGCCGATGGTGTCATCCCTGCCAATGGACAGGTGCGGATTGATGCGGGCGGCGTGTCGGAGACCGACTTTCGGGATCTGCTCAGCCGCATGATTGCAGGTGAACGACCGTTCGAGGAGTGGATGCATGCTCACGGACATTCAGACGAAGAGATCGCGGAAATCTACAAGCTGATCGACGAATGGTTGATGCAGAAGGGAATCGCCCCGCCGCCACCGTCTGCTCCGGGCCTGAACTGACAAGATATGGGGACTCAATCAGGTAGGGCGGCTTCACATGCGACGATCAGGTTCCAGTCGACGCCACCCTCGACGTGCGCATCGAAACCGGCTCCCGCGCTCGCCTCTGAGGCGAGCCGTTTCACCTCGGCGAATCCCGATTCCCAACCAGTCGCGGTCACCAGCCCGATGTCCAGGTCGCTGCGCCCGTCGAGCCAGTCGCCGCGAACGTAGCTCCCATTCACGAAGACACTTCGCACGCCGCGCGGTCGGACGCTCGTAAGCTCCCGCCGCAGGTGCTCCACGCATGCCCTGGCGATTTCCCGCGTGCGCGCGTTCGCCATAGATGCGGTCCTCCGCGGCTCAGCCGCCGGCCATCTCCTGCAGCAGTTCCAGCGCTGCCCCGGTGACACGCTCCGCGGAGTCGGGGCGCAGCGCGACCGGAAGGCTGTACGCCTGGAAGAACAGGTCCGGGACCGCGTAGCGGGCATCGATGTCCCAGCCGCCGTCCGGGTAGTCCTCGGCGCGCGGCAGATAGGTCCGGCAGCCGGCGCTGAAGCCGAGCACCTGCGTGTGGGCGATCGGTGAACGTTCCTTGATCGTCAGGCCGGTCTCGAAGAACACCTCGGCGCCTATCCCGAGCCAGGCGACGTCGTCGACGCGCAGCACCTGCACGGGCATCGGGAACCGCGGGGCTCCGCCGCGCACCGACGCCACCAGCCGCTCCGACCAGTGCGCGAACCGCCTCGCGATCGCGACGTCCCAGTGGTGCCCGCCGCCGGCCTCCCCCTCTGCGAGCTCCTGGTGCCAGTGGTCGTGAATGGCCTGCGCCTTCTCCGGCGACGGCAACTCCACGAAATCCAGGTCCAGCGTGCGGTCGACCGCGGCCAGCGTGCAGCCGGACTCGCCGCGCACCGGCTCCCACGGCCACACCGACACGGAGCCCAGCGTGTCGATCGGCCGCTTCGCGCCGCGCCGCACGTGCGTGCGGATGCCGGCCGCGACCTTGACCACCTCGCCGCCGAGCATGGCGCCGATGCGGTTCTTGTTGTCGCGGCAGTCGACCTCCGCGCCGATGCCGGTGACGGGGTTGATGTTGCCGCCGCACGCCTGCAGGAAGAGCGCCGTGCCGCCCAGTGCCCCCTCCACTACCTCGCGCGCGGCCCCGGGAAAATCCGAGGAGGCCACGTGCGAGTGCGGGCCCATCGTTACCGGGTGGCAGCCGTAACTGAACAGCGTGGCGATCGGCCGGCCGCCGAGGTCGTCGACGCGCACCACGCCCACCGACGGGTCGGTCGGCGCTCCCGGCACCTCGGCCAGGTGATCGCTGCCGTCCGCTTTCCGCTCGCGCCGATAGGCAGCGATGCCGCACTCGCCCCACCCCGCGCCAATGCGCGCCGCCTGCAGGGTCTCCTGAGCCTCCTGGGCCGCCTGCACCACGGCTTCTTCCATCCCGTCCTGGTACGCCTGCTGGACCGCGGCCTGCTCCGGCGGCTCGGGGATGAACTCCGGAAGCGCCGGCCCCGAGTGCGTGTGGCTCTCGTTGACCAGCACGTGCTCGACGGTCGTGTCGAGGACCGTGGCGATCCTGCGCCGCAACCGATCGACCACCGACACCGGGATCGCGCACAGATCGCAGGCGACGATCGCCGCGCGGCTGTCGCCGGCCGCCAGCACCAGGACGGTCGCGGTCAGGTCGCTCTCGATCGCCTGGATGGGGTCGGCGAACAGCCGGATCCCCGGTCGCTTGATGCCGAGAGGCGGGTTGATCACCCGCCGCGCCACCCCGGCGCGCAGCGCGCTCATCCAGCCGGTTTCAAACGGAAGATGCGGTCGGCGTTGCCGGAGAACAGCGCCACCTGCTCGTCATGGCTGAAGTCGGCGATGATCTGCCGGTACGCCCCGATGACGTCGGTATAGGACGAGAACAGCCGGTCCACCGGCCAGTTGGTGCCGAAGAACGAGCGCTCCACGCCCCAGGCGTCGATGCACTCCAGCACCCAGGGGCGGATCGAATCGACCGTCCAGCGGTGGTCGCACATCCCCAGCCCGGAGATCTTGACCACGGTGTGGTCGAGCGCGGCCAGCGAGCGCATGCCGCGCTTCCACGCCTCGAAGTAATCGGGATCGCGCCGCCGCGGGAAGCCGGTGTGGTCGATGCAGTAGGTAATGCCGGGGTAGCGCTTCACCAGCTCCACGGCGTCGCCCATGACCGGCACCAGCGGGTCGTCGCAGCAGACCAGCCCGTGCCGCTCCAGCAGCGCGTAGCCTGCTTCCCAGCGCGGGTCGGTCAGGTAGTCGTCGTAGCGCAGGTCGCGGATCCCGCACACGCCGGGATACTCCAGGTGCCGGTCGATCACGCGCTCGGCGTCATCGGACGTCAGGTCGCAGAACGCGACGATGGTGAGCGGGAACCCCAAGCGGTCGGCGAATCCCTGCACGAAGCGGGTCTCCTGCACCGGGTCCTCGATGCCGATCGCCGCCTGCACGTGCACGGCCTTGGTCGTGCCGGCCAGCCGCGACTCCGCGATGAAGTCGTCGGCCCAGTAGCGAACGGCCTTGAGCGCGTCGTGGTTGCCCAGGTCGGGATCCTCCTCGGCATCCGGTACCAGCCACGAGTAGTGCAGGCCGGGATCGCGCAGGTCGTAGAAGTGAACGTGCGTGTCGGTGAATTCCAGGTCGCTCATCATGTCCCCGGACAGAATCATACCGCGAACGGTGGCGCACTCTGCGAGTGAGGTTCGCTCCGCTCATTCCTCGCCGAGCTTGAGCGCCTGGTGGACGGAGACGCGTGCCACGTAGAGCTGGAACACGACCGACTGCACCAGCAGCGAGGCGGCCACTACCGCGTACACGCGCAGGAAGTCGGCGCGCAGGGCGGTAACGCGGAACGGCGGCACCTGCGCGGCGCCCTCCGCCACCTGCACCAGCGGTATGAACAGGTCGGCGGCCAGCCGGCCGGCGGCGAAGCCGATCAGCGCGGCGCCCGCCGCCAGCACCAGCAGCTCGGTGATCAGCATTGCCGTCACCTGCCGGGGCCGCAGCCCCATGGCGCGCAGCACGCCGAACTGCAGGGTGCGCGTGCGCAGCGCCATGACCCAGAAGACGATGAAGCCGGCGATGCTGGTCAGCATGGCGATCGCGAACCCGAGCGTGAGCGCGCCGTTGGTCGACTGCACCATGGCGTCGTTGCGGGCGCCGAGCAGCACCTGCGAGGTGTCGTAGACCCGCTCGACCACGAGTCCCTCGTCCTGCATCGCCGCATAGACCTCAGCACTTGAGGTGCCGTCGCGCGTGTCGAGCCAGATCTCGTACGGCTCCAGCGCCAGCTTGGCGTGCAGGTAGGCGAGGTTGGCGACGATCAGGTTGGTCGGTCCGCGACGGTCCGGGATGCCGGGCAGCCAGCGCCCCTCTCCCCGCGGGTTGAAGGTGGGCCAATAGTCGACGAAGCCGACGACGAAGCCGGCGAGCGACGGCTGGCCGGTCCAGCGGACCTCGATGCGGTCGCCCAGGCGCACGCCGTGGCGGTCGCGCAGGGCGCTGCCGGCCAGCAGCGCCAGCGGGTTGGAGGCGAGGGTCTGGGCATAGCGGTAGTGGTGCAGCGGCAACAGGCCGGACGGGAAGTAGGCGACCTGCGCGAACTCCGGCGCCACCACCCCCAGCACCTGCGCGTGCGCGGTCGCGCCGTCCGGCAGCCGCACCGTGGCGCGGGCGCGGCGGAACACGCGCGTGGCTCGCTCCACTCCGTTCAGGCGGCCGAATGCGTGATGGGGAGGCTCGCGAAGGGCTCCGGACACGACGCCGGAGACGGCCGAGGACGGCGGCGCGTCGATCGGCGCGGCCGTGGCGGGCGCCGCGCTCGGGAAGTACGGCTTCACGACGATGTCGGCCCCCACGCGATAGGCGACGCGGTCGACCAGGCTGGCGTTGATCGTGCGCGCGGTCTGGCTGTTGAAGATGCCGAGTGCGACCGCCAGCAGCAGGAAGAGGGCGACGAGCTGACCGTTCGCGGGAGCGCGGCCCACCTGGATGAGGGCCGCGTACAGCGGCGCCGGCCAGCGGCTGCCGCCCACCGCCGCCAGCGCCCGAACCGCCGGCGGAAGGAGGCGCAGCAGCGCCAGTCCGCAGCCCAGGATGAAGGCGACCGACAGCCCGAACAGGAGCGGGTCGAGCGGCGCCGCACTCCCCTCCACCGCCGCCGGCGACGGCACGGCGCCGGCGCCCGTGAAGCGCAGGTACCCGTAGGCGGCCACCGCCAGCAGGACCGCGTCCAGGTAGTAGCGGTGCCAGAACGGCGCGCGCGACTCGCTGCGGGCGTGCGCCGCCTTGCGCTCGACGATCGACCCGCGCGCGGCGACCGCCGCCGCCACGGTGGCGAGCACGAACAGCGCCACCCCGGCCGCGGCGAACAGCCAGGCGCGGAGCGACAGCGCCACCGGCAGCGAGGTGCGGTCGACGAAGACCAGAAAGCCGTCCGCGGCGCCGATCACCGCCGAGATGAACAGTCCCAGCGGCGGCCCCGCGGCCAGCGCCAACACCCCCAGTGCCACCGCCTGCCCCAGGTAGATGCCGACCACCTGCTCGCCACCCGCACCGCGGCTGCGCAGCCCCGCGATGGCGTCCCGCTCCGACTCGACCAGCAGGCGCGCGACCAGGTAGGTGAAGAAGCTGAGCAGCAGCGCTACCGGAACCAGCAGCAGCGTCAGCGTCAGGCGGAGCTGTCCGGCGCGTACCAGGTAGGTGTCGATCACCTCCCGAAGCGGGAACTGCACCTGCACGCGCGCGGGTTCCGCCATGCGCAGAAACTCGTGATGCCGCTGCTGTACTGCGTCCAGCGCGCCGGCCCGCAACGCGTGGTAATCGAGCCCGTAGTGCCAGCGCACCTGCGCGACGTGGGAGACCGGCCGATCCAGGAATCGCCTGCGAAACTCGCCGTCGTCGACCAGCAGGCTGTCGTCGTACTGGCGCAGGCCGTACGGCCAGTACAGCCGGGAGTCGGCGGCCGGGCGGTAGACGCCCACGATGCGCACCGTGAAGGCCGGCCCGCCGGGAGTGATCGAGCTCACCCGCAACTCGTCGCCGAGCAGCAGGGGATGGTCGCGCAGCACGTACTCGGAGACGATCGCCTCCAGCACGCCGTCGTCACGCGCGGCGTAGGCGCGGCCGTGCACGAGATCGACCTGGTCGAGCATGCCGTCGAGCGCCTCCACCGACAGGAACAGCCGCGCCCCGTCGCGCTCGTTGTCCTGGCGCAGATAGGTGAGCGTGAGCTGCGTGGTGTGCGCCAGGACCGGCAGCCCGAGCGACGCGATCGCCCCGCCGACCGCGGCATCCAGCTCCCCGAACCGCTCGCCGCGCTGCTCGGCGGGAGCGGCCCGGAACAGGTTGAGCATCGCGCTGGTGCGTCCCGGATGGCGCCCGCGCTCGCGTTGTCGGGCTTCCAGCTCCTTCACCAGCAGGCGCTGCAGGACCGCGTCGGTGTAGATCGGGATCGCAGCGAGCAGCCCGGCGGACGCCACGGCACTGCCCAACAGGGCCAGGGCCAGCCACCCGGAGGCCAGCGTCTTGCGGATCAGCAGCGAAAGCGTGGCCGGCCTACCTCAGCACGACGGCCTCGCCCGCGCTCAGGCCGCTCCTGATCTCCGCGCGGGTCGGCGTCTCGATGCCGACCTCCACGTCCCGCTCGACCGGCAGGCCGTCCTCCAGCACCTGCACGTAGGTGCGGTTCACGTAGGTCTCCACCACCGAGCGCGGCACCACCACCACGCCTTCCCGGCGCTCCAGCACCAGGTGCACGACCGCACTGGCGCCTGCCGTGACGCGCGGCGACAGCCCGTCGACCCGGATCAGCACCCGCTCGGCTTCCTCATCCGTCGCGTCCCGTGGAGCCGACGCCGGCGTGCCGATCACCTCTCCCGCGTAGGTATCGCCGCCCATCACCACGCTCACGGCCGCGCCGACGATGAAGTCACGCGCCTGTTGACCGCGGTAGCCGAGCACCAGGTCGCTCGGTTCGGCCACCTGCACCACGGTACGGAAGGCGGCGACCTGCTCGCCCGGCTGCACCGATGCGACGTACACCACGCGTCCGGCGATCGGGGCGAACAGTCGCGACCGCCCCAGCTCGTTCCGAAGCTGGCTGAGGATGAGCCGGGCGCGCTCCAGGTCGAGCTCGGCGAGCGCCACGGTGAACCGGTCCGCGTCAGTGGCCAGCGCCCGCTGGTGGAGCACTTCGGCACGGCGGAGGTCCAACTCCTGCAGCGCGATCCGGTCAAGCAGCGCCGAGGTGTCGAGCTCGGCCAGGAGCTGTCCCGCCTCGACCGCATCGCCCCAGTCCACGTGCAGCGCCCGCAACGGCCCGGCGCGGTCCCGGAAGAAGACCGGGTGCTGTTCCCGGTAGACGAACTGGCCGGTGACGATGGTCTTGCGCTCGATCGCATCGAGCTCGGCGACCTCGGTGCGGAAGGTGATCTGCGGCGCCGGCAGGAGATCGGTCGAGAGCACCTCCTCCTCGTCCGGAAGCAGGAAGCAGCCGAGCGCGGCGAGCGCCGCGGCCGCGCCCAGGGCTATCCGTGCGCTCGTGCGCATCATCACCGGACGAGTGTACGAGACCCTGCCTTGCCCAGGTAGGCCCTCCGGCGCCTCCCGCGCCCCGCCTCACAATGTATTCGAATCATTAAATTTCCGCTGGACTCAACACAATATGTTCGATAGCTTTGTAATGGCATGAGCGAACACATTCCTCGTGGACGAGGCCGGCCAGCGCGGGCGGACGTGTATCGCCGGCTCGACGCCCAGATCGCCGAGCTCCGGGAGCGCATGGGAGGCCTGCCCGATCCCGCGGACGCCGCCGGCATCTGGCGTGACATCTGGTACGAGGAGGCCCATCACTCCACCGCCATCGAGGGCAACACCCTCGTGCTGAAGCAGGTCGCCGAGCTGCTCCGGGAAGGCCGGGCGGTCGGCAACAAGGAGCTCCGCGAGTACCTGGAGGTACGGGGCTACGCCGACGCTTCCGACTGGGTCTACCGGCAGGCCATCACCCCGACCGGGCTCACGCACCCCGGAAGCGTCCTGACGCTCGCTGAGATCCGGCAGGTGCACCGGACCGCCATGGGATCAGCCTGGAGCGTTGCACCGCATCCCGACGCGACAGCGCGCGAAGCGCCCGGGAGCTTCCGGGAACACGACATCCACCCCTTCCCCGGCGGCATGACCCCCGTCTCCTGGCCCTTCGTCCCCGCGGAGATGGCGAGCTGGGTCGACCAGGTGAACGCCCTCGACCCGAGCAGCGCGATCCTTCCCGACGCGCTCGCCGCGCTCCATTGCCGATTCGAGCAGATTCACCCGTTTCTCGACGGCAACGGCCGGGCCGGCCGGTTGATCCTCAACCTCATCCTGGTCCGGCACGGCTATCCGCCCGCCATCATCTACAAGCGCGACCGCGCACGGTACCTGCGCGCTCTGCAGCGAGCGGACACGGGAGACGCAAGCGCGCTCGGAGAGATGCTCGCGCGGGCGATCCTCGACAGCCTCCACCGATTCGTCATCCCGGCCGTCGCCGATCCCGACAGGATCGTGCCACTCGCCGCGCTGGAGACCCCCGGCATGAAGGCCTCGGCCCTGCGCGCGGCGGCCGACCGCGGACGGCTCCGCGCCACGCGAACATCCGACGGTCAGTGGCGCAGCTCCCGAAGATGGGTCGACGAGTACCTGGCCAGCCGCTATCGCCGCGACGAGACGACACCCGGGAGAGGCTGAACAGTCGAAACCGGAGGTGCGCCGCTACGGCTCGCGGCGCCAGACCTCGACCACGCAGTAGGCCCCGGGCTCGCAGTTGCCGGTCGCGAAGTCGCGCGCCATGGCAATGGCGATGTCCAGGTCGTCGATCAGGCAGTACCGGTTCACGTGGTACTCCTCAGCCATGCCGTTGCATGACAACGGCGAGCAGCCGAAGCTCGGCACCATCGGCCAGCCTCCCGACTGGCGGCCACCTGGGTCGCGCACCACGGCGTCGCACCCCAAGCACGAGAATTCATCCGGTATGGGGACCGCCGTGAGTTCCGGCAGCGGGTGCTCGGTCTCCTGACCCGACTCGTGCAACAAGGTCGGCAGAAGGCGGTACGCGTACAGCCCGTACCGTTCCTCCTCCCCAGCCGGCACGACCGACCACGCCGCCTCCGGCGTGTCGAACAGCCACGTCTCGGTGTTGTGACCCCACTTCTCCGCCCAGTCGGGCGGCGACTTGACCAAGCATTCGCTGACGCTGCAAATCTCCTCGACACCCACGAACGCTGGCGCGTGGGCATCTCCCGTGGCTTCGGTGAACTGCTTGGGGAGATACCCGATCAGAACCGTCTCTGGGGCCATGGCCGTAGACTTTCGCGTTCGACCATAGTCCACGAGCGTCGTGCAGGCAAATCGCGGATTGACTGCGGGGTACTCCCGCCGGTCGAACTGTACGCAACGCTCCCATCCGTTCAGGGCGGTCTCGGATATACTCAAGCTCCACCCATGAACCAACGTGAAATCGTCAGTCCCCTCTGGATCGTCGCGGACATGAACCGTGGCGGTTTTTAGCGCGGCAAGTGTCAGGACGGCCTCTGACCGTGCTTCCCCGGCTCGACTGCATGCTCACCTCGCCGAAGGCGACCGTGTTCCGTCGCATCAACCCTTCGACACTATCTCGCTTTCTGGGCTTGCCTTTCACGGCGGGCCGCACGAATTCGATACATCGAAAGAGAGACGCCGTATGATCATATGGATCGTACCGACGTCTCTCCGCATAGCGCGGTCTAACGGTCGTACGCCGGAACGGTGTAGCATTTCATACCTACCAGACTGCGCGAAAGCACATTGCGACAGTGGCGGCAACTCGTGATAAATTCGAAACTTCTTGAACACTTCCTCCATGAAGATGAAGGAGTTGAGCTCGACTTCAAGCAGCAACAATACCCATTTCAGGACGTCGACCAGCGGACGAAGAGCGAGCTGCTCAAGGATATTCTTGCCTTCGTCAATGCTTGGCGACGCTCGACGGCCTACATACTCATTGGAGTGGAGGAAGTACGAGGTGCTCGCAGCAACGTAGTTGGCGTCTCGAACCACTTGGACGAGGCTCAACTTCAGCAATTTGTGAACTCCAAGACCCAACGCCCCGTTGTGTTCTCGTATCAATGTTGTAGTACTCCCAGCGGAGAGGTTGGCATCATAGAGATACCGGTTCAAGAGCGTCCCGTCTTTGTCACCAGGACTTACGGGAAGGTCGAGAGAGATACCGTATACTTACGCCGAGGAAGTTCCACATCAGTGGCTCGGCCTGACGAGGTCGCCAAGATGGGGAGGCCAAAGGACCATTGGGAATCTACGGTTTCCCCGAACCTCATTCTCAACTGGTCTGATGTTGATTCACGCGAAGATCTCGGATCGTCTTGTTCCCTCCGATCGTCGGTCCTTGAGCCTCGATTGCCGGACACGTTCTTGCATGATCAGCCTTTGCTGTCGGCGGCTCTGCCCTCGATTCTGATAACCCCGGACTACATCAAGGAAGTGATAGACTATGTGAGCGAACAATCGTTGTTTAGGCCCGTTGGACTGCGAATTAGGAATGACAGCGAGATGACTGGACGTCGTATTCGTTTCGTCGGTGCTATAGGAAGAATGAACGGACTCGACGTCAGAGACGGCCTTGCTGATCGGCCAAGGCTATATCGGGATCTTCTCAGTCCTACCTTGGGTAAACTTGGATTCTTGCGTCCGGGCCACGTAGATCGTTCACCAGACCTACAAGAACACTGTGACAGGTGGGAGCTCAATATAGAGTTTGGCGACATACGGCCTCGAGAAACACTTTGGGCTGACGGCTGTCTCTTTGTGGGCTCGACGAGCGGCAAGGGAGTGTCACTGGAAGGCGAGCTCTTGGGTGATAACATTGGGCACCCCACTTCTTGTGTCCTCGATGTCTCCTTCGAAGTGGAGAGACGAGCGATGGTGATGGACGACGTATGGCCTTACCTCATCTCGGGTGCAGATTGAGGAAGCTGGATGAATTTGTCCCGAAAAGGCACCGGGCCACCTGATGGCGACTCACCGAGAAAACACTATATGGAATCGAGTGTCTTGAGATATGGCGCGCTGCGCTTGACGAAAACGATTAGCGCTCGCAGCATACAACCATGGTGAGAGTGCAGAATCCCGTGAGGAGCGCGAACGGTTCATGAGAGAGGCACGGAAAGAGGGCATGGCGTTGAGCCGCTGGCTGAGAACTGCAGCCCACAAACGGCTTGACCGTCAGAAGCAACCTGCCGTGTTCGAGTCAACGGAAGAGATCGATGCTTTCTTCCACAGGTGTGCTCAGTTGGCCGGGCCTGGGTCGGAACCCAACTGGGGCGCGCACTTGCGTGTGATCGACGAATCCCGCCGCCGCGGCGCACCGTGCACGTGACGTTCCTTCACGCCGCGGTGGGCAACCGGTAGTAGAGCATCCCTCAGGCGAGGTTGTCCGGCCCGAAGGACGATGGCAGCAACTCTCCGAGGGTGAAGCGCCGCCGGAGGCCGTTGGGACCGCACACGAGCACCGGGGTGGTGTCGGCGGCGAACTCCCGGATCTTCTGTCGACAGCCGCCGCAGGGAGTGCACAGGTGCTCACCGCCGCCGGCCACGGCAATCTCCACGATGCGGCGCTCGCCGGCCATGACCATGGCGGCAATCGCCGCCGCCTCGGCGCAGATCCCCTCGGGATAGGCCGCGTTCTCGACGTTGCAGCCGGTGTAGACGGCGCCGCTCTCGCTCCGTACCGCAGCGCCCACGAGAAACTCGGAATACGGTGCGTACGCCGCCTGGCGAGCAGCGATCGCCGCGGCGATGGTCCGGTCGGACGAGGTCCTCATGGGATTCACGTCCATGGACCGGGTGCTGCCCAGTTTCCCGGACTTGCCCTTCCGCAGGGAACCGCGGCGACGACGGGAGACACAAAATCACGCACCGAAGCCACGATTACTCCAAACGACTCAGGGATGTGGTCCTGTTTGAGCCTCTTGCGGAACGCCGACCACTGGACCTGCTTGGCGTCGATGAATGACTGGGTGAAGGCATCGACTTCCGAAGGCAGCGCCGTGCCCCGCTTCTCGAAGGTCAACCGAACGGCGGTGACCAGCCTGGATCCGTCGAAGTCGAACTCTCGGGCCAGCAACCTGATGTCGTAGAAATCCTTCATCCGGCTGTTCAGCCTGCCCAGCTTGACCATCGCCTCGAGCTTCTCGGATACGGCACTCTCGCGGCTGTAGCAGAGCAATCGAGGCGCCGGAAAGTCCAGGATGGTCGGCAGGTCCGACTCTTCCGGCGCCGGGTAGACAACGTCGCCGAAGCCGACGTCGATCTGCATGTGGATTCTCGCAGTATTCAGTCTGCCCAGGAAACGAATCCTCACCCCTTCGAAGTCCGCTCCTTCGGTGATGCGTTCGATCTGGATGGAATCCGGATCGAAGGCCAGCCCGTCATCCAGCACATCGACGGTCAGGACGTCGCGGATCTGACCTCGGACGACGGATTCATCGCTACGGGTGTCGCCGAGAAGATCGATGTCCATCGTCGCGCGGGACTGCGGCTGGTTCCAGACTCGCAGCAACAAGGCGCCTTTGAGCACGAATCGCCGCGCGTGCAAGGATTTCGACAAGCGGTAGAGGAATCGCTCCATGGCGAAGTATTGGAGCAACTCGCTGAACGGTCGGCGGTCGCTTCGTGCCCGGTTGAGGAGCCGCTGCCGAACGGACGCCGACACGTTGCGGAGGGACCTCATAGCGTTGCCTCCAGGTAGGGCTCCATCACTCGCTCCACCCGGCAGATCTTCGCAAAACGCGAGAGCTCCGCGAGACGAAGTCGGTCTCGTGTCCTGTGAATCTTCAGCGCCTCCAGCACCACGTCCATGCCGATCCTGTTGCGAAACTTGAAGCAGTCAGCCAGCGTCTTCTCGGGGCTGTAGACTCTGACCGGTACGCCGTCGATCAGAACGGTTTCGACACCTGATCCATACGCATCACCCGAGAATCTGTGCGCCCGTATCGGCGGATAGTCGAGTGCCGGGACCCGGGAGCCCCTCGCCACCGCAACGGAGACTTCGTGTGGAATCTGAGTCGTGATGCCGTGGTGGGCGAGCGCCGAAACCAGGCAGATGACGGCGTTCGGAAACCGCAGGCTCACCGTGACCAAATCGGGATTGCCGATTGGAGGCAGCTCCCGGAGCCGATATATACCCCGACTCACCTCCTCAATGACGCCTCTGTCCCTGAGTGCGTAGAGCATGTAGCGCGTGATCCCACGAGCGACGGCTTCACTCATTCGAAGGTGCCCGCCATGCTCGCGGAAAATCTCTTCAGCGTGTGCTCCCATGCTCTTGGTCCCAGACTGAACGCTGCCACTTGTTGGCAACGTGGTAACAATATGTCTGATTCGTGACCTTACGGTCAAGAATCTCTCGCAACGGGTTGATCAGTGCCTGGACCCTCGGTGCGCGACGAGCAACGGGGGTGCGGCCAGGCACGCCGACCCGTCCCCGTCGGAGCGCGCCACGTGCGTGGCCCGGAAGCCGAGCACCCGGCCGGCAAGGGTCAGCCCGACCGCGGTGCCCCGAGCCCTGCAGATACAGGTCCACCGCCTCGCCGGCCGCCGGGCCGTCGATCGCGACGCACAGGTCTCCGGGTCGAAGGCAAACCGAAGGCGGGCGCGCGGCCCGCTGAACGCCACGCCAGTGCGCGCCGCTGCCGACCACTCGCCAGCTCGCCGTCCACGGTCACCTCTGCGGGCTCCTCCACAGCCGCACGTCCGGCGGATCGATGGACCGGTCGCCGTTCGCGAAGCGGTCCGGGAAGATCTGGTAGATCACGGCGCAGCGTGTCCAGTCGGGCACCGCGAGGGCCGCGAGGGGCTCCATCTCCCCGGCCGCCGGATCCGGAAGCCGCCAACGGTCGAGCCGCTCGATCGCGACGGTGATGCCGGCTGGCGACAGATAGACGCCCTGCGGCCACCGTCCGCGCGGACTCCGTCCGCCCGGAACGCGAAAGAGTACTGCGCGCCCGTGCCGGACGGCCCGGCGTCGTCTCCCAGAAGGTGAAGCGGTCGCTCGCCGCGACGGCCGTCATGGCATACGAGTCCACCTTCCAGCCCGACCGCACGACCAGGCGGGCGGCCGCCGGCGCCGGCTCCGTCCACACCCGCAGGCGGAACCGCCCGCCGTCCTTCGCGTCGAAGAACGCCCCGGTCGCCCGCGTCGAAGCGAACGTCCCAGGGCGACACGTCCCGGGCAGGCCGTAGCTGCGGCGATCGTCGTGGCGGCGGCTCACCGATCCCCGTTACGCCAGGCCGCGAATGATGAGCACGACGCCGGCTACCAGGGGCAGCACCGTGTAGCCGATGACATGAATCCTTACGGCCGCCTTCTCGCCCCACTTCTTCTTCATGGGCTCCAGCTTCAAGAACCGGTCCGGCGCAACCTTGCGGATGATCAGCGTGACGATTCCGTACACCATCATCAGCGCTCCGAGGAGAAAATTGGCATCCATTCTGATCTTCTCGTACGAAACCGTTCCGGTGCCGTCAACCCTCTGACCGCGCCGCGGGTGAGTCCGCCGATGATCTGCCGCTGGGCGAACAGAACGGTCAGCACGATCGGCGCCGCCCGATCAGCGCGGCCGCGGAATGAAGAGCGAACGGTAGATCGCCCGCAGGCGACGGGAATGAGGCTATGATCCGATCCGGAGAGATGAGCGACACGATCATCCGCCTGGCGGCAGCGGACTTCGGGGAGGCGATGGATCTGCTGAACTACGCCTTCAGCTACAACCACGGCGGGCACGACTTCCCGACGCTGCTGCCGAAGATCTACCGGCCAGCCGACGAGTTCATGGGCTGCAACTACGCGATCCGCCGCGACGGCCGGCTGGTGGCGGCGGTGGGCGTCTTCCCGATGACGTGGCACGTGGGCGGCGCGGCGCTGCGCGTGGCCGCCATCGGCGGCGTCTCGACCCATCCGCGGTACCGCGGCCGTGGCCTGATGAGCACGCTGATGCGCCACTGCGTGGAGGAGATCCGCGCCGCCGGCTATCCCCTCTCCTGGCTCAGCGGCAAGCGGCGCCGCTACCGGCACTTCGGCTACGAGCAGTGCGGCAGCGAGCTGTTGTTCACGCTCAGGCGGGACGACCTGCGGGCGGCCGGCATCGACGGAACGGGCATCGAGTTCCGGCGCCTGACCGGGGACGACCCGTTGCTGGCGGACGCGCAGCGCATGCACATCGCGCAGCCCGTGCGCTGCGAACGGCCGGCCGCCGAGTTCGTCACGATCTGCTCGAGCTGGAACAACCGTCCGTACGCCGCGGTGGCCGGGAACGAGCTGGCCGGCTACCTGATCGCCGGCGAGGACGGATCCCGTGTCACCGAGCTGGTGGCCGCAGACGTACCGGCCACGCTGCGGATTGCCGCCGCGTGGTGCGCCCATCGGAACACCGCCGAAGTGACGATCGCGGTGTCGCCCGCGAATACCGATCTGGCACGCGGCCTCGACGCCATCGCGGAGGCCACGACCGTGCGCTTCGCGGACAGTTGGCAGGTATTCGACTGGCCGGCGGTGCTGACCGCCCTCCTGTGCGAGCGCGTCCGCGCGGGCGACGCCGAGCCGGGCCGGCTGGTCCTGCAGATCGGAAAGACGGAACGGCTGCGCCTCAGCATCGACGGCACCCGCGCCGGCGCCGTGCCCACCGACGAACAGGCGGATTCCACCATGGACGAGACCGCGGCGATGCGGGCGCTGTTCGGCCCCCTGAGGTCTCCCCTGCCGGTCTCGTGGTTCCCGCTGCCGGCGCATCTTCCGCACGCCGACCGGGTCTGACCGCGGCGCCGGCGGCGCAACGTCAGCCCTTCAGCGACCCCAGGAAGATCCCCTTGATGAAGTAGCGCTGCAGGAATGGGTACAGGGCGATGATCGGGCCGATCGTGATCACGATCACCGCCGCCTTGGCCGCCTCCGACGGCACCTTGGTCGCATAGGTGGAGAGGAACTGGTCCAGCGCGTCGGTCGTCTCCTGCTCCCACGCGCGCACCAGCCGGCGCAGCAGCGTCTGCAGCACCACCTTCGACTCGCTGTTGAGGTAGATGAGGGCATCGAACCAGGAGTTCCAGTGCAGCACCGCCGCCCACAGTGCGATGGTGGCGATCGCCGGCTTGGCGAGCGGCACGATGATGCGCACCAGCACCTGCAGGTAGCTTGCGCCGTCGATGAACGCCGACTCCTCGTAGGCCGCGTCGATGGTCATCAGGAAGTTGCGCATGATGATCACGTAGTAGGCCTGCGCCATCAGCGGCAGGATCAGCGCCCAGCGTGTGTCGAGCAGGCCGATGCCGCGCACCAGCAGGAAGCGCGGGATCAGGCCGCCCGAAAAGAACAGCATCAGCAGGAAGTAGAGCGTGATCCACTTGCGGCCGGGCAGATCCCGCTTGGCAAGCGGATAGGCGGCCAGCAGCGTCATGGCGAGCGTCAACCCGACCCCCAGCACCGTGCGGTAGATGGAGTTGTAGTAGGCGATGCCGGCGTGGCCGAACTCCGAGAACGCGAACCGGTAGGCGCCGGCGGTCCAGCGCTCGTTCCATACCCGGAAGCCGAGCGTGCCCGCCTCCTCGGCCGGCGCGAACGACAGCACCAGCGTCGACCAGAACGGATAGAGGATGGTCAGGCAGTAGAGGGACAGGAGCGTCAGGTTGACGGCGTCGAAGCCCGCGTCGCCCCTGCTGCGGCGATTCCTTGCCAGGGAAGGACGAGCCGCAGCGCTACCAGAGGCCATAGTCGCTGTAGCGGCGTACGAAGACGTTGACGCCGAGCAGCAGGGCCACCCCGATGCCGTTCTTGAACAGGCCCACCGCGGTGGAGAAGTCGTAGCGCCGGTCGATCAGTCCGACCCGGTACTCGTAGGTGTCGATGATGTCGCCGACCTCGTACACCAGCGGGCTGTACAGGTTCAGGACCTGGTCGAAGCCGGCCTCCATGATGTTGCCGATGCGCAGCAGCAACAGGATGGTGAGCACCGGAACCAGCGACGGGATGGTGATGTGCCAGGCGCGCTGGAGGCGGTTGGCGCCGTCGATCGACGACGCCTCGTACAGCTCCGGGTCGATGGAGGCGATCGCCGCCAGGTAGATGATCGCGCCCCAGCCGGCCTCCTTCCAGATGTCCGACGTCACCAGCAGCGGGCGAAAGAACGCCTCGTCCGTGAACAGGTTCACCGCCGGCGTGCCGAACAGGTTCGCCGCCAGCGCCACCAGCCCGCGCTGGGGCGAGAGCGCCTCGAACAGCATGCCGGACAGCACCACCCACGACATGAAATGCGGGAGGTAGGAGATGGACTGGATCGTCCGCTTCACCGGCATCCTGCCGACCTCGTTGATCAGCAGCGCCAGCAGCAGCGGCGCCGGCACGGCGAAGCCGATGCGCAACAGGCTCAGGATGACCGTGTTGCGCATGATCCGGCCGAAGAACGGGTTGTTGAACAGAATCTCGAACTGAATGAAGCCGGCCCACGGGCTGGCCCAGATGCCACGCCCGATCTGGAACTCCTTGAAGGCGATCTGCACCCCGTAGATCGGGATGTAGTGGAAGACGAAGACGGCCGCCATCGGGAACAGCAGGAACACGTAGAGCGGCGCCATGCGCCTGGCCTTGCGCCACTTCTCGCCGCGCTGCCGCTCGGCCAGCGCCCGGTCGTCTATCGCGCTCGCCATCGCTTCACATCCCTCCAGAAAGAAAAGAGGGGGTGGAACTCGCTCTCACCCCCTCGTCTCCAGCACGGTCAGGCCGGTCAGGTCAGTAGACGATGTTGCCCTTCAGGAACTCGGCCCGGATCGGCATCTTCTTCATTTCGTCCAGCCATTCCTGGCCGCCCGCGTCCAGCCACTTCTGCACGTAGGCGTCCCACTCGGCCTCGATGTCGAGCTGGCCCATCACCGCCTTGTACAGGAACTCGTCCTCGATCGTGGTCAGCGTCTCGCCGTAGCGGCGGTTCAGCTCCCCGACGCGGGTCTCGGCCAGCCAGTCCATCCGGTAGGAGTTGGTCTGCAGCTCGCGGCCGCGCCCGTCGATCGCGTAGTTCTCCAGAAAGCTGGCGAGCTGGAACGGCAGCATGTACTTGAAGCGGGTGCGGGTCTGCACGCCGGGATACGACTCGCCCCAGCCGCCGACCTGGTAGTTGCCCTCGGCGATCTCGGCCATCGGCCGCAGCATCGCCGCGGAGTTCCACGGCTCCCCCTGCCAATCGAAGTGCACGCCGGGCTGCCCGAACTCGGCCTGCACCCAGACGCGGTCGTCGCCGTAGCGCGCCCAGTCCAGCACCTCCAGGATCTTGGCCAGCTTCTCGTCGGAGACCTTGGCGCCGATGTTCATGTAGCTGGCGCCGATGTTGCCCGTATCCTTGCCGGACGGCGACCCCTGAATGCCGGTCGGCCCGACCGGCGGCGGAACCATCAGGACCTTGACGCCCGCGGCGGCCTCTTCCTCGGTAGCGAAGGCGTTGGGCGGTCTCGACCAGAAGCGCTCGTTCTGCCCGCCGGCGTACCAGGCCGAGGACATGCCGGCGCCGATGATGCCCTGGCCGACCTTCTCCCAGTACTTGCCGACCGACAGGCTCGCGAACTCGCTGTCCAGCAGCCCCTCGTTCCACCACTCGTTGGCGTGCAGCAGGAAGTCCTTGTAGCGCGGCGAGACGGCCCAGAAGTAGAGCTCGCCGTCGACCAGCGAGTTGCCGCCGCCCGCCGGCCGCGCCCAGTTGGGCGCGTAGTGCACGCCGTAGGCGCCCATCAGCGGCGACCAGGTCCAGAGGATGTTGTTGTTCGAGCCCCACGGGATCGTGTCGTTCTTGCCGTTGCCGTCCGGGTCCTGGTCGCGGAACGCCTTCAGCAGCGCCTCGAACTGGTCGAGCGTGAAGTCCTCGTCCAGGTAGAACACGCGGCCGATCGGATCGACCTGCATCGCCTGGTCCAGGTTCGGCACCGTGAAGCCCACGTTCTCGGCCCAGTCGCTGCGGAAGGTGGCGAAGGTCAGCAGGGTGTCGGCGTTCTCGCCGATCATGTGCAGCGCCACGTACTCGTCCGAGTCGTCGGGGCTCTGGCCCAGCAGCCAGCCGACCGGGTAGAAGTCGTCCAGCAGCTTGGTGTACTGCGGTGCGTGCTCGTGGATCATCTCCACCGGGATCGTGCGGGTGAGTCCCTGCGCCAGGTTGTCGTAGGGATCGCCGGGGCAGAACAGGTCCGGACACTCGCCGGTAGCGAGCAGCAGGCTCACCTTCTCCTTGTCGCCGTGGTAGACGCCGTTGGGAACGATGCGGACGTTGAACTTCTCCTCCACCTGGTCCAGGAACCAGGTCGACTCCTCGCCCGAACGGATCTCCATCAGGAACGAGACCTCCAGCGGGGCGTCGGCGGCAGCTCCGGCCGAACCTTGTCCGGCCGCCCCCGCGAGCAACGGGGCGAAGGCGAGCAGCCCTATGAGTACGGCGAAACGAAATCGTGTCTGTTTCATGGCGTTCGCACCCTCCGTAGATCCCATCGAAGCGTCGCTCCGTGGGTAATCGGAAGAGCTTACTCCCGCGAGCCGTTCCCCTGCAAAGCGATTCGCGGCTACGGTGGCCGCATGGCACGCACCGGCGCCCGGCCCAATATCCTGTGGATCTGCACCGACTCGCAGCGCCCGGACACGATCGGCGCGCTCGGCAACCCGCACATCCGCACGCCGACCCTGGACGGGCTTGTTTCAGGCGGCGTCGCCTTCACCCGCGCCTACGCGCAGAGCCCGATGTGCACGCCGTCACGGTCCAGCTTCCTCACCGGCACCTACCCCAGCACCGCGCACGCCTGCCGCAACGGCGTGCCGCAGTTCTCCGACCGCTTCCCGCTGGTGACCCGTCTGCTGGCCGACGCCGGCTATGACTGCGCGCTGGTCGGCAAGCTGCACCTTGCCAGCGCCTACGGCCAGGTGGAGCCGCGGGTGGACGACGGCTACCGCTACTGGCGCTACAGCCACGCGCCGCGCGACGACTGGCCGGAAGGCCACGACTACGCCGACTGGGTGAGGGGCCACGGCACTACCCTGGCCGAGCTGATCAAGGACCCGAACGGCGTACCCGCCGAATTGCACCAGACCACGTGGTGCGCTCACGAGACCATCAACTTCATCCGGGAGCAGCGCGACGGGCCGTGGCTTGCCAGCGTCAACATCTACGACCCGCATCCGCCGTTCAACCCGCCGCTCTCCTACCGCCGCCGCTACGACCCGCAGGCGATGCCCGAACCCTCGTACCGCGACAGCGACCTGGTGCAGCAGGAGCGGCTGGCGGCGGTCGACTTCCAGTCGCGCGCACGGGCGCCTGCGGAGATGGACATGAAAAGTCCCGTGCTGCCGCGCACGCCGGGCCCCGGCGGCGTGTGGTATGACCCGGCACCGGCCAGCGACGCCCCCGCGTTCCTGGAGGCCCGCGATGCGCGCACGCTCAAGGCTGCCTACTACGCGATGATCGAGCAGATCGACGATCGCGTGCGGCGGATGCTTGCGGCGGTCGAGGAGGCCGGCCAGCTCGACGACACGCTGGTGATCTTCATGAGCGACCATGGCGAGGCGCTCGGAGACCACGGCCTGATCCAGAAGGGCTGCCGCTTCTACGACAGCGCCGTGCGCGTGCCACTGATCCTGTCGTGGCCGGGCCGCCTGCAGGCCGGGCTACGCTCGCAGGCTTTGGTGGAGCTCACCGACCTTGCTCCCACGCTGCTGGAGTCCGCGGGACTGGAGCCGCCGTACTGGATGCAGGGCCGCTCACTGCTGCCTCTCTTGACCGGCGAGGCGCCAAGCGACCATCACCGCGACTTCGTGCGCAGCGAGTACTACGACGCCGTGGACATGCCGGACAACACGCACGCGACCATGTACCGCGACGATCGCTACAAGCTGGTCGTCTACCACGGACACGAGCAGGGCGAGCTGTATGACATGCAGGCAGACCCCGACGAGCACGACAACCTCTGGGACGCGCCCGACCGGCAGGGGCTGAAGATGGACCTGCTGCTGCGCAGCTTCGACGCCACCGTGTTCGCGGTCGATCACGGCGAACCGCGCATCGGTCCGATCTAGCCGGATCGGAGCGTCGCCGCGGCGCTTCCCGCCTCGCACATGTCCGTCCCCCATGGCTCCTGGAGCTCGAGCTTCTTGTCCAACGCGTCCATCAGGTCGGGAAGGTCGAACGAACCCAGTACGCCCCGCGGCATGTTGGCCGCCGGCCAACCGACCAGCGGCGTCCGCGTCCAGGCGTGATAGGACTCCGGGTAGTTCTTCAGCGTGACGCTCGTCACCGCGGAGTGCAGAAACCCCGAAAACAGCGCGTGAATCGCACCCTGTCCACGGCCGTACAGGTGAATCCTCTCCGCCCCTTCATGGGCCAACAGATCGAGCGTCGACAGCACGTCGTGGACCCGCCGTCCGAGATAGCTTCGACCCAGCAGCAGGCCATATCCGTGGAACAGGTAGTCGATTCCGTAGGGGTGCAGGAAGTCGCGTTCATCGTCGCCGATCGTCTCTCCCAGGCCGCGCACATCCAGGGCATACAGCGGATGCCGCTCCTTCAGGCCTCGTGCAAGCGGATCCTCGATCAGGTCCGCCTCGGCCGAAATATGGGGGAGATAGAGATGCACCTCGCGCTCGACGTCTAGTGTCTGCGAATGAGACGGGTCGGCCGGTCGCTTGCGCATGATGGCGCGGATAGCGCCCTCGGTCTCGACCGCATACCGCGCAAGAACGACGCCGTCTTCGGTCGTGCTGCGCAACCAGCGGTGGTGAGGCAGGCTGCGTACGACCGGCAGGTCGAGCACGTCCCGCACGCATCGCGTGAGCTCCTCCTTGCTCAACTCCACGCGCTCCGATGCCAGGACATCCGCCTTTCTGGCGATCAGGTCGTAGATGGGCGTCGCCCCCTCGGGAACGACCTCCCCCTTCGGTGTGACACTCAGGACGCCGCTCAAGTCCTTGGTTTCCTCAAGGCGCGTCAACTGCCGGATGCCCGCATGCGTTGCAAAGAACCGCACCATGGCCTCCTGGTTGTCGCGGAAGAACCCGTGGGTCTCCCTGCCGATGAAGACCTCGGTCGCGTTGGCCGGTGCGCCGATGACGTCGTAGAAGCGCCGGACCTCAGCATATGCCTGTCCCAGACCGCGCCGGTCGAAGAAGCAATACTCCTGACCGAGCAGGATGACCGGGGACGGTGCCCGAGCGATGAAGAAATCGGCCATGTCCAGACCCGCGCCGATCACGCCGGGCGGATACTGCTCCGCGTCGGCGGGCAGCTCGTTCTCGAGATTCGCGGCGAACGTGGTGACGAAGCAGCTCGGGGCAGCCATCGTGAAGCGCTCGTCCACCGGCCATAGCCAACTGGTCACCGTGCCGCCGCCCGAATTGCCCGTGAGCCCGATGCGGGCGGGATCGACCTCGGGCCGGGCGAGCAGGTAATCGAGCGCGCGGATGCCGTCCCATACCCGCCACGCGCCAAACCATTCCCCGATGAGCTCGAGTTGCTTGCCCATCATGTTGTGGGCATGCGTCGACGCCCGCACGCTCTCGCGGTCTTGCAGGGCATGGTACTGATCGCGCTCGCCCTGGTTGAAGGGATCGTAGATCAGGACGACGAAGCCGTTACGGACCAGGCGCTGACAGAATGCCTGATAGAGCGGAGCGCTCTTTCCTTCTTCGGCATGGCCGCACGCGCCGACGATGCCGGGCGCCGGTCCATCGAGCGTGTCGGGCACATACAGGTGAGCGGTGACCAGACACCCCGGACGGCTCTCGAACAGGATCTTCTCGATACGGAAGTGGCGGCGCTCGACGGTCCCGGTCACCCGCGCCCGCAGAGGTGTCCGGCTCGGCCAGGGGCGATAGGCCGTGTCGAGCGCCGCGCGCACCGCATCGCGATAGGCGAGCGCTTCCTCTTTCGTGCGGATGGCAGACAGGCGCGCTGCGCGCTCGGCGTTTTTCGCCCGCACGCGCGCGACATAGTCGTCCAGCACCATGTGTCCATAACCGGTTCTTGGCATTCGAGCAGCTCCAGACTTCGAAGATTGCGTTCCCGGCTCCGGTTAGATGCCACCGGCGAGGAGCGCGTCGATCGCGGCGCGGGTCGGCAGGCCCGCGATGGCGCCGTGACGGCCCGCGTTGAGGGCACCCGCCGCGTTGGCCGCCTCCACCAGGCGGATGAGCGCGTCCCGGTCCAGCTCGTCCAGCGTGCAGGGCTCGGCCACCACGCCGGCAAGGAGAGCCGCCAGGAAGGCGTCGCCGCAGCCGGTCGTGTCGACCACTTCGGCGTCGAAGCCGGACACGCTGCCGGCGACGCGGCCGTTCTCGAACCAGGCGCCGTCGGCGCCCAGCGTCACCAGGCACAACCGGGCGCCCAGGTCGAGGATGCGCCGGCACCCGGCCCGCGGGTCGTCCGTGCCGGTCAGCAGCTTCAGCTCCACTTCGTTGAGCTTGGCGATGTCCGCGCAGCGCAGCGCCTCCCCGATGGCGTCGCGGGCAGCCGCTTCCCCCGGCCATACCGCGGGCCGGTAGTTGGCGTCGAAGGCCACCAGCACGCCGTCCTCCCGCGCCCAGCGCGCGGCCTGCAGAGCCGCGTCCCGCGCTCCGGCGCTCAGCGTCACCGATCCGTAGGTGAGGACCCGCGCGCCTGCCAGATAGGAGCGGTCCAGATCCTCCGGGCGCAGCAGCGTGTCGGCCCCGCGGAACAGCACGAAGTCCTGATCCACCGGGCTGGAGGTCGCCACCAGCGCGATCGTCGTCCTGCCGCCCGCGGCCGGCAGGCAGTGGGCGGTGTCGACTCCTTCCTCGCGCAGCAGCTCCAGCAGCCGGGCGCCGAGCGAGTCGTCGCCAACCCTTCCCACGAAGCCGGCGTCGATCCCGAGCCGCGCCAAGCCGACGGCGACGTTGGCCGGCGCCCCGCCCGGCGCCGGCGTGAAGGTCCGCGCCGCCCCCAGGCTGGTCCCGGCCGGGCCGGCGAACAGATCGAACAACGCTTCGCCCAGGCTGATGACATCAGGCATAGGCCTACCGTCTCCGCCCGTAGACATCTCTGCGGTGACCGACCTGCAGCACAAGCACCACGAAACGGTCGTCTTCCAGACTACATATCAGGCGATAGTCGCGAATCCGACACCGCCAAAGCCCGAGAAAATCCCCGGTCAGGGGCGTGCCGAACCGACTTGGGTCGGCACCCGTTGCGATGCGTTCGCGGAGATACCATGTCAAGACCCTGCTCCAGTTCCTCCAGGGTCCAGCGCTTGGCGGGTTGCTCCAGACGACTCAAGGCCAGGTACTTCTCTTCCAGGTCGTCGAGGTACTCCAGAACGGCCTCGGTGATATAGAACGTCTTGTTGCGGCCGGCACGCGAGACGAGATCCTCAATGCGGCGCTCGACATCGGGCGGTAGCCGTATGGTGATCATGCGGATGCGCATCATACCACTGAAGCCGTACGCCCAGCGCCGGACTCACCACGAGGCGCGGCACCGTACATCGACAGGCAGTGCAGGCCCGGATACGGTACCCTCACGAGCTGTGAAGGCGCGCATCGGGGTGATCGGCACCGGCTGGTGGTCGACGGCCGCGCACCTGCCGGCGCTGGTCGGCAACCCGGACGCCGACGTGGTGGGGATCGCCGACCTGCGGCCGGAAGTGCTGCGCAAGGCGGCCGACCACTACGGCATCGGCACCACCTACACCGACTACCACGAGCTCCTTGACCGGCACGAGCTGGACGGCGCGGTCGTCGCGGTCTGGCACGCCGCCCACCACGAGGTCGCGCGCGCCGTCCTGGAGCGCGGCCTGCATCTGCTGCTGGAGAAGCCGATGGTGCTGCGCGCGGCCCACGCCCGCGAGTTGATCCGGCTGGCCGAGCGCCACGGCCGCCAGATCATCATGAGCTACCCCTGGCAGTTCATCGACATGAGCGAGCGCGTGCGCGACGTGGTGGCCGGCGGCAGCCTCGGCCCCATCCACTACGTGTCCAACACCTTCAGCTCCGAGCCGCTCTACCTGTACCGCGGCGACGACCGCGCCGGCGACCCGGCGATGGCCGCCGCCTACCCCGTGGTCGGCCCCGGCGACGTGTACTCGGACCCGGAGCGCTCCGGCGGCGGCCAGGGCCACCTGCAGGTCACCCACTCGGCGGCGCTGATGTTCTTCCTCACCGGCGGGCGCGCCGCGCAGGTGACGGCGATGATGAACCACCTGGACGTCGCCGTGGACGTGGCCGACGCCATCGCGGTGCGCATGGAGGACGGGTGCCTGGCCACCGTCGGCTCGACCGGCGGCGTCACCCACGCGGCAGGCAAGCTGGACCTGCAGCTCTACGGCACCGAGGGCTGGATCGACCTCGACTACATCGACGGCACCGGGACGATCCATCACGCCGATGGCATGGTCGAGGCGCTATCCTGCGACCCGTCCACCTACGCTGGCCAGCCCGGCTCCGACTGCCCCGGCGCCGGCGCCTCCTACCCCGCCCACATGCCGTCGGCCAACCTGGTCGACGTGATCCTGGAGCGGGACCGCAACCGCTCGCCCGGCACCTGGGGCTGGCGCTCGGTGGAGCTGCTCGACGCCGCCTACCGCTCCGCGGCGCGCGACGGTCAGCCGGTCACAATCGCCTCGCTCTACGACGACAGCCAAGGATCTCACCCGTGAAGATTGCATCGATCGACGCCTTCCCCCTCGAATACCCGGAACCCCACTACAAGGGGACGCTGCGCTACATCACGCTGGCCAGGGTCACCGCCGACGACGGCACCGCCGGCTGGGGCGAGTGCATCTCGCAGTTTCCGGAGGCGGCGCTCGCCACCGCCACGATCGTCGAGCGCGGCTACGCGCCGCTGCTGGTCGGCGCCGACCCGCTCGACGTCGAGGCGCTCTGGCGCACGATGACGGACCGCACGTGGTGGTACGGGCCGGAGGGGATCGCCGCGTTCGGCTTGAGCGCCGTGGACATGGCGCTCTGGGACCTCAAGGGCAAGGCGCTGGGTCTGCCCGTGAGCCGGTTGCTCGGCGGCCAACTCCACGGCGAGGTGCCGGCCATGGCCTCCATCATCTTCGACATGGAAGACACGGCGTGGACGGATGACGAGTTCCGCTGGATGCGCGACCAGGGCTACCGCATCGTCAAGGGCGGCTGGGGCATGCGCCCGGAGGCCGTGTTCGGCCAGGACCGCGCCGCCGACCTGGCGCTGGTGGAGCGCATCCGCACGATCATCGGCGACGAGCTGGAACTGGTGGTCGACACCCCCGGCGCCCGCGCCCTGTGGGACGTGCCGACCGCGATTCAGCGGTTTCATGACCTGGAGCCGTACCGGTTGAAGTGGATCGAGCAGCCGCTTCTGCCCGCCGACCTGGCAGGACACGCCCGCCTGCGGGCGGCAGTGCGCACCGCGGTCGGCACCGGCGAGGACGAGTGGGACCGCGAGAGCTACGCGCGCCTGATCCGCTCGGGCGGGGTGGATGTGGTGCAGATGGATCCCGGGCGCTGCCAGGGGATCACAGGCTGCCGGGAGGTGATCCGCATGGTCGAGGCCGAGCACCTGTATTACAGCATGCACACGTGGAGCAGCGCCCTGAACACGGCCGCCAGCGTGCACCTGATGGCGGTCTCCGACCGCGGCGTTGCCATGGACTTCAAGCCGCACGAATCGCCGATGCAGCATGAGCTGGTCGCCGACCCGTGGGTGCAGCAGAACGGCATGCTGGCCGTCCGCGACGCCCCCGGCCTCGGGGTCGACGTGCTGGAGGAGACGGTGAACCGGTACCGGTTCACCTGACGGCTGCGAGGTGACGTCGATGGCCGATCAACCCCGGGCCCGCGCGAACATCCCCGTGCCTGCCAACCCGGACCTGCCGGGCATGCCGCTCCACCTGCGCGTCAACCGCGCGGAGTTCCACCTGGTGATCCTGCGCACGCTCGGCTCCGGCGACTGGAGCACCTTCGCCGGCATGGAGATCGAGGACTTCGTCGACTGGGTCGCCGACCTGGGCATGGAGGTGTGGTACACGCAGCCCGGCGGCATCGGCGCGCGCACCTCCGACCGCCTGCACACCTGGTACGCCGGCCCGCTCCACTCGGCGCTGACCTTCGACACCGCGCCGGACGACCTGGCCGTGCGGTTCCTGAGCCGCGCGCACGCGCACGGCATCCTGGCGATCTGCACCTTCAACATGAACCTCTGGGAGACCGTCGGCATGCTGCATCCGGAGTGGCGTATCCGGGACCTGCCCGACGGCCGCGTCATCCGGCCCAACACCTCGTTCATGTGCCACAACTCCCCCTTCGGGGACTTCCTGGTCGACTACCTGGAGGACTACGTCAGCCGCTTCGACATCGACGGCGTGTGGTTCGACGACTGCAACTACGGCTCGCGCGGCGCCTCTCCCTTTCCCGCCGGCTGCACCTGCCGCTGGTGCGCGGAGCGGTTCCGCGCGGAGGCCGGCGCCGAGCTGCCGCAGCGGGTCGACTTCGCCAGCCTGGACTTCAAGCGCTGGGTGCGCTGGCGCTACCGGAACCTGCGCGAATACCAGAACCGGATCGCGTCGAGCGTGCGCGCGATCCGCGACGTCACGACCGTTCGGTTCAACAGCTACCCGCGGCCTCGCATCCCCTGGACCTCCGCCAACGAGCTGGCGCCGATCAGGGGCGGCGCGCAGTTCTTCATCGAGACCGAGTACCCGCTGCTCGGCCCGCACCTGACCGCCAAGCTGGCCCGCGCCCGCGGCGACTGCGAGATCTGGGGCCACGCGCCGCAGCCGATCGGCCCGGTCGGCTGGGCGCCCTACCAGGAGCCCACCTACATGGCGCGCGTGGTGCTGGGCGCGCTGGCCAACGGCGTGCACGCCCAGAGCCCGGTCGACTATCACCACCCCGGGCAGCAGCGCTTGGTGTTCGCGGAGCTCGCCCGCCGCCGCGAATTCGTGGGCGGCCAGACGGTCAAGCAGTGTGCCCTTCACCTGTCGCAGCAGACCCGCGACTTCCACTACGCCGCGCACCCGCCGGTCGGCCGTGACCTGGTCGAGCGGCTCCGGCAGGCGCTGGACGCCGACCCGGAGTTCTCGGCGCTCGCGCAGGGACCGGTCGTGGCGCCGGCGCTGCGCGAGCTGGCGCAGGAGTGCGAGGGCTCCGACCGCTACTGGAAGCAGTGGGTGGGCGTGGCCGAGATGCTGGAGCGCAGCCACATCCCGTTCGACGTGCTGTTCGACGACGGACTGACCGCCGAGGGCTTGGCCGGGTACCGCGTCCTGGTACTGCCCGACTCCGTCTGCCTGGCCGACGCCGAGTGCGCGGCGATCGGCGCGTGGGTGGCGGACGGCGGCACGCTGGTGGCCACCTACCAGACCTCGCTGGCCGACGAGTGGGGCGACCGCAGAGAGGACTTCGGTCTGGGCGAGGCCTTCGGCCTCCGCTACCGCGGCACCTACGACGCGGGCGGCGACGGCGGCACCATCTACGTGCTGCACGACCCGCTGACCCGGCACGGCGCATGGATCGCCTTCGACGGCCAACACACCGAAGTGTCCGAGCTAGGAGCTGGCGCCGATACCGAGACGCCGGCGACGCTGTCGGTGTTCCGCTCGCTCGTGCTGCATCCGCTCGGCAGTGCCGTCGACGAATCCAACACGGACGGGCTCGACTCCGGACACCCGGCCATCACCGTGCACGGGCACGGCCGCGGGCTCGCCATCTACGTGTCCGGAGACGTGGGCGCCGCCTTCTGCGACCACCCGGTACCGCGGCTCGCCGCGCTGTTCGCCGACCTGGTCCGGCGGGCCGGTCTGGCTCTGACGATCGACGCGCCGCCGCGCCTGCTGGCATCCGCACGCACCCGCGCCCCCGGTGACGGCGGCGACGGCTCGCGCATCGACGTCCACCTGTACGAGCGGATGCTGCCGCTGCTCCCGTGGGACCGCCAGCACCCTGACGTGCAGACCTGGGGCGCGCTGGACCCGCCGACCGCCTTCCGGGATGTCTCCATCAAGCTGCACGAGGGCCGGATCGCCCGCGCGCGGCTCCCGCTCTCCGGGCGCGAGCTGACTGTCACGGACGGGACGGTCGTCGTGCCGGAGGTCGTCCTGCACGAGGTGGTGGAGCTCACCCTCGCTCCGTAGCGGCCGATGACGCCGGACTGTCGGATCGCGGTCACCGCCGACCGCCTGCCGGGGCGGATCGGCCCCTTCCACTACGGGCAGCTCTTCGAGTACCTGTGCGAGCTGGTGCCGTCGCTGTACGGGGAGAAGCTCGACGACCCCGGCTTCGAGGGCATCGTGCCGTGCGCCGCCCACTTCCTGCCGGGCGCCGACCGGCAGCCCCGGCCGTGGAGGCTGACCGGTGCCGTCCATCGCGGCGTGTTCGACCTGGACGGCGCGGCGTCCTACGCGGGCTCCCGCTGCGCCAGGATCACCATCGGCGGCCACGACCCGTCGCCGGTGGGAGTCGCCCAACCCGGGATCGCCGTCCGCGCCGGCGCGCGCTACCGCTTCGCCGTCTCCGCTCGCTGCCGCGGCCTGGCCGCCGGCGTGACCGTCCGACTGACCGCCGCCGGCCGCGTGCTGGCGGCCCGGCGCTTCGAGGCGGTGGGCGCCGACTGGTCGCGGCTTGCGGCCGAGCTCCGCGCCGACGCCGACGCCGACGACGCGACGCTGGAAATCGTGAGCCGTGGTCCCGGAACGCTGTGGCTGGACGCCGCCAGCCTCACCGGCACCGACACCGTCGACGGGTGGCGCTCGGACGTGGTCGCCGCGCTGCGCGCCCTGCGTCCCGGCATGCTGCGGTTCGGCGGCACCACCATCCGCAAGCACTTCGAGTGGAAGGACGGCACCGTGCCGCCGGACCAGCGCGCCCCGTTTCGCGACGCCGGCGGCAGCACGCAGCCGGGCAACGTCGGCGTGGACGAGTTCCTGGACCTGTGCCGGGCGATCGGTGCAGAGCCGCTGATGTGCGTCCGCTTCAGCGACCGGCGGCCGGCCGACGCAGCCGAGCTGGTCGAGTACTGCAACGGCAACGCGGACGCCGGCTGGGGCACCCGCCGCGCCGCGCTGGGCAGGCCGGAGCCGCACGGCGTGCGCTACTGGCAGATCGGCAACGAGGTCCGGGGTGATGCATACGAGGGCGGCCTGCCGGCGTTCTGCCGCGCCATGCTGGCCGCCGACCCGGGCATCCGGCTGCTCTCCTCCAACCCCACCGCGGGCGTGCTGGCCGGCGCCGGCGCGCACCTCAGCCACACCTGCCCGCATCTCTACCACGGCGCCGACCTGCAGCGCTGCGCCGCCGAGCTGCGCGAGCTGGAAGCGCTCATCGCCCACCATGCGCCGCAGCGCCCGGACCCCGGCGTGAAGGTGGCGATCACGGAGTGGAACGCCTCCAACCCCGACTGGGGACCGGGCCGCGGCGAGCTGATGACGCTCGGCAACGCCCTGGCCTGCGCCCGCTTCCACCACCTGCTGCACCGCAACGCGGCGCTGGTGGAGATCGCCTGTCGATCGAACCTGGCCGACAGCTTCTGCGGCGGAGCGATCGAGACCGACGCGGGCCGCATGTACTGCCGGCCCGTCTACTACGTGCAGCAACTCTACGCCACGCTGGGCGGACGCCTGCCGCTCGCGTGCCGGACGCCGGCAACGGCCCCGGACGTGAGCGCCGCCCTGACGGAAGACGGGGAAGATCTCATCGTGCACGTGGTGAACGACAGCGAACGTGATCGACGCTGCACGATCGACGTGTCGGCGGTTGCGCCCGATCCGGGCCCGGCCGACGCATGGCAGGTGATCGACACCCGGCACGCCGGCAGTGCGGACGCGATGAACTCCTTCGACGACCCGGAGCGGATCAGGACCCTGTTGATGCCGGTCGCCGGTGCGGGGCCGATGCTCGACTGCGAGCTGCCGGCGTTGAGCGTCACCGCGATTTCCGTGTCCCGCACGGCCGAGCCCCCGACCCCTTGACGCTCGGCGATTCGTCGTACAACTGTAATGCGCATGAGGATGATCGCGTCACGGGCACTTGCGGCGAAACCGGGCAAGGTCTGGGAGGACCTCGATCGGGAAGGCGCCGTCGTGATTACCAAGGACGGCCTGCCGCGCAGCATCATGATCCCTACGAGCGACGCCACGTTGCTGGAGGACATCCAGGAACTGGTGTTCGCACGTGCGCGAAGAGCCGTACGGGAGATTCGGTCACGAGCCGCTGAAGCCGGTACCGAAAGCTTGATCGGCGCAGACATCGAGCACGAGATCAAGGAGGCGCGGCGCACGCGCACTCGCACCGCCGGGGGTGAGTGAGCGAAGCGAACCTCACTCGCAGAGTGAGCGGAGCGAACTTTACTCGCAGAGTGAGGCTCCGGTCTGGGTGCTGGACACGAACGTACTCATCTCCGGACTGCTGTCACCATTCGGGCCGCCCGGACGACTGGTCGATGCGTTGCTCGCCAGGCATTTCCGGATCGCGATCGACGACAGGATCGAGGCCGAGTATCGCGAAGTGCTCGCGCGGCCTCGCCTGGACATACCCGCCGTTCGGCGTGCGGCGGTTCAGGCAGTCTTCCAGTTCCAATACCACGTGACCGCCTCGCCTTGGTCAGGCTCGGCACCGCCCGACCAGGACGACGTGATGTTCCTGGAGGTCGCACTGCAGACCTCTGCGCGGACGCTGGTGACCGGCAACCTGCGTCACTTCCCGGTCGGTTGTCGCGGGCCGGTGGTGGTGTCATCCCCGCGAGAAGCGTGGGAACGTTTTGTCGCCATCGGCCTGCGCGGCGGCGATGTACGATGACGGCGGCCCGATCCATGTACGCCGATCCTCGCACCGCCCGCACGCGCCGGGCCCGCGCCCTTGCCGAGGCGTACCAGCGGCGGCGCCTGCGCAAGCCGGCGGTGCAGGTCACGGCGTTCGCCCTGGGGGTCGTCTCCGTCGCGATCAACTGCAACCTGCTGCTGCAGGGCACCGACTACCTGATCGACGCCCGCGACCTGGTCGGCCGGTTCACGCTGTTGACCCTCCAGGCCGGCTATCGGCAGCGCCTGTTCTGGGGCCTGCTGCTGCCCGTAACCCTGGGCGTGGGATGGTTGGCGTCGCTGCTCGTGATCGGCCGCGCCTACGCCGGCTATGCTCTGCATCAGCGCTGGTGGCTGTCCCAGACCGGCTCCACCCCGTACGCATGGCTGTCGCCGGGGTCGGGGTACCTGGTGCTGCTGTCGAGGTTTCTGCTGGTCACCGCCATGCAGGGTGGCGCCGGCCTGCTGATCGTGCTCGTACGGGTGCTGTCGGTGCCCGCGGCGCTCATCGCCGCCGAGGAGCTGTGGCCGGCGGTGCTGGTGTACGCGGGCGGCGGGGCCGTCGCCCTTCTGGCTCGCATGCCCGTCCGCCGCCGGCTTGACGCAGCGGTCCGGCGCCGCGGCGAGATCGCGACGGCACGAGGAGGAACTCGATGACGATCTGTCTGATCGGAGCGTTCGACACCAAAGGGGCCGAATACGCCTTCGTCCGCGACCGCATCCGGGATGGCGGCCACGGCGTGCTCACCGTCAACACCGGTGTGCTGGGCACCACCGACCTGTTCGGCGTGGACGTGGAGGCCGACGAGGTCGCGCGCGCAGGCGGCACGGAGCTGGAGCGGCTGCGCGAGCGGCGCGACCGCGGCGAGGCGATGCGGGTGATGACCGCCGGCGCGCCGGCCGTGGTTGCGAGTCTCCACGAGCGCGGCCGCATCGACGCCGTGCTCGGTATGGGCGGCACCGGCGGCACGACGGTCGTCACGGCGGCCATGCGAGCGCTGCCGCTGTCCGTGCCTTCGGTATGCGTCTCGACCGCCGCCGCCGGGGACGTCGGCCCCTACCTCGGCACGCGCGGCATCACGATGATCCCGTCGATCGTCGACGTCGCCGGCATCAATCGCATCTCCCGGATCGTGCTGACGCGGGCCGCCGCCGCGGTGTGCGCGATGGCCTCCTCGTCGCCCCAGGATGATGAGGCGGACCGGCCCGTGATCGCCGCGTCGATGTTCGGCAACACCACCGAGTGCGTGGACGCCTGCCGGGAGCGGCTCACGGCGCAGGGCTACGAGGTGCTGGTCTTCCACGCCACCGGCACCGGCGGCCGTACGATGGAGAGCCTCGTGCGCGACGGGCTGGTCGACGCCGTGCTCGACATCACCACCACCGAGTGGGCGGACACCGTCTGCGGCGGCGTGTTCGACGCCGGCCCCGAGCGGCTGGACGCGCCGGGGCAGATGGGGATCCCCCACCTGATCGTCCCCGGCTGCGTGGACATGGCCAACTTCGGCGCCATGCACACCGTCCCCGAGCGCTACCGGGAGGCTGGGCGCACCTTCTACGAATGGAACCCGTCGGTGACCCTGATGCGCACCGATGCGGAGGAGAACCGGCGCATGGGCGAGGTGTTCGCGCGCAAGGCCACCGCCGCCACCGGCCCGGTCGCCTTCCTGGTGCCGCTCCGCGGCGTTTCCATCCTGGACGGCGACGGGCAGCCGTTCTGCGACCGCGCGGCCGACGCCGCGTTCGTGGACGCCCTCAGATCGGGCCTGCGCGACGACATCGTCGTGGAGGAGCTGGACGCCAACATCAACGATGCAGCCTTCGCCGACCGAGCGGTGGCGATGATGCTCGACCTGGTCGCCCGCGGGCGGGGATAGTCACGCCATGGCATTCACCAAGCAGCAGATCCTCAAGCGGCTGCGCGGCCGCGTCGCCGCCGGCCAGCCGATCATCGGCGGCGGCGCCGGCAACGGCATCAGCGCCAAGTGCCAGGAGGCCGGCGGCGTCGACCTGCTGGTGATCTACAACTCCGGGCGCTTCCGCATGAACGGGCGTGGATCGCTGGCCGGCTGCATGCCGTACGGCGACGCCAACGCGATCGTCATGGAGATGGCCGGCGACGTGCTGCCGGTGGTACCCGACACGCCGGTGCTGGCCGGCGTCTGCGGCACCGACCCGACGCGCCTGATGGACCGCTTCCTGCGCCAGGTCCGGGACGCGGGCTTCTCCGGCGTGCAGAACTTCCCGACCGTCGGCCTGGTCGACGGCCTGTTCCGCGCCAACCTGGAAGAGACCGGCATGGGTTACGCGCTGGAGGTGGAGATGGTCCGCCTGGCGCGCGAGCTGGACCTGTTCACCTCGCCCTACGCCTTCGATGCGGACGAGGGCGCCGCCATGGCCAAGGCGGGGGCCGACGTGGTGGTCGCCCACATGGGACTGACCACCAAGGGAACGATCGGCGCGGCGACGGCGCTGGGTCTTCCGGAGTGCCCGGCCCGTATCCAGGCGATCGCCGACGCTGCGCACGCGGCGCGGGACGACGTCATCGTCCTGTGCCACGGCGGCCCGATCGCCATGCCGGAGGACGCGGAATACGTGCTGCAGCGAACCACCGGGGTGGACGGCTTCTACGGCGCCTCCAGCGTCGAACGCCTGCCGACCGAGGTGGCGATCACCGACCAGATGAAGCGCTTCCGAGCCATACGGAGCCGGTAGCGGGCACGCCAATCCCTGGTTACCGACCTGGACTGATGCAACCCCACCTCATCCGGCCGCGGGAACTCGACACCCCCGACCTGGACTGGACCGGTCGCTGGCGCGGTGTGGACATCTGGCGGATGCTCACCGCGGCGCGGCACGGCGACGCCGGAACGCTGCGGACAGCGCTCCAGGCGGATGCGACGCTGGCAGACGCCGAGTTCTGGTACATGACGCCGCTCCACTTCGCCGTGCGCGAAGGGCACATGGGAGCCGTCCGGGCGCTGGTGGATGCCGGCGCGGATCTTACCTACCGCAACGCGCTGTACGGCAACGACACGCTGCTGCAGATGGCGCTGGACCGGGGACACGAGGACGTGGCGGCGTACCTGCGCCAGCAACTCCGCGTGCGGTCGGCTTCCTCGGGATCCCGCCACCCGATCCATGGCGCGATCGAGGCGGGCAACGTGGACTCGGTGCGGGAGCGGCTGGCGGCGGAAGCGTCCGCCGCGAACGCCGGCGACCACCTGGGGCGGCGCCCCCTGCACTACGCGGTGCAGACGGGGCGTGCCGACCTGGTCGACCTGCTCCTGGAGCACGGCGCGGATATCGACGCGGTCGGCTTCTCCGCCGATGACCGGATCGGAGTCGATGGTTTTCGCCCCGTGGCGGTCGCGCTCTGGCACCACCCGCTACGCCAGCGGAACGACTACGCCATGGCACGCCATCTGCTGAAGCGCGGCGCCCGCTATTCCATCACCATCGCAGCGGCCCTGGGCGATGCTGCCCGGGTAGCCGAGCTGTTGCGCGGCGATCCGGCGGCCGCAGACGAGGCGGAGCCGTCCGGCACGCGGCCGCTGTCCGCGGCGGCCGAGCGCGGACATGCGGAGATCGTGCGCATGCTGATCGATGCCGGCGCCGACCCCAACCTTCCGGAGGGCAGGCTCTGCCCGCACGGCTACGCGCTCTGGGCGGCCGCGCGCAAGGGCGACCGCGACGTCGCGGAGCTGCTGCTGGAAGCCGGCGCCAATCCCAACGCAAGCGTCGAATCGTCCGGGAACCCGACCGAATCGGCTTCCGATGCCGAGATGCGCGCGCTGCTGTACCGCTGCGGTGGGCGAATGCGGCTGTCCTCGCACTTCCATCAGGGCAACGTCGACACGATCGCGGCGCTGCTCGACGCGAAGCCGGAGCTGTTCGACGAGCACGCCGCCGAGCAGGGGTTCACCCACTGCGTGTCGGCCGGCCATGAAGCGATGCTGCTCCTGCTGCTGGCGCGCGGGCTGCGCGTGCCGCCCGTGGTCACCTACTGCCAGAGCTACCTGTGGCGCTCCGTGCCGCTCGCCCGCGTGTTGCTGGAGCACGGCATGGATCCCGACCTGCCCAACTGGCAGCAGATCCGGCCGCTGCACCACATGGCGGGGCGCGGGCAGATCGAGCAGGCGAAGCTGTTCCTGGAGTTCGGCGCGAATGCCAGCGCCGTGGACGAGGAGTTTCGCTCCACCCCGCTGGGCTGGGCAGCACGTTGCGGACAAACCGAGTTCGTCCGCTTCCTCCTGGATCATCTGACTCGGGTCGGGGCCGATGCTGCCGCGCCGGCAGTCCCGGCGTGGGCGCAACCGGCGGCGTGGGCGCGGCGCCGAGGCCACGATGACGTCGTCGCCCTGCTGGAGCAAACGTCAGCCAGCGGTAGTCATTGAAACAGGTCCTCGAGGATCGCTCGTTCCGGCAACGACGTCTTGATCGGCCAACGCCAGATATCGATTACTTGGCCGGCCACCGTCTCATCGTGGGCGGATTGGGGTTCACTTTGATCACCCGTGATTTGGATGGCAAAGGTGAGTCCTAATCAACTGTGTTTGAAATGCCACCTTGCGGCCAGTCCCAGTGCACCAGGTCGTCGCTCCAGGCGAGGCCGAGCGAGGCATGCCCATGTACCTCCCGCAGTGCGCAGCCCGCGGGACTGCTGCCGTGGAAGAACATCAGGTAGCGCCCGATCCCCGGCTCGGCGCGCAGGTCCAACACGTGGCCGGCGGTGATGCGCCCCTGGGCCCACGGCCACTCGTGCTGCCCCAGGGTGAGCAGGCCGTGGTCCGTCCACCGCTCCAGGTCACGCGAGCGCTTGACGCCGATGCCGTTGGCAGGTGAGTGGAACATCGTGTACTCGCCCTTCTCGGCCAGCACGCACACGTTCTCTCCGGCATCGAGGCGGCCGCCATAGGTCCAGTGCCGCAGGTCGCGCGACCACGAGCGGCTGGCGCCGTTCTGCTTGTAGAAGCACCACCACGTGCCCGGTTCCGCCTGGTCCTCGATCAGGTAGGGGTCGATCATCCGCCCCATCTCCTCCCGGGCCACCTCCGGCCCCTTGACCCGCAGCAGATCCGGCTCCGACCACGCCGCAAGGTCGCGACTGTGCATGGTGAAAATGCGCGCCGTGTGGTCGGCCGGCCTGCCGTCGCGACTGGGGTAGGTCTGCAGGCACATCAGCCAGCGGTCACGGTAGCGGATCACGTTCCCGGGGCTGGAGTAGTTGAGCGCCCGGTCGCGCGGGGTCACGTCGCGTGGCTCGCTCCAGGTGATCAGGTCGCGGCTCTCGGTGACTGCCGTGGCCGCGCTCCAGCTCGAGTCGGCCGCTCCGCGGATGCTGCTGTGCCACACCCGGAACACGCCGTCGTGATAGTGCCCGCAGGGGTCGCGGTGCGCCTGTTGCGGGCTGCCGCGCAGAATGATCGGGCTCGGGATGGCGGTGAAGTCGATACGGGGCAGCCGCACGCCCTCCTATGGAGAAAAGGTGAACGAGTACAACTGCGCCCCGCCGTAGAGGTGGAAGCGCAGGCGTATCGGCCCCACGCCCACGCCAGCCAGGGTCCTGTGCTCCCGCCACGCCACCGGAGCCGCGATCGAGTCGGCCATCAGCGGGCGGGCATCGGCGGCGCTGTAGCCCGGGATCGGCCGCAGGGTCCGGGCGTCGAGCACCTCCACCTCGATCCAGTCCCGCCACGGGATGGCGTGATCGAGGTTGACGGTGAGGCGCACCACGCCGCCGTCGGCGACCTCGATCGGCTGCGTGGTGACCTCGCCCGGGGCGATGGGATCGGCTGCGCGCAGGCTGGCGAAGCCGTCCTTGCGCAGCGTGGCCAGTCCGGTACAGACGCGGCCTGACGCCGGTCCGGTAAAGGTCGCGGCGGAGCTCTCGTTGAGGCCCGTGTAGAACAGCAGGATCCGGTCCTCGTGCTCGATGGCGCTGCCGCCGCCCAGCACCAGGAAGCCGGAGTCCCACTCACCGCGGCCGCCACGGGCGACGACCGGCACGCGCGGCTGCACGCGCTGAAACGGCCCGAGCGAGGAGGCGCTCACCGCAAGCCGGATGTCTCCGGTATAGATGCCGTACCCCTCGGCCGCCGGCTCGTCGGGCAGATCGCCGCGGCGCAGCGCGATCCTCGCCTTGATCCGGTCCTGTCGGGTCATGTTCAGAGCGCCCTGTTTCGTGTAGCCCAGGTGGCCGTGGAAGGGCCGGTAGCGGTTGAAGTCGTAGAGCATCACGTAGCTGCCGGCCTGTGGCAGCACGTAGACGAAGTGGATCTCGTGCTCGGCGCCCTCCTGCGGATCGATCGGCAGGTGCGGTTGCTTGACCAGGTGCCCGATGTCCGGTCCCTCGCCGACCGAGTGCTGGCCGTACGCCTTGATGCGGTCCTCGGCGGGAGCGTTCGGGTCGATGAACAGGTGTCCGGTGTCGCCGTCCGGCCACTGCACGCCGTCGCCGGATCGCTGCCATTGGATGCCGTCTCGGGAATAGTGCGTGACGTACCGCATCCGCCGAGTCACGCCTTCGAACACGTTGCCGGCCGCCTCGCCGCCGCCGTCCGCCACCGGCATCCAGGTCAGCGCCTGGTAGCGGCGGTCATCCGGCGCCTCCGGGTCGATCAGCACGCAGAAGTGGCTGGCGTCGGCCCCGTCAGGGCGGAAGCAGATGTTGTTGTCCTTCGATCCCCGGTAGTCGTGCAGGCCGAGCCTTGGCTTCTCCCAGACCACCCCGTCGTCGCTGACCGCGTAGCCGATCGAGGAGTGATGCTCTGCCTCGAACGATACGGTCGAGCCGCGGTCGGTCCCGTAGTACCAGGCGGTGAACTGTCGCTGCATGGGATCCCAGGCGATGCTCGCCGCCCAGTTGGATGCGCGGTCCGAGTCCCACGCTTCGGCGTCGCCGGGAATGATCACCGGATTGGCCGGATGCTTCTCTGCCCGGCCGACCACCTGCTCCGCGAGCAGGCGGCCGTCGACGGCGCTCAGGTCGACGAAGGTGACGTAGGTGTCCGGGTGCGTCCGCATGCTGATCATCCTCGCTTCTGCGCCCCATGGAAGATGGCGACGACATCGACCCTGGTTTCGTCGTGCGTGTAGACGACGACATAGGGAAGGCCAGGCACGACGACCTCCCTCGTGCCCGGGACTTGGCCGAGGCGACCGGACGCGGGAAACATCCTCAACCGCTCCACGGAACGGAACACACGATCCACCACGGCCCGTGCTGCTGAAGGACTGTTGACGGCAATGTAATCGCGGATGTTGGCAAGGTCACTGACGGCTGATACTTGCCATCGCAGCTTCATTCCATGGAGTCGTGCCCGAAGAAAGCCGCGACCTCTTCGTGCGTGGCATATCCCGCTGGAGCCTCGAGGCGGCGAGCGACCTCCTGAGCCTGGTCCGGGGTGAGTTGCGCGTCCATGCTCCTTTCGACCATGTCGAGGAGCAATTCAGCAGCCTCATCCTGAAGGTCGCTGGGAAGGTCTTGGAGCTTCGCAATCGCCCTTTCGAGCAACTCGGTCATAGGGCGATTCTATCAGCCCTCAAGGTTGGAACAAGCCGTGACGCGCTCCGCTCCGCCGGATCCTCGGGCAACCCGACAGAAGCCACGGCGAGCTCACCGACCAGGACCCGAAGGCCGGGATGCGACCGAGCGTGCTACGCTGGCCGGGCAATGAGGACGATCCGCGTGCTGACGTGGTCGGGACGGGCGGGGTTTCGCAGGCACGACCAGTGGCTGGAGCACTGTCGCCTGTACCCGGACGGCATCGGCCCCTATCTGGCCTCGGCTCTGAACGAGATCGGCGGCGTGCGGGCAACCGGCGTGCACGGCTTCGGCGTCGATCGCGAGTCGGAGATGGAAGCGTTGACGACGTGGAGCGGCGATGCGAAGCGGTTCACGTACATCGACGGCCACCAGCTCGGCCTCAACCCGCCTCGCGCCCGCCTGGAGACGGCGTTCCCGGACGCTGGCGAGATCGGGGAGTTGAACCGGCTGGACCGCTGCCATGTGTTCGTCGCCTGGGCGCACGGCGGCCCGCCACCCGCGTGGGACGCGGCGGTGGGCGAGCTGGTCCGCGCCGGCCGCCTCGGGCTGGTGGCCCTGCACAGCGTCTGGAACCACCGCGCCTACCCGCAGATCGCCGAGATGATCGGCGCCGTCTCCGGCATCGGCCAGGTGCGGGAAGGAGTACCGATCGACGTCGAGGTGCTGTGCGAGCATCCGGTCACCGACGGGGTCGGCGATTTCGCGATCCGAGACGAGATCTACTTCGAGCCGCTCGAGATCGCATCCGACGTGACCCACCTGCTGCGCGGCCGCTGGCAGGAACACGCCTCGCCGTTCGGATGGGCCCGCGAGGTCGGCGCCGGGCGAGTGGTGTACCTGCAGCCCGGCCACGAGGACTGCCCGGTGTACGCGCAGCCCGCGGTGCGCCGCCTGCTCGCCAACGCCGTCCGCTGGGTCGCCCCGCGATGAGCGGAGCGAACCTTACTCGAAGAGTGATCGGCAGCCGATGATTCGCACCCGCCGCTTCGGGCGCGCCGACGTGCGGATCCCGGAGATCGGCCTGGGCTGCTACAACCTGACCGCCGACCGGGGTGTGGACCGCGATACCGCGCTCGCCACCCTGCAGCGCGCCTACGAGCTGGGGGTGCGCTTCTTCGACACCGCGCCGATGTACGGCGACGGCGAGTGCGACGAGCTGCTCGGCATGGCCTTCGGCCACCTGGGCGCCGACGAGGTGCTGATCGGCGCCAAGCTGTCCGGCCCGCCCGGCGAGCACTTCGGGGACTACAGCCGCGACTCGGTGCTGCGGGCGTTCGACCGGACGCTGCGCGCGCTACGCCGCGACGAGGTGTTCGCGCTGCAGGTCCACGGCTTCGCCTCGCCGCGCGACATCCCCCGCCAGACGGCGGAGTGGCGCGCCCTGTACGAGCCCGGGATGGCATTCGAGGCGCTGCTGGAGCTCAAGAAGCAGGGAGCCTGCCGGTACGCCGGCGCCACCAACCACAACTCCGTGCTCCTGGCGGAGGCCGTGCGCCGCTTCCCGCTCGACGTGGTGGAGATCGCCAGCCACTACAACATCACCAGCCACGTGGCGCCGCTCACCCTGCTGCCGCTGACCGACGAGCGCGGCGTGGCCACCGTCATCGCCAACCCGATCGGCGGCGGTCGCCTGGTGGGCCTGGAGACCTACCGCGCAGCGGCCTACCTGGGAGCGCTCCCGCTCGACGAAGCGGTCGGGATCCTGGAGCGGTTGATGCGCGACACCGGGCTTGAGCTGTACGAGCTGGCGCTGCTGTACCTGCTGCACGACCCGCGGGTGACCTGCGTGATCCCGGGGCCGCGCAACGTCGCGGAGCTCGAAGCCGACGTGGGCGTTGCGGATCGCCCGGCACTCTCCGACGATCAGGCGGCAGAACTCGCCCGCGTCGGCAGCCGGCTGCTTGCCAGGAAGGTGCCGGCCGAGAGCGGCATCGGGGTGGTCGGCGTGCCGCTGCGCCCCGAGTGGCTGGCAACGTCCGACTGACCGACCCCTACGGCATCCATGCGTCACCTCCATTGCTGGCGCACCCTGACGGTGCGGAGGTTGATCTCCTGTGCGAGACCCGCGACGGATTCGTCGCCGTGGAAGTGAAGGCGTCGAAGCGATGGGACAGGCGCTATAACCGCGGGCTCACCAGGATCCGCGACGAGCTCGGCGCCAACCGGGTCACCTGCTATGGCGGGTACGCCGGCGAGCGGCCCGGCCAGGTCGTGCGCTGACCGGCTCCAAGCGCCGACAAGAGAGCCCCTGGCCAGCGACCACATGTTGGCGGTTGTGCAAGCTGTCCCAGTAGCCGCCGAGTCTCGTCGGCCAGTCGCGGTTGGCGTAGCCTGTTGGGATCGCCCAGCCCATGATCCCCAGTCCATGTTGTCCACGCCGGCGCCGCGACCGCCGCAGCCGACGCTGTGGAAGCTGCCGTTGAAGCCGATCTTGGTCAGCTCATTGATGAGCAGCCTCCACGTGTTATCGAACCAGCCCGCGATCGAGAAGAACGTCAACGTGATCTGCTGGCCGTCCGCGCGGAGCCGAAGCCGTCGGCGAGCACGAACAGCTCGGCCGTCGATCGCGACCCCTTTGTTGCCGTCGACGAACACTGGCGCTGCTTAGTCTTGGAGTGAGGTCGCTCCGCTCGCCAGGGAGTGCAGTAAAGCCGCGGCCGTTACCGGCACCGATTTACACAGATCCTGACCGCCGAAGCCGCGACGGGCCAGCGAGTGCGGATTGGAGCGGCTCCCGATCCCACACGGCGCCGGCGCCTCCGTTTGGGCGATCAACATCCGGTAGAGGTGCAGGATCGGTTCTTCACTGAGATGCTCGATAGTCAGCGGTGTCGGGAGCAGGAGTGCCGTCGCCGGGATCGGTGCCGTCTGCGAGGCGTTCGTACAGCTCGCGCCGCTCCTTCACGAGTTGGTCGACCATCTTCCGGAAACGGGGCGACGCCTCGCCCGCGTCGAAGAACCTGACGCCCATACGGACGACTAAACCTCCATCCCGTGGGTCGACCGACGCGTCTACCTCCATCCCGGCCTGCAGCACGAACTCCTTGACCAGCTCGTCAGGCAGTGTCACGGCATTGCTGTTGCCGACCCGGATCAGTTTGCGCGTCATACGAACACCTCATCAATCAAGGGGCGATGAGGGAGGCGCCTTCTGTGTTCGACCCATACGACGCGGATATGGACCTGCGCCACGAGGATCCGATCGAAGGATCCCGGTGACGGGGATGCGGCCGCTGGCCTGATCGGCATGGACGGACGTCACCGGCAGCTCCCGAAATCCGGAGGCTTCGACGTTCAAGCAGGAGACGATGCATGCTACCTGCCCTCGAACGCCTCGATCACTTCCAGAGGGGCTTGGTCGAAATCGGACGCCGTCCAGACAAGCCCTTTCAGCAGCCCGAGCTTGCGTTGGGTCCGAGGTTGGTGCGGGACGAGATCGAGATACGGCTTGCCGTCCTTGGCGATGACTATCTCCTCCCCCTTCCAAGCCAAGTCGCCCAGCCGCGAGAGCTGAGCCTTGGCTTCGTGCATGTTCACCTGCATATCTGTTCCATCCGATCGTATTGGATCGCCCAAGTATAGCCGGACGTGCGGGTCGTGCGGGTCGTGCGGGAGTAGAGCCGGAACGAACTTTCCACTCTGGCGACCGATTGCTTGCATTCGGCTACGCACGCCGCTGCCGTGACGAACGGGTGAGGCCCAGCGAGCTGAACCTCGGTCGGAGTGATCGGCCGGCGGTCGGGCCGGAACCAGTGGGGCACGTGGCGGTTGAAGGCGATCTGCGCGTCGTTGTAGTAGCCGATTTGGCGAAATGGTCTCCACGAACGCGTAGCGCAAGTCGGGATTGCTGCGTGAGTGGCGGTAGGAGCAGCCATAGAAGAAGCGGACTGGGTCGTCCTGCGGGTCGGGCGCCATTGTCAGAGACAGAGAGGTGGCGCGTTGCGGCGGCGCGGCGGACTTAGTAGGCTGCGCGGAAGGATGGCGCTCTCCATTGAGGAACTGCGCTTCTTCAAGCGCAACGGGTACCTGATCAAGCGCAAGGTGATGGACCCCGGCCTGACGGCAGAGGCGCGCCGCCGCCTGTGGGACGATCCGCCGTCGTCGCTGAAGCCGGACGACCCGCGAACCTGGGTCGGGCCGCTGCCGGAGGCCGACCACTCGCCCGATCCGGACAACCATCGCAAGGAATACCGCTGGCAGTACCGGCGCATCGGCTCCGAGCCGTGGATCATCCGCATGCTGGCCACCGATCCGGCGATCTTCGCCATGGCGGAGCAGATGCTCGGACCAGGCGAGCTGCAGGAGCCCGACCGCATCCGCGGCATCTACTGCACCCTGCCCTTCGGCGACCGGCCACGGCCGCCGGTCGGCTGCCACTGCGACGGGCATGCGTTCCACCTGGGAGTGGTCGGCTACATCGACGACGTGGGCGCCGACGGCGGCGGCTTCTGCGTGTGGCCGGGCAGCCACCGGCGCTTCTATCACACGTTCACGACCGGCTACCAGAGCGACACCACCCCGGAGCAGGAGGGGGTGAGGGACGAGGTCAACCGGGACGGCCCCGTCGACTGCCACGGCGAGGCCGGCGACATCGTCTTCTGGCACCACCGCCTGGGACACATGGCCGGCCACAACTACACCGGCCGCATCCGCCAGGCCGTCCTCTACGACTACAAGAAGCGGGATCTGGAAGAAGTGCAGGACCGGCCGCCGTGCACGGACATGTGGGAGCACTGGTCGCCCGCGCTCCGCGCAATCTGAACCTGAAGCCCCGGACGTGAAGAGGCCGCACCCTGAGCGGGTGCGGCCTCCTGCATCACGTGCTGCTCGACGAGCGGCGTGAGCCCGGTTACTCCTTCAGGAAGACCGCGGGCTTCGGGGCGACGTTCCACCTGGCGTTGAAGTTGCCCAGCTTGGGGTTCACCAGGAAGATTCGGGGCGCGAACGCCGTCCAGCCGACTGACCAGACGTCCTCGATCGCGCGGCGCTGCCATTCCTTGTACGCCTCCGCCAGCTCCTCGCCGGTGGCGGCGGCCTGAATCTGCTTCCACACTTCGTGGTTGTCCTTGATGCGCTGCGGCGGCTCCTCGCCCTCGGCGCCGTCGGTGCGCAGCCACGCCTGCCAGCCCTTCGCCCACGGGCGGCCGAAGTTCGAGGACGGAGAGGCGCTCGACAGGCGGTCCGGCACCTGGTTGTCCCAGGCGTCGGCGCTCTGCTGCTGCCAGATCTCCCACTCGTTGGTGGCCGCGAAGTCCCCGGACTGTTCCCATCCGACGACGCGGTGGTTGCCCATCAGGCCGATCTTGGGCAGCTCCTCGGCCAGCAACTGCCCGGCGATCTCCCACTCGCCGGCGTGAGGCTCGGTAGTGATCAGGAAGGTGATCGGCTTGCCGTCCGGCCCCAGCCGGAACCCGTCGGAGTCCTTGTTGGTCAGCCCGATCTCGTCCAGGAGCTGATTGGCCGCATCCAGGTCGTTATTGAGCAGCGGCGTCGACAGCGCTTCCGGGACGAACCACGGATGCTCCGACTTGACGATGCCCTGCACCTTGAGGGGCGCCTGGCCGGCGTACAGGATGTCGTTGAGCTTCTGGCGCGGGACGAAGTACGACCACGCCTGACGGAAGCGCTTGTCCCGGAACAGGTTGCGCTTGAACTCGTCGTCCGTGTCCATGTTGAAGAAGGTCAGGTTCGAGCTGTAGGCGGCGCCGGGACGCGCCACCAGCTCCATGCGCACCTTGCCCTCGTCATGCGCCCGCTTGGCCAGCTCCAGGCTGTCCAGCGGCACGGTCGCAACCCAGCTCTGTCCCTGCAGGGCGCGCAGCTTGCGCGCCTCCGCGTCCGCGACCAGGAACACGCGGTTGCCGCGGATGTAGGGAAGCTGCTGATTGGCCTCGTCCACCGCCCACCAGTACGGATTGGCGATGTACACGGTCGGATCCGCCGGCGGCGGCTCGTGCGCGACGAACGGCGAAAGCTGAGGCGCGTCCGGATTGGAGTTGATCGTCCCGTCCCGTGCCCAGTCCAGCAACTTCTGCCAATTCTCGAACGGCGACTCCGCCACGCGTGCCGCCAACGTGGCCGCGTCCGTGTAGTCCGGGTGGAACTGGCTGAGATACGCCTTGCTCTGCGCCAGGAAGTGGCGCTCGGCGCGGTCCCCGGTCAGGATCAGGTGGTAGTTCGGAGACGGCTCTGCCAGCGTGACGCGCATGGTGTAGTCGTCGATCGCCTCCACAACCGATCCCGGCATGATGCCCTGATGCGGGGCCGCGGCCCCGATGGCCTCCATGTACAGGTCGTTGAGCTGCAGGTCATTCCACCAGAACAGCACGTCATGCACCGTGAACGGCGAACCGTCGGAGAACTTCATGCCCTCGCGGAAGTAGAACGTCCAGACCGTGAAGTCGTCGCTCGACTCCATGCCCAGCAGCCCGTACGGGTTATTCTCGCGCGTAAGGGGCAGCGTGTAGTCGGTCGGTCCCTGGATGTTGGCCTGATCCGGCGAGTCGCCGGTCGACCAAGCGTCGGTGTAGCGGCCGACCTCGACCATGCGCATGTCGCCGCCGTTCACGTACACGAACGGCTCGATCGGCAGCCGGTCCTCCACCGGCGGCAACTCGCCGCGGGCGACCTGCTCGGCATGCCAAGGCGCTTCCTTATATTGTCCGATGGCGGTGCCGCCGACGACGATCAGCAACCCGGCCACCATCAGCGATGTGGCTCTTTGCACGATTCTCCTCCTCTTTTCGACTTGGATGTTGATTGCTTGATCCAATCAGAATCGACGCCCGGTGGCAACCCCTCGGCTGCGGCGGAGCGACGACGCTTACTCGGCGACCCGTATGCGGGGGTCGAGCACGCCCAGCAGCAGGTCGGAGATCAGCGTGCCGATCACGGTCAGCGTCGACAGCAGCATGACGATGGCGCCCGCCACCTGCGTGTCCTGGTTCATCGCCCCCTGCAGCATCAGCGGGCCGATGGTGGGTATGTTCAGGACGGTCGACACCAGCACCTCGCCGCTCAGCAGGGCCGGCAGCAGCCAGCCGATGCTGGAGATCCACGGGTTCGCCGCCATGCGGATCGGGTACTTGATCAAGAGTCGCGTCTCCGGCACGCCCTTGGCGCGCGCGGTGGTCACGAAGGGCTGGCGGATCTGGTCCAGCACGTTGGCGCGGATGGTGCGCACCCCGCCGCCGATCGACTCGAAGCCCAGGATCACCAGCGGCATCCAGAGGTGCGCCAGCAGGTCCAGGAACTTCTTCCAACTCCAGGGCTGGTCGATCATGTCGGCCGAGAACAACCCGCCCGGCACGAAGTCGATCAGCTCGAACGACAGGTACATCAGCACCAGTGCGAACAGGAAGTTGGGCACCGCCATCATGAAGAACGCGATGAAGCTGAACACGTTGTCGAACAGGGAGTACTGGCGGATCGCGGCGCCAACCCCCGCCGGCCAGCTCACAGCCGTGCCGATCAACATGGTCAGGAACGCGATCGCCACCGTCGTCAGGATCCGGTCCTGGATTACCGCGCGCACCGGCAGGTCCCAGTAGAAGGAGTGCCCCCAGCTTCCGCGGAGGAAGTCGCGCGCCCACTTCAGGTAGCGCAAGTGAAGTGGCTCCCCGTAGCCGAAGCGCCGCCGCAGCGCCTCCAGCATCTCGGTCGCGTCGCCGCGGAACTCCTCCCCCATGCGCTCCAGCCGGGACACGTAGGCGCTGGCCATGTCTCCGGGCGGCAGCTCCACCACGACGAAGGAGAGCATGGAGATCAGGATCAGCGTCGGAATCATGATCGCGACCCGGCGGATGATGTAGCCCAGCATGCCTCTGCCGACCTACCGGTACGGATCGACGGCGTCGCGCAGGCCGTCGCCCATGAACTGGAATGCCACCACGGAGAAGATCACCAGCAGCGCCGGCAACAGCAGCCAGGGATGGAGCGCGACCGACTCCACGTTCTGCGCGCCCTGCAGCAGCACGCCCCAACTGACCGCCGGCGGACGCAGCCCGACGCCCAGGAAGCTGAGCGCCGTCTCGCCCAGGATCATCGAGGGGATGAGGTTGGAGGCGTTGACGATCAGGTGGCTGGCGAACGCCGGCAGCATGTGCCGGAACAACTGGCGGTTGAGCGGCGCGCCGTCCAGCTTGGCCGCCAGCACGTACTCCTCCTCGCGCAGCGCCAGGAACTTGCTGCGCACGGTGCGCGCCAGCCCGGTCCAGCCCAGAATGGACAGGACCACCGTGATCGAGAAGTAGACCTGGACGATGCTCCAATCCAGCGGCAGCGCCGCGGCAAGCGCGATCCACAGCGGCAGCGACGGGACCGACATCAGCACCTCGATGAAGCGGTTGATGACGTTGTCGACCACGCCGCCGAAGTAGCCGGCGATGGACCCGATCGTGATGCCAGCACCCAGGTGATGAGGATCGACATGATGCCGATCGACAGCGACAGGATGGAGCCGTGCACCATGCGCGAGAACAGGCAACGGCCGCTCTGGTCGGTGCCGAGCGGATACCAGCGGACGTCCGGGTCGCCGGTGCCGAGCAGGTGCAGGTCGGCGTCGATGAAGAACAACAGCTTGTACGGATAGCCGCGCACGAACAGCCGCAGCGGCTGCTCCGACCCCTCCACGCGCACGTACACGCGCTTGAAGAGCTCGAAGTCGAGCCTGCTGGTCACCTGGTAGACGACCGGACGGAAGTTGCGCTCCTCGTCGAACAGGCTGAACGACACGTCCTTGCCGCTGAACACCCACGGCTGGAGCTGGATGTCCGTGTTGCGCTCGATCGGATCGTTCATGGCGAAGAAGCCGTTGAAGATGGCGACGAAGTAGAATACGGCAATGACGCCCAGGCCCCACATCGCCCAGCGGTGCGAGCGGAACTTCAGCCCGATGAGCCGCCACTGGGTGGCGGTGAAGTACGCCTCACGCCGGTCGGCCTCGGTGAGCTGCTTGCGGCGGAAGATGCCGACCGCACGCTCTTTGGCAACATCATCGGCTACGCTCACGGGAGCGTCGCTCGGGGTGGGTTCGGGCATCTGCGACGGGACCGATTAGAGCACCACGCCCCGGTCCCGGTCAAACCGGAGCGGCTTCGCGGCGCGGCCCGGTGGCACTACGATCCGGTCCCATGCGGTCCCCGGCAGTGCTCGCGTTCCTGGTCGGTGCGGCCCAGCTCGGCTATTCCGCGGGCTTCCTGGAGGGCAGCGCGGTCGAGCAGTCGGTCCGCCATCCCGGACCGATCCATCGGGTCGTCGTCGAAGGCCGCTACCTGGACGTCGACGTCGACGGCATCTCGAGCGACGGCCTTGCGGCGCGTGCCGTGGTGTCGAGCAAGTTTCGGGAGCGCAACGACTTCGAGCTCCAGATCGCGGTTGACGGCGGACGCGCGAGCATCGGCTTCGCGGTCAACCACCGGCCCGTCTCCGGCTACTCCGTCCTGTGGGGCCCGCGGTTGACGCTTGCAGTGCCGCGCTCTGCCGAGGTCTACATCCGTACCACCACCGGCGACGTGCTGGTCACCGGGCTCGGCACGGTGTCGGGACGGGCGGCCGTCCACGTCGAGTCGGTAACCGGCATGGTCGTCGTCACCGACTCGGCCGCGGACGTCCGCCTCGTGTCGGGCGCCGGCGACCTCGTGCTCCGCCGGGTCGCCGGAGACGTGCACGTCGCTTCCGAAACCGGAGACATCGCCGTCACCGACAGTCGCGGCGACGTCCGTGTTCACACCGGCACGGGCCGGCAGCGCTTCGCCGATATCGACGGCTCCATCACCGTCTCATCGCGCGAGGGCATGACCCTGTCCGGAGAAGTCGGCGTAGTGCGCGCCGGCGCACCCGGCGTTCCGTCGCTCCCCGAGTGGGGCGCACAGACGCCCTGGCGGCGCCGCTGACGGATGACTCGCTACGTGGCGCCTTCCTGGGCTGCCTCCCGTTCGGCCTGCGCCAACTGGTCGAGCAGGAAGCGGTGGATGGAGCGCAGCAGGTCGAGCGCGTGGTCGCGCCGGTCCGGGCCGATGTGGTGGGTCGAGAACTTGGCAACCTCGAACAGGCCGGTGAGCTCCAGCAGCTCGCGGCCCGGCAGTCCTGAGCCGGCATCCAGCACGCCGTGCATGTACTCCAGCGGCGTCTGGTGCAGCGGGTGCGGGAAGCCGTGCGCGTCGAGCACGTCGCCCACGCGCGCGTAGCACATCTCGACCGCGCGCCGGTGATCGGGCTCGGCGGCGATGTCGTCGATGGCGAGCCCGGTGGCGTCGGCGAGGTCGCGCTTCAGCTCCTCCGTGATCGGCGAGGAGTCCTCCAGCGCCTCGGGCGCCTCGCGCAGCAGCCGTCCGCCGAAGACCGCCACCGCCGCGAACAGCGCGACGATGGCCCCCAGCAGGATGAAGGGCCGGCGCTGGCGGACGATCCGCCTGCGCTCGTACTCCTCGACCGTCAACAGTTCGCCGCGCTCGGCCTGCCGGTCGACCTCCTCCATCCTGGCGGTGAGCTCCTCGGCGTAGCTGGGGCGGTCCTGATTGGACTGGCTGACCACCGACAGGAAGACGATGAACAGCGCCGCGACTACGAGCGGGGCGGTGATGAACATGATGACCGCGCGCGGTATGCGAAAGCGCTGCAGCCCGCGCTCGGCCTCTGCCTGGCGGCGGATGCGCTCCTGCAGGTAGACGAAAGTGAAGCCGCCGGCGACCACGGCCGCGCCCAGCAGGATGAAGCCGACGATTTCCGATGCGCTGGAGTCGAGCCGAGGCACGAGCAGCATCTGCGCGGCGCCGCCGTCCTCGGCGCGGAGGCCGCTGATCGAGCTGATCGAGACGCCGATCAGCGCCACCAGGGCGACCACGGCGAACAGCAGCACCACGACCTTGCGGCGCTCCTCATCCGTGCCCGCGCGCAACCGGCGGTAGTAGTCCTTGAGGGGGCTGAGCCCTTCGTCTCCTGCGATGTGGTGAGTTTAGCGGACTGCGGGCGGCCGGCCAACGAAGTCGCCGCGCCCGAATGCGGCTTCGCGGGCCGCCAGCGCCGCTGCGATCCGGGCACGCACCCGCAAGGACGCCGCGAACGCCGCCGCTCCCACCGCCGCGCAGGCGGCCACCGCTCCGAGCAGCGGGCCGTATCCGGATGCGGGAACCCGCCAGAGCAGCGCCTGGGCGGCCAGCACCGCGATGCCAGCGCAGCCCTGGATCCCGAGCACGAACAGGAAGCGGCCGGCCAGCACGGCAGCTCCCGACCCGGGCGAGAGCTCCCGAAACGGGGTGGCGGCCGTCCACGGCCTCCACCAGCGGGTGTGCAGCCCGTATGCCTCGTAGTACTTGGCGAGCACCAGCAGCGATGCCAGCCAGGTCCCGCCGGCCGCGAACGGCAGGACGATCCCGTACAGGAAGCGGTTCTGGAACGCGGCCGCAAACGACACGACGATCACCTTCATGGAGTAGTCGCGCACCCACTCCAGGTGGTTGACCGCCTGCATGAGCAGGAGCGTGCTCACCGCCGCCGAGAGCAGCCACAGCAGAAGCGCCAGCGCCCGCACCGCGGGACTGTGCAGCGCACGCCGCGCCTGCCCCTCCAGGTAGGAACGGCGGTAGCGGACCACCGGCGGCGCGTCAGTCGGCAACCGTCGTCTCGATCCGCTCCAGCAGCTCCGCGACGGCGCGGCTGTCGACCAGCAGGTCGATGCTCTCGTCCAGCACGAGCAGATTGAAGTCCTGGTCGTAGAGGAGAAACCGCGCCTCCAGCGTGTACCGTCCGCCTCCGCGCAAGTGGTACGCGATGGTCAGCAGCGGATCTCCGTCCGGAGCGTCCCGCCCGGCCGGCGCGGGCGCGTCCACTGCCAGGTTGGCGATCTCCCGGGTGAGCAGGTCGAAGGTCTCCTGGTCGAGCGGCCGGCCATCGACCGCCAGGGTGACCTGCTCCGCGCCGAGGTCGTCCGTGGTGCGCCGCAGGTCGATCCGGTGATCGCGCTCGCCGCCAATCCGGAACTGGATCGAGTTCACGCGCTCGACCGGGACGTTCAGCACGCGCGGCTCCGAGAGCTCGAACGGCGTCAGCGAGAGGAAGTCCAGCGCGGCGGCCGGCACCGTGTGCACCCCTCGGGCGGCGGGCATCTTGACGTAGACCTGCCCGTCGGCGGTGGCGCCGAGCAGCAGGTGCAGCTCGTCCTCGAAGTCACGCACCCGCAGCTCGCCGCGCGGGGGATCCAGGCCGAACTCCGCGTACCCGCTCGGATTGTCGGCGACCGCGTCGCTGATCGGCATCTCCGCCACCCGGCGGGCGATCGACGCGAACCGTTCCTCGTCCGCCGGGGCCAAGTACGGGACGCGCATCACCTGCGCGCTGCCCATGTGCGCGTAGCGCGCCTGCCCGCCGACGGCGACCAGCTCCACCTCGTGGTCGCCGTCGCGGAACCAGATGCGGTTGACCCGGTCCGCAGTCAGCGACGGCACGGCCTGGTCGCGCAGGTCGGCCACGGTCCACGAGAAACGCGTGCCGTGCACGGCGTGTACGGTGAACACCGCGCGGTCGTCGCGCGAGCTCAGGAAATAGGCGTCGCCCGCGGAGGTGCGGTTGCCCAGGTGGAACTCGAAGGCCTCACCCGACTCCAGCCGGGCGCTCGCGACCACCGCCGACGGGTCCAGGCCGTACTGGGCGCGGTCCTCCGGATCCTCGACCACCAGCCGCTGTGCGAACAGGCTGGCGAAGCTGGCGCGCAGCTCCTGCAGGCGCGGCCAGTCCCAGCGGAACGGGTACGGCTCCCGCACCAGCCAGACGGCGCCCTCGCGCTCCAGCAGGACCGTCTCCCCTCCCCGCGGGGCCAGCTCCATCGACACGATCAGGTCCTCGTCGACGTCGGAGAGCTGCTGGCGGTCGGAGGCGACCGGACCGGAGTACTCGGGCTCCGGGCGGTTCGCCAACAGCAGGTAGGCGCCGACCAGAACGACGATCCCGGCGCCCCCGGCCAGGATGAGCAAGCGGCGCACTCGACTACTCGCCGGCCAGAAAGAGCTCGATCACCGGCACCTCGGCCTGCGGCTGCAGGACCGGCAGCTCCAGGATCAGGTCGTCCGCACCGGCGCGCTCCATCCGCGCCTGGTGCTCGGACATCGCGGTGATCGCCACCTCCGACGCGTCGTTCAGCAATTGGGCGTAGGCCACCTTGCCGCGGTAGCCGCGCAGGTGGAGTTGGCGGAACGGCCACGCGAACACGTGGACGTACAGCCGGCGGGTCTCGGGATTCCAGGTGAGCCGGCAGTCCTGCGGGACCGCGAACTCGGCCGGCGCCTGCGTGCAGCCGTAGATGGAGCGTCCGTGGCGGCTCATCCACTCGCCCATTCCGCGCAGGCGCTCCAGCGCGCGCTGGTCCAGCTCGCCGCGGCCGGTGGGGCCGACGTTGAGCAGCAAGTTGCCGCCCTTGCTGACGGTGTCACACAGCATGCGGATCAACTGGCCGACACTCTTCCAGGAGGACTCGTCGCGGTGGTAGCCCCAGGAGCCGGAGAAGGTCTGGCACGCCTCCCAGGTGACCGGCATGCCGTCCACCTCGATCCAGCCCTGAGGCTGCCACTGTTCCGGGGTCTTGATGTCCCAGCCGTCGTCCAGGTCCATGCGGTCGTTGAGCAGCACCTGCGGCTGCAGCTCGCGGATGGTCCGGTAGAGCCGTGGGCTGTCCCACTCGTCGCGCCCCTTGCCGCGGCCGGGATAGCTGAAGTCGCACCACAGCACGTCGACGCGGCCGAACCGGGTGAGCAGCTCGCGCACCTGGCCGTGCAGGTACTCGATGTAGCGGCCCTGGTCGCGCGTGCGGTTCATGGCCTCGCGCTCCGGGTGGTTGCGCTCGGAGTGGACGTCGTCGATCACGAAGTCGGGGTGGTGCCAGTCGATCAGCGAGTGGTAGAAGCCCACCCGCATCCCGCGCGAGCGGAAGGCGTCGACCATGGGATGGAGCAGGTCCTTGCCGTACGGCGTGCGCGTGGCCTTGTAGTCGGTGAGCGCGCTGTCCCACAGGCAGAAGCCCTCGTGGTGCTTGGTGGTGACCACGAAGTAGCGCATGCCGGCGCCGGCGGCGGCGTCGGCCCACACGGCCGGATCGTAGAGGTCGGGATCGAAGCGGTCGAAGTAGCGCTGGTAGACCTCGTCCGGGATCTCCTCCTTGTTCTTCACCCACTCGTGCCGCGCCGGCAGCGCGTAGAGCCCCCAGTGGATGAACATCCCGAACCGGTCGTGCACGAACCACGACGTGTCTCCGGGGCTCGGTCGGACCGCGGCAACGTTCACTCTTCGAGTGTGGTTCGCTTCGCTCACCGGGCAACCTCCTGGGCCTGTGCTGGCTGATTCTGCGCGGCCGGCTGCGGATCGGGCGAGAGCCTGCGCTCTGCGGCCGGTGCGACGATCGAGCGGCGGTGCGGAGTCAGCCGGGCCAGAAGCTCGGCCGACGGCTGGTAGGCGTGGCGCAGCCGGCCCCACGACGGACCGTACCGTTGGATCACCACCCGCCGCTGGCCGTCGTTGCGGCGCCGGGCCGAGCCGTGCGTGCAGCAGTCGACAAACAGCAGGGCGTCGCCCGCGCGCATGTGGATCTCCACCGCCCCCTCGATCAACGCCGCGTCGGGGCGAACGTCTCCCATGCAGAAGCGCTGGAACGACGGATGCTCGAAGTTGGACTTGTGCGAGCCCGGGATCAGCACGGTGCCGCCGTCCCCGGGCCCGATGTCGGTCAGGGCGACCAGCACGTTGATCTGATTGCAGTGGAAGCGGCCGGCGTGGTAGCGGAACTGGCAGCGGCTGATGCCCAGGTGGCCGCCGTTGTGCACGCCGATGCTCTGGCCGGCCGTGCGGACGTTGGCGAACGCCTCGTCGATGAGCAGGGGGCCGTGCTGCTCGTCGAAGGAGTCTTCGGAGCCGACGAAGTAGCGCACCTTGTCGAACCACGCCGGGTGGTCGATCAGCTCCTCGAACGGCTCCCCGGCCTCATAGATCTGCTGGTAGTTGACGCCGTCATGGTCTCCGAAGGTGTGGGCCTGCACGTAGCCGTGCCACTCCTGGTCCACCAGCGGCGGGATGGCGTCCAGTCCCTGGTTGCACGCATGCACTTCCGCCGGGGTGAGCGCCCCTTCCAGATGCACGTAGCCGCGCAGGTCGAAGAAGTAGATGTCGTGGTCGGTGACCATGCGCGATGGTGGTCCTGAGGCGTCGCGCCCGTCAACGCGCCGGCGCAGCTTCGGCGCGAGCCCTTCGTGGTGTAGGCTCCGTGCAAGACGCACACACCGAAGGAGACATCCATGGCGAAGAAGACGAGCGGGCAGGAGCCGTTCCGGTTCTCACTCTGCGACGACCTGTACACGCTGCCGGAGCGGGCGCGGCCGCACGAGGTCGACCTGCACGGCGGCTTCGCCGACGACACGGCTACCTCGGGCTACCTCTACTACGGGATGCCGGGCTGCGGCATCATGCGCATCAGCGCCGACCTGACCGCGCAGGACATCATCGAGCTGCCGTCCGACCTTGCGCCCCTCAACTTCCACAGCACCAAGATCATCGAGTTCGACGGCAAGCGCCGGCTGGTGCTGCCGGCCAACAATGACGCGCAGGTGGCCGTCGTCGGGCTCGACGGCAACGTCGACTACATCCTTTCGCGTCCGGAGTTCGACGAGTACCGCGACGAGCAGCTCGAGTTCAAGCCCACCGACACCGCCTTCGCCGACGGCACGCTGTACGTGTCCGACGGCTACGGCGCCAACTACATCTCCTCGGTCGATCCGTCCACCCACAGCTACACCGGCATCTTCGGGGGCAAGACCGAGGATCCGCACGCGCATGGCCTGTTCGGGACCGCGCACGGCCTCGCACCCGCGCCAGACGGCCATCACCTGTCGATCGCCGACCGACCGCACTCCCGCTTCCAGCTCATGGGACTGGACGGCCACTTCCATTCCTCGCACCCCATCCCCGACGGCTCCAAGCCGTGCGGGATCGACTTCAAGCAGCATGGTGACGGCTGGTACGCCGTGGTCGGCAGCCTGGACGACCCGCAGGAGGGACGCGCCGCGCCGATCTACATCCTGGACGGCCACACCTACGAGGTGGCCTCGACCATCCGGCCCAAGGAAGACTTGGGCGTCGAGCTGGCCGACCACATCCACAACACCGTCTGGTACGAGCGCGACGGGCAAATCTACCTGATCTGCCAGGCGTGGAACCCCGGCCACTACTTCGTCCTGGCCCGGGAGGGATAGGCGCACGCCGTCCGCATGACCGCGCGCCGGCGCCGGAGGCGGCGATGAGCTACGGCGAGCTCACGGCGATTCGCGTCTGGGGCACGGGAGTCGACCGGTCGTATGGAATCGATCGGTCCAGGGCCGTCGATCCCGGCGATCTTCTGAGTCAATTCGCCGGCTATGCCGCAACGCACGCGGACTGGTGGGTCACGCGCCACACCGAGATCGCGGACCGCCTGGACGGCCCGGGATCGGACGCCGAGTCGGTGATCATCATCTCGGAGCTCCTGGACGAGCGCCACTACGACGATGAGCGGTACGTCGTGCTGAGCGAACGGGACATCGTGTCGGAAGTGCGGGAGACCGTATTCCGCCACTTCGAGCGGGAACTCAACGACGAGATGGCGGCGTGGCTGGAGCATCATGACGACCCGGACGACGTCCACCTCGAGAAACTGCTGCGCGCGTACGAGCAGCGTGCGCTGCCCATTCTGGAGGACCAGTACCGCGAGTTCGAGATGACGTTCGACCGTGAGCAGGCCTTCAAGCCTCGCCGGGAGACGCTCCGCGAACGACGGTATCGACTGCCGAGCCCGTTCGATCACTGGGACAGCCGCAACAGCTATCAGCAATACTTCTTCCTCAAGAAGTCCAGGACGTACGCGCAGAGCGGCGGCGGCAGCTCCGGGCAACGCGGCAACCACAGCGTCTTCGGCCTGGGCTTCGCGCTCCACGACCGGGTGCGCCCGGTGCCGACCCACATCCTGGTCTACGACCGCGACAACCGGCTGGTCGAGATCGACACGCTCGATCGCCTGTGCCTCGTCGCCCTGGATCTCGGCTCCAACTACGATCTCCCGCACGCGGAGGTCGATGCCACCGTCGAGCACGCCCTGCGCTGCCGCTGGACGGCCCGTGACTTGTTCTCCGCCCGGAAGCCGATCGACGAGGACACGGACGACACCTGATCCGGTACGTCGCGCGCCGCGGTGCGCGACGATTTGTCGGACGGCGGAAGGCGGCGATACCCTTCGAGCGCAATGCAGATCAACACCTATCTCACCTTTCAGGACAACTGCCGCCAGGCATTCGAGTTCTATCGCTCCGTGTTCGGGGGCGAGTTCACGGACATGCAGAGCTTCGGCGACGGCCCGCCCGACATGGGCGTACCCGAGGCGGAGCAGCACCTGGTCATGCACGTGTCGCTGCCGATCGGCTCCGGCGTGCTGATGGGCAGCGACCGCGGCTCGTTCGGGCCGCCGCTGACCACCGGCAGCAACTTCTCGCTGTCGATCGCCCCTGACAGCAGGGAGGAAGCGGACGCCCTGTTCGCCAAGCTGTCCGACGGCGGCCGGGCGACGATGCCCATGAAGGACCAGTTCTGGGGTGCCTACTTCGGCACGTGCACGGACAGGTTCGGCATCAACTGGATGATCAACCACCACGCCGGCTGACGCGAAGCGCCCGGCGCGGATCGCGATTCATCCATGGAGCGTCCCGCTTCGGCGCCGAAGCGGGACGCCACCCTGCAAGGCTCGTTACGCGGGAGTAGCAGAATGGGCAGACTGGGAATCACCTCTCGCAGCGTGCTATCAAGAGCCCAGACACGAGCCGCCGACGGCCCCGAGAGGAGATTCAGAAATCAGTAATCCGGTTGTTCACTTCGAGATACGGTCGCAGGATCCGGCACCATTGCGCGAGTTCTACTCCAGCCTGTTCGACTGGCAGATCAAGGTTGGCGAGGAAATCGAGTATGACATGGTCACCACCAGGGCAAAGGACGATCCGGTCGGCATCGACGGTGGCCTCACCGGGGCCGACGGCGATCCGAACATGGTCACGTTCTACGTCCAGGTCGATGACATCGATGCCAGCCTGCAGAAGGCCGTGGACCTGGGGGCGACGGTGATCGTGCCCGTAATGACCATTCCGAAGTCGGTTACGTTCGCCCTCTTCGCCGATCCGCAGGGCAACTGCATCGGCATGGTTGCAAGCCAGACCCCCGACTGATTCCGGATCCACGTCCATTCCGCGGGCGCCGACCCCGAGGTGCGCAACAGGAACGGCAAGACCGCCTTTCAGATCGCCCGCAAGGATGCCAGGCGCTTCAAGCAATGAGCCGTCATTCCGATCCGTAGCGACCTTTGACGTTGCGTTGTGGCAGCGGTAATGCTGGCGCCATAGTGGCGCAACCCGTCCGCGTGAGCGTCTTCGTCGGCGCGGTCCGGGCTCCCCTCGCCGGACATCGTCGACGGCGTCTGAGTCGCCTTCTCCTACGACTGCGAGCTGGCCCTCGTCCTGCCGGCGGTGCCTGTCTATGACTGATCCGCGGCTGGCTACGGTGGTGACCTGGAACGTCGAGTGGGCCACGCCTGGTTCCTGGAGCTGCCGTGACGAGATCCTGCGCCGCATCGAACGACACGGGCCCGACATAGTCTGTCTCACGGAGACGGACGTCAGGCTGCTCTCCGACCAAGCCGGCCATACGATCCACTCGCAACCGGACGGTGTGAAGGCGACCGGCGAGCTCAGGAAGGTGGCTCTCTGGTCCCGAGAGCCCTGGGAGCAGGTCGACGACCGTGGGGTCGCCTCGCTGCCTCCCGTGAAGTTCGTATCCGGCGTTACGCGGACCCCTCTGGGCAAGGTGACCGTGATCGGAGTCTGCATCCCCTTTCACGGAGCCCGGACGCGGTGGACCAACGACGGCGTGATACGCAAGGCATGGGAAGATCACGAACGGTATCTGGCCGGCCTCTCGGAGGTGCTCGGACGAACGTCGCCGAGACGCTTGATCGTGACGGGGGACTTCAACCAGCAGGTAGGTCAGCCCGGCTACGCGCCCGCCGCAGTGCGCGACGCTCTGCGGGCCGCTATCCCGCCGCACCTGACGATCGCCACCTCGGCGCTTGGCTTCGGCGGACGGAGAATCATCGACCACGTTGCGCTGAGCGAGGATCTGTCAGCCCGGTCGCTGACGCTGATCGACCGATTCCACGGGGATCGAACACTGTCCGACCACCCGGGGATTGTTGCCGATCTGTCGGCGCAACGATGAGCCCAACCGCTTGTCACTCCGCGGAGTCTGCGGCACCGGCGCCTTCGAGCAACTCGATGACGGCCGCGAGCCGTGCCTTGTCCTTGACCGTCGAGCGCCGGGCCGCGGCGAGCGGTGTCCGGCCACTATCGTCGACGGCGTGCACCTCTGCGTGGCGGTCGAGCAGCAGAGTGACGATGTCCAGGAATCCGGCCCTGGCGGCGCAATGCAACGCCGTCTGCCCCTTGTGGTTCCTGACGTTGACGTCGGCGCCGCGGTCGAGCAGGTCGCGCACACGATCGACGTTCCCGCCCCGGTCGCCGCGCGCCTGAAACACCAGCGGAGGCCAGCCGCCCTCGGCATGGTCGACGCTGACACCGGCGCCGTGCGCGGCAAGCACCGCGGCGATCTCCGCCGACACCCCCGACCGCGGCACCTCGGCCCGGGTCGGGTCGGCGCCGCCGTCGATGAGCGCGCCGAGGATGTCGGCCCGGTCTCGCCACATCGCAAACCGGATCAGCCAGTGGCTGTACGGCCGCGGGTCGGCACCGCGCGCCAGCAGCGTCGTTACGATGTCGAGACGACGGGCGCTGACGGCATAGTGCAGCGCGGTCGCACGCAGGCCGGCATCGTGCTGCGGCTTCTCCTCCGCCGCCAGCCGCGGTTCGCGTTCCAGGTATTCGACCACCGCTGCGTGATCGCCAAGGAACGCGGCGGTGTAGATGTCTGTCGCGGCGCCCCGCTCGATGAGGCGGTCGGCCACGGCCTCGTGGCCCTGGTATCGCGCCGCGCAGTACGGGGAGATCTCGACCAGGAGCGGTGTGAAGTGGCAGCCGCAGGCGTCGATGTCGGCACCCCGATCGAGCAGGTAGTCCACCACTTCGAGACGTCCCCGGTACGCCGCTTCCCACAGCAGCGTGCGCCCGTGGGAGCCGATGCGTGCGACCCACGCGGATCTCTCTGCCAATACGGCCGCTACCGTATCGAGATCGCCCCGGCCTGCGGCCGCCGCAGCGACTCTCAGAAAGTCACTGGGCTTCCCGGTCAGGATCGACATCGCGACGAGCATGCTACGGGTTGCCGTCGCCCGGTACCATGAACGGATGAGCACGGCGCCGCCCTTCATGGTCCTGCTCATGCGCGCCATCAAGGCGCGCGACTTCTCCGAGGCAAGCAGGCTCATCGCAGGCGAGGTCGAGCGGTGCGGAGCCAGCGACTGGCTGTGGCAGCGGGATCGTTACGGCCGGACGGTGTACTCGATCGCCGGCGGGGCGGCATCCGCGATGCTCTCGACCTGTTTCGTCCCTACGGCATCAGGTGGGATGCGTGGTCGGCCGCGACCTGGGGCGAGGTCCCGCAGCTCCAGGCGATCGCACGGGAGCCTTCCCCACCCTGGAGCGAGACGCTGTGCTACGGCACGCCGCTGCATTGGGCGCTCACGGGCGGGCATGAGGCGGCGGTTCTCTATCTGATCTTCGCTGTCGGCATCGACGTTGCGGCGACTGACGACGGCTACGTGCGCAGCGCGGTATGCGGACGCAACGCGCAGGATCTGGTGCCGCTGCTGATCGAGCAGGGCGCCGATCCCCAGGCCGTGGACCATGCAGGCGATCGGCCGATCGATCTGGCGCGGCGCGGCAAACGGCCGACCGCAGCGCGTCTCCTGCACGAAGCCGGCGCGGCCTGAGGGGCGACGGAGCCCCGTGAACACGGGTCCGTGCGCACGTATCCTGTGCAAGTGAAACTCACCCTGTCACTGGACGCGAAGGTGGTCGCCGAAGCCCGCAAGTCCGCTGCGGCCATGGGGCTGAGCCTCAATCAGGCGGTGCGAAACTACCTGGTGCGCTTGGCCGGGCTGCGCTCGCCTGAGGAGGAGATCGCAGAGGTGAAGCGCCTTTCGGAGATGGCCGAAGGCGACCGCGCCGGCTGGACCTTCGACCGGGAGGATCTCCATCGGCGTGCGTAGCTTCTTCGACAGCAACGTCCTGGTCTACACGGACGACGCCGGCGACAGCGTCAGGCAGGCATGGGAGGTCGACGGACTGGGGATCACCAATCCGTTCGTGAACTGATCGATGGAGCGTCCTACTTCGGCGCCGAAACGGGATGCTCCTAACGTACTGCGGCCCGGCGTGCGGCCAGGGCGGTGCCGAGGTAGACGGCGGCAGCGAGCACGACGAGCGCCGGAATGCCCAGGCCCCAGGCGATCTGGGGCGCCAGTGCCGCGCCGACCACGGACGCGGCGCCGTTCGCCGCCCACGCCCGTGCCGTCGCATGTGGTTGCGGGGCGAGAAGCCGCATGCCGGCCGGGAACGGCAGCCCCAGCGGGACCGCCACCACCGCCAGCAGGAGCACGGCGCCCGTGACGCGGAACACCGCCGGAAGCTCCAGCAGCAATCGGGCCAGCGGGAAGGCCGTCAGCGCCGCCACCGCCAGCAGCGCTCCGATCAGCAGCAGCACCACCGGCAGGCGCCGGATCCCGATGCGCGCCGAAGCCAGTCCGCCCAGGCCCGACAGGGTGAGCATGGCCGCCAGCACCACCACGACCGCGACCACCGGATCGCCGGTCAGCAGGTTGAACACCCCGATCAGGGCGAGCTCCGCCCAGATATAGCCGGCCCCGACCGCCAGGAAGTAGGCGAACACGTGCGGCGAGATCCGGCCGTCCCGGCGCCCTGCCGCGCCAGGCAGCGCCAGCAGCAGCGCCGCGGCCGCGGCGGACATGCCGATCACGGCCGCCACCACGACCTCGGCAGACAGCAGGAACCCGAACCAGCGTCCGCCGAGCGCCGCGGCCAGCTCACCGATCCGCGTCCAGCGCAGCGTGTGGCTGAAGAACGGCCGGCCGTCGCGGCGCGGCGTCACGTCCAGGACCTGTTCGCGGAGCCAAGCGCCTGCTCGCCCCTCCCGCCAGGCGGCCACCAGCTCGCCGACCGCGACCTGGTAGTGCGGATGCACCAGGACGGCGAAGCGGTTCGCCTCGTCGCTGCTCATGTCGCTCAGGTAGACCAGATCGAAGCCCCGTTCATCCGCGAACGAGCGGAGGGCGGCACGCCGCTCGGCCGACAGGGGCGTCCGCGACACGGCCAGCACGAAGCTCTCGAACGAGCGGAGCATCGCCAGGTGCCGTTCCGGCTGCGCCACCCGGCCGGCGAGTGCCTCCATGGCCGTGGCCGCCGCGCGCACGCTGGTGGACGGCGGCAGCGACAGCTTGCGGCCCAGCACCAGCACGCCGTCCTCGGTCAGCAGGTCGAGGTAGCTCCGCAACGCGTTGACGGTAAGCGTGAACTGGCGGCTCAGGCTCTCGACGCCGGGTACCGACGCGCCGGCGTGATCCAGGTAGATCAGGTCGTAGCGCTCGGCGGCGCGCGCGGTGAAGCCGCGCAGCGACGACCTGTGGACGGAGACCGGTCCGTCCCAGCCCAGCTCCTTGACCGCGTCGCGCACCGCCGCGGCGCGCCAGGCCGACGAATCCACCACCGTGATCCGAGGCACCCCGGCCTGGATCACGATCGGCAGCGCGGTGCCGCCGCTCGCCTGCAGCACCAGCGCGCTGCGCGCATCGCGCACCAGGGCCGAACCGACCGAGCCGAGCAGGTCCCCGGCGTAGCGCAAGTCGGGATCACGCGGTACGAACAGCGACGCGTCGCCGTCGGTCAGCAGCGCGTCCTGGCGCGGAAACCGCTCCATCCAGCGCAGGCTCAGCCCCGGGGCGAAGCGCAGCGCCGGCCCCTGCAGCCGCTCGTAGCGGCCGCGGATCGTGGTTCGGCGCTCGACCACCTCCGTCTCCGGGAACTGCAGCGCCTGGTAGCCGAGCTTGTACGAGGATGGCTTCACCTCGCCGACCAGGCCGGTGGCCAGCGAGCCGATCGCCACCCCGGCCGCCGCGGCGCCGGCGAGCGCTCCCGCCATCGATCGCCCGCCGCTCCCGGCCCGCCTCCCCGCGCCCACGACCGCCAGCAACGCGGGAGCCCCCGCGATCGCCGCGACCGCGCCGGCGATGCCGAACGCCGGCAGCAGCCCCACCGGTGCGACGGCGCCCAGCCCGGAGCCGGCCATCGCCGCCAGGTAGGTGCGCCCGGCCGGGATGTCCGGGTCGGCGTAGGCGAGCGCGGTCACCAGTCCGGCGATCGCGAACGGTACCGACAGGACCAGGAAGGATACGGCCAGCAACGCGAGCTGGCCCAGCTCCAGCGGGATGCGGAAGTAGTCCAGATCCATGGCGCGCATCGCCGCGAACGACCCCAAAACGGCCAGCGACAGCCCCGCCAGCAGGACGGCGATGCCCGCGGGGCGGCGCAGCGTGGCGGATGCCCGCGGCCCGCGGGACACCAGAACGGCCAGCACCACCCCCGACGCGGAGAAGCCGAGCAGCGCCACGCCCAGGACCAGGAACGTCAGGTGGTTCCACTGCGAGAGCGAGAAGAACCGGACCAACAGCGCCTCGTACGCCAGGGCGGCGAAGGAGGCGCCCGCGGCCGCGATCAGCAGCGTCAGCGGACCCTCAGTTCAGGGCGGTACCGGTCATCGGCACGAACAGCACCCCCAGGATCTCCTGCATGCGGACGCCGTTCTCCAGCTTGGTGACCACCGCCAGGCTCTGGTGGGCGAACGGATTGCCGAGCGGCAGGATCAGCCGGCCGCCGACCGCGAGCTGCTCCACCAGCGGCGGCGGCACGTGGTCGACCGCGGCGGTGATCATGATGTGGTCGAACGGCGCCGCCTCCGGCCAGCCATAGTAGCCGTCGGCGTGCTTCGTCTGCACGTTGGCGTACTCCAGCTCCTCCAGCAGCGCCGCCGCCGACTCGGCCAACGGGCCGCGGATCTCGATCGAGTACACCTCCGCCACCAGCTCCGCGAGCACCGCCGCCTGGTAGGCCGAGCCGGTGCCGATCTCCAGCACGCGGTCGTCCTCCTCGACCTCCAGCGTCTCGGTCATCAGCGCGACGATGTAGGGCTGCGAGATGGTCTGCCCCTCCCCGATCGGCAGCGGATGGTCGTTGTACGCCGAGCGCGACAGGCGCTCCGGCACGAACCGGTGGCGCGGCACGGTACGCATCGCCTGAAGCACACGCTCGTCGCTCACCCCGCGCGCGGCGATCTGGCGGAGCACCATCTCCTCCCGCTCCTCCTGCCGCTCCTGCGCCGTTACAAGCGCGGGCACCGCGAACAGAAGAGCGGCGCAGCAGGCGATCGCCGGCCTCCGCGGCGCGCTCCGCTCACGGAGCCCCCTCGGCCAAGTTATCGCGGCAGCATGGACCATCGCTTTACCTCCACTTAAGTGCGAAGGGCATCCCGTCGGCGGGATGCCCTTTCGTGCGAATACGCTCAGCGAATGGGCGCTACTCGTTCTCGTACCACATGCCTCCGAACTCGAACGGCCGGCCGGTCCTGGGGTGGACGCCCATGAAGTTGGGCTGCCACACGTCGAACTCGGGCGGGAACGTCAGGTGCGGGAGGGTCCAGACCTGCTCGGCCTGGCGGCGGTACCACTCGTGGGTCAGCTCGGTGAGCTTGTCCGCGTCCGCCTCCTGGATCATCTGGTGGAACAGGTCCCAGTTGTCCTTGATCTGCTGCGGCGGCTCCTCGCCGTTCTCGCCGCCTGAGTCCAGCCATTCCCACCACAGGTAGGCCCAGTTGGGGCCGAACCGGCCGGTGGGAACGATCAGCGACTGCCGCTCCGGGAGCTGGCTCTTCCAGCCCTCGGTGCTCTGGTCGACGATGATGTCCCACTTCCGCGACTGCACCATGGCGGCATAGCCGCCCCACGCGGTGGCACGGTGGTTGGCCTTGAAACCGATCAGGTGCAGGTCCTCCATGATGATGTTGGTCGCCTGCTCCCACTCGTCGTGGGTGACGGTCGCCAGGTGAAAGGTAACCGGCTTGCCGTCGGGGCCGAGGCGGAAGCCGTCGGCGTCCTTGTTCGGCAGCAGCTCGTCCAGCAGCGCGTTGGCGCGGTCCAGGTCCTGCTCGATCAGCGGCGATTGGCCCAGCTCCGGGAGGTACCATGGATGGTCGGTCTCGTACATGAAACCGCCCAGCGTTGGCAGCGGGGCGCCTGCGTACATGATGTCGGCGATCTTGCGCCGCGGGATGAACAGCGAGTAGGCCGTGCGGAAGCGCACGTCGCGGAACAGCTCAGCCTTCCACTCCTCTATCGCGTTCATGTTGAACAGCGTCACCGTCGACTTGTAGGCGTCGCCCTTGGGGGTGAGCTGGAACATGATCTTGCCGTCTTCCTGCGCGCGCTTGGCCAGCGGCAGGGACTCCAGGGTCTTGATGATCCCCCAACTGTCGCCGCCGGACAGCAACCGCAGCTTCTGCGCCTCGCCGTCGGAGACCAGGAAGTAGCGCTGCGTTTCCAGGTAGGGAATCTGCTGGCCGCGGTCATCCACCGCGAAGTTGTACGGGTTGGCGGTGAACACCGCCGGGTTGGCCGGCGGCGGGTCCGACGGGCCCCACGGCATCAGGTGCGGCTTGTCGGGGTTGGTGTTGCCATGACGGTCGCGCCGGTCCTCGAAGAGCTGCATCCAGGTGTCGAACCCGCCCGCCGACACCCTGGCGGCCAGCGCGTCGGCGTCACCGCCGGCCGGGTGGAACTGCGGAAGGTAGTGGTCGTCGGCGTTCAGCAGCTCACGCTCGGAGCGCTGTCCTACCAGCCACTCGAAGCGCGGATCCGGTTCCTTGAGATGGAACCGCAGCGTGTAGTCGTCAACCTTCTCCAGGCGCTCGGTCGCATCGGCCACCGCGTTCTTGTTCATGGCAAGCGACTCCCGATACTGCATCGCGGTGTCACCCTCGCCGTGCACGTTCTCGAACCAGAACACGATGTCGTCCGCGTTGTAGTCCTCGCCATCGGACCACTTCATGCCCTCGCGCAGGAAGAACGTCCAGGTCATGTTGTCGTCCGAGCCTTCCCAGCCCTTCCAGGCCCACGGCAGCAGCTTGACCTCGAACCGGTGATTGCGGAACGGCGTAGAGGTCAGTCCCTGGATGTTGGGGATGTCCGTCGAGCTGCGGTCGTACGAGCCCTCCGTGTGCCTTCCGTCAGCCGGGAACGCGTAGCCGGCGCCGGGCGCCAGCACCAGCGGCTCGACCGGGAGCCTCTCCTCGATCGGCGGCAACTCGCCGCGCGCGACCTGCTCGGCGAACCACGGCCCCTCGATGTACTGCGCGGACGCGCTCGCACCGATGACCATGAGGCCCGCGATCAATCCGATGAATCTCTTCACGATTTCCTCCTCAGCGGGAGCGTCGCGGGACCCCCCGACGTTGCTCAGATCTTTCTGGAACGCAGGGTGCAGGTCAAGACAGACGCGAACCGTCGCGCTGCACCACACTCCGATCGAAGAGCGGTGCGGGACGGAAGCGGTACTCCATGGTCTGCCGCAGACCAACTAATGGATGCGGTTGCGCGTGAATAAAGGTCTGCCGTTCTGTTGACCGATATTCGCAGACTGATCATCTTGGCATCATGAAGACCACCATCGATATTCCCGATCGCGAACTTGAGGATGCCATCAGATTCACGAACGCGAAGACCAAACGCGAGGCCGTCGTCAACGCCGTTGCGGACTACAACCGCCGCATGCGCATGGCGGAGCTCACCAAGTACGCGGGCACCTGCGACGACCTGATGACGCCGCAGGAGCTGCAAGCCGCACGACGCCGGGGTTGAGCCGTTGATTCTCGTCGACACGTCGTCCTGGATACATTTCCTGCGTCCGCAGGGTGACCCGGAGGTCCGCAGCCGCGTCGACGCCGCGCTGAGGGCCGGGCAGGCCTGCTGGTGCCCGCCGGTTCAACTCGAGCTGTGGAACGGTGCCCGCGGGGCGCAGGAACACCGGGTCTTGCGCCACTTCGCCCGCACGCTTCCCGAGGTACCCATCGACGGCGGCGTCTGGCAGGCCGCGTACGATCTCGCGCGGCGAGCGCGCGCCGGCGGCGTAACTGTTCCCGCGCCCGACGTGCTCATCGCCGCTTGCGCCCGCCGCCACGGCGCTTCTCTCGAATGCGCCGACTCGGACTTCGACCTCCTGGAGCCGGTGGCCGAGCCGGCGGAGTAGCTATCGCAGGCCGCCGTAGTGCTCGCTGTCGCGGTAGCAGAAGGTGTTCCAGAAGTTCATCGGGTACGGCGCCGGCAGCCGGCTCACGCGGTCGAGCTCGGCCAGCTCGCCGCCGTCGAGCGTCAGCTCCAGCGCTCCCAGTCCGTCGTCGAGCTGCTCGGGAGCGAACGCGCCGAGCAGCGCCACGTCGCAGCAACCGCTCTGCAGCAGCCACGCGATGGCCACGTTGGCAAGCGACCGGCCGTGGCGGGCGGCCACGCCTCGCATGACCTCCTGGGTGTCCCACACGCGGTCGACCGCCAGCCGCTCCCAGGAGCTGGACTCCTCCGGCTTGCTTGCGGTGATGCGCGATCCGGGCGGAGGCTCGTCCATGTCGCGCGTGTAGCGGCCGGTCAGGAAGCCCTGCGCGTAGGCGCCCCAGGCCATGATCGACACGTTCTGGTCGCGGCAGGCCGGGATCAGCGCGAACTCGGCGGTGCGGTCGGCCAGGTTGTACCAGATCTGGTTGGAGACGATCGGCGTCAGCCCGTAGCGGTCCGCATGCATGTTGGCCTTGACCACCTGCCAGCCGCCCCAGTTGCTGACGCCCACGTAGCGGATCTTGCCGGCGCGCACCGCGTCGTCGAGCGCGCGCATCGTCTCCTCGATCGGCGTGTACGGGTCCCACACGTGGCACTGGTACAGGTCGATGTAGTCGGTGCCCAGCCGGCGCAGGCTGGCGTCGATCGCCCGCGCCAGGTAGGTGCGCGACAGCCCGAAGCCGTTCGGGCGCACGGTGTCGGTCATGGTCCAGGCGCCCTTGGTGCCGATCACGAACCGGTGGCGGCGGCCGGCCACCACCGCCCCCACCGTGCGCTCGGAGGTGCCGGCGTCGCGCTCGTGCGAGCCGCGCATGCCGCCGCCGTAGACGTTGGCGGTGTCCAGGTAGTTGCCGCCGGCGTCAAGGTAGCGGTCGACCATGCCCCTGCTGGTCGCCTGGTCGATCGTGGTCCCGAACGGGATGCAGCCCAGTCCGATGCGCGCGACCTGCAGCCCGGAGCCGCCGAGTTGATGGTATCGCATCGCCCTCTCTCCCCCGGTCAGACGCGGTAGGCGAACACCTTCGCCTGGAACATCCTGATGCGCACCGCGACCGTCTCGCCGATCCCGGCGATGTCGTGCCGGCCGCGCCACGTCACCACCCGGTCGATCGCATCGCCGGTGAGCCGGTCGCATTCGGCGAAGGTGAACCCCGGCAAGCCGTCCATGTCCGGCTGCAGCCGGCCCGCCACCAGGCGCACCAGCTCCACCTCGATGAATCCGCCGCTCGCGCACCGGTAGTTGAGCCGCAGCTCGTCCCGGCTGCGGCGGATGGTCTGCGTCGTGAAGCGGCCCTCCAGCGCCGTGTCGATGCCGCACAACCGGTGCGGCCGCCAGCGAGCCCAGCGGATCGACGCCGGCTCGTGCGGCTTCAGCGTGATGGCGTCGGCGGCCGCCGGGTTGGCGATCAGCTCCCGGAAGTGCCGGTACCCGCCGCGGTTGTGCAGCCCCGGGTTGCACTCGTGCGAGACCGCCCACCAGCCGTCGGGCAACTCGACGATGCCGCCGGCGAAGGTGCGGCACATCCCCTCGTAGCCGGAGCCCAGCGGCCCGCGCGGGATGATCGGCTCATGGTGCCGGTACCAGATCAGCCCGTCCCAGCTCACGGCGAGCTGGTCGTCGATCTGGTCGGAATTCTGGTGGTATACCTGCAGGAACAGCAGGTGCAGGTCCTCGCGCCCCGGGTAGCGCGAGTAGTTGGCGCCGTAGAACGAGACGTCCGCCGCGTCCTGCGGCGTCGGGTAGATCACCAGCTTCGGCGGTGGCCAGTCGAAGAAGTCGTTCGTGCGCATCAGGCCGATCGAGCGGCGGCCGATCGACCGCTCCGGGATCCCGGTGCCGATGCCCCTTGGCGACTCGGGATCGCGCCCGTGCACGCGCACGTAGTCGAAGTAGGTATCGGTGGCCTGGTCGTACTGGGGCCGGTTGCCGCCATCGGACGGGAATGGCGCGGCCGGCCGCTCGACCCGCGTCCAGTGCAGCCGGTCGGGCGAGACCCAGGCGACCACCCAGTGGCGCATCTCCGCCTGCGGCCCCCGGTAGCCGGGGCCGCCCTGCTCCATCGCCCTCTGGCGCGCTTCGCCCTCGCGGCTGTCCAGCTTCTCGCCGGTCAGCGGGTCGAAGTAGCCGCCCTCCTGGCCCAAGCCCTTGTAACGCTCCTCGGGCGGCGCCTTGGGGTCGAGCAGGATGCCGTTGGTGGGGCCGTCGGCGAGGATGTTGTTGGCCAGCGACCCGCTCCACTCGGCCTGACCGAGCGCCGGACGGTGGAACTGGTAGCCGTCGGGGCTGCGCGCCAGGCAGATCGCCCCGTCGCGGCCTGCATAGATGATGCCGTAGCTGCCGTCCTCCTCGTCCCGCCACGTCGCCGACGGCTGCATGTTTGCCGGATCCTCCCAGGGCTGCTCCACGACCAGCAGCGGCTCTGAGGGCTCGCTCGGCTCGACCTGCAGGGCGATGCCGACGGGCGCGTCGAACAGGTTGTAGACGCCGTGCCGGTCGACCCCTCGGTTGCCGGGGAACACCTCCCGCCAGTCCAGGAACGGTATCCAGTCGCCGGGGTTGTCGCGGGCCGACCTCCCCGAGCCTTCGCCCGGCAGGTCGGTTCGTGCGCGCGCGGGCTCTGCCATGGTGCCCTCCTGTGGCGCCCATAGTAACGGGTCCGTGGGCGGTGCCGGCGCCATCGGCTAAGGTCGACACCATGGCTGAGATCCGACGCCCTCGCGGCGGCTACTACCCCGGCGACTGGGTGCGCCCGCGCCCCAATCCGGGCGGCTGGACGCCCATCGCCGACACGCAGGAGATCCACACCGGCAACCGCAGCACCAACCGCGCCGGCATCTTCGAGCTGTACGACGCCCCCATCGGCGTGCGCCTGCGCGTCGAGCAGGCGGCCAAGAGCGCGCCGCTGGTGCTGGAGGGAGGTTCAGGCTCCGATCACATGAAGCCGGTGCGCGCGTGGCGTGAGGACGGCGCGCTGTACGCCCTGTACGACGCGAACGGCAGCATCCTGCTGGCCCGCAGCGAGGACGCCCAGCGCTGGCGGCCCGTGGAGCGGGTGACCGAGCGCGGCGGCGACCGGCTCAAGGCCGTGTTCGAGGATCCCACCGCGCCGCCCGAGGAGCGGTTCAAGGGGATGGGCTGCGACGGCGGCTGGTTCGACCCCGACACCGGCGAGCGCATGGACACCGGCGGCGAGGAAGGCGCCAACGAGGAGGCGGTGCGCCGCTGGGAGGCGCAGGAGTACCAGGGGCCGGCCTACCGCGGCCCGCGCGTCGAGCTGGGCGGCGAGGTCATCGGCTGGACCTCGCCGGATCGGAGGCGGTGGCGGACGCTGGACGTGCCGCTCGCGCCCTTTCCCATGGACGGCGGCCTGTCCGCCGGCTACGACGAGGCCACCGGGCACTACTTCGCGTACTGCCGCGTGCACGGCGTGGAGATCGAGCCCGGCGCCGCGCCGGGCGTCGGCGCAGGTTCCGCCGAGGTGGGACTGGTGCGGCGCGCCATCGGCCTGACCCGCACCCGCGACTTCCGCTCGTGGCCGCCGCCCAAGCTGATCCTGGCGCCGGACGGCCAGGACGGCCTGGACGTGTCGTTCTACGGGTGCGACTACTTCCCCTACCCTGCTTCTTCCGAGCGGGGCCGCGAAGACCTGCACTGCATGCTGATCCAGGTCTACCACCAGGCGACCGACCACGTGGACAGCCAGATCGCCTTCAGCCGCGACGGCCTGTTCTGGCACCGCCCGGAGCGGCGGCCGATCATCCCGCTGGGCGCGCCGGGAGAGGGCGACAGCGGCATGGTGTACTCCTGGGGCAGCGGCGTGATCGAGCTGCCCGACGGCTCCTGGGGATCGCTCTACGCCGGCTCGTCCTGGGTGCACAACGCCGGCCGGCCCGCGGGAGCCCAGCCCGCCGAGCTTCGCTGGGCGACGTGGCGCCCGCACCGCCTGTGCGGGGTGGAGGCGCCGGTCGACGGTCGCTGCACGATCCCGACCGTGTACCGCACGCGCGACGAGCTGCGCCTCAACTACCGCTGCCGTCCCGGCGGCTGGGTCTCGGTCGAACTGCTGTACGCGGTGCCGTCGCGCGTCCACTCCGACGTGGAGCCGGTCCCCGGATTCACCTTCGCCGACTGCGGCCGCATGACCGGCGACGCCGAGGACGCCGTGGTCACCTGGAACGGCCGCAGCGACATCTCGCCCGTCGGGGAGATGGTCGGCATCCGCCTGCGCCTGTTCCAGGCCACGGTGTTCGCCTACGCGGTCTGATCGAGAACGCGCTGGTGCGGGTCGGGGGTTGACCGAGCACTTCTTGTCTGGCCATCTATGGAAGCAATGCGGTTGACCGATGCGAAGACCAAACGCGAGGCGATCGTCACCGCAGTCGCGGACTTCAACCGCCGCGCGCGCATGGCGGCGCTCACGCGCCATCTCGGCACCTGCGACGACCTGATTTCTCCGGAAGAGCTCGCTGACCTGCGAGCCCGCTCATGACGCTGATCGACACGTCGGCGTGGATTCACAGCGAGACATGGAGCGCGACCTCGTCGAGCTTCCGCTGACGCCGGAAGTCTGGGACACTGCGTACCGGCTTGCACGCACGGCCCGCGTCCGCAGCATCACCATGCCCACGACCGACATCGTGGTGAAGGCTTGCGCCGACCACCATCGTACCGGCCTCCTCCACATGGATGAGCACCTCAGCCGTCTGGCCGAACTGGCGCCGGACTCGGATTGACCCCGACCGATCGGCCACGTGCAGAATGGCGCCGTTGCGACTCGGTGAAGAGAGCCGCGGACGGGCCGGCAACCTCATTCGGCGTGAATTGAAACGACCGCGATAGCCGCTTACATGAACCGCACTCCCGACCAGCAAGCGCGCGACACGATTGACGCGAAGCTGGAGCAGGCCGGCTGGAAGGTCCAGTCGAAGAACAGAATCGACTTCAACGCCGGCCCCGGCATCGCGGTCCTACTCCACGTTGACGAGATCGAGGCCGAGATCAACAGAGAGATCATTGCTGCCGAAACCCTTCGGCAAGCCATCCTGAAGAAAGCGTTTTCCGGTCAACTCGTGCCCCAGGACCCAGGCGACGAACCCGCGTCGGCGTTCCTGGACAGGATCAAAGCCGAGCGGGAGCAGGTCACGAAAGGTCGAACAGCTCGAAAGACTGGAAGGCGAAGGGCTCCCAAGTCAGCGGCATGACCGGGAACCTTCCGATCAACCTTCACGATCTGCTGCGGCAACGCACCATCGAGGGCGAGCGCGTCGAGTACAAGGCCGGGTGGAATCCGCAGAGCGTGTTGCATACCATCTGCGCCTTCGCCAACGACTTTCACAATCTCGGCGGCGGCTACGTGGTGCTGGGTGTCGAGGAGCGCGACGGGCAGCCGTTGCTGCCTCCCAAGGGCCTCGACGCCGGACGAATCGAGGCGGTGCTGAACGAGTTGCTGCGGCTGGGGCAATCCGCCATGGCACCCCATTACCATCCGCTCACGGGTGCCTACGAGGTCGAAGGGCAGACGATCCTCGTCCTGTGGGCGCCGGGCGGGGAAACGCGTCCCTACAAGGCCAGAGTCAATCTCGCGAGGAAGCGAAGGAGTGGGCCTACTACATTCGCCGACACAGCAGCACGGTGCGTGCCAGAGGGGCGGACGAGCGTGAACTGCTGTCTCTGGCAGCGACGGTGCCGTTCGACGACCGGTACCATCAGGCAGCGTCGCTGGAGGATCTGTCCCCGCGGCTGATCGAAGGGTTTCTGCGGGACGTGGGCAGCGATCTCGCTGTGGAGACGGGGCTTCCCACGGAGACCCTGGGGCGGCGCATGAACATCGTCGGCGGGCCTGCCGAGGCGTGCTTTCCCAAGAACGTCGGGCTGCTGTTCTTCAACGAGGCGCCGCACCGCTTCTTTCCGGCGACCCAGATCGACGTCGTGTGGTTTCCCGATGGTCCCGGCGGCGATCGCTTCGAGGAGAAGGAGTTCCGCGGCCCGCTGTCGGTCATCCTGCGCGACGCGATCGACTTCATCGCCCGGAACTACCTCAAGGAGACGGTCGTCAAGCATCCGCACCAGGCGGAAGCCGAGCGACTCTGGAATTTCCGCTCGCGGCCATCGAGGAGGCCTTGGTCAACGCGGTCTACCACCGCTCGTACGAGGTCCGCGAGCCGGTCGAGGTACGCATCACCCGGCAGGAACTGACGATCCTGAGCTTCCCCGGCGCCGACCGGTCGATCCGCATGGAGGACCTGCAGACCGGCCGCGCGATCAGCCGCCGCTACCGGAACCGCCGCATCGGCGAGTTCCTGAAGGAGCTCGACTTGGCCGAGGGGCGGTGTACGGGGATTCCGAAGATCCTGCGGGCGATGCGCGCGAACGGGTCACCAGCACCGGTCTTCGAGAGCGACGACGACCGCACCTCGTTTCTGACCCGTCTCGCGGTACACGAACAAGCCCGCGGTGAGCCGACCGGGCAAGTCACCCTACAGGACACCGGGCAAGTCGCCCCGCAAGACACCCCCCAAGTCACCCCCCAAGTCACCCCCAAGTCACCCCCCAAGTCACCAAGCATGTTACCGCCCATGTGGAGCAACTGGTGGCCGTGCTGGCCGAACCGATGAGTCGCGGCGAATTGCAGGAGTCGCTGAGACTTAGAGACCGTCACCACTTTGCCAGCGTCTATCTGCGACCAGCCGTCGAGGCCGGCCTGATCGAAATGACGGTACCCCACAAGCCAACGAGCCAGAATCAGCGCTATCGGCGCACCTCTGCCGGAGAAGCCCTGGCGCAGCAACTCACGGCCAAGGACGCATCCCCATGAACACCGCCCCCATCGTCTCCAGAGTCTGGAGCTTCTGCACCACCCTGCGCGATGACGGCGTGAGCTACGGCGACTACCTGGAGCAACTCACCTATCTCATCTTCCTCAAGATGGCCGACGAGTACGGCAAGCCGCCCTACAACCGCGACGTGGGCATTCCCGACGAGTACGGCTGGCAGAGCTTGAAGGCCAAGCGGGGCTCGGACCTTGAAGATCACTATGTCGGGCTGCTGCGCGAACTCGGCAACCGGAAGGGGATGCTGGGACAGATCTTCACCAAGGCGCAGAACAAGATCCAGGACCCCGCGAAGCTCTACCGCCTCATCGACATGGTGGACGATACCGACTGGATCACCCTCGGCGCCGACGTCAAGGGCGACATCTACGAGAACCTGCTGGAGCGCAACGCCGAGGATACCAAGACGGGCGCGGGCCAGTACTTCACGCCGCGCGCTCTGATCCGCGCCATGGTCGAGTGCGTGCGGCCGGAGCCGGGCAAGCGCATCGCAGACCCCGCGTGCGGCACCGGCGGGTTCTTCCTGGGCGCCTACGACTTCATCACCAACCGCGAGCACTTCACGCTCGACCGCGATCAGAAGGCGTTTCTCAAGCACGACACGTTCCACGGCCACGAGATCGTCGCCAACACCCGCCGCCTGTGTCTGATGAACCTGTTCCTGCACAACATCGGCGAGATCGACGGCGGCGTGCCCATCTCGCCGAACGACTCGCTGGTCGCCGACGACGGCGAGCGCTACGATTACGTGCTGGCGAATCCACCCTTCGGCAAGAAAAGCTGGCCGCACAGACTGGCAACCGAACGCTTGTATGCACCGGCAACGGAGAGCTACCTTGGTGCATGGCCGCTACCGAAATCGCCTCCGAAACTCGGCCTGTCAGGCACACGGACGGCAGGCACGCGGACGGCACGGCCGTCCGACCGTGCGCCGTTCCCGACTCGCCGGCGTTCCCCGGCTGCACGCCGGTCCACCTGTCGCGCGCCGAGCTCGAACACTTCGACCGGCGTCTGGAGTACTGGGAGGCGGCCACCGAGACCGCCTGGGTCTGCGAGCCGGCCACGTCCTATCACGAACGTCCTTCACGCCTCCTGCCGCAGTTGGCGGTCTTGATAGCCAAAGTACGCGGTTCGCGTATCGAGTGCTACGGCTCCATGGACCTGCTGCTGCGCGACGAGCACGGCGAGCCGCAACTCATCATGCAGGCCGACGAGTCGCTGTACCTGCATCCGGACCGCGCCAGGCTGCCGGGCGCGGCCGTGGTGATCGGCGAGGACGACGTTCCCGACGTGGTGCTGGAAGTCGACCACACCACCGACGCCCGCCGCGGCAAGCTGTCGCTGTACGAGTCGTGGGGGTTCCCCGAAGTATGGGTCGACGTGCCGGACGCGCCGTCGCCGAACCGGCCGCGAGGGCTGCGGCCGGGGCTGACGATCCATCTGTTGGAGAACGGCCGCTACCGGGTGGCGGCCGAGAGCCACGCGTTCCCCGGCTGGACGGCGGTCGAGATTCACGCGGCGCTGAACGAGCCTGCGCCGTCGGCGCGGACGAGCACGGTGCTGGAGCGTGTGGGTGGAGCGCTGGGGGCGCGGGAAGGAACCGGACCGGACGACGACCCGCTGTTGCGCTCGCAACGGCGAGCGGGGTTCGAGCGCGGCCGCGCGCAGATGGTCCGCCAGATACTGTTGTCGCGGGGCATCGAGGTCTCTGAAGAGTTCCCCGCCGGCGCGGCGGGGGCATTCGCGACGGCGTCCGAGGCCGCACTCCTTTCGGCGGCGCTTGCCTGCACGGACCAGGAGGGCTTCCTTGCCGCGCTTGCGCACACCGATCGGTGACCGGTTGCCGAGCGAGCATTCAGGTTAGACGGTGCCGCCCCGTCGTGGTACGTGTTCCTCATGCGTTCCTACCTGGTATCGGATTGCTCCACCGTCACTTCGGCGTCTGCCCGTTGCGCACGGTGAGGCTGCCGCTGTGGTCGCTCAAGGTGAGGTCCTCCGCGGAAGCGACGCTGACGTCGCCGTCGATGCGGCGCAGGCGTTGCTCGCCGCCGGTGTCCGTGAAGAGCGCGCCGCGTGAATCGGATACCTCGATCGAGCCGGAGTCGGCGGTGATGCGTTTCGGGCCGTGCACGCGCTCCAGCACGATGAAACCTGCTCTGGCGGCGATTTCGACCGTGGCGGTAACGTCGCTGACGTAAAGGTCTCCGGCGGTCGTCGTGACGGTCACGTTCGGCCCGGTCACGTCGTGGATCCGCACGTCGCCGGCCGTGGTGGTGACCGCCAGCACGGTCCGTTCGGGCACCTGCAGGAGCAGCCGCGGTCCCCACGTCACCGCGGCCCGCGACAGCGGACGGCCGTCGTATCGGACCGAGATGGAGGCACCGCCGCCGCTCCGCTCGACGGCGACGTGTCCGTCATGGAACCGGTGGAAGCGCGTGGACATGCGGCTGACCACGGTGACCGTTTCCAGCTCGGGAGCGCCGAGCACCTCGACCGTGAAGTGGGCGGCGTCGATGTCGATCGCCTCGACTCCGGAGAGCTCGATGCGCCGCTCGACCGGGGCGCCCTCCAGGAGCCCGCCGCCGGCGGCGATCCGGGCTGCCAGCAGCAGCACCGCGACGGCCACGGATCGCCCGAGCCCCATGCTGCTATGGTAGATGACCGGTGGAGGACCGATGACGGAGTCGTTGCAGGATCGCCTCTACGTGGCCAGGAACGGTAGCGACGCGTGGTCGGGCCGGCACCCGCAGCCGGTCGCAGACGGCACGGACGGTCCCTTCGCGACGCTGGCGAGGGCGCGCGACGCCGTGCGGGAAGTTACGGCGCGTATCCGGGCCGGATCGGCCACGCCCGCGGGCGAGATCCGCGTCGAGGTGCGGGGCGGCAGGTACTACCTGCGCGAGCCCCTGTGCCTCGGTCCCACGGACTCAGGCAGCGCCGGCTGCCCGGTAACCTACGCGGCCTACCGGGGCGAGGAGCCGATCCTCAGCGGAGGCGTGGGGCTCACCGACTGGCAGCCGTTCGCGGGAGAGATCCTGCGCTGCGAGTTGCCGGCCGGCGTGCACGGAGAGCTCGCGCGCTTCCGTCAGCTCGTGCTGGACGGCACGCGGCAGCGGCGCGCCCGGTGGCCGAAGTTCGAGCCCGACAACCCCATCCACGGCGGTTGGGCGTTCGTCGAGGGACCGGCCGAGGAGGACAGCCACAACGCCTTCGTATACCGGCCGGGAACCTTCCGGCGCCGCTGGGCGAATCCCCGTCAGGTCGAGGTCAACATCTACCCGTACAAGGGGTGGTGCAACTGTATCGTGCCGGTGGGCTCGATCGATGAAGAGAGCCGCACGGTCAGGCTGGCCCACGACGTCTGGGACGTGCGCACGCGGCCACCGTGGTACTGGTCGATGCCGCTCAGCCCCGGCAACCGGTTCTTCGTCGAGAACGCGCTGGAGGAGCTGGATCAGCCGGGCGAGTGGTGCCTGGACCTGGAGCGGCGCCACGTCTACTTCTGGCCGCCGGCTCCTCTGACCCCGGACAGCGAGGTGGTGCTGCCGGTGCTCGATCGCCTCATCGACCTGCAGAACGCTTCCCACGTCAACCTGCGCGGCTTGACCCTCACCGAGACGACCAGCGGCGACAACATGCACCGCACCGGGCTCGACGGCTACGGCGCGCAGTTGCCGACGCCAGGCTGGACCTACGCCGGGGAAGCCATCCACTTGTGGGACACCCGCCGCGTCACGGTCGAGGGCAACCGCATCCACACGGTCGGCGGCAACGCCGTGTATCTGGAGGGACACAGCGCCCGGAACGAGATCCTGGGCAACGAGGTGGCCGACTGCGGCGCCAACGGCATCACCCTGATCGGTACGGCGGACCGTCACCCCGTGGACAATCGGGTGGCCGACAACGACATTCACCACTGCGGGGTGATCAACAAGTTCGTGGCCGGCGTGTTCCTGGGGCTGAGCGACGGCACCACGGTGCAGCACAACGCCATCCACGACGTCCCGCACCACGCGATCAACCTGGGCAGCAACGGATACGGGCGCAACGTGCTGGAATACAACGACATCCGCCGTGCCTGCCTGGAGATATTCGACACCGGAGCGATCAACTCGTGGGCGGACACCCTGGATGTCACGCGCACCTACGTCGCCAGAAACGTCGAACGGTCCGGGCACGTCATCCGCCACAACTTCATCGGCCAGACCTGGGGGCTTGCCCAGGATGAGCGCGGCAACCTGTCGGCCGGCAGCGTCACCAAGACCAGGGGCGTGTACCTCGACGACTTCACCAGCAACTGCTTCGTGTACGGGAACATCGTCGTCGGAGCCGTGATCGGCATCCAGGTCAACGGCGGCAAGAACAACGTGGTGGAGAACAACTTCCTCATCGACTGCACGAGCTGCGGCCTGCGCGTGATCGACGGCTGCGCCTACTACCCGGCCGCGCAGGAGATGCGGAACTTCACGCGCGGCAACCGCTTCCGGGGCAACATCGTCTTCTCCGCCTCGGAGGCTTCCCTGCTCCTGGTGCTCGGCGTCAGGGCCGACGACCCGATCACCGATTCCGACCTGAACCTGTACTGCGTCGCAGGCGGCCGCTGGGCCGTCCACGACGAGCTGGCGGACGGCCGCACCGCCGCAGCGCACCTGGCGCTGGCGGAGTGGCAGCAACGCGGCTTCGACCGGCACTCGGTGACCGGCGATCCGCACTTCGCGAACCCACAACGGGCCGACTACTCGCTGCTTCCGGACTCGCCCGCGCACGCGCTGAGCATCGTCGGCATCGACCAAGCCAGGATCGGCCCCCGCTCAGGCCGCGCGCGATGAAAGACGGCCGGGCCGACCTCACCGCGGCCGTCTCGCTTGCGAAGATCAACGGCAGCGCTCCGGCCCGGTACGCCGATCCGCTCGATCCCGCCAGGACCGCGCTGGTCATCGTCGACATGCAGGGGAGACCGGAGGAGTGGCGGCAGGAGCCGCTCCGCAACACCGCGGCGAACTGCCGGCGCCTGCTTGCGGCCTGCCGCTCCCGTTCGATCCCGGTCATCCATGTGGTGCTGGGCTGCTGGACCCGCCACGCCCGCGAGCTGTCGCGCGAGAAGAAGCGCTGGACGGCGCTGGTCCGAGACCGAGGCAGAAGGATCCTGCGCCACATCGCCGACCATCCGGTGCTGCCGGGGCTGGAGCCGAATCACGGCGAGATCGTCCAGCAGAAGACGTCGGCCGGGGCGTTCGCGACCACGGGCCTGGCGGGCCTGCTGCACAACATGGACGTCCGCGATCTGGTGGTGTGCGGCCAGATCAGCCACGGATGCGCCGGGGGGACGGCCATCGAAGCGGCGGGCTGGGGCTACGTCGTGACCATGGCCGACGACGCCAGCGCCGCTCCCGGTGACCAGCCGGGACACCTCGCGTTTCTCAGGCTCTTCCAGCAGTTCGTGGGGAGGGTGTGGTCATCCGACGACGTGATCCGCCGGTTGAACGGAAACCCGACCGCGGATGCGCCTGCTCCGGCGCCGAAGGCCGACCTGACCCCGACCATCAGCCTGGCCGACATCACGGGCAACAAGCACGAGGTCTGGGACCACCGGCCCGCGCCCGATGCGACCTGCCTGCTCGTCGTCGACATGCAGGGGCCGCCGGAGCCGTGGGAATGCGAGCCGCTCGCCTCCGTTCTGAGAAACTGCCGCCGCCTGCTGGGGGCAGCCCGCACCGCCGGCCTTCCCGTGTTCCACGTCCACAGCCGCGATCCGGAAACCGGCGCGCAGCCGGGTGCAGGACCGGTGCTTCCCGGTCTTGCTCCCGCCACCGGAGAGACCGTGTTGCAGCCGGCGGCAGGAGGCGCCTTTGCCACCACGGGCCTTGCCGGCCTCCTCCACACGATGGGCGTGCGGGACCTGATCCTCTGCGGTCAGCGCACGTACGACAGCCTGCTCAGAATCGGCAACGAGGCGGCCCACTGGGGATACGCGGTGACGGTGACCGAGGACGCCAGCGCGGCTCCCGCGAGCCGCGAGGCTCACCTGGTGGTGCTGCGCTTCTTCGACCAGGTGTGGGGACGCGTACGCTCCACGGACGACGTCATTCGGGAGCTGACTCCCGGCCCGCTCAGTCGAGTCTGAAGAACGTACCGTCCACCTGCCGGACGACGGCGTACTCCGGCACGGGCTCGCCGCCGTCGTGCGTGGTGATGTAGTAGGCGGTGAATAGCCGCCCGTCGTTCAGTTCCGTCAGGAGTTGATAGCCGCAGTCCCAGGTATAGGCGTCGCCCCGGATCACGAACTCCCGGCTCCACGTCTGCCCCAGGTCGTCGCTCAGCACGCCCAGGATGCCGCGCGGGCCGCCGATCGACCGCCTGGCGAACGTGACCACGATCCGTCCGCCGCGGGTCACCAGCGCACACGGGGATCGATACCGTGGATCGCCCCGATCCTGTGGCGCGTGCGGCGGATCGTCACCGCCGTCCAGGGGGCAATGCGTGGCGGGGCTCACGACGTAGCGCGGCTCCGTCCAGCTCATGCCGTCGTCTGCCGAGAACGCCACGCACGGCCAGTTCTCCGGCATGCGGTGCATGCAGGTCATCAGGCGTCCGTCCGGCAGCCGGTGGACGCCCATGTACGTGAAGCCGCAATCCGAGTCGGGGTCGACGCCCCGCGCCACCACGCTGACGTACTCCCATGAGACTCCGTTGTCGTAGCTGACGTAGAAGCAGGAGATGTTGCGGTGGTTGGTCGTTCCGACGATGCCGAGGACCCCGTTGTCGAACGCGACGTGGCCGAGGTTGGCGGCAAGAAAGCCCGTGTCGGGCGAGATCGACGGCCCCTCGATGAGCGTCGGATGCCGCTCCCACGTGCGGCCCCGATCCCCGCTGCGCAGGCTGAAGCTGGGCATGTTGAAAAAGGGTCTCTTGCCGAGATGGAAGTTGCCCTCAGGAGCCAGTTGCGGTCGCATGGCCCCGCCCAACGGCCAGCGGAGGTGCTCCCCGGCGGGTGAGAAGTGCATGACCGCATCGGCTTGGGAAAGGTCGATCCGCTCGCGCTGATCCGGCTCGCGGGGGCGCAGCCACTCCAGGAGCTCGTCCGTCGACCGCTCGTTGTTCCAGATCCACGCCTTCTCGCTCTCCGGCCACGTCCGGCCGCCGTCGAGTGACCGGTTGAGCATGATGCCCGACGTGTCCCCGGCGGGCAGGTGGGAGAAGTCGTGCGCGCCGGCCGCAAGCCACTCCGCGTTCCGGTAGTCGACCGTCTTCACCCGGTGGGCTACGGCCAGCTCGCCGTCGCCGAAGTTCCAGATCCCGCCGCGGTTGACGTGCGCGGCGTAGCGGTTCGGGTCGTGAAAGATGCGGACGTGCCGAATGTCGCGCACCGCCACGTCGTACGCGCCGAGCCGCCTTTGTTCGACTGTATCCATCGTCCCGCCTCAGACCATTCGCTTGAAGCCGGCTGCGCTCTCCGCGGACTGCAGGTATCCGGAGGCGTCCCCGTCATCGAGCGCCCGTTTCACGACCGGCAGCGCTTCGGTTGCCGCCGCCACCGTACGCTCCACGTCTTCGGTGGTGTGCGAATAGCAGATGTAGAACATGCCGTCGGCGCAGATGCCGCGCCGCAGCAATTCCTGTTCCCAGAGCGTGGAGATGGCCTTCGCGAACACCGGATCGTCGATGTCGAATCCGCAGAATGGGTGGCACGGCTTGCCCGGGAACCTGATCGGCACGCCGATCCGCTGCGCTGCTGCGCCCACGCCGTCCACAATCTCCTGCCCGATCGACCAGAGGTGCTCGGTCACGGGATGGTCGCGAATGAAGGTCAACGCCGCGACGCCGGCGGCCAGGCTGGTGGTGTCCCCCCAGAAGCAACTGCTGATGAAGCTGTCCTTGCAGGCCATCATCACCTCGGCCGTTCCGGCCACGCACGTCAGCGGGAACCCGTTGCCCATCGCCTTGCCGAAGACGCCCATGTCCGGCGTGACGCCGAAATACTCCTGTGCGCCGCCCCGGCTGTACCGGAACCCGGTCACGGTCTCGTCGAAGATCAAGACCACGCCGTACTCGTCCGCGATGTCCCGCACCTTGTGCAGGTAGCCGTTCTCGGGCTGGTACGTGCGAGCCGGCTCCAGGATGATGCACGCCACCTCGTCCCGATTGGCGTCCAGCGCCGCCCTCAACGAATCGATGTCGTTGTACTCGAACGGGATGCTGGTGCCGGCGAGCGCGGCTGGCACCCCCAGCGGATCGATGCCCGGCCGCAGGTGGTCGTTCAGGGTTTCACTGTCGGACAGGTTGGCGGAGATGTACCAGTCGTGCCAGCCGTGGTATCCGCAGAACAGCACCTTGTCCCTGCGGCTGTAGCTGCGCGCGATGCGGATGGCGACCGCGCACGCCTCGCCCCCGCCGCGGGCATAACGCACCATCTCCGCGCACGGCACCAGCTCGATGACCAGGCGCGCGAGCTCCAGCTCCAACGGAGAGCTGGTCGCGTAGAGTTGCCCCAGCGGCAGTTGGCGCTGCACGGCTTCGATGACCGGCGGGAAGGCGTGCCCGAGCATCACCGGGCCGGCGCCCAGGTTGTAGTCGATGAACTCGTTCCCGTCGACGTCCCAGAAGTGCCCACCTTCCGCCCGTTCGACATAGGCCGGCCAGAAGCCGGAGGCGTGAAACTCGCTCCGCTTGCCATACAGATGCGTGCCGCCGGGCACCAGCTTCACCGCCGTCTCGTACAGGTGGGTCGACTCCCGTGTGCCCTTGAACTCGTACATGCTTCCTCCGATTGCAGGCACTATATCAAACCCGCCTGTGTTACCATATAGACGGCAAGCTACAGGAGTAACAGGTGGCACTCAACATCAGGCACGCCGAGACCGAGCGACTGGCGAGCGAACTGGCGGAGATAACCGGTGAGACCAAGACCACGGCCGTCCGCGACGCGCTCCGCGACCGCCTGGAGCGACTGCGAAGGGAGCGGTCCGGGCGGACCCTGGCTGCCGAGCTCAATGCGATCGGCCTGCACTGCGCGCGCCAACCGCTCCTGGACAGTCGGTCGCCTGACGAAATCCTCGGCTACGACGAAACCGGCCTGCCCTCGCCGCGATAATGGTCGTCGATACGTCGGCGCTCCTCGCAATCCTGCAGGACGAGCCGGAACGCGAAGCCTGCGCCGAAGCCATCGCGTCGGCGCCATCTCCCTGCGCTTCGACGGCGACGCTCGTGGAAGCGTCGATGGTGATGGAGTCCCGCTACGGCGCCGTCGGGATACAGGATCTGGATCTGCTCATCGAGACCGCCCGCATCGAGATCGTTGCCGTCGACAGGCAGCAGGCGAACGTCGCAAGGCGGGCGTTTCGCGACTTCGGTCGCGGTCGACATCGGGCGGGACTCAACTACGGCGACTGCTTCTCCTATGCGCTCGCTCACGTTCGAGGAGAGCGGCTGCTGGCGAAGGGCGACGACTTCACGAAGACGGACATCCCCATGGTCCCGCTATACGGAGCGTCCCCAGCGACGCCTTCCGGCGGATGAACCAACGCGACGGCCAAGACTCTCACTGAACTGCGGCTGACGGCAGGTCCATGCGGTCGTGGAGCACGCGAAGCTCCCGCACCAACCCGTCCAGATGCTCACGCAGCGATTCAAGCGCCTCGAAGGTCCGATAGTCGCCGGCATCGAGGTCGGCGACTCCGGCGGCGGCCTCGCGCAGCGCGCGAAGACGTGCCGCGTGCTCGGCTTCCTGTTGCTCGACAAGCCTGATGCCCTCGCGCAGAACCTCGCTGGCGTTCTGGTAACGGCCGGAGTCGACCAGTCGCTCGACCAAGCGGGCTTGGTGATCCGTCAGAACGACGTTGCGCGTTGGCATGGTCCGCAGAGTCTACGCATGGCATAGTATGCCAATGATCGCGATTTACACAAGGATTGAGGGCTCAATGCCGTGACACGCTGCACCCACTCCTGGACCGACGACACGGCGACGATCGGCGTGGCCGGCATCGAGCGACCGCTGCGCGTGCTGCACGTGACCGACTCCCACATCAGCGTTCCTCACGAGGAGGTCGATCAGCCCTACGTCCACCACGGAGCGCGGATAGACGGGCTGTTCGCCGACTATCCCACGCTGCAGTCGTTCGCGGCGCAGATGGAGCGGGCACGAGCCGAGGCTCCCGACCTGATCGCGCTGACCGGCGACCACGTCAATTATCCGTCGCCCACCGCGGTCGCCGCCGTCGAGCGGTTGGTCGTCGCGACCGGCCGCGACAGCATGTTCACGTCCGGCAACCACGACTGGCGCTACGCCGGGCTGCCGGGGAGCGACGAAGACCTGCGCCGTGAATGGCGCGAACGGTCGCTGCTGCCGCTCTATCGCGGCCGGTCCCCGCACGCGAATTCGCTCGATCTGGGCGGCGTGCGCTTCGTCGCGATCGACAACAGCACGCGCCAGGTGGATGCGGAGCAGCTCGCCTTCTTCGACCAGGCTCTCGCCGGCGGTCTGCCCGTGGTCCTGCTCACCCACATGCCGTTCCGCCTGCCCGGCGATACCGTCGCGCACTGCGCGCCGCCGCCATCGAGCGGCGATCCCATACCCCTGTGCGGGGATCCGGAGGCGGAGTCAGCCACGGACGAGTTCATCGGCCGGCTGCTGGCCGCGCACAACCTGATCGCCGTGCTGTGCGGGCACATCCACGTGGCCGGCGCCTACCGGATCCACGAAGACGCCGTCCAGTACGTCACCGGTCCGTGCTTCCTGAACCAGTCCCGCATGGTCACGATCCGGCCGCAATAGCGGTCCGGTCGGATGTGCCGCGCGGGCGCTGACGGCTTGCGGGCAGGCCTCGCCGGTGATTGAATGACCCAGCCCACACCAACCAGTAAGGAGGAGTGGAACCTTGAGAAACGTCACAGCACTGCTGGCGGCAGGACTCCTGACCCTCGTCGGAGGCCTCGCGATCGGCCAGCAATACCAGGAAGCGCCGTGGTTCGCGGAGATGGTGGCGCGCGGCGATCTGCCGCCGGTCGCCGAACGGCTGCCGCTCGAACCGCGCCGCATCGGCCCGGACGACGAGTTCACTACCTACGAAACCGGCCGCTACTCCGACCGCTGGGTGGACGTCGTCGCCGGATCCGTCGAGGAGACGCAGGGCCTCACCGGCGAGGCGCGCGCGGGGCGCGAAGATGAGGTCGGCAACATCTCGCCATGGAGCTTCAAGGGCTGGGAGGCCAACGCCGACAACACCGTCTGGACCTTCTACATGCGCGAAGGGCTCAAGTGGTCCGACGGCGTTCCCTACGACACGGAGGACATGCAGTTCTTCCTGGAGGACATCCAGCAGCGGGCCGAGTATTTCGCCGCGACCGGCTGGTCACGCCTGAACGGCATCGTCGACGGCATGCAGATCGATTACCTGGACGACTACACCTTCACCATCACGCTGCCGGAGGGCAACCGAAGCTACGACGGCGACCTGCTCGGCCAGTCGTCCGAGCGCTGGATCGGCGGCTATCCCAAGCACTACCTCGGGCAGTTCCACGAGGCGCATGCCGACGCCAGCGAGCTGGCCGCCAGGGTTTCCGCCGCCGGCGTGGAGAGCTGGTTGAACCTGCTGTATGACCGCAAGGACCACTACGGCTCGATCAACCCGGACGTCCCGGTGCTGATGCCCTTCGTGGTCGAGAACGGCGTCCCGGCCAACCCCGCCACCTGGACCCCGAACCCGTACTTCTTCGTGGTCGACGCGGAGGACAAGCAGCTTCCGTACACGCGGGGCCGGCGTAGCCTGCTGGTGCCCGATGCCGAGGCGCGCAAGCTTCGCGCCCTGGCCGGCGAGGTCACGATGATGCCCCTGCCGCTCGACGCGATCGAGCTGGCCAAGGCGGAGGCTGACCGCGGCAGGATCCAGATGCACGTCATCAAGATCGTGCGCAACGACGGCCTGTCCTCCGGCATCACCGCCTTCAACATGAGCGCCGAGGACGAGTTCAAGCGCACCCTGTTCCGCGACCGCCGCTTCCGGCTGGCCTGGTCCTACTTCGTGCCGCGCCAGAAAATCGGCGACATCGTCTACCAGGGGCAGGTGGTGCCGCTGGCCACCGGCGGCGGCATCGTCAACGCGGAGCATCGCTGGTACACGCCGGTAATCCACGAGCATGACTGGCTGGACCGCGACCTGGACAAGGCCAACGCCCTGCTCGACGAATTGGGCCTGACCAATCGTGACGCCGACGGCTTCCGGCTCGGCCCGGACGGCAAGGCGATCACCTTCGCCATGACCGTGCACCCGGAGGAGGCCCAATGGATCCCGACGGCCAACATCATCCTGGAAGAGCTGCACCTGATCGGTCTGAAGGGCAACGTGCGCACCGTCGACTGGGGCGGCGCGCCGCAGATCCAGAAGGAAGGCTCCTGGGAGATCTGGGTGGCGCAGTCGTGCGACGTGCAGATCCACCGCTGGCCGGAGTCGATGCAGTGCGCGGCGCCGACCCACGAAGGGGGCTCGTTCCCCGGACAGCAGCCGACCTGGGCGATCGGCTGGCATGACTGGCTGGCCTCCGACGGCGCCAAGGGCGAGGAGCCGCCCGACCGCATCAAGGAGAACTACGCGATCTGGCAGGGTCTCAAGAGCGCCACCGGCGACGAGCTGGCGGCGCTGTACCGGGCGTGGCAGGAGAACGGCGCCTACGACCTGTGGGTGGTCGGCCACCACGCCTGGCCGCCCGAGCTGTGGATCCTGCAGCCCGGCGCGCACGGCATCAATCCGGCCACCGGCGACCGTCCCTGGCTGGGCATGTGGTTCGAATAGAGGACTCCGCTTGACGCGACCCGGAGAAGACCCGCCCCCAGGGCGGGTCTTCTCGTCTCTGCAGCTTTCAAGGCGAGGACTCAGCGGCCCGGACGGGCCGTCCCATGGCTGACGATCGACCGGTCGAGGGCGCCCGCCAGCGGGAACAGGACTACTACACCGCCACCCAATGGCGGCTGATATGGCTGAAGTTCCGCAGCCACCGGTGGGCGGTCTGGGGGATGCTGGTCATCGGCTGGTTCTACTTCGTCGCCATCTTCGCCGGCTTTTTCGCCCTGAACGACCCGGTCGATCGCCGTCCCGGCATGCAGTACCTGCCGCCCGAGTTGGGCGGCAAGCTGGGTGCGTTCCGGCTGTTCGACACGGAGGGTCGGTTCCGGCCGGTCGTCTACCGCGTGACCAGCAAGCTCAACTTTCAGACCTTCGAGCGCGATTTCTTCCCGGTGCCGGAGAGCGAGGCGCCGCTGCTGCTGTTCGCGCGGGGCGACCCGTACAAGCTGCTGTTCCTGATCGAGACCGACATCCACCTGCTCGGCACCGGCAGCGACGAAACGCGCTGGTTTCCGCTCGGCACCGACGGCTCGGGACGCTGCCTGTACTCGCGCATGGTGCACGGCGCCACGCTGTCGCTGTCGATCGGCATCCTGGCACTGATCATCACCTGGGTGCTGGGCATCGCCATCGGCGGCGTCTCCGGCTACTTCGGCGGGGCGGTCGACACGGTGATCCAGCGCATCATCGAGGTGCTGCTGGCATTTCCCACCATCCCGCTGTGGATGGCTTTGTCCGCTTCCCTGCCGCTGCACTGGTCCATCGTCCAGGTCTACTTCGCGATCACGCTGATCGTCTCGATCCTCGGCTGGACCGGCTTGGCGCGCCTGGTCCGCAGCCGCTTCCTGGCGCTGCGCGAGGAGGAGTTCACCTTGGCCGCCAAGCTGGACGGCGCCCCGACGCGCCGGCTGCTGTTCCGGCACATGCTGCCGTCCTTCTACAGCCACCTGATCGTGGAGGGCTCGAACCGCATCCCCGGCATGATCCTGGGGGAGACGGCGCTCAGCTTCCTGGGCCTGGGCCTGCGCGAGCCAGCGATAAGCTGGGGAGTGCTCCTGCAGGGAGCTCAGAACGTGCAGTCGATCGGCACCCGCCCGTGGTTGCTGCTGCCGGTGCTGCTGGTGATCGTGATCGTGGTGGCCTTCCAGTTCCTGGGCGACGGCCTGCGGGACGCCGCCGACCCCTACCGGTAGCGCCCCAAGACCGTCGCCTCCGGCTCCGCTCCTGGCCCATCCCCTCCTGCGCGTCGGAGTCTGTCGGCCTTCCCGCTCCCGCGGCAAATCCGACAGACTCCTTGCGAACCGACATGCTCTCCTTCATTGCGCGGCGCCTGCTGATCATGATCCCGACCCTGTGGCTGGTGTCGGTCGTGTCGTTCATCATCATCGAGTTGCCGCCGGGTGACATCGCCACCACCATCGTCGGCCGCATGCAGGCGGCCGGAGAGGAGCTGTCCGCAGACGAGATCAAGGCGATGACCGAGAACCTGCGCGTGTCCTACGGATACGGCGAGCCGCTGCCGGTGCGCTACGGGCGCTGGATCAGCCGTTTCGTCCGCGGCGACTTCGGCTTCTCCCTCACCTATCGCAAGCCGGTGCGCCAACTCATAGACGACCGCATCGCCATCACCGCGCTGATCTCGGTGCTGACCATTCTGTTGGCCTCGAGCCTCTCCTGGCCGGTGGGCGTGGGCGCGGCGATCCGGCAGTACTCGCTGTTCGACAACCTGTTCAGCTTCGTCGCCTTCTTCCTGATGGCGGTGCCCAACTTCCTGTTCGCGCTCGTCCTGATCTTCCTGGCGTTCCGGTGGTTCGCGTTCGTGCCCGGTGGGCTGTTCTCCATGGAATACCTGGATCAGCCGTTCAGCTTCGCCAAGTTCCTGGACTTCCTGGCGCACATCTGGGTGCCGCTGGTGGTGCTGGGCGCCGAGGCGCTGGGAGGCGAGATCAGGGTGATCCGCGCCAACGTGCTGGACCAGCTCCGCATGCCGTTCGTGACCACCGCCCGCGCCAAGGGCGTGCCGGAGACGCGCCTGCTGGTCAAGTATCCGATCCGCATGGCAGCCAACCCGTGGATCGCCGGCATAAGCTGGCGGCTGCCGGCGGTCTTCTCGGGCGAGGTCCTGGTGGCGCAGGTGGTGGGCATCCCGACCATCGGACCGCTGATGCTGGAAGGGCTGCTCAAGCAGGACATGTTCCTGGCCGGCTCGGTGGTGATGATCCTGGCCGCCCTGACGGTCGTCGGCACCCTGATATCCGACCTGCTGCTGGCCATGCTGGACCCACGCATTCGATTCCAGCGGTGAGGCGGGGCGCGACCGGCGCGGCGCTGGCGCTGCTGCTGGTCACCACGTCCGCCACCGGCGAACCGCCTCCGTTCGCGACCTGTCCGAGAGAGCGGAACCTGTGCCCGGAGGCGACCGGACTGATTCATCTGCACGCGCCGCTGTCCTGGAGCCGCACGGCCATGTCCGGCGGCGGCGCCGTCCTCGACTTCGACGGAGACGGAGACCAGGACCTGTTCATGGTCACCAGCGGCGGCGCCCCCGACCGGCTGTACCGCAACGACGGGGACGGCACCTTCACCGACGTGGCCAGGGCCGCGGGCGTGGCGCGCGTCCATCGCGGCCAGGGCGCGGCGGCCGCCGACGTCGACGGAGACGGCGATCCCGACCTGTTCGTGACCAGCCACGGGCCGGCGGGTGAGCCGCGGCCCGGATTCCACCTGCTGTACCGCAACGACGGCCCGACCGGTAGAGGGGGAGTGGTCCGCTTCACGGAGATCGGCCGCCCGGCCGGCGTCGCCGTCACCTCGGCCGGCATCGAGTCGGGCATGGGCGGTTCGTTCGGCGACTACGACCTGGACGGCGACCTGGACCTGTTCGTGGCTGCCTGGTCGGGCGAGGTGGACGGCAACACGCTGTTCCGCAACGACGGCGTCGTCGACGGCGTGCCGCGCTTCACCGACGTGACGCATGCTGCGGGCGTCGCCAGCCCGGGGGTGCGCGCGTTCACGCCGATCTTCGTGGACGCGAACGGCGACCGTTACCCGGAGCTGCTGCTGGCCGCCGACTTCGGCACCAGCCGCTACTACGTGAACCGCGGCGACGGCACCTTCGCAGAGCGGACCGCGCCGTCCGGCGCCGGGCTGGACGAGAACGGAATGGGCGCCACCGCCGGCGACTTCGACAGCGACGGCAGCCTGGACTGGTACGTCACCTCCATCCACACCGCGCACCCGCCACCCAAGTCGGGCGGGACCGGAAACAAGCTCTACCTCAACCGGGGCGACGGCACGTTCGCGGAGATCGCCACCGATGCAAAGGTCAAGCGCGGCGGCTGGGGCTGGGGGGCGGTCGCGATCGACCACGATCTGGACGGCCGGCTGGACATCGCCGCCACCGGCGGCTGGAACGAGGCGAACGGTGAGGGCTTTCCGGAGTGGGCGGATCAGCGCAGCGTGCTGTTCGGGAACATGGAACGACGGCTCGATCCCGACCTGCCGCTGTTCGCCGACCGCACCGGTCCGGCCGGCTTCGCGCACCGCGGCCAGGGCCGCGGCATGGTGCACCTGGACTATGACGACGACGGCGACCAGGACATCGTCATTTTCAACAACGAGGGCCGGCCCGCGCTGCTGCGCAACGACGCCATTCACCCCGGCCGCCCGGCCGCCGGCGGCTGGCTGCGCGTGTTCCTGGAAACCACGGGCGATCCCGCCGTCGCGCCGGACGGCTTCGGAGCACGGGTCGTCGTCACCACCGGGGGCGTCGAGCAAGTGCGCCCCATGTTCGGCGGCGCCGGCTACCTGACCAGCTCGGAGCGCTCGGCGCACTTCGGCCTGGGCGCCGGCCACGCCGCCGGAGCTTCCGTCGACGAGCTTCGAGTCGAGTGGCCGGACGGCCTGGTCTCCCGCTTCGCGGCCGTGCCGGCCGGCGCCACCTACAAGGTACAGCGCACCGCTGCGCAGATCCGGTTGATCCGGCGCTGAATCTGGATGGTCCGGCTCGGCATGTCCGTTGCCATCGGCATCCCTTCCCCAGTTTACTATGATACCAACGTGGTCCCCGAGCTCACCGCCGACCGAATCGGTCCCACCAACCAGCCGTGACGACATACCGTGCGGCCGTCATCGGATGCGGGCGAATGGGTGGCTTCATCGACAATGAGGTGGCCGGGACCCCCGGCTTCGTGCCTCCCTATTCCCACGGCGGCGGTTTTCTGGCGTGCGACCGGACCGATCTGGTAGCGTGCTCGGACTTCCGTCGTGACCTCATGGAAGCGTTCGGGACCAGGTATTCGGTGGATCGGAAGCGACAGTACACCGACTACAAGGAGATGATCGCCCGAGAAGAGCTCGACATGGTGAGTGTCGCCACCCACGTCGAGCACCACGCCGATATCGTGATCCACGCCGCCGAGAACGGGGTGAAGGCGATCTACTGCGAGAAAGGCATGGCCGCTTCCCTGGGCGAAGCCAACGCCATGGCTCGTGCCTGCCGGCTCAACGGTGTCGTGTTCAACATGGGCGCGCAGCGTCGCTTCCACCCCGGCTTCTGGAAGATGCGGGAGATCATCGGCGGCGGCGAGCTGGGGGCTCTCCAGAACCTGGTGATGACCTACGCTTCCGGCTTGTTCGACCACGGCTGCCATACGATAGACTTGGCCCAATATCTGAACGGCGACGCGCCGGCGCTGTGGGTTCAGGGCAGCGATCAGCGGTCGGTGCCGCCTCGCGAGGGCGACGTCTATCGGGAGGACCCCGGCGGTAGCGGTATCGTTTTCTTCGCAAACGGCGTCACCCTCTATCTGTTGAACACCAACGGCTACGAGTATCAGGCCCACTGCGAAGGCGGCATGATGGGTACCTACAACGACACGGGAGCTTGGGTCATGCGTACAGGCAAGGCTCGCGACCGGCAGCCCCGGCAGTTTCCCTCGTCGCCGCGCCAGAGCCCCACGTCGAACCTGATCCTCGACCTCGTGCGAGCGCTCGACACCGGCCATCCGCCCCTCGGCGGGGTGGAGTCGGCGCGTCACGGCGTCGAGATCGCGGTGGCGATCCTGGAGTCACATCTCCACGGGGGCAAACGGATCGAGCTGCCCCTCGAGGACAGCTCCGTGCGCCTGCATCGAATCAGCCGGGATGCCTGGCAGAGTGGGCACCGGTGGCGCGAGCCAAAGCTCGCTGAATAGCGCTTCCCTGCCAGACTCGCGGACGGGCGGTTTCGAGAACGATCGATGGATCGCGACAGGATCGTGAGAACCGCGATCGTCGGACTTCGCCACGATCACGTCGGCAGCTTTGGCCCACAGAATCCGGGGTACCTCCACACCCTGCAGCATTCCGCCGGCGTGGAGATCGTCGCCTTCTGCGAGGGAGCGGACCCGGCGCGGCTGCAGGAGGCACGCCGGCACTACCCGGCTGCCGGGATCCATACGAGCGTGGACGACCTCATCGAGCATGAAGACTTCGAACTCGCCTGGGTGGTCCTGCCGGCGGCCGATGTACCACGGGCGGGGGTCAAGCTGGCCGAAGCGGGAAAGCACTTCTACATGGAGAAGCAGTTCGCCAGAACCTCCGCGGATCTCGCCGAGCTGGTGCGCGCCGTACGCCGGCACCGGGTGAAGGTGCTGCCCGGATATCCGCACCGCTTCAACCCGGTTGCCCGCGACCTGAGGCGGCTCATCGAGCGGGGAGTCCTGGGAAGGCCGCTCGATCTGGAAGTCCGTCTGATCACCGGACAGGTACGGTCCGGGGTCCGCGACCCGTCGAGTTTCCTGTATAGCAGAGAAGCTGAAGGTGGCGGCGTGCTGCACATGCTGGGCGGGCACTACATCGATGTGATGCGCTTCCTCATGGGAGACGAGGTGAAGGCCGTGCAGGCGATGATGGGACGACCGGTCGGGCACATCGAAGAGCCCCTCGAAGACGTGATAACCGCCGCGCTCGAGTTTCACAACGGCGCGATGGGCACCATCCACGCGGGCTACCTGCAGAGCACGACCCGACCCTATGACAGCAGCATGGTGTTTCGCGGACTGGACGGTGAGGCCACCTGGACACCCATAGGCTCACCCCGACTGGAGGTCAGGAGTTCCTCTGCAGAATGGAGCGACGCTCCAGACAGGACGTTCGAGTACGCGCTGGCCCCCAGCCCACCGGGATATACCCGCGGCGGCCTGTGGATGTTCAACTGGATCCAGGACTTCATTCGCGGTGTGCAAATCGGAACGGAGCCGCAGATCACGGTCGAGGACGCCCTGCGCGTGCTGCAGGTCATCGATGCCTGCTATGCGTCCGCGCGAACCGGACAGCGCGTGGAAGTGCCCCGAGACCTGCCGGCGTGAACACCAGGAACGAGGCGAACGGCGCCGGCGAGTTGGAGTGGCGGACGGCCTGGTCTCCCGCTTCGCGGCCGTTCCGTCCGGCGCCACCTACACGGTGAGCCGCACTCCCGAGCAGATCGTCCTGATCCGTCGGTGAGCCCGAGCTACGTCGGTTTCGTGGAGCACGAGACTCCAGTACGCTGCGATGAAGGGAGAATACAGATGAACGAAGAGATCAGCCGTCACTACAGGACGCACGGGTATGCCATCGTCCGGGGCGTCTACGACCAGGAGCGAGTCGCACGACTACTCGCCATCTGCAATCGCGTGCTGGAGCAGTGGCGGCGTGCTCCTCAGACCGACAACCCGCCGGTCGGGCCGCTTTCGAACTACATGCGCCACCTCAACCATCCCGAGTACCACCGGGAGTCCCCCGGCGATCTGGCGTACCTGCTTGACTCCGTTGCCGAGCCGAGGTTGATCGAAGCCGTCGAGGCTGCGCTCGGAGAGGAGTTCCTGTTCTCCGCGACGAGTCTTTACTTCGACCCGACGGGAGTGAGCGAAGACGGCTTCTGGCACAAGGACAGCCTGGGCGAGTGGCCGGATCCGCGCGACAAGAAGACCGGCATCGGCGTGTCGGTCCAGATCGCGCTCGTTCCCAGTGACGACTTCGAGCTCGTGCCGGGGTCGCACGGCCGCGATTACACTGACGCCGAGCGCCGTATCTGCGTGGATGACGACCGCGCCCACAACCGCTCCAACGAGATGCCGAACGCGGCGAAAATGGTGCTCTCCCCGGGAGACGCGGTGTTGTTCAACGCCCTCATCGTGCATCGCGGGCGCTATCACGCCGACAAGCTGCGCCGCACCTTCATGGTCGTGTACCGCAAGGTACGAACGGCTCGTGAGGACCTCTCCCGGCACGGGCTGCACCAGTACACCGACCAGCCGTGGTTCCTGATCCCGGGCTATCTGGACGGCGTCAGGCAGGAGACGGAGGCGTTTTTCCGCCGCTATGTCCACTTCTATGCCGACAGTTGGCGTTCGCGTCTGAGCGAAATGAACAAGTACCTGTGGTTGGCTGCCGCGCTGAAGCAAGCAGGAGATCCGAACCCCTTCTTTGCCGACCGGGCCTCGTAGTCCGCCGTCGGGCGTTGCGCCGTTCAGTGGCTGGCGTCGATGGACACCTCGCCCAGCGCGTCGCCCGCCTCGCGTACCGCATCGGCGCGGTCCAGGATGACGGCGCCGTCGCCGGCCAGCCGGCGCTGCAGCCCCGGCACGTCCAGCTCTCGCGCGGCAACGTCCTGTCGCGCCGCCAGAGCCGCGGCGGTGCCGGCTGCCTGTCCCATCGCCATGCAGGTGACGGTGACGCGGCTGGAGGCGAGCGCGGCCTGCTCGGCGCCGTGGCAGCGCCCGGCCACCCAGACGTTGTCGAGCTCCTGCGGGACCAGCGTGGCGTAGCCGATGTCATAGGGGCGCACCGGCAGGTGCGGGTGGTAGCCGGAGGAGCCGGCCGGATGGCGGTCCAGCCACCAGCCGCCCAGGCAGACCGCGTCGTCGCGCGGCTCGGCCGCGGCGATCGCGTCCGCGCGCAGTGGATCGTCGCAGCGGATGCGGCGCGACTCGCGCACCCCCACCGCCGGTCCGGTGCTCACCAGGTAGGCGTCGCAAAACGCCGGCAACCGTTCCTTGAACAGCTCGAACATCGTCCGCACGTCGCGGCGCCCCTGCATCTCCGCCGCGGTCAGGTCGTCGGGGTCGACCGGATTGCCGGCCAGGCGGGTGGCGTTGAAGTAGATGTCGTCATTCTCGACGCGGCCCATCCACGGGCCGCCGTAGAGGCCGATGCGGCCGGCAGCGTGCGCCTCGGCCAGCACCGTTCCGCACGCGTCGCGCAACTCGGCGTCGGCCCGCAGCCGACCCACGCGGAAGTGCAGGCTCATGGGCTGCGGCGCCGACGCATCCAGTTCGAACGGCGCTCCGGCGAACGCCACCACGTCGGCGTCGCCGGAGGTGTCCACCACCGCGCGCGGGCGCACTACCTGCAGCCCCGCCTTGTTGGCGATCACCACGCCGGTGACCCGCGCCCCGTCCCGGAGCACGTCGGCCACCGTGGTGTGGTACAGCACGCGCGCGCCGGCCTCCGTGAGTAGCCGGTCGGCCGCCAGCTTGAAGCGCTCCAGGTCGAAGCGGATCGCGTGCCGGTCGGCGACCGTCCGATTGTGGCCAAGCTCGGTGTTGAAACGGAACCGCGTCGCCGCCACCCGCTCCGGATCGTCGAGCGGCACGTCCGCGCGCGCCGCCGCCCGAACCAGGTCCAGCACCACCCCGCCGACGATCGGCAGGCCCGAGCGGAGGTCGACGAAGCCGTCCAGCGAAGGTCCGACCACGTTGGTCACGTACCCGCCGCAGTAGCCGGCACGCTCGACCAGCAGCGTGCCGGCTCCCGACCGTGCCGCGGCGATGGCCGCCGCGGTGCCGGCGCAGCCGCCGCCGACCACCAGCACCTCCGGCCGCGCCACCACCGGCAGACTGCGATGCAGGATCACGCCGGCAACCAGCGGTAGCCGCGAATCTCCAGCGGCTGCATCTCCGCGACAGCGATCGTTCCCGTGCTCGCCCCCGCCGGCACCGGCCGCAGCATGCCGTCCCCGGCAAGGTCCTGCCGCAACTCGGTCACCTGCCCGGTTCCCGTCATACCCAGCTCGTCGAGGTCGATGCGGAGCTCGCCGGCGAGCGGGCGCTCGCTCAGGTTGGCGCCGGTGAGCAGCAGGGTGCCGTCCGCCAAGTGGTAGAGCGCGAAGTGCAGTCCCGGCGGGGAGTCCAGGATCTTCCTGCCATACGCCAGCGGGACGTACAGCGTGGCGGCAGCCAGGTCGGCGCTCGACAGGAGCTGCCAGAGCGGCACCATGAACTGGTTGCGCTCGTCCTCGGGGTCGAGCGGATAGCGGCTGCCCAGGACGATCTGCGGGCCGGTTCCGAACGCGGCCTCGTAGGCGGTCGCCTTCGGGCCCCGCGTCACCGGGTGCGTGTTCGTCCATGCCAGCGCCCCGCAGGCCGAGTGCGCGCCGTAGTAGACGTGCTGCTCGGGGCTTTGCAGGAAGGTGGTGCCCGCGCTCTCGCCGGTCAGCATCGCGTCGAAGTAGCCGAGCGCGAACCCGGAGTACTCCTTGTGCTGGCAGCCCGGGTGGCCGATCAGGAAGCCGTCCCGGCCGACAAGCTGGCGGAGCTTGCGCGTGTACAGGAAGTGCGTGAAGGCATGCGCGCGGCGCGTGCTGTTCTGCCGGTGCTGGAGCTTCTCCCCGTACACGGGGACCGAGGCTGGCAGGTAGCGGTGCGGCTGGTAGAGAAACGACGACCAGTCCACGTACACGCCGTCGAAGTCGCGTGTCAGGAAGTCCGTGAACCATCGCGTGTCCCGGTCGAGCGCGTAGTACTCCAGGCCGCGCAGGTACAAGCCCACCCGGATGCCGGCGCCGTGCGCCCGCGCGACCACCCGCCGCATCTCCATGCGGTCGGCCACCACGTAGTTCCCTTCCCAGCCCGCGCCTTCGCCGCCGGCATCCATCCAGCCGGTGTGCAGGAGCAGCACGTCAGCGCCCTTGGCCGCCATGACGTCGATGTCCCGGTCGCGCGGATACCACGCCTTCTCGCCCATGCGGCCGTGCCCGACCCCGTCGTTCTGCCACGTATAGACCCGCGCGCCGATCAGGCTGTTCTGCGCCTCCCGCCGCCCGCGCTCGTTGTTGCGCGGTCCGGCGAGCGACAGTCCCCACCGGTTGGCGTAGGCGTACGGCGCCGCGACCTGCAGGGGCTTGCCGCGGTAGAGGTGCCAGCGATAGGCGAGCGAGTCACCCTCGCGCCCGCCGAACGTGTGCGCGAACGCCGCGGGATGCCCGGTCCCGAACGGCCTGCCCTCCTCCAGCACGAAGCCGGCCCGGTTGGTGAACGCCGCGTGCTCCCGCACCGACCACGCCACGTCCAGGTACGGATGGAAAGTCCCTGCCTCGTCCGCGGTCCGGCCGGCCGGCAGGTAGAGGACCGGCCGCTCCACCTCCACGCCCGGGTCCGGGACCGGGCGGTCGTACCCCCAGCGGTACTTGCCCAGGCTGGCGAGCGCTCCCGCCAGGCGCAGCGCCAGCGAGGCCCTGGTGATCAGCAGCGACTCGCCGGGCCTGACCCACAGGTGCAGGTCGCAGAACAGCACCCCGCAATCGAACACCCGGATCGACTGCTCGACGTCGACCGGCGCCGAGCCGTCCTCGAAGGCCAGCCGGCCGCGCACGGTGACGCACACCTCGTCCGGCGCCTCCTTCGACACCGCGGTCTCGGCGCCCTCCAGCCGCGGCAGCGTGGCGCCGCGCCGTTCGTCCACCAGCTCGTATGCCACCAGGGCGCCGTCCGCGGGTCCCACGGCGACCGGCTCGCGGCCGTCGTCGACCGCCGCCGCGGCCGGCAATCCGTCACGGAACCGGATCTCGAAGCTGCCGCCGTCCACGGCGAGCTCGCCGTCCCGCCGTACGACCCGGAGCGCGCCGCGCAGTCCCCGCGGCGAACCGTCGGAACTCATCGGTGCCCCTCCACGACTTCCAGGTGCAGCGCCCGCCTGCCCCTGCGCACGCCCAGCGCGCACGCGCCCGGCTCGTCGAGGCGAACGGGCGCCGCTTCCACCGGCAGCGGATAGCGGGCGGGCGGGCCCTCGCGGCCGCTCACGCACAGCCACCGTCCGGCGAGCTCGATCGCGACGACGGCGGAATCGGCGGCGACCCTGCCTGACCGGGAATCGGGCCGGCGCTTCGCCGCCTCGACCAGCTCGTACCACAGGTCGTCCGCGCCGTCCGCCGACCAGCCGGCGCGCGCGTGCACGACCTCCAGCACGAACCGGTAGCCGGTGATGCCACGGCAGGCGTTGTACACCGGATACACCTTGCCGTGGCGGTCCTCCATGCCGACCGCCTGCTCGATCATGCCCAGCAGCGCGCGGTCCAGGGCCGGCTCATTGCGCTCCGGCGGGATCGTGCCGCGCGCCGCCGCCCGCAGGCGGAAGTAGCACTCGGCGATCCATCGCCACAGTCGTGCCGTGTCGTGCAGCAGCGCGAACCGTCGCCGGAGCTGCCGCATGCGCGGCCCCGGCAGCACGTCGGCAGCGCGCTCGACCTCCCGCCACGCCGCGGCCGCCAGCGCCACGGCGCGGTCCTTCTCCTCGAGCACCTCCCGGATCGTCTTCTCCGAGGGGTCGAGCAGCTCGGCGGTAAGCCACTCGATCGCGGGCTCCCCCGGATTGAAGCGGCGCAGGAAGTTGTCGTCGATCTCCCACGTGATCTGCTCCAGTTCCGCGACCTGGTCCAGTTGGCTGAGCGCGTGCAGCCCCTTCACGTAGTAGATGCCCTGCGTGATGGTGCGGGTGCTCAAGAGGGGCGCCGCCAGCAGATCGGGCGCCCGCTCCCCGTACCGCGCCCCCGCCCACTCGCCCCACAGGACATCCGTATCGGCCGCGGGATCCCACAGCAGCCGGCTGAACAGGTGCACGTTGAAGTCGTTCTCGGTGTCGAAGGTGAGCACCGGCGGCCCGGCGGTGAAGAACGCCGCGTGCGAGTTCTGCAGGTGGTAGTCCACCCGGCCGACACAGCCGGCCGCGCCCTGGCTGCGCGCATACGCGATCCGGTCGCGGTAGAAGTCGCCGAGCAGCGCCGGCACGTAGCCGAAGCCGTTGCACTCCGGCGTCAGGGTGAACTCCACGATCTGCGGGACGGCCGGAAACATCCCGATCAGCGGGTTGTGCGGGTAGTCCACGCCGCGAAAGTCCGCCGGCGTGTACTTGGTCATCACCACGGCGTCCGTGAGGCGGCCGGCGGCGGCGATCATGTCGCCCTGCCGCTCCCGTTCCAGGGCGTAGGTCCTGGCCTCGAACACCCTGCCCAGCCGCGCGCACACCCCTTGGAAGGCGTCGAACACCCGGCTCAGCTTGTCGGCCACCGACGCCGTCCGGCACGCGCGGCAGCGGCAGCCCTCGTCGCGCAGGATGTTGTACCCGCGCAGCGTCTCCTCGAACGTCAGGTTGACGCCGTCCACCTCCGGCACCAGCCGGAAGAACTCCTCCAGCTTGCAGGCGATGAACTCGTCCCAGAACGGCTTGGAGAAGCACACCGGGAACTCCGTGCCGCCGCACTCGGGATAGCTCGCCTCGATATCATCCGGGAACACCAGCTCGTGGTCCCAGACCAGCAGCTCCAGTCCGTGCGCGTGCGCCCGCGCGGCGATGCGGCGCAGCATGTCGCGGCGCTCGCGCAACGCCGGCGTGTCGGCCCTGCCCAGGCGGGGGAGGAAGCGGTAGGGGATCAGCCAGTCGATGTCCATGCCCTCCCCCGGCCGCCCCGGAAGCTGCAACCGGTTGATGCCGTAGAACGGCGCCCGGTCGATCACCCGGTTCACGGCCGCTTCCAGCTCCGACAGCGGCCGGTCGAACGCCCCGCCGGCCGGCAGGTTGAACCCGCCCTGCAGCATCAGCGTGCTCCACTCGCGGATGGCGAGCTGCGGTGCCGTCCGCACAAGCAACGCGTCCGGCAGGGCGCGGCGCCGGCGGATCTCCTCCACGAGGCGGCAGACCCCGTACAGCACGCCGCGGGAGGTGGGCGAGTTGACCTCGATCGTGGACCCGGTCGCGGCATCCGATGTGGCGACCTCGTATCCCTCCCGCGCCGGGTCCGGCACGAGCTGGCGCGCACGAGCCCCGTCGCCGTCGCCGGACACCCGGCAGTGGATGACGGCCTGCGCCGCGGCGCCGCGTCCCGTCCTGAGCGTGCAGCCGATCTCGCGCAGGCACTCGCGCAGGTACCCGCCGGCCGTCCGGCGGATCTCGGAGTCGACGCCGTCGAATACGGCCGCCACCGCGGCGTTCACGGCGCCCTCACGCCGCCCACGGCTCCCTCACTCCTCCTGGATCGTCGTGTCCTGCACGCGCAGCACCGGCTTGTCCGCGGTGCCGTGGTACTCGTAGAACCCGAACGAGTAGAGCGACGCGTCGGTCATGTCGAAGCGGATACGGATCGCCCGCGCGTAGACGTTCAGCGCCGCGACGTCGCTGACCCCCTTCCAGCTCACCAACTTGTGCAGATGATCGCCGGTGATGACGTCGGCGTGGGCGGCGTCCAGCGGCAGCTTCTCGCGCGCGACGATGCACGCGCCATGCTGGTCGAGGATACTGACCCGCAGCTCGCCTCCTTCCCGCACCGCCGCGTTGACGAACAGCGACAGCGTCCCGCTCAGTGGGAAGGTGTCCCGTGCTGGACAGCGGAACGGCCTGGTGACCACGGTCCCCACGTGATCGCCAGAGTCGAGCGACACGAAGCCGTCCTTGCGCAGGTAGGCGGCTCCCTCCACCCGGGGGGAGACGATCTGCATGTTGTGCGTCTCGCGAACGGCGGAATAGGTGAGGCGGAGCCGCTCGCCGTCGAACACCGGATACCCGCACCAGATCATGCCGCCCTCCGGTCCGCCCTCGGGGCCCAGCGGCAGGAACGGCTCGCGGAACGAACGGGAGAACCGGTAGCCGTCGCGGCTCGTGGCGAGTTGCGGGAAGCAGAGGCCGGACTCGGTGCGGTAGAGGTGCACGACCGCCAGGTAGACGCCGGCGTAGATGCCGGCCTCGACGTTGTAGACCTGCGTGTCCTCCGGATCGTCCGCGTCCTCGGTCAGCACCCGTACCGGCGGCGTCCAGTGCAGGCCGAAGTCCGGGCTCTCGCCGCGCCCCATGGTGCGGCCGTGCGGGTAGTTGCTGCCCATCCGCACCATGTCCACCAGGCACCCCTTGCGGTAGTCCCAGAACAGCGAGTGGCACTCGCCCGGGCCGTCGTTCAGCCGCGGCCAGACGAGCTGCCAGGGGCCCCAGTCGGCGCCGTCGTAGCTCACCGCCCGGTGCAGTCCGTAGCCTCCCTCTCCCTTGGCCTCCCAGCAGAAGCGCACGTGGATCGGCCGGCGGGTCGGGGTGCGCGGGTCGTACAGGCCGGGGATGTCCTCGGGGGAGAAGGTCCAGGCCGGCGGATCGCTCGCGCGGCCCGACTCGTCGGTGTGCTGCAGCGCCGGGAAGGAGTAGTGTCCGAGCTCCCGGGGGGTGACCACGCCGCCGGGCACGGCCGGCGTCGAACGCACCTCTGCGGCCTGCTCCGGCGGCACCTTCTCCGGCTGATGCAGCACCGGCGTGATGCCGCTCATGGTGTCGATCAGGTGATCGTCCACGAAGAGCTGCGGGCACTCCGGCTTGATGTCCAGCCGCTCTCTATCTCCATACATGTTCACTGCCTCCTTCGGTACGTACAACACGAGAATCGCGAACAGCTCCGGCTCATCCTGCCTCCCCGGCGTCCTCAACGGTCCAGCCGATCCAGCCACCGGCACAGGACATCGGCCGACAGCTCGGACACGTCCGGGCCGGGGGTGTGGCGGTCGCCCGCCTGCATGGTCCCGTACAGGCGGCCCGCGAAGCCCAGCCCGCCGCGGCGGGCACCCATGAGCAGCAGCGGGCGCGGCGCCATGGCCGCCGCCAGGTCGGGGATGTCGAAGCCTTCCAGGGCGCCCGGCAGGAACGCGATCTCCGCGCAGTCCGGCACGCGGCACGCCTTGTCGTCCAGGAACTCCCGGAACGACGCCAGCAGCATGCAGGCCGCGGCGCCGCCGGCGCGCTCGTCGAGCAGCGCCGCGAACAGGGCGGCGATGCCGGCATGGCCGTCCGCGCCCACGTAGAACAGCCGCTCGGGGTCGATGCCGTCGCAGGCCCGCAGCACCTCGGCGGCGCGCAGCAGGTCGGCCGCCTTCATCGCCAGCGGATAGCGGCCGGCATAGACGGCCGAGGTGCCGCGCTCGACGCGGTTGCAGCGCGCGTGCACGGCCAGCACCGCCCACCCGCTTTCCAGCACCGGCTCCAGCCACGCCGCGTGCGGATCGGCGGACCGCTGGTTCAGGTACACGAGGGCCGGCGCGCGCGCGGCTGATGCCTCACCGGCAGCGGGCAGCCGGAGATCCGCCGAGATCCGCATCGGCGGCTCGGTGTCGAACCACAAGCGCTCCGCGGCCGATCCGAAAACAGCGTCGCCGGCGGCACGGTCGCCGGGAGCAGGGTCGCCAGCGGCACGGTCGCCAGCGGCACGGTCGCCGGCGACGCGCATCACGTCGGCGCAGTCGCGGCTCGGGGACCCGATCTTCAGGACGCCGCGCAGCGCGTCGCGCACCGCCGCGGCGTAGCTCCGCGCCCGGTCGGAAGACGCCAGCGCGTCCCGGCGGCGCCGCTCCAGCGCGCCGGCCTGACGCTCGACGATGGCCGTGCGCAGGCTCCACACCGACGCCGCATCCGCGAAGTCGGTGTCCACCAGCCCCGACGCCGTCACCTGCAGGTCCCGCTCGTCCAGGACCTCGACCGGCGGATCGTCCAGGCCGGCAGCCTCGTTGTCGAGCCAGCGGTTCAACCACCGGTACACGTTGCGCCGCATCGCGCGGTTGACCTCGTGGCCGGCGTCCGGCGCGTCGCAGGCGACCCGGTCCTCCGCTCCGAACGCCGCCCACACGCCCTTCACGTCCCGGTAGACGCGCCGCCCGCTGCCGACCGGGAACCCGGGATCGTGCGCGCCGTTCTGGATCACGAACCCGCGCGGCGCGATGCACGCGACCAGGTCCGCGGTGGTGCATCCGTACTCGCGGATGCCGTCGTCGAAGGTGCCGTCCGGGTCGTAGCTGCTCCACAGCAGGCACTCCATCTGCACCACCGAGCCCATGGCCACCGCTCCCGTGACGCGCCGGTCCCAGGAGGCGAGCAGCATGGTCTGCACGCCGCCGCCGGAGATGCCGGTCACCGCGATGCGGGTGCCGTCCACCTCGGGACGAGCCTGCAGGTAGTCGATGGCCCGCATCCCGTCGTGGATGAAGTACCCGGGATTGAGGTCGCGCGGCAGGAAGCCCTGGATGCCCTGGCACTCGTGGTTGTTGCCGGGCGCGTAGTACGGCCCGCGCTCCCCCTGACCCACCGGGTCGATGTTGAGCACCGCGTAGCCCTTGAGCGCCAGGCACTGGCAGATGACCTGGTACGGCTCGTTCGCCTTGCCGTTCGGCGAGTGGCCGGGCACGTAGAGGACGGCCGGCAGCGGTCCGGCGGCGTGGTCCGGCAGATACAGGTTGGCCGTCACGTAGAGTCCCGGCCGGCTCTGGAACCAGAGGCGTTCGATCGCGAAGCCCGCGTGACGCGTGACGCGCGTCGTCCGGCCCAGGAGCTCGCCCCGTTCCGGCATCGGTCCGACGGTCCGCTCGAAGTTGGCGCGCACCCGCTCCTGATAGCGCCGCGCTTCGTCGGCGGTGCGCAGCGCAGCGCGAATCTGCCGGTTCGCGGCCAACCCGGACCGGTACCCCTCGCTTATGCCCCACCGCCAGTCGGTCGCCGTGGTCGCCGTCGGGCGCAGCTCCACGTGGTCGAACAGGAACAGCGGGCAGTACCCCGGCTCCATGGGCTGGTGGACCCATACCGTGTGCTCGCCGGCCGCCAGCCCGGCGCGCATCACCATGCACCAGTGGCCTGATTGCGCCCGCGCGGTTGCGGTGCCGGCCGGGGACCGCCGGCCGGTGAGGATGGCGGGGCTGTTGGGATCCCCCTCGGAGAGCGTCCGGTACGTCTGGTACTCGACCCACGGTCCGTCATCGACGCGGACCCGGACCAGCGAGTAGATCGACGGCCAGTACCCGGTCTGCCGCAGGTAGACGTCGTACGAGCCCTCCTCGCATCGAAACGGGTAGGCGAGCGTCCGGAACCCGTCCGCGGCATGCCGCCAGTGGCCGATGCGTATGGCGCCGGGGGCGTGTGCAAGTCGTCGCATGAAATTGGGCGATGGCCCCCCGCGCAGGGGAACCATCGCCCGAGGTTAACGCGTATCCGTGGCCGCCTCTACCGCCACGGATACCGGTCGCCGACGATGTCGATGAAGCGGTCGGCCTGCTTCTGGCGTACGGCGATGATGTGGTCGATGCCGAGCTCCTTCACGGTCGCCACGAACTCGTCCCACTTGTCCATGCTCTGCTCGCCGATCATGAACTTGGCGACGTTCTCGTCGACGTAGGTCTGGATGTCGGGCATGTAGCGGGCGACCACGGAGATGTCCTCCAGGTCCGTCTGCAGCCCCTCGGTGAACGGAATGTCCACCCGGTGGAAGGGTCGCGCCGCGCGCATCGGTGCGAAGCGGTCGGACGACCACTGCGCCTCCCAACTGTCGTAGGAGTGACCGCGCAGGAAGTTGCGGCGGCCGCCCATGGCGCTGAACGCCTGCCCGGTGCTGAGGCCGTCGGGATTGTTGACGAGCTTGTCGGCCCACGTCCGCTTTCCGTCTTCACCCCACACCCAGGTCTCGCCCTCGATGCCCCACAGGTTGTTGACGCCGCCCTCGGGGCTGCGCGCCGTGTCGTAGATGATGATCGCGGCCACCGGGTCGGCGTCGCGCGAGATCGAGGTCGGGATGTCCACGCCGGGTGCCAGCTCCATGAACTGATCCCCATGCGGCCCGATCAGGACCGGCAGGCTGATCAGCTCCGCGCCCGGCGCCGGGTCGTACGTCTCGTTGTAGGACGCGGCGGTGCCCATGTAGCCGATGGTGGCGCCGGCCAGGTTGCTGTTCATGCGGGCGACGAACTTCTCCGTGTTCATCTGCATGAAGTCCGGGTCCAGGATGCCCTCGGTGTAGAGGTCCTGCATCATCTGCAGGTACTCCTTGGCCCGCGGCGAGATCCAGGAGTAGGAGACCACGCCGTCGCTGTCGGCCTGGAAGCCGCCGGACCGCCAGAGCTGCAGGCCGTACCAGGCGCCCATGGTCAGGTGCTGCGAGCGGTTCACGCTGATCAGCAGCTCGTTCTGCTCCCCGTCTCCGTTGACGTCGTTGGCGCGGAAGGCGCGCACCGCCTCCAGCAGGTCCATCGACGTGGTGGGGGGCTCCAGGCCGAGCTTGTCCAGCCAGTCCTTGCGGATGTTCACGCCGCCGCCGTTGATGTACTGAGGCGGGCTGACCATGGCGTAGCCGTACATCTTGCCGTCGGGCGTCATCGGGACCGCCTTGAGGATCGGACGCTGCGCCATCTCCGCCCGCATGTTCGGCGCGTGCTCCTCGATCAGCGGCAGCAGGTCGACCAGGACGCCGGCCTCGCCCCACTTCTGGTGATCCTGCACGTTCCAGATGAACCAGGGCAGATCGGAGCCGGAGGCCAGCACGATCTCCTTCTGTTCGTCGTAGTTCGCCCAGGTGTAGGTGATGAAATCGAAGACGATCGGGTACCCCAACCGGTGCTCGGCCATCTCGCGGTACGCCTCGATGATCGCCAGGCCGTTCGAGTACGGGGCCGGCGCGTAGTAGTTCTCCACCGTCATGATGGAGACCTCGACCGGGTCGGGCATCGCCGCCTGATCCTCGGTGCCGGCGGCATGGCCGAACGCTGCCACGATGAGCAGCAGCGCGAAGGTAGAACTCGTTTTCATGGATCGCTCCTCGTGCTTATTGCACTGTCGAAATATCGCTGTATTCGGGATCCGGTCGGCTCCATCACCTCCTCTCTTCGCATGATGGGCGGCGCGGATTCACGCCTTCAGGGCGCCGATCATCGCGCCCTTGACGAAGTACTTCTGCAGGAACGGGTAAAGGCAGATGATGGGCAGGATCGACACGATGATCAAGGCGTACTTGAGCTGCTCGTAGATCGCCGACGTGTTGACGTGCCGCACCCACTCGTCCACGGAGTCGATCAGCGCCGGGTCGTTCATGATCACCACCCGCCGCAGATACACCTGCAGCGGATGCAGGTCCTGCTTGGTGATGAACAGGATGGCGTTGAAGAACGCCTGCCAGTGCCCGACGGCGTAGAACAGCACCAGCGTCGCCAGCGCCGCCTTGGACAGCGGCAGGGCGATGCGGACCAGCACGGTTGCCGGGCCCGCGCCGTCGACGATCGCGGCGTCTTCCAGCTCGTCGGGCAACGACCGGAAGAAGGTGCGCAGGATGATGATGTACAGGAACGAGACGGCGGTCGGCAGCACCAGCGCCCAGCGGCTGTTGAACAGGCCGATCTCCTTCACCAGCCGGTAGAACGGGATCAGGCCGCCCGAGACATAGACGGTCAGCACCATCATGGTGATGAGGAAGTTCTTGCCGAGCAGCTCGCGGCGGGACAGCGGGTACGCGGCCAGGATCGTCATGGTGATGTTGACGGCGGTGCCGACCACGACGTACCAGAACGTGTTGTAGTAGGAGCGCCACATGCCGGGGTTGTCCAGGACGATCTCGTAGGCCTTGACCGACAGGCCGGCCGGCACGATCCACACCTTCCCCTTGAATGCCTCCTCCGCGTCGCTGATGGAGACCGACAGCACGTAGAGAAACGGATACAGCGCCACCGCCACGGCGACCAGGCAGATCAGGAGGATGACACCGTCGAACGCCAGGTCGGAGCCGCGCCGGGAGGCTACCACAGCGAAATCTCCGTGATGCGCCGGCTGACGCGGTTGAAGACGACCAGGAAGACGAGGTTGATCGTCGAGTTGAACAGGCCGACCGCGGTCGCGAAGCTCACGTCGGCCTGCAGCACGCCCCGGCGGTACACGTAGGTCTGGATGACGTCCGCGACCTCGTAGGTGGCCGGGTTGTACATGAGGATGATCCGCTCGAACCCCACGGCCAGGATGCTGCCCATCCGCAGGATGAGCAGGATCATGATCGTCGGCAGGATGCCCGGCAGGTCGATGTGCCACATCCGCTGCAGGCGCGAGGCGCCGTCGACGGTGGCCGATTCGTACAGCTCCGGGTTGATGGTGGTCAGCGCCGCCAGGTAGATGATCGACCCCCAGCCGAAGGTCTGCCAGATCTCCGAGCCCACGAACAGCGGCCGGAACCAGCGCGCGCTGTTGAAGAAATGGATCGGCGAGCCCCCGAGCGCCTCGATGAATCGATTGACCACGCCGTTCACGGGCGACAGGAAGTTGACCATCATGCCGACCACGATCACGGTCGATATGAAGTGCGGCAGGTACGACACCGACTGCACGAACCGCTTGTAGTACGGCCGCCGAATGCCGTTCAGGGCGAGCGCGAACAGGATCGGAATCGGGAATCCGAACAGGATGGAATAGAAGCTCAGCACGAACGTGTTGCGGAGCAGGCGCCAGAAGAATATCGAGCGGAAGAACAGCTCGAAGTTGGCGAACCAGATCCACTTGCCAGCCAGATATCCCTTGCCGGGCGCCACTTCCTTGAAGGCGATCAGCGCCCCGTACAGGGGCACGTAGTGGAAGATGACGAAGAAGGCGATCACCGGCACCAGCATCAGCAGGTAGACCCGGTCGCGCCGGAACCGCTTCGCCAGGGACGTGCGCCGATCTGCGAACGTCGGCTTCGCGGGCGACTGTTCGGCCGTGCGCAGCATCCAGCGCGACTCCCTGTACCGCGGCGGTGGTAAGAGATGAGCCTGTCCCGTGGGCCGGCCGTCGGTCAACCGCGTCCGACTTGCGGCCCACGCGGCCGATCCGCCACACTCCCGGGCGCCCTCCATGAACCTGATCAGCGCCTTCGCGGACGAGATCGACGACGATCCGGGCGTCCAGATCCGGGAGCTCGAGCGGAACGGCGTGGGCAACATCGAGCTCCGCGGCGCCTGGAGCAGGAACGTGCTGGCGCTCCGCGCCGATGAGGTCCGCGACATCAAGCGGCGCGCGGCCGACCACGGCATCGGCTTCTCCGCGGTCGGCTCGCCGCTCGGCAAGTTCCCGCTCACCGGCGACTTCCAGGCGCAGCTCGACGGCCTGCGCCGCGCCCTGGAGTACGCGGAGATCCTGCAGGCGCCCTACATCAGGATCTTCTCCTTCTATCCGCCCGAAGGCGAGGATGCCTCGGCGCACCGCACCCAGGTCCTGGACTGGCTCGCCCGCCTGGTCGAAGTGGCCGCGGCGACGCCGACCAGGCTGGCGCACGAGAACGAACGGAACATCTACGGCGAGACCGGCGACCGGGTGCTGGACCTGCTCACGTCGATCGACTCGCCTTCGCTGGTCTGCGCCTTCGACTTCTCCAACTTCGTGCAGTGCGGACAGCGGCCGTACCGGGACTGCTGGGCGAAGCTCAAGCCGTACCTGGGCTACTTTCACGTCAAGGACGCGCTGCCGGACGGTACCGTGGTCCCGGCCGGCCGGGGCGCGGGCGACGTGGCGCGGATCCTGACCGAAGCGTTCGCGGACGGGTTCGCGGGCTACCTCACGCTGGAACCGCACCTGAAACCGGCGCCGGGGCGCCCGCTCCAGTCCAGGGCGAACCGGTTCGGCACCGCCGCGCAGGCGCTGCACGGACTGCTGGCGGAGATTCCCGGCAGCGCTGCCGTCCTCGGGGAGCGTTCGGGCTCGTCCTGATCGAGCCCTGCCCGGCGCGCCTCAGGCGCCGGCGCGGGATCCTGCGCTTCGCTCCTGCAGCTTCTCGTAGAACAGGTTCTCGTCCGGCGGCACCGCCACCCAGTCGTCGAGCCACGCCGACAGGTGCATGGCGTTGGAGATCGACAGCCCGCGGATCCCCTCCTCGCCCGGAGCCAGCAGGTCGGCGCCGTCCGTGATGGCATCGACGAAGTTGCGCATGATGCCGGCGTGCCCGGTCGTCTTCCCCGTGACCGGGACGTCCACCCGGGTGTACGCCGGCTGGTCGGCCCCGGTCCGATGCTCGCGCCGGAAGCGAGGCTCGGGCACGTCAAGCCTCCAGAACGTGAGCCGGCCGTCCTCCACCACGACCTTGCCGTTGTCGCCGGTCACCTCCAGCCGGTTCGAGCCGGGCGCGTCGCCGGTGGAGGTGACGAACACCCCGGTGGCGCCGTTCGGGTACTCGACGAAGGCCGTGACGTCGTCCTCCGCCTCGATGTCGTGGTGCTTGCCGAAGTAGCAGAACGCGCGCAGGCGCGCGGGCATCCCGCAGCACCACTGCCACAGGTCGAGCTGATGCGGCGCCTGGTTGATCAGCACGCCGCCGCCCTCGCCCGCCCAGGTGGCGCGCCAGTCGCCGAGATCGTAGTAGCTCTGCGGCCGGTACCAGGCGGTGATGATCCAGTTGGTGCGCTTGATCCCGCCCAGCTCGCCGCCTTCGACCATCTCCTTCAGCCGGCGATAGAGCGGGTCGGTCCGCTGGTTGTACATGATGGCGAAGACCTTGCCGCTGGCCGCGGCGGCCCGGTTCATTTCTCCCACCTGCTTCGCGTACACCCCGGCCGGCTTCTCGGTCAGCACATGCAGGCCTCCGGCGAAGCAGCGGATCGCGACCGGCGGATGCTCGTAGTGGCGGGTGGCGACGATGGCGGCGTCGGCCGCGCCGGCTTTCAGGAAGGAATCGAGGTCATCGAAGCACGCCAGCTCGGACGACAGGTGCCCCTGAGCCCAGGCCAGCCGCTCCGGCCGGACATCGCAGACCGCGGTGAGCGCGGCGCCGCGCACCTGCCCCGCCAGGAGCGTACGGGCGTGCCTGGTCCCCATGCCGCCCAGGCCGACGATGCCGATCCGCACCGTGTCCATGCGTGCGGCCGGAGACCCTACTTCTTGAACAGCGCGAACGAGAACCCGGGAGCCGGGGCGTCCATGTCGGTGCGGCCCTGCAGGTAGCGCTTGTCCGCCTCGTCCGGCGAGACGCTGTCCACCTCCTGGAAGCCCACGCGCGCCATCTCCGCGTTCATCGCGTCGGGCGCGAAGGTCGAGATCATCGGCTCCCCGCGTCCGGCGACGAACTTCTCCAGCTTCTGCACGAACTCCATGCCCTCCGCCGGGACCAGGTCGTGCGGATACTTGTAGTCGCAGACGATCCGGCTGCCGGGCGCGGCGAGCGAGGAGATGTGGTCGAGCGACTCGCCGATCGCCTCCCCGGTGAGGTAGTAGGTGACCCCCAGCCAGGAGAAGAACGTGGGCGTTTCGGCGTCGAAGCCGGCCTTGCGCAGCTCCTCGTCCAGGCGGTCGGTCTCGAAGTTCACCGGCACCAGCGTCAGGTTGTCGGGAACGCTGCCGTTGATGGCGACCAGGCGCTCGCGCTTCATGGCCTGCGAGGCCGGCTGGTCCACCTCGAAGATGCGCAGGCGGTCGGCCAAGTCTCCCTGCCGCAGGGAGAAGGAGTCGAGCCCGGCGCCCAGGATCACGTACTGGCCGACCCCGTCGGCGATCGCTTCGCGGAGCCGCTCTTCGGTGAAGCGGACGCGCAGGATCGCCTCGGTGTGGATGGGCTTGAGCACCCCCAGGACCAAGTCGGCGATCAGCCACTTGAGCCACCGCCGCTTGGCGACCTGCCGCCAGAACGGCGTGACCATCTGCAGCGCGTAGGTGTCGGAGAACAGCGGCGGATCGTTCCAGATCAGGTGAGCCGCGCGGACCGCCGCCACCAGGATGGCGGTCGTGCTGGCTTTCGGTTTCTCGGCCTCGTCCTTCGTGCCCTTGCTTGCCATGATGAATGTCAATCAGTACCGGAATTGCCGGTCTTTGTCCAAGGCCGGCACGACACACGTCACATCCCCCAGACGGTAACCGGCGCGCCGCCGTCGGTTTCCCGGCGGCGGTACACCTTGTCCTCCCAAGGCGTGCTCTCGCTGCGGTCGAAGATCACCAGGTGCCCTTCCGCCGAGCCGCAGCGATCCATGTAGGCGCGCGTCTGCCTGAGCCCTGCACGCAGCGTCTGGTCGAGACCGCCGTGCAGCACCTTGCACTCGATGACCGTTTTCTGTTGGATGCCCGCCGCGGGGAGCGGCCAGACGATCAGCAGGTCCGTGCGCATTCGGCCCAGCCCGTACTCGCGTTCGATCCGGCCGCCGCTGTTGACGACCCGCTGCAGAAACGCCTGCAGCAACAACTGCGGGCCGGCCTCCTTGTACTGGAACCGCTCCACCCAATGTTCCGAATGCTCCCGGAAGAATCCCTGGAAACCCGCCAGCAGGCTATCCGTGAGCAGGCTGCCGTCCTCGCCGACATACCAGGCCGGGTCGTGATGGATCACCGTTTCCTGGGTGGCATAGGTGAGCTCGCGCGGGATCACCTCCCGATACACCGGGTTGGCGATGCGCAGCGGGCGATCGAGCGCCAACAAGCCCAAGTCGCGGACATACTGTATGTCATCGATCAGGATCGAATCGCGTGCGCGGGAGCCGCTCAGCAACGGCTCGATGACCCGCCGTACGCGCTCCTCCTGCAGTTGGTCGGTGAGCTGATCCAGATGCGTCTCCCGGCGCAGGATCAACTGCTCGCGGGCGTCGTGGATGGCGTCGGCACCGATCGGCCGGCTGCGGTCGCGCCCGGCCTTGCTCTTGAAACAGGTTTCGTAGGCCAGCGCGTTTACCAGCCACGGCTGTCCCTGAGTCAGCTCCCAGATGGCGCCGTACGCATCGTCCGTGAACGTCTGGCCGCTCTCAGCGGTGTGTTGCGCCAGGAGGGATTCGACCTCGTTCGGTGAGAAGTCGCCCATCCGCAGGGACTCGGCGCGGATGTTGAACGCGCTGCCACCGACGATGATCGCGCGCTCTGCGGACGAGCGAATCCGGTAATCGCGCACGTCGCGCACGCCGCACAGGATCACGCTCTGCGGAAAGCGGCGCGGGCGCTCCGGGTAGCCGGCACGCAGTTGCCGCAGAACGGAGATCAGGGTGTCGCCCACCAGCGTGTCGATCTCGTCGATCATCAGCACCAGCGGCTTGGCGTCCGCCTCCGCCCAGCGGGACAGCACTTCCCCAAGGGCGTCGTTGGGGCCGACCTGATCCAGGATGGCGGGCCACACCTCTCCCACGAACCCGTCATCGAGCGCGTGCCGAGCCGCCCGACCCAGCGCGCTGAGGATAGCGCGCATCCCCTCGCCGACCCGCTCCCGCGCCGCCTGACCGACTTCGACGTTGACGTACACGCAGCGGAACTCGCCGGCTTCATTCAACCGCCCCCGCAGCGTGAGCAGCGCCGATGTCTTCCCGGTCTGCCGCGGGGCATGCAGGATGAAGTACTTCCGCTGCCGCATGAGCAGCAGGACCTCGTCCACGTCAAGCCGCGACAGGGGCGGGACGTGGTAATGCAACTCGGCGTCGATCGGGCCAGCGGTGTTGAAGAATCGACTGATGTTCATGCGATCGTGCGGCTACCGTCCGGCGCTGCCGGAAGTGTCCCTGATTCACGCGCAGGCTCGAGCGCCGCGCGCAGCAACGCTTCGAGTACGCGGCGGCGTCTGTCTTCCGCCGCGGCGAGACTCGTCTCCAGCCGGTCACATAGGCTCATCAGTTCCGCATCCTATCCCACTGGTCAGGTACCGCAGACTTGGGTTTCTCGCCGCCGGACGGCTCGATACCGCCTACGGATGGTCCCCGCGGTAGGCGGCGAGCAGCCGCTCGAAGCGGCCGGTGCTGTCCTGCAGGCCGCCGGGCCGGTCGCGACGGAGCCACAGCCGCCGGAAGTCGTCCACCAGGGGAGCGAGCTCCGCTTCCAGCGCCGCGCGCGCGGGCGCCGGCAGCGCGGCGTACTCGGCGTCGATGGTGCGGCGCGGCCAGACTTCCGCGTCGCTCGAGAGCTCGCGCTTCGCCACCGCCGTGCCGTGCGTCCGGATGCGTGCCGCCCACAGGTGCAGCGCGTGGCGGTACAGCCCGGCGCCGTTGCGCAGCTCGGCGGCGATCGTCTCCGCGTCCGGCCGGTCCATGCGCGCCGCGGACAGGGGAGCCATCACCTGTTCCAGGCGCTCCTCCGCCATGCCGAGCGCCTCCCCGGTCAGTCCGGCGAGCTGCTCCAGAATGCCGGGCAGGCCGATGAGAATCCACGCCGTCAGCGGCCCGTGCGAGCCGGCCATCGCGTCGTGGCAGCGCGATACGTCGCCGAGGTCGCAAACCAGCCGGCCCATGACGCCGGCCGTGTCGCGGAAGGCGTGCGCGTCCAGCGCGGCCGGCAGGTCCAGGTCGGCGTTCGCCGCCGGCGCCCACGCGGCCGCCGCGCCCCAGGCGTAGCCGGGAAACGCCACCGGCAGGTGCTGCCAGTGGCCGTTGTCGCCCCAGTGGGTGTTGAGCAGGCCGGCCGCGCCGTGCCGCACCGCGCTCTGGCCGGCACGGCGGATGTTGGCAACCGCGGTGGCCGTGTTGCCGATGATCGTGCTCCAGCAGTTGATCCCCGACGACAGGTAGAACGGCAGCCCCGCCTGCACGCAGGTCTCGGCGTAGGTGTCGAACGGCGCGTCCGCCGAGTAGTTCTCCATCACCGGGATCGCGCCGTCAGGCAGCTCGCCGGCCAGCTCCGGGTGGCTGATGAGCACGTCGCCCCAGAGCTGCGTGGTGAGCCCGCGCCGGCGCACCAGCTCGTGCACCTGCCGGACGTAGTCCAGGTAGACCGGTCCCGCGCCGCGCTCCTCGACCACGCGGCGCGACCGCGCCAGACCGATGCGGGCCTCGTCACAGCCGATGTGCACCTGCCGGCTCGTGAAGTGCGGGAGCAGCTCCTCCAGCAGCTCGTCGACCAGCGCGATCGAGCCGGGATCGGTCGGGCACAGGGTGCCGTACAGGCCGCGGTGCGGGTAGAAGACCGCCGGATCGTCGTCCTCGCACAGCGGCCGGTAGCGCGGATGGACCATCCAGCGGGCCAGGTGGCCGAAGGTGTTCTGGTTCGGCACCAGCTCCACGTGGCGCTCGCGGCAGTAGGTGTCCAGCTCCAGCACCTGCTCGCCGGTCATCGGCGACCAGTCCGCCCACACCTCGCGGTGGTTGCGGTAGGCGAAGGTGTGCTCGGTATAGAGCTGGAGCTGGTTGATCTTCCACTCGGCCAGCAGGTCGACCAGGCCGAACAGGCTCTCCATGGTCGGCACCCGGTCGCGGCTGATGTCGAGCATCAGGCCGCGGTGGGCGATGTCGGGATGGTCGGCGATCCGCAGGCACGGCAGGACCCCGTCCCGCTCCTGCCGCGCGATCTGCCGGAGCGTCATCGCCCCGTAGAAGGCCCCCGCCTCGTCATGGCCGGCGATGTCGATGCGCTCGGGGCCGACGGTGAGCGAGTATCCCTGCGCCCTGGTCACACGCGCGGGATCGATCGCGACGCTGGCGCCGATCTCCGGTCCCGAGCCGCCGTGCGCGGTGAGCTGCCATCTCGCGCCCGCCTCGGCGAGCGCGTCGCGCACCGCGGCGCCGATGCGCAGCAACGCCGCCCGATCCCCTCCGGCCAGGTGGATCAGCCGGCCGGGCCGCAGTCGGTGACCGCCTTCAAAGCTCCGGAGGCGTTGCGGAGCCGGCAGCAGGATCGGGGAATGGGAATCGGGGCGATTCGGCACGGACGTGCTACCAGCGGCAGCTTACCGGATACGCGTGAATCGCTTCATCCGGCTTGAGTCCACTCATGCAAGTCCTCGTCCGTAAGAGGTTGAAACGCGTCGGCGGAGTACCGCACCGGCCGAGACGTGATCGTGCCTGCTTTCGGGCGGCGCCGCGACGCCGCGGGGGCTACGCCGGTCAGCTTGGCAACCGCCGTCGAGCCGTTGAGGATGACGAAGGTTTCCCCTTTCTGCACCTCCTTCAACATCCGGGCGAGATGGGTCTTCGTCTGATGAACACTCGCAGTCTTCATGCTGGATGAGTAGACGACGCAGTCTAACATCCGTTGCCCGGCTGGCTGCTTCGCCGTCGAAGATAGGCCCGGTGCGCGGGAACGTCCGCTATGATGGCCCAAGGATCCACGATGAATCCGCTGTTGGAGACGGCTGTCGATGCCGAGCCGGCCCTGCTGCAGCGCCGGCTCGCCGAAGAGGGATACGTGTTCGCGCGCGGTCTCCTCGATCCCGATCTGGTCGGCGAGGCGCGCGAGCTGGCGGTGCGTCGCCTGGAAGCTGCCGGCTTGGCGTCCGGCACGGACCGTCCGGTCTGGTCGGGCCGCGCGCCGAGCGAGAACGAGCTGGCCTCGGACGGGCCGCTGGTCTCCGCGGTGGCGGAGGACGGCGTCATCTGCCGGCTGGCCCACTCGGCCGATCTGATCGAGTTCCTGGAACGGCTGATCGGCGGCGAGGTGTTCATCTGGAAGGACTGCGCGGCGCGCCTGCGCATCATGCTGGGCGACCGCGCCGACGACATCGGGGCCGGCGGACCGCTACGCTTTTCCTTCAGCACGCCGGCGCACCAGGACTTCTACTTCTTCCGGCCCGTGCGCACGCTGACCTGCTGGCTTGCGCTGATGGACATAGACGAGTCGGTCGGCGGGCTGGCGCTGCGGCGACAGTCGCACCGCGACGGCCTGTGGGCGACGTGGTGGAAGGGCGCGGAGTTCCTGGGCGTGCCCGCCACCGCCGCGCAGGCCGACGCGTGGCGGCGGGACGGCGCCGTGCCGGTGGCCGGCACGATCGAGCCGGGCGACGGGGCGGACAACCCGGAAGCCGACTGGCTGCGCTCGGACTACCACGCCGGCGACGCGCTGATCTTCGCGGGCGAGACGCTGCACGCCGGCGTGCCCAACCGCTCCGACGCGATCCGCCTGTCGGCCGACGTGCGCTACCAGCGGGCCGATTCGCCGCTTCACTGGGAAGCCAAGCAGCCGATCGCCCGCACGCAGGCGTACTTCGGCGAGATCCTGTCATCGCTCGACGAGTTGCAGGCCGGTCCCGGCCACTTCGAGCGCGCGTGGGAGGCGATGCGCGTCGCCGGCCCCGACCCGGACCGCGGCGTGCGAGAGCGGGTAGAGCAGACACTCGCCAAGCTACGCCGGCTCTGAGCGGAGGGGTGGTCCGCGCGCTTCACCGCCCAGTACTCGCTGACACGGTCCTCTTGGCGGTCGGATGCCCGCGAGGGGCAAGCGACAGACTCCCTGGGTGTTACTCCTGAGCCTCGTGTGCTCTTTCGGCACGCCGGAGGTCGTATAGCTTCACGCTACGCCCTGCCTGCTTCGCTTCGAGCCAGCGCTTGAACGATCTCTCTCCTTCTCCCGACGGACGACCGGCAAGCAGGCCCTCCACGCTCAAGTCTTCGTCCAGATCGGGCCAATGGATGTGCTGATCGTCAGCGTGCAGTTCCCAGTGGTTCCGCTCTTGCGGCGTAGCATGAACAAGCCTGGGATACCAAGCGAGCGGTATGGAGATAGTGCGCCCGTCGGCGAGCTCCACCGTGAGGGTGTCGTCGGTGACCGTGACACTCGTTGCTCCGGCCAATTCCATCTTAACTGTCGAAGAAGGCATGCCACTCCTCCACGAATTCATCTCGGTGCTGCTCAACGATCCCCCGAATTCGGCGAAGTTCCTGGTTCCCGAAGTGTCCGCTGTTCTGCAGGGCCACCGGGCTGAGCCAAAACTTGGCAAATGCTCGGTCACGTCGTACATGAACGTGAGGCGGCTCGGTTCGATCGCCAGAGACAAAGTAGATCGATATGGGCCCTCTCGCAGCAAGACCGGCATCTGCCGCCGGGATCCTATCACTTGCAACCGTGCGTCGTCGCGGCTGGCACGACGCCGCCGCGAGCGCGAGGCCCTACGACGAGCGTTGGCGATGGACGATCAGCGGGCATGCGCACCGCTGGCGTATACTGGTTCTGGCGACGATAGTCTCACCACGACTCATGCAGTTCGATACGAAGGGCAGCCGGGGGATACTGGCGGGCCGGATCACCGTCTCGTTCCGCAATTGGAAGCGCGCCCATGCGGCGGTCGGCGGCGTCTACCGCCTGCGCCCGTCCGGAGCGGTCAAGGTCACCGGCGTACGGTCCGTGCGTCTGTCCGACATGGAACCGGATGACCTCCGCCGCTCCGGATTCGACAGCATCGCCGCCGTGGCCGCGTCCATGCGCCTCCCGCAGTCGGCGACCGTCACCCGCGTCGAGTTCGAACTGACCGGAGAGCCGGCCGCCAAGCCACCGCCCGAGCTGAGCGTAGGCGAGGTGGTGACACGGCTGCAGGCGACCGATCGGCGCAGCGCGGCGCCCTGGACCGCCGACGTGCTCGCGCTCATCCTAGCGCATCCGGCCACCCGCGCCGGCGATCTGGCACCCCGCATGGGTTGGGAGACCCCGGCGTTCAAGTCGAACGTGCGGAAGCTCAAGAGACTCGGGCTGACGCAGAGCCTGGAAACCGGCTACCTCCTTACCGACCTGGGCGAGCAGGTCACCGCCCTGATGAACGAACGTCGAGCCGCCCCTCTTGCCCAGAGGAGTCGATCCACAGACTTAGGCTGACACCTACGGTGATCCCTATGCTCCCGACGACCACCGCCCAAGTTCAGCTTGCATTGACGTCGAGAGCTGGATAGGGTCAACCACGCCTCTCGACCCCTTGACATCAAGTGATGTTCTTCTGCTCTAGTGATTTCGCAATACTATGCGGGATCTTCTTTGCGTCGATGTAGCTGGCATCCAACGATCCCCTGATCGCCCTTCCAACCTCAATCGGCTGAAAACGACGGAATTCTCCGTCGGACTTTATGGCTGATGCCAACTCCGCCAGTTTCCCAACCGTCAACTCAACAAGATCTCTGTGCCACACGCTAACCTGCGAGTCAGGCGTCTTTCCAAGCACCTTTTTTGCGCGAATTCCGCAGGCCGTCAATACACATTCTGGAATGACGACAAGATCCAGTTGACACAGGTGATGCCGCGTTACTGCTAGCGCTGCTACCACTCGATCGACTTGCTGATCTGGCTCATCGAGCCGATAAACCGATAACACGTTCTCGGTCGTGGATAGGCACTTCATCGCGTCCCCCGGAACGTCCCCCTGTCGAAGCCACGAAGTACCGTCCCAGTGCCGCTTCTTTTCCAGTTTCCTGAGAACTACTGCCACGAATGTCCTACGATACCAACGAACTGACTAGCTCCTCGATATCCGCACTCAATTCGGGCACAGCTTCCCTGCTAATCGCACTCCTCAGGTAACGAATGGCTCTACTGCCCACGAAGAGAGATAGTCCAAGCGCAGCAGCGTCTCGGACGAGAGGCGAGCCGTGGTGCAATCCCAGCACCAGCACGTTGACAATTTCATGACCAACCAGGGGCCTCTCTTGGCGCGATACCCACGCCAGCATCTCCGAAATGACCTCCGGGTCCTCTCCGTCATAGATGTGTGTCTTTAGTATCCTCAGCAAGTCGCCCTTGTTGTATGCATAAATGGACTGGAGTCGCTTTGAGAACGTGCTCTCCATGCCAGTCTCGAATCGCTCTTCTTGGGCAGCCAAGAACAACCGATTGACTTGAGCCGATAGTCGATCAAACTCCTCGGTGCTATTGGCGCGCTCGCGGCTCTCGTTGCAGGAAGAAAGAACCTGATTGGCGACTTCCCACCAGGAAACTCGTTCGGCTTTGCTGAATTCTACCAACTCTTTTCTTGCCGTTTGATCATGAGACACCCTACCAAAATCCGACCACGACAACTCGGTTCCATCGTCGAGCACCACGACATACGTCGACGTCTGGTTCCGTAGTTCTATCGAGGCGATCTGGGCGATTTGATTGAGTCGGTCCGCCCAGCGTCCCAAACCTTCGGCTTCCGAGAATGACCCATACTCGACGCTCCAGAGCGCGTCGGAAGATTCATCGGCTTGGTGCCATGCAACGTTCGCGTCCCCCTCTCGCACTAAACAGTAAGTTGCCACGAACACTTCTGGACGTGTCTCTTCAGAACGTTCCTTGCTGGTTTGATGCGGAGGCACAGTGGCGTTCCCAATCGCGAAAGACCTGCCACTCATCCCACGTCTCCCATTGAGGCGATTTCGTTTCCTAGGTCAACAAGTTCCAGGAATACCTCGGATGCGACGGAATGGTCCATTTCTCCGCCAAACTCTGGAGCCGTATTGATATCCAATTCTAACCTACAAACACTTCTGTCCCCCGTTTGGGCCACTGGCGACACTCCTTGCTCAAGCAGAGGCAAATTGAGTCGTATGTCGACGATGCTCAGAACTGACCACGTGGACAACCGGTTGATCGCCAACCCTGCTAAACTGCGCGCAGGGCGTCTTCGGTTTACTCGATACAAGAAGTCGCTCATGCCCGGATCGATATCGACTGTTGGAAGGAGATTGTTGAGCCGCTGGTTCCCTTCCGAAACATCCCTCACCGGAACCAGCAATACAGCGCCATATGCAAGCCTGTGAGTCGTCGGACAGTGAGCTAACCAGTCTGTCATGAGTTCACGGAATTCTGAGTGTATCCCCGAATACGATCCCACGACTGGAAGCTCCTTGATCGGGCTCTTGGGATCGTGCCCGAATCTCCAGTCGATTCGAATGTCGCTTGCTTCGACACTGAGATTTCCGTCCAAGAAGGGTCCCTCTTCTTTCGTCTTCCGATCGCGCGGCAAACGGTGCACCGCTTCGGGTTCGGCTCCCATTAGCGGCTCCCAGAAGCTTGCGCTCGCGGAGTCAAGAGGCTCGGCCACGAACGCAGAGAGTCGAAGACTCTCGGTCTGCCAATCATCCAGGCTCATCTCAATCCTCAGCTATCCCTACGCGATCGTCCGAGGCTCCGCAAACCACTTCCATGCGGGCCTATGCACCATTTGGTACCGCGACCACACGCGACTTGGTCCGACCGTTCGGCCCCGTTGTGTGAGCCGCCGGCCAAGGCGGGCTGTGGTGCCGATCTGAGGACGACCTTCGTTGCGCGTCATTGCGAGAACTCGAAGTCCCTTGGGTTCCCATATCGTTCTCCCAACAGATCATGCCTCGATGGAAACGTGACTCCGCTACAAGCGAATCGCGTCGGTCGTTGATCATGGGCGAAAGATACATCAAGTGGGACCGTGTGACACAGCACGTTTCCTCCCTGCTGGTTCATCGGCCGGCGTCCACCTCCGTGCAGCCGGCCAGATCGCCGGAGCGGCACGCCTCTCCCTCGATCACCTCGATCCGGCGGTTCGCTTCCTGACGGCGCCAGCGGGTGCGCAGGCCGGAGGGCCAGTCGATCTCGACCACGTCGGCGACCTTCGCCTCGCCCAGGCCGAAGTGGACGGTCAGGGTGCTCTGCGAGTGGCCGCCGGAGCCACCCTTGACTTGCCGCATCATGGTCAGCTCGCCGGCCCGCACCCGCACCACGGCGCCGATGGCGTCGCGGTTGCTGCGCGTGCCGGTCAGACGGAGCTGCAGCCAGCCGCCGTCGGAGGGCGTGTCGTTGCGCAGCAACTGCAGCGAGCACGTCGGACGGGTGTTTCCGCACACGTGGTGGTTGACCACGGCGATGTCCAGGTCGCCGTCACCGTCGTAGTCGGCGACGGCGCTGCCGCGGCTGTCGCCGGTCAGGTAGCCGGCGCCGGCGGCCACGTTCGTGAAGGTGCCGTCGCGGTTGTTCGCGAACAGCAACTCGTTCTCGACACCCATCATGGTCGCCACGTACAGGTCCTCCCAGCCGTCGTGGTCGGCGTCGAGGAAGTTCACCCCCCAGGAGTCGTCGCCGGCGACGCCGGCGGCCACGGCGACGTTGTCGTCGAGCAGGGCCTCCTCGCCTCCCAGGTAGAGCACGTTCCCGAACGGCGGGCTCTCGTGCGGCGTGCCGTCGAGCAGGTCGGAGATGTACAGGTCCCAGCGGCCGTCGAGGTCGACGTCCGCCACGTCGATGCCCATCGCCGCCTGCGCGTCGTCGCCTACCCCCGGGAGCTCCTCCCTCGTCAGCTCTTCCAGCACGCCGTCGCGGTTGCGGTAGACCTGGTCCCAGTAGTGCGGCCACGACAGGTCGAAGCTCACGTTGCCCACGTACACGTCCGGCCACAGGTCGCCGTCGAGGTGGGCGGCCAGCACCGCGAAGCCGGACCGCAGGGCGCTCGTCGGCACCGCCACCGGCTCGAAGGTGCCGTCGCAGCGGTTGCGGTACAGCCGGTCGCGCTGCGCCTCCAGGTCGGCCCGGTTCATGACCGTGTGGCCGACGTACAGGTCGACGCAGCCGTCGCGGTCGTAGTCCAGCCACGCCGCCGCCTTGGTCCGGTACGCCGGCTGCTCCCCGAACGGCTCGGGGGCCAAGTCGTCGACGCCGGCGGCCGCGGCCACTTCCTCGAACAGCGGCCGGCCGGCCGGGATGCGGCCGCCGTTCTCCGTGAGCAGGTTCTTGAGCAGCAGGTTGGGCGGACCGTCCGGCACGTTGGCGCCATGCAGGTACCACTCCTGCCGGTCGGTGTAGACGTAGATGTCGGGATCGCCGTCGTTGTCGTAGTCGGCGAAGAGCGAGCCGGACATCTCGTACGCGGGCAAGTCCGGGATCAGGTGGTGCGCGGGCTCGAAGGTGCCGTCGCCGAGGTTCCGGAACAGCCGCGGCGCGAACTCCGGGTCGCCGCCGACGGCGAACAGGTCCGGCCGGTCGTCGCGGTCCACGTCGATCCAGTTGACGCCAAGGCTGTGCGCGGAGCGCGAGTGGTACGTGTCGCCCGACACGCCCGACTCGATGCTGACATCGGTGAAGAGCAGCGGCGGGAAGCGGGCGGCAACCGCGGGATCCGGCACCACCGGCTCGGCGGCGTGCAGGCGCAGCGCCGGCCGCTCCGGCAGCAGCGCGCTCACCCCCAGGACCGCGAGCCCGCCGGCCGCCGCGATCGCCCAGGTGCCGGCGGCATAGGCGCCGATCCCGCGCCACGGAATCGCGCGGGACAGGCCCCAGAAGGTGACCGGCCCGCCGGCCGCGGCCGCGAACAGCAGCGCCGACGCGGGCGCGGTGCCGGCGCCCAGCAGCAGCACGGTCACGAGCGGGATCTCGAACAGCAGCGGCACGTTGATGAGCACGCCCAGTGTCGCCGCGACCAGGATCCCGGCCAGGTTGTCGCCCAGGAACGCCTCCACCGTCTCCGGGCGGAGCACCTGGATGGCGGCGCCGGAGACCAGGCCGGCGGCCACCATGATCGGCCCCATCTGCAGCACCATGCGGCCGGACGCGCGCCCCCAGGCCGGCAGCCCCACGGCCAGCACCTGTCCCCAGGTTGCGGCGGGATCGGGCAGGGACGGCGGCGCCAGATCGCACGCTCCGCCCGCCTCGCGACGGCCGGCCACGGCGGCCACCAGCGGACCGAGCAGGAACGCCGCCGCCACCCCCAGGAGCAGCCGGCTCGCGCCGATCGCCGGCGTGAAGATCACGGCGATCATCAAGAGCGACGGCACGTTGAGGACCGCCGAGCCGTGCACGAGCGCCAGCGCACCCTCCACGCCCAGTCCGCCCCGGCGCACGGCGCTGGACACCGGCACCACGCAGGCCGAGCAGAGGTTCACCACCGGCCCCATGCCCAGTCCCGCGAGGATGCGCCGCAGCCGTCCGCGCGCGCGCACGGCCGGGACCTGCCCGGCGCCCACCGACGGCACCAGGAACGCCTCGGCGATGCCGGCGGCGGCGAAGGCGAAGGCCATGCCGATCGCCACCAGCCGCAGGTAGGTGCTCGAGAACCGCCACCACCGCGCCAGAAACGTCGATTCCGGATCGGCTTCGACGCAGAAGCCCTGGAAGCACTCGGCGGTGGGCGCCAGCGCCGACGCCAGGTCGGCCCGCACCGTGTCGAGCTTGGGCAGACGGTTGAGCCCCGCGAACGGCAGCAGGATGGCAAGCAGCAGGACGATGCCGATCACGCGGCGCTTGCCGGCCGCCGTGCGCAGCGCAAAGGCTGCCGGGAGTCGTCGCGCCGCCGCCGTCACCATTTCGAGAGCGCCCTTGGCCGGGCCGATGCGAAGATACCACGCGGCACGCAGGCCGCGGAGTGTCCGGCGCCGCGTTAGACGGTGCTCATCCTCTCGGGCCTCGCTGCCAGAAGGGCTGCAGGTCCGCGTAGGTGATCAGCTCGATGCCCTCCTCGGCGACGATCGCCGCCGCCTCCCCGGAGGTGATGAAGTCGAAGTCGGACTGCCGGTCGGCGGGCACGGCGGTGACGCCGGGGATGCGCGGGTCGACCATGATCGCTTCCAGCTCCGGGGTCACGACGGCGGGGTGAAACGCCCACTCGCTGACCCCCTCCGGAAGCTCGCGCAGGAGCTTCGCGAAGGCGACCGGCTTGTCCGCGGGCGGGTGCCGGCCCGAGTCCAGTATGTCGTGATCGTTGGTGGGGTAGCCGCGGGCGCGCAGCGCCCGGATGTGCGCCGGGTCGCGCGTCCGCAACGCAAGTCCGTACTCCAGCGCCAGGTCGACGGTCAGGTCGAACAGGTCGTCGCGTTCTTCGTGCACGTGGTAGTGGCTGTCCAGGTGGGCGGGCGCGAGCCCCCTCGCCAGCACCCACTCGATCTGCGCCCGGAACTCGCGCTCGGCCTCGTGCAGCAGGAGGTTGCCCACCAGCTCCGGGATCCGGTCGTCGGGAGGGAAGCAGCCGGACTCGTCCACCAGCGAGCCGACCTCCTCGCGCGGCAGCAGCGGGCCCCAGCGGTAGGTGCGGAACTCGCTCACCAGCGTGAGGTGGACACCGAAGGGCACGTCCGGGTTCTCCCTCAGGAGCTGCGCGCCATGCAGCCCCCACGGCGGCGGCGCCATCAGCGAGCAGGAGCGCACCAACCCCTCCCGAATGGCCCGCAAGGTGCCCACGTTCTGCGTGTGGCACATGCCGAAGTCGTCGGCGTTGACGATCAGCAGCCGTGCGTCCTGCGGATAGCCGAGGATGCGGTGGGCACTGATCGGATCGGCAGAGGCGTGGTCGCTCACCGCACTCCGCCTTCCAGGGCTCCGGCGGCTGCCGCGGGCAGCCCCCGTCCCGTGTCGATCGCGCGGCGCACCGCCCGGAAGGCGTGTCCGCTGGCCTCGAGCGTCTCGGCCAGCTCCGCCTCCCCGTGCGCGGCGCTCACGAACCAGTGGTGATGGGGATGGAAGAAGATCCCGCGCCGGACCGTCTCGGTGAAGAAGATCTGCTTGGCGGCTTCGCGCAGGCCGGGATCGCCGTAGGTGAACTGAAGGTAAGGCGTCGGCGGCAGGCTGACGGCCTTCGCCTCCACCCCGTGCGCCCGGGCCAGGCCGTCGAGTCCCTCCATGAGCCGGCGGCCGATCCGCCAGATGTGGCCGATCCCGTCGCCACGCCGCAGCTCGCCGATCGTCGCCAGCGCCGCCGCCTGTTCCATGGAGCTGGTGTTGAACGTGGACGAGAACCACGACTCGCGCACGTGCTTCATGCAGTCGGCGCGGCCGGCCACCACCGACAGCGTGAAGCCGTTGGCCAGCGCCTTGCCGAAGGTGGCCAGGTCGGGGACGACGCCGAAGTGCTCCTGCGCGCCGCCGAGCGCCAGCCGGAACCCGGTGCGGATCTCGTCAAGGATGAACAGCGCGCCGTGCTGGTGCGCGAGATCCCTGACCCCTTCCAGGAAGCCGGGTTCGGGGGTGTCGATCTCGCACGGCCACAGGATCACGCAGGCGACCTGGTCGCGGTGGGCCTCCAGCACGGCGCGCAGCGAGTGCAGGTCGTTGTACTCGAACGTGAGGGTGAGGTCGCGCACCGCGGCCGGGATGCCGGCATCGCGCGTGCACGACCAGTCGTGCCACCCGTGATAGCCCAGCCGCACGATCCGGTCGCGGCCGGTCGCCAGGCGGGCCAGCCGCACCGCGGCCGAGGTCGCCTCCGAGCCGGCCTTCATGAACAGGACCTGCTCCGCGCACGGGATCAGCTCGACCAGCGTCTCGGCCAGCTCGGTCTGCACCGGGCGGGTCAGCGGCAGCGCGAACCCCTCCTCGATCTCCCGGATCGCCGCGGCGTTCACCACCGGGTGGCCGTGGCCGAGCACGATGGTGCCGAAGCACAGGATCCAGTCGACGTAGCGGTTGCCGTCCACGTCCCAGATGTACGCGCCCTGCCCTCGCGCCCCGAAGGTCGGATAGACGCCTGGAATCAGCGTCGCCGGAGTCCTGGACTGGGTCGTCCCCTCGGCCACCGTGCGCAGCGCCCGCGCGTATTCCCGCTCGGAACGCTGCAGTCTCTCGTCTGCCACCACGCGCCTGCGCCCGTACTATGCACGAACGTCGCCGGCAGTTCCCGCAGCCCCACCCGGACGCGTATGTCGCGCAACGACGTTCGTGTCATCGTGCAGCCATGAACTTCGTCGACAGCAGCGTCTTCGTCGCCCTCTTCGACGAGACCGACCCGGCCAGGAAGGGCCGCGCGCGGGCGATCGTGCGATCGGCGCTGCAGGAGAGCTGGACGATCAGCCACCAGGTCGTCGAGGAAACGCTCGACATTCTCACCCGCAATACGACGGATCCGATGACGGCGGAGCAGGCCCGGCGCTTCCTCGACGACGTGCTCCTGCCCCTCTGCTCCGTCGCACCGAGCAAGGACCTCTACCGCCGCGCTCTGGGCATCCAGTCGCGCTATCGATACGGATTTCACGACGCCGTGAACATCGCCGCGGCCCTTGAGGCAGGCTGCGTCGGACTGCTCACTGAACGCCTGAGTCATGGCCACACCATCGAAGGTCTCACGATCGAGAATCCCTTTCCGCAACCGCCCGAGCGCTGACACGGAAGCTGCTCCGGCACCCGGCGCGCGCGAACCAGCGCGCCTTGCCCATCGCGGCCCGCCATTCATACCCTCCAAGTCAGGAGCGACCCATGGACGCAAGGGGCGTCAGCCGAATACGCAAACGGGTGGAACGGTTTCTCGCCGAGGACCACCCTGAGCGTTTGAGCGACCTCCGCGACTCCATGCGCCGGCATCCGGAGTTGCGTTCGGACGTGCGTTCCGCCCGCAGGCTTGCGAAGACACAAGCGGGGATCGACGGATCGGTCGAGAACCTCATTCCGGTGCTGCATCTGAGGCGCGCGTTGCGAGGCGCCCCCGCTCCGCTGGAAGCGCTGCGGTACGGGTGCTGGGAGAACGGCTTTCAGTCCGGCATCGAGGTCGACGGCCGCCACGACTTCGCATGTGTGCTGGACCGCTGGGCTCGGCAACGAGCTGCGGAGGAGAGCCCGTGCGACGGTGGTCCGGAACCCGAGGAGTTGGCCGAAGCCGTGGCCCGCCGACTCCGGACCGCCCGCTTCTGGAAGCTGACGCTGGGATTCGTGCCGATCGTGGGCCCCGTCGCGGCCTACCGGATCGACGCGGCACTCGCGCTTCGGTTCCATGACCGTGCGACGGAGTACTTCCGAGAGCTCAGGGCGGCAGGCATCCGTCAACTGCCGGACGATTTCGCGATCCCGTCGCCACCTCGACCCCATCGAGACAGGCGGAAGGAACGCTCCACCGTATCGACGAGAAGCGAGGTTGCGCGTTACCTGACAGAGCACCGCTCCGAGGAGCGGATGTGTCACGTCCGCAGGATGCCTCGAATCATGGGCTCGATACGCATGGCCAGGATGATTGCGGGATCGTTCGGGTTCGCAGTCAACATGGTTCCGATCCGTCACCTGTGGATGAGCCACGTGGCAACCGCGATGTTACTGTCTGCACTGCAAGGCATCTGCTGGCGAGCGGCCGTCACGGCCGGACGCGAGCACGACCATGGCGACGACTTCGAGCGCGTGCTCCTGTTGTGGGCCGGAGGGGACCCGGTCGTCGAAGCCTCGTCGAGCGAGGAATTGATCACCGCCGTGTCGGCCAGGCTCCAGGCGGCCCACCTGTGGAAGCTCGCCTTCGGCTTCCTGCCACTGCTCGGTCCCGTGCTGGGCTTCATCGTCAACGGATCGATGGCGGCTCGTTTCTACCGCCTCACCCAGCGGTTCTACGAGCAGCGACCTTCGCCGATCGAGATCGCTCGGTGACCTCCGCCGTGCTATACTCACGACACATCGTCAATCGAGGACGTATGCGATGCAACGTGCGAGCTACTTCGAATTCGCCAACGACTGCGCGATCCGGATCAAGGGACACCGCATCGGGATCGAGCATGTCTTGCGCGACTACCTCAACGGCGCACGCGCAGATGAAATCCTGCGGCGCTATCCAACGCTGACGCGCGATGAAGTCCAATTGACGATTGGTTATTACTTGGCCAACAGAAACGAGGTGGACGAGTATATTCGTCGAGTCAAGGAGCTGCAGGAAGGCGACTGGCGGGAGCAGGAACGAAACCCACCAGACTTCGTCATCGAGTCGCGCAGGAAGCTTGACGAGTGCCGGAAGACGCTTCGGACGCAACTCCTGCGCTCAAACCCCTGAGTGATTCGCTTCCTGCTGGATGAGCATGTAAATCCCGTGATCCAGCGACAACTTCTCCGCCTTGATGCTCGGATCGAAGTCCTGTCGGTCGGCGATGCGGGAGCGCCGCCGAACGGTACGCCGGACAGCGAGCTTCTTGTCTGGTTGGAGGAGAACGGTTACGTACTCGTGACTGAAAACCGGAGTACGATGCCACGCCATTTCGTGGACCACATTACCGGTGGGCGGCACGTCCCTGGCGTACTGTGTGTCCGTCCCAACGTTACCGTCGGCCGGATCATCGAAGAGCTATACTTGATGTGGCATGCTTCCGGTGCTGACGAGTATCGGGACCGAGTCGCGTTTATTCCTTTCTGACCCGTCATGCCAACAGTCGATCGTGGCGTCGGCCGGATACGCGAGCGGGTGGAACGGTTTCTCGCGGAGGACCACCCTGAGCGTCTGAGCGAGGCTCGCGAACTGCAACGGCGAGCTGTCGGCCATCCCCATGGCCCCAAGGCGATGAAGTCGACCGCGGGGATCGGCGCGCTGAGCGACAACTTCATTCCGGTGGTGCACGTCACGCGCATGCGACGAGGTGTGCCCAAGCCGCTGGAGACGCTGGAGTACCGGTGCTGGGCGCTCGGCTTCCAATCCGGCGTCGAGGTCGACGAGCGCGGCGATTTCCAGCGCGTGCTGTATCGCTGGGCCCGGCGGCCCGGCGATCGGGAGCTCGGTGCCGAGTTGCCCGAAACGGATGAGTTAGCCGAGGCGGTGGTTGACCGGCTACGCCCGTCCCGGTTCTGGAAGCTGGTGCTGGGATTCGTGCCGGTCGTGGGACCGATCGCCGCGTACCGGATCGACGCGGCACTCGTGCTCCGCTTCCACGACCATGCCGCCGAGTACTTCGGCGACCTCCGGTCGGCAGGCATCCGCCAACTGCCGGACGACTTTGCGCTTCCCCTGCCGCCGCGGGCGGATCGAGACCGAACCAGGGACGGCTCCACCGTTTCCATGCGACGAACGGTTGAGCGCTTTCTTGCAGAGCACCGCTCCGACGAGCACCTGTTCCATGTCCGCGGCATGGCGCGAATAGGAGCGTCGGCACGAACCGCCCGCTGGATCGCCGGAGCGCCGGGGATGGCCACCAACCTGATTCCCATTCGGCACGTTAAGCCTCGATTTCGGGACCTCGACACCGACATGCTCCTGACGACGTTGCAGGCGATCTGGTGGCAGGTCGCGACGAAGGCCGGCCGGGATGGCGGCTCCGGCGACGACTTCGAGCGCGTGCTGCTGCTGTGGGCCGGAGCGCGGCACGATGACCAAACACCTTCCCGCGAAGCGTTGATCGCCGCGGTATCGGCCAAGCTGCAGGCGGCCTGGCTCTGGAAGCTGGCGTTCGGTTTCCTCCCGCTGATCGGCGCCATCATGGGCCTCGTGATCGATGGATCGATGGCGGCGCGCATCTACCGCGTTTCCGACCGGTTCTACGAGCAGCGACGATCTTCGAGCCAACCCGTGGCCTGACCACCCTCCCACTCCCTCCGCCAACCCTTCGGCAGTTGGCTGCAACCAATCAACCGTCACGTCCGCACCACTCCCCGCTTCACGCCGCCCCGCCCGGATTCGCGGTCGCCGCGCTCCCCGCCCTCCACCTCTGACAGCCCTGTGGACACACGCACTTCTGCACGCGATACAGCGCATCTGATGGCAGCACGGCGTCAAGAAGCCCGCTCAGGACGAAACCTTCATTCACTTCCAGGAAATGTTCTGCGCTCCGCGCAAAGTTATCCGGGCTACAACGCGCCCGCGCCACCATCTCCCCGAGTGCGGAATTCAGACTGGTTGCCATTGATCATCTATCCAAGCTCGCCTTCCCTTTCCTGCCTCCACTAGGCTCTCAGTTTCGGCTCCGCTACCCAGACCCATAGCGGCTCCCTCTATCGCATCCGACAACAGCTCTACCAACCGCCGAGCACACACTCTCCCCTCCACCTTGATCCCCAGAATCTCTCCGTTCCTCGCCCTCCCTCTCTCACGCACCCGCCCGCCTCTTGCCTCCCCCGACGATCGAGACTACTGTGTAGTGAGACGTTGATCACCCCGGCATCATCGCCCTCTGGTCTTCGTGCTCGTCAACCTCCCTTTCCCGACGAGGTGATTTCATGTTCGGATACAGAAGACATTCATTTGGCAAAGCAGTAGAAATACTAAACTCGCTTCGCCAGCACCCAACCAACTTGCAGCACCTAATGTCGCTCCACACCTTACTGATATCAGAAATACTATTGGCCGAAGACCGCATACGTCATTACCGAATCCATGCAGCGCAGCAACACTCCAAACATTCCCAATATTACCGCAGCCGCCTTCCCTCCCTTCGGCGTTCAATCTATTACTGGAAGATGTTCGGCGATGCCATCGCCTTTCTGTACATCGATAGGTTCGCGTTGAAGCACGTATTCTACAATACGAAGAACACGGACCCTAGACAAGACGCAGGGTTTATCAGCGGCTCCACTGGCTTCCCTCTCGAGATAGAAGCCATGAATACCCTATTCCACCTTGGCGTACCATGCGTACTGACCGCGGTAACCAACACTATCCGCTATGGCGACGTCTGTGTCTTGACAGGCCCGGACCCATCTGTCATCGAAGTAAAGGCCTCCCGCACGAAGGATCGTCGCCGTGCAAGGCAACGTAGGAACATGCAAACACTCTCGGAGTTCTACCAGACTGATGAGATGTCAGGCTTTCGCGGGTTTCCCACCGTACGTCGCATTGCGGCTCCCGATTGCGAGTCTCATGAGCCGGCGTTCAATCAATGCATCAACGAAGCCTACGAAAAGGGTACGTCCATCATCTCTCCTGAAGAGGGAGTGGAATACATCGCTATCGCCGATCCGCGTATTTCCGCGCAAGCGGCGCTCGCCCAATCAAGAGCCAGCGAGCCGTCTCCTTTCTATCTGAACGCATGGAAGACTGATCAGGCTTGGGCTCCATACTATCCGCCTACTCTGCTAATCGCGACCAAACGCGCGCTTTACGACTTCCTATTGGGTCGCCTTCATGTCGTAGTCCTACTTGACGCAGCTGCGATGCGACAACACGCTGCCGAGATGGGATACAATCTCAATATCGTCTACGATCACCCGTATCCGCTCCGCAACCGGAAGACCGGTACGGACATCGAGGCGAACATCTCCATTCACCTCCTGCAGCGCGCCGCCTTAGAAGCCGTATCCCTCAAGTGGATTTTTCGCTCGTCAATTGGTGCGATGGAGGCCCACTCTGGACCTCACCACGGAGAGCCCCAAGGCACCAACCCTACCGATTAATTGTTTGACGCGAAGTCGCGAGCGCATCAAGAAAGTGCATAACTGTGCTATACTCACGACACATCGTCGCCAACGACTGCGCGATCCGGATCAAGGGACACCGCATCGGGATCGAGCATGTCTTGCGCGACTACCTCAACGGCGCACGCGCAGATGAAATCCTACGGCGCTATCCAACGCTGACGCGCGATGAAGTCCAATTGACGATTGGTTATTACTTGGCCAACAGAATTCGAGTCGCGCAGGAAGCTTGACGAGTGCCGGAAGACGCTTCGGACGCAACTCCTGCGCTCAAACCCCTGAGTGATTCGCTTCCTGCTGGATGAGCATGTAAATCCCGTGATCCAGCGACGACTTCTCCGCCTTGATGCTCGGATCGAAGAGCCATACTTGATGTGGCATGCCTTTGGTGCTGACGAGTATCGGGACCGAGTCGCGTTTGTTCCTTTCTGACCCGTCATGCCAACAGTCGATCGTGGCGTCGGCCGGATACGCGAGCGGGTGGAACGGTTTCTCGCGGAGGACCACCCTGAGCGTCTGAGCGAGGCTCGCGAACTGCAACGGCGAGCTGTCGGCCATCCCCATGGCCCCAAGGCGATGAAGTCGACCGCGCGCATGCGGCGAGGTCGCGACGAAGGCCGGCCGGGATGGCGGCTCCGGCGACGACTTCGAGCGCGTGCTGCTGCTGTGGGCCGGAGCGCGGCACAATGACCAAACACCTTCCGCGAAGCGTTGATCGCCGCGGTATCGGCCAAGCTGCAGGCGGCCTGGCTCTGGAAGCTGGCGTTCGGTTTCCTCCCGCTGATCGGCGCCGTCATGGGCCTCGTGATCGATGGATCGATGGCGGCGCGCATCTACCGCGTTTCCGACCGGTTCTACACGCAGCGACGATCTTCGAGCCAACCCGTGGCCTGACCACCCTCCCATTCCCTCCGCCAACCCTTCTGCAGTTGGCTGCAACCAATCAACCGTCACGTCCGCACCACTCCCAAGACGCCGGCTTAACGAGGGCATGGGAGTGTGAGGTCCGCCGGCGGCATCGAAGGGTTCCTGATTGTTCCGAGACCGGCTCGGCAGCGAGCGCGCCGCGAAAAAGGTCCGGAATTTTTCCTCAGGGTCTTGACGGCAATGTGCGCCTGCGAGGTGGCGCGCCAGCGCACGTACAGGCCCCTACCGGCCTTCCCGGAAGCTCGCACACCCGTTCGGCCGCGCCGCACCCCCTTCAGCGCCCGCTGAGCGCCGCCGCGGAGTTGCAGTGGGCGTTCGACCGGCAGCGGCGGCGGGGGGCATCTCAGGAATCGCGTCGAGCCCGCCGGCGGGCTCATCGGCAGCGGACTCAGCGCCGGCCCGGACCGCGACGCTGGACGATCCGGCGGCGGATTCCGCGCCGCCCGCAGCGCCGAGCGCCTCCGATCCCGAGCCGCCGCTGGTGCTTGATGCGGCAGGAAGGCAGAAACTGGTCGAGGACGCGGCCGGCAAGAGCACACGGCAGGTCCGCCGCATGCTGGCCGACCTGGACCCGGAGCTGGCGGTGCCGGCCGACCGGGTGCGCCCGCTCGGCGACGGCCGCTACGAGCTGAAGGCCGCCATCGACGCCGACTGCCACCAGGGGCTGGAGCAGCTCCGCGGGCTGCTCTCCCACGTGGACCCGCACCTGACGATCGGGCAGCTCGTCGGCCGCATCGTGCAGGAGGCGCTCGACCGCCACGACCCGAGCCGGCCGCCGCGCCGGGCGCGCACTGGCAGCCGGCAGCCGGCCGGTGATTCCACGCCCGCTGCAGCAGCGAAGGACCACGCCGCATCGGACCCCGGTCGCACGGTGTCGACGCAGGACGCAGTGATGCCGGCCGGCGCGCCTACTTCGACGCCGGAGCGAACGGCGCCACCGACACCGAGCTCCGCGCCTGCGCCGAACCGGCAGGCAGCGACCGAGCGCCGGGCCGCTGCCGGGAGCAAGCCGGCCGGCCCCGCTACTCCGACGGCGAAGCCGCGCGCTTCGGGCCGCGCCACTCCGGCGGCGGTGAGACGACAGGTCTGGCAGCGGGACGGGGGCCGCTGCAGCTACGTCGATCGACAGACTGGACGCCGCTGCAACTCGCGACTTCGGATCGAGATAGACCACATCCTGCCATATGCGCTTGGCGGCGGCGCCGATCCCGGGAACCTCAGACTGTGCCGAGTCCACCACCGCAATCGGCACGCGCCCTTTGAATCAGGGCGCGTTCCTGAAGGATGAGCTCTGCAGGCGATCTGGTGGCAGGTCGCAACGAAGGCCGGCCGGGATGGCGGCCCCGGCGCCGTCATGGGCCTCGTGATCGATGGATCGATGGCGGCGCGCCTACCGGATCGCGCGGTGATCGCGGACGAACGCCTCCGTCACGGTATCTGCAGGCGGCAGAGCACCAGGTTGTCCTGGTCGAGGTTGTGCGACCAGATGAAGTCGGCCCGCCCGAACCTGTCCGTGTAGTCTCGGTACGCACGCTGGTTCGTGACGGCGCTCGCCGGGTAGGTGGATGCCTGATGCCATGCCGAGTCGTCGTACTCCGGGGCGGCCCAGTCCTCGGGGACCGGGAAGTGGAGCGCCCGGCACGACGCCGGATCCTCCTCCACGCATGCCGGCCGCTCGGGACACGCCGACGAGTCGGGTCCCGGCGCGACGCAGGACCGGTCCTGCAGCGGACTGATGTAGTACGCCCGGCACTTCCACGCCGCCCCGGTCTCGGTGCCGTCGCTGAACCGCGCGATGAAGCCGCCGTCGCCCACGTTCCAGCGGTCGTACTCCATGCCGACGCCGAGGTGCGTGCCCCAGTCGACCAGCTTGACGGCATAGGTGAGCGGCCGCGCGGCCTTGAACCGGACGACCCCCGAGTTGAAGGGCACGAAGCCGATGGGATCGCGGGCGACGATCGTACCGTTGACGTAGAGCTCGTAGTAGTTGTCGCCGAACAGGTAGCCCGTGACCTCCTCCCCGCCGGCATCGATCACGACCGTATCGAGGTCTTCGAGATGCGCCGGGTTGTGGCCGGAACCGGTGCAGTCGTTGTACAGGTCCGCCGGATCCGGCCCGGCGGCCGGCACGGCAGGCACCTGCAGGCGGGTGCCGTCCGGAGCGACCACGATCCCGCATTGCGCCTCGATGAAGCGGCGGGCGGTCCCGGCGCAGGTCGTGGGCAGGTTCCCGCAGGAGAAGGTCTCGACCGCGAGCCCCCGAGTCACGATCCCGTCGTCCGCGGACTCCTGGGCGAACGCGGCGCTCGCCAGCAGGAGCGAGATGAGGACCCGTGCGGGCCCGATGGCGCCAAAGCCCCTGTGACGAGATCGGCGCCGCTTCATTACCGTCGTAGAAGGACGATAGCCGGAAGTCAGCGGGCGCTCAATCGCGGGCCGCGCAGGGCTGCCGTGGACGGCGAGCGCACGAAACCCGTCACGGACGCGGCCGGGCGTCCGTGCGGAACACGGGTCGTCTGTCTCGCGCGCAGTTCGCCGATCGCCACTACCGCGGCGGCCGGCGATCGAGCTCAGTGCACGCGGGCGTGCACCTTGACGGAGTCCTTGAACTCGTACTGTTCGCCGGCATGGTGCTTCGCCGCGCGCAGGACCGCCTGGTGGTCCGGCTCGGAACGCACCACGCCGAATACCTCAAGCACCTTGCGCCGGTTCAGGAGCCCCTTCCCCCGGCGAATCTCGACGCCGAGGTCCGATGCGTCTATGCCACTGTCCTCGATGTCGCTGAGGATGGTCTGTTCAAGCGTTGCCATCGCATTCCCTCCGTGTTCCGGCTATCTCCCATGTGCCGGATCTCTCTATTACTATAACGGCGGAATTTTCGTTTCGTAAAGTCAACGCGACCAATTCAGGAGGTTGCCGATGCCCCCAGCCCGCACGCTGAGTCCCTCACAGCAGGCCCGGTGGGCCGGCGATGGCTACCTGCTCCTGAAGGGGGTGCTCCCGAAGACGACGATCGCCACGCTGATCCGGGAGATCGATCGGCTCCACCGGCGGGAGGTCCGGCGCAACCGGGACCCCAACGCGCGCCCCGGCATGGACCGGCGCAACATTCTGCCGGACAGCCAGGCATTCATCGACCTGATCGACCATCCGGCCACCTTCGGCCCCGTGCTCGACCTGATGGGCCACTACCTCCAGCTCAGCATGGCCGAAGCCGTCGTGCGCCCGCCCAATCCCGAGGACAAGGGCTTCATCCACACCGACGGCGGCCAGGCGCTGCGCCACATCCGCGTGAGCGAGACGAGCTGGCCCCTGCAGCTCAAGGTCCAGTACTTCCTGACCGACCTGCGCACGCCCGGCAGCGGCAACTTCACCCTGTTCCCCGGCAGCCACCTGCGTCCCTATCCCGAAGACGACACGCCCGTCACCGCCGCCACCCCCGGCGCCGTGCAACTCTGCGCCGATGCCGGCGACGCGGTCGTCTTCCCCCATTCGCTGTGGCACGGCGTGTCGACCAACCACTCCCGCCGCGCCCGCAAGACGCTGATCTACTGCTACAGCCAGATGTGCTTCCGCACCTTCGACTTCGACGGCCACGCCGCGGCGGTGCTCGACCGCTGCACGCCCCGGCAGCGCCGCCTGCTCGGGGAACTCGACAAGGAGTGGCAGCCGGGCGCCTACTTCTACAGTCCCCAGGATCAGGTCGACGTCATCCAGGGGCCGGCATGACGCCGCGCATCGAGCACCGGGGCAAGCTCATTCACGAGTGCGCCCTGCCGGGCCACACGCGGGCCTGCGGCCTGTACCCCGGGCACATCAACGCCGCCCAGCTCGGCGCCAGCCGGTTCCTGCTGATCTACACCACCCGCGGCTGGCGCGGCACCGACGACAACGCCAGCGTCATCTACCAGCTCCGCGACGGCGCCTACGACGGGCGGCTGCTCGCGGAGGGCGTGCTCGCCACGTCCGTCGACGACTGGGACCCACTCGGCGACGGCACGCCCTTCGTCAGGGGCCACTTCCACCCGGTGGTGTTCGGCGTACCCGCCGGAGCCGGAGCCAGCCCGGCCGCCGGCCGCTTCGTCGCCATGTGGGGGCGGCACGCGCGCTCCATCGATCCACGCACGGGATTCATGCGGAACAACGATCCCGCCACGCACCTGCGCACCGGCGCCGTCGAGTGGGCGCAGTTTCGCCTGCGCGCCGACGGCGACGACATCGAGCTGACGGCACGCCCGGCCGTCCTGCGCCAACAGGGCTACGACAGCGGCTACCTGCTGTGCTCGACCGACGCCCGGTCGATGCACCAGACCTACACGCCACCGGTGCCCTGCACGGATTCGGCCGACGAGTGGGTGGGATTCAACACCTTCGACGGCGGCCGCATAGGAGCGCTGCGCTTCCGGTTCGACCCCGCCACGGGCCTCTACCAATGGGTCGAGAGCGGGCCGCCGATCGGCTCGGGGCTGATGGAGCCGAGCGTCTCCCGCTGGCGCGACGGCTGGGTGGTCTCCGCGCGCAGCGTGCGCGCCAGCCGAGATGAGCGCGGCGGACCGGTTGGCTGGACGCTGTGGGACGATCCGTTCAGCGGGCCGGTGCCGGAGCTCGTATGGCCAGCCGCGCCCAACACCAAGTCGCCGCTGACCTCGTTCCGCTGCGCCGACGGCCAGCTCAGGCTGCTGACCGGCGACCCGTCCGTGTCGCCGTACGGTCATCCGCGCAACCCGCTGTACTGGTGGCCGATCGACCCGGCCGCCGGATTCCGCGCCGGGCCGCCCCAACTGGTGTTCGACGCGGTCGCCGCGCGGGTGCCGTTCCGGGAACAAGCGCGCTTTGTCGTGGACCAGGCAAAGGTACTCCCGCACACCGGCGGCTCACGTCAGCTCATCGCGCACCGGGTACGGCCCGTCGCCACCAACGATCCGGCCAAGGTGGGCGTACCGGTGCTGCCGGTCGAACAGCAGGCGGCCGGCATCTACTACGCCGAGGCAGTCTTCCCGGAATCCCTCCCAGCGCAGTGGCGGTTCGATCCGTAGACGGCTACCATCGACCGCCATGGCACAAAGCGGCAAGCCGGCCGGCCCCCTCGGCCGCCATTACCGGCTGATGTGGGACATCAACCACAACTTCGAGTCGAGCTTTCATCCGCCGATGGCGCCGGAGACGGTGGCGATGGCCCAGTTCGCGGAGTTCGAGGGCCGCGCCGTGGACGCCTACGTGGCCGGCATCGGCCCCGACGCCGGCTACGTGACCGCGTTCAAGTCACACAAGACGCGGATGGAGTACCTGGTCGACCGCTACGAGCGCGGCGCAGCGCTCGGCGACCTGCGCTACTTCAACCACGCCGAGAACCTGAAGCAGTCGTGGCAGGCGGGCGTCGATCCGCTCGCCATCCACGTCGATGAAGCCAGGCGCATCGAGGTCGATCCCTGGTTCCGGATCAGCATGAACGACTGGCACCACGTCGACTCAAGCACCGGGTCGGTCTACCGGCTTGGCGGCAGCGCGTTCTACGAGGAGCGGCTGGACCTGCTGATCGGCAAGGAGGGAGCCGCCGGCTGGAGCGAGCATCCGTCGCTGCAGCAGACCATGACCTGGCTGCAGGACTACGCCCACGACGAGGTGCGCGCGCTGCGGCGCGACATCGCCATCGAGGTCTGCGAGCGCTACGACTGCACCGGATTCCTGTTCGACTTCATGCGCGTGCCCGGCTACTTCCGCTTCGGGGAGGAACGGGACAGCGCCCACCTGATCACGCAGATGCTCCGGGAGACGCGCGCGGGACTGGACGAGGTCGGCAGGACCCGCGGCCGCCACGTCGGCCTTGCCGTGCGGGTGCCGACGACCATCGACGGTGCGCTGCGGCTGGGTCTGGACGTGGACGAATGGGTTGCCGAGGAGGTGGTCGACGTGCTCGTGACGGCGCCTTTCTTCGCTCAGGTGATGGAGCACGACGCGGGCGAATGGGTGGAGCTCGGCAGAGACTCCCGCGTCAGCATCATCGCCTGCATGGAGGAGGGGTACCTGGCCGGCCACACCGACGGCCACAACCGCTGGTTCTACAATCCGCCGATGATGACCGGCATGACCACCGAGATGGTGCGCGGGCTGGCCGCCCGCCACCACGCCCGCGGCGTCGACGGCCTGTACGTCTTCAACTGGTTCGGCAGCGCCCTCACCTACGGGGCCAAGCACGACTTCGGGCCGAACGCCGTGAACGACGTGGCCGATCCACAGCGGCTGCGCCATCGCGACAAGACCTTCGCGCTGATGAGGACGAACCAGAGCTTCCCCAACTGCCTGCGCACCGAGTGGCAGATTCCGGCCCCGGTCACGCGCGAGGTCACCGAGCTGACGTTCGACGTCGCCGATGACCTGGCGGCGGCCGGCGACGTGGTCCGCTCCTGCCGGCTGCTCCTGCACGTCGACAACATGAGCGTCGTTGATCGCCTGCAGGTCACGTTGAACGGCATCGAGGTCCCGCTGGTGAACGCGGTACGGCCGGGAACCCGCATGGGCACGATCAGCCGGTGGCAGATCTACGACCTGATCGAGCACCGCCCGCGGGCCGGCGCCAACACCGTGACCGTGCGCGCCCTGCAGGTGAACGAGCGGACGGCCGCCGAGCTGCCCATGAGCATCGAGGACGCCGAGATCGAGGTGCGCTACGAGCATCCGACCGGCGACGTCGCCAACCGGCCCGGCGGCCCCGCGCGGCTGCCTCACCTGGCGCTGGCCGGCAGATGACCGGCACGCGCCGGCCGTCAGGTGCGCGCGATGTGGCCCGGCTGCTCGTGTCTGCGTCTCGGTAGCGCCGCCGACGGCAACCAGCATTAGCGGGCCGTACAAGAAGCGCCAGCTCAAGGCGGCTTGACCCTCTCGGCCGCCGGTACTGACGCAGTCTACCGTTGACCCCAGCGGCGGGCAACCGTATATTTAAAGGCTGGGATAGTATCACGGACAATTGGCAGGCATTGTCGCTTGACAAACTGTTCCGCATACGCTACATTTTTCTACAATTCCTTTATATGAAAAGGGTTGCGCACAGTCACCGTGCCGCCGGAGATGAGCATGAAGGACGAAAGGTTTGAGTGGGACCCTCCTGGGGTAGATTGGCCGTTGCTGTTCAAGTGCATGCGGAGGGTGGACGGCAAGGACTTCGATGTCCGCGTCACCATGCGGGGCCGGCTGTTGGCGACCATCGACCCTGCCACCGGCGCCTGCTCGATCGACGGAGTCTACCCGGGGGCCTTGTTTGCCCAGGGGGACAGCCTCGACGCGGCGAACGAGAAGGTGATCGCGACCATCTCGATGCTCCTTGAAGACATCATGTGGTCGAGTGCAGACGTGGAGGATTTCAGGGCTCAGGTGCAGGACTTCATGCAGACGACTGATGACACCACCGTGGCCGCATGGAAGAGTGCCCTCGACAAGGTGAGGTCGGGGCAGAGCGAGGGAGCCCCTTTGCTGCCGAGCCACGACATCTCCGACTGGTCGGACGACGTAGTTTCGTCACGGGAATCCCGGAATGTTTCGGCGGCAGGAGCTTTGGGACTTTCGCGGGTAGTGTCGCCGTAGTGAAGGAAAGCGGGAAGAAGACTTCTACTACGTCGGCTGGTAGAGCAATTTCAAAAACTGACCCACTGCGAGAAGTCAGGTACGCGGGAGGTGGCCGGGCGGCTCGCGGAACGGGCCGTGCGGGTACTGGTAGCGGACGGACAGCTCCAGGTCGGTGAGCACCAGGGGTATCTCCGCGGCCAGGCGAGCGGCCCGCTTCACGGACACGGCGACCTCGTTCCGGCCCTGCCTGGACGGCGCTACGGCAAGGTCGTGGACCAGCCAGGTTCTCGATTCGGGGGCCGGCCCGCCTGCCGTCACCGGGTTCAGGCACGGCACCGGCGTGCCGTTGAAGGTGACGGTCAGCTCGTCCAGGTGGCAGGGCGCCTCCAGCAGCAGCTCCAGGTGCACGTGGTCGATCCGCGCGCCGGCGCCCGCCACGTCGTCGGCGACGTCGATCGGGAAGACCGCGGGCTCGGGCCCGAGCTCCGCGGGCAGAAGGTACTGCTGCGGGTAGCAGTTCGGGAACGACTGGATGCGGCGCATCACCGCGTAGCGCTTGTCCCGGTGCCGGAGGCTCAGCGGTGAGCCGACCTGGTCGAGCACCTCCCGGGTGTCGACGCTGTAGGAGCTGAGGGCCCCGGGGCCGTTGAACAGGTAGATGCCGTCGACCCCGGCGCGCCAGTGGCGCGCCGCCATGCCGCGGATCAGCTCCGGCGTCAGGCCCTGCATGAACGCGTCGCGCACCTGGTAGTAGGGGACGCCGAGCCCCAGCACGGCGCCGGTCTGGTAGGCGGAGTCCATGCCGTGGTGGATGCGCACCGTGGTGTCGGCCGCCGCGGCCACCCAGGGCGTCGCGTCTTCCTCCATGTGCTGCCCGAAGAACGCGCACGGCACGACGATGTCCACCAGCCCCTCTTCGATCCACTGGACGACGTCCAGTCCCAGCATCGCGCATCCTTGAATCGTGTTGGGCACGCGCACCGAGAAGCCGAGCGGCCGGCCGCGTCGGCGTTCCGCGTCGTCCAGCATCGCGCGCGTGTCGCGGATCAGGTCGGTGACCAGGCCGGCGTGCTCCCGTTCCCGGCCGTGGCGGAACAGGCCGGGGCAGCGCACGAAGTCGTACTCCCAGCCGTCGACGTCGTAGCGCTCGACCGCCTCCGCCGCGACCGCGAGCCGGATGCGGCGCACCGGCTCGTGCGCGAAATCCTGGAACCACTGCAGGGGGCCGGCCAGCTCCGCGGGCCACCCCGCCGCCCCCTCGGCGCCGATCAGGTACTCGGGGTGCCGCTCGTACCACTCGCTGCCGATCAGACGATAGACCTCACCCGACGACGTGTCGACGTGATGCCAGTCGTTCATCCTGAGCTGCAGCCAGAAGTCGATGCCGAGGCGCTTCGATTCGTCGAGCACGAGCTGCACGGGGTCGTGACCCGCGGCCCACAGGGAGCGCAGGTTCTCCGCCCCGCGCCAGAGCTCCACGCCGCCGAGCTTCGCGCCCGCCTCCAGCCGGTCGACGATGAACTCCATCCCGTCGACCTCGGTCGGGTACGAGGTGGTGTAGCCGGCCCCGTTGCCCACCGTGCAGACGAACGCGTCGACCTGCGTCCCCGCAAGCCCGCCGACGATGGCGTGGCGCAGCCGCTGCGGGGAGATCGGCGGGTTGACCATGTGGCCGCCGATGCCGCTGTCGTCGACCCAGGTGATGCGGTAGTCGCGTTTCAGGCGGCCCTTCGTCTTGTCGATTGCCACGTCCGGCAGGGTATGCGGCCTGTCCTGCGCCTGTCGAGGACAGCCGATCAGCTACCGGCCACCCTGCGGACGGTCTACGGCTCCGGCTGCCCGGCCGGTCGTCAGCCGGCTGCCACCGCGAACCCCGTTACGTTGCGGGTCTTGCGGCTGAACTCCACGCCGATCAGGTGGATGGGCTCGCCCGAGCCCCGGTACCTGGCCGCGTAATCGCGCTCCTGCAACTGCGCCAGCGCCGAACCGGGCGGCGAGAGCTCCACCACCTTGAACTCGAACAGGTACACGTGCCCGCCGGCCCTCACCGCCATGTCCAGCCGGCCGTGGCTGCTCGACTCCTCCACCACGATCTCGTACCCCAGCGCGGCGAAATACGAGAAAAACACACTCGCGTAGTAGCCCTCGTAGTTCGCGATGTCGTTGCTGGTGTGCCACTCGTAGGGAATGCTCGCGAAGAACGCGTGGAACAGCTCCTTCAACCCCGCGCTGTCGTGCGCGGCCAGCAGGCGTTGCAGCCGCATGCTGTTCGCCGTCTGCTGCTCCACGTCCTGCACCAGATGGCGCAGCAGATGCTCGTTCAGGCTCTGGCGGACTTCCCGGTTCGGATAGCCCAGTCGATACAGCGCCTTGCCGCCCAACTCCTCTTCCCCGGTGATCGTCAGATAGCCGGTCTGGAACAGCAGCGCCTCCGTGCCGATCTTGCCCACGTCAAACGTCGACAACAGCTCCTCCGTACTCACCGTCTGGTCCAGCGACACCGACGCCACCCGCCGCTCGAACAGCGTGTCCACCAGGAACGCCGGCGTCCCGGTCTCGAACCAGTGCGCCGCGAACCGCCGGCGGCGGAACAGCAGCAGCACGTCGTACGGGTTGTACACCTTCTCCGCGCCCAGCCAGCTATAGCCGTTGTACCACTCGCGTACCCGCTCCCGGTCCAGGCCCGCCAGCTCCGGACCGAACACCGTGTCCAGGTCACCCTCCGTGTAGCCGCAGATCGACGAGTAGACCGGATCCAGCGTGAGATCGGTGAGGTTGTTCAGTTGCGAGAACAGGTTCACCTTCGAGAACTTGCTGATGCCGGTGAGGAACGCGAACCGCACGTGCGCATCGCTGTCCTTGATCACCCCGTACAGCCCGCGCAGGAAGTCCCGGTTGGCGCGCGCCACCTCCGGCATCTCCACCAGCGCGTCCAGGATCGGCTTGTCGTACTCGTCCACCAGCACCGCCACCCGCTGTCCCGTCTGCCCGTGCAGCGCTTCCAGCAGAAAGGCGAAGCGACCCGGCGCCGTCAGGTACTCGGACACCACCCCCGTGCGCCGTTCGGCGGCGGCGAGCTGCTCCATGACGTTGGCTTCCAGGAGCCCCCGTTCCACGAAGTTGCCACCGCCGAAGCTCAGTCGCACCACCGGATGGCGCTTCGACCAGTCGTGCCGTTCATGGATGTACAGCCCGTCGAAGAGCTCCTGGCTCCCCTCGAACAACTCCTTCAGCGTGTCCAGGAACAGGCTCTTGCCGAACCGCCGCGGGCGTGACAGGAAATAGTGCGTACCCTCTTCGAGCAACCGTTCAAGGTAGGCCGTCTTGTCGACGTAATAGCAGTCACGCTCGCGCAATGTTCGGAACGTCTGCACTCCGATCGGCAATCGCCGTCTGAGCATCGACGCATCGTAGCACGGCCCGGGACCGATCTGGTCAGTAGGGCAATGCGTCAGTAGCTGACGCCGATCTCGAAGCCGAACTGGTAGTCGGGCGCGCCGAAGCCGGTCTCGCTGCGTTCGGCGCCGAGCTCGACCGTGAGGCTGCGGAAGCCGTCGTCGGGCTCGATGCCGATGCGGGTGCCCACGCGTACGCGGTGGCTGCCGTCGGTCACGCCCACCTCCGCGAACGGGGTCAGCACGCCGGTGTCCGCCAGCGCGATGCCGTAGGCGATCGAGCCGTCCAGCGCGCCCGCGGTCGACGCCGGCGCCGGTAGATCGGCCGCCGGCAGCTCGTCGCGCCACAGCGCCTCCGCGGCGCCGGTCGGGGCTCCCCAGCGCGGGCTCAGCGCGAGCGACAGGCCGTGCCCGCCGGCGCCCGGGCCCACCCGGGCGGTCACGCTCAGCCCGTGCTCGCGGTAGGCGGTCGCGGTGTGCAGCGCCAGCAGCCGCCCGCGCGCCTCCAGCTCGAAGCTCGGCACCGCGTAGCGCAGCCCGCCGGCCACCTCCAGGCCCGCCCCGGTCACGTCGTCGCCGGCGTCGTAGCGGCCGGCCGCCTCCACGAACGGACGCAGCTCACCGCCCGCCAGCGGCAGCCGCGCCGCCGCTTCCAATCCCAGGCGCGCGTTGGCGGCGACGGCGACCAGGTCGTGCATCGCCTGCCCGCCGGGGCCGGTCATGAGCCAGGCGACGCCGCCGTCGCCGCGCACGGCCAGCTCCAGCCACCCCGCCGGCGCGCTCAGCGCCTGGCGCAGGCCGATCGCGCCGAGCAGCAGGGTCAGGTCGCCGGTCTCGCGCGCCGCGCCGTCGCGGTCGTGCACGGCCTCGCCCAGTCCGGCGCCGAGCAGCGCCGTGATCTCGGTACCGGCGGCGGGCTGGAAGCGCGCGTAGGGATACAGCGCCGTGAAGCTCGCATCCATGCGGCCCGTCTCGCCCTCCTGGTCGCCGCCTTCCACCGTGTAGTCGGCGCCGCCGTGCAGGCTGCGCGACACCGCCACGCCGGCCAGCCAGGGGGCGCCGGCGGGACTGGCCTCCAGGCCGAGCCAGGCGGTGGTCAGATCGCCCTGGATGCTCGCCTCGGCCTCCGGCTCGCCGCCGAACCCCTGCCGGTGGCCCTGTCCCCACAGAGTCCAGCGCAGCGCCGGGCCGCCCTCGCCGTCCGCGGTCGCGGTCTCCACGGCCGCGGTCTCCGCCGCTGCCGCCAGCGGCATGGTGAATGCGCTGCCGCCCAGCAACTCGTCGAGGCTCACGACGTGGCTGTCATCCCGGTCGCGGTCCCGGTAGGCCGGCGGGAACCACTCCGCGTCGGCCGCTGCGGCGGCCTGCGCGCCGTCCGCGGCCGCCTCCAGCGGAACCTGGTGGCCACTCACGTTCAACGTTCCGGACTGCCCGTCCGCTGCCGCCTCCGGCGCAAAGCGCGTGCCGATGGTGCTCCGTGCCCCGTACAGCGTCGCCCGTCCGAGTGCCGCCAGCACCGGTCTCAGGATCCGCCGGTACGGCGCCTCCCGCACCGTCACCACGAACGTCAGCACCGCCGCGTCGCTCAACTCCCGGTTGGCGTCGGCATCGTGCGCCACGTACGTGAACGTCAGCCGCCCGTGGCGGTCCGGCGTTCCCGACAGCACCCGCGTCGCCGGGTCGAACATCAGCCCGGCCAGACCCGCCGGCTCCGAGCTCAGCGCATGGGTCAGCGGCCCATTGCCGCCGCTCGCCGCCGGCAGCGTGATCGGCTCGATCTCCCGCTCCGCCACGAACGTCAGGTCGCCGACGGTCTCCAGGAAACGCGGCTTGGCGTCGCGTACGGTGACGGTCACCGCGTCCGGCAGGCTGTCCACTCCGCCGGCGTCGACCACCAGCTCGAAGGTCAGGGCGCCCGGCAGCTCCGGCGCGGTGAACCGGGGCGCCGCGCTGCCGATGTCGTCCAGGTCCACCGGCTCGCCCCCGCTCTGCGTCCAGGCATAGCCGGTGATCGGATCGCCGCCGGGATGGTGGCTGGCACTGCCGTCCAGCGTCACCATGGCCCCGGGAGCCACTTCCTGGTCGGGACCCGCGTCCGCCACGGGCCGCCGGTCTTCTTCGATCGCCACCGTCACCTGCGACACGCCCCGGGCCACCCCGGCCGGCAACTCCTGCGCGCTGAGACTCAGCAGGAAGGTCTCGGTGCCTTCCTCCAGGTCGTCGGCGTAGGTCGCGACCTGAGCGCTTCGGCGCGTGTCTCCCGCCGCGAACGTGACCAGCACCGCCGCGTGCGGCTCGTAGTCGCCGGCGGCGGCGCTCGCCGAGGCGTCCGCGGTCGCCCAGTGCACGGTGAGCGCCTCCGCCACCGGCTTCGAGAGGACGATCTCGATCACGGCGGTATCCCCCTCCTGCACCGGCGCCGGGGTCACCAGGCTGACCATTGCCCGATCGTCGTTCTTCGGCACCCGGGACTTGGCCGGCGGCGGCGGGGCGTCCACGATGGAGGCGGTGGCGCTGGTCGCGCCCAGCTCGACGCCGGCCGGCAGGCCGCCGGCGGCCAGGCTGAGTTGCACCGCGAAGGTCTCGGCATCCTCGGTTGCGCCGTCGTCCAGGGTCGCCACCGCCACGATACGCTCGGTCTGGCCGGCGCTGATCGTCAGGTCGGTCTCCGCCTGTGCCAGGTAGTCGCTGCCCGCCGTGGCGGCGTCGTCGCCGGTGCCGTCCGCGGTCGCCCAGCGCACCGTGACGTCCTCCGGCGCGGCGCGGGACAGCGCCACCGTGAAGGCCGCCGGCGTGCCTTCGGCGACCGGCTGCGCCGGTCCGGTCACGCTCACCTGCACCGGCGGCAGCACGGTCAGCTTGAACTCGACGTAGGCAAACGCCTCCTCGGGATCGGTGGCGATCACGCGGATCGTGGTGGACCCGAGGTCCGTCGCTGCCGGCGTCCCCTGGAAGGTCCGCGTCGTCTTGCCGAAAGTGACCCAGTCCGGCAGCGCGGCCACGACGGAGGAGCCCTGTGCGTCTCCGCTGACGCGCACCTCGGCGCTCCACTCCAGGGGGTCGTCGTCCGCGTCGGTGAACAGGTCGGCGGGCGCCGTATAGGTGAACGGCACGCCCTGCGTCGCCCACTGGTCCGGGATCTCACCGGGAGCGATCGGCCCGTCATTGCGGTCGGTCACCGTGATGGTGGCGGTAGCGGCGGCAGAGGCCTCGGCGCTCTGGTCGAGCACCTTGAACGTGAAGGTCACCCTGCCCTTGTAGGCCGCGGCCGGCGTGAAGGTCAGCGTGCCCAGGTCACCGTGCGCGATCTCCTGTTCCGCCGTCACCGCGGCGCCGCCGAGCGCCAGCGCGCCCTCCGTCGCTGCCGGCAGCGTCACCACCTTCACGGACTTCAGGCTGTCGCCGGTGTCCGCGTCGCTGAACACGTCCTCGAAGTGCGCCGCCGTGAACGTCAGCGCGGTGTCTTCCACCGTGCTCAGGCTCAGTGCCGCCGCCGCCGGCGCATCGTTCACGGCGGTCACCGTGATCGTCGCCTTCGCCGCCTCCGACGCCGCGTCGGACTGATCCAGCAGCTTGAAGGTGAAGCTGGCATCTCCGTGCCAGTTGGCCGCCGGCGTGAAGGTCAGCGTGCCCAGGTCGGCGTGCGCGATCTTCTGCTCCGCACTCACCGCGTCCGCGCCCAGCGACAGCACTCCGTGCCCGATGTCCGGCAGGCTGGCCACCTGCACCGCCTTCAGGCTGTCGTTCTCATCCGGGTCGCTGAACACCGCGTCGAAGGCGGCGGCCGTGAACGAGACCGCCGTGTCCTCGGTCGTGCTCACGCTCACGAGCGCCGCAGTCGGGGACTGCCCGGATTCCAGACGCTGCTTCGGCGCGTCGCCCACGGCCGTCACCGTCACCGTGGCGGTCGCATCAGCAGACTCGGCGTCCGTCTGATCCACCACCTTGAAGGTGAACGTCGCGTCTCCGTTCCAGTCCGCCGCCGGCGTGAACTTCAGGCCCCCCAGGTCGCCGTGCGGGATCACCGCGTCCTCCGCCACCGCGTCGGGGCCCAGCGCCAGCGCGCCCTCCGTCGCGGCCGGCAGGCTGACGATCCTGACCGCCTTCAAGCTGTCCCCGGCATCCGGGTCGCTGAACACTCCCGAGAAGTCCGCTGGCACGAACGTGAGCGCCGTGTCCTCCTCCGTGGTCTTGCCGAGTGCCCCCGCTGCCGGCGGGTCGGCCGCCGCCGTCACCGTCACCGTCACCGTCGCCGCGTCCGACTCCGCGTTCGTCGTGTCCACCACCTTGAAGGTGAAGCTCGCCTCACCGTTCCAGTCCGCGGCCGGCGTGAACTTCAGCGTCCCCAGTTTGGCGCTCACGATGCTCTGGTTCGCCGTTACCGCCGTCCCGTCCAGCGCCAGCGCGCCCGCCGTCGCAGCCGGCAGGGTCGCCACCTTCACCGCCTTCAGAGTGTCCCCGTCCGCATCGCTGAACACCCCGTCGAAGTCACTCGCCGCGAACGTCAGCGCCGTGTCCTCCGCCGTGCTCGCCGTCAACTCCCCCGCCGCCGGCGCGTCGGCCACCGCCGTCACCGTCACCGTCGCCGTCGCTTCGGCCGACAGCCGGTCGCTCGGGTCGCTCACCCGGAAACCGAACGTCGCCTTGCCGTTCCAGTCCGCCGCCGGCGTGAACTTCAGCGTCCCCAGGTCGGCATGCGCGATCACCTGGTTGGCCCCAACTCCGGTGCCGTCCAGCGCCAGTGCGCCCTGCGCCGCCGCCGGCAGCGTCACCACCTTCACCGCCTTCAGGCTGTCGCCATCCGCGTCGCTGAACACTCCCGTGAAGTCGCTCGCCGCGAACGTCAGCGCCGTGTCCTCCGCCGTGCTCTTGCCCAGCGCTGTCGCAACCGGCGCGTCGGCCACCGCGGTCACCGTGACCCTCGCCGTCGCCGCGGCGGCAGACTCCGCGTCCGACTTGTCCGTTACCTTGAACGTGAACGTCGCCGTCCCCGCGTAGTTCGCCACCGGCGTGAATTTCAGCGTCCCCAGGTCGGCTTTCGCGATCACCTGGTCCGCCGTCACCGCGGTCGTGCCCAGCGCCAGCGCGCCCGCCGTCGCCGCCGGCAGCGTCACCACCTTCACCGCCTTCAGGCTGTCGCCGGAATCCGGGTCGCTGAACGCCCCCTCGAAGTCACTCGCCGTGAACGTCAGCGCCGTGTCCTCCGCCGTGCTCACGTTCAACGTACTCGCCGTCGGCGCGTCGTTGGCTCCGCCGACCGTGATGGTGACCGTCGCCGCGGCGGCGGACTCCGCATCCGCCTTGTCGACCACCTTGAACGTGAACGTCGCCGTCCCCGCGTAGTTCGCCACCGGCGTGAACTTCAGCGTCCCCAGGTCGGCTTTCGCGATCACCTGGTCCGCCGTCACCGCGGTCGTGCCCAGCGCCAGCGCGCCCGCCGTCGCCGCCGGCAGCGTCACCACCTTCACCGCCTTCAGGCTGTCGCCGGTGTCCGGATCGCTGAACTTCCCCGTGAAGTCGGCCGTCGCGAACGTCAGCGCCGTGTCCTCCGCCGTGCTCTTGGAGAGTGCTCCCGCCGTCGGCGCGTCGTTCACCGCCGTCACCGTCACCGTCGCCGTCGCCGCCGACGCAGACTCCGCGTCCGTCGTGTCCTCCACCTTGAACGTGAACGTCGCCTGACCGTGCCAGTTCGCCACCGGCGTGAACTTCAGCGTTCCCAGCGAGCCTTTCGCGATCTTCTGGTTCGCCGTCACCGCCGTGGCGTTCAGCGCCAGCACGCCCGCCGTCGCCGCCGGCAGCGTCACCACCTTCACGGATTTCAGGCCGTCGCCCGAGTCCGGGTCGCTGAACGCGCCCTCGAAGTTGGCCGCCGTGAACGTCCGCGCCGTGTCCTCCGCCGTGCTCACGTTCAGCGTAAGCGCCGCCGGCGCATCGGCCACTGCGGTCACCGTCACCGTCGCCGTGGCCGCGGAAGCGGACTCCGCGTCCGCCGTGTCCACCACCTTGAACGTGAACGTCGCATCTCCCGCGTAGTTCGCCACCGGCGTGAACTTCAGCGTCCCCAGGTCGGCTTTCACGATCTTCTGGTTCGCCGTCACCGCAGTCCCGTTCAGCGCCAGCGCGCCCGCCGCCGTGGCCGGCAGGGTCACCACCTTCACGGCCTTCAGGCTGTCGCCCGAGTCCGGGTCGCTGAACGTACCCTCGAAGTTGGCCGCCGTGAACGTCCGCGCCGTGTCCTCCGCCGTGCTCACCTGTAGCGCACTCGCCTCAGGCGCGTCGTTCACCGCCGTCACGGTCACGGTCGCCGTCGCCGCGGCAGCAGACGCCGCGTCCGTCGTGTCCACCACCTTGAACGTGAACGTCGCCTTCCCCGCGTAGTTCGCCACCGGCGTGAACTTCAGCGTCCCCAGGTCGGCCTTCACGATCTTCTGGCTCGCCGTCACCGCCTTCCCGCCGAGCGCCAGCGCGCCCGCCGTCGCGGCCGGCAGCGTCACCACCTTCACGGCCTTCAGGCTGTCGCCGTCCGGATCCGTAAACACTCCCTCGAAGTCACTCGCCGCAAACGTAAGCGCCGTTTCCTCCGCCGTGCTCACGTTCAGCGCAGTCGCCGCTGGCGCATCGGCCACCGCCGTCACGGTCACCGTCGCCGTCGCCGCGGCAGCGGACGCCGCATCCGACTGATCCACCACCTTGAACGTGAAGCTCGCATCCCCGTTCCAGTCCGCGGCCGGCGTGAACTTCAGCGTCCCCAAGTCGGCTTTCGCGATCACCTGGTTCGCCGTCACCGAGCTGCCGTTCAGCGCCAGCGCGCCGTGCGCCGCCGCCGGCAGCGTCGTAACCTTCACGGACTTCAGGCTGTCGTCGGAGTCCGGGTCGCTGAACGCACCCTCGAAGTCACTCGCCGCGAACGTCAGCGCCGTGTCCTCCGACGTGCTCACCTTCAGCGCACTCGCCGCCGGCGCGTCGTTCACCGCCGTCACCGTTACCCTCGCCGTCGCCGCAGCCGCAGACTCCGCGTTCGTGGTGTCCACCACCTTGAACGTGAACGTCGCCTGGCCCGTGTAGTTCGCCACCGGTGTGAACTTCAGCGTCCCCAGGTCGGCCTTCACGATGTTCTGGTTCGCCGTCACCCCCGTCCCGCCGAGCGCCAGCGCGCCCGCCGTCACCGCCGGCAGCGTCACCACCTTCACGGACTTCAGGCTGTCGCCGTCCGCATCCGTGAACACTCCCTCGAAGTCACTCGCCGTGAACGTCAGCGCCGTTTCCTCCGCCGTGCTCACGTTCAGCGTACGCGCCGCCGGCGCATCGGCCGCCGCCGTCACGGTCACCGTCGCCGTGGCCGCGGAAGCGGACTCCGCGTTCGACTGATCCGCCACCTTGAACGTGAAGCTCGCATCGCCGTTCCAGTTCGCCACCGGCGTGAACTTCAGCGTCCCCAGGTCGGCTTTCACGATCACCTGGTTCGCGGTCACCGCCGTCCCGCCGAGCGCCAGCACGCCCGCTGTCGCCGCCGGCAGCGTCACCACCTTCACGGTCTTCAGGCTGTCGCCGGTGTCCGGATCGCTGAATTTTCCCTCGAAATTGGCTGCCGTGAACGCCAGCGCCGTGTCCTCGTCCGTGCTCACGTTCAGCGCACTCGCCGCCGGCGCGTCGTTCTTCGCCGTCACCGTCACCGTCGCCGTCGCCGCGGCAGCGGACTCCGCGTCCGTCGAGTCCACCACCTTGAACGTGAACGTCGCATCCCCGTTCCAGTTCGCCACCGGCGTGAACTTCAGCGTCCCCAGGTCGGCCTTCACGATCACCTGGTTCGCCGTCACCGCCGTCCCGCCGAGCGCCAGCGCGCCACCAGTCGCCGCCGGCAGCGTCACCACCTTCACGGACTTCAGGCTGTCGCCGTCCGCATCCGTGAACACTCCCTCGAAGTCACTCGCCGTGAACGTCAGCGCCGTGTCCTCATCCGTGCTCACCTTCAGCGCACTCGCCGCCGGCGCATCGGCCTCCTTCGTCACCGTCACCGTCACCGTGGCCGCGGCAGCGGACTCCGCGTTCGACTGGTCCACCACCTTGAACGTGAACGTCGCATCCCCGTTCCAGTTCGCCGCCGGCGTGAACTTCAGCGTCCCCAAGTCGCCCTTCGCGATCTTCTGGTTCGCCGTTACCGCCGTCCCGCCGAGCGCCAGCGCGCCCTCAGTCGCCACCGGCAGCGTGACCACCTTCACGGCCTTCAGGCTGTCGTCGGAATCCAGGTCGCTGAACTTCCCCTCGAAGTCACTCGCCGCGAACGTCAGCGCCGTGTCCTCCTCCGTGCTCACCTTCAGCGCACCCGCCTCCGGCGCGTCGTTCACCGCCGTCACGGTCACCGTCGCGGTGGCCGCGGCAGCGGACTCCGCGTCCGACTGGTCCACCACCTTGAACGTGAACGTCGCATCCCCGTTCCAGTTCGCCACCGGCGTGAACGTCAGCGTCCCCAGATCGCCCTTCACGATCTTCTGGTTCGCCGTCACCGCCGTCCCGCCGAGCGCCAGCGTGCCTGCCGTCGCCGCCGGCAGCGTCACCACCTTCACGGCCTTCAGGCTGTCGCCGGAATCCGGGTCGCTGAACACCCCTTCGAAGGCGGCGGCCGTGAACGAGACCGGCGTGTCCTCGGTCGTGCTCACGTTCACGAGCGACGCACTCGGGGACTGCCCGGGTTCCAGCCGGTGCATCGGCGCGTCGCCCTCGGCGGTCACCGTCACCGTGGCCGTCGCATCGGCAGACTCGGCGTCCGATTGATCCGTCACCTTGAAGGTGAACGTCGCATCTCCCGCGTAGTTCGCCACCGGCGTGAACACGAGCGACCCCAGGTCGGCTTTCACGATCACCTGGTTCGCCGTCACCGCCGTCCCGTTCTGCGCCAGCGCGCCCGCCGCCGCCGCCGGCAGCGTCACCACCTTCACGGCCTTCAAGCTGTCTCCGGTGTCCGGGTCGCTGAACACTCCCGAGAAGTCGCTCGGCGCGAACGTCAGCGCCGTGTCCTCCGCCGTGGTCTTGCCGAGCGGCCCCGCTGCCGGCGCGTCGTTCACCGCCGTCACCGTCACCGTGGCCGTCGCCGCGGCAGCGGACTCCGCGTCCGTCGTGTCCACCACCTTGTATGTGAATGTCGCATCGCCGTTCCAGTTCGCCACCGGCGTGAACTTCAGCGTCCCCAGGTCGCCGCGGGCGATCACCTGGTTCGCCGTCACCGCCGTCGCGCCGAGCGTCAGTGCGCCCTCAGTCGCCGCAGGCAAGCTCACCACCTTCACCGTCTTCAGGCTGTCACCGGTGTCCGCGTCGCTGAACGCCCCGTCGAAGTCACTCGCCGTGAACGCCAGCGCCGTGTCCTCCGCCGTGGTCTTGCCGAGGGCGCCCGCCGTCGGCGCGTCGTTCACCGCGCTCACCGTCACCGTCGCCGTCGCCGCAGCCGACTCCGCGTCCGACTGGTCCGCTACCTTGAACGTGAAGCTCGCATCCCCGTTCCAGTTCGCCGCCGGCGTGAACTTCAGCGTCCCCAAGTCGGCTTTCGCGATCACGTCGTCCGCCGTCACCGCCGTCCCGCTCAGCGCCAGCGCGCCCTCAGTCGCCGCAGGCAGCGTCACCACCCGCACCGCCTTCAGGCTGTCACCGGTGTCCGTGTCCGTGAACACCCCCTCGAAGTGCGCCGCCGTGAACGTCAGCGCCGTGTCCTCGCTCGTGCTCACCCGCAGCGGCCCCGCCGCCGGCGCATCGTTCACCGCGCTCACCGTCACCGTCGCCGTCGCCGCAGCCGACTCCGCGTCCGACTGGTCCGCCACCTTGAACGTGAAGCTCGCATCCCCGTTCCAGTTCGCCACCGGCGTGAACACCAGCGTCCCCAAGTCGGCTTTCGCGATCACGTCGTCCGCCGTCACCGCCGTCCCGCCGAGCGCCAGCGCGCCCTCAGTCGCCGCAGGCAGCGTCACCACCCGCACCGCCTTCAGGCTGTCACCGGTGTCCGCGTCCGTGAACACCCCCTCGAAGTGCGCCGCCGTGAACGTCAGCGCCGTGTCCTCCGACGTGCTCGCCTGCAGCGGCCCCGCCGCCGGCGCGTCGTTGGTCGAGCCCACCGTGACCCTCGCCGTCGCCGCATCAGCGGACTCCGCGTCCGACGTGTCGACCACCTTGAACGTGAACGTCGCCGCTCCCGTGAAGTTCGTCACCGGCGTGAACTTCAGCGTCCCCAGGTCGGCTTTCGCGATCACGTCGTCCGCCGTCACCGCCGTCCCGCCGAGCGCCAGCGCGCCCTCAGTCGCCGCCGCAGGCAGGCTCACCACCTTCACCGCCTTCAGGCTGTCGCCGGCGTCCGCGTCCGTGAACACCCCCTCGAAGTCACTCGCCGTGAACGTCAGCGCCGTGTCTTCCGACGTGCTCACGTTCAGCGTGCTCGCCGCCGGCGCATCGGCCACCGCCGTCACCGTCACCGTCGCCGTCGCCGCGGCAGCGGACTCCGCATCCGACTGATCCGCCACCTTGAAGGTGAACGTCGCATCGCCGTTCCAGTTCGCCACCGGCGTGAACTTCAGCGTCCCCAGCGACCCATGCGCGATCTTCTGGTTCGCCGTCAGCGCCGTCCCGTTCAGCGCAAGCACGCCCGCCGTCGCCGCAGGCAGCGTCACCACCTTCACCGACTTCAGAGTGTCCCCGTCCACGTCGCTGAACACCCCGTCGAAGTCGGCCGCCGTGAACGTCAGCGCCGTGTCCTCCGCCGTGCTCACCTTCAGCGCACTCGCCGTCGGCACGTCGTTCACTGTTGTCACGCTCACCGTCGCCGTCGCCGTCGCCGACTCGGCGTCCTCCGGATCCGCCACCTTGAAGGTGAACGTCGCATCGCCGTTCCAGTTCGCCACCGGCGTGAACACCAGTGTCCCCAGGTCGGCTTTCACGATCACCTGCTCCGCCGTCACCGCCGTCCCGTTCAACGCCAGCACGCCCGCCGTCGCCGCAGGCAGCGTTACCACCTTCACGGACTTCAGGCTGTCGCCGGCGTCCGCGTCCGTGAACACCCCCTCGAACTGCGCCGCCGTGAACGTCAGCGCCGTGTCCTCCAACGTGCTCACCTGCAGCGCACTCGCCGCCGGCGCGTCGTTCACCGCCGTCACCGTCACCGTCGCCGTCGCCGCGGCAGCGGACTCCGCGTCCGCCTGATCCACCACCTTGAAGGTGAACGTCGCATCGCCGTTCCAGTTCGCCACCGGCGTGAACACCAGCGTCCCCAGGTCGGCTTTCGCGATCACCTGGTTCGCCGTCACCGCCGTCCCGCCGAGCGCCAGCACGCCCGCCGTCGCCGCCGGGAGCGTCACCACCTTCACGGACTTCAGGCTGTCGCCGGCGTCCGCGTCCGTGACCACCCCGCCGAAGTCACTCGCCGCAAACGTCAGCGCCGTGTCCTCCAACGTGCTCACGCTCAGCGCACTCGCCACCGGCACGTCGTTCACCGCCGTCACCGTCACCGTCGCCGTCGCCGTCGCCGCCGCCGCAGACTCCGCGTCCGTCGTGTCCACCACCTTGAACGTGAAGCTCGCATCTCCGTTCCAGTTCGCCACCGGCGTGAACACCAGCGTCCCCAGGTCGCCCTTCACGATCACGTCGTCGGCACTCACCGCAGTCCCGTTCAGCGCCAGCGCGCCCGCCGTCGCAGCCGGCAGCGTCACCACCTTCACGGACTTCAGGCTGTCGCCGTCCGCATCCGTGAACACTCCCTCGAAGTCACTCGCCGTGAACGTCCGCGCCGTCTCCTCCGTCGTGCTCACGCTCAGCGCACTCGCCGCCGGCGCATCGGCCACCGCCGTCACCGTCACCGTCGCCGTCGCCGCAGACGCAGCCTCCGCGTCCGACTGATCCACCACCTTGAACGTGAACGTCGCATCTCCGTTCCAGTTCGCCACCGGCGTGAACTTCAGCGTCCCCAGCGAGCCCTTTACGATCACGTCGTCGGCACTCACCGCCGTCCCGCCGAGCGCCAGCGCGCCCGCCGCCGCCACCGGCAGCGTCACCACCTTCACGGACTTCAGGGTGTCACCGTCCGGATCCGTGAACACTCCCTCGAAGTCACTCGCCGTGAACGTCCGCGCCGTGTCCTCCGCCGTGCTCACCTGCAGCGCACTCGCCGCCGGCGCATCGGCCTCCGCCGTCACGGTCACCGTCGCCGTCGCCGTCGCCGCAGCCTCCGCGTCCGTCGTGTCCACCACCTTGAAGGTGAACGTCGCATCTCCCGCGTAGTTCGCCACCGGCGTGAACGTCAGCGTCCCCAGGTCGGCTTTCACGATCACCTGCTCCGCCGTCAACGCCGTCCCGCCGAGCGCCAGCGCGCCCTCAGTCGCCGCCGGCAGCGTCACCACCTTCACGGACTTCAGGCTGTCGCCGTCCGCATCCGTGAACACTCCCTCGAAGTCACTCGCCGTGAACGTCCGCGCCGTGTCCTCCGCCGTGCTCACCTGCAGCGCACTCGCCGCCGGCGCATCGGCCACCGCCGTCACGGTCACCGTGGCCGTCGCCGCGGCAGCGGACGCCGCGTCCGACTTGTCCACCACCTTGAAGGTGAACGTCGCATCGCCGTTCCAGTTCGCCACCGGCGTGAACGTCAGCGTCCCCAGCGAGCCCTTTACGATCACGTCGTCGGCACTCACCGCCGTCCCGCCGAGCGCCAGCACGCCCGCCGTCGCCGCCGGCAGCGTCACCACCTTCACGGACTTCAGGCTGTCGCCCGCATCCAGGTCGCTGAACTTCCCCTCGAAGTCACTCGCCGCGAACGTCAGCGCCGTGTCCTCCGCCGTGCTCACCTGCAGCGCACTCGCCGCCGGCGCGTCGTTCACCGCCGTCACCGTCACCGTCGCCGTCGCCGTGCCCGACAGCCGGTCGCTCCGGTCGCTCACCTGGAACGTGAACGTCGCATCCCCGTTCCAGTTCGCCACCGGCGTGAACACCAGCGTCCCCAGGTCGCCCTTCACGATCACCTGGTCGACCGTCACCGCCGTCCCGCCGAGCGCCAACACGCCCGCCGTCGCCGCCGGCAGGGTGATTACTTTCACCGACTTCAGGCTGTCACCGGAATCGGGGTCCGTGAATACCCCATCGAAGTCGCTCGCCGCGAAGGTCAGCGCCGTGTCCTCCGCCGTGCTCTCGCTGAGCGCCGTGGCTTCCGGCGCGTCGGCCACCGCCGTCACCGTCACCGTCGCCGTCGCCGTCGCCGCAGCCTCCGTGTCCGTGGTGTCCACCACCTTGAACGTGAACGTCGCCTGGCCGTTCCAGTTCGCCACCGGCGTGAACACGAGCGTCCCCAGGTCGGCTTTCACGATCACCTGGTTCGCCGTCACCGCCTTCCCGCCGAGCGCCAGCACGCCCGCCGTCGCCGCCGGCAGCGTCACCACTTTCACGGACTTCAGGCTGTCGCCCTCCGGATCCGTGAACACTCCCTCGAAGTCACTCGCCGCGAAGGTCAGCGCCGTCTCCTCCGCCGTGCTCTTGCTGAGCGCCGTCGCTTCGGGCGCGTCGGCCACCGCGGTGACCGTGATGGTCGCCGTCGCCGCAGCGGCAGACTCCGCGTCCGTCTGATCCACCACCTTGAACATGAAGCTGGCCTGGCCGTTCCAGTTCGCCACCGGCGCGAACACGAGCGTGCCCAGGTCGCCCTGCAAGATCACCTGGTCGACGGTCACCGCGATCCCGCTCAGCGCCAGCGCGCCGTGCTCCGCGTCCGGCAGACTCGTTACCATCACGGACTTCAGGCTGTCGCCCGGGTCCGGGTCGCTGAACACCCCCGTGAAGTCTGCCGCCGCGAACGTCAGCGCCGTGTCCTCCGCCGTGCTCTTGCCGAGCGCCGCCGCTGCCGGCGGGTCGGCCACCGCGGTGACCGTCACCGTCGCCGTCGCAGCGGCAGACTCCGCGTCCGACTGATCCACCACCTTGAACGTGAAGCTGGCATCCCCGTTCCAGTCCGCCCCCGGCGTGAAGGTCACGTTTCCCAGGTCGGCGTGGACGATTGTCTGTTCCGCCGTCACCGCGCTCCCGCTCAGCTCCAGCGCGCCTGCCGTCGCCGCCGGCAGCGTCATCACCTTCACGGCCTTCAGGCTGTCGCCGGCGTCCGGATCCGTGAACACCCCTTCGAAGTCATTCGCCGCGAACGTCAGCGCCGTCTCCTCGGCCGTGCTCGTGCTCAGCGCCGTCGCTGCCGGCGGGTCGGCCACCGCCGTCACCGTGATGGTCGCCGTGGCCGTGGCCGACGCCCTGTCGCCCGGGTCCAGCACCTGGAACCCGAACGTCGCCGCCGCGGCGAAGTTCGCCGCCGGCGTGAAGGTCAGCGTACCCAAGTCACCCTTCCCCATCACCTGGTCGACCGTCACCCCGGTCCCGTTCAGCGCCAGCGCGCCCTGCGCTTCCGCCGGCAGGCTCACCACCTTGACCGCCTTCAGACTGTCGCCGGAGTCCGGGTCGCTGAACACGTCCGTGAAGTCCGCCGCCGCGAACGTCAGCGCCGTGTCCTCCGCCGTGGTTGTGCCGAGCGCCGCCGCTGCCGGCGGGTCGGCCACCGCCGTGACCGTCACCGTCGCCGTCGCCGCATCGGCTGACTCCAAGTCCGTCTGATCCACCACCTTGAACGTGAAGCTCGCCGCTCCGTTCCAGTTCGCCACCGGCGCGAAGGTCAGATTTCCCAGGTCGGCGTGCTCGATCTTCCCGCCGGCCGTCACCGCGGTCCTGGCCAGCGCCAGCTCCCCGTGCGCCGCGTCCGGCAGGCTCACCACCCGCACCGCCTTCAGGCTGTCGTCCCGGTCCGGGTCGTTGAACCTCCCTTCGAAGTGCGCGGGCGTGAACGTCAGCGTCGCGTCCTCGGCCGTGCTCACGTTCAGCGCGAGCGCTCGCGGCGCCTCGGCGGCGTCGGTCACCGTGATGGTGCCGGAGGCCGTCGCCGAGGCCGTGTCGCTCTGGTCCATCACCTGGAACGTGAAGCTCGCCTGACCGGTCCAGTTCGGCTGCGGCTTGAAGGTCAGCTTCCCCAGGTCGCCCCGCACGATCACCTGGTCGACCGTCACCGCGGAGTTCGGTTGGAGGCCGAGTCGGTCGTGCGGCGACTTGCCGTCAACGGGCTTCTCAACAGGGACGTCGGGCTTCTGGCCGCTCAGTGCCAGCTTCCCGCGCGCCGCGTCCGGCAGGCTCACCACCTTGACCGCCTTCAGGCTGTCATTCGGGTCCACGTCGCTGAACACGCCCTCGAAGTCGGCCGCCGTGAACGTCAGCACGATGTCCTCCGGCGTGCCTATCTCCAGCGTATCCGCCACCGGCGCGTCGGGCACCGCGGTCACCGTGACCTGCGCCGCGGTAGCCGCAGACTCCGCGTCCAACTGGTCCACCACCTTGAACGTGAAGCGTGCCTCCCCGTTCCAGTTCGCCACCGGCGTGAAGGTCACGTTTCCCAGGTCGGCGTGGGCGATTATCTGTTCCGCCGTCACCGCGATCCCGCTCAGCGCCAGCGCGCCGTGGCCGGCGTCCGGCAGGGTCACCACCCGCACCGCCTGCAGGCTGTCAGGCTTCTCGCTGTCAGCCGAGTCCGGGTCGCTGAACACCCCCTCGAAGTGCGCCGCCGTGAACGAGAACGCCGTGTCCTCCGGCGTGCTCACCGCCAGCACCGCCGCCACCGGCGCGTCGTTGACATCCACCACCGCCAGGGTCGCAGTGGCCGCTGCCGATTCCGCCCCAAACCGGTCGCGCATCTTGAAGCCGAACGTGGTATGGCCGTTCCAGTTGGCCGTCGGCGTGAACACCAGGCCGTTCAGGCTCGCCCGGGCGATCACCTGGCCGGCGCTAATCGCCACCCCGTCCAACATCAGCGACCCGTGGGCCGCGGCCAGCGGCGAGGTGATGATCACCTCCGCGAGGCCGTCGCCGGTGTCGGGATCCGTGAACACCTCCTCGAAGTCATCCGGCCGGAACGGCAGCGGCGTGTCCTCCCGCGTGCGGTGCCGAAGCGCGTCAACCTTCGGCGGCGCGTTCCGCCACATAGTCAGCGTGTAGGCCGCCGACTCCCGGTCCGTCTGGTCCCGCACCCGGAAGCGCACGCGGGCCCCCCGGTAGGTGCCGGCCTGCGGCTTGAACACCAGGTCCTGCAGGTCGGTGACGCCGAGCACCGCGCCCTGCTCACGCCGGTCCTGCCCGTTCCACAGGCTGCCGCCGGTCGGGGTCGTTTCCAGCTTGACCTTCTTCAGGTGGTCGCCCTCGTCGGGGTCCGCGAACACGGACTCGAACAGCGCCAGGAAGTCCAGGCCGGGCACCCACTTGTGCTTCAGGTCCGCCGCCGTCGGGGCGTCGGGCACCGATGCGACGACGATGGACAGCGTGTAGGTATCCTTCGACCCGGCGTCCGCCTGGTCCACTACCCGGAAGTCGAACTGCGTCGCACCGTGCCAGTTCGCCGCCGGGGCAAAGACCAGGTCCGGCAGGCTCCCGGCCGGGATGCTCTGCCCGTCCAGCACCGGCACCGCCCCCACCTTCAGCGCGCCGGCAGCCGCGGCCGGCAGGCTCGCCACCTGCACCGCCTTCAGGCTGTCGCCGGCATCGAGGTCGTTGAACGCGAACCGGGTCTCCAGCGAGACGGTCTGGTCCTCGGAGGCGCTGACGCTGGCATCCTGCGACGTCGGCGGGTCGTTGACCGGGTCCACCTGGACCACGCCCGAGGCGAGCCTGGAGTCGGCGTCGGCCTGGTCCCGCACCGTGAAGGTGAACTTCACCTGCCCGGCGAAGTTGGTGTCGGGCCGGTACTCCAGGCGGGTCAGCCCCGCCACCGCCACCGTGTCGTCGCCGTCGATCACGGTCTGGACGCTGCCGTGGAAGCTGGACAGCGTGCCCGCCGGTTGCGCCGGGTCCCCGGACTGCGGCGCCTGCTTGAAGACGATCGCCTTGAACTGGTCACCCGCGTCGGGATCGTCGAAAGTGAAATCGGCAAGCGTGAGCTCCAGCGTCGTGTCCTCGTCGATCGAGCGGGTGATGGCCGCCGTCGCCGGCGGGTCGTTGACCGCCGTCACCCGGATCGTCGCCGTGTTGGAAGCCAGCGAAGCGGCGCCGGATGAATCCACCACCCCGAATCGGAACGCCGCCGTACCGTTCCAGTTCGCCGCCGGAGCGAACTGCAGCCCGTCGAGGGTGTAGGCCGGGGCGAGAATCGACTGCCCGGCGGTGACCGCCGTCCCTGCCAGCTTCAGCGTGCCGGCGGCCGCGGCCGGCAGCGACGCGATGACGACGGCGCTGCGCGCGTCGTCGTCGCCGTCCGCGTCGAGGAACGCGAAGTCGGTGGACACGAAGGTCAGCGTCGTGTCCTCGGCCACGGTGCGCTCGAAGTCCGCCGACGTCGGCACGTCGTTGACCGGGTTCACCACCACGGAGGCGTCGTACGCCTGCGTCGATGCCCTCTCGGTGGTGTCCAGCACCTTGAACGTGAACGAGGTGAGCCCGTGCCAGTGCGCCGGTGGATGGTACTCCAGCGCGCTCAGATCGGCCCGCGCGATCTGGGCGCCGGCGGCCTGCTCCACGTCGTTCAGCCGCAGCGTGCCGTGCGCCGGAAGCGTCTCGATCTGCAGCTTGTGGAGCTGTTCGTCCGGGTCCGCGTCGCTGAACGCAAAGTCGTTGGCGGCGAAGGTGTGCACGGTGTCCTCGGCGATCGTCACGGCGATCGCCGCCGAGGTCGGCGCGTTGGTGCCCACCGCGTTGCCGGTGATGGTGATGTTGAACCCCAACGTGGAAATGCGCGAATTGGTGGGATCTTCGGACAGGCTGTCCGTGACCCTGTAGGTCATGGCGGTCGCGTCGGCGACCGTGGTCGGCGTGCCCGACAGCGTGCGCGTCGCGGCATCGAAGGTCAGGCCCGGCACCGGCGGCGCGAGGCTGTAGGCGAGCGGCGGCGTGCCGTCGCTCGCCTCCGGCAGGGTCAGCGGGATGATCGCCTTCGTCGCCGGCCAGCTCTGGTCCGCGAGCTGCACGTCGCCGAAGGTGGGCCAGGGGTCCGGCAGCGAGCACGGCGCGGAGTTCCCGTCCTCCGGCACATTGTAGACCGTGAGCGGAATGACGAGGGAGACACTCAAGCCCTCCGGGTCGGAGGCCGTCACCGTGACTGTTGTCGTCCAGTTCGTCACGTTGCCGTCGGTCACATCGACCGTCAGGTACGGAACCCGCTGGCGGTTGTACGGCGACCACTGACTTCCCACCGGCCCTACGTTGAGGGTGACCCTCGCTCGGGGGCTCGCGCTCTGCGCACGGTAGGTCAGGTGGTCGCCGTCGGGGTCGCTGAAGTAGTATATCAACGGACGTTTGCGGATCACTCTTCCGCACCTGCCAGCCACGTGGCCGTCCCGCAAGTCTGTACCGCCGCCGCTCCCGTCCTCATATGTGATCGCCGGCGCGCGGTTCGCCGGCAAGCCGGTGAGACGGAAGTGCTGGGACACCTTCGCGCCGCTCGGATCCACGGCGTAGACGGTGAATTTCTGGGTTTTCTCCTCGGTGGTAAACAGGCAGTGATCGTAGCGGTAGTTGGTACACTTGATGACCCTCACCTCCGAGGGTATCCAGTCCATCACAAATTCCAGGTCATCACCGTCGGCGTCATAGAAGTAGCCGCGCAGGTCGACGCCGTACGGATAGTCAGTCGGGTTTTCGCCCCATTCCGGTCCCGGGATCTTGACGCTCACGTCCACGGTCTGTCCGGCGAACAGGGCGACCGGGGTGGTGTTCTCCACCACCTCGATCGTGAAATTCAGGGTGGCGCTGTCTGCATCGCCGGCGTCGGCATCCGAGTCGACCGCCCGATAGGTCATGGCGTAACTGCCGGCGGTGGTCGGCGTACCGGCGATCAGGCGCGTGCTCGGGTCGAAGCTCAGGCCCGGCACGTCCGGCTTCAGGCTGTACGCCAGGTCGCCGTTGCCGCCGGTGGCCCGCGGCAGCGCCGGCTGCGGCCGCGCCGCTGCCGCGGGACCCACCTCCCGCCCGGTGAGCAGGCGCAGGTCCTGGATCGAAGCGCCGGCGGCGAATTGCGGCGCCGTCCCGGCGGCGGCGCGCAGCGTGACCTTGATCGTGTCGCTGTCGCCGTCGGCGTCGGTGACGTTGTAGCCGAAGTTCCAGGTGCCGGCGGCGGTCGGCGTGAAGGTCACCTCCCGCTTCGCCGCGTCGAAGCTCATCACGCCGGCCGCGGGCGGCGTGATGCCGTAGGTCAGGGTGCCGTTGCCGCCGGTCGCCGCCGGCAGCACCTTCGACAGGGTCTCGCCCGGCTGCAGCCCCAGCGCTATGCTTCGGGTCAGGCCGAGGCTCGGCCTGCCCGCGGGGTAGCGCACCTTGACCGTGAGGTAGGTGGTGTCGCTCAGCCAACCCCTGTCGGTGACCGTCAGTCGGTACACCAGGTCGACGGGATACTTCGGTTCGGGATCGAGGTACGGGAAGCGTGATGTGGGCCACCTGACGTCGTGCCGCCATACGGCCGGATCGTCGCGGACCTGGGTCCACCGGAACGTGAGATAGTCGAGTGGGTTTCCGAATCCCGCCAAGTCCGGGTCGGTGCTTGCCTTCGCACTCAGATGGAGGTTTGTCTGAATGGGTCTACCGAATTCATCATACCTGTGTACGTATTCCCAGCTCGCGCGCGCGACGGGAGGGTAATTGTTGCTCCTGCCCCCCGGCGTTGCGGTCACGGTGCGCTGAACGCCGTCGCCGGCAGCGTTCCGTGCGCGTACGGCAAAGGTGTACGCGGTGCCGTTCTGCAGTCCCCTCACCACGGTGCGATATACGTGAGCTCCCGCGCCGACCCCGCTCCAGTCCGACCAGGTGGTGCCGCCGTCGCCGCTGAACGCGTACCACCAGCTCTCGATCGCGGCTCCGTTCGCTGCGCCCGCGGTCCACCGCAGCGTGACCGTGCCGGGGCTCGTGGCTGCCGTGAGCGTGGCCGGCGCGGCCGGCGGCGTGTAGACGTCCAGCGAGACCGTGGCGGTGTCGCTGGCGCCGTGTTCGTCGGTGGCGGTCAGCCGGAACGTCAACTGCTCCATGCTGTCCGGCGCGGTGAAGGTCGGACTCTCGGCGGTCGCGTCGCTCAGCGCCACCGTGGCGCCGGCGATCTGCTCCCAGTGCCAGGTCATCGCGTCGTCGTCCGGATCGCGGCTGGTGTTGGTCAGGGTCCCCGTGCGACCGCCGACGACCGAGCCGAACGGGGCGCTGGAAGCGGCGGCCAGCGGCGGGTCGTTGGGGTGCACGGTGATGGTGGCGTTGGTGAGCGCCGTAACCCCGCCCGGCTGGTCCCACAGATGGAACCCGAAGGTGGCAGTGCCGGTGTAGTCGGCGGCGGGCGTGAACACCAGGGTGTCGAGAGCGTCCGGATCGAACCGCAAGCAGGGATCGATCACCCGCGTGCCGAGCGTCAGCCTGCCGGCGGTCGCCGGCGGCGGGCAGACGGCCACCGAGCTCAGGCTGTCGCCGTCGTCCGGGTCCGAGAACGCGTCCGTGAAGTCGCTCTCGGCGAACGTCAGGGGGAGGTTCTCGTAGGCGTCCTTGGTGATCGGCGCCGCGGTCGGCGGCGTGGTCAGTTTGACCGTGAGCGTGAACGTCAGCACGGCGGCGTCGGCGGCGGCGGTGAAGCGGTCGCCGTCGTCCGCCCGGTAGGTCATCTGGTGCTGCCCCGGGTGCGTGGCCATGCCCGACAGCACGCGCGTCTCCGGGTCGAAGGTCAGGCCGGGCACGGCGGGGCTCAGGCGGTAGCTCAGCCCGAGGTTGCCGCCGCTCGCCGCCGGCAGGGTCAGATCCGGCGCGCCCGGCAGATTCGCGATGCGCGTCTGCGCCGGCACCGTGGCGTCGCCGAAGCTCGGCACCCCGTCCAGGAACGGCGTGTCCGCGCCGCTCGCCTCCGGCCCCGTGTAGTAGGCGTTGGACGCGGTGAGGGTCACCGTGTAGGCGAGCTCGTTGCTCAGGTTCGCGATCGTGTGGGCGCGGACGGCCGGGCCCAGGTCCTGGCTGCCCGCGGTGGTGCCGGGCGCCGACCAGCTCAGCCGGTAGCCGGTAACCGGCGACCCGCCGTCGGCGGCCGGCGCCGACCAGCTCACCGCCAGCGAGGCGTCGTTGCCCAGCACCTCCAGGTCGCGCGGCGCGGCCGGGGCGCCGTAGGGGGTCGCGACGGTCACCTCGGTCGTCTTGAGCTGGCCCTCGTCGCCGGCGGTGAGACGATAGAGCGTGTCGACTTCGATCCGGTACCGTTGCCCGGCGGTGACGCCCGTTATGTCGTAGGAGCTCGCGGTCTTCGCAACCTGCGCGGTGCCGGCGACCGTGGCGCTGCCGTCCCTGGCCCAGGACACCGTGTAGTGGTCGAGGACCTTGGAGCCGGTGGGCCGGCTCCAGGTGACCCGCAAAGTGCCCGCCGCCGCCGCGCGCGCGGCGGACAGGCTGCCCACCTGCATGTCGTGGCGCGTCTGCGGGACGTTGACGTAGAAGTCGTCGCGCGGGCTGGTGTAGGGCAGGCTGGCCAGCGCCGCTCCGGTGCCGGAGCGGAACGGCCCCTCGCCGGCGGCGTTGACCGCGGTCACGCCGACCCCGTACTCGACGCCGTCGGTGAGCCCGGTCACGTAGTGGACCTGCAGGCCGGCGCCGGACGGCGTCACGTCCATCGACTGCACGGTGCCGGCGTAGTCGGCGGTCTGGTACCAGTAGACGCGGTAGGCGGTGACGGCGCTGCCTCCGTCGCTGGCCGGCGGGCGCCAGCTTGCCTTCAGCTTCCCAGGATAGGAGAACACCCACTTGCGCTGCCAGTTATGATCACCCGGCCCGTACGGGTCGTAGCTCAGGGTGCCGGAGCCGACCTGCGCGGGCGCCGTTGCCTCGCTTTCGGTCTGCGCCCAGGCGGCGGCGCAGGCGAGCCACAGGGCCAGCGCCAGCACGCCCGCCGCCCGGTGGGGTTGGATGACCGGCCGAGTGCCTCGAGCCGACATGGTGGTTGTGATTGGTGTTCTCCTGTGCATCGGCAGCGCGGTGTTCCGTGCGCGGGCCGGAGCCGCGATGCCCGTGGCTTGTTCCTTGCACATGCAGTAGCAGCAACCGTGCCAGACCTGCGGAAGGACCCTATAACGCTTGTTCACATAACGAATAACAGGGACCGATCGGGTGCTCCGCACCACGGGGTGAGTGACGCATTCTGCGACCCCGGGCTCCGCTCCGTGCCCGTCCGATGGGGATAATTCATGTCCTGTCTGTTGCTTACCCGTGACGCCCGGCGGTGTGTCGCAATGTGCGCCACGGGGCGCAATTCGCAACAACGAGGCGCCCGTTGCCGACATATCGATGGCTTTTCTCTTCCTATCGACATCAATCATCAGCGCAATGTTTCGCGTGCAGTCCCGAACCGGGTGGATGCGTAATGACGTGCTGCACGGATAATCCGGCGAGCGTATCTCGGCCGCGGGGCGAAATCGACTGTCCCGATACGTGAACGACCTGCCTATTCGCGAACTAGACGGGAATTTCGTGAGTGCCCGGTTTTTCCATGCAACTCACGTATGGTGAGCGCCTCGGAGAGGTCAGTGGCGTCTCTTCCGGGCGCCCTTGAGCAGCGCTTCGCGAACCGCCGGAAGGTAGGTGCGGCTGACCGGAACCAGGTGACCGCCGGTCATGCGCAACATCGTGCGCCCGTCGCGGCGCACGGTAGCGGCCACGTGCCGCCGGGCGACCCAGTAGGAGCGGTGCACGCGCATGCCGCGGTCGCCACTGCCGGCACCGTCTCGACCAGTGAGCGGGCGCGCAGCAGGTACAGCACCATGGCGGCCGTTCCGTAGCAGAGCGGAAACGTGACCGCGGCGGACAGGCCCCAATACATCAGGCGGGGCAGCGGCCGGAGGGTAGCGGACGTCCCCAGCGGGCCGAACACGGTCATGGCCACGACGAACAGACCTGCGCCGGCCGACGCAAAGGCAATCGTTCGCGGCCTCAGGAACTCGCGATAGGCACCCCGCCACAGTCCGCGCTGCGTCGCCGCGCTTCGTTTGTCGTTCCGCATCACTCGCCCCATCCGCGGTCCCGCCGCCCATCATATCTCACTCATCATCAATTTCTCGAATTCATGTCGTGTAGATTCTGTCTTTTCCGGGTAGTAGCGCGGCGCGGGGATGTCTTTGCAGATCCGGTGTCGGCACGGCCGCGGCTTGCCGTTGCCCGTGCCCGGCGCCTATGGTGCCCGGCGCGATGGGAATCCCTGCCGGTCCGCGCATGCTGATCGCGGGCGCCGAGACCGAGGTCGCCCGCCTCGGAGCGCTGCTGTCGGACCTGGGCTACCGGGTCTGCGCCGCGACGCGCTCGGGCCGCGAGGCGCTCGACGCGGTGGAGGCGATCCCGGACGGCCGGCCGCGCCCCGAGCTGGCGCTGATCGATCCGGCGCTGGCCGGCGAGGTTTCCGGCGTCGCCGCGGCCCGGCGGCTGCGCCGCAGGTTCGGCATCCCGGTGATCTTCGCCGGCAGCGCCGACCTGCCGCCACGCGCCGCGCACGCCGCCCGGACGGCGGCGCCGCTCGGCTGGCTGCGGACGCCGGTCGCGCCCTGGCACCTGCAGGCGACCATCGACGCCGCCCTGGCTCAGCATCGCCGCGAGACCGAGCTCGCCGAGCGCGCACGCCGCCTCGTGCGCGAGCGCGGCGAGCTCAGGCGGCGCATCGCAGCGCTGCAGGAGCAGGGCGACAGGACCGAACGCGAGTTGCGCGACCAGGTGGAGGCGTTCAGGAGCCAGTCCGTCCTGCTGCGCACGGTGGTGGACAGCATCGGCGAGGGCGTGCTCGCGGCCGACCGCGACGGCAGGTACCTGCTGTCAAACCCGGCCATGGAGCGGCTGATCGGCATGTACCGGCCGGACTCCCCACTCTCGCAGCGGTCGCAGGTGTACGGTCTGTTCCATCCCGACGGGAAGACCCGGATTCCGTCCGACCGGCTGCCGCTCACGCGTGCCCTGCGCAACGGCGAATCGACCGACGACTTCGACCTGTTCGTCCGCAACGAAGGGCATCCGGAGGGGATCATGGTGAGCATCAGCGCGCGGCCGCTGTACGACGCGGGCGGCGGGTTGCGCGGGGGCGTGATCGTGTTCCGCGACGCGACACGGATCCGGGAAGCGGAGCGCGAGTTGAAGGAAACGGCGCGCCGCATGGAAGAACAGCGCACCGCCATGCAGACGGTGATCGACAGCATCAGCGAAGGCGTGGTGGTCGCCGACCCGGCCGGCCGGCTCACCCTGTTCAATCCGGGCGCGGAGCGCATTCTGGGCATCGGGCTCACGGACACGCCGCCGGAGCTCCGGGCCAAGCGGTACGGCGTCTACTACCCCGACCAGGTGACGCCGGTTCCTCCTGACGAACTGCCGCTCACGCGCGCCGTCCGTGGCGAGCCGTCGGACGACGAGGAGTTGTTCATCCGCAATCCCAGCCGTCCGCACGGCGTCGTCATCAGCATCAGCGGCCGGCCCCTGCGGAACCGCGGCGGCGCGCTGAACGGCGGAGTCGTCGTGATACACGACGTGACCGAACAGGTCCGCGCGCAGCAGAGGCTGCTGCAGGCGTTCGCGCAGGGGCGGCTGGAGGTGCTCGACACCATCGTCCACAACATCGGCAACGCCATCAACAGCGTCGCGATCGGAGTCGGGACCGTCCAGGAGGAACTGCAGGGGAATCAGGCCCTGCGCCGCTTCCGCGCGCTCGCGCACGCCGTCGAGCAGCACCGGGACGACTGGCTCGCGTACCTGCGGACCGACCCGCAGGGGCGTCGGGTCCTGCCGTTCATCCTCGCGCTCGCCGCCGACTTCGAGGCTCAGAATCAGCGGCTCGCGGACACCGTCGAGCGCGTGCGCGGCCGCGTGGTCCACGTCGTCGATCTCATCAGGACGCAGAAGTCGTTCGACCGCGACAGCCTGGCGCGCAAGGTCGTCGACCTGCGGCGGTCGATCTCCGCGGCGGCCGAGGTGCTGAGCGACTCGTGTGCCTCGCGCGGCATCACGGTCCGGATCGACTGCTCGCGCGCTCCCCGCGAGTTCTGGATCCAGGAAAGCAGGTTCCACCAGATGCTGGTCAACCTGGTGAAGAACGCCATCGAGGCGATCGACGCGCTGGCCGCGGCCGGCGGCGGCGCGCACCGGGACCCGCCGTGCATCCGCATCGCCTGCTACCTGCAGGACGAGTTCCTGGTGCTCGACGTGATCGACAACGGCATCGGCATCGGCGACCAACGGAACCGGCTGATCTTCACCGCCGGGTACAGCACCAAGGACCGCAGCAGTGGACTCGGGCTCCACTCGGCGGCCAACTACGTGATCGGCTCCGGCGGCAGCATCCGGGCGTTGAGCGGCGGGCATGGCACGGGCACGACGATCCGCGTCAAGTTGCGCCGCGCGGCGCCGGCGGGTACTTCTTCAGCTTCCGGTGAAGCGTCGCGCGATTGATGCCCAGGGCGCGCGCCGCGCGCGTCACGTTGTGGTCCGCCGCCTCCAGCGCCTGGATGACCGCCAGGCGCTCGACATCCGCCAGCGGCCGTACCTGCGCCAGCCCGGCAGGCTCTTCGGTGGTATCCGCCGGTTGCAGCGATGCGAGGCGGGACGGCAGTCCGGCCGCCTGGATGGTGCCGGTGGTCTCCATCAACGCGGCACGCTCGACAACGCCGTTCAGCTCGCGCACGTTGCCGGGCCAGTCGTACGCCAGCAGCAGGCGCATCGCCCGCTGGCCGACTCCCTTCACCGCCTCGCCGTTGCGCTCCGCGTACTGCTTCAGGTAATGGTCGACGAGCTGCGGCAGGTCCTCGCGCCGCTCGCGCAGCGGCGGCAGCGTGATCGGGAACGTCGCCAGGCGGTAGTACAGGTCCTCGCGAAACGCGCCCGATCGCATCGCCGCCTGCAGATCCCGGTTGGTGGCCGCGATCACCCGTACGTCCACCGGGATCGTGGCCGTTCCGCCGACCCGCTGCAGCTCGCGCTCCTGCAGGACGCGCAGCAGCTTGGCTTGCACCCCCGGCTTCATGTCGGCGATCTCGTCCAGCAGGATCGTCCCGCCGTGCGCTCGTTCGAAGTACCCGGCGCGGCTCCCGGTCGCACCCGTGAACGCCCCCTTCTCGTGTCCGAACAGCTCGCTCTCGATCAGGCCCTCGGGCACCGCGGCGCAGTTGACCGCCAGGAACGGTCCCGTGCGCCGGGGGCCGTTGGCGTGCAGCGCCTTCGCGACCAGCTCCTTGCCCGTACCGCTCTCACCGCGGATGAGGACCGTGACGTCCGCCATCATCGCCCGGTCCATCAATTCGTACACCCGCTGCATCGCCGCGCTCGTGCCCACGATTCCGGCAAACGGGGAACGCGTCTTGAGCACCGCGCGGAGGCTCAGCATCTCGGCACGCAGGTGCTCGATCTCGACCTCGCTGGACAGGTCGCGGTACACGTACAGGTCGCCGATGACCTCTCCCCGACCGTCGTGCACGGGCCGGCGCCGGCGGTAGTACAGCCGCCGTGCGGCCGTCGGTTCTTCCTGCTGCAACGGTTCCACCAGGTCGCCGCCCGTCTCCGAGGTGAGGCGCGCTCCCTCGTCGCTCAGAGGTACCGTGCGCAGCCGCGTGGCCCACAGCGCATTCGCTTCCTGCAGCGTCAGCTCCCTCATCTCGGCTTGCGTGGCGTCCATAAGCTGCTCGTAGCAGCGATTGGCGAATACCAGGCGCTGCTGCCCGTCGCACGCGACGATCGCCTCTCCGATGGAGTCGAGCACCGCCGTCAGCCGCCGATTGGTGAGGGACAACTGGCGGCGCCGCTGCTCCAGCTCCCGTTCCTGGTTCCATTTCTCGACCAGCGCCAGGGTGATCTGCTGCACCTCCTCGCGCGCGAACGGCTTCCTGATGTAGAGCAGCTTGTGCAGCAGTTCCATGTCCTGCACGATGTCCGCCAGCGACGTGTCCGTGTAGGCCGTCATCAGCACGATCTCGATGGCGCGGTCGATGCGCCGTATCCTGCGGACCGTGGCCACGCCGTCGATGCCGGGCGGCATCCTGATGTCGATGTAGGCCACGGCGATCGGGAGCCCCCTGCGCGCTTCCCGCTCCACGAGCGCGCACGCCTCTTCGCCCCCCATGGCGTGCAGCAGCTCGAGCTCCGGCAGGTGGTGATCCGCCCGGTCGCTGCCCAGGAACGACGCCGCCAGGTCATCCGCCTCCGCGGGAGCCCGCGGCAGCAGCATCTCCCCGAAGTCGTCGTGGATGTCCTTCTGATCGTCGACGATCAGGACCCTGGTGTTTGCCGGTTCGGTGCGCGTCATGGCGCCGCGTTCGAAAGAGACATGCTCGTCAGGCTCCGATGGCCGCCGCCACGACCGTTCGCTCTTCTCATGAGGGCGACCAGCCATTTCATCATAGCGGATTCTTTATAATGAGTACGTAAATTCTCGACATTTGTCGCGATTCTTTCGTAAGTTATTGCGCCCATTCGTCGCGCTGCCGAAGGAATCACGGCCCGTGATGTCAATCGCGACGTTCGACGCGCACCGTCGGCAGGTCGTTGTCCTGGTAGTGCCGGTGCCGTACCGGCGACGCGCGTGGTGGCTCAGCAGGGGCGTTGCGCCCACTACCCGTAGCCGCCGGAGCGGCACGCGCCTATGCCGTCGGACCGTGGAGGGGGGGCGCTCGCCCCTCCTGCTGACGCTACGCGGGCTGCTGCGTCGGCCTGGGCATGCGGTAGCCGACCCCGCGCACGTTGAAGATCCACTGCGGGCTGGCCGCTTCCTCGCCGAGCTTGGTGCGCAGCTTCTTCACGAAGTTGCGCACCAGGTTCATGTCGCCCGTCTTCTTCCCGCTCCAGGCGTGGCGCAGCAGGGCATCGAAGGTCGTGACGCGTCCGGCGTTGCGCGACAGCAGCCGCAGCATCTCGTACTCCGTCGGGGTCAACGGCACCTCGCGCCCGGCCACCGTCACCCGCCGCGTCTCGTAGTGGATGACCAGCTCGCCCAGGATGAACGGCTCCGGCTCGGCGTGCCGGCGCAGCGCCGCCCGCACCCGCGCCGTCAGCTCCGTGGCCGAGAACGGCTTGACCAGGTAGTCGGCGGCGCCGCTCTCCAGCGCCCGCGCGATCGTCTCGTCGCGTCCGTAGCCGGAGATGAAGACTACCGGCAGGTCGGCGAGCTCGGCGACGCGCTCCATCAGCTCGATGCCGTCGGTGTCCGGCAGCATCAGGTCGAGCAGGACCAGGTCGGGCTGCTCGGCGCGGATGATGCGGGCCAGATCCTGATGGTCGCCGGTCACCAGCGGCGCGTAGCCCGCCGCCGCCAGCGCGTCGCGCACGTAGCGCAGCGTCTGCGGGTCGTCGTCCACCACCAGGACGCGGGTCGGCTCGCGCCGGTCCGGTGGCGAACCCGGCACGCGCGCGCCGGCACGGGCCGGCACCGGCTCGCGGCTCTGCCCGGCCAGCGGCAGGGTGAAGGTAAACCGCGTGCCCTGCCCCGGGCCGTCGCTCTCGGCGCGGATGCGGCCCCCGTGCGCCTCCACCAGACCCTTGCAGATGGCCAGCCCGAGACCGGTCCCGCCCCGCACGCGATCGGCGGTGCCGGCGCCCTGGCCGGTGTACTTGCGGAACAGGTGCGGCAGCCGCTCGGGCGTCACGCCCCGGCCTTCATCGGCGACCCGAACCGCCACGTGCACGCCGTCGCGCTCCGCGCCGATCCGGATCGGCGCCGACTCCGGCGAATGCCTCGCGGCGTTGGTGAGCAGATTGTTCAGCACCTGCTCGATGCGCCGCCGGTCGGCCATCACCCGCGGCAGGTCCGGCGGCAGGTCGATCAGCACGGTGTGCCTGCCGCCGCCTGACAGGAACGTGTTGCGCGCCCGGTCCACCAGCGCGGCCACCTCCGAGGGCTCGGGCTCCACCGACAACGTACCCGTGTCGATGCGCCCGGCATCCAGCAGGTCGCTGATGAGCCCGCGCATGCGATCGGCCTGGTCGTGGATGATCCGGAAGAACTCGTGCCGTTCGGCCGGGTCGAGCTCCGGCGCGGACTCCAGCAGCGTGGCGGCCGAGCCCTTGATCGAGGTGAGCGGCGCCCGCAACTCGTGGCTCACCATGCCCAGAAACTCGGCCCGCAGGCGCTCCAGCTCGTCGAGCGGGGCCAGGTCCTGCATGGTCACCACCACCGATGCCACCGCGCCATCCTCGGACTCGATCGGCGTCGAGTTGACCAGGGTCCTGACGCTGCGCCCGTCGGGGACCGAGAGCACGATCTCCTCGGCGCGCACCGTCTCGCCGCTGCTGAACTGCCGTGCCAGCGGGAACTCGGCGAGGGCGAACTCGCGCCCGTCGGCGCGCCGGCAGGTGACCACCTCCTGCAGCGCTTCCAGCGGGCGTCCGGCCGTGCGCAATGTCTCCAGGATCCGCCGCGCCTCGCGATTGAACGACACCGGCTGGCCGCTCCCGGCATCGAAGACCACGACGCCGACCGGCGAGGTCTCCACCAGCGCCTCCAGGTCGGCACGCGTGCGCTGCTCGGCGCGGTGGGTGCGGGCGTTGGCGATCGCCGTTGCCGCCAGCGAGCCGAACAGCACCAGCACGTCCTCGTCCTCGTCCGTGAACTCCTGCGCTCCTTCCTTCTCGGCCAGGAACAGGAGGCCGACCAGCGCGCCGCCGTGGTGTATCGGCGTGCCCTGGAAGGTCTTCCCGTTTATCAGCTCGGGGGAGAAGCCGAGCGAGCTGACGAAGGCGGGCAGGTCGGTCAGGCGCAACGGTCCCGGCAGGTCGCGGAAGTGCGCCCAGAGCTTCGGCCCGTCCGGCCAGGCGATGAACGCCTCGTGCTCCTCGGCGGTGAAGCCGGAGCTGACGAATTCCTCCACCTGGCCCGCTTCGTCGGTGGTAGTGACCACGCCGAGGCGGGCGCCGGTAAGCGCGCGGGCGCTGCCGATGATCTCCTGCAGGACGGTGGTCACGTCGAGGGTCGCGTTGATGCGCACGATCGCGGTGCCGAGCGCGGTGATGCGATCGCGTAGTGTCTGGAGCTCTTGGCCCGGTTCGCCGGTGTTCACCTATGGTCCCCCTCCTGCGTCCGCGCCGGCGATGCCGTCGCGAAGGCGGGTACGTCAACGCAGACACTACTCAAGGGATACTTATTGCGTCTATACGGATGCACATCGCATATGCAGGGATATCACCAGAAACGGCGCGCCGGGCCCCAGCCGCCGTCCCACGGCGTGATCGCCCGCTCTTCCTGCTCGTACCGCCCAACCGGAGTGGGCGAACCGCTCCTCGAGGAGCTCCGCTACTCCGTGATCCGGATGCGCGGGTCGAGCACCGCCAGCAGCAGGTCGGAGATCAGCGTACCGATCACGGTCAGGGTGGCCAGCAGCATGAGGATGCCGCCGGCGAGCTGCATGTCCTGGTTGACCAGCCCCTCCAGCATGAGCGGTCCGATGGTGGGCAGGCCGATCACGATCGAGACCAGCACCTCGCCCGCCACCAGGCCCGGCAGAATCCAGCCCACGGTGGAGATCCACGGATTGGCCGCCATGCGAATCGGGTACTTGACCAGCAGCCGCGTCTCCGGCACCCCCTTGGCGCGCGCCGTGGTCACGTACGGCATGCGCAACTGGTCCAGCACGTTGGCGCGGATGGTGCGCAGTCCGCCGCCGATCGACTCGAACCCCAGCACCACCAGCGGCATCCAGATGTGCGCCAGGAAGTCCAGGAACTTGGGCACGCCCCACGGCGCGTCGACCATGTCCGGGGAGAACAGGCCGCCCGGCTGGTAGTCGAACCATTCGTAGGCCAGGTACATCAGGATCAGGGCGAACAGGAAGTTCGGGATCGCCATCATGAAGAAGGCGGTGAAGCTGAAGATGTTGTCGAACAGGGAGTATTGGCGCAGCGCCGCCCCCACCCCGGCCGGCCACGTGATCACGCTGCTGAGCATCAGCGTCAGCAGGGCGATGGAGACGGTGAGCAGGACGCGCTCCTGGATCAGCAGCCGCACCGGTTTGTTCCACAGGAGCGAGAAGCCCCAGTCGCCGCGGGCGAAGCGGCTGGCCCACTTGAAGTAGCGCACGAAGAACGGATCGTCGAGTCCGTAGCGGGCTCGCAGCTCGGCGATCATGTCCTCGGCCTCGTCCCTGAAGACCTCCTGGGATTGCTCCAGGCGCGCGACGTACGAGCTGGCCAGGTCGCCCGGCGGCAGGTCGATCACCAGGAAGGAGATTACGGAGATCAGGACCACCGTCGGGATCATGATGAAGAGGCGGCGCAGGAGGTAGGTGGTCACGGGCGGTCCACCATCAGGGAGGCCGCCATGGCGGAGCCGTTCACCGGTACGGGTCCATCGCGTCGCGCATGCCGTCGCCCAGGAACTGGAACGCGATCACGGTGAACACCACCAGCAGCGCCGGCAGCAGCAACCAGGGGCGCAGGGCCACCGACTGCACGTTCTGCGCCTCCTTCAGCAGCACGCCCCAGCTCACGGCCGGCGCCCGCAGGCCGACGCCGATGAAGCTCAGCGCCGTCTCCCCCAGGATCATGCCGGGCACCTGGTTGCTGGCGACCACGATCAGGTGGCTGGCGAACGCCGGCAGCATGTGCCGGGCCACCAGCCGCGGGCGCCGGCAGCCGTCCAGGGTGGCCGCGAGCACGAACTCCTCCTCGCGCACGGCCAGCAGCTTGCTGCGCACCACCCGCGCCAGGCCGGTCCAGCCCAGCACCGACAGGATCACCGTGATCGCGAAGTACACCTGGATCACCGTCCACTCCAGCGGCAGCGCCGCGGACAGCGCAATCCACAGCGGCAGGGTCGGAAACGACATCAGCACCTCGATGATCCGCTGGATGACGTTGTCGACGATGCCGCCGAAGTAGCCGGAGATGCCGCCGATGAGGACGCCCAGCACCCAGCTTATGGCGATCGCCAGGATGCCGATCGACAGCGACAGCGTCGCGCCGTGCACCATGCGCGAGTACAGGCAGCGCCCGGAGCCGTCGGTGCCGAGCGGGAACCAGCGCACCTCGGGATCGACCGAGCCGAACAGGTGGATGTCGCTGTCAATGACGAAGAACAGCGTGTACGGGTCGCCCCTGGCGAACAGCCGCAACGGCCGCTCGTTCTCCAGGTCGGGGAAGATGTCCTGCTCGAAGGTCTGCAGGTTGAGCTTGGTGCGCACCGGGTAGACCACCGGCCGGAAGTTGCCGGCCTCGTCGAACAGGCTGAACGAGCGCGCCTTGCCCAGGATGGACGGCGGCAGGTACTGGTACTCGGGCCGGCGCGTGACCGGATCGTTGGTGGCGAAGAAGCCGGCGAATATCGCCACGAAGTAGAAGATGGAGATGACGAGGAGGCCCCACAGCGCCCAGCGGTGGCCGCGGAACTTGAGCCACATCAGGCGCCACTGGGTGGCGGTAAAGAAGGCTTCGCGCTTCTCTTCCTCGCTGAGGCGTCGCCGGCCGAACAGGCCACGGGGTGCGGTGCGAGCCTCCGGCCGCGGGGCCTCCTGCGTGGTGGCCATGCAGCCACGACGGTACCACGCGCACGCCGGGAACCGGAACGGAATACCGTACCCGGCCTGGAACGCATCGGGCACCGACGCGCTCCAAGCCTTCAGGGTGATCCGGCCGTCACCGCGACAGCACGCGCCGCGCATTGACTCATCCAAAATCCACTCGAACGATGTCGCCACCGTGGCGCGCGCCTCACGCGCCGCTACGATCGCGCAGACTCCCTGTGAGCGGGTGTCGGCCAGCCGCCGCGTGGGCTGCGATCGCACCGCGAAAAAAGTCGAGAAATCCTGCCGCAGGGTCTTGACGGCAATGTGCGCCTGCGAGGTGGCACGCCAGCGCACGTACAGGCCCCTTCCGGCCTCCCGGAAGCTCGGACGCCATTCCGGCCGCGCCGCACCCCCTCAAGCGCGCGCTGCGCGCGGATCAGATGCCCGTCCCGGACCAGGCAGGAAGGGATATCTGAAAATAGGTGTTATATTTACTCCATGAAAGCCGCCACTCTTGACGCCCCCGCCCGCCCTGCCGTCACCTCGACCGTCGGCGCGCTCTCCGACCGCGAGCTGCTGCGTCAGACCAGCACTCTGGTCCGCCACGAACGCCACCTGCAGGGCGCCGTCATCGACCACTTGTCCGAGATCGACGCCCGCCGGCTGTACCTGCAGCGCGGCTGCTCCAGCCTGTTCGACTACGCGGTGCGCGAGCTCGGCTACAGCGACCCTGCCGCGGCGCGGCGCATTGGCGCCGTGCGGCTGTGCGCCGACCAGCCGGATGCGCGCGAGCGGCTGCGCGACGGTTCGCTGACGCTGAGCGCCGCCGCGGAGCTGCAGTGGGCGTTCGACCGGCAGCGGCGGCGGGAGGCCATCTCAGGGATCGCTTCGAGCGCTTCGGCGGGGTCAGCCCCGGTGGGATCGGCGGCGGTGGAGAACACTCCGGCGACCGAGGAGCGGCCGGCGGATTCCGCGCCGGCGGCAGCGCCGAGCGCCTCCGACCACGAGCCGCCGCTGGTGCTCGATGCGGCAGGAAGGCAGAAACTGGTGGGGGACGCGGCCGGCAAGAGCACCCGGCAGGTCCGCCGCATGCTGGCCGACCTGGACCCGGAGCTGGCGGTGCCGGCCGACCGGATGCGCCCGCTCGGCGACGGCCGCTACGAGCTGAAGGCGGCCATCGACGCCGACTGCCAGCAGGGGCTGGAGCAGCTCCGCGGGCTGCTCTCGCACGTGGACCCGCGGTGATGCCGGCCGGCGCCGTTACTCCGGCGCCGGAGGGGGCGCCGCAACCAACACCGAGCTCCAATCCTGCGCCGAACCGGCAGCCAGCGACCGAGCGCCGCGCCGCTGCCGGGCGAAAGCCGGCCGGCGCCGCCACTGCGACGGCGAAGCCGCGCGCTTCGGGCCACGCCATTCCGGCGGCGGTACGCCGGCAGGTCTTGCAGCGGGACGGGGGCCGCTGCAGCTACGTCGATCGAGAGACCGGACGCCGCTGTAACTCGCGACACCTGATCGAGATGGACCACATCCTGCCGTATGCGCTGGGCGGCAGCGCCGATCCCGGGAATGTCCGACTTCTTTGTGGAGTCCACCACCGCCATCGGCACGCGCCGGAACCTCGGGGCGCTACGGATCCTCGACGATCAGGCGGCCTCGATGCTCGGAGACCTCCAGCGCGGTGCCGCGCAGCACCGTGAGGTCGCCGTCGATGCGGTGGAATCGCTGCGCGCCGCTCCGGGTACGCGCGATCACGGCCCCGCGTGAGTCGACCACGTCGATGGCGCCGCTGGTGGAGGTGAGCCGCTTGTCCCCGTCGCAGCGAGCCACCCGTACCGAGCCCGACCCGCCTGCCACCTGCAGCGGTGCGGCGCAGTCCCCGACGAACACGTCCCCTTCGGCCGTGAACACCTCCAGCCGCTCGGAGCGGAGCCCCTGCACGACGACCGCGCCGCTTCCGGTGCGCACCGTCAGCTCGACGCCGGCCGGCACCGACAGGGTCAGCTTCGGCCCCCACTCCACCGAGGCGCGGCTGATCGGCAGGTCGTTGCCGCCCACGCGCAGCGTCACCGCCGCGCCGTCGCGCTCGACGGCCAGCTCCGGCCGGTTGCGGCGCGACATCCGTGCCGACACCGACAGCTCCACCTCCACGTCCTGCCGGTCGGCGGCGAATACGCGCACCTCCTCGAAGTCGGTGTGGATGGTCAGGTCCGCGACGTCCGCGATCGTGGAGCGCTGCGTGGCGGCCGGGCCCTCCATCACGCCCACGGCGAAGGCCGTCTCGGCGCCGGCGAGCGCAGCAACGGCGAGCACGGCAGCGGCGAGCGCCGCGGCTCGTGCCGCCGTCGCAACGCGCTTCACGCGTATCGGCGGCATCGGACGGCGCGCCGCGCAGTCACGGGGTGAGCGTTCGGGCGACCCGGAAGCCGTTGTGGAGGTTGCGCAGGGTCGGCGCGCACCAGCTTCGCCAGGCCGAGCGCACCAGCTCCGGGCGCGATCCCCACGAGCCGCCGCGGACGACGCGCCGGGTGCAGCCGGCGCCGCTCTCCGCGTCGTAGCAGTCCGCCACCAGCTCCGCCACGTTGCCGTGCACGTCGTACAGACCGAACGAGTTGCGGGTCAGCGAGCCGGCGGCGATCGGCCGGCCGCGGTACTCGCCGGCCACGCCGGGACCGTAGGGAGCGGCCCGGCCGTCGTAGTTGGCCTGTGCGGTGGCGATGGTCGCGCCGGTGTGAAACGGGGTGGTGGTGCCGGCGCGCGCAACGTACTCCCACTCTGCCTCGGTCAGCAGGCGGTACTCCCGCCCCGTCCCCTCTGACAGCCAGGCCACGTAGTCCTGCGCGTCGTTCCAGCTCACGTCGATCACCGGCTGGCCGCCGCGGCCCCAGCCGCCGTCGCCCGGACGGTGGCGGCAGCCGCCGGCGGCGGCGCACGCGTCCCACTCGGCAAACGTCACCTCGCGGACGCCGGCGGCGAACGGACGGTCGATCGCCACCTGGCGCTGCGCCTCGTCGGCATGGCGCCCGGCTTCCGCGGAGGGCGAGCCCATCGTGTAGCTGCCGGCCGGAACCGCCACCATCGCCGGGCACTCGGGGCAGTCGCGGAACGCCATGCCCGGCTCCACGGCGCCATCCGCGAGCGCGGGGCCCTCGCACCCTGCCAGCAGCAGGACGGCGGCCAGCACCGCGAAGCCCGCCGCCAACGCGGCTCCAGGGGCCAGGGTCGGTACGTGTCTCATCTTCAGTACTCCAGGGAGCCGCCGAGGCCCAACCGGTAGCCGGCGCCGCCGCCCGCGGCCAGGCGCCGGCCGAATACTTCGAGCGCCAGGCCGTCCACAACGTAGCCGACCGTCACCTCCACGCTGTCCGGCAGCAGCGGCGAACGGCCGCCGGCGCCGGCTGCTCCGCCCTCGGCGGCGCCCAGCACCGCCCGCGGGTCCGACCACAGGGCGTCGACGCCGCTCGCCGGCCGGCCCCAGGCCGGCGCCAACGACACCGTCGGTCCGTGGCCGTGATCGGCAGGCTGCCAGGAGAGGGCCGCGCTCGCGCCCCAGTCGCGGATGTTCGGGTTCTCGTGCAGGATCAGCAGCCGCCCGCGGGCGGCCAGACCCAGGCCGGTCCCGGGGTGCGCGACGCCCAACTCGGCGCCGGCCTCCGCACCAAGTCCCCGCTCCGCGTCGCCGCCGTCCAGCCGGGCGCCCAGCTCGAGCCGGCCCGACAGGCGCACGTCCTCCGCCCGGGTCTCCGCGCCGGCTTCGACCAGCACGCGCGCGCGCCATGCGAGCGCTTCCACCTGGGCCAGCGGCCCGGCCGCGCCGGGCGACCGCACGGCGGGCTGCCGGATGCCGGTGACGAAGCCATCCGACTTCGCCGCCAGGGACACTCCGCCGCCGGACCACAGCTCCGCGCGCTGGCCGACCGCGCCCAGCCAGGAGCGCAGCGACCCCGGCGGCAGGGAGATCTCGGCTTCCGTGAGACTGGACGTGCCCACGCCCAGCCCCGCAAGGCCCCACAGCCCCAGCCACTCGGCGGGCATCCAGAACAGGTAGGGATGGGCGCTCACGAGCGTGGCACCGAGCGAGGCGTCGCCTTCGCTCTCGCTTGCGGAGGTGAGCTCGAGCCGGCTGTAGGACGCCGCCAGCCCGGCCCGAGCGTTCGGTGCGAACCGGTAGTCCGTTCCGAGCAAGGCCGCAAGCACCGTACCGTCCTGCCGGAATCCGCCGACCTCGCCGCTGAAGCCGCTGACATCGCCGCTGCCCCACACTCCCCAGCGGGAGCCGCCGGCGCCGGGGTCGACGCTGAACGCGCTGCCGGCGACGAGCTGCGCGCCGGTCGGCGCCACCCAGACGGCACCGGCGCCCTGCTCGGCGCGGATGCCAAGGGCGTCGAGGACGGCGCCGAACAGCGCGGCCCGCGTTTCCACGCCGCCGGCCCCGGCCAGGTCGAGCGACCGCCCGTTCAGGGTCACCGCCACGGCCGGCGGGTCCGTGGCCGGCGGAGTGAATCGCCGCCCGATCACCTGCACGGCGGTCGCCGCCGTGGTGCGGGCGAAGCCGGTCAAGCCGATCCGCAGCATGCGCGCCCGGCTGCCGTCCTCCGCGGCGGCGATCACGACCCGTACGGCCAGGCGCAGCGGCTTGCCGCCGTCCTCGTCGGGCCTTGCGGTCACCGTGAGCAGGTAGAAGGGCGTGCGCGCGGCGTCCTCGCCGCTGCCCACGTAGCGCAGCGCGCCGTCCTTTTCGCCGACCCTGAACCGGGCCGTGTCACCGTCCGTGATCGAGTAGCGGAACGCGTGGCCCGGCGCGGCCACCGCCACGCAGCCCAGCTCCACGGGTTGCGCGCTGCCGTCGCGGTGCTCCTCCATCTCCAGGGTCAGCTCGAAGTCGTACTCCAAGCCGTGGTTGGCGATGCCGCCGCCGGTGGCCGATGCGGTCCGCAGCGTGCGGGCGGCGGCCACCTCCGGTTGCTTGCACGCGAGGTGCGGTTCCGGGCCGCCTGCCTCATCCGCCTCCGTCACCGTGCCGGTGGCCTCGCCGTCTGCGATCGTCGCCCCGTCCGCGTTCGAGAGCTTCAGCGCGAACGTCTCCACGCCCTCGTCCGCCGCGTCCAAGATCGTCGCCACCTCCACCGCCTTCGCCGTCTCGCCCGGCTCGAACGTCAGCGTCCCCACGGCCGCCACGTAGTCCTCGCCCGCCGTCGCGGTCCCGTCCGCGGTCGCGTAGTCCGCCGTCACCGCCGCGTTCGCCGCCGCGTTCAGGGTCACCGCGAACGCAAGCGTCGCGCCTTCCGCGCCGGTCGCGTCCGCCACGCCGAGTGACCGTGCGCCCGGTGCCGCCGCCCCGGTGGGCGCGATCGTCCCGTCCACCTTGTGGCTCGCGCCCGCCGACAGCGCGGCGTGCGTCAACACCGCCGCGTTGCCCGCCGCATCGGCGATCGTCCCCCCGGCCAACGTCAGCTTGTTCGCCGCCACCGAGATGCCGTCGCCGTCCGCGTCCGCCGCCGTCACCTGATAGCGGAACACCAGCCGGGTCGTGCCGCTGCCCCGGTGGTATGCCGCCTGCCGGATGTTCGACCCCACCGCAAGCTCGAGCCGTGGCGAGCCGGTCACGATCACCGGCTCGTCGAACGTCACCGTGACCTCGACGTTCTCGCCGGAGCCGTAGGCGTCGCCGTTCGCCGGCGTCGACGACACCGAAGGCGCGCCGGACACCGACGGCGCCTCGGTATCCACCCCGTTGCTCACCACCAGGCCCGTGAAGCTCTCCAGCTCGATGCAGGCGGCGTCGTGGATCGCGGTCCCATCGGACGGCTTGGTGTAGCTCATCGTGACGGTCTGGCCTTCGACGATCGGCTTGGTGAGCTTCAGAAACAATGCACGCCCCTGGGAGTAGGTGATGCCTCTCCAATCGTACCGGATCAACAACGCCCGGAAGACCGTCCGGGCGGTGCCGTCGACGCTGACCGCGAAGCTGGTTATCGGGTCCCTGGTCGGTCTCCACAGAGGCCTGTCAAAGACGATGATCATGTTTTCGTGAGTATCGGGCTCTCCAATCCAATGGGGATGGGACGCATACGTCCGCGAGCTGCCCTCGTCCACGATCGGCGGGTCGGCGTCGTTGTCCTTCAGCCGCGCACTGGCGGGGTTGTCGGACGGATGCGGCCGGTAGCCGTCGCCGCCGGTCACCTCCACCGTCACCGTGCTGCACTGGTCTCGCGCGGTGTTGTCCACCGTCGGTACCGTATAGGTCGCCGTTCCCGTCGCCGGCACCGTCACGGTGTGAGTCCCTTCGTTGCCCGCGGCCACGCGCGCGCCGCTCTCCGAGACGGTCAGGTTCACCGTCAGCGCCGCGTCCGGCAGCGGATGCGCGCTCAACGTGAACGCCGCACCGCCGCCCTCGGTCACCGGCAGTCCCGCCGCGACGCTGATCTCGGGCACGTCGTTGTCCGCGACGGTCAGGCTCGCGGCGCCGGCCGAGGCGTGCACCTGGAAGCCGTCGTCTGCGGTCAGCGTCGCCGTCACCGTGCTATGCGGCTCGAGCTCGCTGTCGTCCACCGTCGCCACCGTGTAGGTCGCCGTACTCGTCGTCGGCGTCGCGTAGCTCTGATCACGCGTGGCCGGCAGCGTCACGCTCTTGGCCCCTTCCTCGCCCGCCGCCACGTGGTCGCCGTCGGTCGCCGAGTCGCTCTCGGCGATGGTCAGGTTGACCGTCAGCCGGCTCGCCGGCGCCGGCGCCGCCGTCACCGTGAATGTTGCATCGCCGCCCTCGGTCACCGCCGCGCCCGCCGCGATGCTGATCACCGGCGTCGGCGTGCGGCTGCCGTCCACCCTGTGGTCGCCGTTGCCCGCGGTCGGCAGCCCGCTCTTGCTCAGCACCGCGGCCGCGCCCGAAGCCGTGTGCCGGAGGGTTGTGCCGCCCACCGTGAACACCACCTGCATGTCGGTCGCCGACGCCGTCTGCACCCACACCCCGTCCGCGTCCGTGTCCGCTGCCACCACCGTGTACTCGAAACGCAGCCTCCCGCCGCCGCCGCCGCCGAGCCCGCTCTTGAGCTTGAGCACCTTGCGGCTGTTGGCGAGATCGCTGTCGTCACCGCCCAGGTCCAGGTGCAGCCGCACGTTATCGTCGCCGCCGGAGACCTTGTAGTCGGTGTCGGAGATGAACGAGAAGACATCGTCAGTGAAGGTCACCTCCACCTCGATCGTGTCGCCGCGGACATAGGTGTCGGCCGTTTCGTTCCCGTCCGAGTCGAACGACGGCGTCGACACGACCGTCACCGCGGAGATCGTCGGCCCGTCCTCCGCGGCGGCCGGCTCGCCGACCAGCCACAGCACCACCGCGGCGGCGATCAGCGGAATCGCGCGGCCGGCCACCACGAACCCGGCCCGGAGTCGCGGGGCTCGCGGCGCGCTCGATCCACCGCCGTCCGCTGCGCAGGCGATCCGTGGCCTCAACCCTCGCAACGTCTCGTCCGCCGCTTCCCCGTGCCCACTCACCATACAGCATTCTAACGCAGGTTCAGCGAAATCTTCGTATCGATTCGGCATTTGTGAATAGGTATTTCGTATTCCATGTTCTATTTTCGTCTCACGGTCTTGAAATGGACCTTCGTTCCCGGGCCGGAACGGGCATCTGATCGGCGCGTAGCGCGCTTCGGGCCGCGCGCTTCGGGCCGCAGTGAGACGGCAGGTCTGGCGACTCCGGGTCGTATGCGAGGACTCGTATGGGAGGAGCCGAGCGCTTACGCTCGCTTCACCGCGGCGCGGAAACCTCGAGCGGCGCGGTGCCGCGTCCCGCGCACGCGAGCGAGGATCCGAACCGGTTCACCCGCAGCGTCGCCGTGTGCCCGTCCACCTCGACGGCGACGACACGCTGGCCGTCGATCCCGGCCGCCGAGCCGTGGTGCTCCACGCGCACCGGCCGCAACGCATCGCCCTCGCGCCCTGCCTGGATCACGGTCACCAGCAGCCGCTCGCGGCCGGCGGCATCGAACGCCGCGGTCAGGTGCCACTGCGGGGGGTACTCCTTCTCGTGGGAGCGCTCCGGGGCGACCGGGAAGCGGTCCGAGCGCACCAGGCGCGCCGCGCCGGCGCCGGGCCCCGCGCAGAGCGTGAGCCGTGCCAGCGCCGGCGGGTTTTCGACCGTCGCGATCACGCCGCTGCCCTCATCGGCAGGCGCCTCGGCAGGCGCGGGCACGTCGAAGGGCACCGGCGCGTGGAAGGCGAGCTGCACGGGCCGCGGCTGCCGGGTGCCCACGTCGTCGATCACGACGAAGACGGCCGGCCGCAGGAAGATCACGTGGCGAATGGCGCGCTCGACGCCCAGCTCGGCCGCGCTGCGCTCGCTCAGGTGCAGCGGACGGTGGGTGTGCTCGTGGGACTCGAGCCGGTACGCCGCGGTCGCGTCGCCGGCGCAGTAGTCGTAGTCCGGTCCGGTCGCGAAGGCGATGATGCGGCCCGAGGCATCCGGCCTCCAGACCGCCTGGCCGCGGTCGTCGACCAGCACCGCGTTGTGGGCGCGGGTGTGGCGGGTCCAGGCCAGATCGTGCGGGCTGCCGTACCACGGGTAGAAACCGCTGTCGATCAACAGCGGCCGGCCGAACGCCTCCAGCACGAAGCTGTTCTGGTCGGCGTGGCTGTGGCTGAACGAGCCGAAACGGCTGCTCTTGAAGCAGAGCATGACGTTCGCGTCGCGCGAGGTGAGGTCGCTGTGCAGCGCCACCCAGCCGGTGTCGGCCAGGTGGATCGAGCGCGGCAGGTTGCGCGGCGGCGTGGCGGCCGGCGGCTCCGGCCAGGTGACGCGGGCGCTCAGCTCGGCCAGCGGGTCGCCGCCCGGCTCATCGCCGCCCTCGACCTGCTCGGCGTACCAGCGGTAGACGGGATCGCCGTAGACGCGCGCGTACAGCCCCATGATCTGCCGGTACAGCGCCGGGGTGGTCGAGTACGAGGCGTCCCCGAAGCTGGTGCAGGTGCTCCACGGCGGCCGGAAGTACAGGAAGTGGCGGCCGTTGTTGCGGCCCCACGGCCGGTCGAAGTGGCCGGCGCCGGTGGCCACGTGCAGCAGGTGCGCCATGCGCTGGAAGTAGTGGCTGTAGACGTAGCCGAAGCCCTGTCCCCAGCCGCCGTCGGCGCCGCCGTAGCCCGGGAACGCATCGGTCAGGAAGCGCTCGACGTCGTCCAGCCAGCCGGCCGCGTCCGGCACGTGGTGATACAGCGCCAGCGCCGCCACCGTCATCTCCGGCGGCCCGTAGACGATGCTGTGGCTGTCCAGGGGGTTGTCGAAGGTGTTGAGCACGCTGTGCGCGTGGAATTCGCGGGCGCGCGCGGCGAGCCCCGCGACGATCGGCTCACGCTCCGCGCCCAGGTCGTCCCAGAGGTAGTCCAGCGCCTGCGCCACGGACGGCACCACCCCGTGGAACTGGTGCGTGTTCAGGTAGGAGGTCCTCTCCAGGTCGAGCCCGGCCAGGTGCCGCATCCCGGCCGCCGCGTAGTCCCGGCACGCGCGGTCGCCGTCGAGCATGGCCACGAAGGCGGTCGCCGGCAGCGCGCCGTACAGCGCGCGCAGCGGGTACATCATCCGCTCGTGCGCCGCGAAGGTCGCCTCGTCGCGCGGGTAGCGCTGGTCCCAGGTGGGCTCGCCCGGAAGCAGCAGATCTTCGGGCAGCACGACCTCCGGCATCGGCTCGGCCAGCGCCGCCCGAGCGCGCTCGCGCACCTGCGCGAGCAGCGGGGCGAACGCCTCCGAGTCCGCCCGACCGCGCAGCCGTTCGAGCGACGCCGCGGTGAAGTAGACGCGCGGATGTCCGGCCGCAGGCGTCATGCTACGCTCGCCGGTCGTCCCGCACCGGAGCGAGACAGCCACGCCAAGCCACCATCGAATCAACCATACCCATACACTCCTGATGGCTGAGGTTCGTCAGCCGTCGGTCACCTCGAACGCGGTGACGTTGCGCGTCTTGCGGCTGAACTCCACCCCGATCAGGTGGATGGGCTCGCCTCGGCCCCGGTACCTGGCCGCGTAATCCCGCTCCTGCAACTGTGCGAGCGCCGACCCCGGCGGAGCCATCTCCACCACCTTGAACTCGAACAGGTACACGTGACCGCCGGCGCGCACCGCCATGTCCAGCCGGCCGTGGCTGCTCGACTCCTCCACCGTGACGTCGTAACCCAACGCCGCGAAGTACGAATAGACCACGCTCGCGTAGAAGCCCTCGTAGTTCGCGACATCGTTGTTGGTGTACCACTCGTAGGGAATGCTCGCAAAGAAGGCGTGGAACAGCTCCTTCATGCCGGCGCAGTCGTTGGCCTCCAGCAGACGCTCCAGGCGGATGCTGTTCTCCGCCTGCCGCTCGCTGTCCTGCACCAGATGGCCCAGCAGTTGTTCGTTCAGGCTCTGGCGCACCTCCCGGTTCGGATAGCCCAGCCGATACAGCGCCTTGCCCCCGAGCCGCTCTTCTCCCGTGATCGTCAGATAGCCGGTCTGGAAGAGCAGCGCCTCGGTGCCGATCGTGCCCACGTCGAACGCCGACAGCAGCTCGCCCGTGCTCCTCCTCCCGTCCAGCGACACCGTGGCAACGCGGCGCTCGACGAGCGTATCTACCAGAAACGCCGGCGTCCCCGTCTCGAACCAGTGCGCGGCGAATTCGCGGGTGTCGAACAACAGCAGCACGTCGTACGGGTTGTACACCTTCTCATCGCCGCGCCAGCGGTAGCCGTTGTACCACTCGCGCACCTGCTGCCGGTCCAGCCCGTCGAGCTCGGGCGCGAACACCGTGTCCAGGTCGCGTTCCGTGTACCCGCAGATCGCCGAGTAACGCCGGTCCAGGGTGAGGTCGGTGAGGTTGTTGAGGACCGAGAACACGCTCACCTTGGTGAACTTGCTCACCCCGGTCAGGCTCACCCCGGTCAGGAACGTGAAGTGCACGTGTGCGTCGCTCGACTTGATCACCCCGTACAGACCGCGCAGGAAGTCGCGGTTGGCTACCGCCGTCTCCGGCGCCTCCAGGGCGTCCAGAATCGGCTTGTCGTATTCGTCGACCAGCACCGCGACCCGCTGTCCGGTCTGCTCGTGCAGGGCCTCCAGCAGATAGGCGAAGCGCCCCGGCGCCGTCAGGTACTCCGACACCACTCCCGTACGCCGCTCGGCGCCGGCGAGCTGTTCCATGACGTTCGCTTCCAGCAGCCCCGGCGTTCCGAAGTGGCCGCGGGCGAAGTCCAGCCGCACCACCGGATGGCGCTCCGACCAGTCGTGGCGGTCGTGGACGTGCAGACCCGCGAACAGCTCCTGGTTGCCCTCGAACAGCTCCTTCAGCGTGTCCAGGAACAGGCTCTTGCCGAACCGCCGCGGCCGCGACAGGAAGTAGTGCTTGCCCTTGGCGAGCAGCCGTTCGACGTAGGGCGTCTTGTCCACGTAGTAGCAGCCCTCCTCGCGCAGCTCTCGGAAGGTCTGCATGCCGATGGGCAGCCGGCGCCGGGTCATCGGCCCCGCTCAGGCGAACCAGAAGGAGAACAGGTCGGCGTCGTTGAGGTCGACGCGCAGCCGCAGCCGCTGCCCCGCCAGCGCTCCGATCTGCCGGTCCGGCCAGGATACGGTCGCGTCGGTATGGTCGCCCGACACCGGCCGCGACGCCTCGAACCCCTCGATCGGCACCCCGTCGTCGTCGCACACGGTGACCACCGCCCGCCCGCGGGCGTTCAGGTTCAGGTGCAGGGCGCTCTCGCCCCGGACTTCATCCACCGCCACCGGACGCGTCAGCAGCCAGCCGCCGTCGCCGTCGCCGCTCATGGACACGAACCCGTCGCGGCGCAGCAGCGCCAGGCACAGGCCGGTCGCGCGCGAGCCGCTGCCTGCGAACTTGCGCCCGCCGTGCGGCCCCTGCACCGCGCCGTAGTACAGGTAGATCTCCTCGCCGCGGACGATGAACCGCTTGCCGACCCGGCACATGCCGTCCTCGGGGCCGCCCGGCGGGCCGAGCGACAGGAAGGTCTCGCGTGCGCCCACCCGCTGCCAGCGGATGCCGTCGCGGCTGACGGCGAGCTGGGTGTCGATCGTGCCGTCGACTCCCTCGCGATAGATCCACGGCATGCCAAGGTAGAGCCCTTCGTAGAGGTCGATCGGCACCCCGTAGAACTGCGTCTCCGCCTCGTCGCCCGCGTCGCACTCGAACACGAGCTCGGGCTCGGTCCAGTGCACGAAGTCGTCGCTCTCGGCGCGCGCCATCTTGCGGCCGCCGGCGTTGAAGCGCCCGAAGGCCACGTAGCGGTGCAGGGCCGGGTCGCGCAGCACGGTCTGGTCGGTGTCGGAGCCCAGGGCGATCGCGGGGTTGGTGGCGTAGTCGGTCCAGCGCACGCCGTCGGGAGAGTGCGAGATCCACATGCCGTCGCCGTCGCCGGTTCCGAACAGCACCCGGCCGCCGGGCAGCTTGGTCAGCGTGCCGTCGCCGCCGTGCTCCCAGTAGAACGCCTTGAAGCGCTTGTCGGGGTCGGGATCGTCCGGGTCCTCGATGATCGAGGCGCCCTCGCAGTTGAGGCGGCCGATGTGCAGGATGTTGTTGTGGCTGTCGCCGGCAATGGCCATCTGGCCCAGGTCCGGCTTCTCCCAGTGCACGCCGTCGGTGGAGGTGGCGTAGCCCAGCAGCGTCACGTTGCCGGGGATGCTCAGCGCCCGGCCGCCGGCCGGTCCGACCGAGACCCGCTCCTCGTTGCTGCCCGGGCTGGTCAGGTACCAGCGGCGGAACAGGCCGCGCTCCTCGTCGTACAGCGTGGTGCCGTACACCGACACGTGCGTCTCCCACGGCGTGTCGCCGTCCAGCACCGGGTTCTCCGGATGCCTGCGCGGCTGATGCACCCGCCGGTACAGCCGCTCCACCCGCGTGAGCTCGCCGTCGTCAATGAACAGATGTCGCATGGGACGTGACGGTAGCACGGCTGTCAGTCACTCTCGTGTCACTGGCCGCCGACTCGACAATCAGCTCGTGGCCGAGTGCGCGCAGTGCGTCGCCAATACGGCGGACGGCGGTACCGTGACGCGGGTCGAGCATCCGACGTACGACTTTCTCATCGACGCCGAGCCGTCGAGCGAGTGCCAGGCGAGACAAGCCGCTTTCCCGAAATGCGATGGCGAGCGCGGCCTTCGCCGCCGTTCCGGGCGGTACCGCGACCTCATATTCTCCCGGACGAGCCGCACTCGGCTCCGGAATGATCTCCCGATCGTCGATTCGGCCCGCAACAGCCTCTTCCAGAGCGTCGGCCGCCTCGGCAAGCGCTTCCGCTTCGTCGGCACCGCCGGTCAGACATTCCGGCAGGTCCCGAAACGAAACGACAATCTCGCCGGGTCCCGCGCGACTCAACTCCGCAGCATAGACGAAACGCATGAGTCCCTCCTCAATCGATCGGTTTCTCTTTCTTCCCTAGCTTGTTGGCCCCGTCGAAGTCGCTCCCGCCCCGTCACTATCACATATTCGGACGATAGTGTCCGACTGGTCAACCTCGGCTCATCGTCGCTCCCCACGGGTCGTCTGCCTTGACGCTTGCGCGGCAATGCGAACGGCACATAGGCTCACGGGCGATGAATGATCCCGACCTGCACCTGTTCGTCGACGACGCCGAAATCCAGCACTACGTGAACCTGGTCCGCGTGGTGAACAAGCCGTCGCGGCTGCCGCAGCCGGTGCTGCGCGCCGACCGGCCGTGGGAGGGAGACCGCGCGCAGGCGTGGGGGAGCGTGGTCCGCGAGCCCGGCCACCGCCTGCGCATGTGGTACTTCGCGATGAACACCGCGCGCAAGCCGGGCGAGCTGGACCGCGGCGGCTATGCGCTGGCCGAGAGCATGGACGGCCGCCACTGGACCAAGCCGGATCTGGGCGTGGTGCGCTACCGCGGCAGCTCCGCGAACAACCTCTGGTACACGTTCGCGCCCGACGGCGACAACCTGGTCGAGTTCGAGCTGGCCCGCCGCGGCGAGGGGCTGCCGGCCACCGACGAGAACGGCGACGTGATCGGCGTGCTCAACAACATGGACGGCCTCACGGTGATACGGGACGAGGACGACCCGGACCCCGACCGCCGCTACAAGCTGATCGCCAACATGCAGGACCACCGCATGTGGGCGCCGTACTACCAGGAGCAGTACCCGGACGTCACCCCGGAGCAGGTGGAGCAGGCGCGGGCGGTCTGGGGCCAGTACCTGGACACGAGCCCGGACGGCGTGCACTGGACGCGCCGGCCGCGCCGGCTGCTGCCGATGCGGCACGGCGACTACATGATGGTCACGCGCGACGAGCGCAACGGCCGCTGGTGGCTGAACGAGCGCGCCCTCAACCTGTTCGGCCGCAACGCGGCGCTGCGCACCAGCCCCGACCTCGTCAATTGGACCGACCCGGCCGAGATGGCGGTGTTCAACCAGCCCGACTCCGGCTTCGGCCGCGCGTACGAGTGGCACGGCGGCATCACGCCGTTCAACTACGGCAACCTGAACCTCGGATTCCTGGAGCGGTGGTGCAACGCCGGCTACGGAGACGGCTGCGAGCTGGTCAGCAACCGCGACGGCCAGCCGTGGCAGCGGGTCTGCCCCGGCACGCTGTTCCTGGACACCGGACCGGCCGGCTCCTTCGACCGCGTGCTGGTGTATCCCACGCACAACCTGCCGATCGAGAACGGCGAGAAGATCTTCCTGTTCTACACCGGCGGCGCGGCCGGCACGGGCGCCGGCATGCCGATGGCGATGGGCATGATGTGGATCATGCGCGACCGCTTCGCCGGCATGGCGCACTCGCGCCGCGAGCCGGGCGAATTGATCACCAAGCCGCTGCGGATCGAGCGGGACAAGCTGGAGATCAACGCCGAGCGGCTGTTCGCCGGCGTCGTGCAGGTGGGCGTGCGGCGTACGGACGGCGAATTCATCGACGGCTACGGCCTGGACGACTGCCGGATCGAGCTGGCCGGCGGCGCGCGCACGGCGGTGCGCTGGAAGGACAAGGCCGACCTGCGCGAGCTGCGCGGGCAGACCGTGTGGCTCCACTTCCGCGTGGACGGAGCGGCCCTGTACGCTTACCGGTTGTACAACTGAGTCCGCGACTCAGGCGATTGCGGCGATTGCGTACGGTTTGGAGACGTGGGTACGATGCAAGGCGAAGTGGCGGTGTTGACTTGACATGATGCAAGCTTCCGAATTCAACAACACCGTTGCCCTGCTGATACTCACCCCTGTGGTGCAAACCAGTGTCGGCTACGGGCTGGCCACTGACGAGGCGGCCACCTGGCGGGGCTGGTGACGTTGACCGCCCGATGGCGGGCGGGCCCCCTGGTGGCGGCCGTCGGCGCGCTGGTGCTGCTGCTCGCCTGCGAGGCGATGGTGATCGAGCCCGGCACCACTGGTCAGACCACACCTATACCTGAACGTGAGCCGGCGCCGAACTTGCAACCGACGGGATTCATACGGACGGGACCGGTGTCCGGGCCCTTGTCAATGACCGACGGCTATGTCTGCCAAGACAATGGCCGCTGCTACCATCCCGTGGCGACTGACGGGTGGTTACAGTACAAAATAGCAACGGTTTATAACTCAAGTTGGGACGGTCCCTCAGCACCGACAACGCTGCGGCTCTACCGCTACACGTATCAGAGTGATGAGTGGAAACATACTGGCACCTGCCGAAGTCGCGACGGCGAGGTGATCTGCGACGGCAGTGGATACTACATACCCTATTCCGCTATCCCCGAATCCGCAGAAGAGGTTTGGACGAAGAGCGTCCCAGATATTCCAGCGGAGAGTGCCTTTGAGATCGAAGAGTACGCGGCGTTTTCGACTCCCGTCAACTCCGGACTGATCTACTTCACCCTTTGCGTTGATCCGGTGCCGGACGAGTCGGATACGGACAACAACTGCTGGCAAGTTCCGCTGCTGGTCTCTTCCGAATTGATCCAATACTGGAACAGATCCCGGTCTCTCATCACCGACGACGATCCCTCCGCGTTCACCACGAACATCCTTTCCGGAGAGGGTACAATCAGGACGTTTTACCCCCGTCGACACCTCCCGGTATACCGCTTCACCGCGCAGTACGCGGACCTGTCAGCGGTCACGGTGTACGTGGATAAGGAGTTACCCACCGGCAGAGCCTGGGGGATTGCGACTAGCTACGCGAGAACGTTCGGACAACTGCCGGCCGTGTTACGCAGAAGCGTTAGGGAAATTCACGTGATCAAGGAGCTGGTTGCGGGTGGATATGCCAGTTACCCGAACACCATCGCCTTCAAGCACCGCGACGATAGCGACGGGGTGGGAGAAGCCGCCCTTCACGAGGCCGCCCACATCAAGTTTCCATCGAGCGCACATCGGAGTGCTGCATGGCAATCCGCCATGCAGCGCGACGGACAGCACATTACGAGGTACGCCACCAACAACAGCGCGGAAGACGTAGCCGAGAGCACGGTTGTCTGGTACGCCGTGCGCTGCCGCGCCGATCGCCTTTTTCCTGCGGAAGTGGAGTGGATCAAGGCCACGATACCCCACCGCTTGGCGTACCTCGACGGCGTGTTGGGCGGCGCATCGGGCTGCCGATGACGACCCGCCTGGCGACCCTGCAGCCGCTCGGCCGGCCCCGGTGATACGGTGCGGGCTGCGGCGCGTCCGCACCGAGGCCGAGCCGGACCCAGTGACTGGCGATCCAAGCGAGACCCACTACTGAGCGCTGCTGATGCCTGGTCGGACAGTCCCGGACCGCACCGACGCAGACGTCCCCACCCCCGACGACGTCCCCGCCCCTGCCCCACGCCCCACTGCACGGGATGAGGAGCGGAGAAGGGGCACAGGAACGGAATGGGGCTTGGGGACCCGTGGTCTTGGGGAGTGGGGTTACTGCTGATGGGGTGGGGCACGTGTTCAAGCCGTGGCGTGACTTGGTCAGCTTCGAGGCGCTTGGGGACTCTTGATGAAGACGGGCGTGGACGGGCGGGGAGAACGCGCAGCGGGCGTGCCGTCTCCGACAGTGGGTTCCTGCTTGAGGAGCTTCCCACCCAAGGCCCGTAGCGTCTTCATTGCACCGACCGACTCGTCCACGTCCACCCTTTCGACCGGCGCCGTTGCACGTATCCACCCCCGATGCACGCTCGTACCGGAGGGCCAGTTGTACATGCTCATCCTGAGCGGACGGATACCACGTCATGGCGCTTCTGGCTGATCGCCTTCCGCGCCGGCGATCTGGCCGGCATATCGATGCCCGACCGCCGCGATCCGGAGCTCGCGGACCGGGAAGCCCTGATCGAGCCGGTAAGCGCGCCACCTGGGACGAAGGCTCGACGCCAGCGCCGGGCGCGTTCGTCGTCGGGGTGGACGCGGGCCAGCGGTGTCGTCGGTGGCGGTCTCCGGCGACACCGCTGGCCCTGGAGGCGGCCGTGAACGGTGCGCAGACGGTGACCGGGTGGCTGTACCGGCAGCGGGAGGCGGGCGCAGGCGTCTGGGGCGACCGACTGGACATCGCATTGTCGGCTCCGGGCCGACCTGGCGCACATCTTGACGGGCCTGACCCAACGGCGTTACCTAGACCTTCCAGATGCGGCGGTGAACGACACAGTGACCGGCCGCCACCTCGAACGCGGTCACGTTGCGGGTCTTCCGGCTGAACTCCACTCCGATCAGGTGGATCGGCTCGCCCCGGCTGCGGTACTTCGCCGCGTAGTCCCGCTCCTGCAACTGCGCCAGCGCCGGTCCCGGCGGCGCCAGCTCCACGACCTTGAACTCGAACAGATACATCTTGCCCGCCGGCGCGCACCGCCATGTCCAGCCGGCCGTGGCTGCTCGACTCCTCCACCGTGACGTCGTAACCCAACGCCGCGAAGTACGAATAGAACACGCTCGCGTAGTAGCCCTCGTACTCCGCGATGTCGTTGTTCGTGTACCAGTGGTACGGAATGCCCGCGAAGAAGGCATGGAACAGCTCCTTGAGCCCGGCGCAGTCGTGCGCCTCCAACAGCCGCACCAGTCGCATGCTGTTGGCCATCTGCTGCGCCGTGTCCTGCACCAGGTGGAGCAGCAGGTGTTCGTTCAGGCTCTGCCGGACCTCCCGGTTCGGATAGCCCAGCCGATACAGCGCCTTGCCGCCCAGCTTCTCTTCCCCCGTGATCGTCAGGTAGCCGGTCTGGAACAGCAGCGCCTCCGTGCCGATCTTGCGGACATCGAACGCGGATAACAACTCGGCCGTGCTCAAGGTCTGGTCGAGGGAGACCGAGGAGACGCGGCGCTCGAACAGCTTCTCCACCAGAAACGCCGGCGTCCCCGTCTCGAACCAGTGCGCGGCGAATTCGCGGCTGTCGAACAGCAGCAGTACGTCGTACGGGTTGTATACCTTCTCCGCGCCGCGCCAGCAGTAGCCGTTGTACCACTCCCGCACCTGCTCCCGATCCAGTCCGGCAAGCTCCGGCGCGAACACCTCCTCCAGATCCCGCTCGGTGTACCCGCAGATCGCCGAGTAGCGCCGATCGAGGGTGAGGTCGGTGAGGTTGTTGCTCACCCCGGTCAGGAACGTGAAGTGCACGTGTGCGTCGCTCGACTTGATCACCCCGTACAGACCGCGCAGGAAATCGCGGTTGGCGAGCGCCGTCTCCGGGTCTCCAGCGCGTCCAGGATCGGCTTGTCATACTCATCCACCAGCACCGCGACCCGCTGTCCCGTCCGCTCGTGCAGGGCCTCCAGGAGATACGCGAAGCGGCCGGGCGCCGTCAGGTACTCGGACACCACTCCCGTACGCCGCTCGGCGCCGGCGAGCTGTTCCATGACGTTCGCTTCCAGCAGCCCCGGCGTTCCGAAGTGGCCGCGACCGAAGTCCAGCCGCACCACCGGATGCCTTTCCGACCACTCCCATCCCGCGTGGATGTGCAGCCCCGCGAACAGCTCTTCGCTGCCCTCGAACAGCTCCTTGAGCGTGTCCAGAAACAGGCTCTTGCCGAACCGCCGCGGACGCGACAGGAAGTAGTGCGTGCCCCCGGCCAGCAGCCGTTCGATGTAGGCGGTCTTGTCGACGTAGTAGCAGTCGCGCTCCCGCAGCTTGCGGAAGGTCTGCATGCCGATCGGCAGCCTGCGCCTGGGTATCGTCACATCCTAACCCGGCGAGCTAACCCGGCGAGCTAACCCGGAGAGGCCGCGCGGACGGAGCTCCGAAGGACCATCCGGCGGAGTGGCGCGGACGCCGCATAACCGGCACACTCGCAGGCAACCATGGCGGAGCACAGCGGAGCGAACGACCGCGTCGGCATCGCCTTCGTGGGAGCGGGCCTGGTCGCGGAGTTGCACGCGCGCGCGGTCGCCGCCTGCGAGCGCGCCCGCTTCATCGGCGCGTACGACGCCGAGCCGGGCAAGGCCGCAGCGCTGGCCGCCCGCCACGGCGGACGCGACTACCGTACGCTGAAGGAGTTGACCGGCGACCCCGCCGTGGACGCCGTGCACGTCCTGACCCCGCCGGAAGGTCACGTCCCCGCGGCGCTGGCCGCGCTGCGCGCCGGCAAGGACGTGCTGGTGGAGAAGCCGGTCGCCCACCGCGCGGCCGACATCCGCCGCCTGGCGCGCGCCGCCGAGCGCGCCGGCCGCACCTGCATGCCGGGGCACAACTACCTCTACGTGCCGGCGCTGCGCCGGGCGAGGGAGCTGATCGAGGCCGGCAAGCTGGGCCCGGTCGCGGCCTTCTGGATGCTCTACAACCTGTTCCACGACGCCGACCTGATCCGCAAGTACGGCTCGATCCTCCGCGTGGTGTGCGTCCACCACTGCTACTCGCTGCTGTACCTCCTCGGCCGCCCCGAGCGACTGAGCTGCATGGCCGTCCCCGGCGTGCACGCGCCCGGCGTGCCGGACCCGGCGCAGACCGCGATCACCTGCCGGATGCCGGACGGCGCGCTGGCCAACCTGTGGGCGAGCTTCGCGGCCACCGACCCCACCAACGACCCGTGGCTGGTGCAGTACAAGGTGCTGGGCACGCGCGGCGGCGTCAGCTACTCCTGGAACGAGGCGGTGTACGAGGAAGACGGCGGACCCGGCTTCGGCATGCCGGGCTACGTCGACGCCTTCCGCTACGAGGTGGAGTACTTCGTCGAGCAGTGCGTGCTCGGCGGGAAGGCGCCGCTGTCCACCCTGTCCGACGCGCTGGACGCGCTACGGATGGTGGAGGCGGCCGAGCGCTCGGCCGCGCACGGCCGGGAGGTCACGCTGCGCTGGGAGTGAGCGCGCGCGGATCCGTTGCACACCACGGCGGACCGACAATGTCGTATTCGTCTCATAGTGGCGATTTACGGGTTCTTGTCGTCACTTCATCGTCCTTCGAGCGCCTTTTTTGACTCAGGCGGGGCACGCGTTGAGTGGGCAGGCGCTCACCCGTTCCGGGCGACACTCCGGGTATCGAGGAGCGGCGGCCGCTCCCGACCCGGCACGACCCGTTGCCATGGCCGAGTCGCGCCGGTAGAATGCGCATGCTACATAACAGGGGTGCGGAAGCGCCCGTGGAACCATCGGAGAACCAGGGAGGAGAGAATCTGATGAGAACATCAACTCGCATCAAGGCGGTCGGGCTGGCCGCCGTGTTCGCGGTCATGGGGGCCGCCGCGCTGCAGGCGCAGACCCTCGCCGCCGTGCAGGCCGCCGGGGAGCTGAAGTGCGGGATCAACACCGGTCTCGTGGGCTTCGCGAACACCGACGACGACGGCAACTGGGAAGGCTTCGACGTCGCCTACTGCCGGGCGCTGGCAGCGGCCGTGCTGGGCGATTCCGACGCGATCGCATTCGTGAACCTGACCGGCGCGAACCGCTTTCCGGCGCTGCAGGCGGGTGAGATCGACGTGCTGGCGCGGAACACCACGTGGACGTTCAGCCGCGACGTGGACCTGGGCCTGACCTTCGTCGGCGTCAACTACTACGACGGCCAAGGCTTCATCGGCCGCACGGCGCTGGGCATCACGAGCGCCACCGAGCTGGACGGCGCTTCGGTGTGCATCCAGACCGGCACCACCACCGAGCTCAACCTGGCGGACTTCTTCCGCACCAACGACATGAGCTACGAGCCGGTGCCGATCGAGACGAACGCGGAGGCGCGCGCCGCCTACGAGGCGGAGCGCTGCGACGTGTACACCACGGACGCATCGGGTCTGGCCGCCACCAAGGCGACCTTCGACGATCCCGACGCGCACATGGTGTTCCCGGAGATCATCTCCAAGGAGCCGCTGGGGCCGTTGGTCCGCCAGGGTGACGACCAGTGGGCGGACATCGCGCGCTGGACGCTCAACGCGCTGATCATCGCCGAGGAGCTCGGCATCACGCAGGACAACGTGATGGAGCTGGCCGGTGGCACCGACCATCCGGAGATCAACCGCATGCTCGGCACCGAGGGCAGCTACGGCGAGATCCTGGGGCTCGACGCCCAGTGGGCCGTGCGCGCGATCGCGGCGGAAGGCAACTACGCCGAGATCTTCGACCGGTACGTCGGCCCGGACACCGCGCTGGGCCTGCAGCGCGGACTGAACGCGCTGTATACGGATGGAGGCATCCTCTACGCGCCGCCGTTCCGCTAAGCCGTCTGGCCGCGGAGTACCGCTCTTGGGCGGTACTCCGCGCAGCTTCGCCCTCCAGTTCCTGCTGGTGCTGGGGGCGGCGCTGTTCATCGCGTTCGTCGTCTCCAACACGATCGCCAACCTGCAGAGAACCGGACTCTCGCCAGGCTACGGCTTTCTGTTCGATACGTCCGCCTTCGACATCAACCAGCGGCTGATCGCCTACGATTCGACGCACACCTACGGGAAGGCGTTCATCGTCGGCGGCCTGAACACCGTCCTGGTGGCGGCCCTGGGCATCGTCGCGGCCACCGTCATCGGCTTCCTGGCCGGGGTGCTGCGCCTGTCGAGCAACTTCCTGGTCAGCCGCATCGTCACCGTCTACGTAGAGTTCACGCGCAACGTGCCGCTGCTGCTGCAGATCATCTTCTGGTGGGTGATCCTGCTGGCGCTTCCGCGGGTGCGCGACAGCATCTCCATCGCCGAAACCGTGTACCTCAGCAACCGCGGCGTGCGGATGCCGGCGCCGGTGTTCGGCTCCGGCGCGATCGTGATCCTGATCGCGCTGGTCGTCGCCATCGCGGGGACCGTCATCATTTCGCGCTGGACCAAGGCGCGTCAGGACGCGACCGGAGAGAAATTCCCCGCGGGCTGGACCGGACTGGCGGCGATCGTCGGGTTGCCGGTGGTCATGTACTTCATCATGGGACGCCCCGTCACCTTCGACATGCCGGTGATGGGCAGGTTCAACCTGCAGGGCGGCTTCAACGTCACGCCGGAGCTGGTCGCCCTGTGGATCGCCCTGTCCACCTATACCGGCGCCTTCATCTCCGAGATCGTGCGCGCCGGCATCCTGTCGGTCAGCAAGGGACAGACCGAGGCGGCCGGCGCGCTCGGCCTGCCGCCCGGGCTCATGCTGCGCAAGATCATCCTGCCGCAGGCGTTGCGCGCCATCATCCCGCCGCTGACCAGCCAGTTTCTGAATCTGACCAAGAACTCCTCGCTGGCGGTGGCCATCGGCTACCAGGACCTGGTTTCCGTCGGCAATACCATCCTCAACCAGAGCGGCCAGGCCATCGAGGTGATCTCCATGTTCATGGTCGTCTACCTGTCCCTGAGCCTGCTCACCTCCACGTTCATGAACTGGTACAACCGCCGCATCGCGCTGGTAGAACGATGAAATCGTCTGGAACGCTGATGAGCGAACCCGAGGCGCGACAGGACCCCGCAGACCGCTCGTCCTTTCGGACGCGGGCGCAGATGGTGCCCGGCCGCCCCGCCCCGGTCACCACCGTGGGCGTGATCGGCTGGCTGCGCGCCAACCTGTTCTCGAGCTGGCTGAACACGGTGCTGACCATCGCCGCGCTGCTGCTGCTGTGGCGGGTCGTGCCTCCCCTGCTCGGCTGGGCGTTCCTCAATGCCGACTTCAGCGGCGCCACCGGCGGGGAGTGCACGGCGGCGGGCGCCTGCTGGGCGTGGATCGACCAGCGCATCACCCAGTTTATCTACGGCTTCTACCCTTCCGACTCGTACTGGCGGGTCAACGTCGCCGCGATCCTGCTGATTCCGGCGGTGGCGTACGTGCTGTTCGACAAGCTCCCGTACGTCCGCTACGGCCGCCGATTCTCGATCGCGTACGTGGTGATCGCCACCTTCCTGCTGATCGGCGGATTGCCGGTACGCGACGAGACGGGCCAGGTGGTCGGCAGCCTGTTCGGCATCCGCAGCATCTCCACCGACCAGATCGGCGGCTTCATGCTGAACGTGGTGGCGGGGCTTGCCGGCATCGTGCTGTCGCTGCCGATCGGCATCCTGCTGGCCCTCGGCCGGCGCTCGACCCTGCCGGTGGTCCGCCTTGCCTCGATCGGCTTCATCGAGGTGGTGCGCGGGGTGCCGCTGATCACGCTGCTGTTCGTGGCGATCATCATCCTGGAGCTGTTCCTGCCGCCGGGCCTCTCGCTCGATCAGCTCATCCGCGTCATGGTGATGATCACGGCGTTTTCCTCGGCCTACATGGCGGAGGTGATCCGCGGCGGCCTGCAGGCGATTCCGAACGGCCAGTACGAGGCGGCCAAGGCGGTCGGCCTGAGCTACTGGAAGGTGATGCGCCTGGTGATCCTTCCGCAGGCGCTGAAGATCTCGATTCCTGGCATCGTCAACACCTTCATCGGCCTGTTCAAGGACACGACCCTGGTGGTCACGATCGGCCTGTTCGACATCCTGGGCCAGGCGCGGCTCCTGCAGACCAATCCGGACTGGATCGGCAAGGTCGATCACGAGACCTTCCTGATCGCGGCGCTGTTCTTCTTCGTGATCTGCTTCTCCATGTCGCGCTACTCGATCAACCTGGAGAAGCGCCTCGACACCACCCGGCGCTAGGAACAAGGGAGCACCGCATGTCAGACACCGACCAGGCGACCGCCAAGGAGCCGATCATCCGCATCGCCGGCCTCAACAAGTGGTTCGGCACCCTGCACGTGCTGCGCGACATCGACCTGACCGTGACGCGGCAGGAGCGCATCGTCATCTGCGGCCCGTCCGGCTCCGGCAAGTCGACGCTGATCCGCTGCATCAACCGGCTGGAGGAGCACCAGCAGGGGTCGATCGTGGTGGAGGACACGGAGCTCACCCACGACCTCAAGAACATCGACGCCATCCGCCGCGAGGTCGGCATGGTGTTCCAGCAGTTCAACCTGTTCCCGCACCTGACGGTGCTGCAGAACTGCACGCTGGCGCCGGTCTGGGTGCGGAAGGTCTCGCGCGAGGAAGCCGACGGGGTGGCGATGGAGTTCCTGGAGCGGGTGAAGATCCCGGAGCAGGCGCACAAGTACCCGGGCCAGCTCTCAGGCGGTCAGCAGCAGCGCGTGGCGATCGCCCGTTCGCTGTGCATGCGGCCCAAGATCATGCTGTTCGACGAGCCGACCTCGGCGCTCGACCCGGAGATGATCAAGGAGGTGCTCGACGTGATGGTGGACGTCGCGGAGTCGGGCATGACCATGCTGGTCGTCACGCACGAGATGGGCTTCGCCTCGCAGGTCGCCGACCGCGTGATGCTCATGGACGAGGGCCAGATCGTCGAGCAGAACACCCCGGACGAGTTCTTCAACAACCCGCGGTCCGACCGCACCAAGCTGTTCCTGAGCCAGATCCTGTAGCCTCAGCACCAAGTCGCAGGAAGCTTGGCGCTACATCCCCCAGACCGTGACCGGCTCGGCGCCTCCTGACGGCGCGCGGCGGAAGATCTTCTCCTCCCAGCTCCGCTCCGGCGCGCGGTCGAACACGATCAGGTGACCTGCCTCCGCGCCGCATCGGTCCAGGTACCCGCGGGTTTGCGCCACCCCCTCGGCGATGGTCCGCTCCAATCCCTTGCGCACCACCTTGCACTCCACGACGAAGCGATGCTCGCGCCCGCCCTGCAGCCACACGATCAGCAGATCCGTCCGCCCACGCCCCAGCGCGTACTCCCGCTCGATGCGCCCGCCGCCGTTGACGATCCGCTGCAGGTGCGCCTGCAGCAGCAACTGCGGGCCGGCCTCGTGGTACCGCTCGAAGCGCTGCACCCAGTGCTCGGAGTGCTCCCGGAAGAACGCCTGGAACGCCGCGATCAGCCCCTCCACGTCCAGCCCGCCGTCCGCGTCCACGTACCACGCCATCTGTTGCGGCAGCCCGGCCTGCACCGCGTAATTCAGATGCCGCGGTACCACCTCCGCGTAGACCGGATTGGCGATCCGCGGTGTGCCGGCGGCGTCCTGCGCCACCAGTCCCAGGTCGCAGACGTAGGCGACGTCCTCGGTCGACCACGCCTGCTGGTCGGCGCCGGTCAGAATCGGTTCCACCACGCGCCGCACGCGCTCCTCGCGCAGCTTGTGCGCCAGATCGTCGATGTGCGTGTCGTGGCGCAGGATCAGCCGCTCCTGCGCCTCCACGATGGCGTCCGCCGTGATCGGTCGCGAGCGGTCGCGGCCCGCCTCGTGGCGGAAGCAGGCGTCGTAGCACAGCGCGTTCACCAGCCACGGCTGGCCGGCGGTGCGCGCCACGATCAGCGCCAGCGCCTCCTCCGTGAACGCCTGCCCGGTCGCCGCGGTGTGCTGCGCCAGCAGCGCCCGTATCTCCTGCTCCGAGAAGTCGCCCAGCCGCAACGATTCGGACTTGATGTTGAAGGCGGTGCCGCCGAGCACCATGCGGTCCTCGGCGATCGAGTGGATACGGTAGTCGCGCACGTCGCGCACCCCGCACAGAATGATGCTGTGCGGGAAGGCGTCCGGGCGCTGGTCGTAGCCGCTGCGAAGCTGACGCAGCACCGACAGCAGCGTGTCGCCCACCAGGGCGTCGATCTCGTCGATCAGCAGCACCAGCGGCGTGCGGTCGGCAGCGGTCCAGCGACTCAGCGCGACGCTCAGCGCACCACCCGGTCCGGCGCTGTCCATGGCCGCTCGGCAGATCGGCTCCAGCGTGTCGTCGCCCAGCGTCAGGCTCGCCCTGAGCGCGAACTGGGACAACACGGTGCGCATGCCTTCCACCACGTTCTCGCGCATCGCCTGGCCGGCCTCGACGTTGGCGTACACGCACCGGAAGGCGCCGTGCGCGCCGCCGTTCAGCAGGTCACGGAGCGCGAGCAGCGCCGAGGTCTTGCCGGTCTGCCGCGGTGCGTGCAGCACGAAGTACTTCTTGTCGCGGATCAGCCCGAGCACCGCGTCCAGGTCGATCCGTTCCAGAGGGGGGATGCAGTAGTGGTCCGCGGCCACGACGGGACCGGAGGTGTTGAACGTGCGCACGCCGCCATCGTCCCAGAGTCCGGCGCAACTGTCATCCTTGCCGCATCGAGGGATTCGGCTATGACCGCCGGCGAGATGACGCTCATTCGCGTCCGGCGCGAGATCAAGACGGAGTTGGAACAGCTCCGGAGTCAGGAGTCGCGCACGGATCCGTCGTAGCCGAGCGGGGTGGCCAGCACCTTGTCCTGCACCGGATGGCGGGCGAGCGCGGCGTCGTCCAGCTCGATGCCGAGGCCGGGGCCGTCCGGGACCAGCAGGTAGCCGTCCTCCAGGACCAGGGGCTCGGTCAGCAGGTCGCTCTTGGGCGGCTCGGCTTCGCCGGTGTACTCCTGCAGCGCGAAGTTCGGGATGCAGGCGTCGAGCTGCACGCAGGCGGCGGTGCTGACCGGGCTGAGCGGGTTGTGCGGGATCACCTTCACGTGGTGCGCCTCCGCCATCGCGGCCGCCTTCTTGCACCCTGACATCCCGCCGCACAGGCACAGGTCGGGGCGCAGGTAGGCGGCGCCGCCCGCCTCCAGCACCTGCTGGAACTCGAAGATGGTCGTGAACCGCTCACCCGTCGCGATCGGCAGGTTGCAGCGCTCGTGCACCTCGCCCATCAGCGCGGGGCTGTCCGGCAGCATCGGGTCCTCGTAGAAGTACGGGCTGAACCGCTCCAGCCGGCGTCCCAGGGCGATGGACTCCGCGGGCGCCATGCGGCGGTGGATCTCGACGCACAGGTCGACCTCAGCGCCTACCGCGTCGCGCACCGCGGCTACCGCGCGCACCGCCTCGTCCGCCCACTTGGCGTAGGAGTGGTAGCGGGGGAAGTCGGGCCCGAACGGGTCGAAGCGCACGGCCGTGAAGCCGGCGTCGACCTTGGCGCGCGCGTCGGCGGCCAAGTCGTCGATGGTGCCGCCGGCCACGTGCATGTAGCAGCGCACCCGGTCGCGGGTCCGGCCGCCCAGCAGGTCGTGGACGGGCACGCCCAGCCGCTTGCCCTTGATGTCCCACAGGGCGATGTCGATCGCCGACAGCGCCCCCTGCACGACCGAGCCCATGAAGTGCGACGAGCGGTACAGCCACTGGTAGTGGTGCTCGATGCGGTCCGGGTCCTGCCCCACCAGGTAGCGGGCCATCACCTCGATCATGGTCGCGGTGGGCCGCTGCCAGCCGTGCACGCCACCCTCGCCGATGCCGACGGTACCGTCCTCACAGTACACCTTGAGCAGCAGCCACCGGTCCCAGAGGATGGGCTCGACCCGCTCGATCCTGGTCTTGTTCATGCGTCGTCCTCCTCGAATCCGCCTAATTGAACCCGAACGAATACAGGCGGGCGCGGCCCCAGAGATAGAAGCGCAACTTGAACCGCCGCGGCGCGGCGTTCAGGTCGGCGTGGGCATCCCAGCGGACCGGCACCGAGAGCCCATCGGTGATCACGTGCCGGCAGTCCTCGCGGCCGTATCCCGGCACGACGCGGCCCGAGTCGGCGTCCAGCACCTCCACTTCGACCCAGTCGCGGTACGGAATCAGGTCGGAGACGTTCACGTGCACGGCGGCCGGCGTGTCGCCGGCCTCGATCGGCGCGGTGGTCGCCGTCGCCTGCGTGAGGCCGTCGCGGTTGCAGAGGTGGGTGAAGCCGTCGCGGCGCAGCGTCGCCATGCCCATCTCGCACTTGAAATAGGGGTAGGACAGGAAGCCGGTTCCGAAGTGCGAAAGCGCGGTATAGAACAGCACGACGCGGTCGTCGAACGGGATCATGCTGCCGCCACCCAGCACCAGGAGCTCGTCGTCCCACGTTCCCCAGTCGCCCATCGGGATCACCGGCAGGTCGGGGCGGATGCGCCGGAAGGGGCCCAGGCCGTCACGGCTTACCGCCAGCCGGCAGTCGCCGGCGTAGGCGCCGGCCACGAGGTTGCGGCGCTTGCGGGTGCCCAGGGGCTCGGCGTGGTGCGGCCAGGGGATCACGGCATCGAAGTCGTACAGCATCACGTACGCGCCGCGGTAGGGCAGCGCGTAGATGAAGTGAATCTCCTGCTCGCGCCCGTCCGCCGGATCGATCGCCGCGCGCGGCCCTTGCCGCAGGTGCTCCAGGTCGGGGCCGTACCATGCGCCGTGCTGGGTGTAGACCTTGATGCGCCGCTCGGGGTCGGGGTCGCCGGGATCGTCGATCACGTCGGCGGTGTCGCCGATGGCGCAGGCGCGCTCCGGCGTCGGCGTCAGCGTCCAGTGGATGCCGTCGGCGGAGTAGTACGGGAAGTTGCGCTTGCCGTCGATGCCCGGAGCGTCCGACCAGGCCAGCGCCTGGTAGCGGCGCTCGGCCGGCGCGTCGTCGTCGACCGTCAGGCAGAAGTGGCTGGTGGCGCCGGTCACGGGGCGAAAGCAGATGTTGTTGTCGGTGGAGCCGCCGTAATCGTGGAGTCCCAGGCGCGGCTTCTCCCACAGCACGCCGTCGGCGCTTACGGCGTAGCCGATGGAGGAGATGCCCTCCAGGTCGGAGCCGTAGTACCAGCACTTGAAGACGGACTCGCCGGCGTCCCAGTGGATGTCGCCGGCCCAGTTGCCGACGCGCTTGCAGTCCCATTCGTGGGCGTGGCCGGGCTGCAGCACCGGGTTGGCCGGGTGCTTGACGGCCGGCGTGGGCCGCAGGTCCACGTTGTCGCGGTCTTCGAGCTCGCCAAGGTCCAGGAACGGCACGATCGTGCCGGGCGTTGCGATCATGTGTGTCTCCTCATCTGTCAACCTGACGCCCGGAACGCGTACAGGTCGGTGTTGTCCATCAGGAAGCGCAAGCGGACGGTCTTGCCTGCCAGCCGTTCGATGGCGGCGCCGTCGCCACGCCACGTCTGCTCCTGGCGGACGCCGTCGCGGGACAGCGGGTCCGCGTCCTCCGCTCCCAGCCCGCCGATCTCCGACAGGTCCTCGCGCAGCACGGCCGTGCGCAGGCTGGCGTTGCCGCCGCCGCCCAGGCCCACGGCGTTGATCAGCAGCCGGCCGCCCGGCCACGTGAACGGTTTGGTCACCACGGTGCCGGGAAAGCGGCGGGCGCGCAGCGAGCAGAAGCCGTCGCCGCGGAGTTGCGCGACGCCGATGGTGGCGCCGAAGGTGAGGTGGCGGTCGCCGTGCATGGCCGGGCCTCCCCAGGAGTAGAACCACAGCGTCTCCATGTTCGGCGCGGGCGAGCTCGCCTCGTTCTGCGCCGCGGTGCGCACCGGCGGCGACAGCGCGGTGTCGGTACGCGCCGCGTCATAGGCGCCGACGCGGCCGCCGCCGGGCGTCGGAGAAAAGAAGGGCCTGCGTGGCCGCGGGCGCTGCCAGGTGACGCTGTCGCGGCTGGTCAGGAGCTCCATCTCCGCCCACGGCCGGTCGTGCTCCCAGTACCACTGGAACAGGCCCACGTAGGTGCTCTCGTAGCGGAAGCCGTAGGCGTGGTAGATCTGCCCGGCCGGGTCGTCCTCCAGGTCCGGGGTCAGCACGCGGCGCGGCGGTCCGTCGGCGGCGCCGGCGTTGATCGCCACCCGGTGGGCGCTGCGCACCAGCCCCCAGCGCCTGGCGTCCTCGTTGCCGCGGCTGAGCAGCACGTACGGAAACTCCGGATCCGGCCCCCGCAGGGCCGTGCAGCGGTCGTGCATGCCGTGGTCGACGCCGTGCGGCATGGGCCGCTCCCAGCGCCAGTGCACGCCGTCGGCGGAGCGCAGGATGTAGCCCTTGTAGTTCCAGGTGCCCGCCTCGCACGAGCTGATCACCAGCGTCCACGGCTCGTCGCCGTGCTCGGGCTCGTGCAGGATCGTCGCGGAGCCGGTACCGCCCACCTGCCCCATGTCCAGCACGATGTTGGTCCAGCCGCCGTCGTGCGCGCGCACCACGTCCAGCTCCGGGCGCTCCCAGTGGAAGCCGTCGGTGGAGGTGAGCATGCAGACCGCGTAGGTGATCTCCGGATAGGCGGGCGGGTTGAGCGTGGCGTACCAGAGCTTCCACAGGCCGTCGGCCGGATCGATGTAGACGCCGGCCAGGTAGACGACGCCCGAACCCTCCCAGGGCGCGTCCGGCGCGTACACGGGATTGCCCCAGTAGCGAAACGGCTGATGGACGACCCGCTGCACGCGCACGCTCTGCTCGATCAGCTCGTCGTCCAGGAAGAGCTGCGCTTCCCGCGCGTCGATCTTCACTGCCATACCCCCTTCAACGATGCTCGTCGAGCGCCACCACGTCCATCGTGCAACCCGCGGGGCGCTCCAGCCGCAGGCGCCGGTTGACCTCGACCGCGTGCGCGGCCGTGTCGCAGCCGTCCGGCCACTCGACGCGGAGCTCGTCGGCGACCGCCACATCGCCAAGACCGAAGTGAGCGCTCAGCTCGGAGGACCCGAGGTAGCCGCCGCCGGTCTCGATGTGCCGGGTCTGTGTCATGTCTCCGGTACGGACGCGCACCACCGCGCCGACCCCGTCGGCCGGCACCGGCAGGTCCAGCGCCGGACGCAACTCCACGCGCAGCCAGTTGCCCGAGGCGGTCCCGCCCGTGTTGGCGACCAGGGTCGGCACGCCGCGGCTGTTGATGATCAGCAGGTCCTGGTCGCCGTCGTCGTCGTAGTCGAAGCGAACCAGTCCGCGGCCTTCCGCGCGGTGGTCCAACCCGGCCTCCGCGGCGACGTCCCGGAAATTGCCGTCGCCTCGGTTGTGGAAGACGCGCGTCGGGTCCTTCAGCCACTCCTGCTGACCCTCGGCGTTCTCCCCGTGCCAGCCGTTGGTGGTGACCAGGTCCACCAGGCCGTCGTGGTCAAGGTCGGCGGCCACGACGCCCCATCCCCAACCGCCGCGCGCGGTCGGCCCGCGGGTGCGCGGGCCGGGGTCGAAGGCACCGCCTCCGAGGTTGCGGTACAGGTAGTTGCCGGTCCCCGGCACGGGTCCGGTCAGGTCCTCGAACGGGGTGCTGGTCCAGACCGAGGTCACGTACCAGTCGAGCAGGCCGTCGTTGTCCACGTCGGCCAGCACGCTGCCCATGCCGTTGCCGTCCAGCCCCACCTGCGCCGCGCGGGTCACGTCGGCAAAGGTGCCGTCGCCGTTGTTGCGGTACAGGCGGCTGGTGCGGTAGTCAGCCGCCACCAGCACCTCCGGCCAGCGGTCGCCGTCGACGTCGACGATGTGCGGGGTCAGGCCGTGCAGCTCCGTCTTGAACAGGCGCGCTCGCGGGGTCGCGTTGGCAAAGCGCGGCAATCCGGTGCGCTCGTCGATGCCGTCGTTGCTCAGCAGCAGGCTGCCCTCCGCCCAGGTCAGCCAGGACACCACGAGCAGGTCCAGGTCGCCGTCGCGGTCGTAATCGCCCAGCGCCGCTCCCATGCCGGACGGCTGGCCGAAGGACGTCGTGTCGGCGCGCGCCTCCCGAGCGATGTTCCGGAAGGTCGGCGTGCCGTCGGCCAGCAGACCGCCCGGCTGCCCGCCCTGATTCAGCCACAGCAGGTGGTGGCCCGGCATGCTCCACTCGTCGGCCATCGGTCCCAGGCTGGTGACGAAGATGTCCAGCCACCCGTCCTTGTCGACATCGCCCACGACCGAGCCGTGGCCGCGGTGCAGCGCGGCCACGCCGGCCGCCTCGGCGGCCTCCCGGAAGGTGCCGTCCCCCCGGTTCAGGTAGAGCCGGTCCGGCCCCTCGCCGCCGGTCACCAGGAACAGGTCCTGCAGGCCGTCGCGGTTGAAGTCGCCGGCCGAACCGCCGCCGGAGAAGGTGAAGAAGCTGTCGATCGCCGGCGCGTGGGGGTGGACGAGGCCGGTGGCCTCCGGGCACAGGGCCGGGTCGGTGGCACAGGTGGCAAGCCGCACCTCGGCGCCCGCCGCGATCGAGACCGCGCTCAGGCACGCCAGAGCGACGGACCGGACGCGCCCCCTCGCCATCCCCTTCATACCTTGGCCATGTCTTACCCTGGCCATGTCATAATAGCCGCGCCATGGACACCGCCGCGACCGCCGAGCTCACCTATCAGGGCCGACCGCTGCGTGACGACTCGCACACGCCGGGCAGGCTGGCCGTCACCGCGACCGATGCCGGCGGGGCCGAACTGCGCGAGCGGCTGGACACCGACGGGTACGTCCTGCTGCGCGATGCGCTGCCGAGGGACGAGGTGCTGGAGGCCGGGCACGAGCTCTACCGCCGCATCGCGGCGTCCGGCCAGCTCCATCCCGACTATCCGCCCGAGGAGGGGATCGCGGCGCCCGGGCTCTCGGTCCTGGCCGCGCACGACGAGGGCCGCCACAACCCGCCGCTTGAGCGGGTGGTGTTCGGCGCGCCGATGCTGGCGGTGTTCGAGCGGATCTTCGACGCGCCGGTGCGCCACTTCGACTACATCTGGGTGCGCGCCAAGTCGCCGGGAGTCGACACCCCTACCCCGCCTCACTACGACATCGTCTTCATGGGCCGGGGTACGCAGACGCTGCTGACCGGCTGGACGCCGCTGTGCGACGTGCCGCTGGAGATGGGCGGCCTGATGATCCTGGAAGGCTCGCACCGCATGACCGAGGTGCAGGAGACCTACGGCCGGATGGACGTCGACACCTATTGCTCCGGCACGCCGGAGGCGGACCCGGTGCTGTCCGGCGCTTCGCGCTGGGTGGACCGCCACAACGGCGGGCACTTCACCAAGGACGCCACCTCGCTCCCCGGCCGGCTGGGCGGGCGCTGGCTGATGAGCGACTACCGCGCCGGCGACCTGCTGGTCTTCACCATGCACACCATGCACTCGGCCGGCGACAACCACACCGGGCGGGTGCGGGTCTCCTCCGACACGCGCTACCAGCGCGCCGGCGAACCGGTCGACGAACGCTGGATCGGCGAGGACCCGATCGCGCACGGCGCGGGAGCGAAGCGCGGCCTGATCTGTTAGCGCCCCAGGAAACCGGAGCCTCGGGCTCCGGTTTCCTGGCCCATCCCCTCCTTTGGCGACGCTTGAACCTGGCGGGACTATCATCACGTCGTGCGTAGCCTTCGGGTTGGTACGCGGCTACTGGTCCCGCTGCTCGCGGCCGGCCTCGTCGCCTTCGCGGTGTTGCGGCCGGTTGCCGGCGGCGGGCCGGGTGCGGCTCCGCCACCCGACCTTGAGGCGCGCCTGCCGTCGCAGGGCGACAACGTCGTGGCCGTGGCCGTGGATCTGTCCGCGCGCGGCGGCGACGGGCTGGACCGGGCGAACCTGAGCGTCATCGCCCGCGTGGACGGGTTCATCCGCGCCCTGGAGGGAGTCCGCGGCTACTCTTCGCCGCTGCGCGCAACCGTGGTCAGCGCCACGGCCGACGACATCTCGGCGCGCCCGTTCGTGCCGCCGGACATGGTGGAGACCTACGACCCCGCGGCGGCGGAGGATCTTCGCCTCGCCTACCCCCTGTTTCCGGAGATCCATCCGTACTGGAGCGCCGACCTCCGCACCGTGGCGTTCTACCTGGAGCTGGGTTCGCTCCTGCCGCCGGAGGAGCTGGTGGCGCGGCTCGAGAAACTGCAGCGCAACCTGGAGCAGGAAGACGTAGCCGTCCACTTCACCGGGCTGCGCCCGATCGCCGTCGTGGTCGCCCGCCTGATGACGCGCGACGTGCGCGCCCTGCTGCCGTTCGCGGGCGTGCTGATCGCCGCGGTCTTCCTGCTGACGTTCGGTACCGCGCGCGGCGTGCTGCTGGCCCTGACCGCGACCGCCGTCGCGGCCGGCATCGGGTATGCGGTGTTCGCGCTCCTGGACGCGGCCGCCACCCCTCTCCTGGTCCTGCTCCCGGTGCTCGCCGGCGGCCTGCTCAGCGACTACGCCATTCACTCAGGCTACCACCTGGGCTCGGTCGGAGACGGTTCGCCGCGCGCCACCCGCGCCTACCTGGGACTGCCGCTGGCGCTCACCGCGGCCACCACCGTCATCGGTTTCCTCAGCCTGGTCGGCCTGGGCAGCGGCGCCCACCTGTTCGTCGGCGTGACGGTCAGCGCCGGGGCGGTGGCTGCGCTGCTGCTGGCGCTCTGGTGGGTGCCGGCGTTCGGCCCCGTCCGCGGCAGCGCGCTCCGCGTGCCGCGCCTGACCACCCGTCGCATCCGCCGTGTGCTGGTGATCGTGGTTCTGGCGCTCGCCCGCCATCGCGGCGCGGCAGCACTGATCCTGGCCGTGATTGCGGGACTGGCGGCGCTGAATCTGTCCCGGATCCGCCCGGAGCCGTATCCGCTCCACCAGCTCCCGGCAGAATCGACGATCGTGCAGGCGGAGCGGATCTTCAACGGGAAGTTCGCCGGCACCGTGCCGTTCGCGATCGAGCTGGACGCCGGGGAGCCGGGCGCGTTCGTGCGGCGCGCACCGCTGGAGCGGCTCGCGGGCGTCCACGGGGCGCTGGCCGGGAGCGGCGAGGTGGGGCATCACCAGTCGCTGCTGACCGTGGTCGAGCGCATCAACTCCTACTTCACCGACGGCCAGCCGTCCTCCCGGCGGCTGCCGGACGAACCCGACCCCGCCGCCTTCGAGCGGCTGGTCTCGCAGTACCTGCTGTTTTTCGCCGCCTCGGCCAATCCGGCCGCCTACGACGCGCTCACCGACGCGGACTTCAGCATGGCGCGCGTGCACGGCATCCTCCGCTACCGCGACTTCGAGACGCTGATCGGTCTCCGCGACCTGGTCGACGCGCTCCGCGCCGAGCTGCCCGACGGATGGACGCTGCGCGTCACGGGGCCGGTGCAGGACCTGCTCGGTCACGCCGCGCGGCTGCGCAACGGCTGGCTGCGCACCTTCGGCAGCGGCGCGCTGCTCATCTTCCTCACGGTGCTGGCGGCATTCCGGGACCTGAGGCTCGCCGCGCTCAGCCTGCTGCCGCCCTGCGTGGTCCTGCTTGCCGTGGCCGGGGCCGCGCCCCTGTTCGGCGTCCACCTCGACGACTACACCGTGATCGCGATCGCCGTCACCCTTGGCCTCACCGTCGACTACACCATCCACGTGATCAATGCACTGCGCCGCTCGACGGCCGCGGCGTGGCGCCGGGAGGCCGGCGCCACCGCCGGGATCCGGCTCGCGATCGCCGTCGCGCGCGGCAGCGGCGTGCCGGTGTTCATGAGCTTCCTGACCTCCGTCGTCGCCTTCCTGAGCCTGGCGCTCTCCTCGTTCGCGGGCGCCGTCCACTTCGGTATGATGATCGCGGCCGCCATCGCGGGCGCCTTCGTCCTGAGCCTGTTCATCGCGACGTGGGAGTTGCCCGCACGCCAAGGGAGGAACCGCTGAACGCCCGCCGCCTGCTCGCGCCGATCCCGATCCCGCTGACGCTGACGCTCGCCGCGTTGCTGGCGATGGCGGCGCCGCTGTCCGCCCAGGACGTCGAACAGATCCTCGAACGATCCGGCGCCCTGAGCCGGATCGAAAACCTGAGCGGCGAGCTGACCCTGACGGTCGTCTCCCCCGGGGGAGACCGGCGCGTGACGCGCGTCACCGCGTACCAGAAGCGGCGTTCCCCGGAACGTGAGGACCGGCTGTTCGTGTTCACCTTCCCGCCCAACGTGCGCGGCACCGCGCTGCTGGTGCACTCCAACATCAACCGCGGGGACGACAGCATGTGGCTCTACCTTCCCGCCGTGGGAAGGATCAAGCGGGTCGACCTGAGCACCGCCGGCGGCGGCTACTTCATGGGCAGCGACTTCACGTTCCGGGACCTGATCAGCCGCGACGACGCGGAGTACGTCCACACCCTGCTGGAAGATGCACCCGACAGCGACGAGCACCACGTCCTCAACGTACGCGGCAGGACGCCGGAGTTGCGGCGCGAGTTCGGCTACTCGCGCGAGGAGCACTACATCCGCAGGGACGACTTCGTCAACGAGCGGATCCTCTTCTACGACCTGGCCGGCGACCTGCTCAAGGAGCTCACGGTGCTGGAGCTGTACCGGGAGGACGGACTGGTCTACCCGTCACGGGCGCGCATGCACAACCACCAGACCGGGCACGTTTCGGAGATCGTCGCCGAGCGGCTGTCGTTCACGGACGACATCCCCGACCGCTACTTCACGCACCGTTACCTGCAACGCCAATGAGGCGACGATCCGTTCGAGGCGGAGTGCGCCTGACCGCCCTGCTCGCGGCGCTGGTCCTGACGGCCCTGCACGCCGGCGCGGAGGAATGGGACCTCACGCTGGGCGGATTCCTGAAGCTCGACCACTACGGCCTGGTGGCCGACGAGCGGCTCTACACCAACGAGCGGGTCCGCCTGACCGCCGCCGCGCAGGTGGAGGCGGTCAACGCCACCGGCGACCTGGCCGCGTTCGCCGAGCTCCACGCCTTCGCCCAGATCGGCGAACACGTCGCGGTGCCGGAGACGGCTGTCGAGCGGCGCTTCGGCGAGGTGACCGTGATCGACCCCGAGTTCATCGTCCGCCAGGCCTTCGTGACGCTGCGCACCGATGCCTTCGACGTCGACGTGGGCCAGAAGTTCGTGCACTGGGGCAAGGTGGACCTGCTGAGCCCCCTGGACGTGGTCAACCACACCAACACCGCGACCCTGGGACTCGGCGACGCCTTCGAGAGCCCGCTGGCCGACCCCATGGTCCACGCGACCGCCTACCTGGACGACGCGTTCAGCCTGGAGCTGGTCTACGTGCCGTTCCTGGCCCCCGACCTGATCGGCATCGCGGAGCTGGACTTCGACCTGAGCTTCCTCAACTACGACATCGACGCACGGTTCGAGAACCCGCGGGTGGCCCTGTTCTCGGAATGGGCGCACTCCGTGCACGCGGCCCTGTCCTACACGTCGTTCGCCGTGGACGCGCAGGTCACCTACTCGTTCTTCCGCGATCAGACACCGGACTTCGACCTGAGCGGCGTTCGGGAGACGAGCCGCGCGGTGGGGGACGAAACGCACTACTCCATCAGGGGCGTCGTCGTGCCGGGCTACAATCGCGCCCACAACTTCGGCGTCGGCGCGAGCGCGGCCCTGGCCGGGTTCGTGCTGTCAGCCGACGCCGGCCTCAAGCTGACCGACAACGCGGACGGCACCCGCATCGACGTCAAGAAGCCGGAAGTCCTCTACGCCGTGCAGGCGGACCGCGCCGTCTCCATCGGCCGGCAGCCGTTCAACGTTTCGGCCGGCCTGTATCACCGCCTGATCCTGCATCCCGACGCGGAGTTCAAGTCGGACTACAGCCCGCTCGTGGAGAACGTCGTGGCCGCGCTCCGCGACTTCTACCTGCTGCAGGAGGATCCGTCCACCGTCTACGTGGTGGGCCGAGCCGACACCAGCCTGTTCCGGGAAGCGCTGAGCGTCGGCGTGATCGGCGCGTGGGGGATCACCGAGCGGGCGCTGCACCTGGCGCCGCGCGCCGGGTTGCGGCTGAGCGACCATGTGTCGGCCGCCGCCGGCGCCAACCTCTGGTTCGAGTGGACGCCCGGCATCGCCTCCGGCCTGCTGGGCCGGGACGACGCCAAGGACAACGTGTTCGCGCAGCTCGTCGTGCGCTACTGACGCCGGCTACGAGGACGCGCAGGGCGCGCCCTTGCAGGCGGTCACTTCCGTGACGCCGGGCAGATCGAGCAGCGCCGGAAGGAAATCCCACGAAATGGTCACCTTTTCGGGGTTCGCCAGATCGAACATGACCACCGGACTACTGTCTGCCGGGAGCTCTGCGGCCACTGCGTTGACCGCTGCCTCGATCGCAGTCTTGGCAGCGTAGGGTTTCACGACGACGGCTACCTCAAGAGGATTGGGGAGAGAGAGAGAGGCGCTCCCGTCGGCTCCGATCGTGTAGGTTCCAGTCACCTCGAACGTGGTCACGTTCGGAACGTCGAACAGCGTGAACGTCTCCATGCCGTCACCCATCGCCAGCGTGAACTCCGTCTCTGTCAAGACCAACCGTGCGTCCGGCGGCAGAGGTATGGCGTCGTCAGGATTGGGATCGGCGAAGTACCACGTGCCGTGGTGCGGCAACGCGGTCGACACGTCGTCCGTGACCGTCATGTCGTCGCAGCCGCTCATCACCAGCGCGATCGCCACGGCCGTGATTGCGAGCAGCGCACCCCTCGGTGTCATCGATTCCCTCACGGAACGATGAACGCTACGGAACATGCCTGCAACCCGACATCCGGGGAAGCCCGGCGTCGCCTCCGGCATGTCGGCCGACACGACGCCAGGGACACCGTGCTCGCGCAAAGCGCGGCGCGTCACATGGAGGAGCCGGTGGCACCCTCGTACATCCCCGGGTCGGTCCGGCCCAGCAGGGCCATGCCGACCTTGTTGACGTGCGCCAGCGCGTCGTCGCTCAGGATCTTCTCATGGCCCGAGCCCGGGTAGTGGGCGCAGTACGGGCTCATGGGATCGGCCGCGTAGCCGTCTCCCGCGGCGATCCGCATCAACTGGCAGTTCAGCGACTCCCACCACGCGCCGACGCTGTCGAAGCTGAGGTGTCCGTTGATCTTGGTCGCGGCCAGGTCCACCAGGTACGTGGTGGCGAAATCCAGATCCGCGTGCATCTTCTTCGCGGCCGCGGCCTGATCCTCGGTGGCCATGTCGCCGTGCAGCGCCGCCACCATCTCGTCAGGGGTCAGCGTGTTCCACCAGCGAACCGCGTACTCCGGCGAGTTGACCATCTGCTGTGCATGGCCGGAGACGGCCGCGACCAGCATGATCCCCGCCGCAGCCGCCACGAGCATGAGCGTCTTGTTCTTCCTTGTCATCGAGTCCTCCAGAGCCAGCAAGCTAAGCATGCCGGAGTCTCCGGACAACAAGCCCGGCGACGCCTGAGGCCTGGTAGGGCCGAGGCGTCGCCAGGGACAGCATGTTCGCGCAGTTCGTCCTGCGCTACCGATCAGCCCTCGTCTGCGGGCGGGTACATGCCGGGGTCGTCACGACCCAGCAATGCCATCCCGACCATGTCGACGTGGTAGAGCGCGTCGGCGCCGAGGATCTTCTCCGGCGGGAAGTCCGAGCCCGGGTAGTGGGCGCAGTACGGGCTCATCGGATTGGCCACGTTGCCGTAACCCGCCGCGATGTTCATTTTCCGGCAGTCCAGCGACTCCCACCACGCGCCAACGCTGGAGAAGCTCATGTAGCCGTTGATCTCGTCCGCGGCCATGAGCACCTTCACCAAGGTCGCGGCATCCAGATACATGTACATCTCCTTCGCCGCGGCTGCCTGCTCCATCGTGGCCATGTCGCCGTACAGCGCCGCGACCATCTGCGGACCGTCCAGGGCGTTCCACCACCGTTCGGCGGCGGCCGGGTGCGTCATTGGCGTCCCTGCGCCCAGCAGCGCCATGCCGACCTTGTTGACGTGCCTGAGCTCGTCATACCCAAGGATCTTTGCCGGCGGGAAGTCCGTGCCCGGATAGTGCCTGCAGTACGGGCTCTCCGGGTTGTGCGTATTGCCGTAACCCGTCGCGATGTTCATCTCCTGGCAGTCCAGCGACTCCCACCACTCACCGACGGTGTGGAAGCTGCGGTGGCCGTTGATCTGGGTCGCGGCCAGATCCACCCTGGCCTTGGTGACCTCATCCAGATCGGCGTACATCTTCCGCGCCGCTACGTCCTGCCCGCCGGTAGCCGAATCGCCATACAGCGCCGCTACCATCTGATCCCCGTTCAGGGAGTTCCACCAGTACATCGCGTACGGCACGTCGGCCGTCGAAACGGCGCTATAGCAGCCACTCAACACCAACACGGACGCGGCGGCGGCTGCGGCGTACGACAGAAACTTCGTTCTCATCGATATCCTCCGGGGCAAGAATAAGCATTCCGGATTTTGATCGGCAACACTCCCTGCGGGTGGTCAGGAGTCGAAGAAGCGCGGCAGCCAGCGGCGGTTGGCGGCCAGCAGCTCGTCGGCCAGGTCGCCGATCTCGGCGAAGTCGGCGCCGGCGCACATCGGATCCAGCGAAAGCGCCTCGACCAGCACCTCGCGGTCGCCCCGCAGGGCCGCCTGCACGGTCATCTCCTGGACGTCGACGTGCAGCCGGCAGAGCGATCCCACGCCGCCCGGAAGCTTCCCGCATTGCTCCGGGCGGATCTCGCCGCCGCTCACCGTCGCCAGGGTCTCGACGATGGCGTCGCGCGGAAGGTTCGAGACCTGGCCCCGGTTCGGCAGGTTGAGGATCGCCGTGGTGCTGCCGCCGGTGAGGATCGCGTTCATCACCTCGGTCATCTCCTCGCCGCTGCGGGTCCAGTCCATCTCCTCCGTGCCGGCGGCGATGCGCTCCACGCGCGCCCGGTTCTGCTCGCGGCGGTGGCGGCGGGAGTCGACGGTGGTCTTCTCCACCGCGTAGCTCATCGCGTAGCCGTTGCGGACGTTGCACAGGTGCGGCCAGAACTCGACCAGGTGGCGGTCGCCGGCCAGCGGCAGATAACCGAAGGTCCGGCACAGCGCCAGCTTGGCGGCGTGCCGGTTGCTCAGGCTGTACTCCGCTCCGGGCGGCGCCAGGTCGCGGTGCTCGCGCGCGAAGCGGCGGATGTCCGGCAGCACGTCGCGGCCGTTCAACTCCGCTCCGACGATCCAGATGAAGTGGTTGATGCCGGCCACCGTGTAGCGGAATCCCTGCTCCGGCAACCAGCGGTAGAGCTGCTCGACGACGTTGAGCTCCGCCGGCGGATGCAGGCCCAGGATGGCGGTGGCCAGGGCCGGGAAGGCGTGGAACTCGTGGCAGAGCCCCACCACGCGCACGCTGTCGGCGGCCAGGTTCATGGCCCGCGTCACCGCACTCATCGGGTTGGTGACGTTCAGCAGCCAGGCGCCCGGGCAGTGCCGCTCCATGTCCTCCACGACCTCCGCGGCGACCGGCACGGTGCGCAGCGCCGCCGAGATGCCGGCCGGCCCCACCGTCATGGAGACCGGCTGCCGGATGCCGTAGCGAATGGGGATCTCCAGGTCGTACTCGAAGGCGTCCATGCTGCCGGGGCTGAAGGTGGTCATCACGAAGTCGGCGCCGCCGAGCGCCTCGGCCCGGTCGTCGCAGACCGAGATTCGGAAGTCCTTGCCGCGCGCCTCGTTGAAGCGGGCGAGCATGGACGCCACCGCCTCCGCCCCGCCGCGGTCCGGGTCCACCAGCCGGATCTCGCCGCCGTCCACGGCGTCCAGCAGGTAGACGTCCTTCATCAGCGAGATCATCCACTGCGAGCTGCCCCCGCCGATGACCGCCAGCACCATCGTATTGCTCATTCCGCCATCACCTCACCTTCGTCATGGTGCCGACACGCCTCCCGCAACTCCACCATCTCCGCCGCATCCAGCGGGCCGTCGTGCTCGGCGGCGAGCGCGTCCGCCAACTCGGCGCGGTTGCGTACGCCGATCGCGACCGTGGCCACCTCCGGAAGCGACAGGGCATACCGGTAGGCCAACCGCGCCGACGGTATGCCACGCGCCCGTGCCAGGCGGCGGAGACCGGCCGCTCGCCGGTAGTCGACGGCGATGGGATGGTCGCGGGCGACCTGCTTGTCGAGCACCTCGGCCAGCGCCCCGCGGCCGACCGCGCGGATGCCGATCACGGGAACGGCGGCAGCGGCGGCCGCCAGCGCCACCGATCCGGTGGGCGGCCCGCGGAACGGCACCTCCTCACCGGCCGAGCTCAGCACGTTGGCGATCGCCTGCACGGCCGCGGGTTGCGGGCGCGACAGCAGCGCCGCCTGCACGGTTACCGGCGCGCCGATGCCGCTGATGCCCCAGGCGCCGATGCGGCCGTCCGCCGCCAGCCGCTGCAGCGCCGGGCGCACCTCCCGGACATAGTCCCGGAACGGAAGCCCGGAGCGGCCGGCGCCTTCCTCGCCGTCGGGAAGCAGCCAGCAGTGGGTGAGCAGCAGGTCGACGCGGGGAAGCCGCAGGCGCTCCAGGCTGGCGTTCAGGCTGCGCTCGATCAGGCCGGGCGCGGCGCCCGGAAGCGACCGGTCCAGCGGCACCTTGGTGGAGATGCGCACGCCGGACGGCAGCGCTCCGCCGAACGCGGCGCCCACCGCCCGCTCCGCGCCGCCGTCGCCGTAGCCGGGAGCCACGTCGACGTGATCGACGCCGGCATCGACCGCGGCGCGGATGGTGGCGACCGCCTCGTCCAGGTCGGGGGCGTGCCCCCAGCCCCCCATCAGGCCGGCGCCGCCCAGGGTGAGCGCGCTCACCTCACCGAGAGCGCCGAGCGGACGCCGCGTCATGTCCGTCCGCTTGTGGGCGGCGCGGCGGTCCCACTACCCTCGCCCGCATGCTGTACGAACGAATGGTCGCGCGCGAGCGGCAGGGAACGCCGGTCAGGATCGGGCTGATCGGCATCGGCACCTTCGGCAGCCAGATCGCCGGCCAGATCCGGCACATGCCCGGCATGCGGCTGGCGGCGATCGCCGACCTTCGCGTGGAGGCGGCCGCCGCGGTCCTGGGTCCGGGAGCTGACGGCGAACCGCTGCGCGCCGCCTCGGCCGAACAGGTCGCAGATGCCGTTGCCGCCGGCACGCCGGTAGTCACCGCCGATGCCGGGGCGCTGATCGACAGCCCCGTGGATATCGTCATCGAGGCTACCGGGCTGGTCGAGGTTGCGGTCCGCCACGCCTACCGGACGATCCTGGCTCGCAAGCACCTGGCCATGGTAACGGTCGAGGCCGACGTGCTGGTAGGCTACCACCTGCGCAAGCTCGCCCGCGCCGCCGGCGTGATCTACAGCCTGGCCTACGGTGACGAGCCGGCGTTGGCCGCCGAGCTCTGCGACTGGGCGCGCACGCTCGGCTTCCGGCTGGTGGCGGCCGGCAAGGGCACGCGCTTCACCCGGAGCTTCCGCAAGATGAACCCGGACGACGTGCCGCGCGTGTACGGCTTCACCGGCAAGGACTACAACGCGCAGATGTTCGGGTCGTTCCTGGACGGCACCAAGCACTCGATCGAGGTGGTGGCGCTGGCCAACATGACCGGGCTCGAGCCCGACGTGCGCGGGCTGCACTTCCCCACCGCCGACCTGCGCGAGATCCCGGACGTGCTCGCCTCGAAGAAGAGGGGCGGGATCCTGAACCGGGAAGGCGTGGTAGAGGCGGTCAGCGCCATCCACCCGGACGACACCTTTGTGGAGCGCTCCATCCGCGGCGGCCTGTTCGCCGTGATCGACGGGCCGACGCCCGAAGTCAACGAGTCGCTCGCCTCCTACGGCGACATCACCGGCATGATCATCGGCAAGAGAAGCGGCTACGCGATGATCTACCGGCCGCAGCACTTCGTCGGACACGAGATGCCGTTGGGGCTCGCCCGCATGGCGGTGCTCGGCGACGACGTGGGCGCCCCCACCTGCCGCGCCGCGGAAGTGGTGGCGGCCGCCAAGCGGCCGCTCCGGGCGGGAGAGACCCTCGACGGCGAAGGAGGCTACACCGTCTACGGGATGGCCGAGCGGCACGACGCCGCGCGCGCCGAGAACCTGGTGCCGATGGCGCTCACGCATGGCGCGGTCGCCACGGCAGACATCGCCGAGGACGAGATGATCAGCTTCGACAACGTCGAGGTTCCCCCCTCCCTGAGCCTCAGTCTCTGGCAGGTGCAGGAGCAGCAGGAGTCACGGTCATCACTCTCCACCTGTGGCTAACGTTCCGCAGCACGGCGGTCCGCCTCCCCGTGTTCTTCTGTCGAAATCTGACACAGTCCTTGCATCGCCAATCTTCGTGGGTGTACCTTTGCATGGTCTGTGACGGAGTTGACGTGCCCGACTACATCCGCCATCACACTACCAAGATGACGCCATGACCGACTCAAGGAACAAAGGAATCACTGAGGAACAGCAGGACCGCATCATAGAAATCATCAGGGCTGAACTCGATAGACGTTTCAAGGGCACGTTCGTGTTTGATCCAATCGTAGTTGAGCATGCCGTCGACGAGTTCGGAGACGGTGACGGAGAACCCTACTTTCGAATCGCTATAGTATTCAAGGGCGACCAGAGCTTGTTGGACCCCGATTGGACGGCCGGCCTAATCACTCGTATCAGACCGAAGTTGCAGCGGGAATCCATCGACGAGTTTCCGAGCCCTTCGTTCATCGAGGAGTCAGAGTGGAACGCGACCTACGCGTAACTCTCACCTGGAATGGATCCTTCGGATTTCATTGCAACTGCCAAAGACTTGGTTTCCAGTGATGCATCCGGCAGGCCGCGAGAGACGAACCTGAGAAGAGCCGTAAGCACGACCTATTATGCGTTATTCCACTGCTTGGCCGAATCTTCCGCCGATATGCTTGTAGGGGGACAGTCGGCTTCTCGCAGTGAACCCGCATGGCACCAAGTGTATCGGGCGTTGAACCACGGGACCGTACGGAACCAGTGCGAGCATCGGGACATCCGCAAGTTTCCTCGAGCGATACAGACGTTTGCCGCCCTGTTCAGTGACATGCAACGCAAGCGTCACTACGCGGACTATGATCCCGGCACATATCACGTCAAACGCCAACAGATACTGAAGTCAGAGGTACTCCAGGACATCCTCGCAGCAGAAAGGGCATGGATCGCTTTCTAAAGTCCAAGCCTAAAGACCGACGAGCCTTCGTGGTGTTTGTCCTGCTGAATGTTCGAACCAATTAGCTTCACGGAGATGGCACTCGAGTCTCCAACGGGAAGAAGAATCGCATGGCAGATGAGCTGACTCCGGCAACCGAATTTGTAGCAGCGATACGCAGCAATTGAAAGCAATGAAGACGGTTGAACGCATCTCCGAGACCATTGAAGCAGTACGGAGCTTTAGGTTCTGTGGCCCTGGTGATGACCCCGATGAACAAACAGCGGTCACCGCTGGATTCCGGCATCTTGTAGTTCAATTGCAGAGATTGGCTGCCCCTCTCCTTCCAGACCCAGAGAGACAGCGGTTAAACAGCATTGAAGTAGAATACAACGACATCTTCTCAGTTTACGATGCCAATTCGGAAATCGAGTCCCTGCTGTACGACATTGAGTAGGCGCTGGAACATGCCAACACTGGGTCGCTGGCCATGGCTAGTCAGATCGTCCAATCAACGGTAATCGACCGACTTCAGGAGGCGTCCTCACACCATTTCGACACTTCGTTCCTAGTGCGACTTTGTAACGAAATCAATTCGTGCTTTGCCCACGGAAACATGGTGGCCACGCCTTGACGATGCGGACCGTTCTCAATCACGTGCCGCCTGTGTTCGGCAAGGAGAACTTTAAGGACGTAGCTACGCAGAGCGGCCGCAGTCACAGGGACATGTTTGAGCACCTGGAACACGGGTTACGGAAGATTGCGGATAACCTCGGGCACGGAACGATCGGCGGGTCCGTTCCTTATCCTTCAGCGTCTCAGGTGGAACCCTACAAACCCCAATTCGAAGTGGGGTCTTCAGGAATTCGTGTGGAGAGAGCCGGTCACCGGGTGACGCCGGCGGGATAGAGATCAAGGCCGCCGAGATGAAAGTAGATGGCGTTGCGGAATCGCTTGCGGTTGCGGAACCCGCGCGCGGAGTACTTGACCTTCTGAATGCCGGCGTTGATCGACTCGGCCCGCGCGTTGGTGACCTTGGTCACGACGGCGGTCACGATCCCCTCCAGGTGGCGCTTGATCATCCGCGCCACCTTCTTGACCGGCTCCAGTCGGCAGCGGATCGCCGAGCGGTACCACGCCTCCCATGCCTTGCGCGCCCCGTCGCGGGTGCGGTACTCCCAAAGCGTCATCGCATGTTCCTTGTAGCCCCACGCGCGGGCAGTCTGCAGCGCGCTTGAGCGCAGCTCGGCGAATTGCTCCCAGCGCTCCTCATCCATGTTCTTGGGGTTGGTCAGCCACCGATAGCGGCTGCCCTTCAGCCGCTGATCATCCTCGGCGGCCAGCCGACGGTGCTCGGCGCGCCGCACCCGGTCAACGGCGTCTCCCAAGTGTCCGGCAACGTGGAACTTGTCGAAGGCGATCTTCTTCTGCGCCTCCACCACGTACTGCGTGCTCACGCTGATGTACGGTTCCCACATGTCCATGGCGACCGTCTGGATACGCGCTAACTGCTCGCCGTCAAACTGGTTGTAGAACTCCGCCAACGCCTTCTTGCCGCGCCCGTCGGCCACGTGCAGCACATGACCGTCCAGATCGTTGACCACCGTCACGTACTCATGGCGTTTCTGGAACGACGTCTCGTCCACGCCGATGCGCTGCGGCGCCTGCACCTCGCGACGCTCCAACCCGCGCTGCACCGCGCGCTGCATGATGCCGTCCACTTCGTCCCAGCTCAGCCCCATCTGCTGCGCCACCGCCGAGATGGCCGCCTCCTGCAGCCAGTCGATCACCAGCGCCTCGAACAGCGCCGTGAACCGCGAGCGGCCCTCGCTCCAGGGCACCGCGATCTGCTTGACTTGGTGATGCTCGCACTGCACCCGCGGCACCTCGGCCGCCACGATCGTGCGGTACTGGCAGGTGTCCAGATGCCGCCAGCGCCGCTGACGGGTGTCGTAACGCCGCGCCGGCTGGCTGCACTCCGGGCAGCCCAGCGATTCGCCGTCGTGCTCCACGTGCACGACCACCTCGCCCTGCTGAAGGTTCAGCTCCACCTCAGCAACTCGCCAGGGCGTCTCGATGCCCAGAATCCTCGCGTACAGGTCCTTGTCACGCATGGCTCCAGCGTAGCCTTGCTGCCTCAGGCGCCGCGACCTCCGGCCCCCTCATCCACACGAAACCCGGAAGACCCTCGAAGTGCTTCTCAATGAGATATGCGCTCGACTCATCAAGGACAGCGTAGCCGGTCCTGAATAACGGCTACGCTGTCACGTCGTAGAACGCCTCCGCGTTGGTGCGGAACAGCTTGACTTCCACGTCCGGGTCCAGGGGGCCGAGCAACTCGCGGTGGGTGGCGAGCATGCCCGCGTAGTCCGTGGTCAGCAGCGCCACCGGCCAGTCGCTGCCCCAGATCAGCCGGTCAGGTCCCAGCTCCTCCAGGTAGAGGGCGGTGTACTGGCGCATCGCCTCGATCGGCCAGCCCTGCTTGGGGTGGTCCAGAAATTCCTGAATGCGGGTCACCTGCGGCGACAGCGACAGCTTGCAGAACGCGCCGGTGTCGCGCGCGATGCGGCGCATCGCCTGCTCCCAGGCCGGCTCCAGGGTGCCGTCGAAGTCCGGCTTGCCGTAGTGCTCGATGATGCACTTGAGGTCGGGCACCTGCTCGATCGCGCTGGCGATGCCGTCCAGGTGGCGCACCAGCGGCAGGAAGTCGTGGATGAGCCCGCGCCGCGCCAGCTCCCTGAGCCCCTCGATCACCGCGGGCTTGGCGGCGATGTCCGGGTCGGGATGTGCCTCGAAGTTCATGCGCATGCCGCGGAACTTCGGCAGCTTCTGCCATTCGTCGAGCTTGTGCCCCAGGCCGGGGTCGTCCAGATCGGCGCGCAGGATCAGGCCGCCGACGAAGTCGAACTCGGCGGCGAAGTCGATGATGGTCTGGTTGTCGACGGCGGTGTCGCCGGCCTCGACGATCACGCAGCGGGTCACCCCGACCGGCCGGGATGCGGCCTGATGCTCGACCGGGGTGTAGTCCTGGTAGAGGACCTCCCAACTGGAGTCGAGCCAGCTATTGGTCTCCCGCCACCAGAAGTGGCAGTGCGTATCGACTATGCGGTCCATACCGCCACCATAGCAGGTCCGCGGGCCGCCCACGAGATAGATCCGCGACGTCGCCTAGCTGTCGACCCGCATCGGCCCGGGTGAGCGCTTCTGATCCATGACGGCACCGGACCCCATCTGCGATTCGTCTCCCACCGTCGAAGGACGGGAGGTCCGCTCGGATCCGAAGTCCTACATCGCGAGACTCACTTTCGGAAAGGAATTCGATCGAGTCCTAAAACGATACCGCGCCGCAGCGTGGCATCGAGAAGAGCCTACGGAGTTCCGGAGGACATTGAGGGTCTTCAGGATTCCGTGCGGTGCGATGCCCACGTGACGTGGCCGCGGGGTACCGATCTTGGCCGCCGCAAACTCGGATCAGGTCCAGGCGTTCCTGATTGTTCCGAGACCGGCTCGGCAGCGAGCGCACCGCGAAAAAGTCGAGAAATTTGCCTTAGGGTCTTGACGGCAATGTGCGCCTGCGAGATGGCACGCCAGCGCACGTACAGGCCCCTTCCGGCCTCCCGGAAGCTCGCGCACCCGTTCGGCCGCGCCGCACCCCCTTCAGCGCGCGCTGCGCGCCGATCAGATGCCCGTCCCGGACCGAGCAGGAAGGGCTATCTGAAAATCATGGTTATATTTACTCCATGGATACCGTCACCCTTGACGCGCCCGCCATCTCCTCCACCGTCGGCGCGCTCTCCGACCGCGAGCTGCTGCGCCAGACCGGCACCCTGGTCCGCCACGAACGCCACCTGCAGGGCGCCGTCATCGACCACCTGTCCGAGATCGAGGCCCGCCGGCTGTACCTGCAGCGTGGCTGCTCCAGCCTGTTCGACTACGCGGTGCGCGAGCTCGGCTACAGCGACGCTGCCGCCGGGCGGCGCATTGGCGCCGTACGGCTGTGCGCCGACCAGCCGGGCGCGCGCGAGCGGCTGCGCGACGGTTCGCTGACGCTGAGCGCCGCCGCGGAGCTGCAGTGGGCGTTCGACCGGCAGCGGCGGCGTGGCTCGATCTCCGGGATCGCGTCGAGCGCACCGGCGGGATCAGCGCTGGCGGGCTCGGCGGCGACCGAGAGCGCTCCGGCGACGGGCGAGCCGCCGACGGATTCCGCGCCGGCCGCAGCGCCGAACGCCTCCGATCCCGAGCCGCCGCTGGTGCTCGATGCGGCAGGAAGACAGAAGCTGCTGGAGGCGGCGGCCGGCAAGAGCGCTCGCCAAGTCCGCCGAATGCTGGCCGACCTGGACCCGGAGATAGCGCTGCCGGCCGACCGGATGCGCCCGCTCGGCGATGGCCGCTACGAGCTGAAGGCGGTCATCGACGCCGACTGCCAGCAGGGGCTGGAGCAACTCCGCGGGCTGCTCTCTCACGTGGACCCGCGCATGACGATCGGGCAGCTCGTCGGCCGCATCGTGCAGGAGGCGCTCGACCGCCACGACCCGAGCCGGCCGCCGCGCCGGGCGCGCACCGGCAACCGGCCGACCGCCGGTGACTCCACGCCCGCTGCGGCAGCGAAGGACCACGCCGCTCCGGAACCCGGTCACGCGGTGACGGTGCAGGACGCGGCGCTGCCCGCCGCCGCTACTCCGGCGCCGGAGGGCACGGCGCAACCGACACCGAACTCCTCGCCTGCGCCGAACCGGCAGGGAGCGACGGACCGCCGGGCCACGTCCGGGAGGAAGCCGGCCGGCGCCGCTACTGCGACGGCGAAGCCGCGCGCTTCGGGCCGCGCCATTCCGGCGGCGGTGAAACGACAGGTCTGGCAGCGGGACGGCGGCCGCTGCAGCTACATCGATCGACAGACCGGACGCCGCTGCAACTCGCGACACCTGATCGAGATGGACCACATCCTGCCGTACGCGCTGGGCGGCAGCTCCGATCCCGAGAATGTCCGACTTCTCTGTGGAGTCCACCACCGCCATCGGCACGCGCCGCATGGCTCACGGCGCACTCCTGAAGGCTGAGCCCTGCAGCCGACCGGGTCACCCTCCCGTGCGCTCGCCCACACGAAACCCGGAAGACCCAACCTTGAAAGGTGTCTCCAGATCCCTTCCGAAGAACGACGGCAGACATATCGAAGGAAGAGGAGGTCGCGTGTTCAAGAGCCCGGCAGAGCGCGACATGGTTTGACGCCTTCGTGGGGCGGTAGGATAGAGACCACAGTTCGTCGTGCGTGATCCGAGGCCGACTGAGGTTTGGCGCGTCTCACAATCCGCGATTTCACTACGATTGCGATATATCCAAGGGCGCAAGCCGGCGTTTCTCAGGGTGTCACGAGCGAGATCAAGGAACTCCGCGAGGGAATATCCGCTTTCCACGATGGAACTTCAATATCCGCGCGAACCCTGAACGTAGTACCCCCGCGTGATCCTGGGATGTCAAGCATTCGCATTCGCGAACTGGAACGCGTACAGCCGGGCGGAGCGCAACCGCACGTGGAGCTGCACCGGCCGGCCCGCAAGCTCGGCCGGCAGCCGGTCGCGGCCGCCCCAGCCGATCACGCCGTCGAGCGCGTCGGCGCGCAGCGGCCGGCAGTCGTCGAAGCCGCACCCTGCGATCGGCTCGCCCGAGTCCACGGACACGAGCTGCGCGGTCAGCTCCACCTCCGGCCCCAGCGCCTCCAGGTTCACCTGGAGCTGCGACCCGGAGAAGGTCAGCGGCCGGGTGAGGAACTGACCCTGCTCGGCGCCGGCCTCGATGCCGATGATGCGGTCGCGCTTGAAGGTGACGCGGCTCACGCGGCTGCTCGGCTGGTAGCCCAGATCGATCGGCTTCGACCCGCCGTGCGGACCGTCGCCCGAACGGTAGTAGAGCGCCAGCGTGTCGTCGTCGACGGCCACGAAGCCCGGCGCGACCGACACGATGAAGCAGTCGAACTCGCCGGGCGCTCCCAGCGGGACGAAGGTGTCGCGGTTGGCGCGGAACCAGTGCCGGTTGTCGCGGCTGGTGCACACCTGCACCTCGAACGTGCCCTCGTAGTGGCGATAGAAGGACGGGAACAGGAAGTGCAGGTTGGGAGAGTACGGATAGCGCGCGTAGGCGCTGTTGTAGATGTCGGTGTCCAGGGTGTCGTGGAAGTCGGCCTGCAACGCGATGCCGGTGCTCTCCCAGTTGCGGTAGTCGACCGACTCCAGGCGGCCGACCGCGCGCCCGCGCCGCTCGCCGCGGATGCGCACGCCGCCGGCCTCAAGCGACGCGTGCTCGGCGGTGGCGCGGTGATAGGCGACGTAGCGGCCCAGGGTCGAGTCCCAGCAGGCGCTGTTCTGTGAGTCGCAGTATTTTCCGGTGAAGTTGTCGTAGTAGCGGGTCCAGGAGAGGCCGTCGGGCGAAGCGGCGCCGCGCAGCATGCCGACGTTGTGCGTGAACGGCAGCTCGTGAACCTCCGGGCCTGCCCAGTCGGTGTAGATCAGCTTGTAGCGCTCGCCGTCGAGTGCGTTGGGGTCGATGAAGACGTTGCCCGACTCCGGCGAGACGCCGTTCAGGCCGCCGTCGAAGACGACGTTGTTGCGGGTGGAGCCGCCCACGTCGACCAGGCCCAGCTCGCGGCGCGTGAACGCCACGCCGTCGTCGGATTCCGCGTAGCTCAGGAACAGGCCGCGGCGCACCTGCGGGTGGCCGGAGTTGTACCACATGCGGTAGCGCCCTTCGTCCTTGAGGACCGTCAGCCAGGCGGAGCTCTCCTCCCACGGCGGCTGCCCTTCGAACAGCGGCGCGCCGTGCTTGTCCACGCTGCCCAGGGTCCAGGCGATGTTGCGCGGGTACTGCTCGTGGCCGCGGCCCATGGCCAGAAAGAAGTCGTCCACCAGGAGCTGGCGGTCGGCGCCGACCGGCACCGCCTCCACGCGGCGCGGGTCCACGTGCGTGTTCACCGCCAGGTTGAAGTTGTCCATGTCGTGCGAGATGACTGCCATTCGGCGAGTATACTCGCCCCATGCAGACTCATGATTGCGAGCCGACGCTGACCGACACGCAGGTCCTCGAATTCTGCAAGAACGGCTACCACATGATCGAAGCCGCCGTGCCGCCGGAGATCAACGAACGCGTGGTCGCCGCCATGGACGAGCAGTGGGACCGGGGCGGTCGCCAGATGCACTCCTTCACCGAGCAGGACTGGTTCGTGGAGTCGGTGCTGTGCAACCCGGCGGCAGCGGGCGCGGCGCGGTCACTCCTGGGCGCCGACTTCGCGCTGCCGAACTGGGCCACCTGGTTCCGGGAGGAGAGCCCGGTGGCGGCCAACCAGTGGCACATCGACGGCGGCTCCATGTTCGACGGGCAGCTCAACACGCTGAAGTGGTTCTACTACCCGACCGCCTGCCCGGAGGAGATGGGGCCGACCGAGTTCGTCACCGGCTCCCACCACGTCACCAACCAGGTGCGGTTCATGGCCCACTACGACTCGATCCGCGGCATCTGGAAGTCGACCGCTCCGGCCGGCACCATCTACTTCACCGCCTATGCCATGTGGCACCGGCGCGCCAAGGCGACCGCCACCGGCCTGCGCCACATGCTCACCGCCACCTGTCACCGCACCGCGCCGCCCACGCGCGACTGGATCCGTGAGCCGGATTTCGACTTCGCCACCGCGAACTACTGGCTGGAGGAGCCCCGCTTCGGCGAGCAGTACCGCAGCACGCGAGATGCCGCCCGCCAGTTCATGTGGCTGTCCGGGCTGGGCGACAAGTTCGCGGTGCGCGAGGGCCCGGTCTGGCCGATGCCGGCGGCGATTTCGGGCCGTCCGTTCGGCGTTCCGGCCGGCGTGTAAGCGGCCCCGGGAGGAACGACGCGCATGATCACCGTACGGAACGGCAGCACCAACGGACCGGTCGCCGAGGCGGTCCTGTTCGCCTTCGACGAGTACAGCCTCCGCTACACCACCGGCCTGAAGCTGGACCTGGTCCCCGGCAAGGAGCCGGGCGAGGCCAACCCGATCGTGGTGGGCCGCGGCCCACGGGGCGCGCCGGACGACGCCGGGGTGCGCTACTACGGCGCGGTGGCGGAGGTCGATGGCGAGCTGCGCATGTGGTACGAGAGCAGCGGATCGCTCGATCAGGGCGGCCGGCGCATCTGCTACGCGGTCAGCCAGGACGGCGAGCACTGGGAGAAGCCGGCGCTGGGCCTGGTCGAGTACGGCGGCAGCCGCGACAACAACATCGTCGACCTGTTCGGCGGAGATCCGGTGATCAGCGCCGCGCCCGTGATCCACGACCCGGACGATCCGGACCCGTCGCGGCGCTTCAAGATGTGTATCGAGTCGGGGCTGTACGGAAACCAGCTCACGGTCGCCTTCAGCGCCGACGGGCTGCGCTGGGAGGTTCCGGACTTCAATCCGGTCGGGCCGCCGATGGAGATGGCCGGCCTGATCAGGTGGGGCGGCTGCTACTACGTCAACGGCCAGGACGAGTTCGGCTGGCACGGCTCGCAGTGGGGACGGGCGCGCAAGCTGGTAACGTTCGCGTCCTACGACTTCGAGCACTGGACGCAGGCTTCGGCGATGGGCTTCCGGCGCGACAACCTGCCGCCGCGGCAGGTGATGCACAACTGGAACACCGCCGAGGAGGTGCACCTGGGCACCTGCTGCTGGGACCGCGGCAACGTGATCGTCGGCGTGTACGGCATGTGGCACGGCACGCCGAGCGGCAACCGCCGCTTCATCACCATGGACCTGGGGCTGCTGATCAGCCAGGACGCGCTGGACTTCCGCGAGCCGGTGCCGGACTTCCTGTTCATCCCGGCCCTGGAGGAGCCCGGCCTCGCGCCCGGCAGCGCGCCGGCGCTGATGCAGGGCCAGGGGATGCTCAACCGCGGCGACCGCACCCTGTTCTGGTACGAGCTGTGGGCGGGCAGCGACGTGCGGCTGGCGACCTGGGAACGCGACCGGCTCGGCTCGCTCTCGGTCTTCCGCGAGAAGACGCTGCTGCCGCTGCCGGCTCCGCACGCGCTGAGCTGCGCGCTGGAGCCGGCCGGCGACACGTCGGTGAGCCTCAACGTGAGCGGCCTGGGGCCGCACGCGCAGATCGCCGTCGAGCTGGTCGACGAGCGCTTCCGCCCGATCGCCGGCTACGCGGGCAGCGACGCCGCCGTCATCGGCAGCGACGGACTGGACGTACCCGTGCGGTGGCCGGCCGGCGCGACTGTGCCCGCGCGGCTCGGCCCCTACCGGGTCAAGCTGGACTTCCGCGGCATCCGCGCCGAGGACGCCCGCCTGTACGCGATCTACGTGCGCGACGCCTGAGGAGCCGATACTCTGCGCGCTTCGATCCGGTTGCATCTCCGCACTCTGGGCCTTGTCTCGGTCGTGGCCGTCGTCTCGCTCTATCCCGCCGCCGCGCGGGATGAGTCTTCGGTGCGGAGGATGGAGGCATCCGCGAAACGGTACGAGGAAGCACTGATCAAACAGGAGCTGGGGCGGTCGGCCGAAGCGGCTCAGTTGCTGGACGAGGCGATCAGGATCGCGCCGGAAAACGTGGAGGCACGTCTCTTGCGCAACGCGCCGGAGGACCGTTCCTACGTGATGGAACACGCGCCATCCGCCGACGTTCAGGTCTACGTCGACGCGGCACGCGACGCCTGGTCCGGCAACCGGCGCGAACAAGCCAGAACGATCATGGCGAATGCGCTACAGTGGTTCCCTACGCTCTTTGTCGCGGAGGTACGATTCGCTTTCGATGCGGACGAGATCTCGTTCTCCCGCATTCTCCAGTCCTTGCAGACGCGGTCTGACACTTGGTATTGCCCGAACTGGTGTCTTCAGGACGGTCGCTACCTGGCGGGAAACGATCGCATTCTGATCTGGGACAGCTATCCCGGCCCCGTCGAGTTGAGCTTCAGCCGCTACGGATTCCGAGATACCTCGATACGCCTGACAAGTGGGTTCGAAACGATTCTGGAGCGAACGATGGAGATCACCAGAGTGCAGACGCCGCCGACGCCGAACACCGTTATTGGACGGGTAACCTCGGCCGGCAGTGCCTTGAGATCGTCAGGCATTCACGTGACCATCGCGGACGAGTTCGGCCCGAACCTCGGATTCCGGAGATCCGCGACAACCGACGACGGGGGCGTGTTTATCCTCGAAGATGTCCCCAACGGTACGTTCGAAATCCGGTTCAACAGGCGCGGCCGCGTTCCCTACGGTCTCTCGGTTGACGTAAAGGATGGAGTGGTACGTTGCCGTATCGATGCGCGGCGTCACTACGACAGGGTCGGCATCACACCATGTGACCTTCTCGATGCCGGCTTCGAGCTCCATCCCGTAAGAATGGTAGCCATCAGGTGGAGCATTCAGCAGCACCCGGAAGCGGACGATTTTGGACCCGCGACTCGCATGGTACGTTTGTGGAGCGCATCACCCCACGACTGGTATCGCGGCTTCTGGACGTGCTGCGACTCGAGCTTCAGGTTCGGCACCGCCGAGAAGAATGCCATCGACCCGGATCTCGTCGTATTCACGGACACCGATGGAGTTTCCTACTTTGCACAGCCGGTCAGCCCGTCAATCGCCGTGATCGATGACGACTTCGAGACCCTTGACAGAGTGCCGAAGAATCCCTACCTGACGACGCACGTGGAAGTCCGGGAGGGGCAGACCTACGTCCTGAGGACTCGTGAGACAGATGCTGGAATCACATTCTTCGTGAAGCTGCAGGTGGTTGCGGTTCTGCCAAGTATCGAGTTTTTTCCAGGTACCGAATGATTGGAATCTGCACACCGGGACGGCGGCCGGTCGTGCGACTGCGCTACAGGCGCGGGTCGACCGGTTCCGATTCCAGGGCGAGCACGGCGAACGCGCACTCGTGCACCCGCCGGAGCGGCTCCCGCGCGACGAACCGCTCCAGGCTCTCGATGCCCAGGGCGAACTCGCGTACGGCCAGCGAGCGCTTGGTCCCGACGCCGCGCTCGCGGAGGCGCTGCAGGTGCTCCTCCGCCGTGTACTCCGGGCCGTAGATGATCCGCAGGTACTCGCGGCCGCGGCACTTCAGAGCCGGCTGCAGCAGGCGCCCCCGGTGCACGGCGGCGAAGTCCCACGGCTTCACCACCATCCCTTCGCCTCCCGCCTCGGTGAGCGCCTCCCACCAGGCGGTCGCCGCGTCGCGGGCGGCGTCGTCGTGGAGGTCGACCGTCCGGAACGGCGTGGCCTGCAGGAGCTGGTCCCGGCCGGCGCACAGGTCGGCGAGCGTCTGCATGTGCCAGCCGTGGTCGCGGCCGGCGTGCACGGCGCCCTCCGTCGCCAGCAGGTGAAACGGAGCGATGCGCAGGTCGTCGACCGAGCCGACCGGCCAGCAGTAGCGGCGATACTCCTGCGCGTAGGCGTCGGCCATGCTCGCCCGGGCGCGATAGCGCTGCAGCAGCTCACGGGTCGCGTCACCGCGCGCGCCGGCCCGCTGCAGCGCCTCTACCGCCGCGCCCAGACCGATGCGTGAGGCGCTGGCCACCGGGCCGTACTGCGAGCGCAGCAGCGCCGCCGCCTTCGCCGACCACGGCATCAGCTCGCAGTCCAGGCAGATCCAGTCGGTGTCGAGCCGATCCCAGAAGCCGCGCTCGTCCAGCGCCGCACGCGCCCGCTCCAAAACGGCCCGCTCGACGGCGGCGTCGGCGAAGAAGCGGCGGCCGGTGCGGGTGTAGACGATACCGATCCCGGCGCCAGGGATACCGAAGCGCCGCACCGCCGCGCGCTCGTCCCGGCAGGCGATGACCACCGCGCGCGACCCCATGTGCTTCTGCTCGCACACGACCGTGCGGACGCCGCGCTCGGCATAGAACGCGAACGCCTCGGCCGGATGCTCCAGCAGCCCGGCGGCGCGCGTCGTGTTGCTTGGCGCCATGGTGGGGGGCAGGTAGATGAGCCAGCGCGGGTCGACCGCGAAGCGGCTCATCACCTCCAGGGCCGCGGCCGCATGTTCTGCGCGGATCGTCACCCCGCCGTGCAGCCGCGTGGTGATATGCCGCTTGCCCCGTACGTCGGCGATGTCCAGCAGGTCGTCGTGCGCCTGCTGCGCGCTGAGGAGGGCCGCCGCCACCGGGCGGCCGCCGGGCTCGGAGTACACGCGCGCCGCGGGTACCGAGACCAGCTCGTTCTCCGGGTAGCGGAGCGCGGTCAGACGGCCGCCGAACACGCAGCCGGTGTCCAGGCAGATGGTGCGGTTCAGCCACTCGGCAGCCGGGACCGGCGTATGGCCGTAGACCACTTGTGCCCGGCCGCGATAGTCGGCGGCCCACTCGTGGCGAACCGGCAGGCCGAATTCGTCGGTCTCGCCGGTGGTCTCGCCATACAGGGCGAACTCGCGCACCGCCCGCGAGGCGCGCCCCTGCATCTCCTCCTTCATGCCGGCGTGCGCGACCACCAGGCGCCCACCGTCCAACGCGTAGTGGCTGGCCAGGGAGTCGATGAACTCCGCCACCCGATCGCGCCACTCCGGGGGTTCGGCGGCGAGTTGCTCCAGCGTGTGCTCCAGCCACCGGTTCAGCTTCACGTCGCGGCCGCGCAGCGTGCGGCCCAGCTTGTCGTCGTGGTTGCCGGGCAGGCAGAGGGCATTACCGGCAGCGACCGCGTCCATCACCAGCCGCAGGCAGTCGGCGCTCGCCGGTCCACGGTCCACCAGGTCGCCGAGAAAGATCAACCGCCGGCCGTCGGGATGGGTCACCCGATAGCGAGCGCCCGTCGTCTGCTCCCCGCGTGCCACGGCGTAGCCCAGCTCGCCCAGCAGCGCGCTCAGCTCGTCGAAGCAGCCGTGCAGATCGCCGACGATGTCGAACGGCCCGCGGTCCGCGCGGCGATCCGTCTGCAACGGCTGGCGTTCGACGCCGGCGGCGTCGACCTCCTCCTGCGAATGGAAGCGGTGTTCGCGGAATCCCTCGCGGCGCAGCCGGCGCAGCGAGTGGCGCAGCAACTGGCACTGGTTGCGGATCACGCGCCGGCCGATCGCGCGGTCGCCGCGCGCCGAATTGCGCTCCTGGCAGACCGGTTCGGGGAGATCGAACGCCAGCGCCACCGGCATCGCGTGGTACTCGCGGGCGATCGCGACGAGCTGCCGGCGGTCCTCGGGGCGGACGTTGGTGGCGTCCACCACCGTGAGGCGGCGCGCGGCCAGGCGCTTGCGGGCGATGAAGTGCAGCACCTCGAAGGCATCGGCGGAGGCTTCCTGCGCCGTCTCGTCGTCGCGCACCAGGGCGCGGCAGGCGTCCGACGACAGGACCTCGGTGATCGCGAAGTGGGCGCGGGCGAACGTCGACTTGCCCGACCCGCTGGCGCCCATCAGCACGACCAGGCAGAACTCGGGGATAGTCACTTGCATCGCCGGAAGATCCCCATCTGCGTCGGAGCGCCGTGCTCGGGGTCGACGCCGCCCACCGGCTCGATCGTGACGCGGTAGCCGTGCGCGCCGGCGACCCGCTCGGCCCAGGCGGCGAACTCGGCCCGCGTCCACTCGAAGCGATGGTCGGGGTGCCGCAGCGCGCCCTCGGCCAGACCGGGGAAGTTGACGTTGTACTCCCGGTTGGGGGTGGTGATGACGGCGGTCGCCGGCCGCGCGAACTCGAACAGCACGCGCTCGAACGCCGGGAGGCGCTCCGGGTCGAGGTGCTCGATCACCTCGACAGCCGCTGCCGCGTCGTAGCCGCCCAGGCGGGCGTCGCGGTAGGTCAGCGCGCCGTGCAGGAGCCGGACCCGTTCCCGCTGCCGCTCCGGGAGCGCCGCGAGCTTCAGACGCTGCGCGGCGATCTCGAGCGAGCGCGCCGACGCGTCCATGCCGACGATCTCGCGGAACTGATCGACGCGCAGGAGCTGCTGCAGGAGTCGCCCTTCGCCGCAGCCCAGATCCAGCACGCGCGCCGCGCCGTGCTCACGGAGAACGGTCGTCACCGCCTCCAGCCGCAGGTCATGCAGCCGGATCGGCATCTCGATGGAATCCTCGCCGGGATCCTGCCACGGCGTCGCGCCGGGATCGGTGTCGCCTTCCCCCTCGCCTTCAGACAGCCGCGCGATCGCCGCGCGCGCCAATCGGCGCTGGTGACGCAGGTACCGCTGGGTGATGAACTGCCGCTCCGGATGGTCGGCCAGCCATCCTTCGCCGCGCCGCAGCAGCTTCTCCAGCTCCTCCTCACCGACGTAGTAGTGCTTGTCGTCGTCGAGGACGGGGATCAGGACGTACAGGTGCGCGAGCAGCGCGGCCAGCGTCTGCTGCCCTGAGAGGGTGAGGTTGCGGTACGGACCGTGCTCCCAGTCGTCGGACGGGCGGTCCGCCTCGGGATCCTCCAGGTCGACCCGGTAGCCGAGCGGCTCGAACAGGCGGCGCACCGCCGCCTCGCCTCCGCGACACGGCAGAGCGGCGACGGTGGCCGTGATCGGCAACGCCTGTGCCGCCAGCTCCGGGCGCTCCTTGCTGCGGCCGCCGAGCGCGCTCCCGAACACCTGGGCGATCGCGACGCTCAGCAGCGAGGACGCCACGTAGGGACGGTCGTTGATGTAGTGCCGCAGCAACCCGCCGCCACCGCGCCTCCGCACCAGCGCCACGGGATCCACGTCGAGCAGCAACGCGGCCGTGCAGCGCTCCTCGTTGGCCTCGGGATAGAACACGTGGGCGGCGCCGAAGGGCAACTCGAACGCCTGTACCCGGTCCGGGTGCTTGTGCAGCAGGTACCCCAGGTCGGTCGCCGGCCGGTGGGTGGTGCAGATCGTCAGCAGCATGTCGAAATCACTTGAGTCTCGCGATCGGTACGAGCTACCCCATGGTCACCGACTTTCCCAGGCATCCGGTCCGCGAGCCGCGTGAACGATCGCTACGACCACAATCACCTTTGCTCGCCGAATCGTGCCTTCGTACGTGCGTTGAGGTGGACGGTCTCCGCCGGAACGACGTCGTGGGGATCGGCCCGGTACGACTCGATGGCGCGATCAGCCTTGGTCTGCTCCGCCGAGTCGAGCGAAAATGGCACAATGCTCTCTACCAGAGCATCGGCTAATTCGAGGCGCTCGGCTTGGGGAAGACTCAGCGCTTCCTGCTCCAACTCGACCCTTGTCATGGCGCACTGACTCTGCGCAAACGCCCGACGATCGTCAAACCACTCCGACCACGCCGTCGCGCTCAACCTGGCTGGCGGAGCTTCTCCAGGTCGGCCGCCGGCACCTCGCCGCCGTTCAGGACCGCGCGTCTCGGTGACGGGGGGATGCCGCGTCGAACGTCTCCCGCACGTCGACCGAGAAGCCGGGCAACACCAACGATTCGGCGTGCTCTCCCGGTCGGAACACGCCGTGTTCCCGGTATTTGCCGTGCGAAAGGACGAGCACGGTCACGGTTTCGTCCATGGGATTGACGATCCAGTACTCGGGGATGCCCGCCTCCGCGTAGTCGATGCGCTTGTCGACGATGTCCCGGTCCGGATTGTCGGGACTGATCACCTCCATGACCACGTCCGCACCGAGCCAATAGTCGTCCCGACAGCGAGGGTCCTCGGCGTCGTGGACCAACAGCAGGTCGGGCTCGCGGAACTTGCCGTCGCGGACACGAAGGCGCAAGGGAGCGAAGAACACCTCCCCGCCAAGGTCGCGAACCAAGGAGTCCAGGGCCCGAAACAGGAACCGCAGGATCGCTTGATGTCGTTGCGTGGGCATGGGCAGAAACTCGATGCGTCCGTCGGTGAATTCGATCAGTCGATTACCGTCATTCGTCAGCTTGAGGTACTGCGCCTGGGTCCAGCACCCCTGCAGCGCGGACAAGTCGGCGAGCGTGCAATCGTCGGCCGTGACGACGCGCAGTCCGTCGGCCTGTTCAGAGGCAACCGCGATGTCCATGTCAGCTTCGGTTCGGAAGTGTCGGCAGGCCCGATTCGCCTGTCAACAAAGGCGATCCGACCGCGTGCTCACCCAGGCGGGCGCAACTCCTCCAGGTCCTCGGGCTCCGGGTTGATCTGCCCCGACCGCAGGTGCTCCGCGGCCGGCTCGATGACCGGCGCCGTGCCCTCGACCTCGCGGATGCAGCCGAGCAGCCGCTGCCGGAGCAGTGCCGCCACCTCGGCATGCTTGGGGTTGCCGGCCAGGTTGCACAGCTCGTAGCGGTCGGCGCGCAGGTCGTAGAGGAACTCCTCGACGTAGCGGTCCGCCGCCGGCACCACGCCGCCGCTCAGCCCCGGCGCACTCACCGAGTACTTCCAGCGCTTCGTGCGCAGCGCGCGGCCGACCTGAGACTCCGAGATCTGCACGAACACCTGGTCCGGCCACGCGGGATCCACCGAGCCGGCGCCTGCGAGCGGCAGCACCGAGCGGCCCTGCATCGCCTCCGGCACTTCGATCCCGGCGGCGTCCAGCAGCGTGGGCGGCAGGTCGATCAGGCTCGTAAGCTCCTCGACGCGGCCGCCGCCGTCGAAGCCGGGGCCGCCCAGGGCGGTCGGCACGCGGATCGCCGACTCGTGGCATGCGCGCTTGTACTCGCCGTTGCGCGTCTTGAAGTGGTTGCCGTGGTCGGAGGTGTACAGCACCACCGTGTCGTCGGCCATGCCCAGGCTGCGCAACGCGTCGAGCACGCGGCCGAAGGCCTCGTCCAGCCGCTTGACCATGCCGTAGTACCCCGGCAGGTGCTGCTGCGCCGAGCCGCCGAGCGCGGCCAGGTCGGGTGGCACCCACGCGCCGGTGTAGCGCTCCTCGTAGCCGTCGGGCGCGGGATAGTCGTCGCGGTGGTTCTGGTGGTGCGGCTCGATGAAGGAGAGGAACAGGAAGAACGGCCGGTCGCGCGGTCCGCCGTCGCTGCCGTCCAGGTAGCGGATGGCGGCGTCGGCCAGGGCGTCGACCCGGTAGCCGGGCAGCTCCACCGGCTGCTCGTCGCCGTCGTACAGGGTGGTCCGGTACGCGTCGGAGGTGTATTCCAGCACGTTGGAGGCCAGCCAGTAGTCGTAGCGGGCGCGATGCTCCGCCGCCACGGGGCCGATCCGTTCGCGCGGACCCAGGTGCCACTTGCCGATGTAGCCGGTCGTGTAGCCGGCGCCGTGGAAGTGATCGGGCAGCGTGGGCAGCGCCGGGTCGAGGGTGATCGCGTTGCGGAACACGCCGGTCTCGGTCGCGTACAGGCCGGTCTGCAGGCAGGAGCGGGCCGGCCCGCACACCGGCTGGCAGGTGAAGGTGTGGGCGAGGTGCGTGCCGCGCGCGGCGAACCGGTCGAAGTTGGGAGTCAGGCCGGCGGGGTTGCCGTGGATGCCGGCCGTGTCCCAGCGCTGCTGATCGGTGAAGAAGACGATCACGTTCGGACGTGGGCCGTTGGGACGTGCGCTCATGTGGGGACCTCGGACTCAGGCGAAGTGTCGGGCGACATCGTAGCCGCGCGTGCGCTGCGGTGGAATCGGCGGCGCCGGCGACAGCAGCGCCGGCCGCTCCCGGCAGCGCCGCGCCACGGCGTCCAGGGTGGTGACCTCGTGGCCCCGCTCGCGCGCCAGCCGCAGCAGCAGGTCGATGCAGTCGCCGTCCGGATCCTGCCGGCGGATCATCGTCCACGGGTGGAACACGAAGCAGCAGAACGGCAGGCCGGCCTCCTCGGCGGCGTCCAGGGTGCGCCGGTGCACGGCGAACTCCTCCTCCGGCGTCTCCACCAGGCGCTGCGGGTAGGCGAACGGCGACGGCCAGCGCACCGCGTACTGCAGGCCGCGCCCGTAGTCCTTGACCAGCGCGTCCTGCCAGCCGTGCCCGGGGAGCTCCAACAGGTCGTCGTAGCCGTCGCCGGCGTAGCTGAACGGCCCGTGCAGGTCACCGGGCAGCGAGTCCTCGAAGGCCGACTTGAGGTAGGCGGAGCTCCACTCGCAGCCGGCCGCGCGCAGCGCGAACAGGTTCTCCGGGCAGCCGCGAAAGCCGCAGCCGGCCCCGGAGCGCGGGCGAAAGCCACGGCACGGGCGGTCCAGCCGGTCGCGGATCGCCGCCACGCCGCGTGCGGTCTCATCGTGGATGAACTCCGGCGCCGGCACCGGTAGCGACCACGGGTTCTTGCAGATCAGCCGCGAGTGGCTCCAGGTATGGCTGTTGACGTCGTGCAGATCCGGCGTCTCGTCCAGGAGGCGCCGGAGCGCCGGCCCCTCCTCGCCGGCGGCCAGCTCGCCCACCACGAACAGGGTCATCGGCGCGTCGAACCGCCCGTGCACGCGGGTGATCACCCGCAACGCCGGGATGCACAGGCCCGGCTCCTCGGTGTCGTAGGTGAAGACGACGCGCATCGCTCAACAAGCCCGGAAGCCTACAGTCAGCCCATGCGCAACCCGCTCCATAACGGAATATCACGTTCCGGACACTCGCCGTCCAACTTTGTTCCGCACATCTTTCCGTATCTGACAGCCCGCCACTCCTCTATCATTTGAGATCCTCCTCCATCCGCTATTGGTACGAGCATACCTGTCCCACAAACGCTTGGCTCATTCCTACACCTACCTCCTTGTCGGGCGTCTCCTAACCTATCCATCGCCATGAACACTATACGCCGACAAATCACGCTCCCCGTTCACAAGCACTCTCACCACCGTCTCCATCACTGGCGGGCAGACACCATTCCCCAGAATCATGATCCGGTCACGACGCGTCCCCTTTTCAAGAATCAAGTCGCCACCAAACCCCATTGCACGTGCCAGCTCCGGAACCTGGAGCATTCGCAGCGTCGGTCCGGCTTCCGAAGGCTCGCAAAGTCCAAAGCGGTCGAGTGTCGTCACCGTTCGAAGGGGAACTGTAATTGGTTGCCAGCCACCAGCTCCGTCGCTCCCATAATAGACGATCAGAAATGGCACATCCCTACCGACCGAAGAAAAGCCCCGCTCCGCCCGCTCCAGCGTAGCAGCCGCGCGTCGCCCGTTATCGAGCGGGGACTTGGCCCAAACGCCCGGCTTGTCGAGGACTCGTGCCGCGGCTCGTTTGCGCCCCCGGTTTCTTGGAATTCGGGACGGTGGATCCGATTCGCGGTCACCCACGATGAAGAGTCGTCTGCGCCTCTGCGCTACACCATAGTCGGCGGCATCCAGTACATACTCCGCAAGCCGGTAGCCTTCACCATTCAGCCCGTTCACGAGTTCAGAATATCGACTCCACGATCGCATATAGACCACATTCTCAATAATGAGCCACCGGGGCTTCATCGCTCGCGCGTATCGAACGACTTCCAGCGCCGTGTCGCGGCTTCCTTCGAAACGCGGCCGTCCTCCTCGTGCGCAACTATGGTTCGTACACTCCGGCGACGCCAGAAGGAGATCAATCGCGCCCATCTCATCGACAATCGTCGCAGGGTCGTACTCTTCAACGCGCCCGACGAACATGCGTGCGTCAGGGAAATTGTCAGAAAACACATCCGTTGCAAGCAGCCAGCAATCGATGCCTCCAACAATCTTGGTCCCGGCCATGGCAGCGCCGTAGCTGCTACCGCCTCCACCACAGAACATGTCGAATACCTGGATCATGAGTCTCTCGTGACAGGATTCAACAACGCGGCTCGAACAACGACCTCACCACTAATACGAGGCGGACCAAGAAACTTCACCGCTCGGTCCAGAGTCGCCCTATCACGTTCAACTTCGCACTCCCATAGGACCAGAACCCGCCAACCAGCTTGTGCAAGCAGATCTTGATCCCGTCTGTCCCTGCTGACATTTCCTGCGAACTTTCTCTGCCAGAACTCCTCGCGAGTTTTTGGCGTATAGGTGTTAGCGCAACCGTGCCTATGCCAGAAACATCCATGGACAAAGATCACGGAATGTCGCTTCGCAAATACTATATCAGGGCGCCCCGGTAGCTCCCGGACGTGCGTACGATAGCGGTAACCCATGGCGTGGAGTGATCGACGGATGAACAACTCCGGTTTTGTGTCCCTACCTCTGATGCGCCCCATCAGAACACTGCGATCATGGCGACTCAGTATGTCCGTCATCCGAATGGCGCTTGTCGATACGCAGAGTGGAAGAATCCGATCTCGGGTTCCGCCGCTGTTCCGACGATCAGTCCCCGGTCCAAGAGACGATTTCCCGTCTCACAGGACGTCTCCGGTAGCAGCACGCACCCATGGCAGGCGGCAAGATTGGCATTGTCGCTGCCTTGTCCGACGCTCTCGATACAGACGGGATCGCTCGAACACCACCATGCACGATGAATCGCCCGCTCGAAAACACCTATTAGCCGGTCGGGCTCGCCCTGCCGGACAAGCCCACCAAGAGTCCCCTCCGAATCGCCGGACGCCGTATAGATCAATACACCTTGCATTGGCCGATCTTGATCGTCCGACTCGCAGTAAATCCGCTCTCTCAAGGAAGCACTTCCGTAGCCGCAGTCGAAACTCAACTGATCGATCAAGATATGTGC